>NZ_QQVY01000038.1 GCF_003590715.1 Paracoccus sp. JM45
AAAACCGAACTGGTCCATGGCGCAACATGCAGGATCTGGAAATGGCCACCCTTGGCTGGGTCGATTGGTTCAACAACCGGCGCCTGCTTGGGCCCATCGGAAACATCCCTCAAGCAGAGGCTGAAGAGAACTTCTATGCACAGCGCGACGTGCTCGATATGGTCGCGTGAAATGAAGCTATAGGTCTCCGGTGAAACCAGCGCGATTCAATATGGGGTGCCCGGGATCTTCAAGTCAGATCAGAGCTCGCAGTTCACCAGCACCGATTTCACCGGGGTGTTACTCGGCAGGTAGGTTGGGATTTAGACGGACGGGCGCGGGCGATGGATCGACAAACCGCGCAGCGAAATACGGGTGCGTCTACTTGAACGCCTTCGAGACAGGCTCCAAGGCCCGCAAAGGGATCGGCGCATGGATCACCTGTTGCAACGCTGAACGCCCGCACTCATCGCATAAGCTGCTGACGCCAGGCGAAGCCTATAATAACCATAATCAACATTTGAAAGCCGCCGCATGATATGAAACACATGCTATAGCTTAGCCCGGCGGGAAACTGGTCAAAAGTTCAGGATCACCTCTGTATGCCATCGAAATACGACAATCGTTACCTCCTCGGCTTCAGTGAGAACGGTTAAACGAGGCTAATTTGGTGCGATATTCAAGTCTTGGACTGTCGCAGGCTTAAGCTACTGCGCGACAGTTTTTCGCTTGATCTTCAGTTTTATGCTCAGCCGTGCCAGAGAGACTTGCGATCGCTGTATTGCAGCGATGAAGCCGAGCATGGTCGTAGCGTTCACGTGAAGAATTTGCCACTAATGCTCCATTCCAAGCCTGAAAGGTTCGCACTATTAAACCGCGGGATTAAACACCTAGAATTCTAACATATATTGCCGTAAAAGTGCTGCTGAAGCTCAAGGGAACCTATTCGATGGACCTTCCACTTTCAAACAACACACAAAAAATAAATAGTGACATTGTCGTTCGCGCTCTTATATGCCATCGAGATGTGCAGTTAGGGATACATTGCTTATCATCTCTTATACGTTACTGTACGGATCCAGTAAAAATTACATTGCATGATGATGGTTCATTGACGACAGAAGATATAATATTACTGGAAAAAAATATTCCGAATGTTGCTATTGTCAGCAAAATAGATGCAGATAACTTCGTCCGACCATTGCTCTCCCGCTATCCACAAAGTCTTGCATTTCGCGATCGATCCCCTACCGGCCAAAAAATGTTTGATATCCCATTAATGGCTACGGGAGACATTGTATTATGTGATACGGACATTCTGTTTTTTCGCCCATTTAGCGGCGCCTTCACTTGGCCTGATAGTTCTGCGGACATGTTGTTTTTGCAGGACACAACCGATAGCTACTCTTTAAAGCCTTGGAATACAAATCCGCATCGTTTGCGCCATCGCTATAATGCGGGACTGATGATGATGCGAAAAAATCAATACGATCTTAGGCAGATAGAAACGTTAATTGAATTTATAGAAAATAGTTCAGACTATAAGCAAAACGAACCTCATCAATGGTTTCTAGAGCAGACATGCTGGTCTGCCTTAGCAGGAACGCGAGACGCTAGAATTTGGGATGGCAAACAGATGCGTGTAATCCGCAATAATGATAGTTATAGTCCCGAACTTGTTGCTGGCCATTTCGTTGGAGGTATTCGTCCTTTGCTTCAAGTATTTGAAATAGCGTCAAAAAATTCTAAAGCCGAAAAATTGCCCGCTGTGCAAATTCGATCAAAAGCCGCAGCCGATTACACGTCTTTTAATTATATTCAAAGACGTGTATTAAATAAGATTATTAAAATGGTAGGATGTTAGTGGCTCTGTTGCACAAATCAGGTGGCAAGCGGATTTCTCCTTTCCTCGGACGGGCTCATGCCACGGCTTCGGCGACCAGTATGCTAAGTGCGGACCAGAGGCATATCAACAAACCGAGCTCGTGGCCCCTGCACAAATGCTGCTTTCTCTGACCCGGATCTGATCGATCCTTTGCCGTTACTGTTCAGTGACCTCCTCACACCCCCGACTTACCGGGACGTCGTGACGCGCAATTTCCGCTACGCCATCGTCGTCACCGGATTCCGATAATCCTCTTGTTTCGTCATCATGGCCTGACCTGCCCCCTGCCGGTCCCTCGTTCATAACGAGAGTCTGCAGGTTGGATTTGGGTATTCTGGTTCTCGGTCTGGCGCAAGCGCGCCGGGCGCGGAGCCCTCAAATTGCTCAAGCGTCCGGCGCGCTTGCTGTGGTGTCTGGTTGGCCAGGGACGAGTGTGGCCTGACCGCATTGTAGTCGTATCGCCACAGGGCCAGCTTGCGCCGTGCGTCATCCAGGGTGTCGAATATCTCCTCGTTCAGCAGCTCGTCCCGCAGGCTGCCGTTAAAGCTCTCGATAAAGGCGTTTTGCTGCGGCTTACCCGGATCAATGTAGTGCCACGGCACCTCGTTCTCGTCGGCCCATTTCAGCATGGCCCGACTGGTGAACTCCGTCCCATTGTCACTGACAATGCAGCCGGGCTTACCGTAGATCCGGACTAGAGCGCTGAGCTCCCGGGCGACGCGTGCGCCGGACAGGCTCGTGTCTGCTACAAGGCACAAACACTCGCGCGTGCAGTCGTCGATCACCGCCAAAATCCGGAGCTTCCGCGAGGCGCCGAAGCTGTCGGATACGAAGTCCAGGGACCACCGCGCATTGGGTTGTCCCGCGATCGGCATCGGCGTCCTCGTCCCACGTGCGCGCTTGCGACCGCGCCGCCTTTTCACGGACAGCCCTTCCTCGCGGTAGATGCGATACAGCTTCTTGTGGTTCATGGTCATGCCCTTGCGCTCCAGCAGCACGCCGATCCGGCGGTAACCGAACCTGCGCCGCTTGCCGGCGATCTCCAGCATCTCCTTGCGTATCTCGGCACAGTCCGGCGGGCGTTCACGCCGGACTGTTTTGGGATCGACACCGACAAGCCTGCAGGCCCGGCGCTGCGAGATGTCATGATCCAGCACCACCTGAAGCGCCGCGTCTCGCCGCTTCGTCAATGTCGTCAGCTCTTTCCCAGCAAGTCTTTCAGCACCACGTTGTCGAGCATTGTATCGGCCAGCAGGCGTTTGAGCTTGGCGTTCTCGTCTTCGAGCGCCTTCAGCCTGGCCGTCTCGGACACTTCCATCCCGCCATACTTGGCCTTCAGTTTGTAGAACGTAGCGGTGCTCAGGCCATGCCTGGGGTAATCCCCCCCGAAATTGAGGGGCTGCAAAAGTAGAATTTTCTCGGCAAGATGAACGAGGAGAATTCGAATGAAGACAAGCAGATACACTGAGGCTCAGATCATCGCGATCCTGCGGCAGGCTGAAGGCGGGGTGCCGGTTGCCGAACTGTGCCGCGAGCACGGCATGAGCAACGCGTCGTTCTACAAATGGCGGGCGAAGTATGGCGGCATGGATGCGTCCTTGATCAGCCAGATGAAGGCCATGGAAGATGAGAACCGTCGGTTGAAGCGGATGTATGCAGATCTGAGCATGCAGGCGGATTTGCTGAAGGAAGCCCTTGGAAAAAAGTAGACCGGCCATCTCAATGCCGAGAGATGGCCGAGAACGCGGTGGCGCGACGGGGGGTCAGCATTGCTCTGGCTTGCCGGGCCTTTGGGGTGAGCGAGACCTGCTATCGCTATGGCCCGAAGTTGAAGGCCGAGAACGAAGAGATCGCCGATCTGCTAGTCGGCCTGACGGACGCCCGCAAAACCTGGGGCTTCGGTCTGTGTTTTCTGCACCTGCGCAACGTCAAAGGGTATCCATGGAACCACAAGAGGGTCTACCGCATCTATTGCGCGCTGGAACTGAACCTGCGGATCAAACCCCGCAAGCGGTTAAAGCGGGACAAACCCGATGCGCTCGCGGTGCCGGAGGCGCCCAACATGACCTGGTCCATGGACTTCATGGCAGATCGCCTCGGTGATGGCCGTGCATTTCGGCTGCTGAACGTGCTGGATGACTTCAACCGCGAGGGACTGGGTATCGAGGTCGACTTCTCGCTGCCAGCCGAACGGGTCATCCGCAGCCTTGACCGGATCATCGAATGGCGTGGCAAACCAAGGACGATAAGGGTCGACAACGGCCCGGAATACATCAGTGGCAGGCTGCTGATCTGGGCTGAGAAACTGGGCATCTCGATCCAGCACATCCAACCCGGTCAGCCGCAGCAGAACGCCTACATCGAGCGCTATAATCGCACGGTCCGGCACGAATGGCTCGACCAATACATCATCGAAACCATCAAGGAGGCCCAGGATCACGCCACGCAATGGCTATGGACTTACAACAACGACCGCCCGAACATGGGCATCGGCGGCATTACACCCGCCCAGAAACTGAAAATGGCCGCATAAGTTCTACAGATGCACCCCGCTAAAAATGGGGGGATTACCCATAAGCGGTCATAACGGTTAAGATCAAATTTGTTGATCCAGAATGAGATCGGCAGCTTTCCAGCCGATAACCATTACAATTGCGTTGGTATTTCCCGAAACGGGTGAGGGCATAACTGAGGCATCCGCGACTCTCAGGTTCTTGAGTCCGTGCACTAGAAGATTGGGTCCCACAACACTTTCCGTTTGTTGATAGCCCATTCGACATGTCCCGCCCCCATGCGACCCGCTTTCAAAAACACTTGAGGTAAGTGGATCGCCAGTCGACTGTTTTTCGGAAACTGCGGATAGTTCTTCTCCACAAAAAGAAGAAAGAGATCTGCTGCGGGCTAGTCTGCGAATGATCCTTGTTATATCATTTTGTTCCTCACGATCTTCCTTATTATCTTTCCAATTTATAAAAATACTGGGAGCGGCGCGATAATCAGATGAAACGATGTTAATATCTCCACGACATCTGGGCCGTAACTCGAAACCCATAAACATTATACCAGGCCGTGGAGCATGTCTGATTTTAGCAGATGCGTCTACAAATTTATCCGAACCTATTAGCATAGGGATCATACCTAGTTGGATGTTAGGCCATGCTTCGCTTGCTTTATTCGAAATCATTGCTGTTATTGGAACGGAAGATGTCGCCATAAAACCTTTAAGGTAGGCATAATACTTTATAATATTTAAATACTTTTTATAGGAGGAAGTTTCTTGGTATATATTTTTGTCATTATTTAACTCGTATACAATTTTAGTCATGGGGTGGTCGAACAAATTTTTACCAACTGTATCGAGTAAGTGCATAAGGCGAAGATTTGCCTGCTGAATAACATTCGCAGGTCCAATTCCTGAAAGCTGCAATAGCTTTGGCGACTGAATAACACCTGCGCAGATAATTACTTCGCAACGAGATTCATAAGTGTACTCGATATTGTTATTGATGCATAAAACACCAGTTGCCCGGCCATCATTGATAATGATACGCTTTACCTCTGTATCATACATAACAACAAGATTGCGGCGCGACTTAACTGGCTCGAGAAAGACACGATAGCTGGACCCGCGACGTCCGCTTCGATCAATCGTGAACTGCGAATAACCGATGCCATTGGTGTTGGGTTCATTAATATCAGAAAGAACCTTGAGTCCTAATTCTTTTCCAGCAGAAAGTGCTGCGGCGGTTACAGGAGAGCGATACGAGCTTTGCGTAATCTGCAATGGCCCTTTTTGCCCTCGCGAAATATGGGCCCCGTCTTCTTTGTAACTTTCAATTAATTTGTAGGTACGTTCGATCGAATTCCAGTTCCAGTTTGTCCCAGCTACCTTTTCCCAATAATCGAAATCATGGGGCATGCCGCGCATGTACCACATGCCGTTTACAGAACTAGAACCACCCAGCCCCTTGCCATAGCGCCACGTTTCGTTCGAACCATCATCCTTTTCTGCTGCCAAATAGTTCCAAAAATAATTGGGGTTCTTACCAAGCCTGTGAAAACCCCTTGGCAAGGAAACGAACGGGTGACGGTTCTTTCCGCCAGCTTCGATCAGCAGCACGCGCAGATTTTTCTGGTCTGATAGGCGGCGAGCCAAAACGCATCCAGCCGAACCAGCTCCGACGATAATGTAGTCGAATTTATTCATCTGTCGCGCTCGTTTCTAGCTGGAAGCCAATGTAGCTAAACTAAGGCTAATCAGGCTACGGTCTATGCTGGTCGGGAAATGAAGAAATGCAAGACCCATAATGTGGGCTTCAAGGCACGCGTAGAGTCGAAAGCCGTAAAGGGCAAGCGTACAAATAAGTTAGCCTGCCCAGAAACATGTCTACCGTTTAAATTTGGTCAGAGCGACGTATTATGAGATTAATAATAAGGCTTCTCATGTACACTTCGGTAATCCCCCCTAAAATTAATGGTGTTCAAAAGTTGAATTTTCCCGGCAAAATATTTGAGGAGATTTACGATGAAGAACGGACGATTTAGCGACGCGCAGATTATGGCTGTGTTGAAGTAGGCGGAGGGCGGCGTTCCGGTCTCGGAGCTGTGCCGGGAGCATGGGATGAGCAGCGCCAGTTTTTATAAATGGCGGGCCAAATTTGGCGGTATGGACGCGTCACTCATCGCTGAGATGAAGGACATGGCTGGGCAGAACCGCAGGCTGAAGAAGATGGATGCCGAGATGAGTATGCAAATGAGTGGCTCAAGGAAGCCCTTGGAAAAAAGCCTTAAGGCCGTCTCAGTGACGAGAGATGGCCATGAACGCGGTCGCACAGCTTGGGATCAGCGTTGCGCTGGCTTGCCGCGCGTTTCAGATCAGCGAGACGTGCTATCGGTATAGCCCCATCTTGAGCGATGAGAACGGGGAGATCGCCGATTGGTTAAAACGGTTGACCGAGGACAAGCGCACATGGGGCTTTGGCCTTTGCTTTTTGTATCTGCGCAACGTGCAGGGCTATTTCTGGAACCATAAAAGGGTGTATCGGATCTACTGCGAACTGGAGCTGAATCTGCGCATAGAACCCAAAAAGTGGCTCAAGCGGGACAAGCCCGAACCACTGGCAGTGCCTGACAGACCCAACGAAACATGGTCAATGGATTTTATGGCAGATCAGCTCTCTGATGGTCGGTCGATCCGGACACTGAACGTTCTGGATGACTTCAACCCGAGGGCTTATGCATTGAAGTGGACTTCTCACTGCCTGCCGAACGCGTTGTGCGTAGCCTGAACCGGATCATCGAATGGCGTGGGAAACCCGAAACCATTCGTATTGACAATGGACCCGAATATGTCAGCGGAAAACTCACGGAGTGGGCCGAAAAGCAGGGCGTTCTTCTGGCATACATCCAACCCGGAAAGCCGCAGCAAAACGCTTACATCGAGCGCTACAACCGCACAGTTCGAGGTGAGTGGCTCAGCCAATACATCTTCGAAACGATCGAGGAGGCACAGAACCAGGCAACTGAATGGCTGTGGACTTATAACAACGAACGGCCCAACATGGGCATCGGCGGGATCACACCCGCAATGAAACTGAAAACAGCCGAATGAATTCTACGGCTGTACCCCATTAAAAACGGGGGAATTACCGCTTGGCTGATCCCCGCCTTTCGGTAGATCTCGGCCACCGGCATGCCTTCGTCGCCTTGCTTCAAGATAAACGCCTTCTGCGCCTCCATAAACCTTGATGCTTTCATCATTCTTTGCTCTTCTCCCAGCCAGGGAATGTGAGCAGAAAACTCCAGTTTCAAGCGGTCCAGTTTTCAGGGACAGAGCAATTACTGGATACCTCATTCCTTGAACTCAGCAGCCCCAGTCATGGATTTTTTGAGCAGACGCTTTTTGAAGGTGAGGTCGGCCACGCATTCTTTTGACCAACTGTAGTAGAGGCTCTCGGCGATGCCCTTGCGGCGACAGAGTGCCAAGATACTTTCCTCTCCACGCAGGCCCGCCAAAACTATGCGGATCTTCTCTGCCGCCGAATAGGTCTGGCAGGTCTTGCGGCGGATGTTCCTGACCGGCTTGTCAGCCGTATTCTTCGATGTTCCGGGCTTCTTTTTTTTCTTCGCTTCTTAAAGGCTACGATGAACCATAACCCCTCCGGTTTTCAAATCTGTCCCACGGACGCTGAAGTTAGACAGAAATTATTTCCAAGGAATTCTCGCGTTATAGTATTTTATAATTATTATTCAATTAGCAAGCGCCCTACTCGTGAAACAGACGCGCTTTTATTGAACCCGAATTTATCCAATAAAATGCCCCGAGTAATCGGCATAAGTGTCATCGGATACTGACAACATGACAATATGGCTCTTGCCCGTCCTAGTCTCGCCCGACGGTCCAAGAAATCGCGAAGTAAGAATCGACGATGCAGTTCTTTGGCGTGGATAGACAGCGCAGCATGGGCGTTGCCGTTCAATTGTTGCATTTTAAGATGAGCGCGCGCCGCAGTATGTAGTGCATGCAGGTCTGCAGTGCTGTGACGAGAGCTCAAAGAATTCATACGCCAGCGGGCGGCATATCCAACTTGGGTCAATATTTTGAACCGTGCATTTAATTGTAACATCCGAACGTAAAGGTCGTAGTCTTCACCTAAACGCAGTGTACTGTCATAATAAAGCTTGTTTCTTTGAAGAAACTTGCGGCGCATGATAGGTTTTAGAAAGCCCCACTCTCGGCGACTGCTGCCGCGCACGGAATGGTTTGCGCGCACGAAAGCTGCAAGATCAAGATCGATTATGGCAGCATCGACCGTTGGTACCTCTGGCAAATCAGTTGGCGAAGAATCTTCCGCGACAAACACGATATTGTCGGCAATCATATCCGCATCTGGAATTGACAATAAGCGGGCAAAACGTCCGGGAAGGACAAAATCATCTGCGTCCAGTACCGCCACAAAATCACCAGTGGCAATTTCCAGTGCCCTGTTTCGCGCAGCCGCAGGACCACCGTTTATCGCACAACTCATCACCGTAAGCCGGCTGTCGCCCTGACCCGCTAATGTAGCGGCCTCAATAGTTCGATCACGGGATGCGTCATCGACGACAATCACCTCGACAGTTTCAGTCTCTGCCAAGGCGGTACTGACTGCATCAGCAATGGTCGCGGCGGCATCATGTGCTGTAATGATAACCGACACGGTAAGACGGACGTCTGTGTTCATGATTGTTCACGTGGCAAGCTGGTGCGGGAAAGTCGAAATTACTTTGTACCTTTGAAGTCGTTTCAAAGATATCCCGATACGCATTTTTAATTGATATTGTTTCACTCCGACAAACGAACAGGCTCCATACCCACCTCTTTCACATGTTCGAGATGGCGCACGATTATTAGGTAGACCTGAGTGCGATAGTTTTAAAAGGTTAACCGAATAGTAGAAGTCGTACGTTAGCAACAGCAATGGCCTCCCCGCACGGATGCCAAGATGTTCCGACCGGCGCTATTATTATTGCAACAACTAGGGCCCGTGGACATTCATCTTGAAGCAATCAGGGCTGCGGCGAGGTTCCAATTGGCGGTGTAGCTGCAATCGGTCTTGTCATAGCGTGTTGCTATACCTC
>NZ_QQVY01000039.1 GCF_003590715.1 Paracoccus sp. JM45
CCGCAACGATGCGTTCAGCCTCTGGGCCGATTACACCGCTGAGATGACCGCGTGATCCACGCCCTTCACAGAGAAGCACAATCTGCTGTCAACAACTTGGCAATACCCACTGAAGAGCTTTTGAAGTCGCTGCGGCTACGGAAGCCACCCGGCATCGAAACCGTAAACGTCCGCCTGTTCGTAATAGGGCAAATGGGCGCTCGTTTTGGTAGCTATGGCCACAAGGTAGAGGATTCTAGGCTAGCCGCCGCGACGTGGCCGCAATTTGTAAGATTACGGCATGAAATAGGACCAGTATCAAGCGTTTTCAACAGCTTGCATAGTGCTATTGTTGCGGAAAGTTTAGGGGAGGTTTCGGTGCGACCCATGCCCTTTGATCTCGAAACCTGTGGTACGGTGGTTCAATTTGAAAACCTTTGGAATGAAAGATGCGTGTGAATAGCCTAAATATTATAAACTCTACTGATGGGCCAAGGGCAGAGTTTCGACTGCTACAAGTCGCCCACGCGGTTGGAGCGCGGTTAGCCAATGCCTGACACCGAAGAAAGCAAACTGCGCTTCAAACCAAAGGCACGAATTATTCGGACTATTGGTGACCAATTGATCAGCGGCCCCGAGGCTGCGGTGATCGAACTGGTGAAGAATGCTTATGATGCCGACGCAAACTTCGTAGAGATAAGGTTCAGTCCGCCACTTCAGCCGGGTGAGGGCCGAATATCCATCGCCGATGACGGTCACGGGATGTCGCTAGATGATATTCGCTTGAAGTGGATGGAACCTGCAACAGCATCGAAAGTGAAGAACCGCCGCTCGCCAACCAAAGATCGAAAAATGATGGGTTCTAAGGGGATCGGCCGGTTTGCTGCGGCAAAGCTTGGCGCGAAGATGGCTCTGACATCCACATTCCAGACCAAGGAGGGCAATGCCGCAGTCTTAATCCCGGAGCTGGACTGGAGTATTTTCAGCGACGACGTGTACCTGTCAGACATCGCAATCGACTATCTTGTTCAGGCTGTTGACGAACCCACGGGCACAACCATCGAAATCATCGAACTTCATGAAGAATGGACCAAGGAGAGGCTGACGAAGCTATACAACGAACTTAGGCGGTTGCTTTCACCGTTCTCAGCGTCACACGAAAAAAGTGAAGACTTTTGTGTCTACCTCGACCTATCCGATTACGACAACAGCTCCGCAGGTTTCGACCCAGAGGATATTTTTGCGCAAGCCGATCCTGACCTGCCCGACAGCCCTTACCGTGGCCACGGCCGCCGTGTTCATCCTTTTCCCCTGTTATCGACCTGCGATTATGAACTCAGCGGGACGCTTGCGGCTGACGGCTCGTTTGAGGGTTCATTTACAATTCACCGCGCGGGACGGGGTGCCGAAACAATCACGATCCCGGGCGCTGGTATAAAGCGAAGCGAAAGTGCGGGAAACGTGGGAGTTCAACTCTATCTGTTTGATCGAGAAGCAGATGCGCTGAAGAGTAACATGAAGGCCGCAGGCATGGGCGACTTGAGTGCTACGGAGGCGCGCCGGTTGCTCGATAGTATCTCCGGGGTCGCAATATATCGAGAAGGTTTCCGGGTCAGACCCTACGGTGATCCAGAGAATGATTGGCTGGCACTTGACTCCCGGCGCGTCCAGGACCCGTCCCTGCGGGTTGGACACAACCAGATAGCCGGATACCTCAAAATCGGGAGCGAACAGGACTCGAACCTTTTTGAGAGGAGCAGCCGGGAGGGCTTCGAAGACAACGCAGCATTCCAGAACCTTGCAAGGTTGACAAAGCGGTTGCTTGCAGAGGTTGTTGAGCCGAAACGTTTTGATTTTCGAGAGAAGGCTGGAATTTCTAGGTCTCGTTCATCGTCATTCGCTGAGCTGAAGGAGCTTTCTGAGCTGAAGCGTGTCAGGAAGCTGATCTCATTGCTGGAGCCTAAACAGCGCGAACAGGCGGAGCGTATCATTGACAAGGAATCGCAACGATTGTCGCTGCGTGTTGATGCGATGCGAGAGCGGCAAAGGGTTCTTGAGGCACAATCTTCGCTCGGAGCCATCCTCGCTGAGGTGCTGCACGAGGGGTCGCCCGAGGCAACGTTTATCCGGAAGAGTGCTGATCGCATGAACGTCATGCTGAAGACGTTTCTAACGGGCGATGACAGCGGAAAGAGCAAAGCAAGAGAGTTCTTTTCCCAGCGAATACCGCAAATGAAAGCATCAGGCGACAAGCTGGCTGAACTGTTCCGGGTCTTGCGGCCGCTGGCCGGTGGAAAACGTCGACAGCCGACACTGTTCTACCCCATCAAGACAATCAAGGATGCTCTGGCAATATTTGAGAGCCACCAAGTTGAGGTAAAGATCGAAACAACCGCTAAAGGCATGGAGTTCCTCGGTAATTCGGAAGACCTATCTACTGCAATGGTGAATATCATGGGCAATGCCGTACATTGGCTGGAGGCGACAGGTATTGAAGAGCCGTGTATTCAAATCACCCTCTCCCGTTCTGATGATGGGGGACATGTGTTCATCGAGGACAATGGACCAGGGGTCCGTGAAGAGTTCAGGGAACGCATCTTCGAAGTTGGCTTCACTCTGAAGGATGGTGGTACGGGCCTTGGCTTGAACATTGCACGCGAAGCGTTGGCAAGATCAGGTGGAAAGCTTAAGTTTCATCCAGAACACATGGATGGAGCATTGTTTGAAATTGAATTTCCGGTAGGGCCAGAGCATTGAATAAGAAGACTATTCTCGTCGTTGAAGACGAGGGGCGCATGATCACTTTGATGCAGGAAGCGCTTGAAGAGTGGAATAATGCCAACGAGGGCAACGGGCGCTGTTTTAAGGCGGTTCCGGCGAATACTATCGCTGACGCTCTTGAGGCGATCTATGACTACAGGATCGACTGCGCGATTGTCGACCTGCGCTTGCCTACGGGTGACGTAGGAAAGCAGAATTCTCCAGAAATAGGCAACACGCTCGTATCCAAACTGATAATAACGAAGGGTATGCCGGTTGCGATTGTCTCCGGACACCCGGCAGAAGTTGACCCCAAATTTGCCGATATGCCTGTGAGCACATTTGACAAAGCAGATGACGGGTACGAACAGGCGCTCAACTGGTTGGGCGGGCAGTGGTCACTTATGGAGACTCTCAGAGGCGTGCGTGAGGTTCTGGAGCAGTCTGCCGGTGATGTCTTTGCTCGAAGAATTTGGCCGAATTGGTCGCGGATGGAAGACGCCATCGGACATGACAACAAGAAGCTGGCTACAGCGATTGCGCGGCAGTATGCCAGCCACACCGCCGAACTGCTCGGCCTCGAAGCGGCAGGCGATTGGCACCCTTATGAGAACTTTGTCATGCCATCTTACATCGCTGACAGAGCTCATACTGGCGACATTTTTTTCATTGACGACACCAATTGGATCGTTCTGACGCCCCAGTGCGATATGGCTACTGGCAAGGTTCTCAACGTATTGCTGGCAGAATGTGCGCTTGGTGCCGACAAATGGACCGCGAATGTAGAAGCTTTGCGAGCAGCAACAAGCAATAACCAGCGAAAAGAGCCTACGAAGTTTCTGCGTAACTTCGTTAATCAAAACCTGCCTGCATCGGTTCACTTCCTGCCCCCTATTCCAGGGAGTGAGGAGCCAATCCTCGTGCAGTTCGGCAAAATTCGAACAATCCCCTTGGATGAGTTGAACGGGCAACTTACGGCAAGGGTTGCCTCTGTTTCGCCACCCTTCTTGAGCAATCTGGTCCAACGGTTTGGCGCATTCATAAGTCGAACCGGGCAGCCAAACATCGGTGTCGAGCATCTATAGGTGGAAAATTAGCAGACAGGTCTTATGCATCATCCTACCTTAACCCCATATTAGAACACAGGATGAACAAATACCAGAAACAGGGCTCCCAAAACCTCTGGGACAGTTTATGACATGTTGTCATAAACCGACACAGATCAGGGGCAGGCACATGAACGCGCATCCACGGACAGAATTTGCAGAACTGATGGATCGCGCCGGTCTCGACATCTACACGGCGGCAGAGCTTCTGGATGTGAACGCCCGTACAGTCCGGCGACATATCAACGGCGAAGGCAAGCGGATCGACCGGCTCCGTCTGGAGAAGCTGCGCCAGACAGCGGATGCGCGCTGCACGGGCGAGCGCTTGGAAGGATTCCGCTTCATCGACCTTTTTGCGGGGATCGGAGGGTTACGCCTGCCCTTCGAGGCCATCGGGGGTCGGTGCGTCTTTACAGCGGAGTGGGACCGGTTCAGCCGCGAGACCTACAACGCCAATTTCCCGGAACCCGCCAACAGCGACCACGTTTTTGCCGAGGACGTGCGCCCCTATGCGAACGCACCCGAGAAAATCCCTGCCCATGACGTGCTTCTGGCCGGGTTTCCCTGTCAGCCGCTCTCTATCGCGGGCGTCAGCAAGAAGAACGCGTTTGGCCGTCCGCATGGTTTTCTCTGCGATACGCAGGGAACGCTCTTCTACGATCTGGCCAAGATCATCGACCATCACCGCCCCCCTGCCTTCCTACTGGAGAACGTGAAGAACCTTGAGCGCCATGACGGCGGCAAGACCTTCGCCACGATTATCCATGTGCTGGAGAAGGAGCTGGGCTATCGCGTCTTTCACAGGGTCATAAGCTCGTCTCCGTGGGTGCCGCAGAAGCGCGAGCGTATCTTCATCGTCGGCTTCAAGGATCACAGCGTCGGGTTCGACTTCGATCAGCTTGCCGTGCCGGAAGGCGACGGACCGAAGCTGGGGTCGATCCTCGATAGGGATGTCGATCCGAAATACACGCTCACGGAACACATGTGGAATTACCTTCAGGGCTACAAGGAGAAGCACCGCAGCGCCGGGAACGGGTTCGGGTTCTCGCTCTTCGGTCCGAAGGACGTGGCCCGCACCCTGTCCGCCCGCTACTACAAGGACGGCTCCGAAATCCTGATCGAACAGAAGGGCGACCGCCCGCGCCGTCTGACGCCCCGCGAGTGCGCGCGCCTTATGGAGTTCCAAAAGCCCGGACGGGCAGACTGGAAGATCCCCGTGTCCGACACGCAGGGCTATCGCCAGTTCGGCAACGCCGTTGTCGTGCCGGTCGTGAACGCGGTCGCGCAGCTCATGCAGCCGCGCATCATCGAGGCGATGGAGCTGGACGGGCGGCAGGTGCCTGCCACCGTGCAGGTCCAGCTTCCCCTGCCTGAACCCGGTATCGCTGCGGAGTAATGCCTGCGGATACCGTCACGCCCGCAACCCGAAGCCGGATGATGGCGGGCATCAAGGGCAAGAACACCAGACCCGAGCTGGCGATTAGGTCCGCGTTGCACCGGCGCGGATTCCGGTTTCGGTTGCACCGAAAGGACCTGCCAGGCAAACCCGATCTTGTGTTCGCAAGCCGGGGCGCGGTGATCTTCGTTCATGGCTGCTTTTGGCACGGGCACGACTGCCATCTGTTTCGCTGGCCGAAGAGCCGCGAGGAGTTCTGGCGCGACAAGATCGGCAGGAACATCGAGCGCGACCGGCGGCAGTATCAGGCCCTGACCGAGGCGGGCTGGCGCATCGGAACGGTCCGGGAGTGCGCCCTGAAGGGCAAGACCCACCTGCCCTTCGACAGCGTTGTCGATCAATGCGCCATATGGTTGAAATCCGATACAAAAACGCTGGAGGTGAGCGGTGATACAACGCGGGCAACTGTCTGACTATTTCAAGGGCGTCGGGGTCAAGCGCCTGTCCGCCGTGGATGCCGAGCCTAAACGGTCCAACCAGCACGAAGTGAATACGACGCCCCAAATGCGGGAGGAATTTCTGGGGGACACACAGCACCAGAAGTTTCCCGCAATCTACATCTGGCTTGGCGGCGATCAGGAGGGTTTCACAGAGGAGAGCTGGGCCACGCACTACGACACCCGCCTCAATAATCCGGATCGCTCGCCTGAATGGCGGCTCTACTACCCCTCCAACCCCGTCACGGAGGCCATGAAGGCCGGGGACACCCTGTTCCTCGCCAAGGACCAGGGCGGCGTTCTGTGGTTTATCGTTGCCCCCGAGGGGTCCACCAGTGAGCAGCAGCTGTTCTGGCTGTTCGGTCTGCGCCCCGAAGGCAAATCCTTCGTGTCGCGCGAGTTCTCCGACGAGGAACCGGAGCTGGACTTCGCCGCGCGCTTCATCCTGGACGAGATCGGCGTCGAGTTCGAGGAACCCGAAGCCGACAAGCTGGACAGCATCATCGAGAGGTTCGGCACCACGTTCCCGAAGACGGCCGAGTTCTCCCATCTGGCCCGTCTCACGCTGCCCGAGGTCCGCGCCGAGGACGACCCGGACGCGGCGCTCATTGCCTGGCTGGATCACGAAGAGGCCCTGTTCCGGCGGCTGGAGCGCAAGGTCGTATCGTCGCGGATCGAGGCCGGGTTCGTGGACGACAGCGGCACGGACGTTGAGGGCTTCATCAGCTTTTCCCTGAGCGTCCAGAACCGGCGCAAGTCCCGCATGGGGCATTCGCTGGAAAACCACCTTGCGGCGGTCCTGCGGGCGCATGACATCCGGCATGTCCGGGGCGCGGTCACCGAACACAACCACAAGCCCGACTTCCTCTTTCCCGATCTGGAGACCTACCAGGCCGCACCGGCCGGTGGAGACCCGCGCCTGACGATGCTGGGGGCCAAGTCCACCTGCAAGGACCGCTGGCGGCAGGTTCTGGCGGAGGCCGAGAAGATCAGCCGTAAGCACCTTCTCACGCTTGAGCCGGGTATTTCCGGACCGCAGACGGACCAGATGGAGGCGTCCAGCCTTCAGCTCGTCGTCCCCTACCCTGTTCATGGCAGCTACACCGATGCGCAGCGCGGCTGGCTCTGGTCGGTTGGTGACTTCATTGCCGAGGTTCGGGCACGGCAGGGCTAACACACCTAATCCGAACAACAACAAATGTTGTTTTGTGGGCTGACATGCCCTATCTTCGGATCATGCCCAGACTTTCGATCGACATCACCCCTGAAGAACACCAGAAGCTGAAGGCCATCGCCGCGCTGAAAGGAGAAAGCATAAAGGACTATGTGCTGAAGCGCACCCTTGGCGATGCCCCTGCCCTTGATGACATGAGCGAGGACGAGGCGGTTACCGCCCTGTCCGATTTTCTCCGGCCCCGGATCGAACAGGCGCAGCGCGGCGAGTTTTCCACGAAGTCGATGGCCGACATCCGGCGCGAAGCGCACGATCAGGCCGAGCGATAGCCGCCCACATTCAGTCCCATGACCTCACGCTTGCCGCCGAAGAGGATTTGCGCGGCATCTGGCGCTACACCTAAGAGACCTAGGGCTTTGAGCAGGCCGAGACGTATTTCGATCGGATCGAGGCGTGCTGCGAGGCCGTTGGACGCAAACAGGCGCAGTCAAGGACGCTCGCCGGATTGCCGGACGGTATCCGCATCCATCGTTGCGAGCACCACTACATCGTCTGGCTGGACGAAGATCGGCCGATCATCATCGCCATTCTGCACGAGCGAATGGATTTCATGCGGCGGCTGAAGGACCGGCTGTAGCCTTTCTGTCGAAAGGATTGATTGTGCCACCACGAAATGAGTATATACTCATTTGAGTAAAAACTCATTTACATAAGGTGACTGACGTGTCGATTATCTCCATACTGAATCCCAAGGGTGGCAGCGGAAAGACGACCATCACCACGAACCTTGCCCGTTCGCTGCATGAACGCGGCCACAAGGTTCTGATAGTCGATTCCGATCCGCAGGGCAGCGCCCGCGACTGGCACGCGGCCAATGAAGAGAACCCCCTGCCCCTCGTCGCCCTGGACCGCGCAAACAACGTCAAAAGCCTGCCGGATGTCGCCGCCGCCTATGATTTTGTCATGGTGGATGGCGCGGCGAAACTGGAGGACATGATCGCCGCGAGCATCAAAATCACCGATTTCGTGTTCATTCCGGTCACACCCAGTCCCTACGACCTGTGGGCGGCGTCGGACTTGGTCGAGTTCATCAAGGCCCGTCAGGAAGTGACGGACGGCAAACCTGCGGCCCGGTTCATCATCAGCCGCGCAATCGCGGGGACACGTCTTGGCGACGAGATCGTCACGGCACTCGCGGAACAGGGTCTTGGCGTATTCGGCACTCACATCACGCAGCGGCAGGTGTATCCCCAGACGGCAAGCGAGGGGGGAACGGTGTTCGACAGCAAGAACGCCGACGCCTTGGCGGAGGTGAACGCCCTGACAGACGAGATTCTCACCTTCATCGACGCGGAGGGTGCATGATGGCTCTTTCGAGCAAACGCCCGAGCCAGCGCGACGAGATCAAGTCGAAGCTCCTGAACGATGTGACCGAAACCAACGAGAAGAAGCGCCGTCTGAACGCGGAGATCGAGGACTCGCTCTACCGCCGCATCAAGGGGCGCGCGGCGGAAGAAGGCCGGACCATATCCAGCATCACCCGTGATCTATGGATTGAGTATTTGAGTAAATGAGTTTTTGAGTATTTACTCTACCACCCGTTGCGGCCGCGTTTTTTATACCAGCTCTACGAGGTATTGCCAAGTTGTTGACTGGGTTTGGTAGAGGTATGTCTGCCTGATGAACATTCCAATCGATTTGCCGCCCCTGAAGGGCTTTCGCTACCCACGTGAA
>NZ_QQVY01000004.1 GCF_003590715.1 Paracoccus sp. JM45
AAGGGCACGGATCTCAGCCAGCACGGTGTCAATGAGTTGAGCGCCGTCGCGCATGCTTTGAACACAAGGCCCCGCAAAACCCTCGGATGGAGAACACCTGCCGAAGCTCCAGACGAACTGCTCAAACTGAATATAATCGAATGTGTTGCGACGACCGGTTGAATCCGCCCAATATTTGTCGATCAAATACACAGAACGGTTGGCTGACGCGGGTCTGAAGTCAAATGTAGGAACAGCAGGGGACAGCCACTACTGTTCTCACGACTATCAGAAAATCCTGCGACAACACGGGTTCAGAGTGTCGATGAGCGGCAAAGGAAATTGTTATGATAACGCAGCTGTCGAGACCTTCTTTAAACCTATCAAGGCCGAGTTGATCTGGCGGAGGTCAGGGGAAACGCGGCGGCAGGCTGAGATGGCAATCTTCGAATACATCAACGGGTTCTATAATCCACGTCGACGCCATTCGGCACTAGGCTGGAAAAGCCCCGTCGCCTTGAACGGAAGGTGGCTTAAACGAGCACTTGGAGCGGCGCAAATACGCGACAGGTCCATTCCCTCATGTTCGTTTCCCGATGCTGCAAGCGTTATCCGTCAGGGGCGAGGTGACAAATCAACTTTACCGGTTCGCGACAAGTCTACTTTGCGTGTACAATAACATAAAACGATAATCTGTATTATGTAATAAAATAAGTTTTCAGTTTTACGATCCCGAACCTACATACGCTCGGAATAGCCATCGATATGCTTTACGTTGCTGCATGGCTACGACATGTTCTTCGAAGTATTTACATCCGCGGCCGGCACAACCTTACAGACCGATTGGAAATCACAATGCATCATGCGTCACGTCCGATTGTCTTCGACCTTGATGGGACGTTGATCGATAGCGCACCTGACATTCATGCCTGTGCGAACAAAGTACTGGATCAAAACAATCTTACGATACTTAGCCTGCCTCAGGTTCGCAGCTTCATCGGCGGAGGTGTTGAACTGTTGTGGTCCCGCATCATCGCTGCGCTTGGTATCGATGCAGAAAAGCGCCCCGACTTGATTGACGCCTTTATGGCCCATTATCATCAGGCGACCGAATTGACGGCTTTGTTCCCGGGTGTGATAGATGCGTTGAACCGCTTGGCTGATGACGGGCATCCCTTGGGCCTTTGTACCAACAAACCGATGCAACCAACCAAAGCAGCTTTGGCGCATTTCGGACTGGATGTGTTCATGTCAACGATCGTTGCGGGCGATACACTGCCGCAGATGAAGCCTGACCCTGCGCCCTTGCGATTTGCCTTGCAGCAGATGGGCGTCACCGGTTATCAACAACGCGCTTTGTACATCGGTGACAGCGAATTTGACGCCTATTGCGCAGCGGCGGTGCCGGTTCCGTTCCTGATCTATTCGGGTGGCTACCGGAATACTGCGGTTTCTGACCTGCCCCATTTACACGCGTTTGATCATTTCAATGAGCTGCCCGCGCTGGTCCGGGCTTCCGTTTCGCCTGATATTTGACCTGTTTCACGGCAGGTTTAGCGGCCTGTGCGCCCTATGACTTGACAAGGGCTGCGAAAATCCTGCACCTCGGCCATTGAAATTATTTGAAAGGGTCTTCCATGGATCTGCGTCAGCTAAGCGCCACACTTGCCGTTTCGCCGCAAATTCTGCCCGAAGATATACCGGCTTTGGCCGAAGCCGGTTTCAAGGTTCTGATCAACAACAGACCCGATGAAGAAGTCACCGCAGATATTGACCATGATGTAATGGCAGAGGCTGCGGCAAAGGCTGGCATGGCCTATCAGTATCTGCCCTTCCATCCGGGTCAAGTCACTCCGCAGCTGATTTCGGATTTTGCTACGGCGACTGCTGGTCAGGGTCCGGTAATTGCCTATTGCCGGTCTGGCAACCGGTGCACGGTTCTTTGGGCGCTGGCGCAAGCCGGTAAATTGCCCGAGGATGAGATCATGCAGGTCGCGGATAAAGCGGGCTATGATCTAAGTGGCGTGCGCCCGCTGATCACCTCGCTTGCCAGTCGCAAGGGGTAACGGGCACCCTGCCCTGATCAGACCGGCACGTCCAGTGCCCGTTTGACGTTGGCGGTCCATCCCAGCAGCCGTAAATCACCTGCCATGATGGCCGGGCGCTTCATGACACTGGGTTTTTCACCCATCATCCGAACCGGATCGGCTGCACGCTCCTCCTCTGACATGCCGCGCCATGTCAGGCTGGCACGATTGATGATTTTATCATTGAAATCAGAGACAAGAACCGCCCGTTCTTCCGCGGTTAACGGGTCTTGCGCGACGTCACGAAATTGCACATCCCAACCGTTTTCCTGCAAAGCGGTCTTGGCCTTCTGGCAGGTCGAGCATTTTAAAAGTCCGAACATTGTCAGTGTCTTTGTCATGATACCCCCGTTAGATGAATGGAACCAGCGGCACGCCGCAGGCTGAAACGGCAAGAACGGCGATCAGGGCAAGGATTGGTCGCATGAAATACATCCTTTGGATTGTTTTACGGCCAGTTATGCGGGGCGCTAGATAGGTCAGCAAGTCACAAATCGCTTTCGTCGCGGTGAAGCTTTTTATGCACCTGTCGCATCATCAGCCAGACGGCAAGGACCGCAACCGGTGTCAGGACAGCAACCAGCTGGGTTTCCTCTATGCCCAGCATTTCGGAAACCGGCGCCAAAGCATGCCCCAGCAATCCCACCGCGTAATAGCTGATGGCAACAACAGACAGACCCTCGACCGTATGTTGCAGCCGCAATTGCAAATCGGCGCGGCGGTCCATTCGCTTCATAATGTCCTGATTTTGCGCACTACGTTCAACATCCACGCGCGTCCGTAGCAATTCGGCAGCACGGGCGGCACGCTCCATCATTTTGGACAGGCGTTGTTCGGTCGATTTGATCGTCCGCATCGCAGGTTCATAGCGACGTCGCATGAATTCCGTCATCATCTGACGGTCTTGAAAGCGTGTTTCGCGCAAAGCGTCGATCCGGTCGCTGACGATGGCCTGATAGGCCCCTGTCGCGCCAAAACGGAACGAATGCTGGACGGCCTCTGTCTCTAACTGGGTCGAGACGGTCAGCAGATCATGCAACATCTGTTCCGCCGGCCTGTCGTCATCGGTCATTGATTCCAGAATAGCGGTTAACCGCGGTTCCAGTTCATTCAACCGCTGACCCAGCCCCCGCGCGCGGCCCAGCCCCAGCATCGACATTGCACGATATGTTTCCAGCTCGACCAGCCGGTGCACCAGCCGCCCGATACGTGCTTCTGTCGTTCCGGGCCGGACGAATACCGCAAAGCGCATCAAGCCGGCATCATCAATGCGGAAATCGCCCGCCACCATCGCTGCCTGATCCAGCACCCAGATGGCTGCAAGACTGTCATTGGCAAACCAGCCCGAAATGCTGTCCATGGCATCAGACGGGTCTTCCGGCAAAACATCGACCTGTACTAGTACAGCCGCCACCCGCTTTCCGGGCGCTTTATCTTGCCATTCGTTCGAAAATATTGCGGCAGCCGAAGGATCGAATGGCCGGATCGGAAGGCCAGGCGTCATGGCCATATAGGTCACGAATTCGGTATGACTTTCCCACTTCAGGTCATGGCGGCCCAATTGTCCCTGATAATGGCTGTCGTCAGGATCAGGGCGCGGGCCGCCATGCCGTGCCACAAGCGTAGCCAGATGCGCCGCATCCTGACTGTAATCCCGATTAGCGGCATCCTTGGGTTCCTTGAACGCCACAAATGCCGCCGTCGAGGGAACGGTCATGCGCGGCGACGGGCGGGCGTGCAATTCGTTGACCAGCTCAAATCTTAGCGGGTGTTCTCGTGCCGGATCCACGCCATTCTCCTGTCAGGGTCGTTTGTTCAGGACCACATATAACAGCCCGCCAAGGAATGCACCGATCAGCCAGCCAAAACCTGCCAGTGATTGCAACGCAGGCAGCCAGACGGTACCGACCGAAAACAGTGCAGCGATGGCTAAGGCTATGATTGCGCTGCGATTCCAACCGTTCTGATAGTAATAACGACCGGTCGGTGCTTCGGAAAACAGCGCATCCATGTCCAGTTCACGTTTTTGAACCAGATAGTAATCTGCGATCAGAATGCCATACAGCGGTGCCAGCAACGCGCCGACGGTCTCCACGAACCCCGCAATTCCGATGGCCGAAATGAATGCCACCCAAAGTGCACCGATGAAAAACGCAATACCTGCCGCGATCAGGCCGCCGGCTTTCGCATTGATCCGCGCGGGGGACATATTGGCGATATCATAAGCGGCTGGAATGAAATTCGCGACCAGATTGATCCCGACAGTTGCCGCAAAGAACGTGACCGCTGCGATCAGGGTCAGTGCGATGTTATCAACACGGGCCACAATTTCGGTGGGATCGGTCAGGCGTTCGCCATACAGCACCACCGCACCCGCTGTGATAAATAAAGCGATCAGCGAAAAGAAAGCCATTGAAATCGGCAGGCCCCAAAGGTTGCCCGCCCGCATCTGACCTTCGGTTTTCACAAAGCGTGAAAAATCGCCGAAGTTGATGACCACTGCGGCGAAATAGGCGACCATCACCCCGACAACGGCAACGAAACCTGACAAGGTACCACCGGTATCACCTGTGTCGCCTTGAAAAATCACACCAATCTCGGACCAGATGCCATTGCCCGCCTTATACCAGATCATCAGCGCCAGCGTGATCATAACGGCATAAACGAAAGGTCCGGCCCAGTTCAGGAAACGTCCGACCCATTCGATCCCCATCAGGAACAAGCCGATCTGGAAAGCCGCCACGATCAGATAGGCAATCCAATCGACACCTGCCATACCAAGAAACGTTCCTGCCCCGTCTTCGGCAAGAACCTCGATCCCGAAGATCGCGCGCAGTGCCAAGGCAACGGCGGTCGATGCGAAATAGGTTTGAACGCCATACCAGAAGATCCCGACGATCCCCCGTGCCAATGCCGGAAACCGCGCCCCATGCACCCCCATCGAAGCACGTGCCATGACCGCATAGGGGATGCCGTATCTGACCGACGGACGTCCGGACAGGTTCACCAGAAACATGACAATGAATCCTGCCAGCACGATGGCCGCAAAGGTCAGCCAGCCGTTCAGCCCATATGTCAGGAACAGTGATGCCGCCAGCGTATATCCGAACAGGCTTTGGATATCGTTGTTCCAGACGTTGAAAACTTCGAACGCGCCCCATTGGCGTTTCTCGACCGGGATCGGTGCCAGATCCTCGTTGTATAACGAAGAGTTTGGTGGACTGTCCGAATGTATAACCATGGCTGCTATCCCGCTTTTCTGGTTCCAGTCGCGGGTATGACACTGTGCGACACCCGAATGAGGCAAGCACATTCACGTGTTTTCTTCCAAAGAAACGGAAGAAACTGAATTTTCAATTTATGGAAAATGGGCTGCCTTTTTCAGACGCAGCAATAGAAAAAGGGCGGCGTCTTTATGACGCCGCCCGATATTTCAGTCAACCAGAGGAAGCAGCTTGTTGATGCTGTCCTTGGCATCGCCATAGAACATCCGCGTGTTGTCCTTGAAGAACAGCGGATTCTCGATGCCGGAATAGCCGGTGCCTTGGCCGCGCTTACTGACGAAAACCTGCTTGGCTTTCCAGACCTCCAGAACCGGCATCCCCGCGATGGGGCTGTTCGGATCGTCTTGGGCTGCAGGGTTTACAATGTCGTTGCTGCCGATGATGATCACGACATCCGTGGTCGGGAAGTCGTCGTTGATCTCGTCCATCTCAAGCACGATGTCATAAGGCACTTTGGCTTCAGCCAGCAGCACGTTCATATGGCCCGGCAAACGACCCGCAACGGGGTGGATCGCAAAGCGCACATTCTTGCCTGCTGCGCGCAGTTTACGGGTCAACTCGCTAACCGCGCCCTGTGCCTGTGCAACTGCCATACCGTAACCCGGCACAATAACGACGCTGTCTGCATCATTCAGTGCGCCCGCCACACCATCGGCGTCGATGGCAATCTGTTCGCCTTCGATTTCCGCCGCAGGTCCGGTGGTGCCACCAAAGCCGCCCAAAATCACGCTGACAAAGTTCCGGTTCATCGCTTTGCACATGATATAGGACAGGATCGCGCCCGACGAACCGACCAGCGCACCAGTGACGATCAGCAAGTCATTGCCAAGCGTGAAACCGATCGAGGCAGCAGCCCAACCCGAATAGCTGTTCAGCATCGACACAACGACCGGCATATCCGCGCCGCCGATGCCCATGATCAGGTGATAGCCGATAAAGAAGGCCAGCAACGTGACCAAGACCAGCCAGAAGACGCCCGATCCGATACCCGTAAAGTACAGGATACCGAACAGAACTGCCAAAGCCAGCGCACCAGCGTTCAACATGTGACCGCCCGGCAGCTTGTTCGGTTTGCCGTCAACGCGACCTGCCAGTTTGCCAAAGGCCACGACCGAACCGGTGAAGGTCACGGCACCGATAAAGATGCCAAGGAACACCTCGATCTTCAGCATAGCAATTTCGGCGGGGGTCTTATGGGCCAGAATGGCGGCAAAGCCGTGCATGACCTCTTCTATGCCCTCGGCGCGCAAACGCATAACGCGGGCCAGTTCGATCTGAGCGTTAAAGCCGACAAAGACGGCAGCCAAACCGACAAGGCTGTGCATGGCCGCAACCAGCTGCGGCATTTCGGTCATCTGGACGCGCTTGGCGACAATCCAGCCGATGGTGCCGCCGATGGCGATCATGACCAGCGATAGCAACCAGTTGCCAGCACCGGGTCCGAACAGCGTGGCCAGCACGGCCAATGCCATGCCCGCAATGCCGTACCAGATGGCGCGCTTGGCGCTTTCCTGTCCCGACAACCCGCCCAAAGACAGGATGAACAGGACCGAGGCGACCACATAGGCCGCGGTGGTGAATCCGTATTCCATCACCCTCTCCTTATGACTTCTGGAACATGGCAAGCATGCGCCGCGTGACCATGAAACCACCAAAGATGTTGATGCTTGCCATCAGCACGGCCAACGCGCCCAGCAGAACAACCCACCACGAACCGGAACCGATCTGCATCAGGGCACCCAGAATGATGATCGAGCTGATCGCATTCGTGATGGCCATCAGCGGCGTATGCAGCGAATGGGCGACGTTCCAGATGACGCGGAAGCCGATAAAGCAGGCCAGCACGAAGACGATGAAGTGCGACATGAAGCTGACCGGCGCAACAAGGCCGATCAACAGCAGCAGCAAACCACCACCGGCAAGAATGCCGACCTGTTTCTTGGTATCGGCCTTGAAAGCAGCAGCCTCGGCGGCGCGGCGTTCCTCGGCGGTCAGAACCTTGGCTTTTTCTTTGGGCTTTTGCGCGGCAATCGCAGCAACTTTTGGCGGGGGGGGCGGCCATGTCACGTCGTGGTCATGGACGACAGTGGCCCCGCGAATGACGTCATCTTCCATATTATGGTCGATCACGCCATCTTTCTTAGGCGTCAGGTCCGCAATAAAGTGACGGACGTTGTTGCCATAAAGCTCGGAGGCTTGGGCACCCATGCGCGATGGGAAATCGGTATAGCCGACAACCACCACGCCATTGTCGGACACGATGCGTTCATCCATGACCGTCAGTTCGCAATTACCACCCTTTTCGGCGGCCAGATCGACGATCACGCTGCCCGGCTTCATGGCGGCAACCATGTCAGCGGTCCACAGCACGGGCGCATCGCGCCCCGGGATCAGCGCCGTGGTGATGACGATGTCCATCTGGGGTGCCAGTTCACGGAACTTGGCCAACTGCTTTTCGCGGAATTCGGGGCTGGAGGGCGCCGCATAGCCACCCGTTGCCGCACCATCGGCGGTCGGCTGGTCGAATTCCAGATAGACGAATTCGGCGCCCATGGATTCGATCTGCTCGGACACTTCAGGCCGGACGTCAAAGGCATAGACCTGCGCCCCAAGACTGACCGAGGTGCCGATGGCGGCCAGACCTGCAACACCCGCACCCACAACCAGAACCTTGGCGGGTGGAACCTTGCCTGCTGCCGTGACCTGACCGGTGAAGAAGCGGCCAAAGTTGTTCGCCGCCTCGATCACCGAACGGTAACCGGCAATGTTGGCCATGGACGACAGTGCGTCCATTTTCTGCGCACGGCTAATGCGGGGCACCATATCCATGGCAATTGCCGTGACGCCCTGATCTTTGGCTTTTGCCAGCAATTCAGCGTTCTGCGCTGGATAGAAAAACGAGATGACGGTCTGTCCCTCGCGCATCTGGTCGATTTCGGCTTCCGATGGCTGACGGACTTTCGCCACGACATCGACAGCGCCGATCAGCTCGGCCGATGAGGCACAGACCGTGACATTGGCCTTGGTGTAATCTTCGTCGGAAAAACCGGCACCAATGCCGGCACCGGTCTGGATAAAAACCTCATGCCCCAGCTTGCCAAGATGCCCGGCCGAGGCCGGAGTGATCGCCACCCTCGCCTCTCCGGGATGGTTATCTTTAAGTGCGCCAATCTTCATGGCCAAATATGCCCCCCGCCTTGTTGATTTCGCAGTCGTCGAATTCATAGCATCACGAAATTATATTTCACAAGTCTGTGTGAATTAGACGCCAGTCATTCAAAATGCGTTTTTACGATATCATTATTCAGGATACTAGTATCCCAATTGATTAGTTTTCCATAAAAAAGCCCGGACACGTTATGTGTCCGGGCAATTGGCTGGCTTTTATCCGGTAAGGATCAATTTGCCGGGGTCGTCGTCGTTTCGGTTTCTGCATCGGTCGCAGCTTCGGGGGTGACCGCAGGCTCTTCCTCGATGGTGATGGCATCATCTAGGGCGTCTGCAGCATCCTGCGCGGCAGCAGCGGCTGCGTCTGCAGCTTCGGAGGCGGTTTCGCCTGCTTCGTTCATAGCATCATCAACAGCATTGCCCGTTGCTTCAGCGGCGCTATCGGCAGCTTCGGCAGCACTATCTGCCGCGTCCGATGCGGCAGCGGCGGCATCTTCGGTTGCAGTGTCGGCAGTGCTTTCCGCGTTGTCAGCGGCTGTATCGGCAGCAGCAGCGGCATCCTCAGCAGCGGCTTCCGCGTCGGCGGCAGCATTGTCAGCCTCGACCTCGGCTTCGACGGCTGCCTCATCTGCGGCTTCCTCGGCAGCAGGCTCGACTACAACTGCGGGGGCCTCCGGCTCGGTCGGGTCGGCGTTTTCGGTGGTGGTCACCGTGGTGGTGTCACCATCAACTGCAACCGTATCGTCGGTCATAAAACGCTGTAGCACGAAATAGGCCAATGCCAGTGCCAGAAGAACGCCGATGATCAGCGGCAGCGCGGATGATTTACGCTCGACCGGTTCGACATAGGTTTCCTTATGATCCGTGGCGCCGGGCTGGGGACGGTTCGGATCGTTGGGATCATAGCTCATAGTGGCCTCCAATTCATGCTGTCTAAAGACAGGGTTAGGTCGCGAAGCTGTGCGGCAGAGAAACCGGTGTGTCAATCGTTCTGCCGGATCACCCGGCTTGCGACCCGGCTTTCAGGCGATTAACACCGTCTCAACGCAAGGGTTCCGCTTTTGCCTCATTTTTAGGAAAGGTCGCTATAAATGTCCTTGACCCCGACCCAGCCGGTCCAGCTTCTTTCGGACTATTCCCCCTATCCGTTTGTCCTGTCCCAGACACGTCTGGATTTCACGCTGTCCCCGCGTGGCACACGCGTTGTGACAGAACTGGACCTTGCAGCACGTAACCAGATCACCGATCTGGTGCTGGATGGCGGCAAGGGACTGACGCTGGAATCGCTGGCGATCAACGGAACGACCCTTGATGCGGCCCATGTATCGCGCGATGACGAAACGCTGACCATCGCCGCCGCCGCCCTGCCCCAAGGTGGATTCACCCTGCAGACACAGGTTCTGATCGACCCTGCCGATAATACGGCCTTCGAAGGCCTGTATCAGTCCGGCGGCATCTTCTGCACCCAATGCGAGGCCGAGGGCTTTCGGCACATCACCTTCTATCCCGACCGTCCCGACGTGATGACCACCTTCCACGTTACGATCCGCAGCGATTTGCCTGTGCTGCTGTCGAACGGCAATCCGGTCAGTGCCGGTAACGGCGTTGCCGAATGGCACGACCCCTGGCCAAAACCCGCCTATCTGTTCGCATTGGTGGCTGGTGATTTGAAAGCCGTCAGCGACAGCTTTACCACCAAGTCTGGTCGCAAGGTCGATCTGAACGTCTGGGTGCGTCCGGGCGATCAGGATCGCGCAGGCTTTGCCATGGAGTCGCTGATCAAGTCGATGAAGTGGGACGAAGATGTCTATGGTCGTGAATACGATCTGGATGTTTTCAACATTGTTGCGGTTGATGATTTCAACATGGGGGCGATGGAAAACAAAGGGTTGAATATCTTCAACTCGAAGCTGGTGTTGGCCAGCCCTGAAACCGCGACCGATACCGATTATGAACGGATCGAAGCGGTCATTGCCCATGAATATTTCCACAACTGGACAGGCAACCGCATCACCTGCCGTGACTGGTTCCAGCTGTGCCTGAAAGAGGGGCTGACCGTGTTCCGCGACCAGTCTTTTACCGGTGACATGCGCAGCGCCGCTGTCAAGCGGATCGAAGATGTGCAAACCCTGCGCGCGCGCCAGTTCCGCGAAGATCAAGGCCCGCTGGCCCACCCGCCGCGCCCTGACCGGTACGAAGAAATCAATAACTTCTACACCGCCACCGTTTATGAAAAAGGTGCCGAGGTGATCGGCATGCTAAAGCGTCTGGTCGGTGATGCCGATTATGCCAAAGCGCTGGATCTGTATTTCGACCGCCATGACGGCGACGCCGCCACCATCGAAGACTGGTTGAAGGTGTTCGAGGATGCGACAGGTCGCGATCTGGCCCAGTTCGAGCGTTGGTACACCGACGCTGGCACACCGACCCTGAAAATGACCGAGGATTGGAACGACGGCACGCTGTCGCTGACCTTCACGCAATCAACGCCCGCGACCCCCGGCCAGCCCGATAAACCCGCGCGCGTGATCCCGATTGCGGTGGGTTTGATTGGCCCGAACGGGGACGAAGTTGCGGGAACGCAGGTTCTGGAAATGACCGAACCGACGCAAAGCTTTACCTTCGACGGGCTTGCCACGCGTCCCGTAGTCTCCGCCCTTCGCGGTTTTTCGGCGCCCGTCATGCTGGACCGTCAGATGGATAATGCAACCCGCGCCTTTCTGTTCGCCCATGACACCGACCCATTTGCGCGCTGGGAAGCGGGGCGCGAACTAGCGATGTCCGCGTTGGTTGATCTGGCACAGGGCCGCGATGCCGGTGCGGGATATGTGCATGCCATTGGTGCACTTCTTTCCGATGGCACGGCTGACGCGGCCTTCCGCGCCCTTTGCCTTGCTTTGCCAAGCGAAGACAGCATCGCCACACGTCTGGCCGCGCTGGGCATTACACCTGATCCGGACGCGATCCATGCAGCACGTTCGGGTCTGGCCCTGCGCGTGGCCGAAACGCATCAGGACCTATTGGCATCCCTGTTCGACCGGACAGAGGTGACAGGCCCCTATTCCCCCGACGCTGCTTCCGCGGCATGCCGGTCCTTGCGTATCGCCGCGCTGGGCCTTCTGGCACGGATCGATGGCGGCCAACGCGCCAAGGTTCTGTTCGGCACTGCCTCTAACATGACCGAACGCATGGCCGCTTTGGCGATTCTGCTGCGTTTGGGCAAAGGTTCAGCCGAACTTCAGGCTCTGTATGACGAATTCGGCGGAAATCGGCTGGTCATGGACAAGTGGTTCAGCATCCAGCCGATGGCCGCCCGGCCGGAGGATGCGGTCCGCATTGCCGAACAGTTGGCACAGCGCGATGACTTTGACTGGAAAAACCCCAACCGTTTCAGATCGTTGCTGGGGGGACTTGCAGCAAACCATGCAGGGTTCCACGCGGCGGATGGATCGGGTTACCAGTTCACCGCTGACTGGTTGATCCGCATGGATGCCGTCAATCCGCAGATTGCCGCACGCATGTCGACGGCCTTTGAAACATGGTCGCGCTATGATGACAGTCGTAAGACACATGCACTTAATGCATTGGAACGTATTGCAGGTTTGGCGGGTTTGAGCCGTAATACGCGTGAAATGGTCTCGCGGATGATTGCGGTAGGAACATAAAACCTGCCCGCACGCAGGAGGGGAATGATGGTCAGGACGGATACCACCACCGAAAGGTCGCGCGCCGAGATGCGCGCGCGACTGGACCCCTTGATCGCGGAACGCGCGCCTTGGCTTTATTCGGGAAAGCTGCACCACCGTTTGGCCAAAGCGGCAATGATGGGCCTGCTGCACTATCCGCGCACCATTGATCTGGGGGCCGAGTTCCGCGACCTGCCCACCCCCGAGATCATGCGTAGAATGAGCGACCTGATCGTCCATGACCTGCAGGTTGACGGATTGGAACATATCCCCGCGACCGGTCCCGCCCTGATTGTTGCCAACCACCCGACCGGCATCGCAGATGGGATTTTTCTGAACGCCCTTGTGTCGCAGTTGCGCGATGACCTGTTCATCTATGCCAATCACGACATGATCCGCGTGCTGCCCCAAACGATAGAGATGATTGCCCCTGTTGAATGGCGTCCAGAAAAGCGCAGCCATGCCAAAACCCGCGCGACAATGGATTATACCCGTGACGCGATCGAGGCGGGGCGCATCGGCCTGATTTTCCCCTCGGGTCGTCTTGCCAAGCGACGTGGTCTGACGCTGCATGAACGCCCGTGGATGGCCAGTGCGGCGATGATTGCCCGCAAGTTCGATGTGCCGATCATTCCGCTGCGGATACGCGCCAGAAATTCACCGCTGTTCTATCTGCTGGATGCAATCCACCCGACCTTGCGGGATGTCACGCTGTTCAACGAGGTTCTGAACAAGACCGACCACCCCTATCGTGTCACCGTCGGCAAACCCGTCCAACCCGCCGATCTGCCCCGCAGCAGCGAAGAGGCCATCGCTGTCTTGCGCGACCGCGTTCTGGACCTGCCTGCCCCAAGTACCGAATGTGCAAAACTGACCCGTGAACGCGGTGTCGCTCGTATATCACGCTCAAGAAGTCCGGTTGGCGGCTAGGGGGAATCCCCTAGACCGCCATATCGTCGCGGTGGACCAAAGCCGCACGGCCGGAATAACCAAGGATAGCCTCGATCTCGGCTGATTGATGGCCGGCAATCTGCGCTGCCTCCAGCGCGGTATAGCGTGTCAGACCGATGGCAAGATGCTGACCGGCTGGACCCGTAATCTGGACCGGATCGCCGCGGCCGAACGCCCCTTCGATTGCGATGATCCCCGCAGGTAGCAGTGATTTGCCGCGTGCCAAAGCGTCGGCGGCACCCTGATCGACAATCAGCGCGCCCTTGGACTTCATCGCCGCAATCCAGCGTTTGCGGGCAATCTGGGGATCAGCTTCGGCAAGAAACCAGCTGCAGCGCGCACCATCAGCTACTGCCGATAATGGCCGCAAGACCGACCCTTCGGCAATTGCCATCGCGCAGCCACCGGCCACGGCGGTGCGTGCGGCCATAACCTTGGTTTTCATGCCGCCTTTTGATAGGCCCGAAACCGGATCACCACCCATCGCCTCGATCTGCGGCGTAATTGTATCGATCACCGGCAGATGTCGCGCATCAGGGTCGGTTTTCGGGTTCGATGTATAAAGTCCGTCCACATCCGACAGCAACAACAGCTGATCCGCGCCGCAGGTCACGGCAATCTGGGCGGCCAGGCGGTCATTGTCGCCAAAGCGGATTTCATCGGTGGCCACCGTGTCGTTTTCATTCACAATCGGTACAACGCCAAGTGACAGCAATGTCTGCATGGTCGCGCGACTGTTCAGATAGCGACGCCGATCCGCACTGTCTTCCAGCGTCAGAAGCACTTGTGCGGTGGTGACACCATGCGGGGCCAAGGCCTGTTCATAAGCACGCGCCAGACGGATCTGGCCGACAGCAGCGGCAGCCTGCGCCTGTTCCAAGGGCAAAGGCCCATCGGTAAGGCCCAGCACCCGCCGCCCCAAGGCGATCGACCCTGACGACACCAGCACCACATCGCAGCCCATGGCACGCCATTTTGCGACATCATCGCATAAGGCCCGCAGCCATTCACCACGCAGCCCGTCCGGTCCGACCAGCAATGCCGATCCGACCTTGACGACCAAGCGGCGTGCCGCATCCAGTTGCGGTGCGATCAGGGACGCCACGGGGCTTCTTCTTCACCCTCAGCCAGTTTGGGCGCACGGGACGGGGCGATTTCCGTCCACAGCGACCGCAGCACCTCGGTCACGCCGGTGCGCGACACGCCCGACATCAGCATCACCGGTTGACCCAGTTCAGCCTCCAGCGCGGCGCGGCGTTCGGCCAGCGTTTCATCATCCAATGCGTCGATCTTGTTCAAGGCCGTCACGCGCGGCTTTTCCATCAGAACCGGCGAATAGGCCTCCAGCTCGTTCAGGATGGTGCGGGCATCACCAGCGACATCTTCGGATGTGCCATCCACCAGATGCAGCAGGACCGAGCAGCGTTCGATATGGCCAAGGAAACGGTCGCCAATACCACGGCCTTCATGCGCGCCTTCGATCAGGCCCGGAATATCGGCCATCACGAATTCCTGACTGTCGATGCCCACAACACCCAGATTTGGGTGCAGTGTGGTGAACGGATAATCGGCGATCTTGGGACGTGCGTTGGACACCGCCGCAAGGAAGGTCGATTTTCCGGCATTCGGCAGGCCAACCAGACCGCTGTCGGCGATCAGCTTAAGACGTAGCCAGATGGTGCGTTCCACCCCCGGCAGGCCCGGATTTGCGGTGCGCGGTGACCGGTTGGTCGCGGATTTGAAATGCAGGTTGCCCCAACCGCCATTGCCACCCTTGGCAAGAACAACGCGCTGACCAACCTCGGTCAGGTCGGCAATAACGGTTTCTTCGTCTTCGTCCAGAATTTCCGTGCCGACGGGCAGGCGCAGAACGATGTCGTCGCCGGAACGGCCTGTCATCTGGCTGCCCATGCCGTGCTGGCCGGACTTGGCAAAAAAGTGCTGTTGATAGCGGAAATCGATCAGGGTGTTCAGACCCTCGACGGTTTCGACGATGACGTTACCACCACGGCCGCCATCGCCGCCGTCGGGTCCGCCATATTCGATAAATTTTTCACGCCGGAACGATACGCAGCCCGCTCCGCCGCCGCCCGAACGGATATAGACTTTTGCGAGGTCAAGAAATTTCATGGACACGGCTCCTTTTGCGGACTGCCGATACGCGTTTGACGGCAATGGTGCAAGGGTTACGGGCTGGCAATACACGGGTTCGACCTTATGTAACGATCAAAGGAGACCCCAATGATCCGTTTTGACAACAGCTATGCCCGCATGCCCCAAGGTTTTTTTGCGCGTGTGTCGCCCTCTCCGGTCAGGTCGCCTGATCTTTTGGCGTTCAATGATGCATTGGCGGAACGGCTGGGTCTTGACGGTCAGGCGCTGCGTCAGGGCGATGGCGTGTCGATACTGGCCGGAAACGCGGTGCCGGACGGGGCTGATCCGATCGCCCAAGCCTATGCGGGCCACCAGTTCGGCGGTTTTGTTCCCCAGCTGGGCGATGGCCGCGCGGTCCTGCTGGGCGAGGTTGTGGCCCCCGATGGCACACGTTTCGATTTGCAACTGAAAGGCAGCGGCCCGACGCCGTTTTCGCGCAATGGCGACGGGCGTGCATGGATGGGTCCGGTGCTGCGCGAATATCTGGTCAGCGAATTCATGGCGGCGATGAATGTCCCGACCACCCGTGCGTTGGCGGCGGTGAAGACCGGTGATACCGTCTGGCGGCAGGAAGGCGGGTTGCCCGGTGCGGTGCTGACCCGCGTGGCCGCCAGCCATATCCGCGTCGGGACCTTCCAGTATTTCGCTGTCCGTGACCGCCCCGAGGCATTGGCCTCCCTGACCGATTATGTGATCCAGCGCCACTATCCCGATGCGACCGGTCCACTGGATCTGTTGAACAAGGTGGTCGAACGGCAGGCAGATACCATCGCGGACTGGATGTCGCTTGGCTTTATCCACGGGGTGATGAACACCGACAATATGGCAATTTCGGGGGAAACCATTGATTACGGTCCCTGTGCATTTATGGATGTCTATCATCCGGATACGGTGTTTTCCTCGATTGACCAGAACGGGCGCTATGCATGGGCGCAGCAGCCGCAGGTGGCTGTCTGGAATCTGGCGCAATTCGCCACCTGCCTGATCCCGCTGATGGGCGATCAGGATCAGGCGGTCGAGGATGCGACGCGCGTCGTCCACAGCTTCGGCCCTCTATATCAGGCCGCATGGCAAAAGCGCTTCGGGGCCAAACTGGGCATCGAAGGCGCGCCGAACCAAACCTTGATCGAGCGTCTGCTGACGATGATGGCCGAACAGCGCGCCGATTTCACGCGCGTCTTTGACGGGCTGAACAATGGCACCGCCCGTGATGAATTCACCCAGCGTGATGTTTTCGACGCCTGGCACCGCGAATGGCAGGCCCTGTCGCCGGATCTGGCGGCGATGAAACTGGTCAATCCGGTTCGCATTCCGCGCAACCATCGGGTCGCAGATGCCATCGCCTCGGCTGTGGCGGGGGATATGGGGCCGTTTGATCGGCTGTTCGATGCGGTCACACACCCCTATCGGCAGCGTGACGATTGGGATGATCTGTCCCATGCCCCCCTGCAATCCGAGGTGGTGCGGGCAACGTTCTGCGGCACATAAAGGGCTTGCGGTCAGGATCGGGACGATGATGATCTGCCGGAACGGATGTGGGGCGCTATGCTGAAACTGGCCAGCTATAATCTGCATAAATGCCGGGGGCTGACCGGTCCCCATGCACCGATGCGCAATCTGGCGGTCATCCGCGCGCTGGACCCTGACATCATTGCCCTGCAAGAGGTCGACTTCCGGCTGGGCGCAAGGCTGGAGGCCCTGCCCCGCAAACTGATCATGTCCGAAACTGGTCTGGTTCCGGCGGATATCTTCGGCACATCGGACAGCAGTCTGGGGTGGCATGGGCAGACCATCCTGATGCGCCCGCATCTTGCGGAACAGGCCAGCCTGCGCCGCCTGCCTCTGCCCGGCATCGAACCCCGCGGCGCAGTCGCCCTGCGTCTGCCCCATCTAACCATCATCGGTATACATCTGGGGCTGGCGCGATCGTCGCGCCGTGCCCAGCTGGCCCGTCTGACGGCGCAAGCCGCCCGTATCGGATCGGATCATGTGGTGATGATGGGCGATTTCAACGAATGGCGCGACGAACGCGGGCTTGAATCGCTGGCGGGCTTCAAAGTGGTCACACCCGGCCCCTCGTACCCCGCGCCGATGCCACGGCTGCGCTTTGATCGTATCGCTATGTCCAGCAATCTGGAATTACTGGAAACCGGTGTTTTTCACGGCGCCGGTGCGCGCGATGCCTCGGATCATCTGCCGATCTGGGCACGGATCGCCATGCCTTGAAAAATTGCGACTTTCGGACGCAGCTTTTGGCTTGTATGTAAGCGCTAACGTAGATCAACGGAGAGTCCTTATGACTGCCATTATCGACATTTATGCCCGCGAAATCCTTGACAGCCGTGGCAACCCCACGGTCGAAGTCGATGTGACGCTGGAAGACGGCACCATGGGCCGCGCGGCTGTTCCTTCGGGCGCATCCACCGGCGCACATGAGGCCGTCGAAAAGCGTGATGGCGACAAGTCGCGCTATATGGGCAAGGGCGTTCTGGAAGCCGTCGCCGCCGTGAACGGTGAAATTGCCGAAAACCTGATCGGCGAAGATGCGACCGAACAGCGCGCCATCGACATGATGATGATCGAACTGGACGGCACCCCGAACAAAGGCCGTCTGGGCGCGAATGCGATTCTGGGCGTATCGATGGCTGTGGCAAAAGCCGCAGCCGAGGCGACCTCGCAGCCGTTGTTCCGCTATATCGGTGGCACCTCGGCCCATATTCTGCCCGTGCCGATGATGAACATCATCAACGGCGGCGAACATGCTGACAACCCTATCGACATTCAGGAATTCATGATCATGCCGGTCAGCGCGGAAAATATCCGTGACGCCGTACGCATGGGTTCGGAAATCTTCCACACGCTGAAGAAAGAGCTTTCGGCGGCGGGCCTGTCGACCGGTATCGGCGACGAAGGCGGCTTTGCCCCGAACCTGTCCAGCAGCCGCGACGCTTTGGATTTCATTCTGAAAGCCGTTGAAAAAGCGGGCTACAAGCCCGGCGACGACATCATGCTGGCGCTGGATTGCGCCTCGACCGAGTATTTCCGCGATGGCAAATACGAGATGAAGGGCGAAGGCAAATCGCTGACGCCTGCTGAAAACGTCGAATATCTGGCCGCCCTTTGCGACGACTATCCGATCCTGTCGATCGAAGACGGTTGCGCCGAAGACGACTGGGATGGCTGGAAGCTGCTGACCGACCGTCTGGGCGACAAGATCCAGCTGGTTGGCGACGATCTGTTCGTGACCAACCCGACCCGTCTGGCTGACGGCATTGCCAAAGGCTGCGCAAACAGCCTGCTGGTCAAGGTGAACCAGATCGGCACACTGTCCGAAACGCTGGACGCTGTTCGTATGGCCGACCGCGCCGGTTTCACCAGCGTCATGTCGCACCGTTCGGGCGAAACCGAAGATGCGACCATTGCCGATCTGGCTGTCGCCACCAACTGCGGTCAGATCAAGACCGGCAGCCTGGCACGTTCGGACCGTTTGGCGAAATACAACCAGCTGATCCGTATCGAGGAAATGCTGGGCGCGACCGCCGTCTACGCGGGCCGCAGCATCCTGCGCTAAGCAATATCAGTCGGGGCCGACCAACGGCCCCGACCTTGCCATATCACCCAAGGAACGCAATGCTTCGGACAGCTTGTCCTTTGGCATTCTGCCGTTCAGGGCAATCCGCACCCCCTCGATCCTGATGTCGGTACCGTCGGTTACAAAATCGCCAGAGGGACGGACGATAATGCCCGAAGCCGCTGCGCGGGTCACGAAGTCCTGCGATTTCCACGGCTTTGGCAGGGCCAGCCAGATCATCGGCACACCAGATTTGCTGACGATTTCCAGCCCTTCCAGATGATGCAGGGCAAGTTCGCGGCGATCCTCGACCAGTTGATGGACATTCCTTGCAATTCGACGCGCATCACCAGATGCGATCAGGCGTGTGACCAGACCCGTGATCGGCAGTGACAACCCCATATGACTGTGCTGCGCCGCAATCCGTCCGGTCTGGCCCATTTCGGGCGGGCAAACCAGAATGCCAAAACGCAGACCCGCCGCGATGATCTTGGACAGGCTGGTGACATGCCATACCCGTTCAGGCGCAAGCGCCCGCAGGCTGGGCGGCGCGTTTGCATCCGGACCGCTGGCAAAGCATTCATCCTCGATGATTTGCAGATCGTGGCGACGGGCGACCTTAATGATTTCTGCGCGGCGTTCCGGACCCATTCCTGCCAAAGTCGGGTTCTGGGCTGATGGCGTCAAGCAGACCAGTCGCGCCCCGCTGTTGCGGGCAGCACGGTCCAAAGCCTCGGGCAGCATTCCCTGATCATCCATTTCAACCGGCAGGGCATCGGCACGCATCATGCGTGCGGCCTGAATGACCCCGGGATAGATCAGCGATTCAATCAGCACCTTTGCAGGCTGGTCGACCAGACACAGCGACATCACCAGCATGATGGCATTCTGCCCGCCATGGGTCAGTACCAGATCATCGGCGGCCACATCACCAAGCGGTCTGACAGACAACCAGTCCAGCAATGTCTGCCGGCAATGTTTGTCACGGCTGAGCGGTGTGTAATCAAGCACATCCACGCCCAGTTCGGCACCCAGATCCGCCAAATGCTGCCCGATAATATCGGCCTGACCGCAATCGGGCAGCTGCGGAATGCGAAGATCGACCGGACCATCGGCGCTAAGCGGTTTGTCCAGACTTTCGTAAAGCAACGGCGCAGGCATCGGACGGCGCGGCTTCGGCGGGGCGATAAAACTTCCGCGACCGACATGGCTTTCGACCACACCTTCGGTTGCGGCCAGCTGATAGGCGCGGGCCACGGTTCCCGTTGTCACCTTCAACCGCCACGCCAGATCACGCATTGGTGGCAGACGCGTCCCCGGTGCCAGTTCTCCCGAACGGGCTGCAAGGCGCAATGCACTGGCCAACGCGCGGAATTTCGGACCCGAATGAAGGGACAGGTCAGGTTGCCAATCTTCGATCCGCATCTGGACCCCCCTATTTGCGCGTTACGCAAGCTAATACGTGAAAAACACCGGTACAATCATCGACTTGCGTGAAACAGCGGCCATCCGTCATCTTCTTGCGATTTTTAGGGGCAAACCGGGTCTTGGACACTCGACACACCACGAACTGCGGCTAAACTGTCTGCCATGCAGGGCGGGCTTACGTTGGGACAATACGCCCACCCGACCCGAGCGGAGGAGAAAGCATGAAAGATTCCAAGTCACTGGACCGCCGGTCCTTTCTGACCCGTGCGTCTGTTGGCGGTGCTGCCGCGGCTGCGGGCAGTGTTCTGGCGGCCCCCGCCATCGCGCAGGAGGCTGCCGATAAAGTCACATGGCGGTTGGCATCGTCCTTCCCCAAATCGCTGGACACGATCTTCGGCGGTGCCGATGAATTGTCACAACGTCTGGCCGAGGCGACCGATGGCCGCTTTACCATTCAGGTCTTTTCCGCCGGTGAAATCGTTCCCGCGCTGGATGCGATCAACGCAACGACCGAAGGCACGGTCGAATGTTCGCATTCGGTCGGCTATTACAACTGGGGCAAGGATCCTGCATTCGCATGCGGCGCCGACCTGCCGTTCACCTTCTCGGCGCGGTCGAAGGCGGCCTATAACTATCATGGCGGCGGGATCGAAATCTATAACGAGTTCCTGAAGGAATATAACCTTGTCGGTTATCCCGGCGGCAACACCGGCACCCAGATGGGCGGCTGGTACCGCAAAGAGGTGAACACCCTTGACGATATGAAGGGTCTGAAATTACGCATCGCCGGTCTGGCCGGTCGCGTGATGGAACGTCTGGGCGTTGTGCCCCAGCAGATCGGCGGCGGCGATATCTATCCCGCGCTGGAACGTGGCACCATCGATGCGGCTGAATTTGTCGGCCCCTATGATGACGCCAAGCTGGGCTTCCAGAAGGTCGCGCCCTATTATTATTACCCCGGTTTCTGGGAAGGCGGCCCGACGGTCCATTTCTTTGTGAACCAGGACGCATGGAATGCCCTGTCGGACGCAGACAAGTCGCTGTTCCGCACCGCCTCGCAAGCGGTCGACCAGAACATGCTGGCCGAATACGACATGAAAAACCCGACTGCTTTGAAAGAGCTGGTCGGTTCGGGCGCGCAACTGCGGTCTTTCAGCGAGGAAATCCTGAACGCGGCCTATGCCGCCTCGCAGGAGGTTTACGCAGAGCTGAGCGAAGAAAACGCAGCCTTCAAGAAGATGTACGAGGCGATGCAGGCATATCGCGACGATTGGTACCTGTATCAGCAGACGGCTGAATATACCTTCGACACCTTCATGATGATCAAGCAGCGCAACGGCGATCTGGCCCCGCAGGGCTGATCCCCGACAGCAGAAACGAAAAAGGGCCGGATGATAATCCGGCCCTTTTTGCGTTTCAGTTTCCGCCCAGACCCGGCGGCGGGCTTCCAAAGCCAAGGCCCATTCCGCCCGAGGCAGGCTCTTCCGGCTTGGGTTCGGCTGCAGGCGTTTCACCGAAAGGCGATCCGCCTCCAAGGCCACCAAACGATCCGAAACCGCCACTGCTGCCCGAGCCGCCAAGGCTGTTGCCCATCGGGATCTGCACACGAATGCTAGAGGTGTCGACCACCGGACCTTTGTAATGCATCACCATCCCGGGGAAGATGATCACAGCGGCAATAATCATCAGCTGCAGGCCGACAAATGGCACCGCCCCGCGATAGATATCCATAGTGCTGACCGCCGACATGGTCTTGCCCGTAACATGATCCACATAGGGTTCCTTGGGTGCAACCGATCGCAGATAGAACAGCGCGAACCCGACAGGTGGCGTCAGGAAGGATGTCTGCATCGTGACCGCCAGAATGATCCCGAACCAGACCAGATCGATATCCAGTGCATTCGCGGCAGGGATCAGCAGGGGTACGATAACAAAGGCCAGTTCGAAGAAATCAAGGAAGAAGGCCAGAAAGAAGATGATCGCGCAGACCGCCACCAGAAAGCCGTATTCGCCCCCCGGCAGTGCTGTCAGAAGATCACGCACCCAGATATGGCCGTTGATCGAATAATAGGTCAGCGAGAAGACCGTCGCACCGATCAGGATGAACATCACGAAGGCCGACAGGCGCACAGTGGACAGCAACGCCTGATTGATCACCTCATAGCTGAGGCGACGTTTCATCGCGGCCAGAACCAGCGCACCGGATGCACCCATCGCGCCGCCTTCGGTCGGGGTGGCGATACCAAGGAAGATTGTCCCCAGCACCAGAAACACCAGTGCCAGCGGCGGGATCATCACGATGATCACCTGACGCGTCATAGGCGACAGAACATTCGTGTTCAGTTTTTCATCAATCAGTGCCAGCACCAGCATGATCACAACCGTCAGGGCTGCGGCCCAGATCTGGCTGTCTTCACCCAGATGGGTGCCCATCAGATATTCGGTGGCGTAATAAATCCCGACCGAGGCGATCACCGCCCCCAGCAATGACCAACCGCCATTGCCGAGGCTGCGCGCCTCTATCGGCAGGGCGGGCATCATCTTGGGACGCAGGATCGACATTACCAGCACATAGCCCATATAAACCGCCGTCAGCGTCAGCGCTGGCACCATCGCGGCCTTATACATATCGCCAACCGAACGGCCCAGCTGGTCACCCAGCACGATCAGCACCAGCGATGGCGGAATGATCTGCGCCAGCGTGCCCGACGCGGTAATGACACCCGTTGCCAGACGCTTGTCATAACCATAGCGCATCATAATCGGCAGCGAGATCAGCCCCATCGAGATGACCGAGGCCGCCACAACACCCGTGGTCGCCGCCAGAAGCGCGCCCACCAGAATGACGGCATAGGCAAGACCGCCGCGGACCGGACCGAACAGCTGCCCGATGGTGTCCAGCAACTCCTCGGCCATGCGGGACCGTTCCAGAACGATGCCCATAAAGGTAAAGAAGGGGATTGCCAGCAGGGTGTCGTTTCGCATGACCCCGAACACACGGTCACCAAGGGCACCAAGCAGATTCCAGCCCAGATTGATCTGGTCACTCATCGGGGTCAGGAAGACGCCGAAGAAGAAGAACAGCAGCCCGTTGGCGGCAAGTGCAAAGGCGATCGGATAGCCGAACAGCAAAAACACCACCATGGAAAAGAACATGATGGGGGCAAGGTTATGGGCGATAAGGTCGATCACTTGCGGCTCTCCGACGTGGAGGAACGGGCCGCGGCGCGTTCCTTTTCAAGACCGACGGTCATAATTCCCGCCTCTTTCAGGCCAGCTTCGTTGCTGGACACCTGCGGGTGGGGGTCGGGGATGATACCGCGCATGACGGCAACTTTCTTGATCAACTCGGACAGGCCCTGAATGAACAGCAGCGAAAATCCGGCAACCAGAATGGCCTTGGCAGGCCAGATCAGCAGACCGCCCGCATTCATCGAAATCTCGTTCGTGCGCCAGCTGATCATGAATGACGGAAACAGCAGCCAGATCATTAATGCCGTGAATGGCAGCAGGAAAAGCACCGTTCCGATCAGGTCGATCCAGTGCTGCACCTTGCGCGACCACCTGCCATAGATCACATCGATACGGATATGTTCGTTGACCAGCAACGTATAGGCCGAGGCCAGCATGAAAGCGCCGCCGAACAGATACCACTGCAATTCCAGCCAGGCATTCGATGATATGCTGAAAACCTTGCGGATAATCGCGTTCACTGCGCTGACCAGAATTGCCAGCAGGATCAGCCACGCAACGCTGCGCCCGATCACGGTGTTGACGCGGTCGATCCCGCGCGACATGGCCAGTAGGCCGCCCATGATATCCCCTCCCAAGGTCCTTGCCCGGTTGATCCGCGACGTGCCTGTTACACTGCGATATGCGGCATGGGAGCGGTTGTGGTCAAGCGACGGATGATCAAAGAACGCAGGCAATTCCGATCAATGTGCCGGTTTCAACCAGCAAACAGGCCGCACCAAGCACATCGCCGGTTTGCCCCCCTACCAACCGGCAGGCACGACGCGATACCGTGATCATGGCAACAGCAGCCAGTGCAAGACCCGCGATCAGGGCAGAAAACGCCGGTGCTGTCATGGCAACCATGACAAGACCGATTAACGTGGCGACGGCCACCTGATCCTTGCACGGACGTCCGGCCTGATGCCCCAATCCGTCATCGCGGGCCACGGGCAGGCTGCGCATCAACAGAACCGGTGCAAGCCGCCCCAAGGCCGCGGCTCCGATCAGGGCAAGCGGCCCCGCAGCAGCCAATGCCAATACCCGCAGCAGCATGGTGCACACCAAAGCCGCAACGCCATAGCTGCCGACGGTTGAATCGCGCATGATCCGCAGACGGTCCTGCCGGTCGCGCCCGCCACCCGCATCGGCAAAATCAGCCAATGCATCCTCGTGCAGGGCACCTGTCAGCCAGACCGCCAGCGTGACCGACAATGCCGCAGGCAGAGGCCCCGCGCCCAGCACCCACATTGGCAGACCGGCAAGCAGGCCGATAAGTGCACCGGCCAGCGGAAAGGCCCATGCAGCCTCTGCCAAGGGAAGAACCCGCGGGGGCAAGAAGCGCCCCAGCGGCAGGCGGGTCAGAAAGACCAGCGCAAGGATCAGTTGTTGGACCCTAACCAATGCCGGCCTCGGCGAAGGTGGCCATACCGTTGTGACATGCCAAGGCAGCACGCAGGATCAGCACGGCAACCGCCGCGCCCGACCCTTCGCCAAGGCGCATGTCCAGCGAGAGCACAGGGTGCATGTCCAATGCGGCTATCAGGCGCCGATGACCGGGTTCGGCGCTTTCGTGACCGATCAGGCAATGGGCAAGCGCCTGTTTGTCATCGCGGGTCAGGACAGCCGCAGCCGCGCAGCAGATAAAGCCGTCCAGCATGACCGGTATCCGCAATTCCCGCGCACGCAGGATTGCACCACAGATGGCAGCCTGTTCACGGCCGCCAAAGGCGGCCAATGTGTCGATGGCGGTTCGGGTGGAATGCAGCGCCAGTCCTTCCGAGACAACGCGGACCTTTTCGGCCAGCATAGGACCGGCGGCCCCGGTGCCCGGCCCCACCCAATCAGCGGCATCCCCCCCGAATGTCGCCGCCGCCAAAGCTGCAGAGACGGTCGAATTGCCGATCCCCATTTCACCCAGCACCAGCAGATCGGCCTTGGGATCGACAGCCTCGGCACCGCGCTGCATGGCAGATGTCACCTCGGCTGTGGTCATGGCGGGGCTTTGGGTGAAATCTGCCGTTGGTTGCGCCAGATCCAGATCGATGACCTGCAAATCCGCGCCTGCGACCGTGCAGATCTGGTTGATGGCCGCACCACCATTGCGGAAGTTCCGGACCATTGCTTCGGTGACCTCGGCGGGGAACGGGGTGATGCCCTGCCCGACTATGCCGTGATTGCCCGCAAAGACGACTGCCTGAACACGGTCCAACGCGGGACGCGCCGTTCCCCGCCATCCTGCCATAAAGACGGCCAAATCCTCTAAGCGACCTAACGACCCTTGGGGTTTGGTCAGGCTGTCCTGACGCGCACGGGCGGCATCGGCTGCGTTCTGGTCAAAGCAGGTCATTCAACGGTTCCATCGCAGGTTTCAAACGTAGGGGCTGGCCACTGACGGACATCCAGACCTGATCGGCCACATCGCCGATCATCTGGTTCATCAAACCGTGGTCATCGCGGAAGCGGCGGGCAAGCGCGTTATCGGGCACGATTCCCTGACCCAGCTCATTGGTCACAAATACGACAGGACAGGATTGCTGACGTAACGTCATGACCAATGCGCCGATATCCGCCTGACCCATCATGTTGGACATCCACAACGTCAGGCAATCGACCAGACGGACGCCCTGCCCGTCCGTGGCAAAAAGGGCACCGGCAAGGTCGAAAGGTTCCTCGACCGTGTGCCAACCATTGCCGCGACTTTGTTGATGTTTCAGGATTCTTTCGCCCATTTCGCCGTCGCGCGGCTCGGCTGTGGCAATATAGATTTTGGGCATTTCAAAGCGCGCCACAAGGCGTTCGGCCAATGCCGATTTTCCCGAACGTGCGCCGCCCGTCACAAGGATGATCTGTCGATTATCTGTCATACAGATCTCTTTTCCATAAGGTGCGACGCTTGAAAAGCCGCAAAGGCCGCTTGCTCATCGCGCAAGTTTGCGTAACGTCGCGCCATTCCGGCGCATAAGACGCCGAAACGCAACATGGAGGAGTTGGCGATGACCAAACTTTTCACCACGACCGCACTTCTGGCCGCGCTGGCCTTGCCCGCATATGCCGTACAGCCCGCCGATGGCGAGACACTGGCAGACAGCCAGACATATACCTATTGGCTGCTGGATGCGATCAAGACGCTTGATCCCGCCAAGAATACCGACGTCGAAGGTTCGGACGCGCTGCGTTCGCTATTCGAAGGTCTGATGAACGAAGATGCCAAGGGCGAAATGGTGCCCGGCGTTGCCGAAAGCTATGAGGTCAGCGACGACCAGCTGGTTTATACCTTCAAGCTGCGCGACGCCAAATGGTCGAATGGCGAACCCGTCACCGCCGGTGATTTCGCCTATGCATGGCAGCGCGTCGTCAAACCCGAAACCGCGTCGGAATATGCGTGGTACATGGAACTGATGAACGTCAAGAACGCGACTGAAATCGTCGCGGGTGACATGCCGGCCGAAGAACTTGGCGTCAAAGCCATCGACGACAAGACGCTGGAAGTGACGCTGACCAAGCCGACGCCCTATTTCGTCAGCACCCTGTCGCATGCATCGACCTTCCCCGTGCCGCGCGCCGTGGTCGAGGAATTCGGCGACAACTGGACACAGCCCGACCATCTGGTCGGCAACGGTGCATTCACGCTGGCCAGCCATAATCTGGGCGTCGAGCTGGTGATGAACAAGAACCCCGAATACTGGGATGCCGATAACGTCCTGATGGAAACCGTCCGCGCGGTCACCGTCAACGACAACAATGTCGCGCTGACCCGTTATCAGGCAGGCGAACTGGACCGCGTCCAGATCCCCGCTGGCCAGTATCCGCGCCTGTCCGAACAATCCCCCGAGGAGGCTGTCTCGGTTCCTTACGGTTGTTCCTATGCCTATGTGATGAACCTGTCCGACAAGGGGCCGGAAGCCTTGAAGGACGTCCGCGTCCGTCAGGCGATGGCGCTTGGCCTGAACCGCGAAGTGATCGTCGATCAGGTTCTGCAAGGCGGCCAGAAGCCTGCCTACAGCTGGACCCATTGGGCCATCAACGGCTTTACCCCGCCCGAAGGCGGCATGGCCGATATGTCGATGGAAGACCGCATTGCAAAGGCCAAGGAATTGTTGGCCGAGGCGGGCTATGGTCCCGAAAATCCGGTCAAGGTCTCGCTTCAGTACAACACCGATGACAGCCACCGCCTGCTGGCGATCGCCGCACAGCAATTCTGGCGCCCCTTGGGCATCGAGGTCGAACTGAACAATGTCGAATGGAAGGTCCATACCGACCGTCTGCAATCGCAGGACTTCGACGTTGCCCGCTATGCATGGTGTGCCGACTATAACGAGCCTTCGACCTTCCTCGACTGGTTCCGCACCGATGGTTACAACAGCGGTAAATGGTCCAACGCGGAATACGACGAACTGCTGGCCGAGGCCGCAACCGCAGAAGATCCCGCACCGCTATACCAGCAGGCCGAAGAAATTCTGGCTGAAGAAATGCCCGCGATCTTTGTCTATCACTATGCCAAGGTCGAGATGATCAATCCCGACATCAAAGGTCTTCCGCGGGAAAACCTGCTGAACACCTGGTATGCCAAAGACCTGTACCGCGTCGCCGACTGAACCGGCTGACATTCACTGATCGGGCCGGGACGGGTTTTGACCTGTCCCGGCCTTCGGCTTTCAATCATCCCGCAGGGAGCCCAACGCGATGATCGCATTCATCTTGCGACGGTTGGCGGTGGCAGTACCCACATTACTGCTGCTGATCGTCTTTTCTTTCATCCTGATGCATATGGCACCGGGTGGTCCTTTCACCGCCGAACGCGCATTGCCCCCTCAGGTGATCGCCAACCTCGAGGCGCAATACGGTCTGAACGACCCTTTGTGGCTGCAGATCTGGCACTATCTTTACAACATTGTGGTTCATTTCGACTTCGGCCCCAGCTTTGTGTATCCCGACCGTTCGGTGAACCAGCTAATCGCGGCCGGTTTCCCTGTGACACTGACCTATGGCATCCTGTCTTTCGTCTCGGCCATCGTGCTGGGCGTGTCCTTGGGTGTCGTTGCTGCCATCTGGCACAATTCATGGGTTGATTACATTGCGGTGGGCATTTCCATCGGCGCGCAGGTGCTGCCGAACTTTGTCATGGCGCCCCTGTTGGTGCTGGTCCTGACGCTGTGGTACCGCCTGCTTCCCGGCGGCGGTTGGAGTTTTAGCGACCCCAGCTTCTGGATCATGCCGGTCATCGCGCTTGCCACCAGCTATATGGCCTCTATCGCGCGTATCACCCGGTCTTCGATGCTAGAGGTGTTGGGCAGCAACCATATTCGCACGGCCCGCGCCAAAGGGATGCCCGAATACAGGGTGATTATCCGCCACGCGCTGAAGCCTGCGATGCTGCCGGTGATCAGCTATCTGGGTCCGGTTTTCGTGTCGATGATCACCGGTTCGGTGGTGATCGATATGTATTTCTCGACCGGTGGGATCGGTAAGGCCTTTGTGGATTCGGCGCTGAACCGCGACTACGCGGTGATGATGGGCGTGACGATCCTTGTGGGTGCACTGACCATCCTGTTCAATCTTATCGTCGATGTGCTTTACGCATGGATCGACCCGAAGATCAGGTACTAACCCATGGTCATTGACGAACAAAAAATGAAATCCCTGTCCACCAAGCTGGTTCAGGACGAGGTTCGGGGCCGCAGCCCTTGGGCCGATGCGCGCAAGCGGTTCATCCGTAACAAGGGCGCGATGCTTGGACTGATCATTCTGGTTCTGGTGTCGATCTTCGCCATCATCGGCGGCTATTTCGCCGTCTGGTCGAATGAGGAGCTGGACTTCAGCGTCATGGGTCAGGTCGCCCAGATGGGTCAGCCCTCTTTCGCGAACGGCCATTATTTCGGCACCGACAACCTTGGTCGCGACCTGTTCGCGCGTGTCGTGCAGGGCACGCAGATCAGTCTGATGGTCGGCGTCGTCGGCGCAGGCATCGCCGTCATCGTTGGCACGCTTTATGGCGCGACGGCGGGCTATGTCGGCGGTCGCACCGACCAGATCATGATGCGGACGGTCGATATCCTGATGTCGATCCCTTACATGTTCGTGCTGATCCTGCTGTTGGTGATGTTCGGACGGTCGATGTCGATGCTGTTTCTGGGCATCGGTCTGATCAGCTGGCTGGATATGTCACGCATCGTGCGCGGTCAGACCCTGTCGCTGAAGAACCGCGAATTCATCGAGGCCGCGCGCGCCACCGGCGTTCCCGCATGGAAGATCATCATCCGTCATATCGTCCCCAACCTGTTGGGTGTCGTTGCGGTCTATGCCACGCTGTTGGTGCCGCTGATGATCCTGACCGAAAGCTTTATCAGCTTCTTGGGCTTGGGTGTTCAGGAACCGCTGACCAGCTGGGGCGCGTTGATTTCTGAAGGGGCCGGCACGATGAACTATGGCACGCTGTGGCAGCTGGCTTTCCCGCTGTTCTTCTTTGTCATCACGCTGTTCGGCTTTTTCTTCGTAGGCGATGGCCTGCGTGATGCCCTAGACCCGAAGGAGCGTTGAGCATGAGCCTTCTAGAAATCAAAGACCTTTCGGTCCGCTTCCAGACCAACGACGCCGAAGTCCGCGCAGTCAATAACGTCAACCTGTCGATCGAGGCGGGCCAGACCCTTGGCGTGGTCGGTGAATCGGGCAGCGGTAAATCGCAGCTGTCCTTTGCCATCATGGGCCTGCTGGCACGCAACGGTCAGGCATCGGGTTCGGTCATGTTCGACGGGCAAGAGGTTCTGAACGCCAAACCCAAAGTGCTGAACAGCATCCGCGCCGCGAAAATGGCGATGATCTTTCAGGACCCGATGACCTCGCTGAACCCCTATATGCGGGTGGCTGACCAGATGGCCGAGGTGCTGACCCTGCACAAAGGCATCAACAAGCGCGAGGCTGTGGCCCAAGCGGTGCAGATGCTTGACGCGGTGAAGATCCCCGACGCCAAGGGCCGCGTGCGGCTTTATCCGCATGAATTCAGCGGCGGCATGCGTCAGCGCGTGATGATCGCCATGGCGCTTTTGTGCAAACCCAAGCTGCTGATCGCGGATGAACCCACGACCGCGCTGGATGTGACCGTTCAGGCGCAGATCATGCAGCTGCTCAAGGAATTGCAGCGTGATTTCGGCATGGCGATGATCCTGATCACCCATGATCTGGGCGTTGTTGCCGGTTCCTGTGAACGGGTTGCCGTCATGTATGGCGGCCGTATCCGCGAAACCGGTCCGGTGCGTCCGATCTTTGCGGCACCGACGCATCCTTATACCCAAGGGCTGCTGGACGCGATCCCGCGCGTTGATCAGCAGGACGAGGAACTGCACGCCATCCCCGGCCAGCCCCCCAACATGAGCCGCCCGCCCAGTGGCTGCGCCTTTTCACCGCGCTGCCCCTATGTTCGCGAAGGCTGTGATACTATTGATCCGCCGCTGGAAGGTTTCGCGCCCGAACAGGCGCGCGCCTGCCATGCACCGGTGGCTGAAATCATCGCCCGCCAGACCCGACTTCAGCCGGATGCGGATCAACCCGCCGCCCATTTGGGCGATGGCCCCACCCAAGCCATCCCGCGTGGTGCCGTTGCTGGCGCTGGCGCAGCCGGAACCCCCAGCACGGTGGAGGGACAGCAATGACCCCGCTTCTTGATGTGCGCGACCTGCGCGTGACCTTCCAGATCCGCCGCGAGGGGGACCTGCCTTGGGCAAAACCACGTCCGCTGCATGCCGTGGCAGGTGTCGATTTTACACTACAACCGGGTGAAACGCTTGGTGTTGTGGGTGAATCGGGCTGCGGAAAATCCACCCTTGCCCGCGCGTTGATCGGCCTTGTGCCGGCAACCGGCGAAGCGGAATGGATCGACGGCAAGGACCTGCTGGCCATGTCGCCGCGCCAGATGATGAAATACCGCAGCGACATTCAGATGGTCTTTCAGGACCCTCTGGCCAGCCTGAACCCGCGGATGACCGTGGGCCAGATCATTGCCGAACCGTTGACCACGCACCGCCCCGAACTGGGCCGGTCCGAGGTCAAGGATCGCGTGAAGGCGATGATGGAAAAGGTCGGTTTGCTGCCCAACCAGATCAACCGCTATCCGCATGAATTCAGCGGCGGGCAGTGCCAGCGTATTGGCATTGCACGGGCGCTGATTGTGGAACCCAAACTGATCATCTGTGACGAACCTGTTTCGGCGCTGGATGTCTCGATTCAGGCGCAGGTCATCAACCTGCTGATCAAGCTGCAAAAGGAACTGGGGCTTGCTTTGGTTTTCATCGCGCATGATCTGTCGGTGGTGAAACACATCAGCGACCGCGTGATGGTGCTGTATCTGGGTAAGGTGATGGAGGTTGCATCCTCGACCGAGCTTTATGGCAACCCCCAGCACCCCTATACGCAGGCGCTGCTGTCGGCTGTTCCGGTGCCCGATCCCACGATCGAGACATCGAAAACCATCGTTCCCTTGGCAGGTGATCTGCCATCCCCGATGAGCCCGCCTTCGGGATGCGTCTTCCGCACTCGCTGCCCGCGTGCCCAGGCCCGTTGCGCGTCCGAGGTTCCGGAACCGGAAGGCAGCGATCATAAAATCGCCTGCCATTTCCCCGGTCCCCTGACCGAAGCGGAAATCGCCCACGCCCGCAGAAACGAGGCCGCGTAAGATGCCGCCGCCCGATGCGACCGCCCCTCACTTTGCGGCGCGTTGGGCGGCGCTAAAAAACATTCCGCCCTTCCTGCGGATGGTCTGGCACGCCAGCGCCAGCCTGACCCTGACGATGATCGTTTTGCGCCTGATGCGTGCGGTCATGCCGGTGGCGATGCTGTGGGTGGGCAAGCTGATCATCGATCAGGTGGTCCGTCTGTCATCCCTTCCCGATCACCCCGTCACCCTGTCCGGCTGGTGGGACAGCGGTTTGGCGACCGGTCTGTTCTGGCTGGTCATTGCGGAACTAGCGCTGGCACTGGCGCAGGATATCCTTGGACGGCTTGTCAGCTATACCGACAGCCTGTTGCAAGAAAAGCTGGTAATCGACATCTCGATCCGGCTGATGGATCACGCCGCCGGTCTGGACCTTGCCAATTTCGAGGACGCCGCCTTTCAGGACCGTCTGGACCGCGCCCGCCGCCAGACGATGGGCCGCATCCCCTTGGTCAACCAGATCATGCAACAGATGCAGGATCTGGTCACTGTGGGCAGCTTTGCCATCGGCCTGCTGGTTTATAACCCGTGGCTGGTCGTGCTGCTGGCGCTGGCACTAGTCCCGTCGCTGTTCGGCGAGATGCACTTCAACGCACAGACCTATGCCCTGAACCACCGCCGCGCGCCCGACCGCCGCGAGCGCGATTACCTGCGGATGATCGGCGCCAGTGCCGAAACCGCGAAAGAGGTCAAAATATTTGGCCTGTCGCCCTTTCTTCGCGACCGCTATCTGACGCTTGCACGGCGCTTTTACGTTGAAAACCGTGCAATTCAGCGCCGGCAGCTGACGGCAATGGCGGCACTGACCGGAATGGGCACACTGGCCTATTACGGTGCCTTCCTTTGGATCATTGCAAACGCCCTGACAGGCGAGTTGACCCTTGGTGATCTGACCTTCCTATCGGGCAGCTTCCTGCGCCTGCGCGGCCTGTTAGAGGGGCTGCTGACCAGCTTTTCCGCGATGGCGGGTCAGGCGATGTATCTGGATGACCTGTTTGAATTTTTCACCTCGGTCCCTGCAATTGCCTCGGCGTCCGACGCCTGGCCTATTCCGACGCCGATCACCCAAGGGTTCACCTTTGAAAAAGTCGGCTTCCGCTATCCCGGTCGCGACGATTGGGCCATCCGCGGAATGAGCTTTGATCTGAAAGCCGGTGAAACCGTCGCGCTGGTGGGTGAAAACGGCGCGGGCAAGACCACCATCGTCAAATTGCTGGCGCGGCTCTATGACCCCGACGAAGGGCGCATCCTGCTGGATGGCCGGGACCTGCGCGATTACGATCTGGACGAATTACGCGGCACCGTCGGGGTGATCTTTCAGGATTTCGTCCGCTATGCCGTTACAGCATCGGAAAACATCGCCATTGGCCGGATCGAGGCGCGCGACGACCGCCCCCGAATCGTCGCGGCCGCAAAAAGATCGCTGGCCGATCAGGTCATTGCGCAACTGCCGCAGGGCTATGACCAGATGGTCGGCAAGCGGTTCAGCAAGGGGTTGGACCTGTCAGGCGGGGAATGGCAGAAACTGGCCATCGCACGCGCCTATATGCGCGACGCACAGCTGCTGATTCTGGATGAACCCACCGCAGCCCTGGATGCCCGCGCCGAATACGAGATTTTCCGGCGTTTCAAGGACCTGACCCAAGGCCGGACGGCGCTGCTGATCTCGCACCGGTTTTCCAGCGTTCGTATGGCGGACCGAATTATTGTTCTGGAAAAAGGCCGCGTCGATTCGCAGGGCACGCATGACGGACTGCTGGCGATTGATGGCCGCTATCGTGAATTATTCGACCTGCAAGCGCAGGGGTATCGCTAAGATGTCGGATGGGGAAGAATGGTACCGCCTACCCGTCTCGAACGGGTGACCTCTAGATCCACAATCTAGCGCTCTAACCAACTGAGCTAAGGCGGCACTGGGCGGTTCAATAATCCCAGCTGACGGGGGTTGCAACCCCCGCTTGCCGTTAATTTGCGTCCGCGTTACAGAAAGTTCTAAACTGAAAGGACAGACCATGGGTATCAACAGCGAAAGCGACGTCACAGCCAACCTGCAGATCGGTCCGACCGATCAGGGAATGGTGCGAATTTACATTCAGGGCGACAGCATCGACCTCCCGATGGATTTCGACGCCGAAGAAGCGACCGAAATCGCAGAGGAATTGCTGGCAGCCGCCGAATCTGTTCGCAGCGACGCTAAAAAGCCCCGGCGCTGATTCCTTCGGGATCGGCAAGGCCCTGAAGGCGCAGGGCCGCCGTGCGGGCAAAGTCGCGCTGGATCTTGGTCCGGCGTGCAGGTGCAAGGCGTGTTTCGGGCGCCATGCGCGAAATCTCGGCGCCATAGGCGTCTGCCATGATCAGGCCGGTGTCTTCCGGCAACAAATCGACGGGGAAATCCCCGTCAACGGCCCAGAAATAGCGGTCGCACCATTCCAGATAGCCCTGCCACTTGCGGTCTGACTGGAAATCGGCGCGACCGCTTTTGCATTCGACAATCCACAATTCGCCCTTTGGCCCCAGACTGATCACATCAACCCGCAAACCGCGCACCGGAACAAATTCGGTCAATACAGCATGGTCCAGACTGCGCAGCATGCGCCCTGTCCCCCGCGCAAGGCGTTGACCGGGCATGGCGGGCAAATAGGCATCTTGGTTGATTTGCATAACAATAAAATAGAACGAAGCAGCAACAATCTCAAGCTGTCTTGCTGCTGCCTGACGTGGCGTATAGCGTCTGGCCCAACACGATTCGAATGTCTCTGAAAGGTTTACATGTCCGACATCGCCCTGCTGTTTGTTGCCGGGCTGATCGGCGGACTGCTGAACGCCATCGCTGGCGGCGGCACGTTCATTACTTTCCCCGCATTGGTGCTGACAGGCATTCCCCCTATCGTGGCCAATGCCACGTCTACTGTGGCATCCTTTCCCGGCTATCTTGCGGCCAGCTATGGCTTTCGCCGTGATATTGCTGCCATGCAAGACGTTCGCCTGGTCCGCGTTACCCTGTGGACGATGGCGGGCGGGACGATTGGCGCGGGCCTGTTGATGATTAGCACCAGTCAGGCGTTTTCGGCATTGGTCCCCTTTCTGTTATTGATCGCCACGGTGGTTTTCATCTGGGCCGAACCGATGCGCAATCTGGCGGCACGTTACGCGCGTGTGGTCACCCCCTTCGGTCTGGGAACCCTGTTACCGGTCACGATCTATGGCGGTTATTTCAACGGTGGTCTGGGGATCATCCTGCTGGCGCTGTTTGCGATGTGGGGCATGCGTGACCTGCATCAGATGAACGGGCTGAAAAGCTGGCTAAGCGTCGCCTTGTCACTGATTGCCTGCGCGGTATTCACCGCAGGCGGTTCGATCGCATGGGGTCCGGCGGCTGTAATGGGTCTGGGTACCGTTCTTGGCGGTTTGATAGGGCCGCCCGTGGCGCGCCGCACGTCGCGCCGTATACTGCGGATGTTGATCATCTGCGTCGGCTTTATCACCACCGCAATCTTTTTCTGGCATCTCATACAAGGAGTATAATTATGAGCGACATCACCCGTATCGACAGCGGCACCCGCATGAGCGGCGCAGTCATTGCCAACGGCTTTGTGTTTCTGGCAGGTCAGGTGGGCGAACCGACCAGCTCGGTTACCGATCAGACCAAGGAATGTCTGGCCAAGGTCGAGGCGCTGCTGGAAAAAGCTGGCACCGACAAGACCCGCATCGTTTCGACCCAGATCTGGATGGCAGATATGACCGATTTTGCCGAAATGAACGCGGTTTGGGACGCTTGGGTGCCGCAAGGCAACGCACCGGCACGCGCGACCGGCGAATCTGCTTTGGCGACCCCCGACTATAAAGTCGAAATCATCGTCACCGCGGTTCTGTAATTGCCGCAATGACCGAGCGCGCCGCGCGAAGGCCCGGCGCCTCACCCCCTTTTCCAAGGCGGTCCATCGTCAGATCCATGGCCTCGATCTGGGACATGCGGGTGGTGCCATCCTCAAGCGCGTCCTGCAGGGCCTCGGCGATGGGACCGGGCTGGCAATTGCGGCCCAGAAATTCCGGCACAACCCGTGTTTCACTGACCAGATTGACCAGCGTCACCGTATCGGTTCGCAACAGCGCTCCCACGATCAAACGGCTTAGCGGGGCCATATCATAGCCGATCACCATGGGGATCCGGTTGGCCGCCAATTCCAGACTGACGGTGCCCGACGCTGCCAAGGCCAGATCGGCGGCTGCAAAGGCCGCGCGCTTTTCATCCGTCTCCTCGATCACAATAGGGGCCGTGGGCCAGCGACGCGTCATTTCCCGCACCATAGTTGACACACCAGGAACCGTTGGCAAGACAACGCGAATTTCCGGAACGCGATCACGCAGCCGCATCAGCGCCTCGTCAAAGCGGCCTGCCAGGCGCGCAACCTCGGACCGACGTGATCCGGGCAGGCACAGGACGACCGGCGCATCATGGGCGATGCCATGGGCATTACGGAACAGTGTCGCTTCATCCGTGTCAGCCACATCCGAGGTCGCGACCGGATGGCCGACAAAATCACAAGTCATGCCCGCGGCCTGCATCAAGGGCGGCTCGAACGGCAGAATTGCCAACACGTGGTCGATGACCTTGGCCATCTTGACCGCCCGCTTTGGACGCCACGCCCAGACCGAGGGCGCGACATAATGCACCGTCCGCAGATCGGGCCGCACAGCACGCACCAGACGCGCCACGCGCAGACAGAAATCGGGGCTGTCGATGGTTATCAAAACGTCGGGCTTCGCATCGATCACGGCTTGGGCCGTTTCGGCAATCCGGCGTTTCAGATGGCGGTATTTGGGAAGAATTTCCCAGATGCCCATCAGGCTCAGCTCATCCATCGCGAACAGGCTTTCAAGGCCGTGCTGCTGCATGGCCTGCCCGCCGATACCGGAAAATGCCGCGTCAGGGTCCAGATGGATCAGCCCCGACATCAGGGACGCGCCAAGCTGATCACCCGATGGTTCGCCTGCGATCAGGAAATACTTCATGCCGGTTCACCTTACTGCTGTCGGGTCATGGGTAGGCGGACAAGGCCCAAGATGCGAGTCCTTCCTGCGCCAGCGGTCAGTCTTGCGCGTCCACCGACCAGAGGAACAGCCCCGCTGCCTGCGCACGGCGCACAGCCTCGGCGCGGTCCAGCAGGATGACGCCGCCTGCCTGCCACGCAATGCCCACCAGTCCGGCTTTGGCGGCCTGATCAACGGTATCAGGTCCAATGGTCGGCAGATCGACGCGGCGGTCCTGATCGGGTTTCGGCGCCTTATACAGCACACCCTTTGCGCCATTCGGGTTCGGCTTCATAGCACTGTGACGTCCCGCGAATTCCAGCATGGCAGCCGTTCCGGGCAGCGTTTCCAGCGCAAGACATAAGCCCTGTGCCACCACAGCCCCTTGTCCCAGATCAAGCGATCCGGTTTGCGCCAGCAACTGTGCCGCGCGGGTCACATCGCGCTTGTCTGCAACCGACGGCTCGCCTGCCAGAACGCCGGACTCCGGTATAAGGTCGGGACAAATATCACTTACAGAACAAATCGTAAGGTCGTTTTCCTCGAACACGTCAAGCACCGTGCGCAGGGCCGCGTCATCGCCCGATTGCATTGCCATCAGAATGCGCGGAACGATCTGGGCGGTCCGGGGATCAAAGGCTTCGGGGTCAAGTTTCGGACGGCGGATCGCGCCGGCAAAAATGACCTTTTGGATGCCTTGGGCAATCAGTTCGTCGATAAACGGCAACAGACGTTCCAGCCGGAATGTCGTGGCCTGCATGCCTTCGGGGGCGAAACCTTCCAGCGCGTAAATGGCGGGGTTATCCAAAGCCTGTGCAACGGCAGGGGCCAGAAAACCCTTGCCTGCGATCACTGCAATGCGTGTCATCCGTTCTGCCTTATCCCGCGAAAATCAATTGGACCGCGGCGAAAGGAAGCTGCGATCCGAAGGGCCAAGGATGAAATCCAGGACGTCCCGCTCCATCGCGGAAACATCTTCCTCGGCCCGGTGTTTGGCAGTGTCGCGAAAGGACCCCTGTCCAAGTGCGCCCAGAAGTTCACGCAATGCGACAATATCGGACCGCTTGGCACCACGCCGTTTCAACCCGACCAGATTAAGCCCGTCCAGATGACCGCGCGGCCCCTGAACCAATCCATAGGGAATAACATCCGCCGTCACCATGGTGACAGCCCCGATCATCGCCCCGCGCCCGATGCGCACCCATTGATGCACGCCGGACAGACCGCCGACAATCACGTCATCCTCAAGATGGCAATGCCCCGCGACCGAGGCGTTATTCACCAGAATGACCCGATCACCGATATGACAGTCATGGGCAACATGCGAACCCGACATGAACAGCCCGTCATTGCCGACAACCGTGACCCCACCACCGCCTTCGGTGCCGGGGTTCATGGTGACATATTCACGGATACGGTTGCGCGCACCGATGTCCAGACGAACCTCTTCGCCACGGAACTTCAGGTCCTGCGGGACCTCTCCGATGCTGGCGAAGGGAAAGATGACCGTATCTTCACCGATGCTTGTGTCACCGGCGACGACGACATGGGACTTCAGAACCACACCCTTGGCCAGTTTGACCTTTGCGCCGACAACGCAGAACGGCCCGACCGAGGCGCCTTCGGCGATCTGCGCGCCAGCCTCGATCACGGCCGAGGGGTGGATCAATGCATCAGGCATCGGTTTTCCGCGCCATCATGGCCGTAAATTCAGCCGAGGCACAAAGCTGGCCTTCGACCATAGCCTTGCCTTCGAATTTCCAGATCTTGCCGCCGCCACGGATGGCCTTCACATGCAGTTCGACGACATCGCCCGGAACCACCATGCGGCGGAACTTGCATTTGTCGATCCCCATGAAATAGGTCAGCATTTCTTCGTCCAGCACGTTGATGCTGATGCCGACAACCACAGCCGCCGTTTGTGCCATGGCTTCCACCAATGTCACACCGGGCATGATCGGCTGGTCGGGGAAGTGTCCTTGGAAATGCGGTTCGTTCGAGGTGACGTTCTTGATGCCCACGGCACTTTCGAACGGCACGATGTCACGGACCTTATCGATGAACAGAAAAGGGTAACGGTGCGGAATGATCCGCTTGATCAGCGACAGGTCTGCCTCGGTATAGGGGGCGGGAATGTGCGCGTCGTCAGCCATTTGCGTTCCTTCAGGCGGTTTTCAACGGGTTACCAACCGGCGCGGCGCTTGGCAAGCATTCAGGGCAATCACAGGCAATCACGACGCGCGCGTCCGGCGACCTTCCGCCAGCCATCCGGTCAGACAGAACCCTGCAATAATCGCCAGCCACAGCCACGCTGGCAACAAAGGACGTCGTTGCAGACCGGTCACAGTTGCCGCATCGCGCGGGGTGATACCGATCCAGCGTCCGGTCACACCGCGCCCGCTGGCCGTGCGTCCGGCGCTGGTCTGCCGGATATCGGGAATGCCGTCGGACAGGTTCAGAACCGCACCATTCGTCTGGCTGGCCAGCGGTGCCAGCAACGCAGCATCCGCCACCGTCTGTTCGAATTCCCGCGGGGCCGAGGGGCCAAGCGCCAGAACACGGCTTTCGTTGCCATTTTGCAGGCGGTAAAGACCCGGCTCGGGCGCTGTCCAATCGGCAACATAGCGGCCCGGTCCGTCAGCAGCCAACGGCAGGGCTTCGGTTTCGCCATCGGGTTTGATGATGACAAGGGGACCGATGCGATCCTCCATCGAGCGGCGGGTGATATGGACATTCAGGCCACCGGTGACATCCGCTAGCAGGGCTTCCTCCTCCAGCTCGGGTTCTTTCATTGACCAATGGGCGATGCGGCGCAGCAATTCCAGCTGGGGCCCGCCGCCTTCAAAGCCGCGCCCCCAAAGCCACACCTGATCCGAGGTCAACAGCGCAACCCGCCCCTCGCCAACGCGGTTCAGGATCAGCAGCGGATTGTCATCGGCCCCTGTCATTGCGACTTGCGCCCCCTGATTTGGCGTCACCTGCGCCATCCGCAGCCAACGTCCCCAATCAGGATCATCCTCTCCGTTCGAACCGGGCAGACCTGCTGTCACGGGATGGCGTTGACCGTCTTCTGTCAGGCGCGGCAAGAAGGGTTCGTCGATGATGCGGCCCGTGGGGCGCGCGGGCAGGATCTGACCCATCGGCGACAGGTTCAGGCTTTCGACCGAGGCCATTTCCGGCCCCGCAGACACCAGCACCGCGCCGCCATCACGGACGTAGCGGGCAATGTTCTGGTAATACTCAGGCGGAAGAATGCCCCGTACCCGATAGCGGTCGAAGATGATCAGATCGAAATCATCGATCCGGTCCATAAACAATTCCTGGGTCGGAAAGGCAATCAGCGCCATTTCACTGACCGGAACGCCGTCCATTTTGTTGGGCGGACGCAGGATCGTGAAATGGATCAGATCGACAGATGCGTCGGATTTTAACAGGTTGCGCCATGTTCTTTCGCCAGCATGCGGTTCACCGGACACCAGCAGCACCCGCAGACGGTCACGCACACCATTGATGCTGATCGCGGCGGCATTGTTGCGGTCGGTCAGCTCGCCCTCGATTTCAGGAACGGTGATCTGGACGACGTTCTGACCGGCATGGCGCGGCGTCACCGGCAGGGTCAGCGTGGTGTTCAGCGGTACGGCGATGGTCTGTTCGTCCTCTCCGTCGACGGACAGGCGCAGGGTGGAGCTGCCTTGGCCCAAGCCTGTGGGGATGGCGCCTTGATCCTCGATCCGCAGGCGGATCGAGACTTCCTGATCGATCAGACCGAAAGCGGGGGCCTGTTCGATCACAAGGCGGCGGTCCCAATCCTGTTCCTGTCCTGTCAGCAGCACATGAAAGGGCGCGGGCAAAGCTTTGGGCAACATCGCGGGATCATGCAGACGACCATCCGTGACGCTGATCACGCCCGCCAGCCGCGCGTCGGGTTCAGCGGCAACCGCCCGCTGGATTGCTGTGCCCAGCATCGTGCCATTGTCGTCATCGCCCACGGTGACGCGGCGCAGCTCCGTATCGGGCAGGCCCTCGATCTGCGTGGTCAGCTGCGCGATGGCCTGATCGACCTGCGCGCTGCGGCCCGGCAGATCCTGACTGGCCGATCGGTCGTCAAGAAGGATCACGATATCGCTTAGCCCTGCCCGCGTGCCGATCTCCAGCGCCGGACCGGCCAGCGCCAAAGCCGCCGCCAACCCCGCCAACCCGCGCCATGCCCAGCCCCGCAAACCGCGCCACAACGCAAAGCCCGCGACACATAGCGCCAGTGCCGCCAGCGCGGCGATGGCCCACCAAGGCAGGGCCGGATCAAAACGCAATTCGGTCATTGTGCCAAAGCCTCCTCGGTCCGCAGGCGGTCAAGCAGGGCTGGCACATGGACCTGATCGGATTTGTAATTGCCGGTCAGCACATAGGTGACCAGATTGATGCCGAACCGGAACGACATCTCTCGTTGTTCTTCACCCTCCCATCCGGTGCCGATGGGAAAGACGGGATAGCCGTCATGGTCGATGGCCCAAGCCTCGGCCCAGCTGTTGCCGCCGATGATGACGGGGCTGACGCCGTCATTCAACTGGCGGAAGGGAACGCCATCTTCGGCCTGAACCCCTGCGGGGGGGGCTTCGACCCAGACAGGATTGCCCTGCCAGCGGCCCGGAAAATCCTGCAGCAGATAGAAGGTGCGGGTCAGGACGTGATCTTCGGGAATATGGGCCAGTTGCGGAATATCCAAAGGGGCCGCAAGCTGTTGCAACGTATCGCCCATGTCAGGCCCGCCGACGCCGGTGACATCGCCGTCCCGTGTATCGAACAGGATCACCCCACCCGACCGCATGAAGGCATTCAACCGCATATAGGCCTGCGGGCTGGGCGCGGGCTGTTCGCGGGTCATCGGCCAGTAAAGGAACGTTAGTAGTGACAGATCATCGCTGTCCAGATCAATCCCGATCGGTTGGCCCGGCTCGACCGAGGTGCGCTGTCGCAATGCGGCCGACAGCCCCGCCAGACCCTGTTCCGAAATCCGGTCGATCTCTGCGTCACCGGTGATGACATAGGACAAGGCCACCTCGTCAGCTGCGCGGATCAGATCGGGGTCCAGTTCCTGCGCCATGGCATAGGGACGCGGCATCAGCGACATCAGCAACAAGACCGTGGCAACAGCCCGCCCCTGCCGGCCCAGCCATGCCGACCCGACAGCATCCAGCGCCAATACCACGGCCGCAAACGCCAGTAGAATGCCTTTCAGGTCGCGGCCCGGTGCGGCATCCGTCCGCACCACGGTCGCCGCAGGCCATGTTGCAGGCGTGAACTTTGCATTTGCGTTCAGGGCCTGTTGACGTTCGCCTGCGGCATAAATGCCCGCAGGGCGGTCAGGACCCGGTCCTTGGGCCATATCCCCCGCCGCCACTGGTGCCAGATCATCCGCGGGCGCCTGATTGCCAAAACCATCCAGCACCGTCACCGGCGTCCAGAAAGATTGCTGGCGGTCGTCGCCCTGTTCCTCGGCCGGTGCAAGGCGGGCGGAGTCGACCAGACGGTCCATCATCTGCACAAACAACCCCGACAAAGGCAGGTTCGACCATTCCGCATTGGCCGTCACATGGACCAGAACCACCTGCCCCGCGCCCAAGCGTTCGCGGGTCATCAGCGGCGTATCATCTGTCAAAGACGCAATGGTTTTTTCCACCAGATCGGGGGCGGGTTGCGCCATCAGCTGTGCACGCACCGCGACATCATCGGGAATCGTCAGGCCGGCAAAGGGGCCATCTTCGGGGAAAGGCTTTATCCCGCGCGGATCACCCCAGCTAAGCGCTCCGCCGATATCACGCCCCCCTTGACGCAGGGCGACGGGCAATAGGGGTTCCTCGTTCAGGCGATCATAGGCGGCCATGCGGGGACCACCAAATCGGATCAGCAGCCCGCCCTGATCGACCCATTCTGCCAGCTCTCCAATCTCGGCCAGGTGGACCTGATCGGCAAGGATGATGACATCCGGTGCGCCGTCCAGAACATCGCCAAGGCTGCCCTCGACCAGATCGGTCGAGGGGGTCAGCGCCTGACGCAGGTAATGCAAAGGCGACAGCAGGTCTTGCCCCTCGGACTGGCCAAGGGTGTCACCGACCAGTGCAACCTTGCGACGGCGCACGCGGTCATCGGCCAGCACCACCGCGCCAGCGTGGTTTTCGCCGGAAATGCGGAAACTGGTGATGCGGTTTCGCAGCTCGGGTGGCAGGTCAATGGCCACCTGACGTTCGGTGATACCATCGACCGTTGTCGCGTCGGATGGGGTCAGTTGCGCCAATTCACGCTGGATGCCCTGAGGGTCAGGCCCGATGGCTGATACCGTCATCGCCGCCTGATCGGTTGCGCGCAGGATCAGCCCCGGCGTGTCGCCGTCCTTTAGCGAAAGGCTTCGCAAAGGCCGGCTGGGTGGAATGACCGTTACCGGCCCCAGATCCGCCAATGCCGCCAGCCACGCCCCGCGGCCATCGTAATGGGTCCCATCCGCCAGCCACAGGGTCGACAGCCCCCCGTCTGGCGCATCGGCCAGCGCAGCATCGGGATCAGCATCCAGCCCCGAACGCCATGCCACCGGTTGGACAGCCCGCAGCTGCGCAATCAGGCTATCAGCCGCCTGAAAGGGCAATGCGCCCTGAATGGGGCGGCCATCGGCCAGCACCAGCGCCGTAGGGCGACCTGCCGCCGCCGCGTCTGCCAGCGCGCGTTCGGCACGGGTCTGACGTGCGGCCCAATCGGGCGCGGCAGGCCAGCCCGCATCCATGATGACAAGCAAAGGTCCCGATGTCCGGTCCTGCGCCACGGGTTTCCAAAGCGGACCCGCAAAGGCAAGGATCAATGCAGCCACCGCCACAAGGCGCAGCAACAGCAACCACCATGGCGTGCGGCGCGCCACCGGATTGCGATCAGTCAGCCCTGCCAGCAATGCGATGCCGGGGAAAACGACCCGCTTGGGTGCCGGTGGCATCGCCCACAGGATGACCCATAGAACCGGCAACGCCACCAATGCACCCAGCACCCAAGGTGCAGCAAAACCCAATGGTCCCAAAAGCAGCATCAGCGAAGGCCTCCGACACCCAGCAAGGCCCAGATACGCCCCAAGACATGCGCCGGATCCTGCGAGGTCAAATAGTGGTCGAACTGCCACCCCGCCTGTCCGGCCTGTTGGCGCAGCCAGTCGCGGCGGGCGGCCAGCCGTTGCAGGTATTCGCCACGCAACCCGCCTGCATCGCGACTGTGATGGCGTGTGGTGCCCGTGGGGTCACGGAATTCGATGGCACCTTCGAAGGGAAAGCTTTCTTCATCCGGATCAAGAAGTTGTATTAGCATCCCGGAAACGCCAGTGGCCGCCGCAAGGGTCAGGAATGATTGCACCCAAGCGGGGTCGTCCAGAAAATCCGCGATGACGATGACGCGGCGGTTGGGGCGCAGGTCGTATTCGGGGAATGCGGTATCCGTGGCGGGCGCACAAAGTGTTGCGGCCATACGATCAGCCTGCAAGCGCCCCGTTCCGACAGGGCCTCCTAGTATCCCGACCTTTTCGCCACCCCGCAGCAGCAGCATCGCCAAGGCCAATGACAGAACACGGCCTGTTGCGGATTTGGTGGGGCGGTCATCGCCGCCGGTAAAATCCATCCCCGCATGGGGGGACAGCCATATCTGGGCGGTCTGAGCTGTCTGCGCCTCTTGATCGCGAACGAATTGGGCGTCTGAACGCGCGGATCGTCGCCAGTCGATATTGCGGCTGCCGTCGCCAATACCGGCGGGGCGGTATTGCCAGAAATCCTCACCCGTGCCGGCACGTCGCAATCCGTGGGCACCCGGTGCAATCATCGCGGCCAGCCGTTCGGCCGACAGCATCAGGGCAGGCAAATGGGCGCTGGCGGTTTCGGCCTGCGCCCGCAGGTCAGAGGGGCGGGTGATCATGCCGCGCGACGGCCGCCGATTCGGTCATCCAGCAGGCGCTTGATAACGGTGTCGATCCCCTGCCCCTGTGCCCGCGCCGCAAACGACAGCGCCATCCGGTGCCGCAGCACAGGCACCGCCATGGCCGCCACATCATCCAGCGTCGGCGCAAAGCGGCCATTCAGCACGGCGCGCGCGCGGGTAACCAACATCAGCGCCTGCGCGGCACGCGGACCCGGTCCCCAGATCAGGGCATCCTGCACGAATGAGGGCGCGTCTGCCGATGTCGGACGGCAGGAACGGACCAGGTCAAGAATTGCCTCGACCACTGATTCGCCAACGGGCATCTGGCGGATCAGCCTTTGGGCAGCGATCAGCGCATCGCCGGTAAAGGCGGCATGGGGCGCGCCTTCTTCCACTCCGGTGGTGGCCATCAGGATCGCGCGTTCGGTGTCGCGGTCGGGATAGTCGATATCGACCTGCAACAGGAAACGGTCCAGCTGTGCTTCGGGCAAGGGATAGGTGCCCTCTTGCTCGATCGGGTTCTGGGTGGCCAGAACGTGGAAGGGGCGGCCAAGGGGACGGTGCTGGCCGCTGATCGTGACCTCACGTTCCTGCATGGCTTGCAGCAGTGCCGATTGCGTGCGCGGGCTGGCACGGTTGATTTCATCGGCCATCAACAGCTGGGTGAAGACCGGCCCTTCGATAAAGCGGAACGCGCGGGTGCCATCGGGCATGACGTCCAATACCTCGGACCCCAGAATATCGGCGGGCATTAGATCGGGCGTGAACTGGATGCGCTGGCTGTCCAGCCCCATGACGGTTGCCAGCGTATCGACCAGCATCGTCTTGCCCAGACCGGGTTGGCCCACCAGCAAGGCATGTCCGCCTGCCAGAATCGCCGCCAGTACCTGTTCGACCACCTCGTGCTGTCCGACAAACCGCTTTTCGACGCTAAGCCGTGCTTCGGACAGTTGTACGGCAAGGGTTTCGACCTCTTGCACCAGAATTTCGTCCGACGTCATGACATTGCCCTTCTGCTGCTTTACATCAAAGCATATGCAGTTGGGTGGGAGGCGACCAGATCGAATGCCGGAAAACAGTGACAAAAGCGTGAGCGCCGAGGGTTTGGCCCAAGTCGCAAGCAAAGCAGCCAAGGGCGGATTGCCGCCCGTGCATCTGTGGAACCCGCCCTATTGTGGCGAAATGGATATGGTCATCCGCAAGGACGGCACATGGATCCACGAAGGCACCCCCATCGGACGACCGGCGATGGTGCGCCTGTTTTCCACCATTCTAAAGCGTGAAGGCGACCAGTACTTTCTGGTCACCCCCGTCGAAAAGGTCGGCATTCAGGTCGAGGATGCGCCCTTTATCGCCACCGATGCCGATTTTTCCCCCGACCGGATCACCTTTACCACGAATCTGGGGGATCAGGCAGTGGCCGGTCCCGACAATCCGATCATCATGCGCGGTGGGGTGGATGAACCCCGCCCCTATATCCACATCCGTGGCGGGCTGGAGGCGTTGATCGACCGCAAAACATTCTACCGGCTGGCCGCGGCTGCAGACCCCGGACCGGACGGACGCGTCGGCGTGACCTCGCAAGGGCAATTTTTCGCACTGGAGCCCTGATGCCCCGTTTTGCTGCAAATTTAACGATGATGTTCACCGAATTGCCGATGTTCGAACGGTTCACCGCAGCCGCCGAAGCGGGTTTCGAAGGGGTCGAGATTCTGTTTCCCTATGATCTGTCCGCGGTGGAATTATACCGCGCCTCGGTCAAGGCAGGCATGCAGATTGCGCTGATCAATGCCCCCCCGCCCAATTGGGCAGGCGGTCCGCGTGGCTTTGCGGCAACACCCGGCACCGAAGACCGTTTCCGCCGTGATTTTGAACGCAGCCTGCGCGTGGGCGAGGCTTTGCGCGCGCGCCATATCCACATCATGGCAGGCAAGGCATCGGGCCCCGAGGCGATCGAAACCTATGTTGCCAATCTGGCATGGGCGGCGGATCGTGCACCCCATACCAGCCTGACCATCGAACCGATCAGCCAAACCTCCGCTCCGGGGTATTTCCTTTCGGATTATGACGTTGCGACCGGTATCCTTGACCGGATCGGCGCGCCGAACCTTGGGTTGCAGCTGGATATATACCATGCCCAGACCATCACCGGTGATATGATGGCGTGCTGGGAAAAAGTCGCCCCCTATGTGCGCCATATCCAGATCGCAGGGTTCCCCGGGCGTCATGAACCGGACCACGGACATCTGGATTATCCGGCGTTTTTTGCCGCCTTGGACGAATATGGCTACAAGGGGTGGGTCAGCGCGGAATATAACCCGATCCGCACGACATTTACGGGGCTGGACTGGCTGCGCGCGGCCAAAAACATCTAGGCCGTGTCATTATTTTCAAAGAGTTCGGGGAACTTGGTGGCGATACGACCGTTCACCATCAGACGCACAGGGGGAAACAGCAGCAATGCCGGACCTGCCTTGCATGTATTAAGGGGAAGACCATGAACTCGATCATTTATATCGTTGGCCTCGTCGTTGTTGTCATTGCGGTTCTATCATTGCTTGGCCTACGCTGATATAGAGACGCAGACGTCTGGCTTGCAGCCAAAACTGCGACCTGAACGACACTAAAGCGGAACCTCTGCCCTCTCGGCAGGGGTTCCGGTCATTTGCGGGCTAGCCTTTGGACAGTGGTTCCGATAGGGCGACCGCGAACCGTAAAGAAGGCTGCCATGGATATCCGCAATATCGCCATCATCGCCCACGTCGACCACGGCAAGACCACCTTGGTGGACCAGCTGCTGCGGCAGTCCGGCTCTTTCCGCGACAACCAAGCTGTCGCCGAACGTGCAATGGACAGCAACGACATCGAACGTGAGCGTGGCATCACCATTCTGGCGAAGGCAACTTCGGTCGAATGGAAAGGGACTCGTATCAATATCGTCGACACCCCCGGCCACGCCGATTTCGGCGGCGAGGTCGAGCGCATTCTGTCGATGGTCGACGGCGTTTGCCTGTTGGTCGATGCGGCTGAAGGCCCGATGCCCCAAACCAAATTCGTGACCTCGAAAGCCTTGGCGCTTGGCCTGCGTCCGATCGTTGTTCTGAACAAGGTCGACAAGCAAGCCGCTGATCCGGAAAATGCGTTAAACGACGTATTTGACCTTTTCGCCAACCTTGGCGCGAATGACGAACAGCTGGACTTTCCGCACGTCTATGCCTCGGGCATCGGCGGTTGGGCAGATGCGACGCTGGACGGCGAACGCAAGGACATGAACGACCTGTTCGATCTGATCCTGAAGCACGTCGAGCCGCCAAAGCAGATCACGCGTCACGACGAGCCTTTCCAGATGCTGGCCACCACGCTGGGTGCCGACAATTTCCTTGGCCGCCTGTTGACCGGTCGCGTCGAGGCAGGCACCGCGCGCGCCGGTGACACGCTGAAAGCACTGTCGCGCGACGGCGAGCGTCTCGAGCAGTTCCGCATCAGCAAGATCCTTGCATTCCGCGGCCTGACCCAGACCCCGATCGACGTGGCAGAAGCCGGCGACATCGTGACCCTGGCCGGTATGGCCAAAGCCACCGTGGCCGACACGCTGTGCGCGATGGAAGTCGAAGCGGCCCTGCCCTCGCAGCCGATCGATCCCCCCACCATCAGCGTGACCTTCGGCATTAATGACAGCCCCTTGGCCGGTCAGGAAGGCAAGAAGGTCCAGTCGCGCGTGATCCGCGAGCGTCTTCTGAAAGAAGCCGAAGTCAACGTCGCGATCAAGGTCGAAGACACCCCCGGTGGCGATGCTTTCGTCGTGTCGGGCCGTGGCGAACTTCAAATGGGCGTGCTGATTGAAAACATGCGCCGCGAAGGGTTCGAACTGTCGATCAGCCGCCCCCGCGTTATCTTCCAGGAAGAAGATGGCGTGCGGATGGAGCCGATCGAAGAAGCCATCATCGACGTTGATGACGAATACACCGGTGTCGTGATCGAAAAGCTGACCGGCGACCGCAAAGGCGATCTGCTGGAAATGCGCCCCGCTGGCGTCGGCAAGACCCGCATCGTGGCACATGTGCCGTCGCGCGGTCTGATCGGCTATCAGGGCGAATTCATGACCGACACGCGCGGCAACGGCGTGCTGAACCGCATCTTCCACAGCTGGGCACCCTATAAAGGCGCCATTCAGGGCCGTCGTCAGGGCGTTCTGATCAGCATGGAAAACGGCGTTTCGGTATCCTACGCTTTGTGGAAGCTGGAAGATCGCGGCAAGTTCTTCATCGGTGCGCAGGAACAGCTGTATCAAGGCATGATTATCGGCGAGCATTCGCGCGATAACGATCTGGAAGTGAACGCCCTGAAGGGTAAGCAGCTGACCAACGTCCGTGCCTCGGGCACGGACGAAGCTGTCCGCCTGACGCCGCCTGTCCGCCTGTCGCTGGAAGAGGCAATTGCCTATATCAACGACGACGAACTGGTCGAAGTGACGCCGAAGAACATTCGTCTTCGCAAGCGCTTCCTTGACCCGCACGAGCGTAAGCGCCAGTCCCGTTCGGGCGCATAAGTCAAACCGACTTGAGATAATATGACAAAAACCCCCGAAGCAGGTCTTCGGGGGTTTCTGCATTGCCACGCGACCTATCCAAACGACAGGTCGCGATATGAATGCAAATTATCTATCCTTGATAGAAAGTTTGCCCAATTTAGCTTCATATTCGACCATAAGTTGTATTCACGGGTTGTCTCTGAAATCGCCAGAGGTTCAGATCGCCGTGCAGTGCTTGTGGTTTTAACTTGTAACGTTTGGCTTTTTTGCGCCACTCACCCCTGACCGGATTTACAGTCATGACCAGCAAACCCGTCACTCCGGAATCTGCAAATCTGCATGAACGTGCAGGTGTCGCACTCCTGCGATTGGTCGAAACAACCCAGTCCCGCTTGCCGGATCTGGGCGATATCGCGCGCGAAATGGACGAGCCTCTTTCGCGGGTCAGCGAGATCTATGCGACAGCGCAATGCCTGCTGGTGTCGGTCATCGAACAATCTATGACAATCCTGATCGACAGTTGCACACGGGCAGTCGTGCAGGTCGATCCGGATGATCCGATGGGACAATGTCAGGCCCTGATCGAAGCCTATCTGACGTGGGTGACACAGCACCCGTCACAGTTCCGCTTGATGTCGGATCAGAGGTTGCTGGATGTTGCACGCTTTGAAAGCCTTCGCCGCTATCAGGATTCCATTAACGAGCTTGCAGGCCGTATGATGTATCGCGCGCAAGCGCAGGGGCAATTACATCCAAAAGAAGACGTCCCTGCATTGGTTCTGACCAGCCGTTGCTTTGTGTATGGCGTGGCGCGCATGATTGTTGACGGCAGACTGTGTGATTTTTCGGGTGGCAATAACGCAATGGAAGCCGCGCAGAATATCACCCGTGACTATATCCGTCGGGTCGCGCGCGGGTCACAGCCCAGATAGCGCAGCGTGACTTTTTATCCCCTTTCAGGTCGCCATACCATGGGGTATCCCTTGGGCAACCTGGGAATGACGAAAGACATCACGTGAACGATTACATCATCAAGGACATCGCGCTGGCCGATTTTGGCCGTAAAGAACTGGATATCGCCGAAATCGAGATGCCGGGCCTGATGGCCCTGCTTGAGGAATATGGCGACAGCAAACCCCTGAAGGGTGCCCGCATCGTCGGCAGCCTGCATATGACCATCCAGACCGCCGTTCTGATCGAAACGCTGGTCGGACTTGGTGCCGATGTGCGTTGGGCATCCTGCAACATCTATTCGACCCAAGACCATGCAGCGGCCGCCATTGCCGCCGCAGGCATCCCCGTTTTCGCGATCAAGGGTCAAAGCCTTGAAGAGCATTGGGATTATCTGGACCGCTCGTTCCAGTTCGAAGAGGGCGCGAACCTGATTTTGGACGACGGTGGCGATGCGACGCTTTACGTCCTGCTAGGGGCGCGGGCCGAGGCTGGTGAAGACATCATTCCCGTGCCGGAATCCGATGAGGAAGCCGTCATCAAGGCACAGATCGCCAAGCGCATGGCGCAATCGCCCGGCTGGTTCACTAAGACCCGCGACCAGATCCTTGGTGTGTCCGAAGAAACCACGACCGGCGTTCATCGCCTGTATGATCTGCAGAAAAAAGGGCAGCTGCCCTTCCCCGCGATCAACGTGAACGACAGCGTGACCAAGTCGAAATTCGACAATAAATACGGCTGCAAGGAATCGCTGGTCGACGGCATCCGCCGCGCGACCGACGTGATGATGGCTGGCAAGGTTGCTGTTGTCTGCGGTTACGGCGATGTCGGCAAAGGTTGCGCTGCCAGCCTGGTCGGCGCCGGTGCTCGCGTGAAAGTGACCGAGGTCGATCCGATCTGCGCCCTGCAAGCCGCCATGGACGGGTTCGAGGTTGTGACCTTGGAAGACGTCGCAGACAGCGCCGATATTTTTGTCACCACGACGGGCAACAAGGACGTCATCCGTCTGGAACATATGCGCGTCATGAAAAACATGGCGATCGTTGGCAATATCGGCCATTTCGACAATGAAATCCAGGTGGCCAGCCTGCGCAACCACAAATGGACCAACATCAAGGATCAGGTGGACATGATCGAGATGCCCTCGGGCAATCGCATCATCCTGCTGAGCCAGGGTCGTTTGCTGAACCTTGGCAATGCCACCGGCCACCCGTCCTTCGTGATGTCGGCCAGCTTTACCAATCAGGTTCTGGCGCAGATCGAGCTGTGGACCAAGGGCGACGAATATAAGCCCGGCGTCTATATCCTTCCCAAGGCGCTGGACGAAAAAGTTGCACGTTTGCACCTTGAAAAGGTAGGCGCGAAGCTGAGCACGCTTTCCAAGGAACAGGCGGATTACATCGGCGTTACGCCCGAAGGCCCGTTCAAATCAGACCATTACCGGTACTAATCACATGACAGAATATTCGCTGTTTACCTCTGAGTCCGTCTCGGAGGGGCATCCCGACAAGATCGCCGACCAGATTTCGGATGCGATCCTTGATGCCATCCTGACCGAAGATGCGCGCGCCCGTGTGGCCTGCGAGACGATGGTGAAAACCGGCGTCGCCATTATCTCTGGTGAAATCACGACCAGTGCATGGGTGGATCTGGAATCCATCGTGCGCGGCGTCATTAGCGATATCGGATATAATTCATCCGATGTCGGCTTTGACGGTGCGACATGCTCGGTCATCAATATCATCGGCAAGCAATCACCCGAGATCAATCAGGGTGTCGACCGCGCCAGTCTGGAAGAACAGGGTGCGGGCGATCAGGGTCTGATGTTCGGCTATGCCTCGGATGAAACCGACGTGCTGATGCCCGCACCTATCACCTATGCCCACCGTCTGGTTGAACGCCAGTCGAAGGTGCGCCGTGACGGTTCGCTGGCGTGGCTGCGTCCGGATGCCAAATCGCAGGTCACGCTGCGTTATGGTGCCGATGGTCGTCCCGAAGGTATCGACGCCGTCGTGCTGTCCACCCAGCACAACCCCGAAATCAGCTTGGCCGACCTACGCGAAGCTGTGATCGAGGAGATCATCAAGCCGGTTCTTCCCGCAGAATGGCTGAATGCCGACACAAAATACTTCATTAACCCGACCGGCAAGTTTGTCATCGGCGGGCCGGTGGGTGATTGCGGTCTGACGGGTCGCAAGATCATCGTCGACAGCTATGGCGGCATGGCCCGTCATGGTGGCGGTGCATTTTCGGGCAAAGATCCGTCCAAAGTTGACCGTTCTGCGGCCTATGCGGGTCGATGGGTTGCCAAGAATATCGTCGCGGCTGGTCTGGCCCGCCGCTGCGAAATTCAGGTCAGCTATGCCATTGGCGTGGCCGAGCCGACCTCGATTAGCATCAACTGTTTCGGCACGGAGACCGTGCCTGCGGATAAGATCGTCGCCGCCGTGCGCGAGGTTTTCGACCTGCGTCCCTTCGCGATCATCCGCGAATTGGACCTGCTGCACCCAATCTATCGCCCGACTGCCAGCTATGGCCATTTCGGTCGCGACGCCTATGCATTGAACGGGGCAACTGCATTTACGTGGGAACGCACTGATCGCGCCGAGGCGTTGAAGGCGGCTTTGACCTGAAAACAAAAAGGCCGCCCATGATCGGGCGGCCTTTTTCAATCCAAGGACTGGCGATTAATACGCCATGATGCCCCAATATTTCGTTCCGCTGATTGGCCGGCCTTCGTTCGCCAGCAAAAAGCCTGAAATGACGCGGATCAGGCCCCAAACGGCCAGAAAACCCCAGATCAGGAAACCGATTCCGATCATCATTGTCAGCATTCCAAGGAAAGCCAGCAGAAGACTGATCCAGAATGTCCGGATCTGGAACCGCAGATGGCTGTCCAGAACCTGATCCTTCCCGCGCGAGATATAGGCATAGACGACGCCTGCTATCGACGTGAAGGCCACCAGATAACCGACTGCATAAAGGCCATAGATAATCTTAGCAGGCATCAGGTCATGGTCAGTTTTTTGTAGATCAGGCGTCATCTTGATACCTCTGGTTCAGGAATAAAGTTTGCGCGCCCGATCTTCGAAGGCGCGGATGATGCGCGACATCGCCTCGTTGAAGACTACGCCAATCAATCGTTGCAGAATAGCGTTCTTGAATTCGAAATCCACGAAGAACTCGACATGGCATCCACCCTCGGGGCGATCCTTGAAGGTCCAGCCGCTGTTCATGTATTTGAACGGACCGTCCAGATATTCCGTGTCAATTCTGGATACACCATCCGCATTCTCCGGCCACAGCACGACGCGACTGCCGAAACGTTCGCGGAATACTTTGAAGCTGATGACCAGATCGGCAGTAATTTCCTCGGACCCGTCGTCGCGCGGGCTGCGTGTACGGATACGGGCCGCGCTGTTCCACGGAAGGAACTGCGGATAGGATTCAACATCCGCAACCAGATCATACATCTGGCGGGCGCTATAGGGCAAATCTCGGGTATCGTGAGTTTTTGGCAAGGGTTCGCTCTTGAGTTTCGTCGCGGCGTCTGTTTCGATTCACAGCAGGCATTAACAGGCGGAACCCGCGATGAACAATATGATCTGGCTGATGCGCGCCGTAAAATGGGTTAGAAACCCGCCTAGCCCGAAAATGGTCAAGCTGGTGTTCGCGATCATTGCTGCGGGCCTGGTGATGCTTTTGCTTGAAAAGCTTGGAATGTGGCCCGATTGGGCCACAATGGATCACGGCCGAGGTGGACGGGTTCTGCGTTAATCCTTGCGGATAACCACCGGCTGCGGACGCGGTGCACCCAGTTTCAGGGTAATCGCGAAAGCACTCAGCAATCCCATAGCCATTACGATCAGCGTCATTCTTCAGTCCCTCCTGTCCGATACAGCAAATCTAGTCACAGATTCGCCGCTCCGAATGTGTCACATTGTCCCATCTGACCGGAATTGTAACCCCTCATCAGCCATTCCTGTCGCTGGTCGGCCGATCCATGGGTGAAACTGTCCGGCACCGGTGTGCGACCTGCGCTTTGCTGGATAACATCGTCGCCCACCGCCTCTGCGGCACGCATTGCTTCTTCCAGATCACCAACGTCCAGACTACCGAAACGTTCCTGCGCCTGACGTGCCCAGATGCCGGCATAACAATCGGCCTGCAGTTCGGTCATGACCGAAAGGCGGTTGGCGTCCGCTTCGGACTGGCGACCACGTTCCTGATTAACAGCGCCAAGAACGCCGGTCAGGTTCTGGACGTGGTGGCCGACCTCATGCGCGACAACATAGGCGGCAGCAAAATCGCCGCCCGCGCCCATACGGCTTTCCATCATATCGAAGAAATCGGTATCCAGATAGACGTTCTGGTCACCGGGGCAATAAAACGGCCCCATAGCAGCCGAGGCTCCGCCGCAGGCCGATTGCACCGAACCGCGGAACAGCACCAGCTTGGGGTTCACATAATTGACGCCCGCCTGATCAGGCAAGACGGGTGCCCAGACTTCTTCGGTGTCAGCCAGCACAACGGACACGAATTGCCCCCATTCATCGTCACGTTGGGACAGTTCGGTTTGCTGTGATCCGCTATCCAGCCCCTGAACCAATGGGGTAACGTCGATTCCGAAGAAATAGCCGACGCCCAGCACGACCAACGTCCCGACGATACCGATACCGCCTGCCCGTCCCATGCCGCGGCGATCCTCGATGTTGTTACTGCCCCGCCGTCCGCGCCATTTCATCCGGTGATCTTCCTGTTCTGATGATGTTATGCAGGCAACGCGCCCGTCGTCATCGGGTTTCACAGCATAATCACAGCGCTGCGACATTGCCGCAAGATGCTTGACCTTTGGCACGCACAAGGGGATGCACGATAAACTTCAGGGACAAGGGAGCCGTAATGCTGCGCAAGCTATACGATTGGACGATGGGGCTGGCCGCGCATAAGCGCGCGGATGCATGGCTGTTCGGCATCAGCTTTATCGAAAGCAGTGTCTTTCCCATTCCCCCCGATGTCCTGATGATCCCGATGATTCTCGCGCGGCGGGCCCGTGCATGGGTCATTGCATCGATTGCCACGCTGGGGTCGGTTTTCGGTGCCTTGCTTGGCTATTGGATCGGTGCCACCTTGATGGGATCAGTCGGGCAATGGGTGCTGACGCTTTACGGGAAAGAGGCTGCCTATGACCATCTGGCCATGCAATTTGCGGCACAGGGCGGTTGGGCGGTCCTGTTCGCGGCATTGACCCCTTTTCCCTTCAAGGTCATCACGATTTTCTCGGGGGCGGTCGGGCTGTCGATTCCGGTCTTTCTGCTGACCACGATCATTGGACGTGCCGCACGGTTCTTTATTGTTGCGGGATTGTTATGGCGGTTTGGTCCGCCGATCCGTGACTTTATCGAACGCCGCCTCGGCCTTGTCTTTACCATCTTTATGATCTGCCTGATCGGCGGTTTCGCAGTCCTGAGGTTCCTATGAACGGTCAACAGCTTTCCTTTTACGCCGGTGCCGGATCTGCGGCGCTGCTGATCGCAGCGCTTGGCTTTCAGGCCGCCGGCTATATGCCGTGCGAGCTGTGCATCCTGCAGCGTTGGCCCCATGTCGCAGCGATGGTTCTGGCAGCATTGGTCTGGTTGACCGGCTGGACCCGGTCGCTGGCGATCCTTGGCATGATTGCAGCGGGTGCCGCCATGGGGCTGGCCATCTTCCACATGGGTGTCGAAATGACATGGTGGCCCGGTCCCGCACATTGTTCGGGCAGCGTCAGCAGCATCGCCCGCATGTCGGCCAGCGACCTGATGGCAAAACTGCAAGAAACCCCCGTCACCCGCTGCGACGAGGTTGCATGGCGCTTTCTTGGCGTGTCGATGGCCGGATGGAACGCGATCTGGTCGGCGGTTCTGGCCGTGATCTGGGCATTGGCGGCCCGCAAGGGTAACAAAGCCGCTTAATTGACTGATTTACCTGCGGTGACAGCGGGGCCACGATTGCCCCCTGCACCTGCCTCGGCTATACCTAGTATCGACAAGATGTTGAGGAATACCCGTGGCCGACACCCCAGAAGACGATCTGCCCCAAACCCCCGAGAATGGTGACGAAACCAGCACCGAGACACGCGTGGTGATGCACCATGAAGGTCCGGTCATCGACATCAGCGACGAGATGCGGACTTCGTATCTGGACTATGCGATGTCGGTCATCGTCAGCCGTGCAATTCCCGATTTGCGTGACGGCCTGAAACCCGTTCACCGCCGGATCCTCTATGCGATGGATGAAAGCGGGAATACGCCCGACAAATCCTATCGCAAATCGGCGCGTCCGGTCGGTGACGTCATGGGTAAGTATCACCCCCATGGCGACAGCGCGATCTATGACGCACTGGTCCGTCTGGCGCAGGACTTTTCGATGTCGCTGCCGCTTCTGGACGGTCAGGGCAACTTCGGCAGCATGGATGGCGACAGCGCGGCCGCCATGCGTTATACCGAAGTCCGCATGGACAAGCCCGCCAGTTATCTGTTGATGGATATCGACAAGGACACCGTCGATTTTCAGGACAACTATGACGGCAAGGACCGCGAACCGACGGTTCTGCCCGCGCGCTTCCCCAACATGCTGGTCAATGGCGCGGGTGGTATCGCCGTCGGTATGGCGACCAACATCCCGCCCCATAACCTGGGCGAAGTGATCGACGCCACGCTGGAGCTGATCGAAAACCCCGACCTGCCGACCGAACGTCTGCTGGAAATCATCCCCGGTCCCGACTTTCCGACCGGCGCGACGATCCTTGGCCGTTCGGGTGCACGCAAAGCCTATCTGGAAGGGCGCGGCAGCGTCATCATCCGCGCCAAAACCCATATCGAGGAACCGCGCAAGGATCGCTATGCGATCGTCGTAGACGAGATTCCCTATCAGGTAAATAAATCCACCCTGATCGAGAAGATTGCCGAGCTGGCCAAGGAAAAGCGGGTCGAGGGGATTTCCAGCGTTCAGGATGAATCCGACCGTCAGGGTGTCCGCGTTGTCGTAGAACTGAAGCGCGATGCCACCCCCGAGGTTGTGCTGAACCAGTTGTTCCGTTTCACCCAGCTGCAGACCAGCTTTGGCTGCAACATGCTGGCGCTGAACGGCGGCAAGCCGGAACAATTGAAGCTGCGCGATTTTCTGACATATTTCATCAGCTTCCGCGAAGAAGTTGTTGCGCGCCGCACCGCCTATGAACTGCGTAAGGCCCGCGAACGCAGCCATGTGCTGTGTGGTCTGGCCGTCGCGGTCAGCAATGTCGATGAAGTCGTCGCGACCATCCGGTCCTCTGCCGATGCAGGCGAGGCACGCGCCCGCCTGATGGAACGTCGCTGGCCCGCCCATGACATTGTCGAATACCTTCGCCTGATCGACGATCCGCTGCATCCCGTGAACGAAGACGGCACCTATAACCTGTCGGAAACGCAGGCACGTGCCATTCTGGACCTGCGCCTGCAGCGCCTGACGCAGATCGGTGTCAAGGAAGTCACCGACGAATTGCAAAGCCTTGCGGAATCCATCCGCGAATTCTTGGCCATCCTTGCATCGCGCGATCGGATCATGGCAATTATCAGCGACGAACTGCGCGAAATCCGCGGGTTGTTTGCTGTCCCCCGTCGGACGGAAATCGTCAATTGGTCCGGCGACATGATGGACGAAGACCTGATCGAGCGTGAGGATATGGTCGTGACCATCACCTCGGGTGGTTACATCAAGCGCACGGCTTTGGCCGAATTCCGCGCGCAGCGTCGCGGTGGCAAAGGCCTGTCGGGCATGGCGACCAAGGAAGACGACGTCGTCACCACCCTGTTCGTCGCCAATACCCATACCGAATTGCTGTTCTTTACGACCGACGGCATGGTTTACCGCCTGAAGACATGGCGTCTGCCGCTGGGTGGCCGGACCTCGAAGGGCAAGGCCATCGTCAATATCCTGCCAATTGATCCCGGCGTGTCCATCGCCGCATTGATGCCCGTTGATGCGCCGGAAACCGAATGGGAAGCCTATCAGGTCATCTTCGCGACTTCGGAGGGTGATGTCCGCCGCAACGCGCTGTCCGATTTTGCCAGCGTCCGGTCGAACGGCAAAATCGCGATGAAACTGCCCGAAGGCGTCAGCCTGATCGGCGCGCGTATGGCGACCGAAGAAGATGATGTCATGCTGATGACGGCATCGGGTCGTGCCATCCGCTTTTCCACAACTGCGGTGCGCGTCTTCAAAGGCCGCGATTCAACAGGTGTGCGCGGCATCCGTCGGGGCAATGACGACAGCGTTGTCAGCATGTCGATCATCCGCCACTTCGAGGCTGATCCGGCAGAGCGCGTTGCCTATCTGAAAATGCGCCGCGCGGTTGCCGGTGCATTGGATGACGGTGCCGAGGCGGATGAGGACGAAGACAACGTCGCCGAAGGCACGATCACTCAGGAACGCTATGCCCAGATGTCGGCTGCCGAGGATCTGATCCTGACCATCACCGCGAATGGTGCGGGCAAGATCAGCTCCAGCTTCGATTATCCGCTGCGGGGTCGTGGCGGTCAGGGTGTCAGCGCCATGGACCGCGCCATGCGCGGCGGTGCGATCGTGGCCAGCTTCCCTGTCGAAAACGACGACCAGATCATGCTGGCAACCTCGACTGGACAATCGATCCGCGTTCCGGTGGAAGGCATCAGCTTCCGGTCGCGATCGGCTGGCGGGGTCAAGGTCTTCAATACCAGCAGCGGAGAGATCGTCGTTTCGGTCGCCCGCATCGCGGAACAGGCCGATGCTGATGCGCTGCCGGACGAAGATCAGGACTGAAACATCAATACCCGCCCCTGACATCAGGGGCGGGTTCTTCATAAGTGGCGGGGACTGCCTTGGATCAATCGAACGAAACGGTCTTGCGTGAACGACTGCAAACCGGCTTTCTGGGGATCATCGCATTTTCCCTGATACTTTTCATGCTGGTTCAGGCGCGGTTCATCCTGATATCACTGGCCATCGCGATCATCCTGTTTTCCATGACATCCGATGCCATCCATGCAATCTCTTCACGGTTAAAGGTGCCGAACTGGCTGGCAACCACATTGGCGCTGATCGGCATCGCCCTTGGCATCCTGTGGGTCTCGACAACCATCGTCGCACAGGTAAACGAGATTGTCTTTCTGTCCATCAGCTATGCCGAACGTGCCCAAGCCGCCATTCCGGCCCTGACAGAACGCCTTGGACCCGAGGCGCAGGAACGGATCATCACCGCGCTGACAAATTTCAACATTACCGGCTGGATCAGGTCGCTCGCGGGGCAAGCCTCGGGAATTTTGTCGGGCAGCGTGCTGGTGATTTTGTTTGTCGGCTTCATGTTTGCCGAACAGGTCTGGTTTCCACAAAAAGTGCTTCGCCTGTCCGAAGACGCCGATCAGGCCCGTCAGGTGCGCCGGATCATCACCTCGATCATGCATCGCGTGAACCGCTATCTGGTTGTGAAAACGGCGGTCAGCATGGTGACTGCCACGCTGGTCTGGCTGATCTTCAGCGTCGCCGGGCTAGAGCTGGCGACCGCTGTGGCGATTATTACCTTTCTGCTGAACTTCATCCCCTCGATCGGGTCGATTGTGGCGACTGTCATAGCGTCCATTCTGGTCTTTGTGCTGACGGGGGATATGACAATGACATTGATCGTCGGTCTGCTTTGCACATTGGTCCAATTCGTCATTGGCAATGTTATTGATCCGATGCTGCTGGGCCAGACATTGCGGTTGTCCAGCTTCGGAATCATCCTCAGCCTTGCCTTCTGGGGTGCTGTCTGGGGCGTTCCGGGGATGTTTTTGGCGGTGCCGATCATGGTCGCGCTGATGATCGTTTGCGCCCATATCCCGTGGCTGCGGCCTGTTGCGGTGATGCTGTCACGCGAAGGACTTCCCGATGACGGCAGCAGCGACCGGCAGGACAGTCCGCGGGCAGCCTGATATCCACCTATCAAAAAAGGGGCGCACCGGATTGGTGCGCCCCTTTTTTTGTTCACTGTAACCTAGCGGTCGCCGTCACCGGTATCGGGCAGACCCGTTGCGTCATCCGCGTCATCGAATGTCAGACCGGGGTCATGCTTTCGCGTGGATGACGGTCCCTCGGGTTCCGGTTTGGGACCGTTGGTCAAAGCCTCGGGGTTACGCAGCCAGATGTCGCGCTGCGCAAACGGAACCTCGATGTTCTCATCTGCGAAACGACGAACAACTTCGTGTAACACGTCCGAGGTGACACCAAGACCCGCCCCCACATCTGCCAGAATCGCACGGATTTCAAAGTCCAGCGAATCCGCCCCAAGCCCGCGGAACAGGACCGACGGGGGTGGATCAATCGCAACCATCGCCTGATCTTCGATGATTTCGCGCAGAATGCGTTCGACCTTACGGGTATCCGTGCCATAGGCCACGCCCACCGGAATGATGATCCGGCCAACCTTGTTGTGGCGCGTCCAGTTTGTTACCGGTTGACTGATCAGGTCGCTGTTGGGGACAATAACCTCGGTCTTGTCAAAGGTTTCAACCTGCGTCGAGCGGACCGAGATGCGCTTGACGATACCCTGTTGGCCACCCGCGCTGATCCAGTCACCAACGCTGACAGGGCGTTCGATCAGCAGGATGATGCCCGACACAAAGTTGGACACGATGTTTTGCAGACCAAAACCGATACCGACCGACAGTGCACCGGCAACAATCGCAAGCGAGCTGAGATCGATGCCCGCCGATGTGATTGCCATGACCGAGGCAAGGACAATACCGACGTATCCAAGGCCGGACACCAAGGCGTTTTGCCCACCGGGGTCAAGTTTGGTCTTGGGCAGGATCGAGGTGCGGAAAGCCCCCTGAATGGTGCGTGTCAGGCCATAGCCGATACTGAACACGATCAGGAAAGTGATGATCGCACCGGGCGACAGGGTAATGCCACCCAGGCTGACCCCGGACCGGAAACTGATCCAGTATTCACCCAGCTCCTCTAGCGATGCCCCCCAGATATAGAGGAACAGCGGCACCGACAGGACGACCAGCGCAAAGCCGATCAACAGGGGAGCCAACCCGTCGCGCGCGCCCTCGGCCCCGCGTTGCAGCATGTTAAAGACATCCGCGATGAAGTCCTGCAACAGGATCAACGTACCGATCAGCGCCAGTGACAACAGCCACGGCCAGACAAACAGGTTGGCGACATTGATATAGCCAAGTGCCGCGGCGAAAATCGCGATAATCGGGACAATGCGCGTCAACTCACCCGCCCATGCCACGATCCAATGGCGATAGGCCAGATCCTGCGTGATGGAATCACGCGTCAGGCGGCGCAGGATATTGCCCAGACGGAACATCGCCAGACCGGCCAGCACGATCATGATACTGTGCCAGACGCCCGCAGCTGCATCGCTGAAGACCATGGGAACACGGCCAACTTGCGCTTCGCCCCGTTCATACAGACCCGACAAAGGCAGGACTGCCCGCGTCAGTATGTGGTGAACGGTCATGATGCATGCCAGCACGCTGACCATATGAGCTGCTGAAACCCGTGCGGATTCCTTCATGTGCAGTGTGTTATAGGCGATCGCCTCGCGCGGAAAGATTGCGCGGGCCAGCCAGATACCGCCGAACAGGATAATGGCGGCAACAGGCAGGGCGTTCAGGAACGGCGTCGTCCAGGGCCCTGGCAAACCGGTTGCCTGAATGGCGCTGATGGCAAGATAGACGCCTGCCATCGGAATTGCGATCTGGCCCAGTGACACGACGAACGCCAGAACGGCGCGGGAATAGCTGGTGGCACGTGCAGACAGGCGTGACGGAAGACTGGTGATCCACATGCGACCGAAAGTCAGCAGCAATAGCGCAGCGACCAGATAAGCCCCCGCCAAGGGCAACTTGGGTCGAACCTGTTCCCATATATCCGCTGATGCCCCTTGCAAGGACGCCTCGGCGCCGACGCCTTCCAACAGCTCGTAGCCGTCGACCAATGCGGCGGTCCAGCTAGAGGGTAATAAGGGGGATTCTGTCTGTTCGGCCAATGCCAATGCCTGACGGCGACGCACAACCTCGTCTATCTGTGCGATGATAGAGCTGGCGCGGCTGGCGGCCTGTGTGGCGGCAAGGCGCGGGGCCTGTGCTTCGGAAAGCTGTTCGTTCAGTTCTTCGCGACGTGCGGCGATATCGGCATCTTCAGTCTCACCCTCGGCCGGAGCGGCGCCAAGGGCCTCGATCTGGTTGCGAACGGTCGCAATGCGGTCTGCGTTGACGTTCTGTGCAGGCTGCAGGTCTTCGCGCCATTCGCTGATCGTGTCGCGGGCCTTGCTTAGTTCGGCATTGGTCGCTTGGGGGTCCACGGAAAGCGCTTCGACGCGTTCTGCGACCTCTTCCCATTCGTCGTAATCGGGGGTCAGCCCTTGCTGGGCAAGAAGCGGCGTTGCTGTGATGGCGAATAACGCCACCATCAGCATTGCGATAAGATGTCTCATAAGTTGGGGTTAACCTTCGAAGACTGTTGGCAGGTCCGGCGCGGGCTTGGTCAGCCATTCGGGCACAGGAAGTCCTTTGGCACGCAAGAACTCGGGGTTGAACAGTTTGGTCTGGTAACGGTTCCCGTAGTCACACAGGATCGTGACGATGGTATGGCCTGGCCCCATTTCGCGTGCCAGACGGATCGCGCCGGCGACATTGATCCCCGAAGAACCGCCAAGGCACAGTCCCTCGTCCTTGAGCAGGTCGAACACGATCGGCAGCGCTTCGCTGTCGGAAATGCGCCAGCTGAAATCAGGGGTGAACCCTTCAAGGTTTTTCGTAATGCGTCCCTGCCCGATCCCTTCGGTGATCGAACTTCCGGGGCTGTCGAATTCACCGGTGGTATAGAAGGAATGCAATGCGGCCCCTTCGGGATCGGCCAGACCGATCTTGACGCCTTTGGACTGCAGGGCATCCGCGACACCGGTCAGCGTGCCACCCGAACCGACAGCGCAGATAAAGCCGTCGACCTTGCCGCCGGTCTGTTCCCAGATCTCGGGTCCGGTTGTTTCCAGATGCGCCTGACGGTTGGCGGTATTGTCGAACTGGTTGGCCCAGATCGCGCCATTGGGTTCGGTCCGCGCCAGTTCCTCGGCCAGACGGCCCGAATAGCGGACATAGTTGTTGGGGTTCTTATAGGGCGCTGCCGGAACCTCGACCAAGGTCGCACCTGCAAGGCGCAGCATGTCCTTTTTTTCCTGACTTTGCGTTTCAGGAATGACAATAACCGACCGGAACCCCATCGAGGCACCGACAAGTGCCAGACCGATACCGGTGTTGCCTGCGGTCCCTTCGACAATCGTACCACCCGGACGCAGTTCCCCGCGTGCGACGGCATCCTTGATGATATACAGCGCGGCGCGATCCTTTACCGACTGGCCAGGATTCATAAACTCGGCCTTGCCAAGGATTTCACAGCCGGTTTCATCGCTGGCGCGGTTCAGACGGACCAGCGGCGTGTTGCCGATCGCGTCGGCCAGATCAGAACAGATTCGCATGGCGATCGACCTTCTTTCAGGATGGGTTCAATATCATGAATACCTACACATGCAGGCCACCGGTGGGCAACCCCGCCGCAAGGCAGCACGATTATCCCGAACGGCTTAACCCACCCCAAGTTCCGCGCGCAGCCGGTCCACACGCGCATCCAGCCACAGCGATAAGGTTGCCAGCGGACCATTGCTGATCTGGCCCTGTTCGACCAGCGCCGTCAGCTGCGCGCGGTCCATGATATGGCTTCGAATATCTTCGGACTCGGACTCCAGCCCGTGAATGCCTGTCGCCTCGTCGGGCAGGTCGGCAATACCGATAAATTGATAAAGAAATTCGCAAGCAGCACCGGGACTGGGGTAATAGCTGAAGCACGGATGCAGGCTGCTGATGTCCAATGCCGCTTCCTCTTGCGCCTCGCGGCGCATGGCGGTTTCGGGGGTTTCACCGGCATCGACGCGACCGGCGATGGGTTCCAGCAACCACGGCTGTGGGTCACCGCGCAGATAGGGAACGACGCGAAACTGTTCAATGACCATCACCCTGTCCCGCACAGGGTCCCAAGGCAACAGAACTACGGCATCGCCCATCAGAAAGCCTTCGCGCTTCATCAGTGCGGTTCGGCCACCTTCGTGCAAATCATGGGTCAGCCGGATTTCCTGAACCGCGAAATAGCCCTGAAACCGCTGATGCTGCGTGATCACCTGCACCGCATTGCGCCCACGTTCCTTGACCACCCCTTGCCCCGACACAGGCATCCGCGCCCCGCGTATGCGGCTTGCGGCCCATATCCCCACCATCGGCAGTCGCGCGATCAGTCCATTCACGTCTGTATCGGCAGAAACCGACAGCAGCTGCCGCGCGATTTCCGCAGCAAGCGCATCATGGTCGGGATCAGTATGCCAAGGGGCGTTGTCATCACCCTGCCCCGTAATCCCGATCAAAGGATGGCCGGCAATATGGATCACCCGCAGCCCCATGATTTTGGAATAGCGCAGCAGTTCGGGTCCAACCGTCACCGCCACCCCGTCCAGCACCTGATCCGATGTTTTAAAGACCGGCCAACCGTCACGATCAATACCCGCCCTTGTCCCGCCCAGCAGCGTGCCATTCAGCTGGATCGGCTGTCCGGCAAGATCAAGCGCCTGCATCAGCAATGGCTGTGCCAATTGGCCGACAAGTATAACTCTCATAGCTGGCGCCCTTGTAGACGAAGTGCTGCGGCAAGCCCCATGTCATAGGATGTCTGCAGGAAAACCTCGTCATAGGCAGCGAACAGGGCACGGGCCAATGCATCGCCTTCAGGGGACGCGGCATAGGCGATATATTCGTCCAGCTGTTCATCGCTGAGTGAGGAATAGGCCAGCATCAGAAAGGATTGCAGCCAGTCACGAGTATCGGCCTCTATCTGGTCCTGCTGCGACCAGGTTTCCGACAGCATTTCGCCTTCGGACAATGGCATGTCATAGCCCCCGCCTTCGCCGAAGCCGCGTGAAAACGCGACCGAGGCATTCAGCCCGCTGGTCACATTCGGCTCCACCAGATCAGCCACCTCGATCAGGCGGTTGATCTGGTCGACCCGAGGATCATTGCGCGCTGCGGCACGCCTGAATGCGTCTTGTGCGTTTTCGGAAACGGTATCGTCCAGCATCGCCATCCGCGCGGAAATTTCCAATGGCACAAGCTGTCGACCCAAGCCGGTTTCGTAAAAACCAAGTGCCGTGTTCAGAAGCGACAGATCGGAACGCATTAGGACTTTGCCCATGCCCTGACGGAACAGCGTTTGCAATCTGGCTGGTTGATTGATGCGGGCAACCGTTTCGGCCCAGGGTTCCCCACTGCCGGCAATCATCCCCTCTGCCGCAAAGGCAGCAGCCTCATCCGTCGCCTCTTGTTGGAAAATCTGCATTTGCCGGCCAAGGCCCAAGACCTGCCAGATCCGGTCCTGCACATTCGCGGTCGAGGTTGTGCCCTGCACAAATGTCGGACCGGACCGGACCGATTCAAGGTTCACAGCGTCAGCATAAAGCGGACCTGCCACCAGCACGGCCCCGAGATAAAAAATCTTCAGCATCAGCCGCACCTTTCAAAGAAAAATTCGATAGTTATGCTTTTTTTCGCCGAAACCCCCTTGCGCTTCAACCCCTCTCAATTTAATCCCCGCCTCAACCACCCAAGAAGCGCGGAGAGGTGCCGGAGTGGTCGAACGGGGCGGTCTCGAAAACCGTTGAGCCTGAGAGGGTTCCCAGGGTTCGAATCCCTGTCTCTCCGCCACTTCTTCTTTAATATTGAAAGATATTTTTGAAGACTGTGGTTGATTTCACGATAAAATTTGGCCGTATTTTCTGTTCGTAATTGCGTGAAAACTTATCGGTATTTTTCCACAAATATTGTTGTTCTTTGCGGTCAATAGATACCTGTTTAGTGCCTCAAGATCAATCTGGCCCCATCTAGCATTGTAAAAACGGGCAATCCGGTGGCTTGGGCGACCTCTTTTGCGTAAGGGGGAAGATTGCCGCATTCGAACAGGATGGCGGCAATCTCAGGTGATCGGGTGACAAGTATTTGCGCGGCGGAAACAACCTCGGCTGCCATATCAGCGGGTTGGAAAGCGCGTATCTGATCGCGCTTGGGCAATAGAAACGTTCGCGAGAACAGGTTGCTATCCTGAAGCCCGATAATCCGGACCGCCTCCTTCGGAACTCTGGCTGCTGTGATGGCAGCATTGCCAAGTGCAGGTGCCGAGGCGGTGATAACTCCGATAGGACCCTTGCCCGTCATCGCCCGAATTGTCGGCAGCAGTGATAGGCTTGAAAGCATTACGGGAATTGATACCGACGCCGCAACCTTGTCCTGTATCTGGATCAGGAAACCGCATGTCGACGTGATAAGGCAGGCGCCCTCGGCCTCTAACTGGCGGGCGGCGTCGATGAATGCCCCGATCAGCTGGGGTGTCGGCTGTCCGTCGCGCACGATCAGCGGGCTATCGGCACCTGAAACCACCCGCACACGCGCCGGCAGATGGTAACTTGCAGGGTTTCCCGCATCGCCAAGTATCCGTGGAAAAGCCGTATCAAGGCTTAGGATGCCGATGAAGTCGCGCATGGTCGGTCTTTTACCTTAAAACAAGAAAAGATGAACGGGCTCATATAAATCGGTGCCTGCATGACGGCGACGAACAGTGACAGGCGCGGATCAAAGGGCAGTATTGCCAGAAGCAGTGCCATATTGCGGTTGCCAAAGATCAGCCCCTGCGATGCGGCGTCGGATGCTGCGAATGCACGCCGCGCGATGGTTCGGAACAGAATGTTTCCTCCGAGATTCAGGGCAACTGCAAGCAGGAACAGGTTGAATGCGATTACGGGATCGCGGAGCATTAAAAGTGCTGTTCCCCCGACCAAGGGGATAAGGAAAATGATCATGGCAATCGCGGCCAGGCCGTTCAGATGCTGGCGTGCGGCGTGAATGCGGGACATTCCGAAAACCGCCTGCAGAAAAATTCCAAGGACAATCCCCCCTGCCAGCAATGAAAAAACCTCTGCGGCAATAGACAAGATATGGGCGTCGAAAGGCAATCCGGCAATAGACAGGCTAGCCGGTATCGTCAGTGGTGCCAGCAGCGTGCCTGTCAGGGTTAGGACAAGTGCGCGCGGGTGATCATAACCCAGCAGACTGGCAAGATTGGGTCCGGAACTTAACGGCGGCGCGGCAAGAAACGCCGCGACAGTCAGGAAAACAACCATCGGCATATCTGTTGCCAATGCCGCCGCCCGCAGGATCAGGGCAAGAGCAAGCTGGCCGCCGATGACAAAGGCGATTGCATGGCACAGCATTTTGCGACTGAACAATTGGCCAAGGTCGCCGAACGTCAGCGGCTGGCGGATCACCGCAAGGGCCGTGACCAGAATGACCAGCGGCGGCAGCATCGGGCGGAACAATTGGGGCGACACCGGAACAAAGGGTATCACGCAAAAACCGACCAGCAAAAGGGCCGACGCATGCCGGCCCGCCCATGTCAGAGACCTCATGGCTGCCCCTTGACCACCGACGGCAACCATGTCGCCAACCCCGGAAAGGCCACCAGAAGTCCCACCATCAGGATCATGATGCCGAACATGGGCAATGCCGTCCGCGCGATATAGCCCATGTCATGACGTGTCATGCCCTGCAGCACGAACAGGTTGAAGCCGACCGGCGGTGTAATCTGCGCCATCTCGACCACGACGACGATAAAGATGCCGAACCACAACAGGTCGATACCTGCCGCGCGCAGCATCGGATCGACGATCGCCATCGTCAGTACCACAGCCGAAATGCCGTCAAGGAACATGCCAATGATGATATAAAACACCGTCAGCGCCGCAATCAGCGCAATCGGCGACAGATCCAGCTTGGCAATCATGATCGCCAGTGCATTGGGCACACCTGTAAAGCCCATCGCAAGTGTCAGAAAGCTGGCCCCCATCAGGATCAGCGCAATCATGGCCGAGGTTCGCGTCGCACCCAGCAGGCTTTCACGCAGGGCCTGCCATGTCAGCGACCGCTGGATGGCGGCAAGAACCAATGCGCCGACAACACCGAAAGCGGCTGCCTCGGTCGCTGTTGCGATGCCGGTGTACATCGATCCGATGACCACGACGATCAGCGCCACGACAGGAAGCAGCACAACCGAGGCGCGGCATTTCTGGCCAAAGCCCATCCGCGGTTCGGCGGCGGGCACCTGTTCGGGGCGGATGAACGACCACGCGCCGATATAGATCATGAACATCGCGGCCAGAACCAGACCGGGGATAATGCCCGCCATAAACAAAGCCGTTATGCTTTGCTGGACGGTCACGCCATAGACGATCAACGTCAGCGATGGCGGGATCATCAACCCAAGGGTCGCGGCACCGGCAAGGGTGCCCACGATCATGAATTCGGGATAGCCGCGTTGCCGCAACTCGGGGATGGACATCTTGCCGACGGTGGTCAGGGTCGCCGCCGACGAACCCGAAACTGCGGCGAAGACCGTGCAGCCGACGACATTGGCATGCAGCAATCCCCCCGGAAAGCCTGACAGCCATGGGGCAAGACCCTTGAACATATCCTCGGACAGGCGCGACCGGTAAAGAATTTCGCCCATCCAGATGAACAACGGCAGCGAAGTCAGCGTCCAGCTGGAGGCAGAGGACCAGATGGTGATGGACATCGAACTGCCCGGATTGCGCGGCGTAAAGCCGATCATCCCCATATAGGCCACGCCGATCAGCGCCAGTCCAACCCAAAGCCCCGTTCCCAGCAGGAAAAACATTACAAACAGGAAGATGCCGACCTTCAACCCTGTCGCGTCTGCATCGAAACCCGTCATGAAAGAGATTGCGGCATAGATCACCAGCAAACTGGCCCCAAGCACCAGCAGCCGTGCCCGTATCGATCCGAACAGATCCTGCAGCAGCGGTTTACGCGGCGGGTCAACGCCCAGATCCGTGGTCAGGACCACAGACAGAAGGGTATCGATGCAAGCAATCGCCAGCACCACCGCGCCAATGGCCATGGACAGCTGCGGTATCCACAAGGGTGTGCCATCCTGTCCCTGACTGATGTCATTAATCTTATGGCTCAGGATCGGGGCCTGTATCGCATACCACGCGAAGAACACCGCAATGACAGCCGACAGGGTATAGACCCAGATCTCGGCACCGCGGCGATAACTGCCGGTTTTTTCGATCAGCATGCTGACGCGGATATGTTCGTTCTTCCGGAAAGTATCCGCCAGCGCCAGAAATGAGGCAGCAGCCATCGCATAGCCGGCATATTGCGCCGACCCCGGAAACATCACCCCAAGCCATCGGCACACCATCTGGGCGATAATCAGACAAAGAATGGCAATCAGGGATACCGCGGCGGCAAAACCGGATATGTTATAGGTCGTGTCAAGAAGACGACGCATATAGCCTCGCTTGCGGTTATGGCCGACAGGCGGGCCGGGTGACGCGATGGCGATCATGGCAAATACCGATCTGGCAGAGGTGGCAGGACGCCCGGGCCATCGTTCGGCATATCATGCCAAAGCCCGGGCGACGGTCATCAGTGGCAATGACCAGATAAAAGGCGGTTATTCTGCCAGATAGGCGTCGAAAATCGCCTTGCCGTCTGAACCTGCGCTTTCGACCCATTCGGCGGTCATTGTTTCACCGATCTTCGCCAGCTCGGCGGCAATTGCATCGGGGGCTTGACCCGTGCTCATACCGTTATCGGCCAATGTCTGGACAAAACCGCCCGTCAACTGTTCGGCCATGTCGGTTCCACGCGTCTGCGCGGTTGCGGCCTCGGATGTCAGGCAGTCCTGCTGGGTCTGGTTCAGGCCTGCAAAGGCGTCCTTGTTCACGAAGACCGTATTGCGCGGCAACCATGCCTTTACGTCATAGAAGGTGGTCATATCTTCCCAGACCTGTTCATCGACCCCTGTCGAGCCCGACGAAATCATGGATGACACGACACCTGTCGCCAAAGCCTGCTTCAGATCCGCCGCCTCGATCTGGGTGGGGATCATGCCCAGCAATTCGGCCACACGTGCGGTTGTGGCGTTATACGCGCGGAACTTGACACCCTTCAGATCATCAGGTGATGCGGCGTCCTGAGACAGATAAAGCCCCTGTGGTGGCCATGGTACAGAATAAAGCAGGTGGATGTTCTGTGCGGACAATACCTTTTCCAACGTCGGGGCGGCCGCATCGCGCAGGGCGTCCGAGGCCTCGAAAGAGCTGGCAAGGAAGGGGACCGAGTCATAGGCGAAAATCGGGTTTTCATTGGCGTGGGCCGACAACAGACGTTCACCGATCTGCGCTTCGCCCAACTGGACGGCCCGCTTGATTTCATCACCTTTAAACAAGGATCCGTTGGCATGGACATTGATCTTCAGGCTGCCCTCGGTACAGGCATCGACGCCTTCGACGAACGACATGACGTTTTCGGTCTGGTAATTGCTGGCCCCATAGGCGACCGGCATGTCCCATGTTTCGGCAAAGGCCGATGCGCCGACGGTCAGGCCAAGGCTGCTGACGGTGGTGATCAACAAGAATTTCATAACTGGTCCTCTGTGCTGGTGATATCAGGGGTCTTTGATGCCCCATTTGTCTTCCGGATGGACGATGTCAGATTATTGGCACCGCCGGAAATTGTTAATGCGGGGTTCGGTATGACAAAATCTCATCCTGCTGCAGAACGGGCAATGTGCCTAACCTGCAGCATCTGTCAGACTAACCGGCCCATGCTGCGGATAAAGATCACCCGGCCCGGGGTTGTCGGCAAAGCTGGTGCCGTCGAAATGGGTCATGATCCCCCAGACCGCATTCAGCGCCGTCTGCACCGCGCCTTCGACCCAAGCGGGTGTCCAGCTGACGCCGTCACCGGCCAGAAAAATGCCGCGTTCCCGTTCGGGCATGCTCGACTGCATGAAATGCCCGTAGATCCGATGGTTATAGCGATAATGACCGGGCAACGCGCCTTTGAAAGCGCCCAAAAAATTCTCGTCCGCTTCCCAGCTGACACAAATGGGTGCGCTGCGGATATGGGCTGCTATATCGACATCGGGATAGATCTGCTTAAGGGACCGCAACGCCAGATCGACACGCTGTTCGGGTGGCAGTGGCAGAACCTTCAGCGCATCCGTCATCCATGCATAGCTAAGGCAGATGACCGCTGGCTTGTCCGGACCGTTATCAAAGAAATAGGTCCCGCGCGTGTGACGGTCGGTCAGGGTCATCGACATCACCGGCAGGCCGGTCACACTGTCGATATCCTTCCAGAATGGCCGGTCCACAGCCACAAAGGTCTTTGCCGCCTGCATATAGCGGGTCCGGTCCAGCGCCATCCACGTTTTCTGATCGAACAGGCTTTCCTCGACCTCTATGGCGGTGGTCAACAGGTGGGACTGGCATGTCGCCAGAACCGCCGGATAGATCGTTTCGTTGCCCCATTGATCACGCAGCATGATGCGGTCGCCTGCCCTTTGCAGCGCGGTAACGCGACTGCGGGTGATGCCGCCGTTCAGACCTGCCAGTGATGTCCCTGCGGGCCAATGTGCACAGTCGGGCGTGGCGTTCCAAAGCCGGTGCAAAAGCTGTTCGACCCCCCCCACCACATAGCGCTGTTCGTCATCAAGCCCCAAAAGGTTCACCCGCAGGATTTCCAGCATCGAGTTCGGGAAATCGCTGTCCCATCCACCGGTCCCGAAACCCACCTGTCCGAAGACCTCGCGGTGGCGGAACCCCAATTTACGAAACGCTGCCGAATTGGCGATAAAATCGTAAAAGGTGCGTTCGTCCCATTTTGTGACCAGCGGGTCCCAGATGGCCTTGATGGCAGCAATGTCGCGGCGGCGAACGGCATCCTGTAGCGTGGTGAAATCCGCCTGCTCCGTCAGCGCCTCTTGATAGGCTTGCGCGATTTCCTGATACAGGGTTGGCAGATCGGACAATTTGCGGGCGAAATGGGTTTTACCCTCAAGGTCGATGACCGTTGAACCGGCAGCATCTGTCAGGGGGTTCGGAAATGGACATGTGTCCAGCCCGACAAGGTCCAGATAATGATAGAACCCAAGCGAAGAAACGGGAAACCGCATTCCCCCCAGTTCGGCAATAACGCCCTTGGCACCTTCGAACTCCTGCGACCGCAACCTGCCACCGAACTTGCCGGATTCATAAACCACGGGCCGCAGACCCAACCTCATCAGCTCGTAGGCGGCGATAATTCCTGCGGCGCCCGATCCGATAATCGCAACCTCGGCACCGTGTTTATGCTGTGGAATTTTCCCAAGGCCCGCCGGATGGTTGATCCAGTCGTCATAGGCAAAGGGAAAATCCGGACCATAGGCACTTAGCTTGGGTGGGTCTGTTTCGGAGTCAGGCATTATCCCCCCGTTTTGTTGTGACAACCGCTACAGTACAGGCTGTGACGCACAGCTAAGCCCGCATTCAGGCGACGGGCAACCCGTGATGGCGAAACGCCTGAAAATATTGCGACAATCGGGTATGAGGCGCGGTGGTGTAAGCGACGCCGCTTATGGTCATGCATGATGGACGGTCCTAAGCATGGGCTTTAGCGAAACCTGCCTGCCGCAAAGGGCGTTGGGTCCAATGCGGACGGGATGCCTGCCACCATTTCAGCAATTATGGCGGCTGTTGCAGGGGCCGAGTTCAGGCCGATATGGCCGTGACCAAAGGCATAGAACACACCCTTGATCCCACTGGCCGGACCGATAACCGGCAATCCGTCAGGTGTCGAAGGTCGGTTGCCCTGCCACCGTTTGACTTTGGCCGGATCGGTTCCGGACAATGCCGGAAAACATGAAAACAACTTATCACGCAGCAGATCAGCCCGCGCCCAATCGGGTCGTGCCGAAGCAGAGGCGAATTCCACCTGTCCCGCCACGCGCAAACCGCCTGTGGTCCGCACGATGGCCACCTTCAGATCCTGCGGCATAACAGGCACCGGCAGGTCCAGATCGGCATCGGGAAGTTCGACATGATAACCACGCTCAGTCTCCAGCGGGATACGGTCGCCCGCCATCCGCGCCAGCACGGCAGAGCTTATGCCCGCTGAAATTACCACCGCGTCGCAGGGAATTTCACCCTGATCGGTTCTGACTGCCACAATGCGGCCATTATCATGCGTCAGCCCTGTTGCACGGGCGTATTTCCGTGACATGCCTTGCGTTTCGCACCACCGTGCAACAGCCTGCGTATAGCCCCCCGGATCGACGCAATGCTTACCATCGGGCAGGTAGATCGCAAAGCCATAGCGGTTGGCAAGACCCGGAACCTGCGCCGAAAGCTCTGCCCCCTCCAGCTCTTGCATGACGACACCGTTCTGGCGGCGAAGGTCCCACGCAAGGCGATCGGCGTGATAGGCGGCACGGTCGGTGTACAGATAGAACAGGCCCTGACTGCGGATCATCCATGGCGCGCCGATCCGCATCGCCAGATCAAGATGGTGCTGCGGGGCATTCCGAAGCAGCTGCGCCAATGCGGATGCCGTGCGCGTCACGCGCGATTTGCTTGATCCTGCCTGCAGAAACCGCAGCAGCCATGACGACAGTCGCGGCAGATATTGCCAACGAACCGTCAAAGGGGCCGTGCGGTTCATCAGATAGCCCGGCACCTGCTTCCACAGCCCTGGCATCGACATTGGAATGATCGAGGCCGGACTAAGGAAGGCACCGTTTCCATAGCTTGCGGCCTGCGGTCCTCCGGCCTCGCCCGGTTCGACCAGCGTCACGCGGCACCCTGCCTGTAACAGCCGTTCTGCTGACGCCACCCCGACGATCCCGCCGCCAATGACGACGACATGCTTTTCTTGTCCTTGGGCCATCTTCTTCGCCTTGATCCCCTATGACATCCGGTCATGGCGACGAATTGCACAGATATTGTGCATTTGCCGGTATGCCTGTCCTGCCTGCGTCCGGATGCAATTTAATTTCCGACTGCGACCCTACGCTGGCATGACCTTACCTGAAAACCGTGTAATCCGTCAGACCACGATGATTATTATTCATGACAGGTCTGTCGATGAAACGGTTCCTTCCATCCCATTCCGCACTTCGCGCCTTCGAGGCTGCAGCCTTCTATATGAACTTTACCAAAGCCGCCAAAGAACTTGGGATCAGCCAAAGCGGGATCAGCCGCCAGATTTCGACCTTGGAAGCGCGTTTGGGGACCAAGCTGTTCGAACGCGTCGGGTCCAGACTGATCCTAACCGGATCGGCCCGGACCTATCTGGCCGAAGTCCGCAAAGGCTTCGATATCATTGAACAGGCAACCATCAGCTGCGTTCGTGGTGGTACGCTGGACGATGCCCTGACAGTCTGTTCACATCCAACCTTTGCCGCACGCTGGCTGACGCCGCGAATGGGCACCTACATGCAGCGCGGGGCGAACCGCCTTGTGAATTTCATAACGACCACACAGGATATCGACTTTACCGACACCGAAATCGATATCGCCATCTTGCGCGGACGCGGGTCATGGACCGGAGCCCGCGCGTTCGAGTTGTTTCCGGAAGAACTGGTGGTCGTTTGTGCACCTGACATCGCGGTTCGGGTTTCCAATGATGCCACCGTCGATTTCGACACCATGCCGACATTGCAGAATGCCAGCCGGCCCGACCTATGGCTGACATGGTTGCGCGGCGCGGGGCGTGAACATCGCGGCGCGATCAGGGGTCCACGCTTTCCTCAAAGCGAAATGCTGGTGTCAGCAGCCTGCGCCGGTATCGGGTTGGCCGTGGTGCCTTTTCCTTATGTGGCAAAGGAAATACGCAACGGAAAGCTGGTTCAGGTTATGGGCGCCCCCGTCAGAACCGACGACAGTTACTGGCTGGTGCAGCCAGAAACGCGGGCAAACATTCACGGCGCACGGGATTTCATCCGGTGGATTCAGCAAGAGGCGCGCGGGTTTCGCAGATCGATGCGCAGTTTCGATCAGTTATCACAGCACCCGCCTCTTTAGGGTCTAAGCAGATCCTGCAATTGCGTGGAAAGCCGGTCGGTCGCATAGGCATCCATGCCGCCAATATCGACCATCAGCATTGCATCCCCCTTCCCCGCCACGGCAAGAACGCCGCCATCAGGCCCGCAGATGACAGACCCGCCGCCAAACTTCAGTCCGCTGTCTTCGCCTGCGTAATTCGTATAGGCAACAAACACACCATTTTCATAGGCGCGCGCCGGTACCAACACATCAGGCACTTGCGAAAACCCCTTCGGGTTGGCGGTCGGGACCAGAATAACCCGCGCGCCGCGTCGGGCAAGATCACGCGCATGTTCGGGAAATTCGATATCATAGCAGATCAGTAAACCGCATGGCGTCCCGTCCAGATCGAACACCGGCGGGGGGGTGTTTCCCGGGGTGAAACTGCGACGCTCGAACGCGCCAAACAGTTGCAGCTTGCGGTAATGCGCCAGACAGATACCCTTTTTCGACATCACGCTGGTGGCGTTGTAAACAATATCGCCATCGCGTTCCGCCCAGCCAAAACAAATCGCCACACCGTTACTGCGTGCAATTCTGGCAACACCTTGCATCCATTGGCCATCCATCAGCTGGGCATCCTGCACATGCCGTTCAGCGCAGTTATAGCCAGGAAAAGCCAGTTCGGGGACCAACAGCAGATCGCAGCTTGCCAAGGCTGCAATCGCCGCATCACGTTCCAGCTTGGCAAAGCGGTCTTCAACAGGACACTGCCATTGCGAAAGTGCGATTTTCATTCAAACCCCTTCACTGCAAAAGGATAGGACATAGGGAAATTTCACATGGAAACAGGTATGATCATATCCCCAAATGATGCGGCCAATCCTGTCCCGATGTCATAGAACGCAGGAATTCCGCCCATCAACAACAGTTTTTCCTTAGGAATGGAACGGTTACAGTTTATCCTTGTTGCATATCTATGCCGTTTCCGGACGCCCCAGTCATAAAAAGAGTATGGTGAAATGCAAATTATGAACCGCACGATGGCCTGTGCCCTTCCCGGACTGCTTTTGACTTTGGCAGCCTGCGCTGGTCCCAGTTATGACGTCAATGCCCAACGGTGCGACCTTAGTAAGCATCGGGCGCTGGTCGGACAGAATGTTGGTGGCATCACCCTGCCCCCCAGCCTTCGCAAACAAGAGGTGCAGTTCGGTAGCCGCCCGCAGATGGCAAATGACCCTTCGCGCCTGACGATGTTTGTCGACGCAAAGGGCTGGATTGTGCAGGTCGCCTGCGGTTAACGACTGCTGCGCTTGGACCGTTTATTACCGCCGCGCTGACCGGCGCGGCCTGCTGTTGACCGCCCCGATGAATTGACGGCGGCCTCGGCGGCTTCTTCCACAGCAGATTGGCGCGCCATCGGATCATCCGAGATCGCCAGATCGACCGCCTCAAGGCGCTTGACCTCATCTCGCAGGCGGGCGGCTTCCTCGAATTCTAGGTTCTCAGCGGCTTTACGCATCTGCACACGCATCGCATCAAGGTGGGCCGCCAGATTGGCACCGATCAGCGGCTTATCGACTTTGGTTGTGATCCGCGATTGATCGGTATCACCCTGCCACAGCCCCGCCAGAACATCCTCTACATTCTTACGAACGGTTTGCGGCGTAATCCCATGTTCTTCGTTATAGGCGATCTGCCGTTCCCGACGACGTTCGGTTTCCGACATCGCGCGTTCCATGCTGCCGGTAATGCGGTCAGCATACATGATGACCCGCCCGTCCGAATTCCGCGCAGCCCGCCCGATTGTCTGGATAAGCGACGTAGTCGAACGCAAGAACCCTTCCTTATCAGCATCCAGAATGGCGACCAGACCGCATTCGGGAATATCCAGCCCCTCGCGCAGCAGGTTAATGCCGATCAGCACGTCGAAGGCACCAAGCCGCAGGTCGCGCAAAATCTCGATCCGTTCGATGGTGTCGATATCGCTGTGCATGTAGCGGACCTTGATGCCCTGTTCATGCATATATTCGGTCAGATCTTCGGCCATGCGTTTGGTCAGCGTTGTGCACAACGTACGCATCCCTGCCGCCGTCACGCGCCGCACTTCGTCCAGCAGATCATCCACCTGCGTTTCGACGGGCCTGATTTCAATTACCGGATCAAGAAGACCCGTCGGGCGGATGATCTGTTCGGTAAAGACACCGCCTGTCTGGTCCATTTCCCACTGTGCAGGTGTGGCGCTGACAAAGACCGATTGGGGGCGCATGGCGTCCCATTCCTCAAACTTGAGGGGGCGGTTGTCCATACAGCTGGGCAGACGGAAGCCATGTTCGGCCAGCGTGAATTTACGCCGGAAGTCGCCTTTGTACATGCCACCGATCTGCGGCACGCTGACGTGGCTTTCATCAGCGAAAACAATGGCGTTATCGGGAATAAACTCGAAAAGTGTGGGGGGTGGTTCGCCCGGTGCGCGTCCGGTCAGATAGCGGCTGTAGTTTTCGATGCCATTGCAAACGCCGGTCGCCTCAAGCATCTCGATATCAAAATTGGTGCGCTGTTCAAGACGCTGCGCTTCCAGCAGCTTTCCTTCATCGCCAAGCTGTTTCAGGCGGTGGTGCAATTCGGTTTTGATGCCCTTGACCGCCTGCTGCATCGTCGGACGCGGGGTTACATAGTGGCTGTTGGCGTAGATACGGATCTGCTTGAAGGTACTGGATTTCGCGCCCGTCAGCGGGTCGAATTCGGTAATCCCTTCCAGTTCGTTCCCGAAGAAATCGAACCGCCACGCGCGATCCTCAAGGTGGGCGGGCCAGACTTCGACCAGATCGCCCCGTACGCGGAAGCTGCCGCGCACAAAAGAGGCGTCCAGACGCTTGTATTGCTGCGCCACCAACTGCCCCAGAAATTCGCGCTGGTCATAGCTTTCGCCGACAACCATATCCTGCGTCATCGCCGAATACGTCTCGACCGAGCCGATGCCATAAATGCAGCTGACCGAGGCGACGATGATCACGTCATCACGTTCCAGCAGCGCCCGGGTGGCACTGTGGCGCATCCGGTCGATGGCTTCGTTAATCTGGGATTCTTTTTCAATATAGGTGTCGGACCGCGCGACATATGCCTCGGGCTGGTAATAGTCGTAATAGCTGACGAAATATTCAACCGCGTTGTCCGGAAAGAAGCCTTTGAATTCGCCGTAAAGCTGCGCGGCAAGGGTCTTGTTGGGGGCCAGAATAATCGCGGGGCGTTGCGTTTCCTCGATGACTTTTGCCATCGTATAGGTCTTGCCGGTCCCCGTCGCACCTAGCAAAACCTGATCGCGTTCGCCTGATATCACACCGGCCGACAATTCCTTGATGGCGGTCGGCTGATCGCCTGCGGGGCTAAAGCCGCTGTTCATCGAAAAGCGCTTCCCGCCCTCAAGCTTGGGGCGGGTCACTTCTGCAAAACGCGTCACAGGCGCGCTGGTGTTATTGTGACCCATGAGGTTCCTGATCCGTTCGAGGTTATCCCCAAGATGTGTGCGGTCAGGTCAAAGATCAACAGGCAGGCGTCACCGCATTAGTCGCGAAGGCTGCAAAGCGTCCCAACCGGCGCCGCCGTCCATTTCCTCGGCCAGAATTTCGGCAGTTACGGGGCCAAGGGTAAAGCCCTGATGGCCATGTCCGAAATGCGCCCAGAGGTTCGGCTGATCCGGCACACGGCCAACCAGCGGCAGCATATCGGGCATACAGGGGCGACGGCCCGTCCATGGTTCCGCCTCGACCGGTGCGCCCAGATCGAACAGTTCACGCGCGGCCTGTTCGCCATGGCGCAGCTGCGGCGGGGTCATGCGCGGGTGCAGGGTCAATTCGGCGGCGGTGGCAATCCGCAAACCGCGACGCATCGGCGACAGGACGACCGAATTGCCGAAATCCGCGATCGGGTGATGCAGCGGCATGTCCATATGGTAGTGGCGGTGATAGCCGCGTTTATAGACCATCGGCACCTTCAACCCGAAGCGGGCGGTCAGCATCGGCGACCACGGGCCAAGCGCCACGACCGCATGTTCGCCCGTCACCTCATCCGCGACCCAAGCGCTGCCTTTGCGATGCAAATCGCCCGCGTCGCCGTTCACAATCTGCCCGCCCTGTTTCTGGAACAGCGCCGCATATGATGCCACCAGCGCGCCAGGATCGGAACAATTCCAGCTGTCGGACCAATGGGTTGCGCCAAGTATATCAGCCTTGATCGAAGGCTCCATCGCGCGCAGTTCGGCACCGTTCATCATGCGTGCCTGCACGCCGAATTCGGTCAAAAAGCGTTCAGCGTTTTTCCGGGCCTTTTCCAGCTTGGCAGGCGTGCGGTGCAATTCGATGTAACCGTCGCGGCGAATGATGTTATCCGCGCCTGCTGCCTTGATCAGCGGACCGTGCAGATCCGTCGATTGGCGGATCATCTTGCCCCAAGTAACCGAGGCGCGCTTGTGCGATGCTGGCAACGAATTGATGGCGTATTTCCAGACCGCACCCATTTGCGACATCAGGCCCGGAATGTTCCACTTGACGTCATAGCCGCGTCCCATCGCGATCTGCATCAAGGCAGCGGGGGCAAGCGGCATGGCATAGGGTTCGACGGCTTCGGTCTGGATAAGACCGGCGTTGCCATAGCTGGTTTCGCGCCCCGGTGCACCGCGATCAAGGATGGTGACCTGATGGCCACGTGCTTGCAACGCAAGCCCTGTGGTCACGCCGACCATGCCTGCACCCAGAACAAGAACCTCTGCCATGACTGTCTCCTAGCTGACTATGGGTCAGGGATGCAGATAACGGCGGCCTTGGGCAAGAATTATCGGGCAATCTTCGGTGACTGCCCGAATCTTTGCAAGATTCAGGCGAAAAGCTCGTGGCAGAAGCTTAATCCTTCGACCAAGGCGTCTACTTCTTCAACAGTGTTGTACATCGCAAAGGAAGCACGGGCCGTTGCATTGACACCAAAGAACTCCATCAAGGGCATTGCACAATGGCTGCCTGCCCGAACAGCGATTCCCCGCTTGTCCAGAATGGTCGAGATGTCATGCGCATGCGCGCCCTGCATCATCATCGAAAAGATCGCGCCTTTATCCGGCGCATCACCCTGCATCTGCAACCAGTTCAACGAACGCAACCGGTCGCGGGCGTAATCGCGCAAGATGCGTTCGTGGGCGGCGATGTTTTCCATCCCCAGATTCATCATATATTCCAGCGCGACGCCAAGGCCGATCTGGTTGACGATGCCGGGGGTGCCAGCCTCGAACCGCAAGGGGGGATCGTTATAGGTCACCTCGTCACGGGTAACTGTGCGGATCATATCACCGCCGCCCATGAATGGCCGCATTTCGGCCTGACGTTCGGCCTTGATCCAGATCGCGCCCGACCCCGAAGGGCCGTAAAGCTTATGCCCCGTAATGCAGTAGAAATCGACACCAAGTGCCGCCACATCGACCGGCATATGCACCGCTGCCTGACTGCCATCGACCAGCACGGGCACATCGGTTCCTGCCGCAACAGCAGCCACATCAACCACAGCGCCCGTGACATTGGACATATGGGTCACGGCAATCAGCCGTGTCTTCGGGCCAACTGCTGCCAGAATCTTTTCGGGGGGCAGACTGCCATCGGCCTCAGGCTCGACCCATTTCAGGACGACACCTTGACGTTCACGCAGGAAATGCCACGGCACGATATTGGCGTGATGCTCTGCCACCGACAAAACGATCTCATCGCCTGCCTTCAGCATCGGCGCAGCCCAGGCATAGCTGACCATATTCAGCGCCTCGGTCGCACCAGAGGTGAAAATCACCTCATCCTCTTGCGGGGCGTTCAGGAAGCGGGCGATGGTGCCACGGACCTTTTCGTAATTATCCGTCGCAAGGTTCGACAGGTAATGCAGCCCGCGATGAACATTGGCATATTCCCCCGCATAGGCGCGGCTGATTGCGTCGATCACCACCTGCGGTTTTTGCGCGCTGGCGCCATTGTCCAGATAGACCAAGGGCTTGCCATTTACCTGCGTGGACAGGATCGGGAAGTCGGCACGGACGGCATTTACATCGAAATTCATTGCGGCATCTCCGGCAGCAGGCCAAACGAGGCTGCGAAAAAGGACATCACAAAGCCCATCGCCAACAATGTGGCAAACAGTCCCAGCAGCACTTTAGGGCCGCTGGCAAACCCGTGCAGGGCTTTGGTGAAGTGAACGGTCAGCCACAGGAACATGGCAATGGCCAAAATTCCAAGCAGACTGGCAAAGGCGGGCATGACCAAGGACAGCACGATCTGACCGACCTGTACGATCAACAGCATCACCTCGATCCACACAGTCAGCAGCAACGCATCCGCAAAGACGCCAAAGCCTCCGAACAGACGTCCGACGCCGGTCATCAGCCCTGCCCCTACGACGATGGCCGCCAGCTGCATTGTGGCCAGCGCCAATGGCTGCTGGACCAGTGTATACATCTGCGGAACTTCGGCGTCGGGGATCGGGAACAGAACGGCTGCCAGATAGGCAAGCAGGCCCGACACCGACACCGCCAGAAACAGTGCCATCCAGCGCACCGACATCGGCAGGCCCTGCGCCATCAGCACTTGCGCGCCCTGTTCGGGGTTGCGAAGGGTCAAACGCACCAGCGCCTTGAAGTCGTCAAATCTCATGAGCGTCTCGCCAATGCCAACATACCGGCACCCCAGATGAACAGGAATCCCAGACCCGCAATCGCGCGCGTCAGGGTCAATGCGGGTCCGGCACCGATCAGCCCCGCGACCATACCCGCCAGCAATGTCGCCGGTGCAACAGCCAGAAGCGCCCAGAACAGCGCCAGTCGCGAATCCTGCGGATCAAGGCGATAAGGCGTCAATCTGCTGGCAAGCGACACCAGCGCGGAAACGGCATAGGCCAGCAATGGCATCATAAAAACAGTGCCCATCACCGCCCCGCCCATCCGCGCATCCATCGGGATCGAGGGGTCAAGTTGCGCCGCCCTTGCATTGGCAGGGGCCTGCGCGATCAGCGATATCAGCATGGCTACCATCAGCACGGCCAGCATAGCAGGGTCCGGCATGCCGGAAAGGCCCCGCACCACACGGCGCGGAGCCCACCAGCTTTCGATCACGCGCAGCACAATACCGCCGCGCGCAGCCCTTAATTTTGCGGAGGTGTCGTCAGCCACGCTTCTAACCGATCGTTGATGTCGTCACGCAGATCGTCATCCTCGACCTCGGACAGGGCGTCGGCAAGGAAGGACAGCACAAGGAAGACAATCGCGCGGTCATAGGGCACGCCCCGCGAACGCAGATAGAACAATGCCTCTTCGTCGATCGCACCGGTCGTCGAACCATGCGAACACTTGACGTCATCGGCATAGATCTCAAGCTCGGGCTTGGCAAGGAACTGGCTGTTGTCATCCAGCAGCAGCGCCTGGCTGATCTGGTAACCGTCGGTCTTTTGTGCGCCCTGCTTGACCAAGATCTTGCCTTGAAACACGCCCGTCGCGCCGTTTTTTAGCACCTTTTTAAAGACCTGACGGCTTTCACCGCGTTCGGCCCCATGGGTGATGAAGACGGTATCGTCATGGTGGAACGGACCGACATTGCCATCACCCAGCACAGCTGCGGCGATATGGGCAACGGCGTCGTCACCAACGATATCGATGGCACCTTCGTGGCGCATCAGCGTCCCGTTCACGGCCAGCGTAAAGCTTTTCAGCTGCGCTTCGGCCCCAACGCGGGCAAAGATATGCGACAGGCCGACCTTGGGGTCATTGGCACGCTTGGCTGCAATGTGATGCAGCTTGGCGCCCTTGGCCAGATCAACCTCCAACATACCGTTGGAGCGTGCGCCGACCATCCCTGATTCCAGCAGGGTCAGTTCTGCGCCGTCTTCGACACGGATGACATGATGCCAGACAGCATCGGCATCGGCGGTGCCACGACGGTACAGCACATGGACCGGCTTCGAGGGTTTGCCGGTCACACGGATCAGCAGGCCGTCATGGGCAACCGCTGTGTTCAGCGCCGCAAACGGGCGCTTGACTGGTGTCTGGCCTGCCAGCTCCAGCTGACCATAAAGACCAGCCGCCCAATGGTCGCCAGCTGCGTCAGCCTTGGCCAAAGTCGTGATTTCGACCCCTTCCAGCGACAAATCGTCGGATGCAGCAGCATCGAAAGCGCCATCCACAAACACCAAAGTCAGCTTGTCGCGACCGGTAAACAGCGGCGATTCAGCGCCATCGGCGTCGAAAGGCAATGCCGTTGCGGTGGCAGCATTGAACGCGCTCGGGTTGGTATAGCGCCAGTATTCATCGCGCGGTGCGGGCAGGCCCATGGCACGCAGACGCACCATTGCATCTGCACGCGCATCGGCGCTGAAGCCCGCATCGGGCATGGTGATCGCGGCAAGGCGATCATCAAGTGCGGCGGCAGCTTTCGGATTGCCCGAAACCTGCGGCGTCACCTCTGCCTTGGATTTCACAGCGATATCCGACATCAATCGGCCTCCGCCAGCAGATCGGCATAGCCATTCTGTTCGACTTCCAGCGCCAGTTCGGGGCCACCCGATTTGATGATACGACCGTTCGACATGATATGGACGACATCCGGTTTGATGTGATCCAGCAGACGCTGATAGTGGGTGATGACCAAGAAGCTGCGATCCGGCGAACGCAGGGCGTTCACGCCTTCGGACACCAGACGCATTGCATCAACGTCCAGACCCGAGTCCGTTTCATCCATGATGCACATGCGCGGTGACAGCATCGCCATCTGCAAAATCTCGTTGCGCTTCTTTTCACCGCCCGAGAAACCGACGTTGACCGGACGCTTCAGCATATCGGGGCTGATCTGCAATTCGGCGGCCTTGACGCGGACTTCCTTCAGGAATTCACCTGCGGTCAGCTCGGCCTCTCCGCGTGCTTTGCGCTGTGCGTTCACAGCGGTCCGCAGGAAGGTCATGTTGCCGACGCCCGGAATTTCGACGGGGTATTGGAACGCAAGGAACAGACCGGCAGCGGCGCGAACCTCGGGGTCCATGTCCAGCAGGTCTTCACCGTCCAGTTCAGCCTCACCATCGGTGACTTCGTAACCGTCGCGGCCCGACAGGACATAGGACAGGGTCGATTTGCCCGACCCGTTCGGGCCCATGATGGCGTGGACTTCACCTGCGGGCACTTCCAAGGTCAGACCCTTCAGGATCTGCTTGTCCTCTTCTTCAAGTTTAACGTGCAGGTTGTTGATCTTCAGCATATTTCCCTCAAACGGCATAGGCGCCCCATAGGCGCCGTGATGTCGGATGGCATGACCCCCAAGGTCCTGCCAGATATATTAACCAACCGAGCCTTCCAGCGAGATGGCAACCAGCGCCTGTGCTTCCATGGCAAATTCCATCGGCAGCGCCTGCAGAACCTCGCGGCAGAAGCCGTTGACGACCAAGGCCACAGCCTCTTCTTCGTCCATGCCGCGCGAGCGGCAATAGAACAGCTGATCGTCATCAACCTTACTGGTGGTCGCCTCGTGTTCGACGCGGCTGCTGTTATTTTTGACCTCGATATAGGGCACGGTGTGCGCGCCACATTTATCGCCGATCAGCAAGCTGTCGCACTGGGTATAGTTACGGCTGTTGGTCGCGCGCGGATGCATCGACACCAGCCCGCGATAGGTGTTTTGCGCCTGACCGGCGGAAATCCCTTTGGACACGATGCGCGACTTGGTGTTCTTGCCAAGATGGATCATCTTGGTGCCCGTATCGGCCTGCTGCCAGTTGTTCGCGATGGCGATCGAATAGAATTCGCCCTGGCTGTCATCGCCGCGCAGGATGCAGGACGGGTATTTCCACGTAATCGCCGAACCGGTTTCGACCTGCGTCCACATGATCTTTGCCCGAGCCTCGCGGCAATCGGCCCGCTTGGTCACAAAGTTATAGATGCCGCCTTTGCCTTCTTCATCACCGGGGAACCAGTTCTGAACGGTCGAGTATTTTACCTCGGCGTCTTCCAGAATGACGATTTCCACAACAGCCGCGTGCAGCTGGCTGATGTCACGCTGCGGTGCGGTACATCCTTCCAGATAGCTGACATGGCTGCCTTTTTCCGCAATGATCAGCGTGCGTTCGAACTGACCGGTGTTTTCCGCATTGATCCGGAAATAGGTCGACAATTCCATCGGGCAACGAACGCCCTCGGGGATATATACGAACGAACCGTCCGAGAAGACCGCGCTGTTCAGCGTCGCAAAATAGTTGTCCGATTGCGGCACGACACTGCCAAGGTATTTCTTGACCAGTTCGGGATGCTCACGGATGGCTTCGCTGATCGAACAGAAGATCACACCGGCTTTTGCCAGTTCATCCTTGAAGGTTGTCCCGACACTGACACTGTCGAAAACAGCGTCCACAGCAACCTTACGGCCTTCGGATGGCGCATCTTCCGCACCTTCGACACCCGCAAGGATCATCTGTTCCTTCAGCGGAATGCCCAGCTTTTCATAGGTCGCCAACAGCTTGGGGTCCACGTCGTCCAGCGACCTGGGCTTTTCTTCCATGCTTTTGGGACGCGCATAGTAATACTGGTCCTGATAATCGATCTCAGGATAGTTCAGCATCGCCCATTTGGGTTCGGTCATGGTGACCCAGCGGCGATATGCTTCCAGCCGCCAGTCGGTCATCCATTCCGGTTCGCCATTCTTTTCCGAGATCAGACGGACGATATCTTCGTTCACGCCCTTTGGCGCGTATTCCATCTCGATCTCGGTGTTCCAGCCGTATTTATAGCTGCCCATGTTTTGCACGGCTTCGACCGTTTCGCGGTCGACACCTTCGCGCACTTCAAGATCGGTGGTACCCGTCATCTCTTATCCTTCCTTGGTGGTGGGCCCCTGCCCAACCAGTCCCGTCACGCCATTTCTGCCGTGCCAGCGTGAATACGCTTTTTCCCACGCATCCGCAAATCGGTTGATCTGATCATCGCCCAAAGAAGGGCTTATCGAGATCCGTATTGCTGATTGCGCAAGCTGATCGTCATATCCCATCGCCTGCAACGTGCCACTTGCCCGAACCTTGCCCGATGAACAAGCCGAACCTGCGGAAATCGCAAACCCGGCGAGGTCCATCTGCATGACCTGGGTTTCGCCCTTCCACCCCGATGTAAGAAGGCAGGTGGTGTTCGGCAAGCGCCGCGCGCCTTTTCCTGCAATGACAGCACCGGGCGCAATGTCGCACAGACGGGCTTCCAGCAGGTCGCGGCGGGCGGCAACCTGTTCCCAGACACCGTTTTCCAGATCACGTTGCGCGGCTTGTGCAGCGGCAGCAAAGGCCAGAATGCCGATCATGTTTTCCGTACCGGCACGACGCCCCTGTTCCTGACCGCCCCCCCGCAGCAGGGAAGGCACATCAGTTCCCTTTTTCAAGACCAGCGCACCAATGCCCTTGGGGCCACCCAGCTTATGCGCACTGACAAAGCCCGCCGTCACGCCCAGCCAGTTAAACGCGAAGGGCATCTTACCGAACGCCTGCGTCAAATCGCTGGAGGCCAACCCCTGCGGCAAGTTCTGAATCACGCCGGTTTCGCTGTTGGCCAGTTGCAGCGTCGTCATCGCCGGATCATCCACCGCAACGATGCCATTGCGGTCGACCGGCAAACTGGCGTCGCACCAGACCTTGATCGCGCTATGTTCCACCTCGGCGCAGCGGATATTTTTGCTGGCCAAAATCATCGCTGCCGCCTCGGTCGTTCCCGAGGTAAAGACCACATCTGCCCCTTCCGCCCCCAATGCGATGGACACCTGTTCGCGCGCCCGTTCCAGCGCCATTTTGGCCGCGCGCCCTTCTGTATGAACGGACGAGGGGTTGCCCGAAATCTCCAGCGCCTCGGTGATGGCCGCCTTCACCTCGGGGCGCAGAGGCGTTGTGGCGTTCCAGTCCAGATAGGTTCTCATATCGTCTTTCCGTTCAGATGGGCCGCGATGCGTTCGGCCAGACAGCCTGCCACTGCGTCCTTGCCCATGCGGGGCCATTCTTCGGCCCCCGTATCGCTGATCAGGGTCACCGCGTTTTCGCTGCCCCCCATAATTCCCGTAGGCGGGCTGACATCATTGGCCATGATCCAGTCACAGCCCTTACGCAACCGCTTGGCCGTCGCATGGGCAATGACATCGTTTGTTTCCGCAGCAAATCCCACGACAAGATCGGGTCGGTCATCAGCGTGACTGATCCACGCCAGAATGTCGGGATTTTCGGCCATTTCGAATGCGGGCGGTTGGCCGGACCCGTCTTTCTTCATCTTGCGGTCCGATGCGCCGACGACATGCCAATCCGCCACCGCTGCCGCCATGACAGCCGCATCGGCAGGCAGGGCCGCCTGCACCGCATCATGCATCTGACGGGCGGTTTCGACAGCGATAACGCTGACCCCTTCTGGCGGTGCAACCGTTGCCGGACCGGTCACGAAACTGACCTGCGCACCCAGATCGCGCAAGGCCGCCGCAATCGCCGTCCCCTGCGCCCCGCTGGACCGGTTGGCGATATAGCGCACCGGATCAATCGGTTCATGGGTGGGGCCGGATGTGACAATGACATGCCGCCCCGTCAAAGGCCGCGCGGCGGGTGTCAGGGCATCACGGATGGCGGCTACAATCGTTTCCGGTTCGGCCATGCGGCCTGCGCCATATTCACCGCAGGCCATGTCGCCATTATCGGGACCGACCGTCAGGATGCCGTCATCTTTTAGCGTCGCCAGATTGCGCTGCGTTGCGGGATGGTCCCACATCCGCACATTCATTGCAGGCGCGATCAGCACCCGCTTGTCCGTCGCCAGCAACAGGGTCGAGGCCAGATCATTCGCCTGCCCCTGCGCGATCTTGGCCATCAGATCGGCGGTCGCAGGCGCGACAACAACCAGATCGGCATTGCGCGACAGCTGGATATGGCCGATCTCGGCCTCGGAATTGCGGTCCCACAGGGTGTCGTGGACGGGTTCACCAGCCAGAACCGACAGGGTCATCGGCGTGGTGAACTGCGCCCCCGATGCGGTCAGTACTGGCGTCACAGCTGCACCCTGCGCACGGATCAGCCGGATCAATTGCGGGATTTTATAGGCCGAGATCCCTCCGCCCACGATCAACAATATTCGCTTGCCGTGCATCTGCCCGCCCTGTGCCATTCCCCTGCACAGATAACCGCCCGACCCCGATGCCGCAAGGAAGCGGGCGCGTTAACCCATCCTTAACCCGCCCGCGTTAACCATTCGGCGATTATTCGGGGAACACTATGGTCGCCATCGCATATTCCGTGGCCTTTGATGGCGTCGAGGCCCGCCTGGTCGAGGTGCAATGCGCCGTCGCCGCAGGCCTGCCCGGTTTTTCCATCGTCGGCTTGCCTGACAAAGCTGTCAGTGAAGCGCGCGAAAGGGTCAAAGCGGCTTTTGGTGCGCTGTCGATTGCCATGCCAAGCCGCCGCATCACGGTGAACCTGTCCCCAGCCAACCTGCCGAAAGAAGGATCGCATTTCGATCTTCCCATCGCACTGGCCGTTCTGGCCGCGCTGCAAATCATCCCACAGGATGAGGTTTCGCGCTGTGTGGCATTGGGCGAGCTTGCCTTGGACGGGCGGCTGGTGACCGTCAACGGCGCCCTGCCCGCGGCAATGGCCGCGTCCGAGGATGACCGCGCCCTGATCTGCCCCCGCGCCTGCGGACCCGAGGCGGCCTGGATCACCGCCGTTCCCGTGCTGGGTGCGGAAAACCTGCGGCAGGTTATCGACCATCTGACCGACCGCCACCCGATCACCCCCGCCAAACCCGGCCTTGCCAGCGAAAGCACCCCCCGCGGTTGCCTGTCCGAGGTGAAAGGACAAGAACGTGCCAAACGCGCGTTAGAGATTGCCGCAGCAGGCAGGCATCACCTGTTGATGGTCGGCCCGCCCGGTGCCGGAAAATCCATGCTGGCCGCGCGCATCCAAGGCCTGCTGCCCCAACTGTCCCCACGAGAGGCGCTGGAAACCTCGATGGTGCATTCGCTGGCGGGAACGCTGACCGATGGCGGCATTTCGCGTCATGCGCCATTTCAGGAACCCCACCACACCGCATCCGTCCCCGCGATTGTCGGCGGCGGGCGTGGGGCCAAACCTGGCCAGATCAGCCTTGCCCATAACGGCGTGCTGTTTCTGGACGAATTGCCCGAATTTCCGCGTCAGGTTCTGGACACCCTGCGCCAGCCCATCGAAAGCGGAGAGGTGATGGTGTCGCGTGCCAACGCCCATGTCCGCTATCCCTGCCGTTTCTTGTTGGTGGCGGCGGCGAACCCCTGCCGCTGCGGCTATCTGGCCGATCCTGCGCGGGCCTGTTCGCGTGCCCCCGTTTGCGGCGGCGATTACATGTCAAAGATATCAGGCCCGTTGATGGACCGTTTCGACCTGCGGCTGGAGGTGCCGGGCGTCAGCTATCAGGATATGGACCGCGCCGCAGGTGGCGAAACATCCGCGACCGTGGCGGCGCGCGTGGCGCAGGCGCGGCAGGTGCAGGCGGAACGCTTCAGGGACCACCCGCAGGTGACGGTCAACGCCGATGCGTCGGGCGCGCTGCTGGAACAGATCGCTGCGCCTGATGATGCCGGACGGGCGTTGATCGGCAAAGCCTCGGAAAAGCTGGGACTGACGGCGCGGGGTTACCACCGTATTTTACGAAGTGCCCGCACCATCGCTGACCTTGAGGGGGTGGACCAAGTGCAGGTCTACCATCTGGCCGAGGCGATCAGCTATCGCCTGCCTTTCGTCGCGGGTGGTTAAGCCTTGTCGGCCACACGACGTTCAATCGCTTCCCACATCGCCTCGGCGGCGTTGATACCGTCAAAGCGTTCCAGTTCCTGAATACCCGTGGGCGAGGTGACGTTGATTTCCGTCAGCCAGCCGTCGATGACGTCGATGCCGGTAAAGACCAGACCCTTTTCACGCAGGACGGGCCCGATGCGCTTGCAGATCTCGTATTCACGTTCGGTCAGGCCGATCTGTTCGGCGCGGCCACCGACATGCATATTCGACCGGGCCTCACCCTCTAACGGGACACGGTTGATTGCGCCGATAGGCTCGCCGTCGACCAGAATGATGCGCTTGTCACCTTCGGTCACTTTGGACAGATATTTCTGTGCAATCATCGGTTCGCGGTTCATGCCCGCGAAAACCTCGAGCAACGACGACAGGTTCGGATCGCCGGGCTTCAGGTGGAACACGCCCGCGCCACCATTCCCGTAAAGCGGCTTGACGATGATTTCACCGTGACGTTCGCGGAAGGCACGAAAAGCAGCCGGATCGCGGGCGATCATCGTGGGGGGCGTCAGGTCGGGGAAGTCTAGCACCATCAGCTTTTCAGGGCAGTTGCGGACCCAGAACGGATCGTTCACCACCAATGTGCCCGGATGCACACGGTCCAGCAAATGGGTCGTGGTGACATAGCCCATGTCGAAGGGCGGGTCCTGACGCAGCCAGACGACGTCGAATTCGGTCAGATCAACCTCGGCCCAATCGCCGAAGGTGACGTGGTCGCCTTGCTTGCGGCGCAGGGTGACGGGACGACCGCGGGCAATGATGCGCCCTTCGTCGTAGCGCAGCTGGTCGGCTGTATATTGGAAAAGCCGGTGACCACGGGCCTCGGCCTCCAGCCCGATGCGGAATGTGCTGTCGGCATCGATCGAGACAGCCTCGATCGGGTCCATCTGCAAGGCGACGTAAAGGCTCATGCTGTCCTCCTGAAATTTGGGGGATATTTGACCTGCGCCTTGGATGGATGCAAGCCTAAGGGGGTCTTAGGTGGCGTCGAAGGCGTTCGGGATCAAGTCGACGCGGCCCAGTTCGTCGACAAGTGCCGCATCAAAGCGCATCGCAACATCCTGTCCCAGCCCCGTCACCGCGCAATATTCACATGCCGCCTGCATGATGCGGCGCATCTGTGCGGGCAGCAAACGCTGGGCGGCGGCGGCATGGGTGGTCGATGCCTTGACCTCGACAAAGACCAGTTCATCGCCATCACGCAGGATCAGGTCAATTTCACCTGCCTTGCCGCGCCAACGGGTCTCCAACAGGGTGGCACCGTGCGACTGATACACACGGGTGACGTTTTCTTCGGCCATCCGCCCCGTCAGCGATGCAATCTTACCGCGCTGCTGGCGCATCTATTTCTTATCCGCCAGTTCCAGCGCGCGTTGATAGACATCGCGCTTTGGCAGGCCCAATTGCTGCGATGCCTCTTTGGCGGCATCCTTGACCGACATCAGCGCCATGTAATGTTCCAGCATCTTGCAAAGCTTTTCATCGTCCACCTCGACCGCCGAAGGGCGATCCAGCACCATCACCACCTCGCCCTTCAGGGTGGACATCCGCGGATCGGCGGCCAGTTCGGCAGCGGTGCCGCGGATCACCTCCTCGAATTTCTTGGTCAGTTCGCGGGCGATCACGGTCATGCGATTCGGATCGATGGCCGCCAGATCGGTCAGCGTCCGGTTCACGCGGCGCGGACTTTCATAGAGGATCAGCGTCGAATCAACCGCCGTCCATGTTTTCAGAAACGTCTGGCGGGCAGTCGCCGTCGAAGGTGGAAAGCCCAAGAACATAAAGCGGTCGCTTGGCAGACCCGACAGCGACAGCGCGACCAATGATGCCGAAGGTCCCGGAAGGGCATTCACGCGGGCGCCAGCCTCGGCGGCATCCAGCGCAAGTCGGTATCCGGGATCGGCAATCAGCGGTGTACCCGCATCCGAACAATAGGCCACGCTGGCCCCTTCGGCCAATGCCGCCAGCAACGCCGGACGTGCGCGATTGCCGTTATGGTCGTGATAGGGCAGCACGCGCCGACCACGCAGCGGAATGCCGTGAATGTCCATCAAATGGCGTAAAACGCGCGTATCCTCGGCGGCCAACATATCTGCGCTGTTCAGCACATCCAGCGCCCGCAGGGTGATATCACGGGCGGCCCCGATGGGCGTTGCCACTAGATAGAGACCACCCTCAAGGCGCGGGGCCTCGACATGGGCAGTCAGGCGGCGGGCGGGCTCGGCCTCGGGGCGGTCGTTACGGGCGTTCATCAAAGCCTCCTGTTCCGCGCCAAGGGGCGGATCGATTGCCAATCACGGGTACACGTCATAGTCTGCGACAATAAGCGCGCTTAGTCTTACTTGTCAGGGAAGTTTCACATGTTTGCATCCGCCACAACCCGGCCCGCGCAGGGCCTGCGCCGGGCCGTGACCCGAACGACTGCCGTGATCTCGGCGCTGTTTCTTGCCGCATGCGATCCCGCCGGCATGACGCAACAGGCAACCGGTCCCGAAATCGGACAGCTGATCGACCCCGCACAGCCGGTCCGCGTCGCCCTGCTGGTGCCCGGTGGCACGCAGTCCGACGATCTGGAGTGGCTGGCACGCAGCCTTAAAAACTCGGCCAAGATGGCAGCTGCCGACGCGCAGGGTGCCAATATCGACCTGCGCATCTATGACACTGCAGGATCGGCAGATCAGGCAGTGGCCCAAGCCAATGCTGCTGCTGATGCAGGTGCACAAATCATTCTGGGCCCGCTGTTTGCCGAAAGCGCGAATGCCGTTGGCCACGCCATGTTGCCGCGCAATATCAACGTACTGACATTTTCCAACAACACGCAGGTCGCGGGCGGTAACGTCTTTACGCTTGGCAACAGCTTTGACAACATCGCCGACCGTCTGGTCCGATACGGTGTGAAACAGGGCAAGCGCAATGTTCTGGTCGTCGCAGAAAGCGATGTTGCAGGACAGTTGGGCGGACGGGCCATTGAAACCGCGATCGCGCGCAACGGTGCCCGTCTTGCGGGGCGCGTCGATCACCCTGTTTCGGTGTCGGGCATTGATGCCGCCACCCCCCGCATCGCCGAGGCAGCAAAATCGGGTCAGGTGGATTCGATCTTTATGACCGCGAACAATCAGGCTGTTCTGCCCTATCTGACCGAAAACCTTGCCAAAGCGGGCGTGCGTTCGCCCGTATCGCAGATGATGGGCCTGACCCGCTGGGACCAGCCCGGTGATCGTCTTGGCATGCCGCAGCTGGCCGAAGGATGGTTTGCCATTCCCGACCAAGGTCTGCAGCGCCAGTTCGAGACACGCTATGCACAGACCTATGGCGAAGCGCCCCATCAGCTGGCATCACTGTCCTATGACGGTGTTGCCGCCATCGCGTCCCTTGCGCGGGCCGGCAAACGCAATGCCGTGACCACCACCGGTCTGACCCAACGTGCCGGTTTTGCAGGCGTGGCGGGCGTTTTCCAGCTGAAGCGTGACGGAACAACGCAGCGCAGCCTTGCAGTTGCCACAATCCGTGACAAAAAGCTGGTTATTCTGGACCCTGCACCGCGCACCACCCGCGGCTTCGGGTCGTAATCCGGAACGGCACAGGACAAGATGGCAAGCATTGGCATGACAGAGAGCGCCTCGGAACCCGGGGCGCAATTCCATCGTGACGGAGAGGAGCTGCTGCGGGCGCTGGACGCCCATCTGGCAGAAACGACCGAACCCAAGCAGATCCGCAGCCAGACCGTGGCGATGCTGGCGCAGGCCCGTGTCGACCAGATGGAAAAGATCACGGCAGCCTTTGCCACCCATCCCCGCGCAGCCCGTGAAACCGTCCGTGCCATTGCCTATCTGACCGATGAAATCGTGACCGCCATCCATCATGTGGCGGTCACAAAACTGCACCCCCAGTATTCCCCGTCCGATGGCGAACGTCTGGCCGTACTGGCTGTCGGCGGCTATGGCCGTGCGGAAATGGCCCCTGCATCCGATGTCGACTTGCTGTTCCTGACGCCTTGGAAGATTACCCCTTGGGCGGAAAGCGTCGTTGAGTCGATGCTGTATATGATGTGGGATCTGAAACTGAAGATCGGCCATTCGATCCGCAGCGTCGATGACTGCCTGCGTCTGGGCGAAGCCGATATGGTCATTCGCACATCGCTGGTCGAACACCGGCTGGTAACCGGCCACGCGCCTTTGGCCGAAGAATTGCGCCACCGTCTTTGGGACGAATTATTCGACCGCACCGTGCCCGAATTCATCGAGGCCAAGCTGGACGAACGCTCGGCCCGCCATGCCCGTCAAGGGGGGCAGCGCTATGTTCTGGAACCTAATGTCAAAGAGGGTAAGGGCGGCCTGCGCGACCTTCAGACACTTTACTGGATCGCCAAATATATCCACCGCGTCGACCGCGCGGTCGAGCTGGTCGATATGGGCGTCTTTGCGCGTGATGAACATCTGGCCTTCTGGCAGGCCGAGGATTTTTTATGGGCCGTCCGCAGCCATCTGCATCTGATCGCGGGACGCCCTGTCGATGTGCTGTCATTCGACATGCAGGTCGAGGTGGCGCGCCGCATGGGCTATAACGACACCTCGGCGCGGCGGGGCGTCGAATATTTCATGCAGGATTATTTCCGCCATGCGACCCGCGTGGGTGAATTGACCCGTGTTTTCCTGACCGAACTGGAAACACGCCACGTCCGCACCGCCCCCTTTCTTGGCCGCCTGTTCCGCCGCCGCCGCAAGATGCGCCCGGGATTTATCGACCAGCAGGGCCGCTTGACCTATGAAACGGAAACCGCCTTTCTGGCCGATCCTCTGAACATCCTGCGCCTGTTCGAGGAATCCTTGCGAACAGGCGTCTTGATCCACCCTGATGCCATGCGGCTTGTCACCGCAAATCTGGACCTGTTCGACGAAAAGGTCCAATCCGACCCCGAGGCAATCCGGATTTTCATGGACATGCTACTTAAGCATGGAAACCCCGAACGTGCCCTGCGCCGGATGAACGAATTGGGCGTGCTGGCTGCGTTCATTCCGGAATTCGAACCGGTCGTGGCCATGATGCAGTTCAACGTCTATCACCATTTCACGGTGGACGAACATTCGATCCAGTGCATCGCCGCGCTTGCCGAAATCGAACGTGGCGAACATCCCGAGGATCTGCCGCTTTCCAGCGAAATCATCAAAGCGGGCGTGAACCGGCGCGTCATCTATCTGGCGACATTGCTGCATGACATCGGTAAGGGTCGCCGAGAGGATCACTCGATCCTTGGCGCTCGCATCGCGCGGCGCATCGCCACCCGTTTCGGGTTCAGTCAGGAAGATGTGGATACCGTCGAATGGCTGGTCCGCAATCACCTGCTAATGTCCGATGTGGCACAAAAGCGCGACATTTCGGACCCGCGCACGTTGCGCGATTTCGCCAAGGCGGTCAAAACCCGCAAGCGTCTGGACAAGCTGCTTGTCCTGACGGTTTGCGACATCCGCGGTGTGGGCCCGGGCACATGGAACAACTGGAAAGCCGCGCTGCTGCGGACACTGCATCAGGAAACCGCCGCCGCCCTTGAAAACGGGCTGGAGGAACTGAACCGCGACAAGCGCCAGACCGAGGCAAAACGGTCCCTGCGCCACATGCTGGTCGCCAAAGGGTGGGAGGCCAAGGCAATCCGTGCTGAAATTTCCCGCCATTATGACGCCTATTGGCCGGGTCTGCCGACCCAGTCCCATGCCATCTTTGCCGAACTTCTTCGTGGGATCGGCCCCGATGAAATCCGTATCGACCTGCGCGCGGATGCCGACCGTGACGCCACCCGCACGGCCTTTGTGCTGTCCGATCATCCGGGGATTTTCTCGCGCCTTGCGGGTGCGTTGACGCTGACGGGGGCGAATGTCGTCGATGCGCGGACCTATACGACGCGGGACGGCTATGCGACGGCAGTTTTCTGGATACAGGACGCCGAAGGGCACCCCTTTGCCGAAGACCGTCTGCCGAAACTGCGCCAGACCATCACCCGCACCCTCAGCGGGGAAATCGTCGCACGCGAGGCATTTGCCAGCCGCGACAAGCCGAAAAAGCGCAATCGGGAATTCAAGTTCCCGACGCATATCACCTTCGACAACGAAGGCAGCGATATCTATACCATCGTCGAGGTGGACACCCGCGACAGGCCCGGCCTGCTCTACGATCTGACACGGACATTGGCAGCAAGCCATATTCAGATCGTCAGCGCGGTCATCGCCACATTCGGTGCGCAGGTCGTTGACAGTTTCTATGTCAAAGACATGTTCGGACTGAAACTCCACAGCGATTCAAAACGGGAAGCGTTGGAAAAGAAACTGCGGACGGCGATCGCCGACGGCGTGAAACGGGCAGAGGCAGAATAACTATGAAATCCGGACTTGTGCGTGGCTTCCTTGCAGTCGGAAGCTGGACGCTGATTTCGCGCGCTTCGGGCTTTGTGCGGGACATCCTGATGGCCGCATGGCTGGGAACAGGGCCAGTGGCCGAGGCGTTCTTGATCGCCTTGTCCCTGCCCAATATGTTCCGCCGGTTTTTCGCGGAAGGCGCGTTCAACACCGCCTTCGTGCCCATGTTCTCGAAAAAACTCGAAGATCCCAAGGACGCGCAACGTTTCGCCTCCGAGGCCTTTTCGGGTCTGCTGGCGACCGTCATGGTCCTGTCAGCGGTGGCGATGATCGCCATGCCGGGTCTGGTCTGGCTGATGGCATCGGGCTTTGTCGGGGATGAACGTTTCGATCTGGCGGTCGAATACGGACGGATCACTTTCCCCTATATCCTGCTGATTTCGATGGCCTCGATGATATCGGGGGTGCTGAATGCCAATGGTCGCTTTACGGCGGCAGCGGCGGCCCCTGTGCTGCTGAACCTGCTGTTCATCGTGGCGATGGCGCTTGGCCGGTGGCAAGGCTGGGATCTGGGGCTGACGCTGGCTTGGGCCACGCCGGTCACCGGTATCGCCCAGCTTGCACTTGTCTGGTGGGATGCACATCGCACAGGCTGGACCTTCCGGCCCCGCATGCCCCGTCTGACGCCGGACATGCGCCGACTGATCGCCGTCGCCCTGCCCGCTGCTTTTGCGGGCGGTGTCGTGCAGATCAATCTTTTGGTCGGTCGTCAGGTCGGATCGCGCTTTGACGGTGCAATCGGCTGGCTGTCCTATTCCGACCGGCTGTATCAATTACCGCTCGGCGTCGTCGGGGCGGCAGTGGCGGTTGTTTTGCTGCCCGAACTGGCGCGGCGTATCCGTGCGGGTGACCATGCGGGCGGCCAATCGGCCTATTCCCGCGCAACCGAATTCGGCCTGTTCCTGACCCTGCCCGCTGCATTTGCGATTGCCGTGATCGCGCAGCCGATGGTGTCGACCCTGTTCGAACGCGGGGCGTTTTCGGCATTCGACACGCAGCAGACGGCGGCGGCGCTGGTCGTCTATGCCATTGGTCTGCCGGCATTCGTGCTGCAAAAAATCCTGCAACCGCTGTACTTCGCGCGTGAGGATACGCGCACCCCGCTGCGCTTTGCGGTCATTTCAATGGTGGTAAACGCTGTTGCGGCCTTCAGCCTGATGCCGTTTCTTGGCTTTCTGGCGGCGGCGCTTGGCACCACGATCGCGGCATGGATCATGGTTGTCCAGCTGTGGATGGGCACACGGGCCATGGGTCAGGCAGCGCGCGCCGATGCCCGCTTGCGCCGTGCCTTCCCGCGCATTCTTGCCGCCTCGGCATTGATGGCGGCTGCATTGTGGGGGCTGCGAAACTGGCTTTATGCGGCGGATGCCAGCAAGGGGGTCGGCCTTGCTGTTCTGGTCTTTGGCGGGGCGGCGATCTATTTCACGCTGGCGTTCGTCACAGGGGCCTATCGCCTGTCGGAACTGAAGGCCGCAACCCGCCGTGGTCAGCGCTGACGCAATTGCGTCAGCGTGCGGCGGATACCGCCATCAACCAGCAGGAAACTGAGCGCGAAACCGGTGGCAAACCCGCCAATCTCGGCGATCCAACCGGTGCCTGCGCCACCAAACAGCATGCCGAAGACGAATTGGAACGCCAGCAGCATGCCGATCAGGCTGAAGGCCCGCAGGCGGTTGGCGTTTACCGCCGCCAGCTTGGTCCACAGCAGAAAGGTGAATGCGCCGACCAGCCCGTAAACCGCCGGATAGCCACCGATCAGCAAGGAAGGCCGTGCCCCGATAATCTGCAAGACGGCGGCATAGATAATCGCGCCGCCAATGGCCGACCCGAAGAAAAGCGTCAGCACCGCCAGCGGGCGAAACTGCTGCGCGACCAGATTGCCAAGCGCCAGCGTAAAGACCACGACAAACAGCGCATGTGTCAGGGATGTATGGATAAAGCTGAAGGACAACGCCCGATACATCTGGTCGACATCGAATGCACCAAAGGTCCAGACGCGTTGCAACAGTTCAGGCGGCAGCGCGGTCATGCGGATTGCGTTCAGCCGCAGCCCCACGCCTTCGGCACCGCCGACCAGACCGGAACGGCCCAGCATAAACAGCGCCTCGGAGGCGATGACAGGCAGGGTCAGCAACCAGATAACCGGCGGCAAAGGGTTCAGCGGGGATTCGGTTAGGCCTTGTCGCATGGCGGTTCCTTGACGGTTGCGGAAGTTGCCACCAACCGCTAAGCCAGCCAGCAAGAAATTCCAAGGCAGGCCGGTCATGTCCGAACCCATCAACAGCACCTTCCGCCCGCGTATCTTTTCGGGGATCCAGCCGTCGGGCGGATTAACGCTTGGCAATTATCTGGGCGCGCTCAAGCGTTTTGCGGCCCTGCAGGGCGATCAGGCCGAAACGGTCTATTGCATCGTTGATTTGCACGCGATCACCGTCTGGCAAGACCCCAAGGTCCTGCATGCCCGCACGCGCGAGGCTGCTGCGGCCTTTATGGCATCAGGCGTTGATCCGGTGCAGTCGGTCCTGTTCAATCAAAGCCAGGTCAGCGCCCATGCCGAAATGGCTTGGTTGTTCAATACCATCGCACGTGTCGGCTGGATGAACCGGATGACGCAGTTCAAGGATAAGGCCGGCAAGAACAGCGAAAACGTCAGCCTTGGCCTGTTGGCCTATCCCGCGCTGATGGCCGCCGATATTCTGACCTATCAGGCGACGGCAGTGCCGGTAGGTGAAGACCAGAAGCAGCATCTGGAACTGACCCGTGATGTCGCCGCCAAATTCAACCATGACTACGGTGTGGAACATTTCCCGCTGACCGAACCGTTGATCGAAGGCGTGGCGACGCGCGTTATGTCGCTGCGTGACGGCAGCAAGAAGATGTCGAAATCGGACCCCTCGGACGCAAGCCGGATCAATCTGACGGATGATTCCGACACCATCGCCCAGAAAATCCGCAAGGCCCGCACCGATGCAGAGCCCCTGCCCGGCCTGATGGAAGGTCTGAAAGACCGCCCCGAGGCGCGCAATCTGGTTAACATCTATGCCGCCCTGACCGATGAAACCCCCGATCAGGTTCTGGCACGGTTCGAGGGTCAGGGCTTTGGCGCCTTCAAACCCGCCCTGGCCGAGGTCGCGGTCGAGGCTTTGGCCCCGATCACCCGCAAAATGTCGGAATTCATGTCCGATCCGGCCCAGATCGACAGGATTCTGGCGGATGGTGCGGAACGTGCCGATGCGATCGCCACGCCGATCCTTGACCGCACCAAAGACATCATGGGCCTGCTGCGCACCCGCCGCTGAACCGGCGCGATTGCCTGAAAAATGTGACCGCTATCCCTCAGGGGGTGGCGGTTTTGCCATTTTAGGGCCCACAAACGCCCCTAAGGCTTGCGATCACGCTGTGGTTACGGCTATCAGCCTGTCAAACGACTGGACCCGGTGAGAATCCGGGTGGCTCTTCCGGCCGCCGATCCGCCGGACAAATCGAACCTGCAGATCGAATGCTAGACCCGATGCCGCATGCATCGCCAAGGTCAGGAACGGATGAATCATGTTTTCAATTGAACAATACAAGCGGGAATGGCTGGGCAATATCCGCCCTGACATTCTGTCGGGCCTTGTGGTGGCGCTTGCGCTGATCCCCGAAGCCATCGCCTTTTCCATCATTGCGGGCGTGGACCCCAAAGTCGGCCTCTATGCCAGCTTTTCCATTGCCGTGATCACTGCCATTACCGGTGGTCGCCCCGGGATGATTTCCGCCGCCACTGCGGCGACAGCCGTGTTGATGGTGACCTTGGTCAGCGAACATGGCCTGCAATATCTGTTAGCCGCGACCGTTCTGGCCGGCCTGATCCAAATTGGTTGCGGAGCGCTCAAGCTGGGCTTTGTCATGCGCTATGTGTCAAAATCGGTGATGACCGGCTTTGTGAACGCGCTGGCGATCCTGATCTTTCTAGCACAGCTGCCCGAACTGGATTTCGCTACACCGGGCGTCACATGGTTCACCTATGTGCTGGTCGCGGTCGCACTGGCGATTATCTATCTGTTCCCCTATGTGACCAAGGCAATCCCGTCGCCGCTGGTCACCATTGTCGTGCTGACCGCATTGGCGATGCTATTGGGTTGGGATGTGCGGACCGTTGGCGATATGGGCGCCCTGCCCGATACGTTGCCGATCTTCCTGCTGCCCGATGTGCCCTTCAACCTCGAAACTTTGCAGATCATCCTGCCTTATTCCGTCGCGGTTGCTGTCGTCGGCCTGCTGGAAAGTCTGATGACGCAAAATCTGGTGGACGAACTGACGGACACCCGCACGAACCGAAATCAGGAATGCATCGGTCAGGGTCTTGCCAATACGGCGACCGGCTTTATCGGCGGCATGGCAGGCTGTGCGATGATCGGCCAGTCGATGATCAACGTCAAATCCGGTGGTCGCGGACGGCTGTCGTCCTTTGTGGCCGGTGTTTTCCTGTTGATCCTTGTGGTAGGCCTTGGTGATCTGGTCAGCCGAATTCCGATGCCTGCACTGGTGGCGATCATGATCATGGTGTCGATCGGGACGTTCAGCTGGTCATCGATCGGGAACCTGCGGACGCATCCGCGGTCGTCTTCGATTGTCATGCTGGCTACCGTCGCAACTGTCGTCTGGACGCATAACCTTGCCATTGGCGTGCTGGTCGGCGTGCTGCTGTCGGGCATCTTCTTTGCCGCAAAAATCGCACAGCTGTTCGGTGTGACCTCGACCATCTCGGCGGACGGGCGTGAACGTCGCTATGTCGTCGAAGGTCAGCTGTTTTATGGCTCGGTCGAGGATTTCTCGACGGCATTCGACTTTTCCGAGGCATTGGACTGCGTTATCATCGATGTCACCGGTGCGCATATCTGGGACATCAGTTCAGTGCAGGCTTTGGATATGGTGATCCTGAAGTTCCGCCGCGAAGGTGCCCGTGTCGAGGTGCTGGGCATGAACCGCGCGTCAGAAACCATTGTCGACAAGCTTGCAATACATGACAAACCCGGCGCGATGGATAAACTGGGCACACATTAACGGGGGGGACCGACATGACGCAGAATATCATCGCTTTGGTCGACGGATCGGGCTATGCAGCCTCGGTCTGCGAACACGCTGCCTGGGTGTCGCAATTGACGGGTGCGCCCGTGCAGTTGCTGCATGTGATGGGTCGACGCGACGCTGCCGGTCCTCAGGATCTTTCTGGCGCCATCCGTCTGGGTGCCCGCACCGCCCTGCTGGACGAACTGGCCAAGCTGGACAGCCAGCGCGCGCGTATCGCAAACGAAGCCGGTCGCGCGCTTCTGGATGATGCCCGCCAGCTGACCGAAGGTGCCGGTGCAACAACCGTCACCACGCGTTTGGAACAAGGCGACCTGATCGACCGCACCGTTGGCCATGAGGCTGCCGATACGGCCATGATCGTTATCGGCAAACGTGGCACTGCGGCGGATTTTGCCAAGGGACATCTGGGCTCGAATCTGGAACGCATCGTTCGGTCAGCGCGCAAACCGGTTCTTGTCGCCTCGCGTGCGTTCAAACCTATCCGGAAGGTGCTGGTGGCCTTTGACGGGGGTGCATCCTCGATGAAGGCGGTCGAACATATTGCTGCAAACCCTATCTTTGCCGATTTGACCATTGATCTGGCCATGGCCGGCAATGCCAATAACAACGCGCAAACCGCGCTAGAGGAAGCATTGCTGCGGCTGCGCGCGGCAGGCCTGAACGCATATTCATCACTGCTGGAAGGTGCTGCTGATACCGCCCTTAGCGCCAAGATCGAAAGCGAAGGTTACGATCTGCTTGTCATGGGTGCCTATGGCCACAGTCGCATCCGCAGCATGATCATCGGGTCGACAACAACGCAGATGCTGATTGCCTGCAAAGTGCCGGTGCTGTTGTTTCGTTGAAATGGCGTTGATGCCGCATCCGGTCGGATGCGGCATCCGCGTGGTCGCTATGTCCAGAATGTCGCCCGCCCGCGCCCCGTGCGTTTAGATTGATACAGCGCGGCATCGGCCAGTTCCAATAGGCCCATCGGTGTTTCTTCTTTGACATGGGTCCAGATGATAATCCCCATGCTTGCTGACACGCCCAGATCGCCTAATTCCGGCGGTGAAAGATCCTGAATGACACAGATGATACGGTCCGCCAGATGGGCAAGCGCCGTCTGGCAGGTCATTCCCCGAAGCACCATGACAAATTCATCACCACCGATGCGCGCGGCCACATCCTCTCGCCGGATGTGGTTACGCAAGACCTGCCCGACCGCCTGCAACAGATCGTCGCCCGCCTTATGCCCCAACCGATCATTGACCTGTTTGAAATGATCCAGATCCATATGCATCAGGGCAAAGGGCCGTTGTTTCAGATCACTTCGCAAAGCGCGCGCCAATACCGTTTCAAGGGCACGACGATTGCCAAGCGCCGTCAACGGATCAGTCTGCGCCTCAAGCAAGGCAACCTCTCGCGCTGATGCAAGTTGCTGGTTAAAGCGTGACAATTCGGTCAGAACGCCACGGTTTGCTTCCTGCAGGAACAGCAATTCCATGGCAAGTTCGCTGGGGGCGAAATCAGCGTCGTCCAGATCTGCGATACGGACGGCATGGTGCAGACCGATTCCGAAACCAAGATTGACCAGCATTCTATCCGGTGCGACACGAACGCCATGCCCGCGCAATACCAGATCGGCGCTTTGCTGGACCCGCAAAAACAATCGCGTCTGTTTATCGACAGCCTTACGAATAGCCTCTAGCGGTTCGGGTTTCTGACCTGCGCGGGCGTTTGCCAGAACACCATGCAGCCCATTAGAAAGCATTGGCAGCAATTTGGACAAGGTTGGTCCGATCGACAGAATGCGGCCCTGATCGGTCAGGAAAAGATGCATCGGCAGTAGTTTCGCCAATGCCACCTCGCAGAGGATCGCCTGATTTGTCATGCCATCACCCCGCTGTATTATACAGGGTGAACATCCGCCCCTCCGAGAATTTTTCGTCCCAGATATCAATGCGGATCAGTTGGTCGACTGTCGATATCAGACAGAGCGCGCCATAATCATCGGCCATCCCGCGAATTAGTCCCACCAGAACAAACCGCCAGTGGTCATCTGGGTCCAGCATTTTGACCCAGACCGAATCGTCGACCGCGTCGATCTGCAGGCGGGGCAGTTGCAGACTTGGCAGGACAAGATGCGCGCGACCGGGCAATTCCTCCAATCTCAACAGGAAATCCTTGAAATCCCGCCCCGAAAACCGCAACAGCCGCCGCACGGGTTCGATGCGGGTCATCCAGGCACCCATATCCTCGACCAGTTCTGTGAACGGCTTGCACAGGCGCATGGCTGCACGATGCAGAGCCGAAAGACCGAAGCCCGCCCCTAAGGGTGCAACCATTCCTGAATGGGAATGCGTGTCCTGCGCCACCGCCTGTACCAGCGTGTCCCCATAGGTGGTTCGAAGAAACTCCTCGATCCCGCGATTTATCAAAGAATTCATGCCGCACCTCGATTCGCGATCAGGCTAACTTGCGGCGGTAAAGAAATCGGAAACGGGAATCAGTCGCTTTCCCAGCCATAGTTGCCAGGCCCCACCAATGCCGTGCGCGCCGCCATGATATCCTGAGGACGCAGCTGCAGGGCATGGGCGAATTCGTGAACCCGTTCATCGTTTTCGACTACGAAATCCAGCATGAACACCGCGATATCGGGCCGTTCCGAAATCTGGCGCAAATCGGCAGGCAAAAGGCCGCTTGATCCTAAAAACGAGGTTAACTCCTCGGGGCGTTCGGCAAGGGCCAGCAGGATTTCCGTGGCAAGTTCATGGGCGCGTTCGGATGAAATGGCCATCAGCTTGATCCTTCATTTAAAAAACTTTTCCGATACCCAATCCGAAACAGTTTGTTAAACATTTAAGACGACAATGAAGTTCTGAAATCTAGACTTTCCGGATGGGTAGATGACGACTCGTATCCTTGTTGCTGATGCCGTGGCAACTGCCCGCATCACATTGAAAGTCCGGCTGGCGTCGGTCTGCTATGATGTGGTGGCTGCCAGTTGCCTTGACGAAATTTTCCAGCTGGTTGACCAGCAGCGCCCCGGGCTAATTATCCTTGGCAGCAGTGCGGGCGACAGTTCGGCGATCCAGATCGGGACGGCACTGGCGCAGGATGCGCGGACGTCGAATATTCCGGTGGTCATGCTTGTTCCACCAGCACAACGCCTTGCCGCGTTAAAGGCCGGTGCCACAGCAACCCTCCCCCCCGAGGTCGAGGATCATATGCTGATGGCCCGTGTCCGCGGCATCCTGCGTGACGCCGAACCCTGCCGCCCTGCAGAGTTCGGTATGGCCGAGGCTCAGGCAACGTTTTCCCACGTGGCACGCCCGCTGATTGCCCTGATTGCGGACAATGCGCTACGGGCGCAAAAGTGGCGCAAATTGCTTGCGACACGGACAAACTGCCGTTTCGAGGTGATGGACCCGGATGAGGCTTTGGGCGCAGCAACCGCCGGACGGAACGCCGATGTCTATCTGATTGCGGCCGATATTCGTGGCAATGGCGACGGATTGCGGCTGCTGTCGGAATTACGGTCGCGCCAAGGATCGCGCGATGCAGGCTTTGTCATTGCCATCGCCGAGAATGCCGAAGAAATGGCAGCCTTCGCCTTGGATCTGGGCGCGGGTGATGTGGTACCAGTCGATCTGGGCGGGGATGATGGAGCGGGCGCGGTCGCTATGTCATTGCAGATGTTATTGTCGCGCAAGACCCGCAGTGACCAGCGCCGCGCCGAAGCACAGCGAAATATGGTCTGGGCCATGACCGACCCTCTGACCGGACTTTATAACCGGCGCTATGCCATTCCCAAACTGTCCGAAATTACGCGTGAGGCGCTTCTGGGCAATCAGGGCTTTGCAGTAATCGCGATTGATCTGGACCATTTTAAAAGGGTGAATGACAATTATGGTCACGGGGCCGGCGATGCTGTCCTGACCGATATAGCCGGTCGGCTGCGTGATACGCTTGGATCAACCGGCTTTGCAGCCCGCATGGGCGGCGAGGAATTCCTTGGTGTTCTGCCAAACTGTTGCGATACAAGAGCTGCGAAGACGGCCAATACGCTGCTTCACGTTATCCAATCGCGCCCCGTTACGCTGCCCCATGTCAAAGGCGGCGAAATCTGCGTGACCGCATCAATCGGTGTTGCAACGGTTGCACCTTTGCAATGCGATGGCTGGCCGGATCAGGTTGCGCGTATGACGCTGGAACGTGCCGATCAGGCGCTGCTGGCGGCCAAAGCAGCGGGCCGCAACCGCGTCATATGTTCGCGTGCCGAGACTATGGTCTAGGCGGCACTTTCAATGCCTTGGTCGATTGCCTAGATTGACGTGATCGGGCGACGCAATCCCGACCTTGCAAGGAGCAGTCGTATGACCCATGAAACCAGCATCGAACGTCCGACCAAGCCTGCTATGCTGCGTGGGGCCATGCTGCGCTGCCCTGCATGCGGTGAAGGCAAGTTGTTTAGTAAATACCTGAAGGTCAACGATCATTGCCCCAATTGCAACGAAGCCCTGCACCATCAGCGCGCCGATGACGGGCCTGCCTATCTGACAATTCTACTGGTATCGCATCTGGGTGCGCCATTGCTTCTGGCTTGCTTCGTGGCATATCGTCCAAGTGCGATGACGCTGCTGCTGTCGTTCAGTTTTGGTGCGATTGTGCTGTCACTGCTGCTGCTGCCGGTGATCAAGGGCGCGATGGTCGGGTTTCAATGGGCCCGCAGGATGCACGGGTTCGAACAGCGGGCGGATGGTATCAACGCATGATCCCGATACGCGACGCCGCCACAATTATTATGCTGCGACGGGATGCCGATAAAAGCTCGGTTCTGATGGGGATGCGGGGTGCGAATGCGGTCTTCATGCCATCGAAATTCGTGTTTCCCGGCGGTGCTGTCGATCCCGAGGATGCCTCGATCGCCCTGTCCGGACAATTGGCGCCCCAATGCTACAGCCGTCTGCTGGCGGAACCGCGGCAGGGCCATTCGACCCGTCCCAATACAATTGCCGCCGCTGCCTTGCGGGAACTTGCGGAAGAAACGGGCCTTTTGATTGGCCGGTCAGGTGATTGCCCGTGGCCGGGCTATGCCGAGGCGGGGCTAGCACCCGACGCCTCGGCCTTGACCTATCTGTTCCGCGCCATCACGCCGCCCGGTCGCCCCAGACGCTTTGACGCATATTTTTTCGTCGCAGATACCACCCGCATCACCGGCGATCCTGATGATTTTAGCCGCGCCTGCGACGAGCTTTCGCATCTGCACTGGGTTCCATTGGATCAGGCGGGGCAACTGGACCTGCCCTTCATCACAGAGGTTGCCTTGGCCGAACTGACGCAGTTGGTCGATAACCTGCCCTATGATGTGGCGATCCCCTGCCCGACGACGGTCCCGTTCTTTGATAACAGGACCGACGTGCCGCGCTTTTGCCAGATTGCCTGATCAGCGACCGGTGAAGGCAGCGGGGCGTTTTTGCAGGAATGCAGTCACACCCTCGATGAAGTCCGCGCTGCGTCCTGCCTGCCCCTGCAAGCGGGCCTCAAGCTGCAATTGTGCGTCAAGGTCGTTTGCGGAAGAGGCGGCCAAAGCCTCGCGGATCGCACGATAGGCCTGTGTCGGGCCCTTTGCCAATGCGGCAGCGCGGGCTTTGACTGCGTTCTGAAACTCTGTGTCGGGGACCGATTGCCAGATCATGCCCCATTCCTGTGCCTGATCGGCAGTGACCGGTTCTGCAAATAGCATCATCCCCATTGCACGGGCCAGGCCGATACTGCGCGGAATAATCCACGTTCCGCCCGCATCGGGGATCAGGCCGATCCGTGTGAACGCCTGAATGAAGCTTGCGCTTTGCGTGGCAATAACAACGTCGGCAGCCAAAGCAAGGTTTGCACCCGCACCGGCCGCCACACCGTTCACCGCTGCAATGACAGGAACCTCGCATTGGGTTACAGCGCGCAACATCGGTTCGTATTCATCGCGCAGTGTCGCTTCAAGATTTGCAGCGGCGCTGCCATCTGTCAGATCCTGTCCCGAACAAAAACCACGACCGGCACCTGTCAGGACGACACAGCGCACCCCGGAAGGCAAAGTGCTAAGTGCTTTGGTTATTTCGGCGCGCATCTGCCGGTTCAGCGCGTTCATGACCGCAGGACGGTTCAATGTCAGGGTCGCCACCCCGTCTGCAATTTCGAAATCAATCGTCTCGAAGCCCATAACTCTCTCCCGTTTTAACGGGATCATGCAGGAATAAGCTGGTGGCGAAAGGGCGACCCTGCGTCAGTCCTCGCAACGGGGTCGCATGATTTCATCCAGACGTCTGCGTTCTTCAGGCGTCAACTCGGACACTTCGGGCGGGGCAATGTTTCGGGTGCGCAGGAAACGCCAGCCAAACAAAGCTCCGATCAGCGCCATCAAGGGGCCAGCCAACCATAGGATCAGGTTGCTGCCTGTGGCGCGAGGTTCGAACAGGACGAATTCGCCGAAACGATCAACGACATTGTCCATAACCTCGGCGTCGCTATCACCCGCCACCAACCGTTCGCGCACATAAAGCCGCAAATCGCGGCTGATTGCGGCGTTGGAATCGTCGATATTCTCACCCTGACAGACCGGACAGCGCAGCTTTTGCGACAGACTGCGGGCGCGGGCTTCCAAGCCTGCATCAGGCAAGATTTCGTCTGGTTGGACGGCCAAAACCGGTCCGGACAGAAGGGTCAGCAGGGCCAGAAGGCGAAGCAATACGTTCATTCTGCTGGCACTGCTTTACCAGAGACGGCCTTTTTCGCACCTGCTGCGACGCGATAGCGACGGTCGGTCAGGCTGATGAACCCGCCAAGGGCCATCAACAATGCACCACCCCAGATCCAGTTGGCGAATGGCTTGATATAGGTCCGGACGGCCCACCCCCCTGCGGGCTGTTCGTCACCGATCACCACATAAAGGTCGCGCAGGAAACCATAATCGATGGCCGCTTCGGTCGTTGGCATACTTTGCACGGGATAAACCCGCTTTTCCGGATGCAGCACAGCAACAGTCTTGCCGTCGCGGGTGGCATTGATCGTGGCACGTTGGGCCAGATAGTTCGGACCGTCATGGCGTTCGACCGACGTCAGCTGCAATTCATAGTTGCCAACGGGGAATGTCTCACCCACTTGGGCAACGCGAATATCCTCGACCTGCCATGCCTGAATCAGTGAAACGGCGATGAAAGTGACGCCAAGGCCCGCGTGGGCAATGGCCTTTCCCCAATCCGCGCGCGGCAACCGCAGCAGTCGCGACGCACCCGAATTGCCGGTCCGTGACCAAAGATCAGCCATCGCGCCAAAAATCAGCCACGACCCCAGCCCGGTTCCAATGATCGCCAGCGCCGAATGGCCAGTCGAAACAGCAAAGACCAGCACCATCACCGCAACGGCCAGCACCAAAGCCCCGCGCAACGGGCGAAGGGACCGGCGCAGATTTGCCCGTTTCCATGGAATGATCGATCCGATCGGCAAGACAAGCGCCAGTACGATCATAAAGGGCGTAAATGCCTGATCAAAGAACGGCGGCCCAACGGACAGGACACGGCCCCAGACCATCTCGGCCACCAAGGGCCAGATGGTGCCGATGAACACGACAAAAGCCGAGACTGCCAAAAGGATGTTGTTCAGAACCAATGCGCCCTCGCGGGACACTGGCGCAAAGACGCCCTTGGCGGTCATCACCGATGCGCGGGCGGCATACAGCGTTAACGCCCCCCCGACAAAGAACGCCAGAATTCCAAGAATAAATACGCCACGTTCAGGGTCGTTCGCAAAGCTGTGGACCGAAGTGATAACGCCCGAACGCACAATAAACGTCCCGATCAGCGAAAACCCGAAGGCCATGATCGCCAACAGGATCGTCCAGCTTTTCAGCGACTCGCGCTTTTCGACAACAACGGCGGAATGGACCAGCGCCGCGGCCAGCAACCATGGCATAAAGCTGGCGTTTTCGACGGGGTCCCAGAACCAGTAGCCGCCCCAGCCGAGTTCGTAATAGGCCCACCATGATCCAAGTGCGATGCCGATGGTCAGAAAGACCCATGCAGCCAATGTCCACGGGCGCACCCAGCGTGCCCACGCAGCATCGACGCGTCCTTCGATCAACGCGGCCACGGCAAAGCTGAAAGCCATCGAAAGGCCGACATATCCAAGATAAAGGAACGGCGGGTGGAAAGCCAAACCCGGGTCTTGCAACAACGGGTTCAGATCCTGACCGTCAAACGGCGGATTTCCCAGCCTCCAGAACGGGTTGGAGGTGAAAATTATAAACGCATAGAAGGCCGCACTGATCGACGCCTGAACCGCAAGCACCCTTGCCCGCAGGCTGGGTGGCAGGTTGCCGCCAAACATCGCCGCTGCTGCACCGAACAATGCCAGAATTGTCACCCACAGCAGCATCGATCCTTCATGGTTGCCCCAGACGCCACTGATTTTATACAGCATAGGCTTCGTCGTATGCGAATTTTCATAAACCAGCAGGACCGAAAAATCCGAGGTGACGAAGGCAATCGTCAGTGCGCCGAAGCTGATGGCCATCAGGATCAGCTGGGCCAGCGCCGCTGGCCGCGCGCTATCCATCCAGCCATGCCACCCCTTCGACGCCCCGACCATCGGCACCGTCATCTGGTAGAGTGAGACCATGAAGGCCAATATCAGGGCGAAATGGCCAAGTTCTGCGATCATCAGGGAATATCCTTTGTTGGTCGCAGCATAGGCATGTGACGAAGGCGGGAAAAGTCCCCCCTTCGTCTTTGCAGGTCAGTTTTATGTGTCGATGCCGCGGCCTATTCGCGCAGCGTGGCCGCCCAGTCCCGCAAAGCGGCGTTATCTGCGAAATCTTCGCTTGGCACGGCAACTGCGGCAGCAACTGTGACGGCTTCGGCAACGGGTTGGCTGGGCCAGACGCGGTCGCGGAAATGATGCGCCTCGCGCGCGCCGAAGTAAAAGCCGACAATGGCCCCCAGCAACCACCACAAGGGTTCCGGCACCAGCTGCAACCCCTGCATCCGCAGGCTGAATGCCGCCGGATCGATCATGGCATAGATGAACAGCGCCATCGTCCCAAGCGCCAGCAATGGTCGGGGCATTCGGTTCAATCCGTTAACAAAGCCATCGAACCAGCCGCGTGGTGCCGCGATGAATTCCTGTCCGTATTGGGACATCGCGCGGGCATAGGCTTCTTCGTTCAGCTCCATCTTGCGGGTGGCATTCTGGGTGAAAATCTCGGCCATGCCGGATGCGGCACTGCCCAGTGCCGTGACCGTGGGCGCAACGCCGATAAATCTGTCGATCACGCCCATTTTGCGGTCCTCTCACGATGCTCGGCCTGCGACAGATGATAGCGCGGGTTGATGAATTCCTCGGCGCGGGTGATCCATCCGCCTTTTCCACCGGCATTCGTGCGTGCGTATTTGCGGCTGGTGGGACGTTGGTCGGCCAGCGCATAGTAATAATTGCGCCGTGCAATCCCGTAAGCATCCATAAAATGCGAAGGCGCTGCCGCATCGGCCTGTCGGACTGCGGCAATCGTGTTCGGCCCCACCGCCCCGTCAGCCGAGGTTGCAAACCCCATACGCGTCACCAGCTTTTGCAGGATTGTCACCGCATTCGCGCCTGCGTTGACATACATATCAAAGACACTTGCCTGAACGCTTTGCGGCAGTTCGGCCAGACGAGGTTTACGAAAATAATGCTCGACAAAAATCTGTTCGGCTTGTGCGCGGGTTAGCGCCCGCACATCTGCGGCATCCACCCGTCCGTCCTTGTTCAAATCAAGGCCAAGCGTTTTCATTGTGCCGATGGTCACACCGAAGTTGGTCGCCCCGCCCGGATCATCGGGATCATTAACATAACCCCCTTCACGCATGACGATCTGCTGTGCAATTTGTTCGACGCTTTGCATGATACCCCCGTTTCGGGCAGCAGGCAGATGCCGCCCCGATACGGGAAGCTGGGCGTGCTCGGTTAACCTTGGGTTAACCAACCGCGCGTTGCATCAGCTGTCAGGCTTATACTGACCTGAGGCTTTCAGCGTGTCGATCACCTCTCGTGGCATATAGGTTTCGTCGTGCTTGGCCAGCAATTCGCGCGCCTCGAACCTGCCATTGCGATACCAGCCCTTTGCAATCGTGCCCTGGCCTTCGTTAAATAGATCGGGCTTGGGGTCCTTGCCGATATAGCTGACGGGGATATCGGCGACGCCATCCGTGATGACAAAATCAAAGGCGACACCCGTCCCCATGACCATCGAACCGTCCTTGACCAAACCACCAAGCTGGAAAAATTCATCCGGTTGCGGCGCGGCTTCGCTGACCTGCGTGGGCGACCGATAAAGGTTGATCCCGTCACTGAACCCGTACCCGATCAGCGCGACAGCGATGACCAATGCCACGGCAGCTGCTGCAACCACCTGAATGCGGCGCTGTTTCTTCAGTGACTTCATGCCAGCCATCGGTATCTGTCCCCTCAGGCCGCCTCGAACTGGATCGAACGGCGCAGGAATTGCGTTGCCTTGCCCGAAACGCGCACCGGATCGCCCGTTGTCAGATATTTTGATACCTGACCGGACCCGATGAACTGGGGTCTGCGTTCCAGATAGTCGGCAAGGCTTTCGGCCACCAGCCCTGCTTGGCTGTAAACCTTGACGCCATCGCCAAGCGCAGTTTGGAACGCGCTTTGAACCAAGGGGTAATGCGTGCAGCCAAGAATAGCAGCCTCGGGGTGGGGCATGCGACGCAGCAAGGCTTCGACATGGCTGTGAACCAAGGCCTCTGCCAGAATTTCGTCACCCATTTCAATGGCATCGACAACACCACCACAGGGCTGTGCCTCGACGTCGACACCGACCGCACGGAATGACAGCTCGCGCTGGAACGCACGGCTGGCGACTGTGGCGGGGGTTGCGAATAGGGCGACATTGTTGACGGCGACGCGACGGGGCGGCGAATTGTCGCCCCAGTTGCGTTCGGTCAAAGCCTCGATCATGGGGACGAAGACGCCAAGCACGCGCTTGTCGTCAGGCAGCCATGTTTCCTGCATCCGGCGCAGTGCGGCGGCGCTGGCGGTGTTGCACGCCAGAATGACCAGATCACAACCTTCGGACCACAGGCGTTCCACACCCGCGCGCGTCAGATCATAGATATCGCCATGCGTCCGCACCCCGTAAGGCGCATGGGCGTTGTCGCCCAGATAGACCAAGGGCAGATCGGGCAAACGTGCCGCAATTGCCTGATGCACCGTCAGTCCGCCAAGACCTGAATCGAAAACTCCGACCGCCATCACCTGCCCCCCGTGTATCGCGTGCCGCCCTTCATAGGGCGACACGAAGGATTTGAAAATGCTTCAGATCATTCAGCAGCTTCACGGAAAGGTGCGTAACCGCTGCGGAATTGTTCAAGCAGGTCTAACCGGCGCTCAGCCGCTACATCAGCCGCCTGATCCTTGACCGGACCATAGCCGCGTACCGACAGCGGCAATTGCGCCAGTTCAATGGCCACGGGCATTGTCGCATCGGTGACCGCGCCAATAACCTCGGCCATATCGGCTTCATATTCGCGGATCATGGCACGTTCACGTTTGCGTTCAGCGGAGTATCCAAAAGGGTCCAGCGGCGTGCCGCGCAGTCCCTTCATCGCAGCCATTACCTTGAAGGCTTTCAGGATCCACGGCCCGAATTCGCGCTTTCTTGGTCGCCCGTTGGCATCCTTACCCGTCAACATGGGCGGTGCCAGATGCAGGGACAGCGTTACATCCCCTTCCCATTTTGCAGCCACTTGTTCGGCGCTGGTCAGATGCAGACGCGCAACCTCGTATTCATCTTTATATGCCAGAAGCTTATAGTAACCCTCTGCGACGCTTTCGCGCATCGGTTCCGGTGCGGAATTGACAAGATTCGCAAAGCGTTTCGACAAACGCTTACCCTGATATGCAACCAACCGTTCGGCGCGTATCGCCACCGGATCGGCAGGCAGTTGGGTAACCGGCGCGGGCTTTCCTGTCTGTTCCGGAAAGGCCATCGCCCAACGACCAATCTGAAAGGCGCGCTGGTTTTCGTCGACCTTGGCACCGTTCAGACGGATCGCCTCCATGATCGCTTCTAACGGCAACGGGATCAGACCGCGCTGCCAGCAAGCCCCGAACACCAGCATGTTGGAATAGATCGAATCCCCCAACATCCGCAGCGCCAGATCATTGGCGTCAAAAAATGTGACCTTATCCTGCAACCGCGCCTCAAGCGACACGCGCAACCGGTCCGAAGGCACCTGAAAATCGCGAAAACGGGTAAAATCGCCGGTGATGATTTCATGGTCATTGACCACCGCACCCGTGCGCCCTTGGGTCATCAGGCCAATGGTTTTCGACCCTGCGGTCACAACCAGATCACCGCCAATGACACAATCAGCCTCGCCCACGGCGACACGAATGGCGCTGATATCTTCAGGCTTTTCGGCCAGACGCAAATGGATATGCACCGCGCCGCCCTTCTGGGCCAGCCCGGCCATTTCCATCATGCCGGCCCCTTTTCCATCGATATGGGCAGCCTGCGCCAGAACCGCGCCGATAGTTACGACGCCCGTGCCGCCAACACCTGTGATCACAAGGTTATGGGTACCATTGATCACCGGCAGGACGGGCATCGGCAGATCGGGCAGATCGAAAGTCTCGGCTTTCGGCTTACGCAACTTGCCGCCTCGAACGGATACAAAGCTGGGACAGAAGCCCTGCGCACAGCTGTAATCCTTGTTGCAGCTGGATTGGTCGATCTGACGCTTGCGTCCCAATTCGGTTTCCAAGGGCACAATCGACACGCAGTTCGACTGGACCGAGCAATCGCCGCAGCCCTCGCAAACCTCGGGATTGATCCAAAGACGGCGATCCGGATCAGGGAAATGGCCTTTTTTCCGACGACGGCGTTTTTCTGCAGCGCAGGTCTGGATATAGAGGATGGCACTGACGCCTTTTGCCGTTTCCAAGCCGCGCTGGACGGCCATCATTTCGGCACGTTCCTCGAACCGCAAACCTTTGGGGAACTGGTCGCGATCGACATCCTCTTTTTCGTCATAGACGACAACCAGCGGATCGACCCCCATCGCCACCAGTTCACGCGCGATCTGCGGCGCGGACAGCCCGCCTTCGTTCGGCTGGCCGCCGGTCATCGCGACGGCATCGTTATAGAGGATCTTGAAGGTGATATTCGTCCCCGCAGCCAACGCCGCGCGGATGGCCAAGATCCCCGAATGATTATAGGTTCCGTCGCCAAGGTTCTGAAAAACATGATTTCTGGTGCTGAAAGGCGCTTCGCCGATCCAGTTCGCGCCTTCGCCACCCATATGGGTAAAGCCTTCGGTGTCGCGGCCCATCCATTGGACCATATAGTGGCAGCCGATCCCCGCATAAGCGCGGCTTCCCTCGGGAATTTTGGTCGAGCTGTTGTGCGGGCATCCCGAACAGAACCACGGCGTGCGTGTGGCGATTTCGGGGGCATTGTCGTTGAGGCGCACCTCGTTCAAGCGGTCTAGGCCGGAACGGATGCGGTCGGTGCCACGCCCCTCCTCGATCAGGATGCCGCCGATCTTCTGCGCGATCATCACCGGATCCAGCGCATAGCGGGTCGGGAACAGCTCTTCCTTGGTGCGATCATGCTTCCAGCCGTGGACGCGACGGCCATGACGGTTGTCAAAGATCGCTTCTTTAAGCTGGACCTCGATCAGTTTGCGCTTTTCTTCGACGCAAATGACCAGCTCCAGATTTTCGGACCATTCCTGAATGGATTTGATGTCCAGCGGCCATGTCTGCCCGACCTTATAGGTGGTGATGCCAAGCCGGTCCGCCTCGGCCTCATCAATGCCCAGCAGTGACAGCGCGTGGATCAGGTCCAGCCAGTTCTTGCCCGCGGCGACAAAACCGATCTTGGCACCCGGCTTGCCCCAAACCTGACGGTCAATGCGGTTGGCACGCGAAAATGCCTCGGCCGCCCAACGTTTGTGGTCGATCATCCGCGCTTCTTGCGCCACAGGGGTGTCGCCAAGGCGTATATTCAACCCGCCCTCGGGCATCAGGAAATCGGGCGTCACAAAGTTCAGACGGTGCGGGTCGCCATTAACGACGGCTGTCGCCTCGACCGTGTCTTTCATTGTCTTCAGACCCGCCCAGACACCGGCAAACCGTGACAGCGCAAAACCATATAGGCCATAGTCCATGATTTCCTGCACACCGGCAGGCGACAGCACTGGCATATAGGCGTCGATCATCGCCCAATCCGACTGATGCAGCACGGTCGAGCTTTCGCCCGTGTGGTCATCGCCCATCGCCATCACGACGCCGCCATGCCGCGACGATCCGGCCATATTGGCGTGTTTCATCACATCGCCCGTGCGGTCCACACCGGGCCCTTTGCCGTACCATAACGCAAATACACCGTCATGGCGGCCCTCGCCGCGCAGTTCGGCCTGTTGGCTGCCCCAGATAGCCGTTGCCGCAAGATCCTCGTTCAGACCGGGCTGGAACAGGACCTGCGCCTCGGCCAGACGCTTTGTTTCGCGCATCATCTGCAGGTCCACCGCCCCCAACGGCGACCCGCGATACCCTGTGACCAACCCCGCCGTGTCCAGACCCGCAAGTTTGTCGCGTGCCGATTGCATCAGCATCAAGCGAACCAATGCCTGCGTTCCGTTCAACAAAACATGCTGCTTTGATAAATCCAGCCGGTCTGCTAGCGAAAATTCATGCTTGCTCATCCTGCCTATCCTCCAATGCCTGATGACCTGTCCGGCATTATAGGTCAGAAAGGTTGACCGACGAAGTTAAAAAACTGTGCTTGAGGTTATCTTGCAGGAAGGCCCTCTGCGGGTTAGGTCTGCATTAAGCGCATGGCTGATATGACAGGAATGTAATAACTATGGACTGGGACAAGCTCAGAATCTTTCACGCGGTCGCGGATGCGGGCAGTCTGACGCATGCGGGTGATGTCCTACATCTGTCCCAATCTGCCGTCAGCCGTCAAATTCGTGCCTTGGAAGAAGGTCTGGATACGACATTGTTCCACCGTCACGCACGCGGCCTGATTCTGACAGAACAGGGCGAACTGCTGTTCGAGGCGACATCGTCGATGGCGCGCAAACTGGACAGCGCCTCGGCCCGTATTCGTGACAGCGAGGAAAACGTCTTTGGTGAACTGAAGGTCACGACCGCCGTCGGTTTCGGGACGCTTTGGCTGGCACCGCGTCTGGTCAAGCTATATGAAAAATTTCCCGACCTGCGGATCGACCTGATGCTGGAAGAACGCGTTCTGGACCTTCCCATGCGCGAAGCCGACGTCGCCATCCGCATGAAGGAACCCAGCCAGTCCGACCTGATCCGCCGCCGTCTGCTGAACATCCGCATGCGCCTTTACGCCAGCCCGAAGTATCTTGAGACGCATGGCACCCCCGAGGCACTGCCCGACCTGACCGACCATCGCCTGATCTGCCAGAAGGCCGATGTGCCACAGGTGGCCGCAGGTGCGCGGCTGGTGCAGGAACTGATGGCGCAAAATGTCGGATCGACGCTGACGGTCAACAATTACTTCGGCGTTTTGCAGGCCGTTCTGGCAAATCTGGGCATCGGAGTCCTGCCCGATTACCTAACAGCCAGCCATCCCGATCTTGTCCGCGTCTTCCCCGACCACGAATCGGGCGAGGTTCCGGTGTTTCTGGCCTATCCCGAAGAACTGCGGCAAACCCGCCGCGTCGCCGTTTTCCGTGATTTCGTCCTTGAGGAGATTCAGGCATATCGTCGGCACCAAAGCCAAGCCGGCATTGAATAGCCGATGCGCCCAATTATCAGGCAGTGTGTTGATATAAATTTGCTTATGATGCAAGCAATTCAACCCTGGGGTGTAGCCATTACGCCACTGCATGGCACCTATGCTGCATTTGCAGCATCAAACGGGTTGAACAGTTCACATCATGCACATAAATCGGGCTTAGAAGGCGATGCTAAGCGTAATCGCTGATCACCTTCTACCTCCCTGTTGGACTTAGGCCGGGCCTTGTGCCCGGCTTTTTTTGTTCAGGCTTTGGCACAGCTGCCCTTCCCATAACAGACGCAAGGCCCTAAAAGGCCGGTGATTTCATGCGTAGGAAGGGCCCAACCATGCAGGAACCGTCGATCACCCCGGAATTGATCGCTGCGCACGGGCTTAAGCCCGAAGAATATGACAGCATTCTGCAGATCATCGGGCGCGAACCGACCTTCACGGAACTGGGCATCTTCAGCGCGATGTGGAACGAACATTGTTCCTATAAGTCCTCCAAGAAATGGCTGCGCACCCTGCCGGTCGATGGGCCGCAGGTCATCTGCGGCCCTGGCGAAAACGCAGGTGTTGTCGATATCGGTGACGGGCAGGCTGTCGTCTTCAAGATGGAAAGCCACAACCACCCCAGCTATATCGAGCCGCATCAGGGTGCAGCGACCGGTATAGGTGGCATCCTGCGCGACGTCTTCACCATGGGCGCGCGCCCGATTGCTGCCATGGACGCCCTGTCCTTTGGCCGCCCCGAACATCCCAAGACCTCGCATCTGGTGAAGGGCGTGGTCGAGGGTATCGGTGCCTATGGCAACGCGTTCGGCGTGCCGAATGTTGGTGGAGAAGTACGCTTCCACGCATCCTATGACGGCAACTGCCTTGTGAACGCCTTTGCGGCGGGCTTGGCCGATGCCGACAAGATTTTTTATTCCGCCGCTTCGGGCATGGGGATGCCGGTGGTTTATCTGGGTGCGAAAACCGGACGTGATGGCGTCGGTGGCGCAACCATGGCCAGCGCCGAATTTGATGACACCATCGAAGACAAACGCCCCACCGTTCAGGTCGGTGATCCCTTCACCGAAAAATGCCTGCTGGAAGCCTGCCTTGAGTTAATGGCTTCCGGTTCGGTCATTTCCATTCAGGATATGGGTGCCGCCGGTCTGACGTGTTCCGCCGTGGAAATGGGCGACAAGGGCGGTCTGGGGATCAAGCTAGTGCTGGACGATGTCCCGCAGCGCGAAACAAACATGACTGCCTATGAGATGATGCTGTCGGAATCCCAGGAACGGATGCTGATGGTGCTGAAGCCGGAAAAAGAGGCTGAAGCACGCGCCATCTTCGAAAAATGGGATCTGGATTTCGCCATCGTCGGCGAGACTATTCCCGAGGATCGTTTCCTGATCGTCCACCGCGAAAACGTCATGGCGGATATCCCGCTGTCCAAGCTGGCCTCCAGCGCGCCGGAATATGACCGTCCATGGGTGGAAACCCCCGCAGCGGGTGACATGCCCGCCCTGCCCGCCATCACCCCGATTGAAGGATTGAAGGCGCTGATCGGCAGCCCGAACTATGCCCACAAAGCATGGGTCTGGCAACAATATGACACTCAGGTCGGTGCCGACACCATCCGTCGCCCCGGCATGGGCGCAGGTGTAGTGCGCGTTCATGGCACCCGCAAGGCGCTGGCCTTTACCAGCGACGTGACCCCGCGTTACGTCAAAGCCAATCCGTTCGAGGGCGGAAAGCAGGCCGTGGCCGAAGCCTATCGCAACCTGACCGCCGTGGGCGCCCTGCCCTTGGCGACCACCGACAACCTGAACTTCGGCAACCCCGAAAAGCCCGAAATCATGGGCCAGCTGGTCGGCGCGATCAAAGGTATCGGCGAAGCCTGCAGTGCGCTGGACTTCCCGATCGTGTCGGGCAACGTCTCGCTGTATAACGAAACCGACGGCAGCGGCATTATGCCGACCCCCACCATCGGCGGCGTTGGCCTGATTGCCGATCTGGATGATCTGATTGCGGGCCTGCCCGTTGACGGCGACATCGCACTGGTGATCGGCACTACGGCAGGCCACTTGGGTCAATCCGCTTTGGCAGCCGAGGCTTTCGGCATCGAAGCAGGTGACGCACCGCATGTCGATCTGGCCGCTGAACGCTTGCACGGCGAATTCCTGCGTGAAAATCGCGGGCTGTTCACATCTGCTACGGACCTGTCGGATGGCGGCTTGGCTTTGGCGGCGTTCGAAATGGCCGAAGGTGCAGGACTTGGCGTCACGCTGGACAATGCCGACATTGCCCAATTGTTTGGCGAAGATCAGGCACGCTATCTGGTCGCATGTTCGGCAGATAACGCTGCGGCACTGACCGACGCGGCCCAAAAGGCTGGCGTTCCGGTGGCGGCTGTTGGGCGCTTTGGCGGGGATACGGTCAGCTTCGGTGATGACGCATCGGCACTGGCGGGCCTGTCCCAGTTGTACCGCAGCGCTTTTGCCAAAGCGATCAAAGGCGACATGCCGGATCACGTATGACCGTCACAGCCCCCGCGGGATATGCCGCCATCATCACGGCGGCTGGCCGCGGCACCCGTGCGGGGCCGGGCGATCCCAAGCAATGGCGTGAGATCGCGGGCCGTCCGGTCCTTGACCACACGCTGGCAGCTTTCGCTGGCTTTGACCGCGTCGTTCTGGTCGTTCATCCGGACGATATGGGCGCGGCCATTACCCGCTATGCGGGGCCGGTGACGATTGTCACAGGGGGCGACACCCGTTCGGATAGCGTCCGTGCGGGGCTGCTGGCGCTCGAGAGTCGGGCCACGCATGTCCTTATCCATGATGGCGCACGCCCGCTGCTGGGCGATCAGGTCATTCAAGGGGTCATAGACGCGCTGTTAGCAGGGTCTGTGGCCGCAGCCCCCGCCTTACCGCTAAGCGATGCGCTGTGGCGCGCTAATGGCAATCAGGTCGCAGGTGCAGCATCGCGTGACAACCTGTTCCGCGCCCAGACACCGCAAGGCTTTCAACTGGACGCAATTCTTGACGCTCATCGCGCCTTTCCCGATGGGGCAGCCGATGATGTCGAGCTGGCGCAGAGGGCCGGTCATGCGGTGGACATCACTGCCGGATCAGAGGACAATCTGAAAATCACATATCCCGCTGATTTTACGCGGGCTGAACGCATCCTTGGGGGTCGCATGGATATTCGCCTTGGCAATGGCTATGACGTCCACGCTTTTGGTCCGGGCGACCATGTCTGGCTGTGCGGTGTGCAAATTCCCCATGACAAAGGTCTGGTGGGCCATTCAGATGCCGATGTCGGCATGCACGCGCTGACCGATGCTATCTATGGCGCGCTGGCCATGGGGGATATCGGACGCCATTTTCCGCCCTCGGACCCACAATGGAAAGGTGCGGACAGCAGCATTTTTCTGGAACATGCCGCCAATCTGGCGCGTAAAAACGGGTTCCGTTTTGGGAATGCCGATGTCACCCTGATCTGTGAAGAACCCAAAATCGGCCCCCATGCCATCGCGATGCAGGACCGCCTTGCGACTATTATGGGGCTGGAGGGCGGACGTATCAGCGTCAAGGCCACCACCTCCGAACGTTTGGGCTTTACCGGACGACGTGAAGGCATCGCCTCGATTGCCACTGTTACCCTGATCAAGGATTAAGCCATGGAACGCCTGCTTTGCATCTGGTTTGGCGCGGGCCTGCTGCGCCCCGCCCCCGGCACTTGGGGATCTGCGATTGCGGTGGCGCTTGGGCTGCTGATCCACCGGATCGGGAATTTTCCCCTGCTGGCCGTCGCGACTGTCATTGTCACGGCTGTCGGCTTCTGGGTCGTTGCACGTCATACCAAAGGCATGGCCGATCCCGACCGCAGTGAAATCGTCATCGACGAGGTTGCGGGCCAGTGGATCGCATTGTTGTTCCCGTCCTTCGGGTTCTGGATGATGGGCCTGCCTGCCGATAATTTCCCTTATCCGGGTTGGGTCGCGGCCTTCTTTTTCTTCCGCCTGTTCGATATCTGGAAGCCTTGGCTGGTCGGTCGTGCCGATCGCCGCCATGATGCGGCCGGTGTGATGATCGACGACCTTTGGGCCGGTCTGTTCGCCGGCATTGCCACCATGGTGGCCGCCACCGCCTATCACATTCCGATGATGCTATGAGCCAAGCAGCCGATGTTTTGCAGGCCGCACGCGACCGCGGCCTTAGCATTGCAACTGCGGAAAGCTGCACGGGTGGTCTGATTGCAGGTGCCTTGACCGAAATCCCCGGTTCGTCGGATGCATTCGATCGGGGGTTCGTGACCTATTCCAACAGCGCCAAACAACAGATGCTGGGCGTGCACGCCGAGACCATCCATGAATTCGGCGCGGTCAGTGAACAGGTTGCAGCCCAGATGGCAGCGGGGGCCTTGCGTAACTCGGATGCAGGGATCGCGGTCGCTGTCACGGGCATCGCGGGTCCCGGTGGGTCAGAACATAAACCCGAAGGGCGCGTCTGCTTCGGAATGGCCCAAGCCTATGGCACAACGACCGAGACTGTGGAATTCGGGGCCATCGGTCGCCACCGTGTCCGTGCGGCAACCGTTGAACATGCCTTGCAGCTGTTGCTGACGGCCTTGCGCTGATCAGCCTGCCAGAATGCTGCCAAGTGCCGCAATATCCTGATCCGGCGTGTCCCATGCGCAGACCAACCGGATGGGGACCAATCCCGTGCCCGCGACCGACGGATCGGGCCAGGGATAATAATAGGCACCCGCCGCCTTTGCGCGCTGATCTGTTTCCGGTGTAATCGCGGCAAAGACACCATTCGACTGGACGGGCTGCAATAACCGCCCGCCGCCGTTCTGGACCGCCTGCCCCAGAACACTGGCCTTGGCATTGGCGCGGATCGCCAGATCCAGCCACAGACCATCGGTCGCCAGCGCCAGCATCTGGGCTGCCAGAAAGCGGTTCTTGGAAAAGACGTGACCGGCCTGCTTGCGGCGATAATCGAACCCTTCGGCGCGGGCGGGGTCGAAAAAGACCACAGCCTCGGCCCCCATTGCGCCGTTTTTCGTCCCACCAAAGCAAAGCGCATCGACGCCGGATTTCCACGTTAGTTCCGCAGGCGAACACCCCAGATGCGCGGCGGCATTGGAAAAGCGCGCACCGTCCATATGCAGCGGCAAACCGGCATCGTGACTGATTGCCGCCAAAGCTGCGACCTGATCCGGGGAATAGACCGTCCCCCATTCCGTTGCGTTGGTGATCGAAACCATGGCGTTCATTCCGCCATTCAGCCCTTCGTCCGCCCCGTCGGCAATCGCACGCGACAGGGTGTCAGGATGCAGGTTGCCACCATCGCCTTGCAGCGTCACCAGCTTGGCACCATGGGTGAAAAATTCCGGCGCGCCACATTCGCTGGTCTGGATATGGGCATCATCATGACAATAGATACGGCCATAGGGCGGTGACAATTGGGCGCAGACCAAAGCATTCGCCGCCGTCCCTGTGGCGACAAACCGCACAACAGCATCAGGTGCCTGCAACAGATCGCGCATCGCCTCTTGCGCCTCGTCGGTGACATGATCAGCGCCATAGCTTTTAGCCGCCCCGTAGTTCGCCTTGGTCAGCGCGGCAAAGACTGCGGGGTGCGCGGCGAAGACGTTGTCAGATGCGAAATTCATGACAGATCCTCGATAATGTGATCTTCCCAATCGTCTTCATCAACCGAGACTTCGCTGACAGTCCAGCCACGGACGCTGGCGCCTGCTTCGTGCACGGTATCGCGGCTGCCGGAAAGCAGATGGTGCCAGCGGTAAAGCGGCTTGCCTTCATGGCGCAGGCGATAGGCACAGGTCGCGGGCAACCACCATGCAATTTCCTTGATTTTCTTGGGTGTCAGGACGACGCAATCAGGCACGAAATCATGCCGGTTCGCATAGCTGCCGCATTGGCATGCATCCCCGTCCAGCAGCTTGCAAGCCACGCGGGTGAAGGCAATTTCGTTCGTATCCTCGAACTCGATCTTGTTCAGGCAGCATTTGCCACAGCCGTCACATAACGCTTCCCACTCGGTCGGGGTCAGCTTGGGCAGCGGCAATTTCCAGAATTCGTCACGCATCAGCGACCTGCCAATAAAGCGCGTGCATCCAGCGCATCTTGGGCGATCTGGTCAATCAATGCCTGAACGCCATCGAATTTCGCCTCGTCCCTCATGAAATCGACCAATGCCACCGACAGATGCTGACCGTAGAGATCGCCACTATAATCGAACAGATGCACCTCGAGGTTCGGTTCATTCCGGCCAAACATCGGGCGCACCCCAAGTGAGGCGACGCCCTTACAGGTCATATGGTCCGGTCCGGTCAGCACATCCACCAGAACGGCATAGACACCAAGGCGCGGCAAGTGCAGATCATCCATCCGCATATTCGCCGTTGGCCAACCGAATTCGCGGCCCCGCTTTTCACCGTGTACAACCTTACCCTCGACGCGGTGCCAATGGCCCAGCATCCGTTCGGCATCATGTGTGCGCCCGTCCGTCAGCGCATTACGGATCGCGGTCGAGCTGTATTGCCCGCCTTCCGCGCCGATCAGTGGAACGATGGTGACATCAAAGCCGTATTTCTGGCCCAGTTCCTGCAACGTCTGCGCGTTACCGCCACGGTCCTTGCCAAAGCAGAAATCCGCGCCGACGGTCACATGTGCAATGCCCAGACCATCGGCCAGAACATCACGTGCGAAAGCCTCGGGCGTCAGACCGGCTAGTACAGGACCAAAGGGCAATTCGTACAGATGATCGACATCCAGCCGCGCCAGACGGTTCGCCCGCGCTTCGGGGTTCATCAGGCGGAATGGCGGGGCATCGGGCATGAAATACTGCCGTGGATGCGGTTCGAATGTCACGATACCCAAAGGGGTATCCGCCGCTGCACGGGCGGCGTCGATGACGGCCCTATGGCCTTTGTGAACGCCGTCAAAGTTTCCCATGGCAACAGTTGCCCCACGGGATTCTGACGGCCGTCCGGTCCAGTCACGATGGATCTGCAATGCGCCCCCAATGGAACGCCAATGCGCCCCGTCAGTCAGTCGAATTTGCGGCTTGGGGCCAGCACGACCGCCTCGCCTTTCAGCACGATCCTATCGCCCACGAGACAGCGGGTTGCAAGCGTGACACGGCGTTTTGCATGGTCGATCGTCTCGACCGCAACTTCCGTATGCACAATATCCCCCGGACGCACTGGTGCCATGAACTTTAGCGTCTGTCCCAGATAGACGGTCCCGTGACCCGGCAATTGTTCCCCGATCACCGCCGAGATCAATCCCGCCGTCAGCATGCCATGCGCGATACGCCCTTCAAATTGGGTATTTGCGGCATAATCATCATCCAGATGAACCGGATTATGATCGGTAGAGATTTCGGCGAACAGCTGGATATCCCGATCGGTAATCTGTTTTTTCAAATGACGACGCATGCCGACCTCAAGATCTTCCAGATAAATCGTGCCGCGGGGATAATTGTCCAACATCATCGTGATCCGTCTGTGCCATCGCAATACTGCTAAATGCTGCATAGCAGCATTTTCACTCCGCCGCAACAATTCATCAGAATGGCGGCAACTAAAGCAATATTGTTATTTAATGTAAAAAGCCCGCACATTAGCGGGCTTTCAAGTCGCACTGAAGGTTTGCGCTTAGCGAAGGCGACCGATGGCATAGGTCGGGCTGCGGTCACGTTCCATCAGCCAGTCATGCAACTGCGCCTCGGCGGGATTTTCGACGTCAGACCCGAAGGCTGCCGCGGCAAGACCACCGGTGACAAAGATTGAATCGATCCCCTGCTGCATGGCACCCAGAATATCGGTGTCGATCCCGTCACCCACCGCAAGGCAGCGGGTATCGGCATCAAGCCCCATCAGGCGACGCGCTCGGTCATAGATCGGCGCATGCGGTTTGCCGAAATAATGCGTTGTGCCGCCCATGTTTTCATAAAACTCGGCCAAGGCACCGGCGCAATAGATACGCGTTTCCCCCATATCGACCACGATATCAGGGTTCGCGCACAGCATCGGAACGCCCCGCTCCACCAAGGGCTGGAAACGGTCACGATAATCTTCTGGCGTTTCGTTCAATTCATCGAACGGCCCCGAAGCGACAATACCCTCGGCATCGGACGGTTCGACCCGTTCGACCGCAGGGCTGGCCGCATGTTCGGCGGGAATGTCAGTGAAGAAACCGAAGTCTTTTTCGGTGCCGATATGCCAGACCTTGCGACCGACAGCGCCTTCGAACATGGCATCCTGCGCAGCATCGCCTGAACTGATGACGATATCCCACGCATCCCGCGGCACGCCCATCCGGTCAAGCTGGGCGATAACATATTGGTTCGGACGCGGGGCATTGGTCATCAGGCAAACCTTGCCACCTTGTGCACGATACGCCTGCAATGTCGAGACTGCTGCGGCATAAGGATGTTTGCCATTATGCAAACATCCCCAGAGGTCACAGAAAAGCGCATCGTAGCTGGCCGAGATATCGGCCAGCGAATGGATAATACGGGTCATCAGACGGCCAGAACCGGAATGATCTGCTTCTTACGGCTCATGACGCCCGGCAGGACAACGGTATCGCCGGTGACAGTCACAGCAAAGCTGCGTTCGGCCACTTGTTTGACATAGTCATTGGGCACCAGAAGCGTGGCTTCTTCGCGCAGGATGTCCACAATGAACAGCAGAACCTGATCGGCGCCGTCAGCCGCAGCAACAGCAGGCATCGCCGCCATCAAGGCCGCCTTGCGATCCAGCAGAACCTGAGGAGCGGTCGTTTCCAGAACCGAAACGCGCAGCTGCTTGCCGCCCAATTCGTATTCCTTGCTGTCCATCCGCAGCAAAGCATCGTCGCCAAAGGCGCTGACATCGGATTTCGCGGCAAACATTTCGGATGCGAATTCGCTGATCGTCACGCCCAGGTCGGCAGCGAGCTTTTCAGCAACAGCGCGGTCATGCGGTGTGGTGGTCGGGCTGCGGAATTCCAGCGTGTCCGACAGGATGCAGGTCAGCATCGCGCCTTTGATGCCTTCGGGCGCACGGGCAATGTCATCACCGATCAGATCGTACATAATGGTCGCGGTGCATGCCAGCGGACGGATGGTGATATTGATCGGCGCACGGGTCTTGATGCCGCCTGCCAGCATGTGGTGGTCGATGATCTCGATCACGTCGGCTTCAGCCAGCGAAGCGGGCAACTCGGCGGGGTTGTTGGTGTCGACGATGACGCATTTGTCGCCAGCGGTCACATCCGCAAAGATTTCCGGCTTGGCCAAGTTCCAGCGGTTCAGCATCCAGGCGGCTTCGGTGTTAGGCTCACCCTGCAACAAGGCAACGGCGGGGGTCTTGCGGACTTCGTTCAGGTACCATGCCCAGATGATGGGCGAACCTGTCGAATCCGTGTCGGGGGAAGTATGGCCAAATACCTTGATCATGATGCGCCTCGATCGTGTTGAAGGATGGATATGTTGCGGGGGTTATAGGGGTCCGGAAAAGCGTTGTCCACGTTTTGCACAACGGGTCCGGCATAAGAAAAAGGACGCCCGTTCCGGGGCGTCCTTTGTCATCTGGTTGCCGTAATCGGCTTAGGCTGCGACACGGGCAGTCAGGACATCCTCGACACGTTTTTGTGCGCCACCTTCATCAATGCCGATGACAGCAGCAACTTCGCGGGTCAGACGTTCCAGCGCAGCTTCGTAAAGCTGGCGTTCGGAATAGGATTGTTCGCGCTGGTCATCGCTGCGGTGCAAGTCACGGACAACTTCGGCGATGGCCATCAGATCACCCGAGTTGATCTTTTGTTCGTATTCCTGCGCGCGACGCGACCACATGGCGCGTTTTACGCGGGCTTTACCCTTCAACGTGTCCATTGCACGTTCGATCAGATCGGGCGACGACAGGCTGCGCATGCCGATTTCGGTCGCGCGGGCGGTCGGAACGCGCAGGGTCATCTTATCCTTGTCGAAGGAAATGACGAACATTTCCAGCCGCAGGCCAGCGACCTCTTGTTCGTCGATCGATACGATACGGCCAACACCATGGGCCGGATATACGACAAACTCGTCAGGGCGGAATTCGTTCTTCTTGGCTTTCGACATTTGGCTTCCTTATGGATGGTGTCCAAAGGACGGACACAAAGGCCCGCAGGCGACAATTGCCGCCTTCGGCCCGTTTTATTTTATGTTTGGCTCTGCTCCGGCAGAAGGGACAGAGAATAGCAGCATCGGGCACAGACCCGAGGGTGCCCCTGACCTTCGCCAGAAGCACGTCTGGAACGAATATAACACAAAAATGACGTTAAAAAAAGCGCTGGCTTACAAACTGCAAAAGGGGACCGGACGACGACGTTGTCCAGTCCCTGCAATCTGCTGCCGATGATCGCGAACAGGCAGCGTTACTGCCGGACCGAATCACCCGTCTTTATATCAGTCGCCGTCGCCGGGTTTCTCCGAGAAGAACTCCTCCAGCTTGCCTTCCTTGCCATCCATTTCGGTGGCATTGGGCATCGGATCTTTCTTCTGGGTAATAACCGGCCATTTTTCGGAATAGGTGCGATTGAATTCGACCCATTTTTCCATGTCCGGCTCGGTATCGGGGCGAATTGCATCAGCGGGGCATTCAGGTTCGCAGACACCGCAATCGATGCATTCGTCCGGATGAATGACCAGCGTGTTCTCACCCTCGTAGAAGCAATCTACCGGGCAGACCTCGACGCAGTCGGTAAATTTGCACATGATGCAGTTGTCGGTCACGACATAGGTCATCTGGGCACTCTTATCTTATAAGGATCGCGAATTCACCTAGTCGCTTCGGCGGGATCAATCAACCCGTCACCCGCTTCCAGATACATCATGCTTGCTTCCGGGGCGGGCCCGCGGCGATCAGCGAACCCGACAACCGTCAGATTGCGGATCTGCTTGTTCGCCGAGATCCGCAACGTATCACCGATGCGGACAATCTTGGCAGGTTTGCGGCAGGGCTGGCCGTTCACACGAATCTTGCCGCCTTCAATCAGGTCAGAGGCAAGAGCGCGGGTCTTGAAAACCCGCGCATAGAACAGCCATTTATCCAGCCGCAACCCTGCAGCCGCCTCGGTCACCTCAGGACTTGTCCTTCAATGCCGCCAGAATAGCGAAGGGGCTATCGGGATCAGCCTTCTTTTCAGGACGGGCCGAAAAAGTCTTGGGCCCCTGATTGGAAGGCTTGCCGCCTTTCTTGGGCCCACCGGGCTTGCCTTGACGGTCACGGCGTTCGCCCTGCGGTCCGGCGGGTTTGCCACCTTCGCGACGGGGACCGCGGTTCCCTTGGGGGCGTTCAGCGCGCTCGCCCTGATTGGCAGCCTGCGGACGGCGGTTGCCGCGCGGTTTGGGGGCCCATTTGAAGGTATAGAAAACCTCCATCTCGACCGGTGCGGCGTCTTCTGCAGGCGTTTCGGCAGCAGTTTCGCCTTCGGGCTGGGGTTCAGCTGCGCGTTTGGCGTCCTGTTCGGCTTCCCATTTCGCACGGGTTTCGGCGGCCAGAACCGATTCCTCTTCGGTCATGGGGGCGTCGGACCCTTCGCCTTCGGGGGCGGGGGAAACGACAGGGGTTTCAGCCGCTTTGACCTTGGGACGCTCTGCCTTATCGGCAGCATAGCCCAGACCCTGCATCAGACCCGAAAATTGTTCCAGCGTCATGCCGGTGATCGACAGCATGTCGGGATTGGCTTCAAAGCCGCCGCGCGTGTCTTGGGCGCGCAGCAGATCGGCCAGACGTTCCAGCATATCGATGCGGATCGCACGTTCGCCAGCAGGACGATAGCCGGACAGGGTGTAAACCTCGGTGGGCAGATCCGGCAGATGCGGGATCGTCACCAGACCGGGGGGCGGGCTTTCCGGGAAATCATCCAGACCCTGCGCCAGCGACCACAAAACCAGACGCAGACGCGTCGGGGCGGGTTTTAGCAGCGCAGGCATGAAGATGGTGAACTGGCCAAAACGGACACCATGCTTGCGCAACGCGCCGCGTGATTCCTGATCCAGCTCTTTCACTTCGGTCGCAACGCCGTCGCGCGGCAGAACGCCAAGCGATTCGACCATGCGGAAGGCAAAGCCGCGGGCCAGACCGGCCAATGCTTCGTCTTTCTGCATCGTGATCAGCGGCTCGAACGCGGCAGCGATCTTGCGATCAATGAAATGCTGCAAGCGACGGGTCACCTTTTCCGCAATCTCGGAACCGGCTTCTTCGTCGACGAATGCCTGGACACCAGGATGCAGTGCATCGGCACCCTTGACCAGTTTCCCGACAGCCTGATTGCCCCACATGAGGCCACCCTGTTCGGTAAAATCCATTTCGGTGTCAGGCGCATTATACAGCCGGTCCGCCCGCAGGTGGAATTCCGGGCGCAATGCCTCGTAGCCGGCGCGGTTCAGCATCTTCGCCTCGTCCGCCGTGGCGGTCTGGTCGGGACGGAAACGGAAACCTTCAAGACGGCCGGCAAACTCGCCCTCAACCGTCACTTCGCCCTTGTCGTTCACTTCGGCCACAAGGCTCTCCTTCTGCTTGAGCCGCCGCATCAACACTGACGTGCGCCGGTCCACAAATCGTTGGGTCAGCGCCGCGTGCAACGCGTCTGACAGGCGGTCTTCTACAGCGCGAGTCTCTCCGCGCCAATGCTTTTCGTCCTGAACCCAACCGGTTCTTTGCGCGACATAGGTCCATGTGCGGATATACGCCAGCCGTTTCGAGATGGCGTCGATATCGCCGGTGGTCTTGTCGATGCGCTTGATCGACCGGTCCAGCCAATCCGCAGGAATGGCACCATCCTGCAAGAAGCCATAGATTCGCGCCAGCAATGTCGCATGTTCCATCTGCGAAATACCGCGAAAGTCCGGTACGCGGCAGACATCCCATAAAAGTCGCACATCCTTGCCGCCCTGCACGCGATCCTTGATTTCAGGCAGTTCGCGCAAGATCTTGAGGCTGATGACATCATCGGCTTCACGGCCACGGCTTAGCAATTCCTGACTGGAGCCTGCTTCCAGACTTTCGACCAGACGGTCCATCGTGCCGAATTCCAGCCGCGTATTGCGCCACATCAGCCGCTGGATCGGCGCAAAGCGGTGGTTTTCCAACGCGTTGACCAGTCCCTCGTCCAGCTGCTCGGCCTCTCCGGTGACGCCGAAGGTGCCGGATTCGGTATGGCGCCCCGCCCGTCCGGCGATCTGGCCCATCTCATGCGGAAACAGCGGGCGGACACGGCGACCATCGAATTTATGTGTGGCGCTGAAGGCCACGTGCTTGATGTCCAGATTCAGGCCCATGCCGATGGCATCAGTGGCGACCAGATAGTCAACCTCGCCGTTCTGGTACATTTCGACCTGCGCGTTGCGCGTGCGGGGCGACAAAGCCCCCATCACGACGGCACAACCGCCCTTTTGCCGGCGGATCAGTTCGGCCATCGCATAGACGTCATCGACGCTAAAGCCGACAATCGCACTGCGTGCAGGCATCCGCGACAGTTTCTTCGATCCCGCCCATGTCAGCTGTGACAGGCGTTCGCGCTGGATAAAATGCACATCGGGAATCAGCGCCAGAATCGCAGGGCGCATGGTCGCGCTGCCCAGCAGCAGCGTTTCCTTGGACCCGCGCATATTCAGCAGCCGGTCGGTAAAGACGTGGCCGCGCTGCGGATCGGCGCAAAGCTGGATTTCGTCGATTGCAACAAAATCGGCGGCGATATCGGGCATCGCCTCGGTTGTGGCGACCCAGTATTGCACCCTTTCGGGAATGATCCTTTCCTCGCCCGTGACCAAGGCAACGACCGACGGGCCGCGTGCCTTGACGATGCGGTCATAGACCTCTCGGGCCAGCAGGCGCAGCGGCAAGCCGATGACGCCAGTGCGATGACCCAGCATCCGCGAGATCGCCTCATGCGTTTTGCCGGTATTCGTGGGGCCCAATATGGCGGTGACCCGTCCGCGCGTCGTCATGTTCATAAACTTAAATATCGGTACCAAGTGCCTTGCGTTCCAGACGTGCCACGCCATCAATCGCTTCTTGCTGGTGGGGGTGGATCGTCAAAGACTGACAATATGCGGCAAGTGCGCGGTCATCCTGACCTGTTTCTTCAAGCATTGCCCCCATTTGGGTCAACGCCTGGAACTGGCGGGGTTCCAGTTCCAAAGCGCGGGCAAGGTCGGCAAATGCAGGGCCGAATTCCCCTGCCATATAAAAAGCATCGGCGCGGGCCTGAAAGCCAGCCGCAAAATCGGGCGCGTGATCGGTTAGGGCTGTCAGATGACCAATGGCGGTTGGAATATCACCCATATCCAAAGCTTCGGACCCGCGTTTCAGCAACAGATCCATCGCCGGTGACCCCGATCTGGACCATTCGCGCAAGATATCGCTTTCGGCGATACGCCAGCCTTCGCCTTGCGGTTCGGCAAGGCGAAGAAAAGGGTCATCTTGGGCCATCACAGGCAGCGCAGTTGCCAGAACAATGAAAATTGTCATCATCCAGCGACGCAATTCCGTTACGGCAGTATGGAAAACCTGAAAACGCGCATTCATATAATAGGGTGTATCCAGCCAGACGGCGGGGTGCCAGCCAAAGTGCACTGAGAGGAATAAAATGAGCGATGTTGTGAACGCAGCTGTCAAAAAGCTAAGCGAAAAAATCGACAGCTTCGATTCGACCGCCAAATTCGTCATTACCGACGAAGGCGCGATCATGATCGACGAAGACGGCGTACGCGCTGGTGACGACGATGCTGAAGTCACGCTGACCGCCAGCCGCGATGTGTTCGAAGGCATCCTGAACGGCGATGTGAACCCTGCGACCGCATTCATGACCGGCAAGCTGAAGGTGGACGGTTCTATGGGCGTTGCCATGCAGCTTGGCCAGAAACTGTCCTGACAATCATGCAGCAGGCGCCCTTTCACCAGCTTCCCGATGATCCGCTGACCCCGGCCAGCGCGTTCTTTGTTCAGGCAGATGATGGAAAGCGCCTGCGGCTTGCCCATTGGAAAACAGACAGCGATTACGTGCAAGGCAGTATCCTTCTGTTTCCGGGTCGTACCGAATATGTCGAAAAATACGCACCGGTTGCCCGTCGACTGACCGATGCGGGCTATCACGTCCTTGCCATCGACTGGCGTGGACAAGGCCTGTCCGACCGCCTTCAGGATGATCCCCTGCCCGGCCATGTCGATAAATTCTCCGACTATCAGCGCGATGTGCGAAAACTGGTCGCGGCCGCACAGGACGCCGATCTGCCGCGCCCATGGCATCTGTTGGCGCATTCGATGGGCGGTTGTATCGGATTGGCGGCACTCCATCACGGGTTGCCGGTGACAAGCGCGGTCTTCTCGGCGCCGATGTGGGGCATCAATCTGCACAGGTTCAGTCGCGGGCCGGCACTTAGCCTGTCATATTTGGCAAGCCGCGTGGGGCGTGGCGGGTTGGCCGTGCCCGGCAGTGGCAGTGCCATGTCGACCTATGCGCTGGATGAAGGTTTCAACACCAATCTTCTGACGCATGACATCGACGAATGGGCCCGTCTTGCCCGCGAAGCTGCCCATTGGCCCGAACTGACCATCGGCGGTGCCAGCTTTCATTGGGTCGGCGAGGCGCTGACCGAATGCGCGCGAATCGAGCGTCTTGGGTCGCCAGACCTGCCCGCGCTAGTGACCTTGGGCAGCGAGGAAAAGATTGTCCAACCGCAGGCGATCCATGATCGCGTGGCGAAATGGCCTAACGCCGAGCTGATGATGGTTTCCGGTGCCAAGCATGAGGTTATGCTGGAAACACCGGATCTTCGCGAACAGTTTTTTAAAGCAACGCTGGCCCATTTCAGGGCCCACGCCAGTTAATCCTCGCGGTTGGAATCGTTGCGCTTTCCGACCGGCAGGTTCGACGGCGTGGCGACACTGGGCATCCGCAAACGGATGCGCTTCAGGCGGCGTGGATCAGCCTCGACCACTTCGAACTCGGCACCCGAGGGGTGGCTGATCACCTCGCCCCGCAAGGGAACACGACCGGCCAGCATAAAGATCAGGCCACCAAGGGTATCAACCTCTTCGTCGACCTCGGCATCAAGCAGATGCAGGCCGGTTTCCGCTTCGATATCGGCAAGGCTGGCGCGGGCCTGAATGAACCACTGGCCGGGCTTTTCGTGAACCCAAAGGCCACCTTCGACTTCGTCGTGTTCGTCCTCGATTTCCCCGATAACCTGTTCGATCAGGTCCTCGATGGTCACCAAGCCGTCCGCCCCGCCATATTCGTCAATCACCAAGGCCATATGCGTCCGCTTTTGCTGCATCTGTTGCAGCAGCACACCGATCGGCATCGAGGGGGGGACATAGAGCAAAGGCCGCAGCATCGGGCGCAGGGTAAATTTACCGCCTTCGCCAAATCCGTGCTTCAAGGCCAAATCCTTCAGGTGGATCAGGCCAAGCGGGCTGTCCAACGTACCGCGAAAGACCGGAATACGGGAAAAACCGTGTTCGCGAAACATCTCGACCAGATCGGGCAGCGTGATGTTCGCGGGGGCGGCAATGATTTCGACCTTGGGAATGGCGACGTCATCGACGCGCATCCGCCGCAGGTTCAGAAGGCCCGGCTTGCCCGAATGGTGGGCATCCTCGTCCTCTTCCTCTTCTTCCTGACTTTCCGAATTTGTCAGCGCGTGGAACACCCGTCCGAAAAATCCGCGATTAGGCGTATCGCGTTCTTCGGCTTCCGTCAGGTCCAGCAGCGATTGCTGTGAATCCTCGACGGAATAGTCGGGTAATCGGGCTTCGGAGCTCATCAGGCTGTCTCCCGGTAGGGGTCTGGAATATCAATGGTTGCAAGGATCGAACGCTCTGATGCTTCCATCAGTTCGGCATCAGGATCGTTCAGATGGTCATAACCCATCAGATGCAAAGTCGCATGGACCAGCAAATGGATGACGTGATGGTCAAAGGGTTTGGACTGCGCCACGGCTTCGGCCTGACAGGTCTCGAAGGCGATGGCGATATCGCCTAATTCCTCATCATCCGGCAAATCGGGGCGTTCACCCGGTTCATGCGGTTCATGTTCCATTGATGGCCATGATAACACATTTGTCGCTTTGGGTTTACCGCGAAAATCCGCGTTCAACGCCGAAATTCGAGCGTCGTCACAGCCCATGACCACAACCTCGCCGGCTGCTTCCAGCCATTCCAGCGTTGCTGTGATTGCCTTTGCCGCCAATCCTTCCAGATCGGCGGCGGTCCATCTGTCGTCTTCTATGACGCAGTCGACGGTTATTTCGTCAGACATCGTGTCTTGTTGCCCGGCGGGGAACATATTGCCCCCGCGCTTCCTCTGAATTGCCACGCGAGACTGCCGCGATTTCCTCGGCGTCATACGCTTTGATGATCCGCGCGACAAGCGGGTGGCGCACAACATCATCGGCTGTGAAGTAGCTGAAGCTGATCCCCTTGACGTTGTTCAGGATCTTTTCAGCGTCAACCAGTCCCGATTGCATCCCGCGCGGAAGGTCGATCTGCGTGCGGTCACCGGTGATGACCATGCGCGACCCTTCGCCCAGACGGGTCAGGAACATCTTCATCTGCATGGAACTGGCGTTCTGTGCCTCGTCCAGCACCACGAAAGCGCGCGATAGGGTACGGCCCCGCATAAAGGCCAGCGGCGCAATCTCGATCCGCTTTTCCTCGACCAGTTTCTGCATCTGTTTGCCGGGCAAAAAGTCGTTCAGCGCATCATAGAGTGGCTGCATATAGGGGTCGACTTTTTCCTTCAGATCGCCGGGCAGAAAGCCCAGACGTTCGCCTGCCTCGACCGCGGGCCGCGACAGGATAATCTTATCAACCTCACCCTGAATCAGCATGGTAACACCGACCGCAACCGCCAGATAGGTTTTGCCGGTGCCTGCAGGGCCGATACCGAAGGCCAGTTCGTTTTCGAACAGGGCACGGACATAGGCTTTCTGGGCATCGGTGCGCGGTTCGACCGATTTTTTACGGGTCCGCAGTTCGTATTTGCCCTTTGCGAACATTTCAATCTGTTCGACCGTTGTGACATCGGTTTCGGGGTCGATGCCCATGCGCAAGGCTGCATCCACCTCGGCCGAGGTGACGGGGCGGTTCTGTTCCAGCCGTGCGTAAAGACCGTTCAGGATCTGGGCAGCTTCGGCCTGTGCTTCGGGACCGCCGACGATTGCCAGCTGGTTCCCACGTCGCAGGATATGCACACCAAGGGATTCCTCGACGCGTGCAAGATGCTGATCATTCGCGCCGCAAAGATCGATTAAAAGCCGGTTGTCTGGAAATTCCAGCAAGGTTTCGGCTTTGGGGGCAGTGACGGGGGGCGTTGGGGAAAGACCCAAATTCTTCTCCTGCTCAGACGGCTGGTTTCATGGTGGCGAGCCGCGGGGATTCGCACAAGTCGATGTTGGGCGCACCAGCGGCAAATCTGCTGTCGATTCATGCAAAACTGGCCAAGGTGCGCAAAAGTTGCATCTGATATTGGCATTCATCAGCTATTTCGCCACCCCACCGCCCAGAAAATCCGCAAGGGCCGTCGCGTGATCCATTTCTGCGACGGGGCCGTCGTGGATAATCCGGCCATTCTGCAATAATGCGACCCTGTCGCCGATCGCGCGGACCGATTCCATATCATGGGTAATCGTAATTGCCATGGCACCCGTTTCGGTAACGATGCTGCGGATCAGGGTGTTGATTGCGCGGGCACGGATCGGGTCCAGCCCTGTTGTCGGTTCGTCAAAGAAAATCACCGACGGATCATCCGCAATTGCCCGTGCAAGGCCAACGCGCTTGGCCATGCCGCCGGACAATTCGGCAGGCATCAGATCGGCCACGCCCGCGTCTAGACCAACACGCGCCAGTTTATCCAGTGCAATGTTGCGGGCTTTGGCATCGGACATACGCTGGCGCAGGCGAAAGGCGACGTTCTGCCAGACGGACATGCTGTCAAACAACGCGGCCCCTTGGAACAGCATTCCGAAGCCTGCCATGAACGCCTTACGGTCCAACGGCTGACCCTGCCACGTGATACGCCCGCGATCAGGTGTCGTCAGGCCAAGGATGCATTTCAGAAGTACCGATTTGCCTGTTCCAGATTGTCCGATCACGCAAAGGCTCTCGCCCTGTTCCACCTGCAGATCGACGCCGGACAGAACCTGCTTGGTGCCAAAGGATTTATACAGGTCATGGATGGTGATCATTTGAAAAACAATCCGGTCAGGGCAAAATTTGCGGCCAGAATACCGACGGCAGCAGCAACCACCGCACCGGTCGTGGCCCGCCCTACCCCTGCGGCACCGCGTGATGAATGCATCCCGAACCAGCACCCTGAGGTGGCTACGATCAACCCGAACACCGCCCCCTTGATAAGGCCAGAGGCAACGTCCCAAAACTCCAGATAGGCCCAGCTGTTGGCGATATAGGTGACCGAATTGAACCCCAGCGATCCGGTTCCCACCATCCAGCCGCCCATGATGCCGATGATATCACCGACAGCGACCAGCACAGGCAAGGACAGGATTGCGGCCCATAGGCGTGGGGTCACTAGCCAGCGAACCGGATCGGTGGACAGGGTGACCAAAGCGTCGATCTGTTCTGTCACCCGCATGGTACCGATTTCGGCGGCTATGCTGCTGGCGACCCGTGCCGCGACCATCAGGCCACCCAGAACCGGCCCCAGTTCGCGGACCATGCCGATGGCGACAATGGCCGGAACCACATCGCCCGCCTGAAAGCGTTCGCCGCCCGAATGGATCTGCAGGGCAAGGGCCGCACCGGTAAACAGCGCCGTCAGCCCGACCACGGGCAAAGACAGCCAGCCGATCTGTATCAACTGGATCATCAGCGCGCGGGCCGGAAACGGGCGCAGACCGCCCAATCCCTTGGCGGCAAAGATCGCCACCGCGCCAATCCCGCGCACCAGCCGCAGGGCAACCCGACCGACAGACCGGATTGGGGTCACCGATAGGTCCGCTGGTAACGCTGGCGAAGGGCGGTCAGAATCTCGTATCCGATGGTGCCTGCCAGATCGGCCAAACGGTCGATGGGCTGCTGGTCACAGATCAGATGCATCCGGTCGGGCACGACATCCAGCTCCGTCACATCCACAGTGATCAGATCCATCGAGACGCGCCCGACGATCGGATAGCCGACCCCGCCTGCAAACATCTTGGCACCGCTGCTGGAAAGCGCCCGCAGGATACCATCGGCATAGCCCGCATCGACGGTTGCGATCCGCGTGTCACGTTCCGCGTGCCATGTGGCGCCATAGCCGACCATCTCGCCCGCCTTCACGTCGCGGGTCTGGATCACGCGCAAGGATAGATCGACTGCGGGACGTGCATCTGCAAACGGCAGGCCGCCGTACATGCCGATACCCGCACGCACCATCTCGAAATGGTAATCCGGCCCCAACAGGATGCCACCCGTCGCGGCCAGCGACCGCGGGACATTGCATCTTTCGGTCATCTTGCGGAACGCAGCCAATTGCGCGGCATTCGCAGGGTGGTCGGGTTCATCCGCGCAGGCCAGATGCGACATGATAAAGGCGGGACCTTCGGCCAGAACCTCGGCGCGGACGGCGGCCCATTCGGCGGCCTCCATCCCCAGACGGTTCATGCCGGTGTCCAGCTGGATAGCAAAGGGCTGGCCTGGCCGCATGGCGCGATCACGGAAATACTGTGCAGGGCTGTTCAGGACAGGCACCAGACCCGTCAGATCTTCACCCTCCATATGGCCGGACAGGACGTTGATCGTTGCATCGGCAGGCAGCAAAGGCCGGATCGCCCGCCCTTCGGATGCCAGCGCCACGAAAAAATCACGCGCCCCCGCCTGATACAGCGCCGGAACGACCCGTGCGGCACCCAATCCATATGCATCGGCCTTGACGACCGCTGCGACCCGCGCGCCGGGGGCTTTCGCCGCAAGCGCGTTCCAATTGGCCGTAATGGCCGAAATATCGATGTGCAAACCCATGCCGGATGAAGTGCCTTTCCGCCCGCATAAGGTCAAGAGGTTGGCGCGTTTTGCAATTTCGCAATTTGCATTCACCTTATGATCGATCGTTTGCAAATATTCCCGATTTTCCTTTGCGGCGTGATTATGACCGGCTAGCGTGGTCGGATGTTATCAAGGGGCGACCATGACCGACATTCTGCAAGAGCTTGAGCGTAGGCGTACAGAAGCGCGCCTTGGTGGCGGTCAACGCCGCATCGATGCACAGCACGCGCGCGGCAAGCTGACAGCACGTGAACGCATCGATCTGCTGGTCGATGAAGACAGCTTTGAAGAATTCGATATGTTTGTTGCCCATCGATCCACCGATTTCGGGATGGAGGCTGACCGACCTTATGGTGATGGCGTGGTCACGGGCTGGGGCACGATCAACGGTCGGATGGTCTATGTCTATAGCCAGGATTTTACCGTATTCGGCGGCAGCCTGTCCGAAACCCATGCCCAGAAAATATGCAAGGTCATGGATATGGCGATGCAGAACGGCGCGCCGGTCATTGGTCTGAATGATTCGGGCGGCGCGCGCATTCAGGAAGGTGTCGCCAGCCTTGCGGGCTATGCCGAGGTTTTCCAGCGCAACGTCATGGCATCGGGCGTGGTGCCGCAGATCAGCGTCATCATGGGGCCATGCGCGGGCGGTGCTGTTTATTCACCCGCAATGACCGACTTTATCTTCATGGTGAAGGACACGTCCTATATGTTCGTGACCGGCCCGGATGTGGTCAAGACCGTCACGAACGAAGTCGTGACCGCGGAACAACTGGGCGGTGCAAGCACCCATACAAAGAAATCATCCGTCGCCGATGGCGCATTCGAGGATGACGTCGAGGCCCTGACCGAAATCCGCCGCCTGTTCGATTTTCTGCCACTGAACAACCGCGAGCGTGCGCCCACCCGCCCCTTCTTCGATGATCCCGCGCGTATCGAGCCCAGCCTCGACACGCTGATCCCGGACAATCCGAACCAGCCCTATGACATGAAAGAGCTGATCGCCAAGATCGCGGATGAGGGTGATTTCTACGAAGTCCAGAAAGATTTTGCCGCCAATATCCTGATCGGCTTTATCCGGATCGAGGGGCAAAGCGTCGGTGTCGTCGCCAACCAGCCCATGGTGCTGGCGGGCTGTCTGGACATCGACAGCAGCCGCAAGGCCGCGCGTTTTGTCCGTTTTTGCGACGCATTCGAAATTCCGATCCTGACGCTGGTCGATGTTCCGGGCTTTTTGCCCGGCACCAGTCAGGAATATGGCGGGGTCATCAAGCATGGCGCGAAACTGCTGTTCGCCTATGGCGAGGCGACGGTGCCCAAGGTTACTGTTATCACCCGCAAGGCCTATGGCGGCGCTTATGACGTGATGTCCTCGAAACACCTGCGCGGCGATTTCAACTATGCTTGGCCCACGGCGGAAATTGCTGTGATGGGGGCCAAGGGCGCGGTCGAGATTCTGTATCGCAGCGAATTGGGGCAGCCTGAAAAAATTGCGGCCCGCACCAAGGATTACGAGGATCGCTTCGCCAATCCCTTCGTCGCCGCAGAAAAAGGCTTCATCGACGAGGTGATCCAGCCACGCTCCACCCGTCGGCGTATTGCACGGGCTTTTGCTAGCCTTCGTAGCAAGAAACTGACCAACCCGTGGAAAAAACACGACAACATTCCGCTGTAAGGAACGGGGATCAAGCGGTGATGCACAAACGCGTGAATGATGCAGCAAGGCCACAGGGCGCGCCCAGTTTCGGTTCGCCGATGGCCGATACCTGTCTGAACCACCGCGCCGATTGTATCATCGCGCGCAGGTCCGCCACCAAACAAGCGGGCCGTAACCCGAGCAGAAGGTCGCATCAGCGTCCGCTTTACAGGAGCGTTTCTCCATGTCCAAAAAAATCATCCTCGGCCTCGTGCTGGTTTCCGCATTCGCCGCTTGCCAGCGCCAGCAGCCTGCTGACGTCTATGTTCCGACCGCGCCCGCAGCACCAGTTGCAAACCCCGTCACGACCGAGCCTGTCTATCAGGGCAAATTCGGCTAAGACGAACCGTCCGACCATCGTGCGCGGGCGGTTTGCCTGCCCGCGCGCAGCCGCCGCCCCCGTGCATCACAGCAAAGGGGCCATGCCATGCTAAAGCATCGCGGCTTTCCGGGGCGTTTGCCCGGATCCGACCACCAGTTCACCATCCGGCGGGAAAACCGCAAGAAAGGTGCCACCCCCATCACCGAGAGAGAGCGGTTCCGCGACCGCCGTGCGCCCGACCGTCGTGCCGATGCGGGGTTTCTTTCGGCACTGATCTCCCATTTTGGCGACCAGCCCTTCGAACGCGGCAATCTGGACGCGGGACGCCTGTCATGGCTGATCAACCGCGAAGTCAAGCCGGTGGGTGAATTCGATCCCGCCGATTACGACCAGTTGCTGCAGATCGATATGGAACTGGCCGAAGCCTCGTTCCCCGAACTTTTCGCCAAAGACGCGCCGCCCGCATTCGATTGGGACGACATGGATTGGGACGACGGGGACGAAGACGGGGACGGGATCGACGACTAATGCGCGATTTGACGCTGAACCCCTTGAAGTCACATGCATGTCAGTTTGACGTGGGGGTCCAGTGTGGGATAATCGGGTTAAATCTACAACCGGCCGTAAATCGGCCTCTTAAGACAGGCAGTCTCTCATGCAAAAATCCATCATCCTTCGTATCGGCGGTGTCTCGGCCTTGGTTCTGGGCCTGGCAGCTTGTGATTCCAGCATGCAGACCGGCCTTTCGCCCGACGCACAGCGCGCTGCTGGCGGCGCTGTTGCAGGTGCAGTCATCGCAAAAGCACTTGACGAAGACATCGCAACCGGCGCGGCCTTGGGTGGCGCAGCTGGCGCACTTTGTGACGACGCGGGCGTTTGCCAGCGCCGCTACTAAGTTCTGCGGTCTTTTTATACCGTTCGGGCCGGACGCATCCCATGCGCCGGCCAACCAATCAAAAGGGTTTTCACCATGTCCAAATTCCTTGCTATCGCAGCATTGGTCGGCACCACAGCAATCGCCGGGTGCACGCAGGGTATCAACCCGACCGACACTGACCGCGCCCTTATCGGTGCAGGCGTCGGCGCGACCGTCGCAAGCGTTGGTGGCACTAATGTCATCAAAGGCGCAGCCATCGGCGGCGCAGCCGGCGCATTGTGCGACGACGTTCGCCTTTGCCAATAAGCACCTGATCCGCGCAAAGGCGCGACCGGTTCTGAATACCGTCCGAAGCACCATGCTTCGGGCGGTTTTTTTATGTTTCGCCCCGGGGGAGGCCCATGTTTAAAAAGATCCTGATCGCCAATCGGGGCGAGATCGCATGCCGCGTCATCAAGACCGCGCGCAAGATGGGCATCGCCACAGTCGCGGTCTACTCGGACGCGGACCGCAACGCCCTGCACGTCAAAATGGCGGATGAGGCGATTCACATCGGCCCCGCCCCCGCCAACCAGTCTTACATCGTCATCGATAAGATCATGGATGCCATCCGCCAATCGGGGGCCGAAGCTGTTCACCCTGGCTATGGCTTCCTGTCCGAAAACCGCAAGTTCGCCGAGGCGCTAGAGGCTGAAGGCATCGTCTTTATCGGCCCGCCTTCGGGCGCAATTGAATCGATGGGTGACAAGATTACCTCGAAAAAGCTGGCGCAGGAAGCCGGGGTCAGCACGGTCCCCGGCTATATGGGTCTGATTGCCGATGCGGATGAGGCCGCAAAGATCAGCGACCAGATCGGCTATCCGGTCATGATCAAAGCCAGTGCGGGCGGCGGCGGTAAAGGCATGCGGATCGCATGGGATGCCGATGAAGCGCGCGAAGGATTTGAGAGTTCAAAATCCGAGGCGGCCAGCAGCTTTGGCGATGACCGGATTTTTATTGAAAAATTCGTCACCCAACCCCGCCATATCGAAATTCAGGTGCTGGCCGACAGCCACGGCAATGCAATTTATCTGCACGAACGCGAATGCTCGATCCAGCGCCGCAACCAGAAGGTCATCGAGGAAGCCCCCTCGCCCTTCCTTGACGAGGCGACCCGCCGCGCGATGGGCGAACAGGCCGTGGCGCTTGCCAAAGCGGTCGATTACACCAGCGCGGGCACTGTCGAATTTATCGTCGACGGCGACCGCAACTTCTATTTTCTTGAAATGAACACACGCCTTCAGGTCGAACATCCGGTGACCGAGCTGATCACCGGCGTCGATCTGGTCGAACAGATGATCCGCGTCGCGGCGGGCGATCCGCTGCCCTTCGAACAGTCCGACCTGAAGATTAACGGCTGGGCGATGGAAAGCCGCCTTTACGCCGAAGACCCCTATCGCAATTTTCTGCCGTCCATCGGGCGGCTGTCACGCTATCGCCCCCCGTCCGAGGTTGCGGCAGGTCCGATGCTGACATCCGGCAAGTGGCTGGCCCAAGGCATCGCGCATGGCAGCACGGCGGTCCGCAATGACACCGGCGTATTCGAAGGCGGCGAAATCAGCATGTTCTATGACCCGATGATCGCCAAGCTGTGCACATGGGGCCCCACCCGCGCCGAGGCGATCCAGGGCATGCGCGTCGCCTTGGACGAATTCGAGGTCGAGGGCATCGGTCACAACCTGCCCTTCCTGTCAGCGGTGATGGATCACCCAAAATTCGCCGCGGGCAATATCACCACGGCGTTCATTGCCGAAGAATATCCGGACGGGTTTCAGGGCGCATCGCTGGAAGATGATGCGATGGAACGTATCGCAGCGGCGGCGGCAGCCATGCACCGGGTCGCGGAAATCCGCGATACCCGCATCACCGGTCGCCTTGGCAACCATGAACGCCGCGTTGGCGAGCATTGGGTGGTTTTCACAGCAGGCCGTGAATGGAAGGTCCGGGTCGAGGCTGATAACGACGGCGCGGATGTCCACCTGAACGACCGTAACATCCGCGTTGAAAGCGAATGGCTGCCCGGACAATCCTTGGCGCGACTAGAAGTTGAGGGACAGAAGCTGGTTCTGAAGGTCGATAAAATCGCTGCAGGTTTCCGTCTACGCAGTCGTGGTGCCGACCTTAAAGTCTATGTCCGGCGTCCCCGCGCGGCTGAGTTGGCGCGTTTGATGCTGGAAAAACTACCGCCCGACACATCGAAGTTCCTGCTGTGCCCGATGCCGGGTCTGGTCGTAAAAATTAATGTGGCGCAAGGCGACGAGGTGCAGGAAGGTCAGGCATTGGCCACTGTCGAAGCGATGAAGATGGAAAACATCTTACGGGCAGAACGCAAAGGCGTGGTGAAAGCGGTGAATGCCGCGGCGGGCGAAAGCCTGCGGGTTGATGATATTATCATGGAATTCGAATGATACCCGCCCTGCCCTTCATATGGTCGTCCGTCGTGCAGTTTTGCGCGCAACGGGGCCGTTCGGGCAGGGATCACGACCCTGTTTCGCGCTGGCGCATCGGCATAGTGTCGATCAAACCGATGATTTGTGACGGATCAACCAGCGTCGTTTGCGACAGCTTGACCGACCCGTCCTTGCCAATCAGCAAGACAGCAAACCCTGATCCGACACGGTCGCGCAAGTCTGCCGCACCCGGGCCTTCTGTCAGGACGACGACTTGGCGTTTGACCAGTTCGGTGGTCTCGGTTCGCAGGGCGTCCAGCTGCGCTTCGACCTCGGGGCCGGTGCCAAGCACGACGACGGGGCGCGCTTGCCATTGCAAGTTATCCAACGTGTCGGTCTGCATCGGCATGATGCGTAAGGTGGACGATCCACTGCGCAAAGTGTCAGCAGGCAGCATGGTCGGTGCAGACGCCAGAAGCAGCGCGGTCAGGCAGGCCTGTTTCATCGATTTCTCCTGTGGCTCTGCAAGATTACGCCTGAACAACCGTAAGGGTTCCCCTTTCCACCCCCGAGGCTGCGATGCCGCCGCTTGATGCCTATTTAAGCCCGCAATCACAGCAGGCGATGATCGCCGGTCTGTTTCTATCCTTTGGCTGGGTGGTTGTCGCATGGCAGACCCGCCGCCGCGACGCCCGCATCCGCCAAGAGCGTGAGGCAGATATCCAACGTGCGCTGTTGGCTGAAATACGGGCCCATGTCGTGTCGCTGGAACAGCAAAGCCCGTCACCTGCCGACGCCGAGGATTTGATTGCCCGCATCCATTCGGGAGATTTCGTCCCGACCTTGCCCCAACAGGCCAATGACCGGATTTTCGGGGCGGTGATCAGCGAGTTGCACATCCTGCCCGCACCGGTCATCGACCCGATCGTGATTTATTACCGGCTTTTGTCGATCATGGGCGCATTGGCTACCGACCTGCGCAATATTCCCGCCGATGGCCGTGAACGGGCCGCGCAGATGATGGCGGATTATCTGTCACTGATGGATGAAACCTATAACAGCGGCATTCAGGCCATCCGTGTCCTGACGGAATGCCTGCGTGGCGGGGCCGAGGCTGTCGAAAAGATGCTGGATGACGATGAAGCTGCGGCCATAGCCATGATGAACCGGCAGCTTCCAGATGATCTGGAACAGATGCAGGATCAGCTGGATGCGATCAATAGCCGATCTTCGGACCCGAGAGGCCGGTGATGGGGCGCAGGCCGATGGCACGCACAATTTCATTGGCACGGCTCAGCACGGGCTTCTTCGCCTCGGGGCGGGCGCTTTGTTCGGGACGGCGTTCGGGCGCAGGCTGCGACTTCGCGATGTTCGGAATGCTTTGGTCTTTGCGTGGCTGTGGCATGTTATACCCCCATTTTCAGGCAGATGACCTGCCCGTTACCCATTACAATATAAGAAACGCGCCGCAATTCCACAAGTTTCGCAGCTTGGGCTATCTTAATCTGCTGCCGCGCCCGATCTCTTGCCGCCGCAGAGGCAGGCGGTCGATGGCGCGTCCGATTTCACGGACATCCCAAGGTGAGGGTCTACGGATCTTGACCTGCCCGTCCTTGTCGATCAGCAGCAAGGAAAAGCCACGCGGATGGAACTGCTGGCGCCAGATGCTGTTGGCCGCCGGATCGGTGTCGATGACCACAACGGCGTCGCGGGCGTCCAAGGCAGCTGCCCCGCGTTGCAATGCGTCGATTTGTTCGGCAAATGCGGGATCGCCTTCGGTATCGGCAAAGACCACGACGGGCCGTTTCGACCACAGGAAGTCATCGGGCGCGACGTCGGCGGCCGCCAGAAACCGCGCCTCGGGCGCTGCGGGTTCGACCGGATCATCCGCCTCGATGCTGCTTTGCGCAATGGGCGGAAGCCGTGCCGGATTGCGCCGAACCTTATCGGGTTGGTCAACCGCCGGGGCATCAGCATCAGGGGGCGGTGCATCACGCGCAGGACCCATGGCTGACAGGGCCATTACAAAACACAGAAATTTCAACTTCATCGGCACCTCGTCATCCTTTGAATATAGGGTGGAACGTGCTGCGGGAAAGGATGGATCATGACAAAACCAACGCTGCGGGACTGGCGGAGCCTTGCGCAAAAGGAACTCAAGGGTCGTGATCCGGACAGCCTTGTCTGGGATACGCTTGAAGGTATTCCTGTCAAGCCATTGTATACACAGGATGATATCAATGATCTTGACCATCTGGACGGCCTGCCCGGCATTGGTCCCTTTACCCGTGGTCCGCGTGCGACAATGTATGCAGGCCGTCCTTGGACAATCCGGCAATATGCGGGCTTTTCCACCGCCGAAGAATCAAACGCCTTTTATCGCCGTGCGTTGGATGCGGGGCAGCAGGGCGTCTCGGTAGCCTTCGATCTGGCCACCCATCGCGGCTATGACAGTGACCATCCCCGTGTCGAGGGTGATGTCGGCAAGGCAGGCGTCGCCATCGACAGCGTCGAGGATATGAAGATCCTGTTCGACGGCATCCCGCTGGACAAGGTCAGCGTCAGCATGACCATGAACGGCGCCGTGATCCCTATTCTGGCCAGCTTCATCGTCACGGGTGAAGAGCAGGGCCATGACCGCGCCGTTCTGTCGGGCACCATTCAGAACGATATCCTGAAAGAGTTCATGGTGCGGAACACCTATATCTATCCGCCCGAACCCAGCATGCGGATCATCAGCGATATTATCCAATATACCAGCGATGAGATGCCGCGTTTCAACAGCATCTCGATCTCCGGCTATCACATGCAGGAAGCTGGCGCGAATTTGGTGCAGGAACTGGCCTATACGCTGGCAGACGGGCGCGAATATGTGCGCGCGGCGATTGCGGCGGGCATGGATGTGGATGCCTTTGCGGGCCGCTTGTCATTCTTTTTCGCAATCGGCATGAATTTCTTTATGGAGATCGCCAAGCTGCGCGCCGCGCGTTTGCTGTGGCACCGTATCATGACCGAATTCGGCGCCAAGAAGCCTGGCAGCCTGATGCTGCGGACGCATTGCCAGACATCCGGCGTCAGCCTGCAGGAACAGGATCCCTATAACAACGTGGTCCGCACCGCATATGAGGCGATGTCGGCAGCGCTTGGTGGCACGCAGTCGCTGCACACCAACGCGCTGGACGAAGCCATCGCCCTGCCCACCGATTTCAGCGCCCGCATCGCGCGCAACACCCAGCTAATCCTGCAGGAAGAAACCGGCATCACCAATGTCGTCGATCCCTTGGCAGGGTCCTATTACATTGAAAGCCTGACCGCAGAACTGGCCGATAAGGCATGGGCCCTGATCACCGAGGTCGAGGAGATGGGCGGCATGACCAAAGCCGTCGCCAGCGGCATGCCCAAGCTGCGGATCGAAGAAACCGCCGCCCGTCGTCAGGCCCTGATCGACCGCGGCGATGAGGTGATCGTTGGCGTCAACAAATACCGCAAGGACAAAGAGGACCCGATCGACATTCTGGACATCGACAACGTCAAGGTCCGTGACGGTCAGGTCGCCCGACTGGCACAGATCCGCGCCACCCGCGATCAGGCGGCCTGTGACGCCGCCCTTGCCGAACTGTCCCGCCGCACACATGAGGGCGGCAATCTTTTACAGGCCGCAGTCGAGGCTGCCCGCGCCCGCGCAACCGTAGGGGAAATCAGCATGGCGATGGAAGAAAAATTCGGCCGCCACCGCGCCGAAGTCAAGACGCTGGCCGGTGTATACGGTGCTGCATATGAAGCCGACGAGGGCTTTGCCCAGATCCAGCGCGACGTTGAAACTTTCGCGACCGAGGAAGGCCGCCGCCCCCGTATGCTGGTCGTGAAAATGGGTCAGGACGGCCATGACCGTGGTGCCAAAGTAATCGCCACCGCCTTTGCCGATATCGGTTTCGACGTCGATGTCGGCCCGCTGTTCCAGACACCGGAAGAGGCAGCACAGGATGCCGTGGACAACGACGTGCATGTCGTCGGCATCAGCTCGCAAGCGGCGGGCCATAAAACGCTGGCCCCCAAGCTGATTGCCGCACTAAAAGCACAGGGTGCGGGCGACATTCTGGTCATCTGCGGGGGCGTCATTCCCCAGCAGGATTACGAATTCCTGAAAAATGCAGGGGTTAAGGCGATCTTTGGTCCGGGCACCAACATCCCGTCAGCCGCCGCCGATATCCTGTCGCTGATCCGCGCGACACGGCCCTGAACGCTCGCGTGATATTTAACCCAAGGCAATGCCCTAGGCGTTGTCTTGGGCGCGGTCGTGTGAAACCCTAAGGTCAAATGGCAAGGATGTAACATGAGCGACGGACGCAACGGGGCGATCAAACAGATCATCTGCATCAAATGGGGCGCGAAATTCGGCCCCGAATATGTCAACCGCCTGCATGCGATGGTGGCGCGCAATATCACACCGCCTTTCCGGCTGTTCTGTTTTACCGATGACGGGACGGGTTTGCATCCTAACGTGGCGGTGCGTCCTTTGCCGGAATTTGCCTATGACGCGCCGGTACGGACGCGTGGAAAATGGCCCAAGTCGCGCCTGTGGGGCGATCTGGGCGATGTAACGGGCGTGGTCCTGTTTCTGGATCTGGACGTGATTGTTACTGGAAATCTGGACCCGTTCTTTGAATTCGGCGATCCGAACGATACGATTTTGGGCCGCAATCCGAATACTCCGTTGGAAAAGATGGGTCAGACTTCGGTTTACCGGATGACCGTGGGCAATCTGGCACCCTTGCAGCAGATTTTCCGCGCCGATCCACAGGGGATTGCAGACCAGTATAAATATGAACAACGGTTTGTGACCCGCAATGCACCGGGCGGGGTCAAATTCTGGCCCAAAGGCTGGCTGGCGCATTTCCGGTTCCATTGCATTCCGAACTTCCCGATGAACTACTTCAAGGAACCCTGCATTCCGAAGAATACCCGCATTGTGATGTTCCCCGGCAACCTGAACCCGCCCGACGCCATCGCCGGTCGCTGGGATGAGGCTGACCCCGTTCGCACCCCGTCCGAACATATCAAAGCCGCCTTTGCCCCCAACCGGCGCGAGAAATTTACCAAACATATCCGCCATTATGTCCGCCCGACCTCTTGGGTGGCGAAATTGTGGCGCGAGTGACTGATGGGTCTGCCCCGCGCCCCTGACCGCCTGCCCGACGATATGGCCTTGGCCATCGGGCACGCCGTCGCCGCCTTCGGCTTTCTAGAAGAGGCCTTGAAGCGCGCCATCTTTTCCCTGACCCGTAAGGGGCTGGGGAAAGACGCCGATGATGACGCCCTGCAGGCATGGCTGCACCGGATGGAGGATGTGGCCGATGACACCCTTGGCACGCTGATCAACAGCTTTGTCGCCTCGGCCAAGGGGGCGCAGGACATCGGGCAGCTGTCCAAGGATCTGCAAAAGCTGCGGGTGCTGCGGAATTTGCTGTGCCACGCCTCATGGCGACCCGGCGCCACACAGGGCATGTGGCATCCGACCTTCATCAACACACGCGGCGAACGTCACCCCGACGATATGGCCGCCAGTGATGTGGATGCCGTGCGCGAAGACACCTTGCTGGCGGCACGGCGCGTCGTATCGATCATGCGCGCGACCGGAATCGAGGGCCAATGGGCCGGCATGTCGGATGTGGAGATTTAGACCATGCGGCTGACCGCAGATTATCCGCCCGTCTGGCTGGCCGGCAGTCTGGGCTTGGCGTGGATGGCGGGGCGTATCCTGCCGCTGTCCAGCTGGCCGGTGACAGGTACAATCCTGTGCATCGCCGGATTTGCAATGATGGCTTGGGCGGCAATCTTTATGCTGCGTCACCGCACAACAGTCGATCCGCATGGCAACCCGACTGCCCTTGTCACCACAGGGCCGTTTCACTGGTCACGCAACCCGATCTATCTGGGGGATGCCCTGATCCTGACGGGGGCCTGTCTGTGGTTCGGGGCATGGCCGGTAACGCCATTTCTGGTCTTGGGATTTGTCTATATTATAACTACCCGCTTTATCCGCCCCGAAGAAACCCGTCTGGAAACCGCCTTTCCGGCCCAATTCGCGGCATTTTCCACACGCACCCGCCGCTGGATCTGACAGGAACTTGGCGGCGGGCGGTTTCGCGCGTTGCAGATCAGGGGCGCACAGGCTAACACCTGCCAACTCAAAGACGCGAGGCACATATGTCGTCCCCCCTCCGCCTTGGCATCGCCGGGCTTGGCACCGTCGGGATCGGTGTCGTCAAGATCATTCAGAAGCATGCCGACCTGCTGTCCAAGCGGTCTGGCCGTGATGTCTGCATTACCGCTGTTTCGGCACGCGACCGGATGAAAAACCGTGACGCGGACCTGTCCACCTATCGGTGGGAAACCGATCCGATGGCGGTTGCCACCGCCGAGGATGTCGATGTCTTCATCGAACTGGTCGGCGGCGACGAAGGCGTGGCACGCGACACGATCGAGGCCGCGCTGCACGCCGGTAAGGACGTTGTCACCGCTAATAAGGCATTACTGGCCATCCACGGCCATGAACTGGCCCGACTGGCCGAAAGCCTTGGCCGCGTCATCCGGTTCGAGGCGGCTGTCGCAGGCGGTATTCCGGTCATCAAGACCATGACGGAATCCATGGCGGGCAACAGCATCACCCGCGTCATGGGCGTGATGAACGGCACCTGCAACTATATCCTGACCCGCATGGAAAGCGCCGGCTTGCCGTATGAGGCTGTCTTTGAAGAAGCTCGCCAGCTGGGCTATCTCGAGGCTGATCCGACGCTGGATGTTGGCGGTATCGATGCCGGTCACAAGCTGGCAATCCTGTCCTCGATCGCCTTCGGCACGCAGGTCAGCTTTGCCGATGTCGAGATCGAGGGCATCGAACGCGTCAGCATCGACGATATCCGTCGCGCCTCGGATATGGGCTATCGCATCAAACTGCTGGGTATCGCCCAGATGACGGCCCGCGGTCTGGAACAGCGCATGTCGCCCTGCCTTGTGCCGGCGGACAGCGCCTTGGGCCAATTGGTTGGTGGCACGAATATGGTCGTGATCGAGGGCGACGCCGTCGGCCAGATCGTTCTGCGCGGTGCCGGTGCAGGCGAAGGCCCGACCGCAAGCGCTGTCCTGTCCGATGTGGTCGAAATTGCCCGCGGCGTGCGTTTGCCTGTCTTCGGCCAGCCTGCCGAAGGTCTGACCGCTGCCCTGCCCGCGCGCACGGCAGTTCCCGCCGCCTATTACATCCGTCTGGAATTGCAGGATAAACCCGGCGCGCTTGCCAAAGTGGCGACAGTGCTGGGTGATGCCGGTATTTCGATCGACCGGATGCGCCAGTATGGCCAGCACACGCCTGCCAGCGTGCCGGTGCTTGTCGTCACGCATAAAACAACACCCGAAGCCATCGACTTCGCCATCGAGACCCTGCCACGAACCGGCGTGCTGGTCAGCGATCCGGTCGAATTGCGCATCGAGGAAGTCTGATCACAACGGGGGCCGTTCTGGCCCCCGTTTCAATATAACGAATATGCAGATGGCGATGAAGTAAGTAAGATTTTATCGGTCTGAAAACGGATAAAATCATCCATAAAACACTGATTGTATTTGCAAATCAGCCCTGTTTTGTCACCAGTCCCGAAACTGGTTTATAAAATCTTAACAAACCCTCATTGGCGTCACTGCCAGCCTGCGAAGTAGACGAAGGTTTTTAACCATTGTCGTCAAAAGGCATCTATATGAGCATCTCTCTCAATAGCCAGCATCTGGCATTATTCAGCGTTCGCGCGACCTCGGCAGCCGATATTACTGCAGATCAACGCGATATCTTTGACCGCCCCGTTACCCTTGCCCAAGCCGATACTGTCCAATCAGCCGATCAGAGCAAAGCCATCGCCAATCCAGAGGAATCGTCCGAGTGGTTGCGCAAGACGGAAACCTATCGCAGCGCGGCGACTTCACCGGCAAACCAGAACGCGGCACCAGCCGTAAGTGAACCCGCTGAGGAACGTACAGTGGCAACGCCGGTACAGACTGTTCCGGATCGAGTTTTGCCTGCTTCGCAACCGGTGGACGAACCTGTCGCGGCGGCATCACAGCCGGACGTTGAACCGGCTGCAAAGGTCGCTGAGCCGACGGCGATGGCAGCGACACCAGTAAGCCAGCAAACCGGTGCAAGCAACTCTCGTGGTTTGCTTGGGCTTCTGCTGCGCTGGTAGGATTGCCGACATAGACACGGGACCATATTGGTGGCCCCGTGTATAATTGTTGTTTCGTTGTTAGTGCTTGGCCGCTTCAAGCGCCGAAACGCCAGGCAATTCCTTGCCTTCCATCCATTCAAGGAAGGCACCGCCAGCGGTCGAGATGAAGGTAAAATCATCCGATGCGCCGGCCTTGTTCAGCGCCGAGACGGTATCGCCACCGCCAGCCACGGACACAAGGTGTCCCTGACGGGTCAATTCGGCTGCAGCCTGGGCCGCAGCATTCGTGGCCGCGTCGAAAGGCTCGATCTCGAATGCGCCAAGCGGTCCGTTCCAGATCAACGTCTTGCAGGCGGTCATTGCCTGACGCAAGGCCTCTACCGTATCGGGACCGGCGTCAAGGATCATCGCATCTGCGGGGCATTCACCCACGGGCAGCGTTTCGCTGGCGGCACCGGCCTTGAATTCACGTGCCACGACAATATCGACCGGCAAGTGGATATTGCAGCCCGTTGCCTTGGCCTTTTCCATAATAGCGACGGCGGTTTCAGCCATATCGCGTTCGGCCAAAGATTTCCCAACTTCAGTGCCTTGGGCAACAAGGAAGGTGTTCGCCATACCGCCGCCAATGACCAGATGATCGACTTTCTCGATCAGGTTCATCAGCAGATCCAGCTTGGACGACACTTTCGCGCCCCCCACAACGGCCATCACCGGACGCTGCGGATCACCAAGGGCGGCGTCCAGTGCCAGAAGTTCAGCCTCCATCAGGCGACCGGCAGCAGCATGCAGCAGCTTGGCCAGACCTTCGGTTGAGGCATGGGCGCGGTGTGATGCGGAAAACGCATCGTTGATATAGACACCGCCGAGGGCCGCCAGCGATGCGGCAAAGACCGGATCATTGGCCTCTTCCCCTTCGTGAAAGCGGGTGTTTTCCAACAGCGCGACCTGACCTGCCTCAAGCGCTGCAACCGCGCGCTTGGCCGGACCGCCAATGCAGTCTTCCGCGAAAACCACCGGCTGTTCCAAGGCGGCTTCCAGCGCGGGAACAACCTGCTTCAGGCTCATGCCTTCGACGCGCTTGCCTTTGGGGCGGTCGAAATGTGCCAGAAGAACCGGAATACCGCCCTTGGCCTGAATATCCTTGATGGTCGGCACGATCTTGTCGATGCGCGTCGTGTCGGTCACCTGACCGTTTTCGACCGGCACGTTGATATCAACGCGGGTCAACACGATCTTTCCGTCAATATCCATGTCGTCGATTGTATTGAATTTGGCCATATCGCGTCCTTTCGGGCTATGAGGCGTTGCTTTGGCTTGTCCCCGATGGCGCGGGTGACGTCAACTGTGGCAATGACCACCGGTGCGCATCTTCCTGCCTGTTTACCAACTCAAAACACGCGTCACGGTTTCGCGCGTTGCCCTTGGGCCTGACAATCCCTAAATCAGACAATGAACATGCCACAGGAGGGCCTTATGGCTGACTATAAAGATCCCGAGAATACCATCATCATCACGCTGAAGGACGGCCCCGTCGTCATCGAACTGCTGAACGATGTTGCCCCCAAGCATGTCGAGCGTATGAAGGAACTGGCCCGCGCCGGTGCCTATGACAACGTCGCGTTCCACCGCGTGATCGACGGCTTTATGGCGCAAACTGGCGATGTCCAGAACGCGAACATGGAAAAAGACTATAACCCCGGCCGCGCAGGCACTGGCGGTTCGGACAAGCCCGATCTTGAGGCCGAATTCTCCAAGCTGCCGCATGACCGTGGCACCATCGGTGCAGCACGTTCGGCCAGCCCGAACAGCGCGAACAGCCAGTTTTTCATCAACTTTGGTGACAACCATTTCCTGAACGGTCAGTACACGGTCTATGGCCGCGTGGTGTCGGGTATGGAACATGTCGACAAAATCCAGCGCGGCGAGCCGCCAGTGAACCCCGACCGCATGATCTCGGTCAAGGTGGCCGCTGATGCGTAATCTGGCCCTTATTCCCGCCTTCATCGCGCTTGGCGCAACCTCGGCGCTGGCGCAAGCTGCCAATCCGACGGTCGAAGACACCGATGGCCCGAACATGGTCATCGAAGTCGCTGATGCTGCTGGCGAGTCCAAAGGCACCATAGTTCTGGACCTGCGCGAAGATCTGGCCCCCGAACATGTCGCACGTTTGGTCGAGCTGACCAAAGAAGGCGCATATGACGGTGTGGTTTTTCACCGCGTGATCGAGGGCTTTATGGTCCAGACCGGTGACGTGCAGAACGGCAAGCAAGGTGAAGACACCTCTGAAGCCGGAATGGGCGGTTCGGACAAGCCTGATCTGGCCGCCGAATTCAGCGATGCCACCTTTGATCGTGGCACCGTCGGCATGGCGCGTTCGATGGACCCCAACAGCGCGAACAGCCAGTTCTTCATCGATCTGGCACCGGCCCCCTTCCTTGACGGCGAATATACCATCGTCGGTCAACTGGTCGAAGGATGGGATGTTCTGGACGCTATCAAGCTGGGCGATTCCGCCGCAAACGGTTCGGTTTCCGAACCCGATTACATGATGACCGTCACGATTGCCGAAGCTGAAGGCGACGACGCGTAACATGATCTGAAAAGGGGGCTCCGGCCCCCTTTTTCGCACTTGCAGCACCGCCATGGCGGGGCCATGCTGTCGAACTATGGATATGCAAAACCCAAGCGAAGCGACGTTGATCACCCCATCGGGGCGGATTGATCGTGGACGACATGGATGGCGGGCGAAATGCCTGCAAAGACTGGTCCGTATGGACCTTCCCGTGCCGCGCAGCTTTGCCATTTGCTGCAATACCGTTCGTTTGATTGCCCAAGGCCGCAGATTGCAACCCGATGTCCTGCAGAACATCCTGTCAGGCAGCGGTCTGGTCAGCGTGCGTCCTTCCGCAGTCATGCCTGAATGGGGCGGCCCCGGCACGGTTCTGAATGTCGGCATTAACGACGACCTGCATGCGCGATTGACCGGTCAGATAGGCGCGGCGAATGCCGATGCCGTCTATCTGTCCTTTATCCAAAGCTATGCGATCCATATCGCCCGTCTTGATCCCGATATGTTCACTCAGGACGGTCCGGATGCCTTGGCGCAAGCTTTGCGCTGCTATCAGGATGAAATGGACACCCCCTTCCCGCAGGATGCCAGCGAACAGCTGTCGCAGGTGCTGCGGTCCATGGCACGGGCATGGGATGGTCCAACCGCCCGTCTGCTGCGACAGGCCAAAGGTGCGCCTGCCGATGCACCTTTGGGCCTGGTCGTACAGGAAATGGCGCTAGCCCTTGGGCCGGGTCTTTGCGGGTCGGGCAGCATCCAGTGCATCGACCCCGTTACCGGCACCCCTCGCGTTACAGGGCGCTTTCGCGGCCAGCATCACGGCGCCGCCATCGGCGAAGGGGCCGAAACGCTGTATCTGACCTGTGACGAACGCGGCCCCGCGCTGGAAGACACCGCCCCTGATGTGTTTGAACGCCTGTGTGATTTCGGCGCTGCCGCTCGCAAGCGCCTGCGCGAGGAGATGCAGATCGAATTCGTGGTGACGGGTGGTGAATTATCCGTCATTGATGCCGTCCGCGTCGGACGCAGTTCACGGGCGAGTGTCCGCATTGCCGTCAGTCTGGCCCGCGATGGCATCATTCCGCATGAGGAGGCTTTGATGCGCGTCGAACCCCGCGCCCTGGCCGATCTGCTGCACCATCAGGTTGATCCGCGTGCCCCGCGCGACCTGATTACCCGTGGCATCGACGCCAGTCCCGGGGCCGCTACGGGTTACATCGTTTTCACCGCAAGCGAGGCGCAGGCCGCCAATGCACGGGGCGAGGCTTGCGTTCTGGTCCGGCGCGAAACCGCGCCCGAGGATATTCGCGGCATGCATGCCTCGGTCGGGGTGCTGACAGAACGCGGTGGCACCAGCAGCCATGCCGCGGTGATTGCCCGTGGCCTTGGCCTGCCCTGTATTGTCGGCGCTGGCGGCATCAGCATCGATCCCCGCAACAAGACCCTGCGCGCGGGCAATCGCGTTCTGAAGGCCGGTGACATGATCACCATCGACGGCAGCTCGGGCGAGGTGCTGGCGGGCAGCGCGGTCCTTTTGCCCCCCGCGCTGGATGATGCATTTACCCAGCTGATGGATTGGGCAACAGATGCCGGTGGCCTGAAGGTCCGTGCGAATGCCGATACGCCCGAAGACGCAAAGACGGCCCGCCGCTTTCAGGCACAGGGCATCGGTCTTTGCCGGACCGAACATATGTTCTTTGACGCCGAACGCCTGCCCGCCATGCGCGAGATGATTTTTGCCGACAGTCCCGAAGACCGCAAGCTGTCGCTGGAACGAGTCCTGCCCATGCAGCGCCGCGACTTTACCAGCCTGTTCGAGATTATGGCAGGTCTGCCCGTCACCATCCGACTGTTCGATCCGCCCCTGCATGAATTCCTGCCGCATGAACGCGAAGGCATGCGCGAATTGGCTGAATCGTTGGACCTGCCCCTGTCGGACGTCATCCGGCGGGTCGAGGCCTTGACCGAGTTCAATCCCATGCTGGGCATGCGGGGCGTGCGCTTGGGGATTACTGTCCCCGAAATCTATGACATGCAGGCCCGCGCCATTTTCGAGGCAACGGTCGAGGCAAGCCGCAAGGGCGATCCTGTGGTGCCGGAAATCATGATCCCGCTGGTCAGCGCAATGCGCGAGGTCGAGCTGGTGAAAACCCGTATCGATGCCGTTGCCGCCGCCGTTCGCAACGAACGTCGCACCGATTTCACCTATCGTCTGGGCGTCATGGTCGAAACACCCCGTGCCGCGCTGCGGGCGGGGGATATTGCCGCACATTCGGCCTTTCTGTCATTCGGGACCAACGACCTGACCCAGATGACCTATGGGTTGTCACGCGATGATGCCGGACGGTTCATGGGGATTTATGTCAATCAGGGCGTCTATGATGAAGACCCCTTCCATGTGCTGGACGAAGAAGGCGTGGGTGAATTGATCCTGACGGGCGTTCAACGCGCCCGCCGCCAGTCCCCCGACATCACCATTTCGGTCTGTGGTGAACATGGCGGCAATCCCGAATCCATCGCCTTCTGCCACGACGCAGGCGTTGATTACGTGTCCTGTTCGCCATTCAGGGTTCCCGTCGCACGACTTGCCGCCGCGCAATCCGCAATTCGCAGTCGAAAGACCGACGAACCGGCTTGATTCTGCAACGTAAAGTTGCGCCGCCAGATCGTGGCGTCATGAGCATACATTTGCAATTACGCTGAATCTTGCCGGAACCCGAAAATGCGGGTGGCGGAAACCTGCCCATATTGCACGAATCCGGCCCTGTTCCAGCTTTCACGACCTTGTGGGATAGAAAACCGGGTCGGGAAAAACCTAAGCACGTCGTCAGACAGCGCGTCCCTTTCAGTCTGCCCTGAAAGTCCGCGCATTAACGCCCTCTCAACGGGTTCCTTGTATAGGACTTCACATGCCCATGCTGCTTACACGGCTGGCGCACGTCTGTATTTGTGCTGCCACTGCCATACCCCTTATCACGACCGGCGCCTTCGCGGGTGGAAGCGGATCGCTGTTTTCGTCCGAGGCCGGCTTTTTCGGGTCTCTGCAGGCCGCGGCAAATATGCCCCGTCCTACGCCGCTTCTATACACGGATGCCGAACCTGTGAAGGTGCAAATTGCACCTGACGCACCAATTGAACAACTTCATCTGGCCAGTGCTAACACGCGGTATTCAAACGAAGATTTGAACTGCCTTGCCGAAGCGCTTTACCACGAGGCCCGTGGCGAAGGCGCCCAAGGCCAGCGCGCCGTCGCCGAGGTGATTCTGAACCGTGTCGACAGCCGTTCTTTCCCGACGACGGTCTGTGGCGTGATTCGCCAGCCAAGCCAGTTCAGCTATACGATTGGGGGTCGCAAACCGATCCGCAACAAGGCCGCCTATCTGCGTGCCAAGGACATCGCTGAAAATGCGCTAAGTGGTGCGCCGCGCCAATTGACCGGTGGTGCCACTTATTTCCACACCCCCTCGGTCCGTCCCGCATGGGCCCGCCGGTTCCAGAAAACCGTACAGATCGGCAGCCATATCTTCTATCGCACCGGACAGCGCGTCGCGTCGAACTAAGCGCCCATGCACCAGTGGGGCTTGTCCACGCCGCCAAATTCCTGTGAATGGCGCATATGGAACAACCTGACCGTATCTTCTTGCGCGATTACGTGCTGTCCGCCGAAATAGGCGCATTCCAGTCCGAAAGAGGATTGGATCAACGTCTGCGCTTTAATGTGACCGTGGATCTGCGCCACAGTGTGGCGGGTGCGGATGACCACGTCGATCACATCCTGTCCTATGATGTGCTGACACAGGCTGTCACGACTGCATTGGCGGATCAGCGGTATAATCTGGTGGAAACACTGGCCGAAAAAATCGCGGCCGAGGTTTTGGCCCATCCCCGCGCCGAACAGGTTGCCGTCAGCGTCGAAAAGCTGGATCGCGGGCCGGGGGCGCTTGGGGTATCGATCGCCCGCCATGCCGCGCGGACCCAAGCGACAGGTGTGCAGGCCGATGCCGTGATCATGGTTTATGCCGATGGTGCCCCACGTCCTGCGGGCGCAACGGTCATTATTCCTCAGGCCCCCGACCTGCCGCTGCCGCAAGGCGGACATCATCGCCGCATCGCGCTTTTGGCGATGGATCAGGCGGCCTGGGCGCTTTCCGCCGCATTGGATCTTGAGGTTGCGGAAACGCGCACCGAACTGGACGCTGCCATCCAGATGCAACAACCTGTGGTCTGGGCCCCGACACGTCTGGCCGCAGATGATGCAAAGGCGGGTCAAACCCCTGACACCCTTGGCTTCTGGCTGGGGTCCCGCTTGCAGGCCACGCGGATCGATTTTGTGCTGGGCCCCGATGCCCCGCTGCCTGTTCCCCCAGAAGACTTGGCCGCCGCAATCGGCCGCATTTCCCCGCAATAGGAAGCATGGGGCAGTCTATGGCAGCTGACCGGATATATTATCACCCGATCCCGCAGGCCACCGGCGGACGTTGGCGTTTGGCCGGCGGCTGGACAGGGTTCACACAGTTCGAAAGATTGCAGCGGGGGCACGCGCCAGAAATCGTTGATAATGCACCTGACGATGTGCTGCATGCGCTGACAGCCCCGCGCGCCGATCTGATGGGTCTGTCGCTGGATCAGCCACGCCTGATGGGCATCGTGAATGCCACGCCGGACAGCTTTTCGGATGGCGGCACCTATGATGCCGCGACGCAGGCACAGATGCTGATCCAAAGTGGTGCCGACATTCTGGACATCGGCGGCGAATCCACCCGCCCCGGCGCATCCGAGGTGTCGATCGCCGAAGAAACCGCCCGCATCCTGCCAGCCATCACCGCGATGGCCGGTCAGGCCCCGATATCGGTCGATACCCGCAAGGCCGCCGTGGCAAGCGTCACGGTGAATGCGGGTGCGGGTATGGTCAATGATGTGTCGGGCTTTGATTTCGACCCCGACATGCCCGCGCTTGTCGCCAAAAGCGGCCTGCCGGTATGTCTGATGCATGCACAGGGTCTGCCCCATGATATGCAGGACGACCCGCGCTATGACGATGTCGTTCTGGACGTTTATGATGCGCTGCATGACAGGATCGCACGGGCCAAAGCGGCTGGAATTCGCGCAGACCGGATTGTGATCGATCCGGGGATCGGATTCGGCAAGACACAGGCGCATAATTTGGCAATTCTGCGACGCATTTCGTTGTATCACGGGCTGGGATGTCCGATCCTTCTGGGCGTTTCGCGCAAACGCTTTATCGGAGAGATCGGCAAAGCCCCCGCCCCCGAAGACCGCGTCGCAGGCACTTTGGCGCTGACACTTGCCGCCGTGGCGCAGGGCATCCAGATCCACCGCGTCCATGATGTCGCGGAACACGCACAAGGGCTGCGCATGATCGCCGCCCTCAACGAGAACGGAAAGACAGGGATATGAGCAGGAAGTTTTTCGGAACCGACGGTGTGCGCGGACGCGCCAACACCTATCCCATGACTGCTGAAATGGCGCTGCGCCTTGGCGCCGCCGCAGGTCGCTATTTCCGCCGCGACGGGCGCAACCGCCACCGCGTCGTGATCGGCAAGGACACACGCCTGTCGGGCTATATGCTGGAAAACGCTTTGACCGCGGGTTTGACCAGTACAGGCATGAACGTGCTGCTGCTGGGGCCCGTGCCGACACCTGCGGTGGGGTTTCTGACGCGGTCAATGCGCGCGGATCTGGGAATCATGATCTCGGCCAGCCACAACCCCGCCGAAGACAACGGTATCAAGTTCTTCGGCCCCGACGGCTTCAAGCTGTCCGACGAAGCCGAAGCGGAAATCGAGGCCATCGTCGCGGGTGAGATCGAACCCGCCCAGCCCCGTAATATCGGGCGCGCAAAGCGTATCGACGACGGGCGCGGGCGTTATATGGAATATGCCAAGACCACTTTGCCTTCGGGCCTGCGGCTGGACGGGCTGAAGGTTGTGCTGGATTGCGCCAATGGTGCAGCCTATCGCGCGGCACCTGGTGTGCTGTGGGAACTGGGTGCAGATGTGATCCCGCTGGGGGTCAAGCCCGACGGTTTCAACATCAATGACGGCGTGGGCAGCACCCACCCCGAGGCGTGCGCCAAAGCCGTTCTGGAACATGGCGCCCATCTGGGTATCAGTCTGGACGGTGATGCGGACCGTGTGGTGATTGTCGACCAGAACGGTAAAGTGGCCGATGGCGACCAGATCATGGCACTGCTGGCGGCGCGTTGGGCCGAACAGGGGCGTCTGGCGGGTGGCGCATTGGTTGCGACCGTCATGTCGAACCTTGGGCTGGAACATTTCCTGCAGGCGCGCAACCTGCGACTGGAACGCACGCAGGTCGGTGACCGCTATGTCGTGGAACGTATGCGCGAGGGTGGCTTTAATCTTGGAGGCGAACAATCGGGCCATATCGTGATGACCGATTACGCCACCACGGGCGACGGTCTGGTCGCAGCGATGCAGGTTCTGGCGGCGATGGCCGAAACCGGCCAGACCTCCAGCGAACTGGTGTCGCAATTCCAGCCCGTGCCACAGCTGTTAAAGAACGTGCGCTATGCCAATGGCGCGGACCCATTGGGGCAGGACGCCGTCAAACGCGTCATTGCGGATGCCGAAACGCGTCTTGCCGGATCTGGTCGCGTTCTGATCCGCAAATCGGGCACCGAGCCTCTGATCCGTGTCATGGCAGAAGCACAGGATGAAGCTGTCCTGACCGAGGTTGTGGACGGCATCGTTGCAGCCGTTGAACGCGCCGCATGACCTGGAACCCGGGGGCGGTTCAACGCCCTCGGGTTTTCACGGCCTGCAACGGGTCATAGTCATATAGCCAGTCGAATTTCGACGGCATGACCTTTGGCGCAAAGCGGTTTGCCATACGCAGGATCGCATGGGCCGCATGACGCTTCGGCCCTCTTAGGTGGTAATTCCGCGCGTTGGCATTCGCAGCCTCGACGATCCGCGTGACCCTTGGCTGGCGCAACGCCTGATACCGCGCAAGGGCGGTCGGCTGGTCGGTTTCGGCATCAAGACAGGCGGTCAGGATCCATGCATCCTCGATCGCCATGCCGGCACCTTGGGCCAGAAACGGCAAGGTCGGGTGGGCAGCGTCGCCCAGAATGGCGATATGGTCATTGTGCCATTGTTCCGCGACCGGATGCCTGAACAGCCCCCAGATATTAGTGGCGGTCACTGCGGCCAGCCATTCGGGAACTGGACCGCCGAAGGATGAAAAGGCGCGCCGCAGGTTGTCGGGGTCATCAAGCAGCGACCATCCTTCGTCCTGCCAGTCATGCCGTTCGACCACCGCCACGATATTGCGCTGGCCATGCGCCAAGGGATAGCTGACCAGATGCTGGCCCGCGCCCATAAAAACCTGTGCTGTGGCGGATTGTGCAGGGGCATCGGGAATAATCGCCCGCCACGCCGTTTGTCCGGTGAAGAAAGGAACCTGCTGACCGTTCAGCACCTGCCGGATCGGGCTTTTCAGCCCGTCAGCCCCGATCACCAACCCGCCTTGCGGCGGCGCGTCGATCCGTGTGCCCAGCTGGATATCGACGCCAGCCGCAGCGGCAGCGGCAGCCAGAACAGCAATCAGTCGCGCACGGTGGATAATCAGAAAGCGGGCCTGCGGGCGGTGGGCCAGCAGATCCATCTGCATCACAGCCCTGCCCGCCGCGTCATGCAGATGCACAGCAGTATTACGCAAGGCATGGGGCGCGATGGCCGGACCCAGTCCAAGCGCATCCAGAACCCGCACCACATTCGCCGACAGCTGGATGCCTGCGCCCACCTCGGCCAGTTCGGCGGCCTGTTCATACAGGGTGACGCTTGCCCCGCGCTGCGCCAAGGCAAGGGCCGCTGTCAGTCCGCCGATACCACCGCCAATGATGGACACGGGACGGCCCTGTAATGCAGCTGCCATGGCGAAACACCCGAAATAACGAAATGAAAAGACCCCGCTGATGACCTGCACCGGCGGGGCAATTTGTCTTTAAACCACGACGTCAATCGTCGCGGTGGACACGCTCTTTACGCTCGTGCCGTTCCTGGGCTTCCAGAGACAGCGTCGCGATGGGGCGGGCATCCAGACGTTTCAGGCTGATCTGCTCGCCGGTCATGGCGCAATACCCGAAATCACCAGTATCGATCCGGCGAAGGGCCGCATCGATCTTGCTGACCAGTTTGCGCTGACGATCACGCGTGCGCAATTCCAGCGAACGATCGGTTTCCTCGCTTGCGCGGTCGGCCAGATCGGGCACGCTGCGTGCACTTTCCAGCAAACCTTCAAGCGTTTCCGCCGATTGGTCCAGCAATTCCTGTTTCCAGGCTTCAAGTTTTTGACGGAAATATTCGAGCTGAAGCTCGTTCATAAAGGGTTCATCCTCGGCGGGACGATAATCCTTGGGAAGGAAGGTCTGGGCTTTCATTACGTCCTCCGGCGGCGCCGGGCGGAGCAAAAATTTCCGGCACCTTGCGCGCCCCATTAAAGTATGACTGCCTGCTTGTCACTATGTTTGATCAAGGTAATCGTGTCTTACCTAAATCATGCCACACCCTATCCGGCGTTTTTTGCCAAGCCGTTCACCCTGAAGGAGAGTTTTTATGCAATTCACCGGGACCGACCGCTATGTCGCGCCGCCTGATCTGGCCGTTGCCGTCAATTCCGCCGTGACGCTGGAACGCCCCTTGCTGGTGAAAGGTGAACCCGGAACCGGCAAAACCGAACTGGCCCGTCAGGTCGCGGCCAGCCTTGGCATGCCGATCATCGAATGGCATGTAAAATCGACAACCAAAGCCCAGCAGGGTCTGTATGAATATGACGCCGTCAGCCGGTTGCGTGACAGCCAGTTGGGCGATGCCCGCGTCAACGATGTCGGCAATTACATCCGCAAGGGCAAACTGTGGCAGGCCTTCGAAGCCCCGTCCCGCGTCGTCTTGTTGATCGACGAGGTGGATAAGGCCGACATCGAATTCCCGAACGATCTGCTGCAGGAACTGGACCGGATGGAGTTCCACGTCTATGAAACCGGACAGACGGTTAAGGCGGCGCAAAGGCCGGTGGTAATCATTACCTCGAACAATGAAAAAGAACTGCCGGATGCATTTCTGCGCCGCTGCTTTTTCCATTATATCCGCTTTCCCGATGCCGAAACGCTGAAGGCGATCGTGAATGTCCATTATCCAAATCTGAAACCCCGCCTGCTGGATGAGGCTTTGTCGCAATTCGTCGAATTGCGCGATGTGCCGGGCATGAAGAAAAAACCCTCGACCAGCGAATTTCTGGATTGGCTGAAACTGATACTGGCCGAAGATCTTCAGCCCGAGGATCTGAAGCGCGACCCGGGGTCCATGTTGCCACGCCTGCACGGGGCACTGGTGAAAAACGAACAGGACATCACGCTGTTCGAAAAGCTGGCCTTTATGGCGCGCCGACAACGCTGACGTTTCGGATTGCGGCGCAGCCCCTGCCCCGCCTAGGCTGGCGCCGCAACCGAAAACGGGAGGTTTCCATGACCCAAGGCTTTGACACCACCGCCATTCACGCAGGCGCATCCGCCGATCCGGCAACGGGCGCTTTGCAGGTGCCGATTTACCAGACGACGGCCTATGCCTTTCGCGACGCAGATCACGCGGCGGCGTTGTTCAACCTGCAAGAGGTCGGCTATATCTATTCCCGCCTGACCAACCCCACCGTCGCCGCATTGCAGTCGCGCGTGGCAGCACTTGAGGGTGGCGCTGGCGCTGTCTGCTGTTCGTCAGGTCATGCCGCACAAATTCTGGCGCTGTTCCCGCTGATGGAGCCGGGGCGCAATATCGTCGCCTCGACCCGTTTGTATGGCGGCTCGGTCACCCAGTTCAGCCACACGATCCGCCGTTTCGGCTGGTCCGCGACATTTGTCGATTTCGACGACCCGCAAGCGTTGCGCGATGCCATCGATGACAACACCCGCGCGATCTTTTGCGAATCGATCAGCAATCCGGGCGGCTATGTCACCGATATCCCCGCCGTGGCCGCGATTGCCGATGACGCGGGCCTGCCGCTGATCGTCGATAACACGCTGGCCACCCCCTATCTGTGCCGCCCCATTGAAATGGGTGCGACCTTGGTGGTCCACAGCCTGACCAAATACATGACCGGAAATGGCACCGTCACCGGCGGCGTGGTGGTTGACAGCGGCAAGTTCGACTGGTCGGCCAGCGACAAATTCCCCAGCCTGTCAGCCCGCGAACCCGCCTATCACGGGCTGAAATTCCACGAGACCTTCGGCAATCTGGCTTTTACCTTCCACGGCATCGCCATCGGTCTGCGCGATCTTGGGATGACGATGAACCCGCAGGGCGCACATTACACCCTGATGGGGATCGAGACGCTTGGCCTTCGCATGCAGCGCCATTGTGAAAACGCGCTGAAGGTTGCGAAATGGCTGGAAAAAGATCCGCGGGTCGAAACAGTCACCTATGCGGGGCTGGACAGTTCGCCTTGGAAAGCGACGGCGGACCGGCTGTATCCCAAAGGTGTTGGCGGTCTTTTCACCTTTGCCATCAAGGGCGGATACGAATCTGCGGTTAAACTGGTCGGCGGACTGGATCTGTTCAGCCATGTGGCGAACCTTGGCGACGCGCGATCCTTGGTGATCCATTCGGCATCGACCACCCACCGCCAGCTGACCGAAGACCAGCAACGCGCCGCCGGTGCCGGACCTGAAATTGTCCGTCTGTCCGTGGGTATCGAGGACGCTGATGATCTGATCGCCGATCTGGATCAGGCACTGGCCAAAGCAACGGCTTGATAGAACCGGGGGCCGCGACGGCCCCCGATCCATTCAGTTGGCCGGTTCTTCCATGTCCGGCAGGGGTTCCACGATGCCGGGGGCGATCGGTTCGTCAGGCGCGGGTGCGCCGTCACCCGGCAAGGGAACGTCGCCGCCTTTGACGGGACTGCACGACCCGTCGCCCACCAGCGCGTATTCAATATCGACCTGTGCCGACATTTCCATCTGCCCTGCCTGAACCGGAACGGAATCCGCCATGGCCGCCTCCATCCGCATCATGGGACGCGGGGTGCTGCCACCAGACTGGCTGTCGCGGATGGTCAGAACAGGGCCAAGGGTCAATCCGGCAGCCTCGGCCAGAACCTGCGCCTTTCTGCGGGCATCGGTCACGGCCTGACGGCGGGCGTCGTCCTGCGCGTCGGCACCGTCTTCACGGGCAAAGGTAATGCCGCTGATCTCGTTGGCGCCGGCATTGACGATGGCGTCCAGAACCTCGCCCAGACGGGTAAGATCGGCGACACGAACCGTGACAATGTTGCTGGCCTGATAGCCTGTGACGCTTGGCGCGCGGTCTTCGTCATATTTCATCAACGGGCTCAGGTTCAGACCGGATGTCTGGATCTGCGCCTGCTCGATACCGGTATCTGTCAGGGCCTTGATGACAGCAGCCTGCTGCGTGGAATTCTGGTCCATTGCCGCATTGGCGCTGTCGGCCTGACCGGTCACACCCAACTGGATGGTTGCCATGTCGGGTGCAATGCGGGCAAGACCATCCCCCGAAACAGACAGGTGTGACATTTCTGCCATGTGTCCGCATGCCGAGTTGTTATCAGCGGCCATTGCAGGGGCAGAAACCATCGCCAACGCAGCCACGGTCAGTGCCATACGGCGTGGATTTACAAGGTGAAAGGTCGGGGACATCAATAATCCTCTTTGATCGCGTCTTCACTGTCCCATTCATGCGCGCGCCGATCCGGGTTTCATAGCCCCGGCAGGATCGAAACAGATCACAGATCTGCCAGTTCTTCTTTTAACGTCGCACAATTTGCGGTAGTGATAAGTAAGGTCAACGACATCATGCGGCTTAAAATGCATGGTGCAAATCGAGCAGCGAACCACACAGATGAACCAGCATGCCGCGCCTCCAGAATTCGCCATGAGCTTCACCCAGGAAGCCGTCCAGTTGGAACGTCGCGACGGTCCTGAATGGCGGTCCTTGGGACAGGCCCGATTTTCGGGCGACGATCTGGCCTCGGTCCTTAGCGCGTTGCGCGATCAGGCCGGTGGGAAATGGGGGGAACTGGATACCGTTCTGGTTATTCCCGACGATCAGGTGCTGTACACCACGCTGACAGTGCCCTTCGGATCGGACACCCCCGCCACCATTGCCCGCGCGCTTGAGGCATCGACCCCTTATCGCGCCCAGGATCTTACCTTTGACTGGTGTCCGGCCGTCAATGGCGACATCGAAACCCTGCGTGTGGCCGCCGTTGCCCGCCGCACCCTGCAAGAGGCCGAGGATTTTGCCCGTGCCCAAGGGTTCCGGCCATCCGGCTTTCAGGCCCGCCCGAATGACGACCGTTTTGACGGCCAGCCCGATTTTGGCACATCACGTCTGGCGCAGGAACAATTCGACCGGCGTCCCTTCAGCGATCCAGATCTGTCGCAGGCGCGGGTCACTGCACCGTTTATCGAACCGGAGGTCGCGGCAACCGTGCAAGCACCCGCTGCTGTTACGGTATCACGGATCACCGCGCATGTGGTCGAACCCCAAGCGGCAGCATCTGCCGATCCCGTTGCCCGCCCCCCTTTGGCAGCAACCGCGGTCGACGCTGCTTCGCCAGTGATCCGGCATGGGCAGGTCGCACCGTTGACCGCCCAACGCCTGTCTCCCCGGGCCGAGGCGGTGCATAACCGCGCCGCAGCTGCCCGCGCCAACCGCCCCCATCCCGAACCAGAGGCCGGTGCCACCCGCACGGCGCTGATGGCGCGTCTGGCCAAGCTGGATCTGGCGCGCTTGCCGGTTCTTGTGGGTGGTTTGGCAGTTATGCTGGCCTTGGTCCTGCTGTTTTTGGGTGGTGAGCCACAGACGGAAACACAGCCCAAGGTGGAAACAGCCGCGCTGACCCCCGATCCCGTCATCGAACCAGCGCCACAAGTGGTCGAGCCAACGCCCGAACCCGAAGCAACTTTGCCGAACGCATTGCCCCCGATCGAAATGCCCGCCCCGATCGGTGAAGGCGTCGTTCAAGAACAAGCAGACGCCCCCGAGGCAGAGGCTGAAACGCCAACCACAGAACTGCCTGTCGTCGAAGCGCCCGCGCCCGAAACGGCCGAGGAAGAGCTTGATCCCCTGACCCGCGCCTTGGCCGAGGCGGTCGCAGCGAACCCTGAACCCGAAACGCCTGTCAGCGCCCCGCAGCCGACGCCCCAGCAAATTGCAGCGGCCACCTTGGTGCAACGTCAACTGCCGGTCCAGACACCACCTGCGGCGGTCGAAGCGACACCTGCGCCGTTGACACCAGCGCCTGCCGTAACGGCAACCGCACCCGCTGCTACGCCACGGGCACAGCCGGCGCCGGTTAACCGCAGGGTCAATCTGGACAGTTCGGCCCGTCCGCCACGGACAACGCCTGCACGTGCCTCGGCCCCCGCTGCGCCGGAAAACAAACCGCGCGTGCCCACCAATCCCTTGCCGTTCGAGGATTCTACCAGATCGGCCGCGCCACGTGTGACGTCGATCCGTCCTCCGGATCGCCCGACCCAGACGGCATCGCGCAGCGAAGCGCCCGCGCGCCAACCTGCAGCGGCGCGCGCTGCCCGACCATCGGCAGCACCTGCGGCACGGCCGGCGGCCCCGACGGCAACGACCAGTCCGACCGTGGGCAGCAGCCGCCCGCCCAGCACCACGCGTCCCGCAACCAGCGAAGCACCGGCTGCTGCACCCGCGCCTGCACAAAGCAGCGTTGCGCCTTCGACCACAAGCCGACCGCCGTCACGTCCGCAGGATCTGTCATTGCTGGAAGAAGGCAGCGCCTCCGAGGATGATGCTCCGGTCCAGTTGACCCAAGCCGAACGTCATCTGCTGGAACAGCAACTGCGTGACCTTCGGACGGCGCAAGCCGGACAAAGCGGCTTTACGCCCGCCGAACGCGGTTTGGTGTTCCAATTGGCTGACGCCCGCCCGACCCGCAAACCGATGTCGGTGCGCGGGCCGTCCCAGCAAGCAGTCCAATCCGCCGTGGCCGAGGCTGTTGGAAGCGGTCGCCCCGAAACGAAAACCGTTCCCAAGCCCGCCGTGCAAGCCACCTCGTCCGGTGCAATCAGCCGATCGGCACGACCGGATGCCAAGCCGCGCAATGCGGCGTCCGCAAGTCTTTCTTCGGCTGCGGTTGATCGCGCTGTCGCCTCTGCCATCGACACGGCCCCTGCCGCGGGGTCTGTGGCGCTGACGTCACTGCGGTCATCGGCAACACCACCGCGCAGGTCGGCCCGTGCCGTCGCGGCCGCCACCTCGAACGCGATGGTTGCGACTGCAGCACCGGTTGCAGCAGCGATTGCCCCTGCTGCCGCAGATCAGCGTGCGGCAGCTGCCGAACAGGCCGCTGCCGCCGCCCAAGCCGAGCAGCGTCGTCAGGATGATGAACTGCAAGCCCAAGCCGAAGCCCGTGCCCGCAATATGGCCGCAGCCGACGCCCGTGCCGAGGCGCAGGCCCGTGCCGCTGCCGAAGCCCGCGCCCGTGCACAGGCCGAGGCCGAGGCCCGCGCCGCGGCCAGTCGCAACCAGCGTTACCAGCCGCCGGAAGTCGACGCCGAACCGGATGTTGTTGCGGCAATTCCCCAAGGCTCTAGCGGCACGGCAGCCAGCAGCGCGACCGTCAAGGACGGCATCCGCTTGAACAGCACACAGATCATTGGCACCATTGGCGCCGGTCAGGCCAGCCGTGCTTTGGTGCGCCTGTCGAATGGTCGCGTGCTGACCCTGCGGATCGGTGACCGTATCAACGGCGGCACGATTTCAGCCATTGGCGACAGCCGTATTACCTATCAAAAAGGCGGAAAAGCCTATGCGTTGGGTATTCTGAACGGCCAATAATATCCCCCGCCCGCGCGGCAACGCGCGGGATCAGTCGTCCATCCGGCGGATGGTATAGCCCTGTTCCTGCAAAAGGTTCAGCACACCAGCTTTTCCCGGCAAATGCAGCGCACCGAAGGCCGCGACAATCCCTTTGCCTTCCTTTGCCGCTTGGGTGGCCCCCTTGGTCAAAGGCGCGATCCAGTTCCGGTTGCGGTCATCCATCAGCCGCGTCTGGGCCAGAACCATCTGGCGGTCCACCTCTGCTCGATCCAACCCCGAGTTCTGATAGGCGTCGAAGCGTCCGAATTCCCAGATTTTCCAGACATCACCGTTAAAATAGGCGTCCGTCAGCGTCACCGCATAATCATCGGCGTAAGAAGCCGCAGGCAGGGCCGCGCGGATCATATCCAGTTCTTCCTGCGGTGACAGATCGGCATAAAGGCCGAAGATCGTATCCCAAGGTTCCAACGCTTTGATGGGGGTGTCAGCGGCCTGTGCTTCCTGTACCATCAGATGATCCAGACCGCCGGTCTTGCCATCACCACTGGCCATCGCATCAATCATGCATGGCGAAATGCCCAACATCATCGACACATACCAAGGCCGCAACCGCGAGGTGATGACCGCAGGTGACCCACGGTCGGACATGGCCTGCGACAGCACCTGCCATTCGTCAGAAGACAATCGTTCTGGCAATGTCGGACCTTCTGCATCCACCATCAGGCTGGGGTCCGTGGTCAAAGCCTCGGTCAGGCGGGATTCTTCTTCGGGACCGGCTTCAACATAAAGCGCGGCGGCATTGCGAATAAAAGGACGCATCCGGTCAACCATCGGTGCATGGCGTTCATCCCCGAAGTGATACGTCCCGACCAAAGTAATCTGCCGGTCATCGCGGGTGGCCTGAAACAACAGGCCGTTGCGGAAAGGAACACCCTGAACAGCAGCCTCGATTCGGGCGACCTGATCCTGTGGCATCGTTTTGAACAGGTTTTCCCCGTCACAAGATTGCGCGACCGCCCCCGAGGACAGGCTGAACAGGGCCACTGCGGCGGCTTTGAGGGCATGTCGCATAAGGTGTTTTCTTTATTCCCGGAGCGTATGGGCGCAGGGTGTCACAAAAGGCCATTCTGTTCCAGAGCGGCATGAAAAATCTGCAATCAAACCCGTTGACAGTGTCGTGTGGCGTGCCTAAATCTTCGGGCATTGGCACTCGCACCCGGTGAGTGCCAACAACGCAACACTGTAACCTGAAATATCGGAGTGTTCACATGGCATTTAAACCGCTGCAAGACCGCGTTCTGGTCCGCCGCGTCCAGTCGGAAGAAAAGACCAAGGGCGGTCTGATCATCCCCGACAACGCAAAAGAAAAGCCGGCAGAAGGCGAAGTCGTCTCGGTTGGTGAAGGCGCACGCAAGGACTCGGGCGAGCTGATCGCTCCCTCGGTTAACGCCGGCGACCGCGTTCTGTTCGGCAAATGGTCCGGCACCGAAGTCACGATCGACGGCGAAGAGCTGCTGATCATGAAGGAAAGCGACATCCTGGGCGTGATCAGCTGATCACCCGGATAGATCCTTACCTTCCACTCAACTTCAGGAGATTACAATGGCAGCTAAAGAAGTCAAATTCGGCACCGACGCACGCGATCGCATGCTGAAAGGCGTGAACATCCTTGCAGACGCCGTGAAAGTCACCCTAGGCCCCAAAGGCCGCAACGTGGTGATCGAAAAATCCTTCGGCGCCCCGCGCATCACCAAAGACGGTGTGTCGGTTGCCAAGGAAATCGAACTGTCCGACAAGTTCGAAAACATGGGCGCACAGATGGTCCGCGAAGTTGCTTCGCGCACCAATGACGAAGCTGGCGACGGCACCACCACCGCGACGGTTCTGGCACAAGCCATCGTCAAAGAGGGCATGAAAGCCGTTGCAGCTGGCATGAACCCGATGGACCTGAAGCGCGGCATCGATCTGGCCACCACCAAAGTTGTGGAAGCCATCAAAGCTGCTTCGCGTCCCGTTAACGACAGCGACGAAGTTGCCCAGGTCGGCACCATTTCGGCCAATGGCGAAGCCTCGATCGGTCGTCAGATTGCTGACGCCATGCAGAAAGTTGGAAACGAAGGTGTTATCACCGTCGAAGAAAACAAAGGCATGGAAACCGAAGTCGAAGTCGTCGAAGGCATGCAGTTCGACCGCGGCTACCTGTCGCCCTACTTCGTCACCAATCCCGACAAGATGATCGCGGATATGGAAGACGCCTATATCCTGCTGCACGAGAAGAAACTGTCGTCCTTGCAGCCGATGGTTCCGCTGTTGGAAGCCGTGATCCAGTCGGGCAAGCCGTTGGTTATCGTGTCCGAAGACGTCGAAGGCGAAGCCTTGGCAACGCTGGTTGTCAACAAACTGCGCGGCGGCCTGAAAATTGCTGCTGTCAAAGCACCGGGCTTCGGCGATCGCCGCAAAGCCATGCTGCAGGACCTTGCTATCCTGACCGGTGGTCAGGTCATCAGCGAAGATCTGGGCATGAAGCTGGAAAACGTCACGATCGACATGCTTGGCCGCGCCAAGAAAGTCACGATCAGCAAAGACAACACCACCATCATTGATGGCGTTGGTGAAAAGTCCGAGATCGAAGCACGTGTCGCCCAGATCCGTCAGCAGATCGAAGAAACCACTTCGGACTATGACAAAGAGAAGCTGCAGGAACGCGTTGCCAAACTGGCAGGCGGCGTTGCAGTCATCCGCGTCGGCGGCATGAGCGAAATCGAAGTGAAAGAGCGTAAAGACCGCGTCGATGACGCCCTGAACGCAACCCGCGCAGCTGTCCAAGAGGGCGTTGTTGTCGGTGGCGGTGTTGCCCTGGTTCAGGGTGGCAAGGTTCTGGAAGGTCTGTCGGGTGCAAACTCGGATCAGGACGCCGGTATCTCGATCGTTCGTCGCGCGCTGGAAGCGCCGATGCGCCAGATCGCTGAAAACGCTGGTGTTGACGGTGCGGTTGTTGCGGGCAAGGTCCGTGAATCGACCGACAAAGCCTTCGGCTTCAACGCGCAGACCGAAGAATATGGCGACATGTTCAAGTTCGGCGTGATTGACCCCGCAAAGGTCGTCCGCACCGCGCTGGAAGACGCAGCTTCGGTTGCCGGCCTGCTGATCACCACGGAAGCCATGATCGTCGAAAAGCCCGAGCCGAAAGGCCAAGGCGGCGGCGGCGGCATGCCCGACATGGGTGGCATGGGCGGCATGGGCGGCATGATGTAATCATCCGCCTGCCACTGGCAGACACGGAAAGGGCGTCCTTCGGGACGCCTTTTTTGCATTTTGGATAAGGTCAAAGAAAAAGGCCCCCGAAAATCATTCGGGGGCCTTCAATCCGTATGGGGATGCCTACTTCACCCGTCCTTCGATCTTCATGGATTTGCACAAGGACTGGAAGCGCGACAAGGCAACCTCGCCCATCAGGGCACGTCCGGTTCGCGTCAGATGCAGATCAAGGGTTTTGCCCGGAACATGCCGCAAAGACGCGGCATTCGAAGGATCCTCGATCGCGAACATCGCCCCGAAGCGCATGGCCTTTCCCAGAACCTCAGCGGCAAGGATTTCTTCTTCGTTCAGCAGGTCGAACAGCGGTGCCATCTGCACCTGCGCGCGGTTGTTGCGATAGCGGTGCAACAAAGCCAGACCCAGATAGATCCGTTCGGGATGGCTTAGCGCTGCCATATTGGCGCGGGTGACATTGTCGAAACACGCCTCGGCCCGATAATCCGGGTGGGCGCGCCATGCGGTGTCGTGCAGCAGACAGGCCGCATGCATCAGACGGTCGCGTTCAGGGGTCAGATCAGGGAACAGCGGCAGCAAAAAGTGGTACAGCTTTTTGCCGAAACCCGGCAAACGCGCCATCTGCTTTTCGGTAAACCGCGCCGCTTCCAACAGCGGATCACGACGGCGCAGGGTTGTCGACATATGTTCGTACAGCAACCCTTCACGGATGCCATAGCTGGAAATCGCCAGTTCGGTCGGGGCAAAAACATCGATCAATTGCGACAGGACCTGACTGGCCAACGGCACCAACTCCATCCGCGAGGATGAGATGCCGACCTTACTGCGCAGGGTATTCATGTCGTGATCGGCGATCCAGTCTACTGTCTTTCCGACAGCTTCCGGCGTCATGCGGTATTCATGCAGAACCGTCATGGGGTATTCGCTGCGTTCCATATCCAAACGGGCGATGGCACGCCATGACCCGCCGACCAGATAGATACGTTCGTGGCCGGTCCCGACCTGCTCGGCCAGACCGGCAAGAATTTTTGCAATATGATCCCGCAGGTTTTCCGGTTCGACCTGCTGCAGCCGGAACGGACCAAGCTGCGATGTCACGCGCTTGCCAACTTTGCCGTTTTCAACGACCGCCAGCTCTAACGAGTTGCCGCCGATATCACAAACCAGCCCCCTGGCATCGGGCCAGCCCAGTAGCACGCCTTGCGCGGACAAGCGTGCCTCCTCCTGACCGTCAATGACCCACAGCTTCAGGCCAGTCGCTTTTTCGACCCGGGCTTGGAAGGCGGGGCCATCCTCTGCCTCGCGCACCGCGGCGGTGGCTACGCAGGTCAGCGGTTCGATATCCATGCTTTTTGCCAGTGACGCGAAACGCGCCAAGGCCGAAAAGCCGCGTTCGATCCCCGCAGGGTTCAGACGACCGGTGCGGGCCATATCCTGCCCCAGACCCGCCATGACCTTTTCATTATAAAAGTATGCCGGCGACCTTGCCGCGCCATCAAACACCACAAGCCTGATCGAGTTCGAGCCGACATCGACCACCCCGACCCGCTTTAGCGCCCGCTTGGGAAGTTTACTGAATTTACGACCGAATGGCTCGATCTTCTGTCCGCTGGTGGTTCGCACCCCGTTCATATTCGCGCCTCTTGCTTGTCGTCATGTCTCATAGCTTATCCATGTCCGTGCGTCATTCTGCGGAATGGGTCAGCGCGGGCACATCACGTGCCCCTGCTGTTCCCCGACCCGACAGCGACGGGTTTTCCATGAAGAAACGATGACAGTTGAACAGATCATCACGCCCCTGTGGCAAATATCGCAGGAACCTGCCATCGGGCTGTAACAGCCAGCTTTGCGCCTCATCCGCCATATTCGCTGCCATCACCTGATTCACGATCTGCGCCTTGACGGTGTCATTACGACATTCCACCAAAGTTTCAACGCGCCGGTTCAGGTTCCGGTCCATCCAGTCGGCAGAACTGATAAAAACCCGCGATTTGATCGAAGGCAGGCCATAGCCATTCCCGAAACACACGATCCGCGAATGTTCCAGATAGCGTCCGACGATGGATTTTACGCGGATGTTCGAGGAAAGACCCTTGATGCCGGGTCTGATCCCGCAAATGCCGCGAACAACAAGGCTGATTTTCACGCCTGCCTCGCTGGCGGCATAAAGCGCCTCGATCACGTCCTTTTCGGTCAATGAATTGACCTTGACCCAGATCGCGGCAGGACGACCTTCACGGGCAAATTTGGCCTCTTGTCCGATCAGGTCGATCAGATGCGATTTCATTTCAGCGGGGGAAATCGACAGGTTTTCCAACCCTGACGGCTGCACATATCCCGAAAGATAGTTGAAGACTTTGGTCGCGTCACGCCCCAAGGCCCCGTCACAGGTGAACAGCGACATATCGGTATAGATACGCGCCGTAATAGGGTGATAATTTCCGGTCCCGTAGTGGGTATAGGTGACAAGGGCCTCGCCCTCGCGGCGCACGACGGTGCTGATCTTGGCATGGGTTTTATAGTTTACGAAACCATAGACCACATGGGCGCCAGAACGTTCCAGACGGCGGGACTGGCGGATGTTCGCAGCCTCGTCGAAGCGGGCTTTCAGTTCGACCAGCGCGGTGACCGATTTGCCCGCCTCGGCGGCTTCGCAAAGGGCATCGACGATCGGGCTGTCACGACTGGTACGATAGAGCGTCTGCTTGATGGCCAGCACGTCGGGGTCGCGCGCCGCCTGCGCCAGAAAGCGGACCACCATGTCGAATGTCTCATAGGGATGATGCAGCAGCATATCCTTCTGCCGGATGGCCGAGAACATATCCCCGTCGTGATCCTGCACCCTTTCGGGCACGCGCGGTGTAAAGGCCGGCCACAGCAATTCGCGGCGGCTGTCCAGCACCAGTTCGGACAGATCGGCCATGCCCAGAAGGCCCTCGACCTCGATCACCTCGTCCCGCGTGATTTCCAGTTCGGCCATGATCAGGCGGCGCAGGCGGTCCGGCGCCCCCGAGGTGATCTTCATCCGGATGACACTGCCACGGCGGCGGCGTTTCAAGGCTGTTTCGAATTCGCGGACCAGATCCTCGGCTTCTTCCTCGACCTCAAGATCGCTGTCACGCAGCACGCGGAAGCTGCAATGTCCGACATCGCGATAGCCCGGAAACAGGCTGGTCAGATGCATCAACAGCAGATCTTCCAGCCGCAGGAAACGTTCCCCGCCCGGCAAGGGCACAAAACGCGGCAGCTGCGCGGGGATCGGCAGCAGGGCCTGCATCTGGCGGCCATCGGTTTCGCGCGCCAGTTCCAGCGCCAGTGTAAAGCCGGTGTTCGGAATAAAGGGAAACGGATGCGCGGGGTCGATGGCCAGCGGCGACAGGACCGGAAAAACGCGGTTTTCAAAATACTGGTGCAGGAATTCTTCTTCGGCGCGGGTCAGGCGCTGGCGCGACAGGATGACAATGCCCGCCTGTTCCATTTCCTTGCGGATGTTGTTCCAGACCCCTTGCTGCGCCGCCATCAGACGTCGAGCATCGGCGTTGATCAATGACAGCTGTTCGGCAGGGGAAAGACCGTCGTCGGATGGGGTCGTGCTGCCTTCGCGGACCAGTTCGCGCAGACCGGCCACACGGGTGGTATAGAATTCGTCCAGATTGGTCGCGCTGATCGACACAAACCGCAGCCGTTCCAACAGGGGAACGCGGGGGTTGCGCGCCTCGTCCAGAACGCGCCAGTTGAACGACAGCCAGCTGAGTTCACGGTTGAAAAAGCGCGACTGCCCTTGCGGGACGCCACCGGCAAGGTCTTTGGGGGGTGAAAACGGTGAACGAAGGAAATCGGCTTGTGTCATGATAATCCGGCAACAAAACAAGATATGATCATGCGTCACCCTCGGACAGCTTGTCCAGCAGGTCGGCGGCGATGCGGCGGGTCACGGGGCCTTTCTGTGCCATTGCGGCGTGATCCATAGCCGCAACCAGCCTGCGTGCCAGCCCAAGGTCACGGTCCATATGCAAAACCAGCCAGTCGATCAGACCCGCAGGCACCGCCAGCTGCCGGTCGGCGAACAGCTTGACCAGAACCGCCGCCAGCAAAGCCTCGTCCGGCGGGCCAAGATGGACCTGCGGCATCGCATCCATGCGCGATTGCAGATCCGGCAGCCCAAGGCCCCAGTCACGCGGGGGACGCCTTGCCGTCATCAGCAACAGGCAATCGCGTGGGGCGCATAGGTTCCACAGGTGGAACAAGGCCTGTTCGGCACCTGCGGCACTGCCGGAATGGTCTGCATCCTCGACAATGACCGCCCCGCCTTCCGAGGCCAGCAGATCGGCGGCATCGGGCCGCAATCCGGCGGCATGGATACGCCGCGCCCCGTTTTCTGCCGCCCAGAAGGCCGCAAGATGGGATTTTCCCGCCCCCTCGGGGCCGATCAGCAACATCCTGCCGTTCGGCCATGACAAAGGCGCGTCCAGCGCCGCAAGCGCCGCCCTGTTCGCGGGGGCAGGCAGGAAATCCGCGCGCGAATGGGCAGGCGGCGTCGTCAGATCCAGCGTCAGCTGGCGGGACAGGGGATACGGGGGTTCCTGCTGCATCGTCTACTCGGGCGGGCGGCGGGACAGATCTTCCTGCATCACCTCGATCTCTTGCTGGCCACGGGCGCGGTCGGCGGCCAGACGTTCCGACATCAGGGTGCTTTGCACCGTACCCGACGGCACCAGTTCGACCAGAATCGGCTGTGCAGGATCTGACGGTGTGCCCTGCCCCGTATACAGCGGGCTTTCGCGGTAACGGGCGATCATAAAGCGGGCCAGAACACCCAAGGCCGCAGCCATCGGAACAGCCATCACCAGACCCACAAAGCCGAACAACGCACCAAAGACCGACAAGGCCAGCAACAACCAGACCGGATGCAGACCCACATGGCCGCCGACGATCTTGGGTTGCAGGTAATTCCCCTCGACCACCTGACCGATGCCGAAGATGGCAACGACTGCGCCGATCCAAACAGGCTCGCCCCAGAAGCTGAACAACGCCACGCCGATGGCCGTCGCCCCACCGATCAGCACGCCGACGTAAGGGATGAAGGACAGGCAGGCCGCCATAATGCCGATAAAGAACCCGAACGGCAGCCCCACAAACATCAGTGCCAGCGCGTACCAGATACCAAGGATCAGAATGACCAGCGATTGCCCGCGCAGAAAACCGGACAATGCCTCATCGATTTCGGATGCCAGATGCCGGACCGTGCCTGCATGTTCGCGCGGCAGATGGCGGTCGATGGCGCTAACCATATTGTCCCAATCCAGCAGCAGGTAAAACGCCACCACCGGAACAATGACCAGCAAGGCCACGACGCCGATCATACCGCGAACCGATCCAAGGATGGTCGAGGCAAAGGTACCTGCGCGCTCGCCAATGGCCGTTTGCAGATCGGCAAGCGTCTTTTCCAGACCCGCACCTTGCGGAATTGTGCCGGGGAAACGCGTGTCGATAAAGGCCCGTGCCTGATCCAGCATCTGTGGCGCGGTTTCGACCAGCGCACTGGCCTGCCGGACCAGAACAGGCACGATCAGCAGAACAACTGCCACAAAAATCACCACGACAACGACGGTAATCACCACAACAGACATCGTGCGCGACAGGCCAAGGCGTTCCAGCCGGTCCGCGACGGGGTCCAGAAGATAGGCAACCCCTGCCCCGAGGATAAACGGCAGGACTGCTTGCCCCAGCAACCACAGCGTCAGAAGCAGGGCAATTGCAGCCACTCCCCACCACATCATCTGCTTGCGAACGGAGACGCGCATGAACCAGCCCTTATCGTTTGAAATACAGATCCGAATGTGACCGCGCATCACGCCGGTTGCAAGTCTGATACGGTCGCGGGCACGCACAGGTTCTTGGCAAGTCACCCCTGATCCGGTAACCCTTCGCCAAACCGCTTTGAAGGACCGTTCCCCATGCGCATGTCGCGTTATTTCCTGCCCGTACTGAAGGAAGACCCCAAAGAGGCGCAGATCGTCAGCCACCGGCTGATGCTGCGCGCGGGGATGATTAAGCAACAGGCGGCGGGAATCTATTCCTGGTTGCCGCTTGGTTACAAGGTCCTGAAACGGATCGAACAGATCGTCCATGAAGAACAGCAGCGCGCCGGCCATATCCCGATGCTGATGCCGACCCTTCAGCCCGCCGATCTGTGGCGCGAATCCGGACGCTATGACGATTACGGCGAAGAGATGCTGCGCGTGACCGACCGCCAGAAGCGTGATCTGCTGTACGGTCCCACGAACGAGGAAATGATCACCGATGTGTTCCGCAGCCATGTGAACAGCTATAAAGAGCTGCCGCTGACGCTGTACCACATCCAGTGGAAATTCCGCGACGAAATCCGCCCGCGTTTCGGCGTGATGCGGGGCCGCGAATTCCTGATGAAGGACGGCTATACCTTCGACATGACCAAGGAAGACGCGCTGCACGCCTATAACCGTCACCTTGTGACCTATCTGCGCAGCTATGAACGCATGGGTCTGCAGGCGATCCCAATGCGCGCCGACAGCGGCCCGATCGGCGGCGACGATACCCATGAATTCCTTGTGCTGGCCGAAACCGGCGAATCCGAGGTGTTCTATGACAGCGAGATCACCGATCTGAAATTCGGCGACCGTGCGATCGATTACGACAGTGTCGAAGAATGCCAGGCGGTGATGGATGAATTCACCAGCCGCTATGCCCGCACGGATGAAACCCACGATCAGGCGGTCTTCGATCAGGTCCCCGAGGAACGCCGGCGCACCGCACGCGGGATCGAGGTCGGCCAGATTTTCTATTTCGGCACCAAATATTCCGAACCGATGGGCGCGACGGTCGTTGGCCCTGACGGCCAGCGCGTGCCCGTCCATATGGGCAGCCACGGCATCGGCGTCAGCCGCCTTCTGGGCGCCATCATCGAAGCGAACCACGACGACAAGGGCATCATCTGGCCCGAAGGTGTGACCCCCTTCCACATCGCCATCGTCAACCTGAAACAGGGCGACGCATCGACCGATAACGCCTGCGAGTCGATCTATTCCGATCTGCAAGCGCGTGGTCTTGATCCGCTTTATGATGATCGCAACGAACGGGCGGGGGCGAAATTCGCCTCGATGGATCTGATCGGTGCACCCTGGCGTATCACGGTCGGCCCGCGTGGTCTGGCCAACAATATGGTCGAACTGACCAACCGCCGCACTGGCGAAACGGTCGAGACCGCCCCCGCCGACGCGATTGCCCGTGTCGTCGCAGTCTATAAACCCGTCCTGAACCACAGCGTTCAGGATAAGTAACACACGGGTCTTCAACCGGCGGATGAACCTCCGCCGGTTGCCCATCAGCGGATGCAAAGCTGGCGCAACGTCACCTGATCGATCTGACGGGAAACGATGCAAAACGGCACGATATCGTGCTTTCATTTTCAGAAACCCGCTTCTAACGTAACCCGCAGGACAACGTTCCAACTGGGAGACGATCATGAAAAAGCTTCTTCTTGCGACCGCCGCTGGCGCATTACTGGCCGGTGCAGCTGGCGCTGAAGAAATCAAGCTGGGCGTTTCGCTTGGCTTTACCGGACCGCTGGAATCGATGGCCCCTGCCATGCAGCAGGGCGCGGAAATGGCGATGAAGGAAGTCAGCGACAGCGGATTGCTGATGGACGGCTCGACCGTCGTGTCGGTCACCGGCGACAGCACCTGCATCGATGCCGCTGCGGCCACCGCCACCGTCGAACGTCTGATTGCCGCCGAAGGCGTCAAGGGCATCATGGGGGGCATGTGCTCGGGTGAAACCATCGCATCCCTGGAAAACGTCGCCAAGGCGAACGGCATGGTGATGATTTCGCCATCCGCCACCTCGCCTGCACTGACCACGATCGAGGATGACGGATTGTTCTTCCGCACCGCCCCGTCGGACGCCCGTCAGGGTGACGTGATGGCCGATATCGTCATGGACCACGGGATCGAAACGGTCGCTGTGACCTATACCAACAACGACTATGGCAAAGGTCTGGCAGACAGTTTTGCCAATGCCTTCGAAGAAAAGGGCGGCACGGTTACTGTCAACAGCGCGCATGACGACGGTAAGGGCGATTATTCAGCCGAGGTTGCCGCATTGGCAGCCGCGGGTGGTGATGCGCTGGTCGTGGTCGGCTATGTCGATCAGGGCGGTTCGGGTGTTGTCCGCGCAGCGCTGGATACCGGTGCGTTCGAAACCTTCGTCTTCCCCGACGGCATGGTCGGTTCCGCGCTTGAAGAAAATTTCGGTTCGGAAATCGACGGCAGCTTCGGCCAGAACCCCGCTGCTGACGGTCCGGGCCGCGAAACCTTCCTGTCCATGGCTACCGAAGCGGGCTTCGACGGTTCGGGCGCATTCTCGGGCGAGGCATATGACGCCGCTGCCCTGATGCTGCTGGCAATGGCCAAGTCGGGTTCATCCGATCCCGCGACCTACAAGGGCAGCGTCATGGATGTCGCCAACGCCCCCGGCGAGGAAATCCTGCCCGGCGAACTGGCCAAGGCGCTGGAAATCATCAATGGCGGCGGCGATGTCGATTACGTCGGCGCGACCGCGGTCGAACTGATCGAGCCGGGCGAATCCTCGGGCACCTACCGCGAGATCGAGTTCAAGGACGGCAAGATGGAAATCGTCGGCTATCGTTGATCCGGTTTCAGGACTGCAAGGACCGGCATCGTCAGGTGCCGGTCTTTTCGTAACGATAATAGCCTGTTGCAGGCAGTTCTTCGCCAACGACGTGAAGACAGGGAAACAGATAACATGATCAGGGTCGAAGACCTTCACAGACATTTCGGCGGATTCCGCGCCGTCGATGGCGCCAGCCTGACGATCGAGACCGGCTCGATCACCGGCTTGATCGGCCCGAACGGCGCGGGAAAATCGACGCTGTTCAACGTGATTGCGGGCGTGCTTCCCCCGACATCGGGTCGGGTGTTCATGGACGGCGAGGAAATCACCGGCCTGCCCCCGCATGACCTGTTCCACAAGGGCCTTTTGCGGACCTTCCAGATGGCGCATGAATTCGCCAGCATGACCGTGCGCGAAAACCTGATGATGGTGCCCGGCATGCAGTCCGGCGAAACCATCTGGAAAACATGGTTCCAACGCGGCCGCATCGCCCGCGAGGAAGCCGAGCTGCGCAAAAAGGCCGATGAGGTTCTGGATTTCCTGACGATCCGCCATCTTGCCAATGAACATGCGGGCAACCTGTCGGGCGGCCAGAAGAAACTGCTGGAGCTGGGCCGCACCATGATGGTCGATGCCAAGATCGTCTTTCTGGACGAGGTCGGCGCAGGCGTGAACCGCACCCTGCTGATGACCATCGCCGATGCGATCATCCGGCTGAACAAGGAACGCGGCTATACCTTCTGTGTGATCGAACATGACATGGATTTCATCGGCAAGCTTTGCGATCCGGTCATCGTCATGGCCGAAGGCAAGGTGCTGGCCCAAGGCAGCGCATCGGACATCATGCAGAACGAACAGGTGATCGAGGCCTATCTGGGCACCGGCCTGAAGAACAAGGACATGGTGGGCGCATGAGCGATCAGAACGCAAGCTTCGGCAATCGCGGCAACCGCGATGCCTCGGTCGTCAACACCAAAGGCATGGGCACCATTGACGGCACTCGCAAATCTGGTCCGGTCGGCGCAGGACGTGCGGGCGATCCCTTCCTGATCGGCGAGGCCATGACCGGCGGATACGGCAAGGGCGCAGATATCCTGAATGACTGCACCATCGCCGTCGAACAGGGCCAGATCGCGGTGATTGTCGGTCCGAACGGTGCGGGTAAATCCACCGCAATGAAGGCAATCTTCGGCATGCTGAACCTGCGTCAGGGCAGCGTGCGCCTGAACGGTCAGGACATCACCGCGCTGAACCCTCAGGACCGCGTCAAGGCGGGCATGGGTTTCGTGCCGCAGGTGAACAACATCTTCCCGTCGATGACGGTCGAGGAAAACCTGGAAATGGGGGCCTTTATTCGCAACGACGATATCCGCCACACCATGCAGCAGGTCTATGAGCTGTTCCCCGCTGTTGCCGAAAAACGCAAACAGGCGGCGGGCGAATTGTCGGGCGGACAACGTCAGCAGGTGGCCGTGGGCCGCGCGCTGATGACCCAACCCAAGGTTTTGATGCTGGACGAACCGACTGCGGGCGTCAGCCCCATCGTCATGGACGAATTGTTCGACCGCATCATCGCCATCGCGCGCGGTGGTATGCCCGTGCTGATGGTGGAACAAAACGCGCAGCAGGCGATGAACATCGCCGATAAGGCCTATGTGCTGGTGCAGGGCGCGAATGCCCATACTGGCACCGGTGCCGAACTGATGGCCAATGACGAGGTGCGCCGCACCTTCCTGGGGGGCTGAGCCATGGATTTCCTGAATGCCCTCGTGGTTTTTCTGAACTTTGTTTTCATTCCGGCAGCGGCTTATGGCGCGCAGCTGGCATTGGGCGCGCTTGGCGTCACGCTGGTGTATGGCATCCTGCGGTTTTCGAACTTTGCCCATGGCGATACCATGGCGTTCGGCACCGCGGTCGTCATTCTGGTGACGTGGGGTTTGCAGGCGATGGGAATATCGCTGGGGCCGTTGCCAACCGCGCTGCTGGCGCTGCCTTTTGGCATTGCAGCCACGGCCATGCTGGTGCTGCTGACTGATAAGGCGGTCTATAAATTCTATCGCGTCAAAAAGGCCGCGCCGATCATCCTTGTGATGGCCTCGGTCGGGGTGATGTTCGTGATGAACGGCCTGACGCGTCTGCTGATTGGCGTCAGCGAATACCGCTTTGACGATGGCGAGCGTTTTATCATCAACGTACGTGATTTCCGCGAATGGAGCGGCCTTCCCGAAGGTTTGGCCCTGCGCAGCACGCAGGCGTTGACGCTGGTGGTTGCGGTGATCGTCGTCATCGCGCTGTTCTATTTCCTGAACCGTACCAAATCGGGCAAAGCCATGCGCGCCTATTCCGATAACGAGGATCTGGCCCTGCTGTCGGGCATTGATCCCGAACGCGTCGTGCGGATGACATGGATCATCGCCGCCAGTCTGGCGACGATTGCAGGCACGCTTTATGGTCTGGATAAGTCGTTCAAAGCGTTCAACTACTTCCAGATCCTGATGCCGATCTTTGCGGCGGCTATCGTGGGCGGGCTGGGCAACCCGTTAGGCGCCATTGCAGGCGGCTTTCTGGTCGCGTTTTCCGAGGTGGCCGTGACCTATCCTTGGGTCAAGATCGTCGGATATATCGCGCCGTGGTACGAACCAAGCGGCCTGATGCAGCTGTTGGGGACCGAATATAAATTCGCCGTCAGCTTTGTCATTCTGATCGTGGTCCTGCTGTTCCGCCCGACAGGGCTGTTCCGCGGCAAATCGGCATAAGGGGGAAACGGATATGTCAAACACTCGTCAATCCGCAGGTTACAGCGCATGGCGCGCGCCTGTCCTGTTCGCGATCCTTGCCGTGTTGTTCGTGCTGGAAGGTACGGTCAATAACACCATGTTTTCCGGCAGTTGGAACACATCGCTCGCGATCCTGAATATGGGGCTGTTATCCGCGATCACGGCCTTGGGCGTGAATATGCAATGGGGCTATGCGGGGCTGTTCAACGTTGGCGTCGTCGGCTTTCTGGCGATGGGTGCGTTGGCGCCCGTGCTGGTGTCCCTGCCGCCGGTCGAAGGGGCATGGCAGGCTGGCGGCCCGCGCCTGCTGGCGGCGCTGGCCGTGGGCGTCGGCGTGCTGGCCATCGCCAAGCTGGTCTGGACCCGCACCCGCAGCGGGATCGCAATTGCCGTGATCCTGCTGGCAGGTTTCTTTGCCTATCGCTTCCTGTTCGATCCGGCAGTGATTGCTATCGAAAACAACAACCCCGCCCGTCACGGCAATATCGGTGGCCTCGGGTTGCCAGTGCTGTTGTCATGGGCCGTGGGTGGCCTGTTCGCGGCAGCGGCGGCCTGGGCCATCGGCAAGGTCGCACTTGGCCTGCGTTCGGATTATCTGGCCATCGCCACGCTTGGCATCGGTGAAATCATTGTGGCCGTCATGAAAAACGAGGATTGGCTGGCACGGGGGGTGAAAAACATCACCTCGATCCCGCGCCCCGTCGCATATGAAGTCGATCTGCAAAACAATGCAGAATTTGTCGCAGTTGCGAAGGACTGGGGCTTTCAGGCCGCCGAAGCCTCGGGCATCTGGGTCAAGCTGTCCTATATGTCGCTGTTTCTGGTTGTGCTGCTGGTGCTGATCCTGCTGGCCGAACTGGCGCTGAAATCGCCTTGGGGCCGGATGATGCGCGCGATCCGCGACAATGAAACCGCAGCCGAGGCGATGGGCAAGGATGTCACCCGCCGCCATCTGCAGGTTTTCATTCTGGGGTCGGCAGTGATTGGTATTGCAGGCGCGATGATGGTTACGCTGGACGGGCTGCTGACGCCCACCAGCTATAACCCGCTGCGCTATACCTTCCTGATCTGGGTGATGGTCATCGTCGGCGGGTCGGGCAACAACTGGGGTGCCGTTCTGGGGGCCGTGACCATCTGGTTCCTATGGATCAAGGTCGAGGTCTGGGGCCCTGCCCTGATCGGCATGCTGACAGCGCCCATGCCCGATGGCGATCTGAAGATGCATCTGCTGGATAGCGCGCCGCATATGCGCTTTATCGCGATGGGGCTGGTGCTGCTTTTGGTGCTGCGATTTGCGCCAAGGGGTCTGCTGCCCGAAAAGTAGAACGATGGGGCGCCAGTGGCGCCCCTTTCCATATCAGCGGCAGTTGTCGCCCAGAACGACACTGTGCCAGATACGGCCATCGGCGCCACGGGCGGCACCGCTTCCGATCTCCTCATCGGATTGTCCAAGGATTTGCGCGCGCTGCGCCTCTTGTCCCAGCCATGTGGCAAGTGTGCCATCGGCCGTGCCCCCCACGGCAACCAGCTGCGTCACACCACAAGTCGGATAGCCGACACCACGTGCCCGATCGACGACATTCGATCCGTCAGACCCCGCCACATCGGCACGCCCCGTCCGTGCCATGTCACAAGCGTGGTAAAGTGCAATACGATCCAGCAGGGCATTCTGGGTCAATGCCTCTTTGCCCTGCGCGGCGCGGGACGCTGCCACCAATGTCCGCAGCCGTTCCGCAGTGGGCGCATCCCCTGTGCATTGCGGCACGAACGCCTGCTGCTGGGCACCGGTAGGCTGGTTGAACGCCGTAGTGCCGGTGAAACAACCAGAGAGTGCCATCACGGCGGCAGCGGCAGACAGGGAAAGCTTGTTCATAATGACACCCTTATACAGAGAAAGAAGAAATTTTATGCTAACGCATCATTGTTTTGCAGGTTCCTGTCCCACTGTGCCAGCGAAACTCTTGCAAGAACGTAAATCCGCGCTTAAAGCGCAGTCATGACCCAGCACCAGCGCCTTTTGATCATCGACTTCGGCAGCCAGGTGACGCAGCTGATCGCGCGTCGCCTGCGTGAACTGAATGTCTATTGCGAAATCCACCCCTTCAATTCGGTGACCGATGCGTCGCTGCGCGAGATGGCCCCGCAAGCGGTCATCCTGTCCGGCGGACCGGCCAGCGTGACGCAGGACGACAGCCCCCGCGCACCCCAGGCGGTGTTCGACATGGGCGTCCCCGTTTTCGGCATCTGCTATGGCCAACAGGTCATGATGGAACAGCTGGGCGGCAGCGTCGAGGCGGGGCACCACGCCGAATATGGCCGTGCCTTCATCGCCCCCGCCCCCGGCCATAAGGCCGACGGCATCTTCTCGGGGTTGTTCGACACCGGCCGCGAAGAAGTCTGGATGAGCCATGGTGACCGCGTCACCAGTCTGGCCCCCGGATTCGAAGTGATCGGAACATCGCCCAACGCGCCCATGGCGATGATCGCGGATGAGACGCGCCACTTCTATGCCGTCCAGTTCCACCCCGAGGTGCATCACACCCCGAACGGTCGCACCATGCTGGAAAACTTTGTCCGTCTGGCAGGGTTCACCGGCGACTGGACGATGGCGTCCTATAAGGACGAAGCGATCCGCAAGATCCGCGAACAGGTGGGCGACCGCAAGGTCATCTGCGGATTGTCGGGCGGCGTCGATTCGTCAGTGGCTGCCGTCCTGATCCATGAAGCGATCGGCGACCAGCTAACCTGCGTCTTTGTCGATCACGGCTTGCTGCGGCTGAACGAAGGCGACGAAGTCGTCAAGATGTTCCGCGACAATTACAACATCCCGCTGATTGCTGCCGACGAAGCCGATCTGTTCCTTGGCCAGTTGGAAGGGGTTTCCGACCCCGAAACCAAGCGCAAGATCATCGGCGGCTTGTTCATCGACGTCTTCCAGAAATACGCCACCCAGATCGAGGGCGCGGATTTCCTTGCCCAAGGCACGCTCTATCCCGATGTCATCGAAAGCGTCAGCTTCAGCGGTGGCCCCTCGGTCACGATCAAGTCGCACCATAATGTCGGCGGTCTGCCCGAAAAGATGGGTCTGAAACTGGTCGAGCCTCTGCGTGAACTCTTCAAGGACGAAGTCCGCGAATTGGGCCGCGAACTGGGCCTGCCCGCCAGCTTTATCGGTCGCCATCCCTTCCCCGGCCCGGGTCTTGCCATCCGCTGCCCCGGTGAAATCACCCGCGAAAAGCTGGAGATTTTGCGCAAGGCCGACGCGGTCTTTATCGACCAGATCCGCAAGCATGGTCTCTATGACGATATCTGGCAGGCGTTTGTGGCCATTCTGCCGGTTCGCACCGTGGGTGTGATGGGTGATGGCCGGACCTATGACTTTGCCTGTGCCCTGCGCGCGGTGAATTCGGTCGATGGCATGACGGCGGATTACTATCCCTTCACCCATGAATTCCTTGGTGAAACTGCGACCCGCATCATCAACGAGGTTAAGGGCATCAACCGCTGCACCTATGACATCACGTCAAAGCCTCCGGGCACGATCGAATGGGAATGATGCGGCAGCAGGCCGCATCGTGATACGGGAACGCGCAGGGAAACCTGCGCGTTTTCGCGTTTTGGGGGTGATATGCCGAACTTGATCCTGATTTTGGGCGACCAGCTGTCCCACGACATCGCTGCCCTTCGCGCCGCCGCCCCAGACGATATCATCGTCATGGCCGAGGTAATGGCCGAGGCCAGCTATGTCCGCCACCACCCCAAAAAGATCGCCCTGATCTTTGCCGCCATGCGTAAATTTGCCGCCGAATTACGCGATAAGGGCTGGCAGGTCGCCTATACCGAACTGGATGATCCCGCCAACAGCCACAACATCGGCGGCGAATTGTTACGCCGTGCTGCGGAATATAACGCGCAGGATGTTATTACGACCGAGGCAGGCGAATGGCGGCTGATCGACCTGCTGACCCATTTGCCGATCAAGGTCCGTCAGTTGCCCGACGACCGCTTCTTTGCGACCCACGTCGAATTTCAGGACTGGGCGAACGACCGCAAGGAATTGCGGATGGAATGGTTCTATCGCCAGATGCGTCGCAAGACCGGACTGCTGATGGAAGATGACCAGCCCTTGGGCGGCCAGTGGAACTATGACCATGACAACCGCAAACCCGCCGCACCTGACCTGTTCCACCCCCAGTCACCGCGTTTCGCGCCTGATGCAATCACCCAGAAGGTACTGGATCTGGTGCAGGACCGCTTTGGCGATAACTTCGGCGATCTGCTGCCCTTCGACTTTGCCACCGACCGCAAGGGCGCACTGAAGGTTCTGGACCACTTCATCGAACACTCGCTTGATCTGTTTGGCCCCTATCAGGATGCAATGCTGACGGATGATCCCTTCCTGCACCATTCAATCCTGTCGCCCTATATCAACACCGGCTTGCTGTCCCCTTCCGAGGTCTGTCAGGCCGCCGCCGATGCCTATCAGTCGGGAAAGGTGCGCCTGAATTCAGCCGAAGGCTTCATTCGGCAAATTCTTGGCTGGCGCGAATTCATGCGCGGCATCTATTTCCTTGAAGGTCCGGAATACACCAGCCGCAACGCACTTGGACACAGCCGCGACCTGCCCCCGCTTTACTGGGGCGCAGAGACGCGGATGAACTGCCTGTCCCATGCCGTCGGCCAGACACAGCACCATGCCTATGCCCATCACATCCAGCGCCTGATGATCACGGGCAACTTCGCCCTGCTGGCCGGGATCGACCCCGCGCAGGTCCATGGATGGTACCTAGAGGTTTATATCGACGCCTATGAATGGGTCGAAGCCCCGAACACCATCGGGATGAGCCAATTTGCAGATGGCGGGCTGGTCGGGTCCAAGCCCTATGTCAGTTCCGGCAATTACATCAACAAGATGTCGGATTACTGCAAAGGATGCAGCTATTCCGTCACCGCCAAGACCGGTGACAAGGCATGCCCGTTCAATCTGCTGTATTGGGACTTCCTGATCCGCCACCGCGACCGGTTTCAGAATAACCCTCGTATCAGCCGCGCCTATGTGACGTGGGACCGGATGCAGGACGATAAGAAAACCGCCATCCGCGCGGATGCCGCGCAGTTTCTGGACCGCATGCAGGCGGGGGAAACGGTCTAGTCCCGCTTGACGATGGCAGCCGCGCCAAGGATAGCTGTGTCAGCCTTCGGAAAGGACGACCATGGATTGCGCCTGCGGACATCACCACCCCACCATCGCCGATGACAGCGGGACGCCTGCGCCTCTGTCCACTCCGATGGTGGCGCTGCATGGAAAGCTGCTGTGTTCCGATGTCGGCCAGATGATGACTGCATTGTCCCTGCTGCCCGATCACATCGCCCTTAGCCGGTCCGAGGCTGGCTGCCTGCGCTTTGACATCGCGCAGGACGACGACCCCCTGCATTGGTCCCTGTCCGAGGTGTTCACCGATGCGGCTGCCTTTGCCGCCCATCAAACCCGCACTGCAGACAGCACATGGGGCCGCGACAGCGCCGGAATGGCGCGTGATTTTCATCAACACGACCTGCACCCCCTGATCCGCCCCGAGGCTGCCGCCGATCACTCTGCCCTGGACGGCCTGCTGACCCAAGCCTTCGGCACCGATGCCGAGGCTGGGATGCTGCGCCGCTTGCGCAAGGACGGCGATCTGGAAATCTCGTTGGTGGCCCATGCCCAAGGCACCCCCGTGGGCCATATTGCCCTGTCGCGCCTGTCAGCCGAACGTCCCGCACTGGCGTTAGCACCCCTGGCCGTCCATCCGGCGCTGCAGCGGCGCGGGCTTGGGACAGCCTTGTTGCATATGGCGCTGCAAGCGGCGGGTGATCGTCCGGTCGTTGTTCTGGGCGATCCTGCGTTCTATGGCCGCGCGGGGTTCCGGCCTGCAGACCTGCAATCGCCCTATGCACGGCCTGCATTGCAAATCTTTGGCGATCTGCGGACAGGCAGCGCCATTACCTATCCTGCCGCATTCATGGAACTTTAACCCCGATTCTGTGCAAACCCACGTGAGCATCTTGCACCTGCCCCATGCAACGTCCACATCTGTGCCAACAGACGGAAAAGGACAGAAAATGGCAGATGAACTGGTTTTCGACGCAGCGGACCCCGCAAAGGCAAATACCCCCGATCTGGGTGCGCTGCCGGAATGGGATCTGACCGACCTTTATCCCGCCCCCGACAGCCCGCAGCTGAACGATGATCTGGCGCAGCTGGAAAAGCTGGTGCAGGGCTTTGCCGCCGATTACCAAGGCAAGCTGGCCGATCTGACCCCCCCCCAGATGCTGGAATGCATCGAGACCTATCAGCAGATCGACATCATCGCCGGCAAGTTGATGTCATATATCGGGCTGCGCTATTACCAGAACACCACCGATCCGACCCGTGCCAAACAGATGGGCGACCTGCAGGCGCGCATCACCGATATGACGACGCCGCTGGTGTTCTTCAGCCTCGAATTCAACCGCATCCCCGAAGCCGCCTATCAGGCAATGTTCGACGCCCCTGACGGACCTGCCCGCTACCGCCCCGTCTTCGACCGGATGCGCGCCATGCGCCCGCACCAGCTGTCGGACGAATTGGAACAGTTCCTGCATGACAATTCGGTCGTCGGTGCCTCGGCCTGGAACCGTCTTTTCGATGAAACCACCGCGGCGCTGACCTTTGATGTCGAGGGCGAGACGATGGGCATGGAAGCCACGCTGAACCTGCTGACCGACCATGACCGCGCAAAGCGCGAGGCGGGTGCCAAGGCGCTGGCCAAGGTATTCGGCGAAAATGTCGTTCTGTTCGCTCGCATCCACAACACACTGGCCAAGGAAAAAGCCATCGAGGACAAGTGGCGCAAGATGCCGACCCCGCAATACGGTCGCCATCTGTCGAACCATGTCGAGCCCGAGGTCGTCGAGGCGCTGCGCAATGCCGTCACCGCCGCCTATCCGCGCCTGTCGCATCGCTATTATGCGCTGAAGGCAAAATGGCTGGGGCTGGACAAGCTGCAGGTCTGGGACCGCAACGCACCCCTGCCGACCGAAAACCCACGCACCATCGACTGGCCCGAGGCCCGCAGCACCGTCCTTGACGCCTATGCCGGTTTCGACCCCAAGCTGGCCGAACTGGCCGAGCCTTTCTTCGACCACGGCTGGATTGACGCTGCCGTGACGCCGGGCAAGGCACCGGGCGCCTTTGCCCATCCCACCGTCAGCACCGCGCATCCCTATGTTCTGCTGAACTATCTGGGCAAGCCGCGCGACGTGATGACCTTGGCACACGAGTTGGGCCACGGCGTTCACCAGCGTCTGGCCGCGGGTCAGGGCGAATTGCTGTCATCGACGCCCCTGACCTTGGCCGAAACGGCATCGGTCTTTGGTGAAATGCTGACCTTCCGCGCGCTTCTGGCTAAGACCACCGATCCCCAGCAGAAAAAGACCCTGCTGGCCGGCAAGGTCGAGGACATGATCAACACCGTCGTCCGCCAGATTGCCTTCTATGACTTCGAATGCAAACTGCATGCGGCGCGTGCCGAGGGCGAACTGACCCCCGACGATATTAACGCCCTATGGATGTCCGTGCAGGCCGAAAGCCTTGGGCCGGTCTTCGAATTCATGCCGGGGTATGAGACTTTCTGGACCTATGTCCCGCATTTCGTGCATTCGCCCTTCTACGTCTATGCCTATGCCTTCGGCGACGGTTTGGTGAACGCGCTTTATGCGGCCTATGAAGACGGCTTGCCCGACTTCCAGTCCAAGTATTTCGACATGCTGTCGGCAGGCGGTTCCAAGCACCATAAGGAACTGCTGGCCCCCTTCGGGCTGGATGCCTCGGACCCCGCCTTCTGGGACAAGGGGCTGTCGATGATCGAAGGCTTCATCGACGAACTGGAAGCGCTGGAACAGTAAGTACACCGGCGGCCAATAGGGACATCCACCCTTATTGGCCGCTTGCCCAAACCGTTTTTTCCCAGCAGGCTGCCCTTGTCGGAGGGTGTGTTATATGTGGAAAAAGTTGTTACTGGGCGGCGCTGTAATTCTGGTATGCGGGTTGACCGCATTCTTCGCGTTTGCACCTGCCTATGTCGAAAGCTCGATGAACCCTGTGACCATGCCGGAAGACGGCTGGCCCGTATCGGATCAGGCTTTGGCCTTGCATCAAAGTCTGACGATAGGTGATCTACATGCCGATTCACTGCTTTGGGACAGGGATCTGCTGCGCCGTGTCGATCACGGTCATACCGATATTCCCCGTTTGTTGCAGGGAAATATTGCCGTTCAGGTCTTCACAACCGTAACAAAAAGCCCGCGCGGGCAGAATTACGACCATAACAGCAGTGAGGCTGGCGATAATATCACGCCGCTGTTTATGGGACAGTTACGTCCGATGCGGTCGTGGTTTTCACTGCGCGAACGGGCCTTGGTTCAGGCGGCGGCGCTTGCAAAGGCTGCTGAAAGTGCGCCTGAAACCTTACGCATCATTCGCACGCGTCAGGATCTGGCATCCGTGCTTTCAGAGCGTGACCAAGGCAAGCAGGCGCTAGGCGCGCTTCTTGGCCTTGAAGGGGGCCATCCGCTGCATGGTGATCTGGTAAATCTGGATGTGCTTTACGACGCAGGCTTCCGTCTGATCGGCCTGACACATTTCTTCGACAATGAATTGGGCGGCAGCCTGCACGGACAAGAGGGGGCCGCTTCAGGCCTGACCGGTTTTGGTCATCAGGTGGTTCAGGATATGGTCCGGCGGGGCATGATCATTGATCTGGCGCATGCCTCGCCAGCGATGGTGAAAGACGTGCTGGCAATTCCAGATACGCGCCCGATCCTGTCCCACGGCGGCATCTATTCCCACTGCCCCAGCCCGCGCAATTTGTCCGACGAACTGGTGGGTGACATCGCGCAGGCGGGTGGCCTGATCGGTATCGGCTTCTGGTCCGACGTTGTTTGCGGAAAAACTCCTGCCGATATTGCCGGTGCCATCGCTGCAGCGATCCAGATTGCGGGTGAAGACCATGTCGCCTTGGGATCGGACTGGGATGGATCGGTCGACACCCCCTTTGACGCGGCGCATCTTCCGGCGCTGACACAGGCGCTGATCGATCAGGGCTTGACCTCGGGTCAGATCGCGAAAGTGATGGGCGGGAATATGATGGCCTATCTGGCAAGCGTCCTGCCCCAAGAAGGATAACGGAATGAAACGAACTGCCCTGCTGCATGCGGAACTGTCGGGACTGGTGGCTGCGATGGGCCATGGCGATCTGATCGTCATTGGTGATGCGGGTCTGCCTGTGCCAGCCGGTGTGCGCTGTATCGATCTGGCGGTCACCCGCGGCGTCCCAAGCGTCATGCAGGTTCTGGACGCTGTTCTAAGCGAACTGGTCGTCGAACGGTCTTCTGTCGCGCAACAGGCTGCGCCGGAACTGGTCGATGAATTCAAAGCCCGTGATATCGGGCAACTCGGCTTTGTCAGCCATGATGATTTCAAGCAGGGCATGGCCTCGGCACGGGCCGTTATCCGCACTGGCGAATGCACACCATATGCAAATATCAGCCTATGGTCCGGCGTCGCATTTTGAGGGGAACCCTTGGCATTTGATAGCGTTGCAATTCCAGATCGTTATCAACAGGAGACGAAGCCATGCAGAAGAAAATCCTCGGGTTGACCGCCGTTCTGGCCATGATGGCATTGTCGGCATGCGAGACCGTGCAGGGCGCCGGTCGTGACATTTCGACCGCCGGATCTGTCGTCCAGCAGGAAAGTGCGCAAGCCCAAGCTGGCATGTAATCCGACCCATTCCAGACAGGAAAAGCCCTTTGCATGCAAACTGCAGGGGGCTTTTTTATAAGGTTTTTCCGTCCGTTATACCTGATCATCTGTGCGTGATTTGCAACGATTCAAAAGCTGTGGAATCGTTCACCGGAAATACCGCCCATTTCAACAGAAGGAGATCACCCTATGCGTTTCGTTGCAGTGATGCTGATGGCCTTACCTTTCCCCGCCAGCGCTTTTACCGCGCAAAACGGAATGGTTGCCCGTCAAGTCAGCCCGACCGAAATTAAGGTTCCCTATAAACCCGGCAGCCTTGCCACCGGATATTGGTGCGCGGCAGGTGATCTGGCGCAACGGGAAATGCATCTTCCGGTCAACACCCGTTTGTGGCGCGCCAGCCCGAAACCGCGCGGGTCGGGCGAAGGCATTACATTTACACTGAAGCAGGCGAATATGGCCGAAGGTGCCGGTTTGTCGCAATTCGGATCGGGTGCAAAGGACGAGGCGATTTCTGTCGGTCAGGCGGTGGGTTCGCATTGCCAGACCGTTGTGCCTGAACAGGAACGCTAAGACGTCTTCAAAAAATAGGCCCCGGAAAACCGGGGCCATTTGATCAGCTGTCCATCTTAAGCGCCTGGATAAAGGCGGTCTGCGGAATTTCGACCTTGCCGAACTGACGCATTTTCTTCTTACCGGCCTTCTGCTTTTCCAACAGCTTCTTTTTCCGCGTCGCGTCACCGCCATAGCATTTGGCCGTCACGTCCTTACGCATCGCGGAAAGTGTTTCCCGCGCGATCACGCGGCTGCCGATGGCGGCCTGGATCGGGATCTTGAACATATGCCGCGGGATCAGCTCTTTCAGCTTTTCGACCATTGCGCGGCCACGGCTTTCGGCGCGGTCACGGTGCACCATCATCGACAGCGCATCGACCGGTTCGTCGTTCACAAGGATCGACATCTTGACCAGATAATCCTCACGGTATTCGCTGATCTGGTAGTCGAAGCTGGCGTAACCCTTGGTCACCGATTTCAGGCGGTCATAGAAGTCGAAGACAACTTCGGCCAGCGGCAGGTCATAGACCGCCATGGCGCGGCTGCCCGCATAGGTCAAATCCATCTGGATGCCGCGACGGTCCTGACACAGCTTCAGCACATCGCCCAGATATTCATCCGGCACCATGATGGTCGCCTTGATGCGCGGCTCGGTGATGTGGTCGATGATCGAGGGATCGGGCATATCCGCGGGGTTATGCAGGTCCATAACCTCGCCATCGCGCATATGCAGCTTGAAGACCACGCTTGGCGCGGTGGTGATCAGATCCAGATCGTATTCGCGTTCCAGACGGTCGCGGATCACCTCAAGGTGCAGCAGCCCAAGGAAGCCGCAGCGGAAGCCAAAGCCAAGCGCGGCCGAGGTTTCCATCTCGTAGCTGAAGCTGGCGTCGTTCAGGGCCAGCTTTTCGATGGCGTCGCGCAGCGGTTCAAAGTCATTCGCATCAACGGGGAACAATCCGCAGAACACCACCGGCTGTGCAGGCTTGAAACCCGGAAGCGCCTTGTCAGCACCCTTCTTTTCGGTCGTGATCGTGTCGCCGACGCGGGTGTCGCGCACCTGCTTGATGGATGCGGTGAAAACACCGATCTCACCCGGACCAAGTTCCGCGATGTCCTTCATCGCAGGCGTCAGTACGGCCAGCTTGTCCAGACGATAGGTCGCGCCCGTCTGCATCATCTTGACCTGATCGCCCTTGCGGACGACCCCATCCATGACGCGGATCATCACGACGACGCCCAGATAGCTGTCGTACCAGCTATCCACCAGCATCGCCTTCAAGGGCGCATCGCGGTCGCCGGTCGGTGCGGGCAGACGGGTGACGATGGCTTCCAGAACGTCGGGAATGCCCACACCGGTCTTGGCGCTGATGGACACGGCCTGACTTGCGTCGATGCCAATCACATCCTCGATCTGCGCCTTGACGCGATCTGGTTCGGATGCGGGCAGGTCGATCTTGTTCAGGACCGGCACAATTTCGTGGTCGGCATCAATGGCCTGATAGACATTGGCCAGCGTCTGCGCCTCGACACCCTGTGTGGCGTCAACGACCAGCAGCGAACCCTCGACCGCGCGCATAGAGCGGCTGACTTCATAGGCGAAGTCGACATGGCCCGGCGTGTCGATCAGGTTCAACACATAGGTGTTTCCGTCCTTTGCAGGATAGGAAATACGCACCGTGTTGGCTTTGATGGTGATTCCACGTTCACGCTCGATATCCATGCTGTCCAGCATCTGGGTCTTCATGTCGCGTTCAGCGACAGTCCCCGTAAGCTGAATCAGCCGGTCGGCCAAGGTGGATTTGCCGTGGTCGATATGGGCCACGATCGAAAAATTGCGAATGAGGGACAGCTCTGTCATAGGCGGGCTATACTGGGTTCCAAGGGCTACGAAAAGGGGCTTTCGCTGCCGTACGACGTTTGTTTTCACCGGCGATAAAATCAATCACATCCGTTGCGGTAAAAGGACCGCGTATCCCCTGCGGGATACGCAGCCTGCGATGCCCCCTCGATGGGGGAATCGCAGGCTGGCCCGTCTTAGGACAACGGAGCGTCGCCGGGGCGGATTGTGCCGGAAACGGGTCTGCTGCGGCGGCGCAAACCTGCCTCGCGCCACATGGCATATCCGCCTGCACCGGCAATCAAGGCCGCGCCTGCCAGCATCGGCAGATCGGGACGTTCACCAAAGACGACGAATGCCACAACCAGCGCAAAGGCCAGACGGGAATAACGAAACGGCGCAACAACCGAGGCTTCGCCGATGCGTGATGCTGTGACCAGCGCGGTATATCCCACCACGCCGAAGACCAACGTGCCTGCCAACATCGCCCATTGCATCTGATCTGGTATCACTGCCGGTTCACCGCCCAGCGCAGCCATGACCAGACCGGCAGGTATCATCGCCCCATAGGCCGAGGCGGACAATTGATCCGAAGGCACACCCTTGGGAATCAGTCGTGTTGCCAGATCGCGCAATGTCAGCCCCGCAACCCCCATCACCGCCCAAAGCATCGACGGATGGAAAGATGCCGTTCCGGGCCGCAGGATCAACAGCACACCCGCAAAACCGATGGCCACTGACAGCCAACGCCGCCATCCGACCTTTTCCCCAAAAAACAGTGCCGCCCCCAGAACCAGCGTCAGCGGCAAGACCTGCAAAATGGCCGAGGTCGAGGCCAGTTCGCCCAGCGCCAATGCAGTGACAAAGCCGAATGCACCGATAATCTCTCCGACGTTGCGCAGCAGGGCCATGGGATGCATCAACGCACGGGTCCACAGCGCCTGCCCCCGTATGAGAAGACGCACCCAGAAGACACACATAGCCGCAAGGCCTGTCATGGCCAGTAACTGCCAGATCGGCATAGACAGGGTCAGGGTCTTCAGGAAAGCATCCTCAAGCGCAAAGAATGCCATTGCCCCGCTCATGGAGAGGGACGCACGTCCGTTATCCGACAGTCCCGACCAAAGGCTCATCCCCGCCTCTCCAGTTCGGCAACAAGGTTGGGCAGTCCGGCGATGGTCTCCAGCTCTCTCAGACGGGGGTGATCGGGGGTTTCGGCATGTTCGGCAATCCATGTCAGACCATGGGGGATAAAGACACCCCACCCCCCGATATCCAGCACAGGGATCACATCGCTTTTCATGGAATTTCCCGCCATCAGGAAACGGTCCGGTGCAATGCCATGACTGTTCATGACACGGGAATAGGCTTCGGGCGTCTTATCGGCCAGAATCTCGACCACCTCGAACATTTCGGCCAGACCGGAGGCTGCGACCTTGCGTTCTTGATCCATCAGATCCCCTTTGGTAATCAGGATAAGCCGCCGCCCCTGCAATTTGCCCAGCGCCGTTTCGACATGGGGTAAGGGATGGACCGGATGCGCCAGCATATCCTGCCCCATTTCCAGTATCCGCCCTATGGTGCGACCGTCCACTGCACCATCCGTCAATTCGATGGCTGTCTGCACCATCGACAGCGTAAACCCCTTGATGCCATAGCCATAGCGCGCAAGGTTCGCCCGTTCGACATCATAGAGCCTACTGGCGATCATATCGGCATCCCCGTGATCCGACAGCAGGGCCGTGAATTCAGCCTCGGTCACACGGAAGAATGTCTCGTTCTCCCATAGGGTGTCATCCGCATCCAGTCCGATGGCATCGATCATCTGCGTCCTCTTGCATTCATAGGGAATCAGGGCTTTTTCAGGACATGCAGGCTTGGAATTGCCAAAGCAACCCCGACCCTTCGCAAACGTGATTGAGGAAATGGCACCTTTTTGGTATTGATCGGGAACCCGTCGGGCAGAAAAGACCGGAAACACAACCGGCATCCCGGCATATGAGGACGAGAACCGAGGAGACAGCCCCATGCTGAACCGTTTCGTGATCGCAGCAGCCACCGTTATGCTGACCACCCCTATGGCCATGGCCGGACCTATCGACAGCGCCTGTGTGCGGTCGGACCGTGCGCGCGGGAATGCCCCCCTGTGTGGATGCATCCAGCAGGTCGCCAACCAGACCCTGTCGCGTTCTGACCAGCGCAAAGCCGCCAGCTTCTTCCGCGACCCCCACCGCGCACAAGAGGTCCGCACCTCGAAGCGTGATTCCGACAACTCGTTCTGGCGCCGCTATCGCAGCTTTGCCACTCAGGCCGAGCGTCTTTGCCGGTAACCCACCTATATGCGTATTACCATCCTGACAGGTGCAGGTATTTCCGCGGAAAGCGGTCTTGCGACCTTCCGCGCCAGTGACGGTCTATGGGAAAACCATCGGATCGAGGATGTCGCCACCTCCGAAGGCTTTACCAAAGACCCTACGCTGGTCCATGCCTTCTATAACATGCGGCGAAAGGCGGCTTTGGACGCAGTTCCCAACGCCGCCCATCTGGCACTGATGCGCCTTGAGGGTCATCACGATGTTACGCTGGTCACCCAGAATGTCGATGATCTGCATGAACGCGCGGGCAGCAGGGATGTTATCCATATGCACGGGGCGCTGAACCGCGCCCTCTGCGCCGCCTGCGGGCATGATTGGCCAGCACCTATCGTGATGACCCCCGAAGACCTTTGCCCCGCCTGTCGCCAGCCGACGACTCGCCCAGACATCGTCTGGTTCGGAGAGATGCCCTATCATCTGGAACGCATCTGGCAGGCATTGGAGGAAAGCGAACTGTTTGTGGCAATCGGCACGTCGGGCAATGTCTATCCCGCGGCGGGTTTCGCCCAACACGCAGGACGGCGCGGCGCAACCTGTCTGGAGCTTAATCTGGACAGCAGTATGAATGCCGATGATTTCGACCGGCAAATTCTTGGACCTGCCAGTGAAACCGTTCCGCGATGGGTGGGCGACCTCTGTTAAGGATTAACCCAGTCGCGTCAGCACCTCATCGGTCAGCGCGTTAATTTCGTCCCGCGCGGGGCTGGTCCGTGCTTTTTCCATTGCCCCCAGTCCCTGCCCCAGTGTTTCGGCATAAACCACACGATTGGAGATCTGCACCTGCGCGACTGACACACCCAGTTCCTGGGCCTTTTCGGTCACCTCGGTCGACAATCGGGTATTGGGACGTGACCGGTTCAAGACCACCAGCACATCCGCTTTTTCCCGACGGGCAAGGTCCAGCACCCCTTCCGTTGCCCAAAGATCGACATGGCTTGTCGCCACTGGCACCAGCACCAGATCGGCCACCTTCAGGGCAGGACGCAGATCACTGTCAATCTTGGGAGGCGTATCGATGATGACATAATCGAAACGCTTCTTCAGCTTTTCGGATTCGTAACTGGCCCCCCAAGCGGAAGAGGTGGAAAAATCCATCGCCTCGTCCTCTCCGTGGGCTTGCATGCGTTCCATGAACCAGCGGCCCATACTGCCTTGGGGGTCGGTATCGACTAAAGCAACCGAATGGCCCCGCGCATGCAGGGCAACGGCAAGATTTACAGCCAAGGTCGTTTTCCCCGAACCGCCCTTTTGCTGGGCAACGGTGATGATGCGTCCCGCCATGCGCCAATCCTTCTGCTAACCCGCTGGAACAAGGTTAACAGGCGCGCGGGTGATTGCATCAAGATAATGCGGGATCGAAAACGCTCTGCACCTCGTACATCACCGGTTCAAAGCTTTTGCACATATCGTGGATTTCGCGGTTGCGGCGTCGCATTTCCGGACTGCGCAACATGGCTTGATAGTCATTGCGATCCTGCCACTGCGAATAAGTGGCGATGCGGGTCTGTGCATCATTCAGATGAATGGCACCACCAAGGCAGCCCGATTGCCGGCTGATGACATGATCCCATGCATCGGTCAGCAGTTCCAGCACGTCATGCGCGCTGCCCGGTGTGACCTCGAATGTGGTGATGACCGTCTGGCCGCTGAAACCGGTGGTGATTTTCGGCATGGCTCTCCCCTCCATTAACTATGGAAACAGCCTAGACCTGCCCAAGGAATTCGCAAAGCCCCTATGCGGCATTGCGCCTGACCTGCACGCTGTGCATCCTGCCGCCACAATTGACAGGGGTATGCAAATGGTCCGCATCTTTGATGGACATAACGATTTTCTGCAACGCGTGGTGGCTGCCGGACAAGGCGGGACCGATCTGTGGCTGAAGGGCGACGGCACCGGACATCTGGACCTGCCGCGCATGAAACAGGGCGGTCTGGTCGGCGGGTTCTTTGCGATCTGGATTCCCTTACCTTCAGGGTTCAGTGACCCCGACGCGCAAAGCAAGATGGAAAACCCGCCCTTCGATATGCCTCTTCCCCCGCAGATTTCGGACATCGAGGCACTTCCTTCGGCCTTTGCACAGGCATCCGCGCTGCTAGCGCTGGAACGCACAGGAACGCTGTCCATTGCGCGCAAAGCCGCTGATCTGACCGACAGCATCGATCAGGGCCGTATCGCCGCCATTATGCATATGGAGGGCGCCGAGGCGATCAGCGACATGGACGCGCTACATCTGTGGCATGCTGCAGGTCTGCGGTCGCTTGGACCGGTCTGGTCGCGTCCCACCCGTTATGCCGAAGGGGTGCCGTTCGCCTTTCCCGCTTCGCCTGACATCGGTGGCGGCTTGACCACCGCCGGTCGTGATCTGGTCCGCGAATGCAACGCCCTTGGTATTATGCTGGATCTGTCACACCTGAACGAGGCTGGCGTGAATGATATCGCCGCCCTGTCGGATGCCCCGTTGGTGGCCAGCCATAGTGGCGTCCACGCCATCAGCAAAAGTTCCCGCAACCTGACCGATCGTCAGCTGCGCCAGATTGCCGACAGTCAGGGTCTGGTCGGGCTGAACTTTGCCTCTAGCTTTTTGCGGCCGGACGGGCGTCGCATCGTGCTGGATGATCTGGATGTCATGCTGCGCCATCTGGACCACCTTCTGTCGATCTTGGGCGAAGACGGGGTTGCTTTTGGCTCCGATTTTGACGGGGCGCTGATGCCGCGTGATATCCCCGATGCCGCCGGCCTGCCGAACTTGATCACCGCCATGCAGAATCATGGCTATGACAAGGCGCTGATCAACAAGATCGCCTGCGACAATTGGATCGGGCTGCTGAAACGGACGTGGAAAGCCTAAGGCTGAAACGAAAACTGCCGGGCGATTGGCCCGGCAGTGCATCCTATTCGACCTGTTCGACGGGCTGTGCCGGATCAGGGGCGATCTGCGCCACCGCCACCATCTGTGCCAGTTCGGGATCCGAGCTGGTATCCGCCAAGGCATAGCGTTCGGTCAGACTATCGGTCGACAGTTCGATTTTGCTGACAACCTGTGCGCCCGGCGCTGCCGGACCATAGGTCTGCCCGTTCACCGCGAAATAGACCGCACCGGAATTACCTGTCCGCAAGGTCGGCGCGCCTTCCAGTTTGGGAAGGGTAAAGCGTTCCCCCGCGTCCATGATCTTTTCCAGCAAAACCGTGCCATCAGCCGAGGTGACACGCACCCAAGCCGGACGCACCGCCATCAAGGCAACCTCGGCTGCATCAGGGGCAACAGTCCGCACAACACTGTCAGCTGCCGCAGTCTGCGTCTGATCGTCGGCGGGAACACGCGGCCCAAGGGCCAAAGTCGCATCATCGCCCTGCTGGGCCGCAGACAACTGCGGTCCGGCGGCAGGTTGCGGGAATTGGGTCACCTGCCCCGCCGAAGCGATGATCGAATCAATTGTCGGGCCGCCATCCAGCAAGCCCGGATCAATCGACGCAATCGGTCCGTCACGCGCAGTCAACACCGGCGCTTCCAGAATTTGCGGACGATACAGGCGGTCTAATGCCTCGGGCTGGGGCAGATTACGCGCAACGATGCTGCTTTCGGCGTCCAGCGCCGGTCCCGAAAGTCCGGCACCCTGTGTCGGGTCCAGTTCCGTCACAATACCCGGCATATCGTCGCCGGGGGTCAAGGTGACGCGCTGAACCTCTTGCAGAACCGAATATCCGCCATAGGCCAAACCACCGATCAGGGCCATCAATACAAAGATCGCGCCAACGGCACGCGGTTCGATTTCGGACCAGAAGCTTTGTTCCTGCGGGATAAACAATGCACGGGGGTTTGCCAAAGCTTCGGCAGGATCAGAGGGCCGTCGCGTCGGCTTTGGCCCCGAAGCAGAGGCAGCCATACCATGGGTCGGCAAAAATCCGGATTCGACACAGAACCTGCGGAACGTCCAATCGGGGTCCATGCTAAGATATCGCGCATAGGATCTCACGTAACCCGAAATGAAACTGGGCGTATCGAAAGCCGAAATGTCACAATTTTCTATTGCAGCAACATAGGACGCACGAATCCGCAGTTCACGTTGCACATCAAGCAATGACTTGCCCAATGTTGCCCGTTCACCGCGCATCAGGTCGCCCAGACGCGTGTCATCGTCGAGGAAACTATCCTCCACCTGCACGAACTCCTCTGCCGGATCATGTGCCCGCAGCCTGTTCATTCCGATTGCCTCATCCGAATTTTATATGGGTCGTCCGAATCGGACAACTCCACTGCTTCTTTACCCATACGTTATCACGCAGGCGAGAGCAGTTCACGGACGGATTTGCCTATGCGCTCAATTCGGCGCGATTCAGCGCGCAATGGGACCACAGGGTATCCATAGCGCGGACCAGATGGTCAATCTGCTTCGGATCATGCACCGGTGATGGCGTAAACCGCAGACGTTCGGTGCCGCGCGGCACTGTCGGGAAGTTGATCGGCTGCACATAGATGCCGTAATCGCGCAAAATCATGTCCGACAACGCCTTGCAGTGGACAGGATGACCCACATGGACCGGCACGATATGGCTACCGTGGTCGATGATCGGCATCCCCAGCGATTTCAGGCGCATTTTCAGGATACGCGCATGCAACTGCTGGGCATCGCGCAGCTTCTGGCCGTCTTCCGTTTTCAGGAAGGCAATGGATGCCGCAGCACCTGCAGCAACAGTCGGCGGAAGCGAGGTTGTAAAGATAAAGCCGGGCGCATAGGACCGGATCGCGTCACACATCTTGTCACTGGCCGCGATATATCCGCCGAAAACGCCGAATGCTTTCCCCAGCGTGCCGTTGATGATATCGATACGGCCCGACAGATTGTCACGTTCGGCCACACCGCCACCACGCGGGCCATACATGCCAACTGCATGCACTTCGTCCAGATAGGTCAGCGCGCCAAATTCATCGGCAAGATCGCACAGCGCCTCGATGGGGCCGAAATCGCCGTCCATGGAATAGATCGATTCAAACGCGATCAGCTTGGGCGCTGCGGGATCATCGGCCTCCAGCAGTTCGCGCAGATGGGTGACGTCATTGTGGCGGAAGATGCGCTTGGCACCACCATTGCGCTTGATCCCCTCGATCATCGAGGCGTGGTTCAATGCGTCAGAATAGATGATCAGCCCCGGAAACAGCTTGGGCAGGGTCGAAAGCGTCGCGTCATTAGCAATATACGCGCTGGAGAAGACCAGAGCCGCTTCCTTGTCGTGCAGATCCGCCAGCTCGGCCTCGAGCCGCTTATGATAGACCGTGGTGCCGCTGATGTTGCGCGTGCCACCCGAACCGGCCCCCGTGGCGTCCAACGCCTCGTGCATGGCTTCCAGAACGACAGGGTGTTGGCCCATGCCAAGGTAATCATTGCCGCACCACACAGTGATTTCCTGCTTTTCACCATCCGGACGGTTCCAGATGGCCTGCGGGAAGCGGCCTTTCGCGCGTTCGATATCGATAAAGGTGCGATAGCGACCTTCTTCGTGCAGACGCGAAATCGCCTGATCCAGTGCGGCATCATATTTCATTGCGGGCGTTCCCTTGCATAGCTGGCTGGGTGCGATCATGGTCCGACCACGCGCGGCAAGCCCTAGATAGGCGGTAAGACGCGAAAATGACAGGTCAAAAACGTCGCACTAGGACAAAATGCCTAGTCTAAAAGTCGACAATTCTGCTCGGAAAGGCGGGAAAATGGTGGATTCAGCAAAAATGCAGGACGTGCTGACGCAGTTGGACACAGGGCTGGACAGTGCCTTGGACAGATTGCTGGAATTCCTGCGTATCCCTTCGATTTCAACCGATCCGGCCTATAAGGGCGATGTCCGCAACGCCGCCGAATGGCTGGCTGCACAGCTGCGCGACCTTGGGTTTGAGACGGCAGTCCATGACACCCCGGGTCACCCGATGGTCGTTGCGTCATCCCCGAAAGCCGATGCGCGGCCAGTGTTGTTTTACGGCCACTATGACGTGCAGCCGGTCGATCCGCTGGAGCTGTGGAACAGCCCGCCTTTCGAACCGGCGATCGAGGATACCCCCGACGGTCCCGTCATCCGCGGACGCGGCGCATCCGATGACAAAGGCCAGCTGATGACCTTTGTCGAGGCGTTCCGCGCATGGAAAGCCGTCCACGGCACCCTGCCATCCGACCTGATCCTGCTGTTCGAGGGCGAGGAAGAATCCGGCTCGCCCTCACTCCGCCCGTTTCTGCATGAACATGCCGATGCCCTGCGCGCATCGGTTGCGATGATCTGCGACACCAGCCGCTATGCTGATGGCCGCCCCGCCATCACCACCCAACTGCGTGGTTTGGTGGGCCAAGAGGTGGTGATCACCGCCGCCGACCGCGACCTGCATTCCGGCAGTTTCGGCGGACTGGCCGCCAACCCGATCATGATCCTGTCGCAGGCTTTGGCCGCATTGAAAGACGACACCGGTCGCGTCACCCTGCCCGGCTTTTACGACGGTGTGGCCGAACTGACGCCGGAACTGGCCAATGACTGGCAGGCGCTTGGCTTTGATGCCGCCGATTTTCTGGGCCGCGTCGGCCTGAAAGACCCGATTGGTGAAAAAGGCCGCACGGCGCTGGAGATGGTCTGGAACCAACCGACCGCCGAAATCAACGGCATTGCAGGCGGCTATGCCGGTGACGGCTTCAAAACCGTGCTTCCGGCGCAGGCGCGCGCCAAGGTCAGTTTTCGCCTGACCGGCAAACAGGACCCCGATGCCATCCGCGATGCCTTCCAGGCGCATATCCGCAGCTTTATCCCTGCCGATTGCAGTGTCGAATTCCATGACCACGGCGCCAGCCCCGCCAGCAGCATGGACATCAGCGATCCGGCCTTTGCCGCCGCCAAACAGGCCCTGACGGACGAATGGGACCGCGAGGCAGCCTTTATCGGCGCTGGCGGATCAATTCCGATCGCGGGTGACTTCAAGGAAATCCTTGGCATGGATTCGATGCTGATCGGCTTTGCCCGTGACGACGACCGCATCCATTCCCCGAACGAGAAATATGACGTCGAGAGCTTTGCCAAAGGCGCAAGGTCATGGGCGCGCATCCTGACCGCCCTGCGGAGCTGATACGAAAAAGGGCGGCATCAGTGATGCCGCCCTTTGCCCGCGATGCAGGAAAATCAGCTTTTCGCGGTGCAATAAGTCTGGCTTGATGTCCAATTGGCAATATCAGCACGCTTTTTCGAACTACGCAGTGGCGCCCAATCGCGCGCCACGCCGCGCCAACCGTCGCCGTCATGGGCAACCGCATTATCACGTTCGACCTGATGGGACATGATGGTGACAGCGCAGCTCATGTTGTCGGCGCCATTGCGTATGTTTCCGACGCAACCATAATGCCGCCATGTCATCGGTGCGATCTGCATCAAACCCAGCCAGCGACCACCCCCACCCGCAGCTTGCGGGTTATAGGTGCTTTCATGCTTGGCGACAGAAGACAGCAACCCCGCCCAGAAGGCTTTGCGACCGGTCTGGGTCAGCTGGCGATAATTGGGGCAGAATTCGTTGATGTCCTGCGGAACCTTGGACAGGAAAGTTGCCCCCTCGCGGTCCAGCGCGGCCATTGTTGCGGCGGTCCATGCATCGGACCCACCTTTGCTGCCCCACCGCATCGGCGGATTGGCGGCCAAAGCAAGCTCTCGCGCCTCTGACTTGGCACCTTCGGCCTTTTTGGCGTCCGGCGTTGTGGAACAAGCGGCAAGAACGGCCAAAGCGGCCAGGGACAGCGCAGCGCGCATTAGAACCTCGTGGGACAGTTTCGTCAGATACTGCCTTAGCCGAAGCCCCGAATGCCGCAAGCTATCCAGCCGCACGTCGGCAGGATCATGCCGCCATACTTTTGCAATATGGTCGGATTTCCGCCGACCTAGGGTCGCAGCCTTGTAAAAAGCGGGGTCAGAACACGGGCATTTCGTTTTCGATGCCGAAATCGCTGATTCGTATGTCATGCAAAGATCGGCGCAGCAGGCCGTGACAATCCTGCGACCTTGCCCTAAAACCCGCGCAAAGACCGATCCGACGCATGATGAGGCATTTGAATGCTAGACCTGACCTTCACCGCCCCGCAGCCGAAAGTGATCCAAGGCGCCAAAAGCGACTGGGAACTTGTGATCGGGCTGGAGGTTCACGCCCAGGTCGCATCGAAAGCCAAGCTGTTTTCGGGTGCCTCAACCGAGTTCGGGTCCGAACCCAACAGCAACGTCGCTTTTGTCGATGCTGCCATGCCCGGCATGCTGCCCGTCATCAACGAATTCTGCGTGGCACAAGCGGTCCGTACCGGCCTTGGCCTGAAGGCCCAGATCAACCTGCGCAGCGCCTTTGACCGCAAGAACTATTTCTATCCGGACCTTCCGCAAGGCTATCAGATCAGCCAGCTGTATCACCCCATTGTGGGCGAAGGCGAAATCATCGTCGATATGGGGCCGGGTGTGGCCCGTCGTGTCCGCGTCGAACGTATCCATCTGGAACAGGATGCCGGCAAATCGATTCACGACATGGACCCCAACATGTCCTTCGTGGACCTGAACCGCACCGGTGTGGCGCTGATGGAGATCGTCAGCCGCCCCGACATCCGCGGCCCCGAAGAGGCCGCCGCCTATGTCGTGAAGCTGCGCCAGATCCTGCGCTATCTGGGCACCTGTGACGGCAATATGCAGAACGGCAACCTGCGTGCGGATGTCAACGTCTCGGTCTGTAAGCCGGGCGATTACGAACGCTTTGCCGAAACCGGTGATTTCAGCCATCTGGGCACGCGCTGCGAAATCAAGAACATGAACTCGATGCGGTTCATTCAGGCCGCCATCGATTACGAGGCCCGCCGCCAGATCGCCATCATCGAGGATGGTGGCAAGGTTGTGCAGGAAACGCGTCTTTATGATGCGGATAAGGGTGAAACGCGGTCGATGCGGTCCAAGGAAGAAGCGCATGACTATCGCTATTTCCCTGACCCCGACCTGCTGCCGCTGGAAATCGAGCAGGCTTGGGTCGATGACATCGCAAGCGCAATGCCTGAGCTGCCCGATGAAAAGAAGGCCCGCTTTGTCAAGGACATGGGCCTGTCGGAATATGACGCGGGCGTGCTGACCGCCGAAGTCGAAAACGCCAACTTCTTCGAGGCTGTGGCCGCGGGTCGTGACGGCAAGACCGCCGCGAATTGGGTCATCAACGAATTGTTCGGTCGCCTGAATAAAGAAGGAATGACCATCCAGACCTCGCCCATTTCGGCGCAGCAGTTGGGCGGTGTGGTCGAATTGATCGCCAAGGGTGATATTTCGGGCAAGATCGCCAAGGACCTGTTTGAGATCCTCTGGACCGAAGGCGGCGACCCCGCGCAGATCGTCGAGTATCGCGGCATGAAGCAGGTCACTGACCTTGGCGCGATCGAGGCTGTGGTCGACGAGATCATCGCCGCGAACCCCGCGCAGGTCGAAAAGGCCAAAGCCAACCCGAAACTGGCAGGCTGGTTTGTCGGTCAGGTTCTGAAGGCATCGGGCGGCAAGGCCAACCCTGCTGCCGTGAACGAACTGGTCGCCAAAAAGCTGGCCCAGTGACTTACCAAGCCCCGCCCTTGCGGCGGGGCTGTTCCTATCCCCACGGGCACAGCCCCTTTTTTCGTGAATGGCAGGACTTCAATGGGCATTTCTGAACCGGGCTTTGAATATTCGGTCGTCGCCGCGCCTGCGCGTGGTGAAAAGGACAAGGACGCGAAAACCCCAACCGACCGCTATGCGCTGGCGCTGACGGCCCAGTTGAACAGCATGGCGGCGCAAGGCTGGGAATATATGCGCGCCGATGTTCTGCCTTCGGAAGAACGCAGCGGCCTGACCGGTCGCACGACGGTCTATCACAATGTGCTGGTCTTCCGTCGCGCGGTTGCCAAGGTAAAGCAGACACCGAAGCCCAAGGCGGAACCCGCGATCGATCCGAAGTTCTGACCCCTCAGGCTGCGGCCTGCAGAAACTCCGGGCAGAAGCTAGTGATTTCGACCTTATCGCGTTCGAACACACAAAAGCTGCCCGGTGGCACCTCTTTCCAATCGGTTTGATCGCCTTCCAGCGGTTCGGACACCACCGCCCAGCCCTGCCGCGAGGCTGACCAGCGGTGATACAGCGATGGCGCCTGATCGTCGCTGCTGTAACGCAGCGCATAAAGGCGCTGTCCGTCCGACATCGCGCAGGCGGCGCGGATATGCGGTGCCTCGCCCTTAGCCACAGCCAGGTCCCCCATCAGGCCGATGGCACGCTGCATCGCGCCTTTGGGGTCACCATCCAGCCCTTGGGCCAGCGCGATCAGGAACAAAGCCTCGCTGTCGGTGGCACCTTTGCGTTGGCAATACAGATTGTCAGGGATCAAGGCGTCGGCATGGCGGCGGAAATTGTCATAACCGCCAAACTGGCCGTTATGCATAAAGCTCCAGCGTCCGACGGCAAAGGGATGGCAATTGTTGCGGCTGGTCGCTGTCCCGGTCGAGGCGCGGACATGCGCCATGAACAACCCCGACCGCACCTGTCCCACAAGGTTCAGCAGATTCGGGTCCGACCAAGCGGGCAGTACATCGCGGTAAAGGCCGGGTTCGGCACGTTCACCATACCACGCGATACCAAAGCCGTCGGCGTTAACAGGTGTGGGGCAGCGTTTGGCGCCTTGGCTCTGCCGGATCAACGAATGGTCCGGCAGGCTGACGATGTCTTCCAGAAAGATCGACTGGCCCATATAGGCCGCCCAACGACACATGCCCCTGCCCCTTTGTGACTAATTTCAGACAGATCTAGCACAAAGGTATGACATGTTCACCTTATTCCGCAGGGGCAGGCGTTTCTTCCACGATCACAAGGTCACGTTCGCTTGCGCCTTTGGCATGTGTCAGCGCCGCTCGGTATTCTGTGCTATGATAACAGGCAACGGCTGCTTCAAGGCTGGGGAAGCGGGCGACGACATTGCGGGCACGGTCGTTACCCTCCAGCTGGTGGTAACGTCCGCCGCGGGCAAGGAAGACGCCGCCGTGAAGCGCGATGGCGGGACCGGCCTCCTTGGCGTAGCGGCCATAAGCCTCGGCGTCGGTGACGGTCACATGGGCAATCCAGAGGGCGGTCATACGGTTTCCCCGATCAGTTGTTCGACTTGGGCGAATGCCGCATCGGCAGCATCAAGGCTGGGCGCACCGCCCTGGGCACGGTCGGGACGGCCACCGCCACCCTTGCCACCAAGGGCTGCGGTTGCGGTCTGCACGATGGCGACGGCGCTGACGCGGTCGGTCAGATCGCCCGTGACGCCGGCAGCAACCGTGGCCTTGCCATCGGATTCCGCCAGCACCAGCACGACACCACTGCCCAGCTGGGCCTTCATGTCATCAACCAGCGCGCCAAGTTCCTTGCCACCGACGCCTTCGACCTTGCGACCGATGAACTTGATGCCCTCAATCTCTTTCGCCTCGGATGCACCGCCGCCACCCATGGCCAGCTGCCGCTTCAGCTGGGCCACTTCATTGGCCAAGGCCTTGCGTTCGTCGGCCATCGCGCGGACGCGGTTCACCACCTCGGCGGATTGCGCCTTCAGGATGCCTGCAATTTCGATCAGCTTGCGGTCTGCGTCGCGCAGATGGTCCATAGCGGCCTGTCCGGTCAACGCCTCGATCCGCCGCACCCCTGCGCTGGAGGCACTGTCGCCCAGCAGCGCGAACGCCCCGATGTCACCCGTGCGGTCCACATGGGTGCCGCCGCACAGTTCCAGCGAATAGGTCTGGCCGTCGGCACCTTTGCCGCTGCCATCGTGCTGGCCCATCGAAACGACGCGCACCTCATCGCCGTATTTCTCGCCAAACAGCGCCTGCGCGCCAATACCGCGTGCATTGTCCGGTGTCATAATACGGGTCACGACGGCGCTGTTCTGGCGAATGAAGTCATTCACCTCGGCCTCGACCTGCGCCATTTCTTCGGCACTGACGGCGTGGTTATGGCTGAAATCGAACCGCAGGCGATCCGACGCATTCAGGCTGCCCCGCTGGGACACATGGTCGCCAAGCGCGCGGCGTAGCGCCTCGTGCAGCAGGTGCGTGGCCGAGTGGTTGGACCGGATCGCCCCGCGACGGTCATGATCCACTGTCAAGGTCGCGCCCTGACCGCGGCTGATCGTGCCCATGGTGACTTCGGCCATATGGATAAAGACACCGGCGACCTTTTTGGTATCGGTCACACGCGCGGCACCGGTATCGGTCTTGATCAGACCGCTATCGCCGACCTGACCACCGCTTTCAGCATAGAACGGCGACTGGTTCACCACGATGCTGATCTTGCTGCCTTCGGCGGCATCAGCGGCGTCCGCACCATCGGCCACCAAGGCAAGGATCTGACCTTCGGCGGTTTCGGTGTCATAGCCCAGAAATTCGGTAATTCCGTGCTTTTCAGCCAGTTCATACCAGATGGTGGCGTCAGCAGCCTCGCCCGAACCGGACCATGCGGCACGTGCCATGCGCTTTTGTTCGGCCATCGCGCTGTCAAAACCCTCGGTTTCCACCGCACGGCCCTTTTCGCGCAGGGCATCCTGCGTCAGGTCCAACGGGAAGCCGAAGGTGTCATACAGTTTGAACGCCGCCTCACCGGGCAGGTTCGCGCCTTCGGGCAGCTTGGAGAGTTCGTCATCCAGCAGACGCAGACCGCGATCCAGCGTCTGGCGGAAACGGGTTTCCTCGGAACGCAAAGTTTCCTCGATCATCGGCTGCGCGCGGGTCAGTTCGGGATAGGCCGCGCCCATCTGGCGAACCAGTTCCGGCACCAGTTTATGCATGACCGGATCCTGCGCGCCCAGCATATGGGCGTGGCGCATCGCGCGTCGCATAATGCGGCGCAGGACATAGCCACGACCTTCGTTGCTGGGCATGACGCCATCGGCCAGCAGGAAACTGGACGAGCGCAAATGGTCAGCGATCACACGGTGATGGACCTTGCCCGGACCGTCCGGGTCGGCGCTGGTGACATTTGCGCTGGCCTCGATCAGGCTACGCATCAGGTCGGTGTCATAGTTGTCGTGCTTGCCCTGCAGCAGCGCCGTGATGCGTTCCAGCCCCATGCCTGTGTCGATCGACTGCATGTCCAGCGCCCGCATCGAGCCATCCTCAAACTGTTCGTTCTGCATGAAAACGATGTTCCAGATTTCGATGAAGCGGTCGCCGTCCTCATCTTTGCTGCCCGGAGGGCCACCCCAGATCTTGTCGCCATGGTCGAAGAAGATTTCCGAACACGGCCCACAGGGACCGGTCGGCCCCATCTGCCAGAAGTTGTCGCTGGTGGCGATGCGGATGATGCGGTCATCGGTCAGGCCGGCGACTTTCTTCCACAGATCGGCAGCTTCGTCATCGTTGTGGTAAACAGTAACAAGCAGCTTGTCCTTGGGGATGTCGAATTCCTTGGTCAGCAATTCCCAGGCATAGGGGATCGCTTCGGTCTTGAAATAATCGCCAAAGCTGAAGTTGCCCAGCATTTCAAAGAACGTATGGTGGCGCGCGGTATAGCCGACATTGTCCAGATCGTTGTGCTTGCCGCCTGCCCGCACGCATTTCTGCGCAGTCGTGGCGCGGCTGTAATCGCGCGTTTCCAGACCGGTGAACAAGTTCTTGAACTGCACCATGCCCGAATTGGCGAACATCAGGGTCGGGTCATTGCGCGGCACAAGGGGGCTGCTGTCCACCACACGGTGGCCATTCTTTTCGAAATAGCCAAGGAAGGTAGAGCGGATGTCGTTCATACTGGGCATGACGGGCCTTCATCGCGAATATGTTCTGCTGTCTCCGGTCAAGCCGGGCTTGACGTTTATCTATCGCCCGCCTGCATCCCTGTCCAGCAATCGCAGGTCCGGCACATAAAGAAGCGCGCAGGGGTATGGCCCCTGCGCGCTGTATTTCCATCTCCAAGAAGAATTGCGATCAATCCTCGGTCAGGGAATCATTGTCGCCGCCTTCGTCAGAACCGAACTCCAATCCGTGGCTGGCGCGGATCTTATCCTCGATCGCATGGGCAACTTCAGGACGGTCGCGCATGAACTGCTTGGCGTTTTCACGACCCTGTCCGATGCGTTCATCCCCATAGGAATACCATGCGCCCGATTTTTCGACGACACCGGCCTTCACCCCAAGGTCGATCAATTCGCCAACCTTGCTGATACCTTCGCCGTACATGATGTCGAATTCGACCTGACGGAAAGGTGGTGCGACCTTGTTCTTGACCACTTTGACGCGGGTCGAGTTGCCGACAACCTCATCCCGATCCTTGACCGAGCCGATACGACGAATATCCAGACGGACCGAAGCATAGAATTTCAGCGCATTGCCGCCCGTCGTGGTTTCGGGGTTGCCGAACATGACGCCGATCTTCATGCGGATCTGGTTGATGAAGATCACCATGCAGTTGCTGCGACCGATGCTTGCGGTCAACTTACGCATGGCCTGGCTCATCAAACGGGCCTGACTGCCCATCTGCATATCGCCCATATCGCCTTCGATTTCCGATTTCGGCGTCAAGGCCGCAACCGAGTCGACCACAACCAGATTGACCGCGCCCGACCGCACCAGCGTATCGACAATTTCCAACGCCTGTTCGCCAGTATCGGGCTGGCTGATCAGCAGTTCGTCCAAGTTAACGCCCAGTTTCTTGGCGTAAAGCGGGTCAAGCGCATGTTCGGCATCGACAAACGCGCAAACGCCGCCTTTTTTCTGTTCCTCGGCAACGACATGCAGCGTTAGCGTGGTTTTCCCCGAGCTTTCCGGCCCGAAAATCTCGATGATGCGGCCTTTGGGCAGGCCACCGATTCCAAGCGCGATGTCCAGACCAAGCGAACCGGTGGAGGTCGCCTCGATCTCGGCCACGGGGCTGTCTTTGCCCAGCTTCATGATCGACCCTTTACCGAACTGGCGTTCGATCTGGGCCAAAGCGCTGTCCAAAGCCTTTTGCTTATCTGCTGTGCGTTTGTCGGTCATGTCGAAGATGCTCGCCTGTGCCATGTCATTCCCATCGTTATTTCACAGCCCACCGGACGGGGCAATCACTTCAACCGGCTGGATGTTCACGTCCTGTTCGCACATAGATGCGCCATTCCCATCGGGTTTTCAAGGTCATCATGGTTAATTAACGATTCGTTATCCGCATCATCATCCGGCAGCAGTTAACAAAGCGTTTACACCAAGCGGCGGTATCGGTATCCACGGCACGATTGCAGCAAACCATATGATCGGAGCGACTGCGAATGCTGATATTCTGGGACCAACGGCTGGTTTTTCTGGCGAACCCCAAAACAGGCTCTAGTGCGGTCGAAATGGCGCTTGAATCCTTGGCGTCGGCGGCATTGCAGCGGCCTGCACAGCTGAAACACACCGATATCGGTACTTATAACAAGCATCTTGGCCCGTGGCTCGAGGCGCAGACAGGCGAACGTTTCACCACAGTCGCCCTGATGCGCGAACCTGTGGACTGGCTGCGCAGCTGGTATCGGTTCAAATTGCGTGATGATCACGAAGATCCCCATCACGCTATGGCCGGAATGTCGTTTTCGGAATTTGCCACCGAATACGCACAGGAAGGTGGCAGCCCGATGCTGGGCATTTCCAGCCAGTCGGATTTCCTGACCCACCGCATGCGTACTGTCGATTGCATGTTCCAATACGAGCGTATTCAGGATTTCGTCGATTTCCTTGAAAACCGGCTGGATTGCGCGATCGAGCTGCCGCGCATCAACGTGCCACCAAGTGTCGATGTCCATCTGGATGCACAATCCGAACGCCAGTTGCGGCAAGCCATGACCAACGATCTGGATCTATACGATACGTTGTGACCTGCCCTAACTTTGCGGCGCGTCCTGATCGGGGCGCGTCAGCTGCCGGTGGACCAGCTCGGTCAACTCGCTAAGGGTGAAGGGCTTGGCAAGGAAGGCCGCGTCGGGCACAGGCACCTGACCATCCACGAAAATATCCTCGGTATAGCCGGACATGAAGATGACTTTGGCTTGTGGCATTAGCTTGCGGCCTTCGCGCACCCATGACGGCCCGTCCAAACCCGGCATCACGACATCGGTCACGAAGATATCGATCTGCTGGTCACCCTTTTCCAGTATTTCCAACGCCGCCTCGCCCGAGGCCGCCTCGGCCACCTCGAAGCCTTTCAGTTTCAGCGCGCGGGCGGCAAAGGCACGGACCGGTGCCTCGTCTTCCACCAATAGGACTTTGCCGCGAACGAATTGCTTGACGGGCGCAACGGCTGCGGCTGGCTTCGCCGCAATATCGGTGATGGCATGGGCCGGGAAGTAGATCGAGAATGTCGTGCCCCGCCCCAATTCGCTGTCGCAGAAGATATAACCGCCTGTCTGTTTGACGATACCATAGGCAGTTGACAGCCCCAGCCCCGTTCCTTCGCCCGCACGCTTGGTGGTGAAAAACGGATCGAAGATTTTCCCCAGATGATCGGGCGCAATGCCCGAGCCTGTGTCGCTGACACTGATCGCAACATAATCGCCCTGCGCCAGCGTCACACTGTCGCGGTTTTCCGGCGCGGCCAGACGGATATTGCGGGTTCTGACGGTAATATCACCGCCGTCAGGCATGGCGTCGCGGGCATTGACCACCAGATTCATGATCACCTGTTCCAGCTGCCGCTTGTCCCCGCGCATGGCGGCCAATGCCGGATCATGGGTGATGGTCAACCCGACGCGTTCCCCCACCAGACGGTTCAGCAGATGCGTCAGATCGGCCAATGTGTCACGCAAATCCAGCGTCTGCATTTTCAGCGTCTGCTTGCGTGAAAACGCCAGCAACTGGCTGACCAGCGCCGCGGCCCTGTTCGAGTTCTGGCTGATCTGGTCCAGATCGGCAAAATCGGGATCACCCTTATCATGACGCAGCATCAGCAGGTCGCAATGCCCGCTGATCGCCGTCAGCAGATTGTTGAAATCATGTGCGACACCGCCAGCCAATTGTCCGATGGCCTGCATCTTCTGGCTTTGGGCAAATTGCGCCTCGAGTGTTTTAAGGGCGCTGGCGTCGTTCAGCACAGCAATCATACGGGCCGGATCAAGGGGGTCGCGGGCAAGGCCGACCTGAAAATGCCGGTCGCGCATATCACCCGTTCGGCTGTCGCGGTGGCGCAGGCGCAGCATCTCGGTCTGGTTTACGGCGCGCCCGGCGCACATATCGGCCAGCCAATCCAGCAAGGGCCGCCCCGGTCCATCCAGCAATTCAGCCAGATTCTGGTCACCGGTGCCGGTCAGCATACCGTCCAGCAGGTTGCGGGCAAATATATTGGCACGACAGATGGTGCCATCCGTTTCGATCCGCAGCAAAGCCACGGGGATGGCATCGAAATCATCAACATCATCCTCATCATAGGGTGCAGCCAGTACCGTGTCGGCATAGCCCGCCTGACGATAGGACCAGATCTGCAAGGGTGCATCGGGCAGACAGCTCAGCGTCAGGACATCGTTATCTGCAAGCGTCATTTCCGCATTGCCAAGCCGCATGGCACGCGATGTCATATCAGCCAACTGCCCATGGGCATCGGCGCGCAGGCGCGCCATCAGCGACAGGATGCTGCGGCCTGTCATATCTTCGAACCGGTGATGCGCTGCGGGGTTCTGGAACAAGACCAATCCGTCGCTGTCACACAGCCAGACAGGTTCAGGCGCGGCAGAAACCTCACCCTTGATGGCGGACATGGCACGGCGGGCAGCAAGTCCACGCGACAGATGCGACAACGACACCGCCCCGCCCAGCAGATACCACGCGACCGAGACTGTCCCGACAGCCACTGCCGTCAAGCCGGTGGCTGCGCCCGGTGCAACGGCCAGAACCCCTGCCCCTGCAACCACCGGCGTCAAAAGCAATGGCAGTGCGGCAAGCGCGCCCTTGGGCATTCCCGCTTTTTCATCAAGCTGCAGCATCCGAATCGTCCTTTTGCCCTGCGACGATCCCCTTGCTATCCGACCCTTCCTTAAAAGAGCGTTAACCTTGATGCGCTGCCGCGCCATCAGGCGTTGCGCACCAAAACGGCCATATAAAAGCCGTCCCCTGCCGTCAGTGGCGTCCACGACTGGTCCGTTTCCAGTGAAAACCCGGGGTGACGTTCCAGAAAGCCTGCGACCTGCGCGGCATTCTCGGAATCCAGAACCGAACAGGTCATATAGGCAAGATGCCCGCCGACGCGGATCAGGCGGGCGACCTGATCTATGATCTCGGCCTGAACCTCGGTCAGGCGGGTCAGCTGTTCCGGTGTCAGCCGCCATTTGGCATCAGGGGTGCGGCGCCATGTGCCAGTGCCCGAACAGGGCACATCGGCCACGACCAGATCGAAGGTCCCTTCCGGCTTGCGGACTATACGCACCGGTGCGCCCGAACGTTCGGCCCGTTCCGGCAGATCCCCCATACGGGCGGGCAAGGCGTCATGGGCCACAAAGCGCGCCTTGGGCTGGCGCGCGGCCAGCGCCAGTGTTTTACCACCGCCGCCCGCGCAATAATCCAGCACGCGATCATCGGCCCGCAGGGGCAGCGACGCACAGGCCAGCTGGGGTGACAGATCCTGCAATTCGACCAGACCGTCGCGATAGGCCGCCGAACGCCCGACCAGTCGTTCGTTCTGCGTAACCCGCAGGGCCGATGGCAGATCGGCAAAGGCTTCGGTCAGAATACCTTCATCGGCCAGCGACTGCGCGGCTTTGACCGGATCGGTCAATGCCAGATTGACCCGCAGCCAGACAGGCGCGCGATCCGCCATTGCTGCAGCCACCGCCCGCGCATTATCCCCAAGCGAAGCTTCCCATTGCGGCCTGACCCAATCGGGCAGATCGTCCGGCAAATCGGCAGGGGGCGTGACAGCCGCCTCATCCGCGCTTAGCGGTTGAGGGGCGTGGCCTTCGCCGGAAAAAATGCTGCCCAAGGGCTGCTGCGTCTGGCGTGCATGACCGATCATCAGCCCGCGCCCGTCAAGCGATCCGCCGATGGCTGCCAGACTGTCGCGCTGGCGCAATGCACCAAAAACCAGATCACGAACGGCAGCGCGATCACCGGACCCCGCAAAACGGCTGCCACGCGACCAGCGCAACAGCGCCTGTTCGGCAGGCATGCCCGACAGAACCTGATCCAAGACCGAAATGGCCGCAGAAACGCGGGCGGCGGGGGTCATAGCATAGGTCCGATGGTCGAAAATCCGTTGCACATAAGTTGTCCCCCTTGCAGCTTGCCCGATCTGGACGTCGTCCCGCTTATCACGGGCGTCACCATGCGCTCAATCGCGGAAAAGCTGCAAATCACGATGGACGGCGCGTTATTTGTCAGAACGCCTGCGCGCGCAACCTTACGAACGGACACCACATCAATGCAGGGACCGGCAACAGTGCCACCACATGGATGACACCCGGCACATCACGCATGACCGCCAGCCGGATCATGTGGCGCGCCATTTCAAGGCTGGCCGAGGGCGCACGGGTGACCAGACCGCCAAGATAGCGCTGCCCGTTGTCCCAAACCGGCCCGATCTCGGCCCCCGCCAGCATGGCTGCGATCAGTGCCAGCAGAACAGGATAGACCAGCAGCCCCGCAATCCCTAGCAATCCTGACAGCACGACCTTGCAGCCAAGCACGATGCTATAGGCAAGGCTGGCTTTCCGCAGCGCCGGAGAGACAGCCAGAACATCCCCCCAAGAGGCATCGAACCATTCCGTGCCGATCGTATCGGCCTGTTGTCCCCGCAAAGCGCGGTGGAACGCCCCTTCGATAGCGCGGGCGCGGCGGTCATGGATGACAAATTCGATGATGGGCTTTTCGGGAAAGGCGGTTGCCTGTTCTGCCACACGCGACAAACCGCGGCTGGAATAGCCGATCTTGATGCGGCGCGGGTGGCTGGGAAAGCGATAGCCATAGACGATATTGGGATTTGCCGGCGATCCGACCACTACGGTTCGGGACAGATCGAAGTTTCCACGAACCGTCCTCAGTTTTTTTCCTCTGATCGCCAAGGACCGCTTCCTTCACTTCCGCCCCCGCGCAGGGGGTCTTCTTGTTCCCTTTATCCACCGGCCTTTGAACGTATCAGGAACCGGCGATAGGGGTTTGAGTGGAATTAGAAAAAACTTTGCTGCTCTGCAAGAACAAATGGTTAACATAGCCCGCGATTCACAGCATTGTTTGTGCGCTGTATTACGCTGACACGCACGCACCATCCCAGAAACGTGAACCGACGTTATCAAGGTTGCGAAACCTGCATGGACAAACCACGTTACCGATACAACTGAATGAAACCTGAAAGGATCTTTATGACCCGTCATAGCACGCTGATGCCCGGACAACTTGTTCCGATGATCGAAGCCAAAAATGACGAAGGCAATGCCTTTGCGCTTCCGACTTCGGGCGATACCCGTATGACGGCGATCTTCTTTTACCGTGGCGTACATTGCCCGCTGTGCCATAAGCAGATCGAAGAACTTGCAGGCCGTCAGGATGATTTCAAGGAACTGGGCGTCGAGGTTGCCGCCATCTCGATGGACGACGAAGAACGCTATGGTCGCCAGAAAGAAGAATGGAAATTCGGCAATCTGCCGATTGGCCATGACCTGAGCGAAGCATCGGCCCGCGAATGGGGTCTATATATGTCCGCCAAATCGAAGGATGCCGAACCTGCCCTGTTTGCCGAACCCGGTATTGCGCTGGTTCTGCCCGATGGTCGCCTGTTCGCCTTCTATCTGCAGAACGTTCCTTTCGCCCGTCCCACACTGGATGACCTGCTAACCGGTCTTGGCTTTATCCTTAGCCGTGATTATCCGATCCGGGGGACCGCATAATGCAGTTGACCCCGATGCGCTGTATGATGTCGGCGGCGGCCATGATGGTGGCCGCAACCACCGCACAGGCTGATGAATGGGTCGTCAAGCACAGCCCCTATGACGTTCAGGAAACCGCCGACCGTCTGGAAGGCGTGATCGAGGGAAGCCCTGCCGCATTGGTCGCCCGCGTCGATCACCAGCAGTCCGCAACAGATGCGGGACTTGAAATGCAGCCGGCGACTGTCTTTATCTTTGGCAACCCCGCCTTGGGTACGCCGCTGATGCAGGCCGATCCGAAATCCGCGATGGATCTGCCAGCCCGCGTGTTGATCTGGGAAGATGCCGATGGCACACAGCTTGGCTATCTGTCAGCCGAAACATTGTCCGAACGCTATGACCTGTCTGACGCCACCGAGGCATTGGATAAACTGTCGAATGCGTTGAACATGTTGACCGATAAGGCGATTGCCGAAGAATAGAATAGAAAAGGGGGCTGCGACATACCGCAGCCCCCTTTTTGTCCGTTTCAGTCGGCGCTGCTTTCACCGACCTGCAAACCGGCAGGTGCCATCGGGACACCGGCAACAGGCGCAACTTGCCCCCTGTCACGACCGCTAAGTGCGGCATTCAGCGCGTCTCGGTCCAAAGCCCCTTCCCACCGGCTGACAACAACCGTTGCCACGGCGTTGCCGATGAAATTGGTGATCGACCGGCATTCGGACATGAAGCGGTCTACGCCAAGGATCAGCGCCATACCCGCAACCGGCACCGTCGGCACAACCGACAGCGTCGCGGCCAGCGTGATAAAGCCCGCGCCCGTCACACCCGCAGCACCTTTGGACGACAGCATTGCCACCAGCAGTAAAAGCACCTGCTGTTGCAGCGACAGGTCGGTATTGGTTGCCTGCGCGATAAACAGCGCCGCCAGCGTCATATAGATATTGGTGCCATCCAGATTGAAAGAATACCCCGTCGGCACAACCAGCCCCACGACGGGACGGGCGCAACCGGCCTTCTCCATCTTCTCCATCAGCGACGGCAGGGCGGATTCCGACGACGAGGTGCCCAGAACCAGCAGAATTTCCGTCCGCAGATAGCTGATCAGCCGGAAGATCGAGAATCCGTTGACCATGCAGACGGTCCCCAAAATCACGATAATGAAAATGGCCGAGGTCAGATAGAACGTCCCCACCAGTGCCGCCAGATTGGCAACTGCGCTGATGCCATATTTGCCGATGGTAAAGGCGAATGCGCCAAAGGCACCGATGGGTGCTGCCTTCATCAGGATGTCGACCACACGGAAAATCGCATGGCTGGCGCTTTCAAAGACCGCAAGAACCGGCTTTGCCTTATCACCGATCAGGATCATCGAAATACCGAACAGGATTGCCACGAACAGCACCTGAAGGATGTTGCCCTCGACAAAGGCCGACACCAGCGTCGTCGGGATGATATCCATGACAAAGCCGACCAGCGACGTCTCATGCGCTTTTTCGGCATATCCGGTGACCGTGCTGGCATCCAGCGTCGTCGGGTCGATGTTCATCCCGCGGCCCGGCTGGACAACATTCGCCACGATCAACCCGACAACCAGCGCCAGCGTTGAAAACGTCAGGAAATAGGCAAAAGCCTTGCCCACAACCGACCCCACGCCGCGCAGTGTGCCCATTCCGGCCAGTCCGGTCACGATGGTCAGGAAGATGACCGGCGCGATGATCATCTTGACCAGTTTGATGAAGCCGTCACCAAGCGGCTTCAACGCCTCGCCCGTCTGGGGATAGAAATGCCCGATCAGCGCACCGCAGATAATGGCGAAAATGACCTGAAAATAGAGATGGGCGTAAACGGGTTTTGACCCCTGCGCATGGGGCTGCGCGGTGTGATCCAACTGCATGTGGTCTCCTCCAACCTGCATATGTCGTCATGTGACGCGCAGCATAGGCATTCTGACAACACATCGAAGCGATGACAGCATTTAGGACAACCATCTGAATTTACATATTTTTGCAGACCAGACGCATGACTGAATGTGCGGTTTCCCGCACAGTTCGGAACTGTTAGTGTGGAAAACGAAACACAGCCCGTGAAAGCGCCAGACCCCATGCAACAGCCGGACGATTCGCATCAGCCTTTGCACAGAAAGGGTTTGTGGGTGGCGCTGCTGGTCGTGTCATTGGTCGCGGTTCCACTGATTGTCGGACGTATCACCTATGACGCGTCCCTGACACGGTTGAACGATGCGGCGATGGCCAGCGCGCAGACCCGGGCCTTGGCACTGGACAGCATTCTTGACCGCCAGCGCGCGGTGGCGGTTGTCCTGTCGGTGGACCAGCAGGTGATCGCCACCCTGCGCGACGTTACCCCCGCCGATGACGCCGTATCGGCGAAACTGGATTTGCTGCGTGAAGAAACCCAAAGCAGCGTCGTCTATCTGATTAATGCCCAAGGGCGCGCGGTGGCTGCATCGAACTGGGACCAACCGACCAGCTTTCTGGGCTATGACTACGCGTTCCGCGACTATTTCCGGCAGGCGATGCAATATGGCACAGGTCAGGAATATGCCCTTGGCACTGTCAGCCGGCGACCGGGCCTCTATCTGGCGCATGACATCCGCGACAATGGCCGTCCGATCGGCGTTATTGTCGTCAAGATCGAATTCGACACGCTAGAGTCCGCATGGGCCCGTGACCCTGACCACACCCATGTTCTGGATGCCGAAGGGACAGTGGTCATATCCAGCACCCCCACGTTGCGGTTTAAGCCGCTGCCGCAGCAATCGGGTTTTCTGACAACCAAGGCCGCACTTCGCCGCAGCGACTGGACGCTGGTGGTCCGGACGCCCCACAGCGGCGCGCAGCGGCTGGCAGGACTGGCGGCAGGCACCGCCTTTCTGGTGGTTCTGCTGGGCGGCATTGCGACCGCGCTGGTAACGGCACGTTTGCGCCGCGCCGCCCGCATCGCCCGCGCCCAAGCCGCCTATCGTGATGATCTGGAACGCGCGGTGGCCGCCCGCACACGCGATCTGTCAGACGAGATGCGCGAACGCCAGACCGCCGAACAGCGCCTGATCCGTTTGCAGTCGGACCTTGTGCAGGCCAACAAGCTGGCCACCCTTGGCCAGATCACCGCCGGCGTCGCGCACGAGCTGAACCAGCCTTTGGCCACCATCCGCCTGCTGGCGGAAAACGGAACCCATCTGCTGCCGCCCCAACCCGCGCGTGACAACCTGTCCCGCATCGTTGCCATGACCGACCGTATCGCCACCATCACCCAGCGCCTGCGCAGCTTTTCACGCAAGGCAACCGGGGCGGTGCAGGCTGTGCCGCTGGATCAGTCGATACAGGCATCCCTGATGCTGACGGCCAGCCGCCGCCGTGCCAGCGCCATGCGGTTCAACCTGCCCCGGCTGCCACCTAATCTATGTGTGCGGGCGGAATCCGTCAGGCTGGAACAGATATTGGTCAACCTGCTGACCAATGCCCATGATGCACAGGAAGGCCACCCCGATCCGTGGATCCGCCTGCGGGTTGATCAGACGGCGCAGGATGTCACCCTGACCATTACAGACAACGGCCCCGGCATCGCACCCGATATGGCCACGCAGATATTCACCCCCTTTGCCACCGACAAACCGCAGGGGATGGGGCTTGGGCTTGTAATTTCGCGTGATATTGCCCGCGACTTCGGGGGTGAACTGGACCTGTTGCCACCTGAACCCAACCAAGGCGCGTCCTTCCGCCTGACCATCCCGAGGGCCTTATGACCAATTCCCTTCGCGTCCGCCTTATCGACGATGATGACGACCTGCGCATGGCCCAGCGCCAGATGCTGGACATCGCAGGAATCGAGATCGAGGATTTTCCCGACGCCAGATCCGCCCTGACAGGTCTGGACCGCGACTATCGCGGTATTGTGCTGACCGATGTGCGGATGCCCGGAATGGATGGCATCCAGTTGTTTCGTCACATACACGCCATGGATCCCGATCTGCCGGTGATCCTGCTGACAGGGCACGCTGATGTGGATATGGCGGTCTCTGCACTGCATGCGGGGGCCTACGACTTTCTAACCAAGCCGATTGCCGGCGATGTGCTGACTGCATCCCTGCGACGGGCATTGGCCACACGCGCCTTGGTGCTGGAAAACCGCCGCCTGCGGCAGGTGGGCGATGATGCGGCGCTGGCGCATCCACAGCTGATGGGGGACAGTCCGGCAATGGTGCATCTGCGCGACGCCCTGACCCGCGTGTCCGAGGCGCAAAGCGATGCCCTGATTATTGGGCCAAGTGGTGCGGGGAAATCGCTGGTTGCCCGCGCCATCCACCGGCAGGGTCCGCGCCGCAGCAAGGCCTTTGTCACGCTGGATTGCACCAATACCACCGACACGGGGCTAGAGGCGATGCTGCTGGGGCAACAGCCCGCCCTTGGCGCCCGCCACCCCCGCAGCGCAGGTCTGCTGGAAAAGGCGCATCGCGGTATCCTGTGTCTTGAGGATGTCACCGTCTTGCCCCAAGCCGCCCAAATCCGCCTTCTGAACCTGATCGAGGCTGGCGAATACTGGCCCGCAGGCACCGCAGCGCCCCGTCCGCTGGACATCCAGATCATTGCAACGGCAAATCATGATGATCCTGCGGCATTCCATCAGGGGCTGTATTATCGCCTGTCACGCGCCGTCCTGAGGGTGCCGCCCCTGTCAGAGCGTATGCAGGACATCCCCGCGCTGTTCCGCAGCTTTCTGCAAACTGCCGCCGACCGTCTGTCGCGCGGCGTGCCGCCCTTGACCGATCTGGTCATGGCCCGCCTGTCAGCCCATCCGTGGCCGGGCAACCTGCGTGAATTGCAAGCATTTGCCGAACATCACATCCTTGGCCTGACCCCCAATACCACGCAGGAACCCCAAGACCGCCCGCCCCTGCCCGATATGGTTGCGGCTTATGAGGCAGAGCTGATCCGCGATGCCCTGCGCGAATGCCAAGGCCACGCGACCGAGGCGATGTCCCGCCTCGGGCTGCCGCGCAAGACCTTCTATGACAAGCTGACCCGTCACGGTATCCGCCCCGCAGACTTCAGGACGTGAAGGAACCCGTGACGATAACGGGGGGTTATCGCCAAGGGTCGATATTACCCCCGCATTTCATCACAACATTTCGCCGTGGCGCGAAAGGATCATTGATGCCTGTTTTCCTGCACAGCCTTTCCACCGCCCTGCCGCCCCATTGCCTTGACCAGAACGACGTCGCCGCCCGTGCCGCGATGATTTTCGGGGACCGCTATCCGCAGTTCGACCGTCTTTCCAAGACCTTCCAGACATCCGGCATCAATCAGCGATATTCGGTAATGCCGATAGACTGGTTTTCGCAGGATCACGGCTGGAAGGACCGCAATGATGCCTATCTGGCAGGGGCTTCGGATATGTTCCTGCGCGCGGCGACGGCCGCATTGGCCGACGCGGGCTGGACTGCCGATCAGGTCGATTGCGTCGTCACCGTCTCCTCGACCGGTATCGCCACGCCGACGATCGAGGCACGGGTCTTTACGGATATGGGTTTTCGCGATGATATCCTGCGCGTGCCTGTCTTCGGCCTTGGCTGTGCGGGCGGTGTGTCGGGCCTGTCGATCGCCCGAACCATTGCGGGCGGACAGGACGCGCCAAAAGTGCTGCTGGTCGTGATCGAGGCCTGTTCCCTCTCCTTCCGCACAGACCGCCTGCAAAAGGCCGATATCATCGCGACGGTGCTATTCGGTGACGGCTCGGCCGCGGCATGTATCAGTGCGGATCATCCGGCCACAGGCCCCTTTGTGCAGCTAGGCAAGGGTTATCAGAAAATCTGGCCCGATACCTTGCAGATCATGGGCTGGGATGTGGATGAAACCGGCCTTGGCGTGGTCTTCGACCGGTCAATCCCCACCTTTGTGACCGAAAATTTCGCAGATGCTGCGGGGCAAGCGCTGGCTGCATCATCATTGCGCCACGACCAGATCGACCGCTATGTCTGCCATCCCGGCGGTGCCAAAGTCGTCGAGGCGATAGAGACCGCGCTGGACCTGCCATCCGGCATTCTGGACGCCGAACGCGACGTTCTGCGCGACACCGGCAATATGTCTGCGCCGACGGTGATGTTCGTGATGAAATCGGTTTTGGCGGCAGGAACCACCGGCCAGATGATGGCCTGCGCCCTTGGGCCGGGGTTCACCGGATCATTCCTGCCCTTCCAAGTCTCGGGCGCTGCCTGATGCAGACCGCAACGATCCTGTTTCTGGGCTTTGTCCTGCTGCAACGACTGGCCGAACTGGTCATTGCACGGATCAACACCCGCCGCTTGCTGACCAAAGGCGCGTATGAGATTGGTGCGGTTCACTATCCGCTTATGGTCGGCATGCATGCCCTGTGGCTTATCTTTCTGATTGGCTGGGGCTATGATCAACCGGTTCATTACGGCTGGTTGGCACTGTTTGGCATCCTGCAACTCCTGCGTGTCTGGATTTTGGGGACACTGGGGCCGCGCTGGACCACGCGGATCATCATCCTGCCCGAACCCTTGGTGCGACGCGGGCCGTTCCGCTTTCTGCGCCACCCCAATTACACCCTTGTCGTGGCCGAGATTATCGTCGCGCCAATGGTGTTGGGGCTAGTCTGGGTGGCCGCGCTGTTCACGGTGCTGAATGCCCTGATGCTGTATGTCCGCATCAGGGCTGAAAACCGCGCCCTAGCGCCTTTACGCTGACTTGCAAGGACGTCCGGCGACATAGGTCTGCGCGACAGCGCGGTCATCGCCCATGATCTGCAGGATGAACAATTCCTCGGCCAAGGTTTCGGCACGCTCCATCCGCAATTCCATCGCGCTGGTCGCGCGGGCATCAAGCACCACCAGATCGGCATCCGACCCGACCGCCAAAGTGCCGATACTGTCCTGCATTCTTAAAGCAACCGCATTGCCGCGTGTTGCCCAATGGAAGGCTGTCAGCGGATGCAGCTTTTGCCCGCGCATCTGCAGAACCTTATACCCCTCGTTCAACGTCTGAAGCATCGAATAGCTGGTGCCACCGCCAATATCGCTGGCAATCCCGCTGACGATGCCGGCCTGCCGCAAGCCCGCCTCGTCAAACAGCCCCGATCCAAGGAACAGGTTCGAGGTCGGACAGAAGACCGCGCGGCTGCCGGTTTCGGCCATCCGCGCAATTTCACGCGGTTCAAGATGGATTGAATGGCCCAACAGCAGCTTGTCCGACAGCAGACCGTTCTGTTCGTATATATCCAGATAATCCCGCGCCTTGGGATACAGACTTAAGGTGAAATCGATCTCGTCCCTATTCTCGGACAGATGGGTCTGGATGTGGCAATCGGGGTGTTCTTGCGCCAACTGGCCGGTCGCTGCCAATTGTTTAGGGGTCGAGGTGATCGCAAAGCGCGGCGTGATGGCATAGCGTTGCCGCCCCTTGCCATGCCAGTCGCCGATCAGCGCCTTGCTGTCGTCATAGCCCTGCTGGGGCGTGTCCAGCACCGCATCAGGCGCATTGCGGTCCATCATCACCTTGCCCGCAACCATCGCCATATTGCGATCATGGGCGGCAGCGAACAGGGCATCGGCGCTGGTCTTATGCACCGAACAGAAGGCCACCGCCGATGTGGTGCCATGCGCGGTCAGCTGGTCCAGAAACAGACCCGCCATGCGCGTGGCGTGATCGGGGTCGGCAAAGCGCGCCTCCTCGGGGAAGGTATAGGTGTTCAGCCAGTCCAGCAGCTGCGCGCCCCAACTGGCGATGACCTGCACCTGCGGGAAATGCAGATGCGGATCGATGAAACCGGGCAGGATCAGGTTCGGACGGTGGTCGGTTTCGGGCAGGTCGGGACGCGCCAGATCGGCATAATCCCCAACAGCCATGATCTTGCCGTCCTGAACGACAATCGCGCCGTCTTCCCAAAAGCGGTGGTTGTCGTCGGATTCCGCCGGATCGGCGTGAAAATCCAGAACGCGGCCTCGGATCAGGTGTTGCATATGTCTTTTCTTGGCAAAGTGACTGAGGTCAGCCGTCCGATCAGTTCGGCGGCGGTGAAGGCGGCGATGACTTCGGGGCGCTTGTCATGGGACAGGCCCGCACCGATGGGACATACCAGCCGCGAGGTATCGATACCCTTGGCGAACCGACGAAACTGCGCGCGCTTGGTCGCACTGCCGATCATCCCGACATAGGACAGGTCGGGGCGCGACAAAGCCTCGGTCGCCAGCAGGAAATCCAGCGCGTGGTCATGGGTCAGGATGACAACCGCCGTACCTGCGCGGGCATCGCGGATCATCGCTTCGGGCAGCGGGGTCAGATGGGTGGTGACACCCTTGGCGGCCAGCGCCAGTTCCTCGGGTCGCTGATCGATCAAACTCGCATTCACCGGCAGCGGTTGCAGCGCCAATGCCAGCGCCCGCCCGACATGGCCTGCGCCAAAGATCAGCGCGTCGGGGTGATCCTGCGTCGTTGGCCCAAGGCGGTCCAGTTCCAGCGCAACCCGCCCGCCGCAGCACTGGCCGATTTCAGGTCCCAACGGCACATCCATCCGGTCCAGCGCCAAGCCCTGCGCCAGCATGACCCGCGCGCGGTCGATCGCCATATATTCCAGCTGCCCGCCGCCAATCGTGCCCTGCACGGCATCGGGGCCGACGAACATCTCGGCCCCGACATCGCGCGGGGTGGACCCACGGGCGGATATGACGCGAACGCGGATCATCCGCGCAGGCGGTCCACGGCCATCAGCACGCGTTCGGGGGTGGCAGGCGCGTCGATGCGGGCAGGTTCGCGGTAATCGCACATCGAGGCGACGGCCATATTGATCGCCTCGAACACGCTGATGCCCAGCATGAAGGGCGGTTCGCCCACGGCCTTGGACCGCTTGATGGTGCGTTCGGCAGCCACGGACCAATCGGCCAGCGTGACGTTGAATATACGCGGACGATCACTGGCCAGCGGCACCTTATAGGTTGATGGCGCATGGGTCCGCAGGCGGCCCTTGTCATCCCACCACAGCTCCTCGGTCGTCAGCCAGCCTGCACCTTGGACAAAGGCACCTTCAACCTGACCTTTGTCGATAGCGGGGTTCAGACTGCGCCCCACGTCATGCAAGACATCGGTGCGGTCGATGATGTATTCGCCGGTCAGCGTATCGACTGAAACCTCGGACACTGCCGCGCCATAGGCATAGTAATAGAACGGCCTGCCGCGCCCCGTCGAACGGTCCCAGTGGATTTTAGGCGTCTTGTAATGCCCCGCCGCCGACAGATGCACCCGCGCCATATAGGCAGCGGCGATCACCTCGGTAAAGGGGATGGCGGTATCGCCTGCCATGATGTTTCCGGGCACAAAGCTTACCGCATCGGGTGTGACCTGCCAGCGTTCGGCCACAAATTCGACCAGCCGCGCCTTGATCTGATTGGCAGCGTCCAGCGCCGCCATGCCGTTCAGATCGGTCCCCGATGACGCCGCCGTGGCCGAGGAATTGGGCACCTTTTCCGTCGTCGTCTTGGTAATTTTGATACGGCTGATGTCGCATTGGAACGCCTCGGCCACGACCTGCGCGACCTTGATGTTCAGCCCCTGCCCCATTTCCGTCCCGCCATGGTTCAGCGCGATAGAGCCGTCGGAATAGATATGGATCAGCGCCCCCGCCTGATTGAACCACGTTGCGGTAAAGCTGATACCGAATTTCACCGGCGTCAGGGCGATGCCCTTGCGGATTACCCCGCGCTTGGCGTTCCAGTCCAGCACCGCCTGACGCCGCGCCTGATAATCGCTGCTGGCCTCCAGTTCATCCAAAATACGCGGCAGGATCTGGTCATCGACCGATTGGTGATAGGGCGTCAGCTGCCCGTTTTCATACAGGTTTGCACGGCGGATTTCCAAAGGATCGCGGCCAAGGGCATAGGCGATTTCCTCGATCATGCGTTCGGCCACGATGACACCCTGCGGCCCGCCAAAGCCGCGAAAGGCGGTGTTGCTGACGGTGTTTGTCTTCATCGGATGACTGCTGACACGCACATCGGGATAGAAATAGGCATTGTCAGCATGAAACAGCGCCCGGTCCGTCACCGGCCCCGACAGGTCCGACGAAAACCCGCAACGCGCATACCAGTCGCCCTGAACGGCACGGATTTTGCCCGCATCGTCAAAGCCGATTTCGTAATCAACGACGAAGTCATGGCGCTTGCCGGTCGCGATCATATCGTCGTCGCGGTCCGGACGGATTTTCACCGCCCGCTTCCAGCGCTTTGCCGCAATGGCGGCGACGCAGGCGAACAGGTTCATCTGCGTTTCCTTACCGCCGAACCCGCCGCCCATCCGGCGCACATTCACAACGATTGCGCTGCTGGGCGCTTGCAGGGCGTGGGCCACCATATGCTGCACCTCGGAGGGGTGCTGGGTCGAGACGTTGATGGTCATATCATCGTCTTCGCCCGGCACGGCCATGGCGATCTGACCTTCCAGATAAAAGTGGTCCTGCCCGCCGATTTCAAAGCGCCCGCTAATCCGGCGCGGCGCAGCGGCCATGCCCTGATCGGCATCGCCACGGCGCAGGGTCAGGGGTTCGGTGACATAGCCCATGCCCGCATCCCGCGCCGCAATCGGGTCCAGCGCATGGGGCAGCGCGTCATAGCTGATGCGGGCCTTATGTGCCGCACGGCGTGCCTGATCGCGGGTTTCCGCGATAACGGCAAAAACCGGCTGACCCCAGAACAGCACCGTGTTTTCGGCAAAGATCGGGTCGTCCTTTTTGCCATTGGCCGACACATCATTGATGCCCGGAATATCCTTGGCGGTCAGCACGCCAATCACACCGGGATGGGCCAGTGTCTCGCTGAAATCCATATCGGTGATGGTGCCATGGGCGCATTGCGACAGGCCCAGGTAGGCGTGGATCAACCCATAGGGTTCGTTCAGATCGTCGGTATATTCCGCGCGACCGGTGACGTGTTTGGAGGCGCTGTCATGGGCCGTGTCCTGATGGGCCTGCCCGCAAATGGTAATGTCGTCTTTCATGGTCATACCCCCACGGCCTGTGTCAAACGGACCGGCAGATCCGGCTCGGATTGTTCCAACCAGAATCGACGGAACAGGTTTTTCGCCACACGGGCCCGGTAATCGGCGCTGGCGCGCATATCCGACATCGGGCTGAAATCATCGGCCACGGCGCGGGCTGCGGAATCGAATGTCGCCTGCGACATGGGCTGGCCTTGCAAAGCGGCTTCGGCGCGGGTGGCGCGTTTCGGGGTGGCGGCCATGCCACCGAACACCACGCGGGCATCGGTGATCACGCCATCCTGCACCGTCAGGCAGAACCCTGCTGCGACGGCGGTAATGTCGCTGTCACGGCGCTTGCTGACCTTATAGGCGGCAATAACGGCGTCAGGGCGCGTCGGGATGATGACGGTTTCGACAAATTCGCCCTGCTGGCGGTCCTGCTTGCCATAGTCGATAAAGAAATCCTGCAATGGCATTTCGCGACGGTCATCGCCACGGCGCAGCACAATCCGCGCGCCCAGCGCAATCAACAGCGGCGGCGTGTCCCCGATGGGCGACCCGTTGGCGATATTCGCGCCAATGGTCCCCATGTTCCGCACCTGCCAACCGCCAATCCGCAGCCAGTAATCATAGGCGGCGGGGATATGCTGGCGGATCAGGGGCGCGGCCTCGGAATAGGTGACGCCTGCGCCGATATGCAATTCGCCCTCGACCATCTGGATGGATTTCATCAGATGGCCGATAAACACCGCAGGACTGATATCGCGCATGAATTTTGTGACCCACAGCCCCACATCGGTGGCACCCGCCACCAGCGTCGCTTTGGGTTCGGACATCAGGACAGCCGCCAGATCATCGGCATCGGCGGGGATAATGGCGCGGTCGCCGTCGCGGTCCAGATCGACACGGCCCTTGGGCATCGCGGCCAGACGCGCGGCCACGGTATCACGTTCCAGCATCAGCGCATCGGCGGCCTGACCGCCCGCGCGACCGGCGGCCAGCGCGGCGGTGATGATCGGTTCATAGCCCGTGCAGCGGCAGATGTTGCCCTGAAGCGCGATCTCGATATCGGTGGCAGTCGCATCGGGTTTTGTCATCCACAGCCCGTAAAGCGCCATGACGATGCCCGGTGTGCAGAACCCGCACTGGCTGCCGTGGTGTTCGACCATTGCTGCCTGAACAGGATGCAGACCGCCATCCGGCCCCTGCAGGTGTTCTACAGTCACCACATGACAGCCGTGGCAGGATGCCAGCAAACGGATGCAGGCGTTGATCGGTTCATAGACCAGACCCGTATCGGTTGGACGCCCCAACAGCACGGTGCAGGCACCGCAATCCCCCTCGGCGCAGCCTTCCTTGGTGCCTGTCAGGCGACGCGCGATCCGCAGATGGTCCAGCAGCGTGTCGGAGGCCCCGACTTGCGACAGGGCAACTTCCTGATCGTTCAACAGAAAACGCAGCTGGGGTTTCATGGTATTCCTTCCTGGCTGTCCAAGCATCAATCAACTTATGCCGGAAAAAGGGATTGCGAAATCGGCACCGACGTAGAAGACTTTACATGAAACGTTGAAAGCCAACCACCATCATGTCCTATCTGGAAAGCCTGCGCGTCTTTGTCCGCGTGGTCGAACTTGGGTCTATCACTGCCGGAGGCAGGGATTTGCGCCTTTCGCCGGCAGTTGCCTCCAATCGTATCAAGGATCTTGAAAATCGCTTCGGGGTGCGACTGCTGAACCGCACCACCCGCAAGCTGACCACCACCGAGATCGGCAAAGCCTTTTACGACCACGCCCGCCGCGTAATCGAAACCCTGGATGAGGCCGAGGCACTGGTCAGTAGCTTTTCGGGAAAACCGCAGGGCGTGATCCGTCTGACCGCCCCTCTGGGCCTTGGACGACAATTGATCGCCCCGCTGATCCCGCGGTTCTGCGCCGAAAATCCGGGCGTTGAATTCCGCCTGCGGCTGTCCGATCGTAGCGTAAACATTGTCGAGGATGCCATTGATCTGGCATTCTTTTTAGGTGAACCTGCCGATTCAGCCCTCAAATGGCGCAAGATCGCGGATTGCCCGCGGGTACTGGTCGCGGCCCCTGCCTATCTGGAAGAAAACGGCACGCCCGAAACGCCTGACGATCTGTCCACACATAACTGCCTGCTGCTGCGTTATCCGCGCAGTCCGGAATACTTCTGGACGCTGACAACGCCGGACGGACCGCGCAAGATGATGGTTTCGGGCCGGTTCGACACGGATGACGGGGATGTGCTGACCGATTGGGCGCTGGAAGGTCACGGCATCGCGAACCGACCGGAATACGAGGTGGCACGGGCAATCAGCGATGGACGGCTGGTCAGGGTGCTGCCCGATTATCCACCGCTGATGTCGCAATTCGGCTGCCTTGCCCCGCATCGCCGCCTGCAAGACCCCAAGGTCCGCATGTTCGCCGAATTCGCAGTAAAGGAACTAAAGCCGCAATTCTGATCCCCCAAAGCAGATCTGCCTTGGAGGACCGATATCAGGAAAACGCGCGCTTGAAGGCAGGCACGCGTGACAGGATCAGCCGGTCGGACAGCATGGCGACGACCAGCGTGATCCCCGCCATCGGAAAGGCAACCGCAACGACACATCCCAGAACGACGGCCCCTTTCCACAGCGGCATATCCCGTGGCATCGGCGGGGCCACCAGACGCAGCTGGCCTGCGGGGCGGCGTTTCCACCACAGCACGAAACCCGAAACGCAAAGGAAGATCACCGACAGGCAGAACAGGGTGTTGGCAAGCACGCTCCACAATCCCAGCGTGCCCATGTGCAGCGCAATGCCCACGGCCATGGCCTTACCGGCCAGCGAATAATCGGCAAAACGCACGTCAGCCAGCACCCGTCCGGTGTATTGATCGATATGCACCGTGCGGTCGCTGGTGGGGTTCAGGCTGTCCGTGCTCATGCTGTCGCGGCCAAGGGTCCAGACGCCGGTGTCACCCTTGGGCAGGTTCAACTGGTAACGGCCCTGAAAGCCTAGGTTGCGCGCAAGGGCGTCGACACTGTCGATATTGACCGCCTGCCCCGCAGGCACGCCCGTTACCCCTGCATTCGACCCCGATGCCGGCATTGGCGTTTGTTCCAGCGCCCAAGGCACCTCTTTAGGGCCGTTGTTCAGGCTGGCGTGGGTGACATCCGACAATGGCACCGCATCCCATTTGGCCGCAGGAAAGGTGGACCAGGCCTGGGTCATCTTACCGCCCCAGACCCCGGCCCATGACAGCCCCGAGATCAGGAAGAACAGCAAAAACACCGAAATCCAGATGCCGATGACGCTGTGCAGGGACCGCCACAGCGCCCGCCCCCGCGCCGTGACATTGGGCACCAATGCCTTTGCCAGACCACCATGACGTGGCCACCACAGATACAGCCCCGTCATCAACAGAACGATGCCAAGCGAGGCTGCGATTTCGATCATGCGATCACCTGTCACACCCAACAGCAAGGTGCCATGGATGTTGTCGGCGGTGTCATACCAACCGCTGCGGCGCGGGAACTGGGTGATCACCTGCGCCTTATAGGGGTCGACGACGACGACCTGTGCGCCATCCGCGCCATCTATACGAAAGATCGCCGCCAGATCAGGCGAACGCGGCGCGGTATATTGCACCGGTTGGCCACCCGGAACAGCGGCAATGGCAACAGCGGTTTGCAGGTTCAGGCTGGCCGGTTGACCTTGGGCCACAACAGGAATGCGTTCGCCGTCGCGCCCGTCGATATGGGCAATCCAAAGCATCATCATGCCTGTGACGGCCAGCACCAGAAAGAACGGCACCACCACAATGCCCGCATAGAAATGCCAGCGCCACGCCGCGCGATACAGCTTGGCACCGCGATTGGCGTTCACCATGGCCGGGTTCAGGTTGATGTCAGTGGTGGCCATAGTGACCCCCGATTGCAGTCGGAACCGCAAATGCGGCCTGAAACGATAAAATCATTGGAAAAATTCCTTACGCATGGCGCGGCCACGCAGGTTTCGCTGTCAGACGGAATAGAATCTGTCAGACGCGCGGCGGGGCGCGGGCGAAACCATCAACGGGTGTCTGCGAAGACCGCCAGATATCTGCCGCAACCAAAGGCGGCAGTTGCGATGCCAGACGCACCCAGATTGGCGCAGAGGGCGGCACCGCGTGATCCAGCGCATGGACCAGCAGGCAGGCGTCCTCGTGTCCGGGGGCGGGATCGGGGTTGCCGGACTCAAGATCGGCAAGCGAAACCTGTATCAGCCCGTGTCCCGTGCAGATCACCACCATACGGTCATCGATCAGACCCATATCCGCCAGCGCCGCCGAGGATTTCGGCAGCACCACGCCAAGGATCACCCCCAGCATCAGGAAAAGGCGTAGGTAATGCATCATCACCGCTCTGTTACCGTCAGGTCAGCGCGGTGTTAAGGGATATTTTGTCACAGGCCTGCGACGCCAAAGGCACCGACCTTGCGGAACCAGCGGATGATCTTGCGACGCTCGTCATCCTCCATTCCGGTGATATTGGCGGGGGGCATGGCATCGGTCAGCCCCGCCTGCACATAGATCAGACGCGCCGCTCGTGCGACATCGGTTGGCGTTTCCAGAAACAGCCCGCGCGGGGCGTGGTATATCCCCTCCCACACGGGTTCGCGGGCGTGGCACATCGAACAGCGACCGATGATGGTGCTGGTCACTTCCTCGAACCCTTCGGCATTGGCAAATTGCGCCTCGGACGGGGTGAAGGGACGCGCCATCGCGTCCTCATATGTGTCCTGGTTCAGCCCGATGGACGAAATCCACATGATCGCCACGAACAGCATGGCCGTCACCGCCCATGTCCACCACTGATACCCTTTGCGGGCATGCATGGTGTTGAAGAAATGCCGGATGGTCACGCCCATCAGGAAGATCAGCGCCGCGATCAGCCAATTGTACTGGCTGGCAAAGGCCAGCGGATAATGGTTCGACAGCATCAGGAAGATGACCGGCAACGTCAGATAGTTGTTATGCGTCGACCGCAGTTTGGCAATTTTGCCGTATTTGGGGTCCGGCGCACGTCCGGCCTTCAGGTCGGCCACCACGATCCGCTGGTTCGGCATGATGATCAGGAACACATTGGCCGTCATGATGGTGGCGGTAAAAGCCCCCAGATGCAGCAATGCCGCGCGTCCGGTAAAGATCTGGTCATAGCCCCAGCCCATCACCACCAGCGCCACAAACAACAGCAACATCAACACCGTCGGGCGCTGGCCCAAGGGCGATTTGCACAAGCCGTCATAGATCAGCCAGCCAATCGCCAACGACCCGCCCGATACAAGGATTGCCTGCCATGTCGCCAGATCGGCCTTGGCCGGATCGATCAGAAACAGGTTCGCCCCCGCCCAATAGGTGACCATCAACAAAGCGGCCCCCGACAGCCATGTCGAATAGCTTTCCCATTTGAACCACGTCAGATGTTCGGGCATGCGTTCGGGCGCGACCAGATATTTCTGGACGTGATAGAAGCCGCCACCGTGGACCTGCCATTCCTCGCCATGTGCGCCTTTGGGCATGCCGGGGGTTTTTTGCAGCCCCAGATCCAGCGCGATGAAGTAAAACGACGACCCGATCCATGCGACCGCGGTGATGACATGGGTCCAGCGGACGGCAAAGGCCAGCCATTCCCAGATGATAACGGGATCAGGGATCATCTCAGCTGCCCCGATATGTTGAATAGCCGAACGGCGAAACCAGCAGCGGCACGTGGTAATGATCGTCTTGCGACATGCCGAAGCGGATCGGAATCACGTCAAGGAAACGCGGGCTTTCGGGGGCGATGCCGGTGGCATCCATCCAGTCGCCTGCGTGGAATTCCAGTTCATAGCTGCCGGTTTCGAAATCGGCAGCTGGCAGGATCTGGCTGTCCGTGCGGCCATCATCATTGGTGACAAGGCGGGCAATTTCGGTGCGCGCGTTGTCCAACAGGCGGAACAACACCACCGTCATGCCGCGCGCAGGCTGGCCACGGGCGGTGTCCAGAACATGGGTCGTCAGGTAACCTGTCATCTTGTCCCTCTGCTTATTATGCTTGGTTTCTTGATAACCGATCGTTCCTTGCGCGCGAGAGCGTTCACGCGCAAGGCAGTCTTTAGAAATCATGTATAATCGCGGCTCAATGATCCGCCAATTTACCAGCGGCGCGCATTTCGTCATCACTGACCGCAGGCGCACCGTTAAAGAACCAGTTCAGGAAAACCGCAGAGATTGCTGCCAGCAGGATACCCGAATGGATCAGAGGGTGGATCGCATGGGGCATCCATTGTTTGAAATCGGGGGCGACGACCGGGATCATCGCCATACCGATGCTGATGGCAACAACAAACAGATTGTGGCGGTTGTCGGTGAAATCGACACGCGACAGGATGCGGACGCCAGTGGCCGCGACCATTCCGAACATCACCAGACCGGCCCCGCCCAGAACCGTGGTCGGCAGGCTTTCGACCAGCGCCCCCATTTTCGGGATCAGCCCCAGCACGATCATGATGATACCGCCCGCCACGCAGACAAAGCGTGATCGCACCCCCGTGACGCCCACCAGCCCGACATTCTGGCTGAACGAGGTATAGGGGAAAGTGTTGAAAATACCGCCCAGCATCGTGCCCAGACCATCTGCGCGCAGACCCGCGGCCAGTTGTTTCTGGGTGACGGGCTTTGCACACATCTCGGACAGGGCAAGGAACATGCCGGTGGATTCGATCATCACCACGATCATCACCAGCACCATGGTCAGGACCATCACCGGATCAAAGGTGGGCAGGCCGAAGTGGAACGGTGTGATCAGCGCGAACCACTGGGCATCTGCCACTTGGTCAAAATGCATCATGCCCAAGACAGCCGCTGTAACGCCGCCCACGGCAATACCGATCAGGACAGCGATGTTCGACAAAAAACCGGTGGCAAAGCGCGACACCAACAGGATGGTGCCCAGCACCAACGCAGCGATGGCAATATTGCCGCCTGCCGCATAAAGCGGGTTCTGGACCGTCGGGGCAAGGCGGATGCCTTCGGGGACGCCACCTGCGGCGATGGCATCTTGCAGCCAGGCCGCCTGCGCGGGATCAATCAGCTTGGGGGCGGTCGGACCGACCTGAAGGCCGAAAATCCAGTTGATGCCGATGGGCATCAGGCTGATACCGATGGCCAGAATGACCGTACCAGTCACCACCGGCGGGAAAAAGCGCAGCATCCGGCTGATCGCAGGCGCCAGAAAGATGGCGATCAGACCCGCGCCTATAATCGCCCCGAACAGGGCGCGTGCCCCTTCGGTCCCGGGATTCTGCCCTGCAATCGCAACCATCGGACCAACGGCTGCAAAGGTGACGCCCATCATGACTGGCAGCTTGATGCCGAAATACTGGGTGGCCCCAAGGCTCTGGATCAGGGTGGCGATACCGCACACGAACAGATCGGCGGAAATCAGAAATGCCACCTCGGAGGGAGAGAGTTGCAGCGCCCGCCCCACGATCAGCGGCACGGCAATCGCGCCCGCATACATCACCAGCACATGCTGGAAGCCAAGGGTGATCAGCTTGGGCGTTGGCAGACGTTCGTCCACCGGATGGACAGTGGTTCCACCAGTTGTTTCGGTCATGTCAGCCAATCGACTTTCCCCCGTTCTATTCTTTATCTGACCAAAGGTTTGCGCCTGTCCGGCCTGACGGAAAACTGTAATTCCGTTTCGGGGTCGGCAAAAATCGTCACTGCATAAAAATTATGCAGCTTGTTTTGACACGCAATTTCCTCTGCGCCCTCCTCTGCGCAGGAAACGGTAACATTCGGGGTGTAATCACGCCATTTTTCTGGAAAAATCTTTCACACCGTGGCACAAGGCAAAAAGAACAACCAAGTCAGAGGCTTGCTTTTTCCAAAGGCTTTTGGTGATTTTCGCGCTGCCCGATATACAATCTTAACCAAGGTAGAAGAATGACCGAACCGACCCGCCGCCGTGGCCGTCCGCGCAAGGCCGAACCCGAAACGCCGGGAACTGTGCAGGCATTGGGCCGTGCGCTGGATCTGTTGGATCAATTGGCGCTGCGGTCAGGGCTGACACTCAGCGAACTGGCGGATAAGGCGGGCCAGCCGCCGTCAACCGTGCATCGGGTGCTGCATACCTTGGCGCTGCGCGGGATGGTGGAATGCGACCCGACCACGCAGGCATGGAATATCGGCCCCGCGACCTTCCGGCTGGGGTCAGCCTTTATGCGCCGGTCCGGCATTGTCGAACGCGCCCGCCCCATTTTGCGCAACCTGATGGAGCATTCGGGCGAAACAGCCAATCTGGGCATCTTGCAGGGCAGTCATGTGCTGTTTGTCAGTCAGGCCGAAACGCAGGAAACCATCCGTGCCTTCTTTCCCCCCGGCACGCGGTCGCCGTTGCATGCATCAGGCATCGGCAAGGCGCTGCTGGCTTTCGGACGACCCGAGATTTTTACTGCCTTGACGCAGTCCGGCGAACTGGAACGGTTCACCGATAAGACCTTGGCCGACCCCGAAGACCTGCAAGCCGATATGGCCCGCATCCGCCATCGCGGTTTTTCGTTCGATGACGAAGAAAAGACCCGTGGCATGCGCTGCATCGCAGCCCCCGTCTTCGATCTGTCGGGCGAGGCGATTGCAGGGGTGTCGGTCAGCGGCCCCTCGCACAGGATCACGGCGGGGCATGTGAAGACCCTTGGTGCCATGGTCGAAGCCGCAGCAGCCGCCCTGACCGAGGCGATGGGCGGCGCGACCCGATAGCCGCGCCACCCATTTGGTTTCAGTGCCCGCCAAAGAAGGCGTACTTCACCACGAACAGCGCGGCGATCACCCATGTCGCGGCATGAACCTGCGACGCGCGACCGGTCAGCAGCTTGATCACGGCATAGCTGATAAAGCCGAATGCCAGACCGTTGGCGATGGAATAGGTAAAGGGCATGGCGATGGCGGTCAGAACGGCCGGTGCTGCCTCGGTCACGTCATCCCAGTCGATCTCGGCCAGTTCACGCAGCATCAGCGTCGCGACATACAGCAGCGCCGGTGCCGTGGCATAGGCCGGAACAGACCCCGCCAGCGGCGCAAAGAACATTGCCAACAGGAACAGCACACCAACAACAACTGCCGTCAAACCGGTGCGACCGCCTGCCTGCACGCCCGACGCGCTTTCGACATAAGCGGTGGTGGATGAGGTGCCCAGCAGCGACCCCGCGGTGATTGCGGTCGAATCCGCCATCAGCGCCCGCCCGAGGTTGCTGTTTTTATGGGTTTCATCGTCGCCCAGCAGGCCCGCGCGTTTGGCAACGCCGATCAGGGTGCCTGTGGCGTCGAACACCTCGACCAGAACCATCACCAGCACGACCTGAAAAATGCCATAGGTCAGCGCGCCCATCACATCCAGCTGCAGGAACGTTGGCAAGACCGAGGGCGGCATCGACATCACGCCGCCGAACTGGCTGACGCCAAGAGCGATGGCCGCAACCGTGATGACCAGAATGCCGATCAGGATCGCGCCCGTCACCTTCATTGCATCCAGCGCGACAATGATGAAAAAACCGGCAATCGTTAGCAAAGTGCCCGTGGCCGTCAGATCGCCCAAGGCGACCAATGTGTCTGGGTTCGCAACGATAATCCCTGATGACTTCATGGCAATAATTGCCAGAAACAAGCCGATGCCTGCCGCAATGGCACTGCGCATGGATGCGGGAATGCCCGCGATCAGCCAGCTGCGGATGCCGGTAATCGACAAAAACAGGAAGATGATGCCGCTGATAAAAACGGCCCCCAAGGCCTGCTGCCAGCTGAACCCCATGGCCCCGACGACCGTAAATGCAAAAAATGCGTTCAGCCCCATGCCCGGTGCCATGCCGATGGGCCAGTTCGCCCATAGCCCCATGACCAGCGACCCAACAGCCGCTGCCAGACAGGTCGCCACAAACACGGCATCGCGGTCCATGCCGGTGGTCGACAGGATGTCGGGATTGACGAAGATGATATAGGCCATGGTCAGGAATGTCGTGATCCCTGCGATCACTTCTGTCCTGACGCTGCTGCCCTTTGCCGACAGCTTGAAATAACGTTCCATAGATCCCCCTGATGCGGCTCTGACGGCCGCCTATCAGGGCGCAGCTTGGGGGCTGCGTCAGGCGGTCGCAATTGTCCCCTGCCCGTAAGTCTTTCAACGCGATTTTGAAAGACCCCGCGATCTTTGCCAAATCGTTGATACAGAATTTCATATCTGTCGCTTGCCCGCGCGGGCGTGGCAGGGTCTTGTAACGCAAAGACAACCCGCCTCGGAGGATTACATGCGCTACAGCCGCGATCTGTCAGGATATGGCGAAACCACACCGGACCCGCAATGGCCGGGTGGCGCGAAGATCGCCGTCCAGTTCGTCGTCAATTACGAAGAGGGCGGCGAAAACAGCATCGAACATGGCGATGCCGCCTCCGAGGCGTTTCTGTCGGAAATTATCGGCGCGCAGCCGTGGCAGGGTCAGCGGCACTGGAACATGGAATCCATCTATGATTATGGCGCGCGGTCGGGTTTCTGGCGGCTGCACCGGCTACTGAAGGATATTCCCGTCACCGTTTACGGCGTCGCCACCGCGCTGGAACGCAGCCCCGAACAGGTCGCCGCCATGAAGGCCGCCCAATGGGAGATTGCGACCCATGGCCTGAAATGGATCGACTATCGCAACATCCCCGCCGAAACCGAAGCCGACCATATTGCCCAAGCCATCCGACTGCACACGCAGGTCACCGGCGAACGTCCCTATGGCTTCTATCAGGGCCGCACCTCGATGAATACGGTGCCGCTGGGGTGCGAGGAAGGCGGCTTTGCCTATCTGGCCGATACCATCGCCGACGACCTGCCCTATTGGCATGTCCACAAGGGCATGCCGCAGCTGATGGTGCCCTATACGATGGACGCCAATGACATGCGCTTTTCCAGCGGTCAGGGGTTCGGCACGGGGCAGGAATTCTTCGACTATCTGCGCGACAGTTTTGATGTGCTTTATGCCGAAGGCGCAGCAGGCGCGCCCAAGATGATGTCCATCGGGTTGCATTGCCGCCTTGCGGGCCGCCCTGGTCGTGCCAAGGCCATCCAGCAGTTTCTGGACCATGTGCGTGCCCATGAAGACGTCTGGTTCGCCAGCCGTCTGGACATCGCCCGCCACTGGGCCGAAACCCACCCGTGGCAGCCTCGCACCCGCCCGTCTGAAATGACCCGCGATGATTTTGTGGCCCGCTTTGGCGGCATTTACGAACATTCGCCCTTTATCGCTGAACGGGTCTGGGACGCTGAAATGGGGGCTGTGCATGACAGCGCCGTGGGTCTGTCAGGCCGGATGGCGCAATTCTTTCGCGCCGCAAGCGATGATGAACGCCTTGGCGTGCTGACCGCCCACCCCGATCTCGCCGGAAAGCTGGCGCAGGCCAAGCGCCTGACCGCCGACAGCAGCGCCGAACAGGCCAGTGCTGGTCTTGACGCCCTGACCGATGCCGAGCGTGCCGATTTCACTGCATTGAACGACGCCTATGTCGCCAAACACGGCTTTCCCTTCATCATCGCCGTGCGTGACAACGACAAGGCCAGCATCCTGTCCGCCATGCAAACCCGCGTCCAGAACGACACCCCCACCGAACGCGCCACAGCCGAGGCGCAAGTTATCCGCATCGCAGACCTTCGCCTGAAAGAGGCCCTGACATGAACGACCAGCCCCCCAAAGGCGCCCCCACCGGCGATATCGCCCAGCTGCCGCCCGAACCCGCGCATCACGTCCCCTATGCCGGACCCGTCGCGGGCCTGCCGCCGCAGACGGGCATGACGACTGATACCGCAGTCTTCACCGACGCCTATGCAATCATCCCACGCACCGTCATGCGCGACATTGTTACCAGCTATCTGCCCGGCTGGACGGGCATGCGGATGTGGATGCTGGCGCGTCCGCTGACAGGTTTTGCCGAAACCTTCAGCCAATATATTGTCGAGCTGGCCGAACATGGCGGCACCGACACCCCCGATGACGATCCCGAAATCCAGCACGCCATCTTCGTCACAGGCGGCGATCTGCAGATCACCATCGACGGCACAGATCACCAACTGACGCCGGGCACCTTCGCCTATGTCCCTCCCGGCATGCCATGGAAAATCTGGAACCGCACCGCAGGTCCGGCGGGCTTCCATTGGTGGCGCAAGCGTTGGCAGCCCGCCGCCGGTGTCTCCAAGCCCGACCCTATTGTGGTGCGCGAACAGGATGTTGCGCCCTCGATGATGCCCGATACCGATGGCGCATGGGGCACAACGCGGTTCATGGACCCCGCCGATCTGCGCCACGACATGCATATCACCGTGGTGACGTTCAAGCCGGGCGGCTCGATCCCCTTTGCCGAAACCCATGTGATGGAGCACGGGCTCTACGTGCTAGAGGGCAAGGCCGTCTATCGTCTGAACCGCGACTGGGTCGAGGTTGGACCCGGCGATTACATGTGGCTGCGCGCCTTCTGCCCGCAGGCCTGCTATGCCGGTGGTCCCGGTCCGTTCCGCTATCTGCTTTACAAGGACGTCAACCGGCATGCCCCGCTGTGGGGTCAGCGCTGATCCGCAGGGGGGTCCGGGGGGTGCGAAGCCCCCCGGCCATCGCGGGACGCAAATACCCTCAGATTTTGGTGGCGCTGACGACGGGGGTTTTTGTGCGCGTGCGCAGCCGCGCCTCACGCCATGTGATATAGCTGATGGCCGCAATCATCATTCCGCCGCCCAGAATGACCCAACCGTCCATCGGTTCGGAAAACACAAACACGCCGATCAGGCTGGCCCAGATCAGCTGCACGAAGGTCACCGGTTGCGTCACCGTCAAAGGCGCTGCTGAAAACGCCCGCGTCATCGCATAATGCCCCGAGGTGGCAAACACCGCGACCAGCCCCAGCCACGCCACTTGTGACAGACTGGGCGTAACCCATTGCGCCCATGCCAACGGTGCAAGCCCGATGGACACTGTCAGCGACATCATCGCCACGACGATTGCCGCAGGCACCTGATCCGACAGGCGTTTGGCCACCAGATAGGATGCGCCAAAGGCAATGGCTGCGCCCACCTGCGACAGATGTCCGGGGTCCAATGGCCGCAAACCGGGTCGCAGCACGATCAATGCGCCCAGTAAGGCCACGCCAATCGCCGCAATCCGTCGCGCGGCCAGCTTTTCACCCAGAAACAGCGCGGCACAGATGGTCACAATAATCGGATTAAGAAAGCCGATGGCCGTCACCTCGGCCACAGTGATGCGCGACATGGCATAAAACCACGCAATCACTGCAACGGCATGCAATGCCCCGCGAATGGCAAACATGCCCCAGATCCGCGCCGGAAATGCGCGACGGATGGCGGGTCCAAGCACAGGTAACAGAAACACCAAACCGAACAAAAAGCGGATGAAAGCCGCCTGCGGTGCGGGCAATGCGCCGTCAAGCGCATGCACAATGGTATTGACCGCAACAAAGCACAGCCCCGTGACCAGCATCCAGCCGATGCCGATCATATCACGTCTGGTCGAGTTTACATGCTGCATGATCTGCAAGTGACGCCTTTCACGCGCCAAGGCAAGCCCTTAGCCAAGCGCCAGCCGTAATGCGATGGCCCACATGACACAACCGACACCAACCTCCAGCCATTGCCACGCGACGGGTTTGCGAAACAGTGGCTCCAGCAACCTTGCGCCATAACCAAGCGCAAAGAAAAACACGAATGATCCGGTGACAGCCCCCGCCCCAAAAATCGCAGGGCTGGGCCATTGCGCCGAGATTGCGCCCAACAGCACCACCGTATCCAACCAGACATGCGGGTTCAGCCATGTCAGTGCCGCAATCGTTCCCAGCGACGCCCACAATCCGCGCACGTGCCCTTGGGGGCGCAGGGCTTCGCCTCCACGCCATGCCGCACGAAAGGCTCGTAGACCATAAATGGCCAGAAACGCCACACCGGCCCAACGCATCGCCTCGAACAGCCACGGCCATCGGGTGCCGAAACCCGACATGCCTGCCACACCCAGAACGATCAGCAGCGCATCGGACACCGCGCAGAACAGACAGATCAGGAAGATATGCTGGCGCAGAATGCCCTGTTTCAGCACAAAGGCGTTCTGTGCGCCAATCGCCAGAATCAGCGACATGCCGGTCCCCAGACCCGCGAAATATGACAGCATTCCATCCCCGATGATATAAAGGCCGCCGGAACAGTCACCCTGTCCGGCGGCCTTGGTTTGCAACGACTGGCGCCTTACAGGCTGCCTGCAACCTCTTCCGACAGATCGAAGTTGCCAATCACGTTCTGGACGTCATCGTCATCTTCCAGCGTGTCGATCAGCTTCATCAGCTTCTGCGCGGCTTCGACATCGGAGATTTCGGTCGGGGCTTGCGGCTTCCAGATCAGCTTGGCCGTTTCGGATTCACCCAAAGATGCCTCTAGCGCGGTGGCAACCTCGTTCAGCGATGTGTCGCCGCAATAGATCCAGTGACCTTCATCATCGCTTTGCACATCATCCGCGCCTGCTTCGATCGCGGCCATCATGACTGTATCCGCATCACCCGCCGCTGCGGGATAGACGATTTCGCCCACACGGTCGAACATGAAGGCCACCGAACCGGTCTGCCCCATATCGCCGCCAGATTTGGTGAAATAGCTGCGGACGTTGGAGGCGGTGCGATTGCGGTTATCCGTCATCGCCTCGACCATGATGGCGATGCCGTTGGGGCCGTACCCCTCATAGCGGATCTCTTCATAGTTCTCGCCCTCGCCGACCATCGATTTCTTGATGGCGCGGTCGATCACGTCCTTTGGCACCGATTTCGCCTTGGCTTCCTTGACAGCCATACGCAAACGCGGGTTTTTTTCGGGATCGGGATCGCCCATTTTCGCGGCGACGGTGATTTCTTTGGCCAGCTTTGAAAACAGCTTCGACCGGACGGCGTCCTGCCGGCCCTTACGATGCTGGATGTTGGCCCATTTGGAATGACCTGCCATGTCGGGTCGTCCTTCGCAGTTCTGTGAAAATATCTTGCGCGCTTTTAGTCTAACGCAGGGGGGCATCGCAAGACGAACCGGAAGGGCATATGCCGCGTTCCATGCAAAGGCCCCGGTTCGGGCCGGTACGAGGATTTCCATGACAGCCCAACAGATGATGCTATTTGCCCTTTTGGGCGTGATGATTGTGCTGATGCTTTGGGGGCGATGGCGCTATGATCTGGTCGCATTCGCGGGGCTGATGGCCGCGGTTCTGCTGGGAATTGTCCCCTCCGAGGCGGCTTTTTCGGGGTTCGGCAACCCTACAACCCTGATCGTGGCGCTGGTGCTGATTGCCACTGCAGGGCTGAACCGCTCGGGTGCTGTGGCACGGCTGGCGCGTCTGATTTCGACAAAACAGCGCGGAACGACGGCCCATGTGATGATTTTCGGGGCGGTTGGCGGGGTGTTGTCCGGTTTTATGAACAATATCGCCGCCTTGGCGATGTTGATGCCGGTTGATTTGCAAACCGCACGCAAGGCAAACCGTCCCACGGGCCTGACCTTGATGCCACTGGCCTTCGCGACCATTCTGGGCGGCATGCTGACGCTGATCGGCACGCCGCCGAACCTGATCGTGTCGGGGTTCCGCGCCGATGTGCTGGGCGAACCTTACCGGATGTTCGATTTTCTGCCGGTGGGCGGCGCTGTGGCCGTGGCGGGCATTGCCTTTATCGGCCTGATCGGCTGGCGGCTGATCCCCAATTCCGACAGCGATGGCCCTGGCGACGCTGACGGCCCGCAACGCCGCTATGTCGCGACGCTGGTCGTGACCGAGGCCAGCCTGACCGCCGCCCGCCTGATCGCCGATGCGCGGACCGAAGCCCGCAAAGCAGCTGTCCGTATCGTCGGCCTGCGCCGTCACGGGCAGGATGTCAGCGGCAATCTGGACGAGGTGATGCTGGAAGACGGTGATGTCATGGTTCTGCGCGCCGATCCGCAGGCGCTGGACGAATTCCGTTCGACGAATGATCTGGCCTTCCCCGATGGCAAGATGGAGCCTCGTGCACGCAAGGATTCCGAAGGCCAGCAGCTGATCGAATGTCTGGTGCCTGCCGCCTCGGGGATTGCGGGGCGGTCGGTCCAGTCCTTCGGGCTGACCAATCGCCATGACAGCATCATGATCGGCATGCGTCGCAACGGGCTGGCACAGCGTCGCGATCTGTCACGCCAGACGCTGCGGTCGGGGGATATGCTGCTGTTGCTGGTCCCCGAAAGCCGAATCGAGGATATGCTGGCGGCGACCGGCCTGCTGCGGATTGATGGCGGCAGCCTGTCGGTCCAGCGTGAACGCCATATGCGCGCGGCCATCGGCCTGTTTGCATTGGCGGTCGTGGCAGCCTCATTCGGGGTGACAACCATGCCGATCGCGCTTGGCTGCGTCATCATCGCTTATACCCTCTTCGGCGTGCTGTCCGTGCATGAACTTTACGACCATGTGGACTGGCCGGTCATTGTGCTGCTGGGATCGATGATTCCCTTGGGTCTTGCACTTGACCAGACCGGCGGATCAGCCCTGATTGCCAAAGGTCTGGCCAATCTGACCCAAGGCTACCCCGCGTGGATCGCGCTGGTCCTGCTGATGGCATCGACGATGATGCTGTCGGATGTTCTGAATAATAATGCCACGACGATTATTGCGGCCCCCGTCAGCATCCGTCTGGCCGAACAGCTTGGCGTGCAGCCCGATGCCTTCCTGATGGGGGTGGCCGTCGCCGCATCCTGCGCATTCCTGACGCCGATCGGGCATCAGAACAATACGCTGATCCTTGGACCGGGCAATTACCGTTTTGGCGATTACTGGCGCATGGGCCTGCCGTTAGAGGTAATCGTCATGGCCGTTTCCGTGCCATTGCTGCTGATCGTCTGGCCGTTATGACACCCTGAAACGCAAAACGCGGCCCGAAAGGGCCGCGAAAGACGTCTGCGGTCAGACCGCAAAAAGCTTACAAAGCGGAAGAACCGCCCAAGATACGGCGGATTTCGCTTTCGCGCGTCACGCCTTTGGCAGCAAGATCCTCATCCGAGATTTCGCTCAGATGGTTCAGCGCGCGCATTTGCGGGCTGGCTTCGGCCAGACGGACCATGAAACGGCCGACGGCGCGGAATGGAGCCAGCAGAGCGCTGGTCGGAAATGCTGCGGTCTTGTGGCCTGCAGTTGCGATGGTCGCCATTTGGAAACTCCTTGTTATGAACAGGTCGTTTCCTCCCCTGCGCTATAGATCGGCTTTCTTGGTCCGGATCACAACCGACGATGCTGCATAGCAGCATTGCGGTTCATACAAGGTTGCAAAGGGAACCTTAAAGCGGCCAGATCAACGGGATCAGCAATGATGCCACCAAAGCCATCAACAGGTTTAACGGCAGACCGACCTTGATAAAGTCGGTAAAGCGGTAACCACCCGGACCATAGACCAGCGTGTTGGTCTGATATCCGATCGGGGTTGCGAAACTGGCCGAGGCCCCCATCATCACCGCAACAACCAAAGGACGCGGATCAACCCCCAGCGAATTGCCAAGGCTGATCGCCAAAGGCGTCACGATGACCGCCACAGCGTTATTCGTCACCGTTTCCGTCAATGATGTGGACAGCATATAGACCGCCAGCACCAGCGCCCAAGGCGGCAGGGTCGCCAGCCACGGCGCAACCTTATCGACCACCAGTTGCACCGCACCGCTGTTTTCCAGACCGGCACCGACGGCCAGCATGGCAAAAATCAGCGCCATCAGTCGGCCATCGACAAAGGACAATGCCTCATCTGCGTCAATGCAGCGGGTGCCCAGCACCACCGCAACACCGATAAAGGACAGCAGCAGGATCGGCGCGACCTCGAATGCCGACAGCACAACGACGCCCACCAGCGTTGCCACGACAATCGGCGCATGGCGGCGGCGATAGGCACGGTCAGAGGGGGCCGAAACCTCGACCATGTCCATATCGCTGGCAAGGCGCTGGATGTCGGTCGAGGCCCCTTCCAGCAGCAGCGTATCCCCAACGCGCACAACCAGATCATCCAGCTGGCGGCCGATATTCTGGTTCTTGCGATGGGCAGCCAGCACATAGACACCATAGCGGCGGCGCAGGCGCATAGACCCCAGACTGCGCCCGACCATATGGCAACCGGGGGTGATCAACACCTCGACCGTCGAGGTCTGGACCGAGGACAGCTTGTCCACCATCCGCAGTTCCTTATGGGTCTGCAGGCCCAGAACCTCGGACATGGGGGTGCGAAGGACGACACGGTCGCCTTCTTCCAGAAAGACAGCGGACAGATCACGGCGCAGGGATTCGTCGCCGCGCAGCACGTCGATCACACGGGCGCTTTCACGGGCGAAGATATCGACGTCTTCAAGACTTTTACCGATCAGCGATGATCCTTCGGGGATCGCCACCTCGGTGAAGAATTTCATTTTGCTGCGGCCTGACAACAGTTGCGACATGGAATCGCGGTTGGGCAACAGGCGCGGCGCGAAGATCAGCAGATATGTCACGCCGACGATCGCCATAGGAAAACCGACCCATGTGATTTCGAAGATCGAGAAATGCTCCATCCCCGAGGCGCGGGCCACACCATCCACTAGCAGGTTGGTCGAGGTGCCGATCAATGTCATCGTCCCGCCCAGAATCGAGAGATAAGACAGCGGGATCAGCAGCTTGGAGGGGGATTTTCCCATCTCTTTGGCCAATTGCATGAAAATCGGCATCATGACAACCACCAGCGGGGTGTTGTTGACGAATGCCGACATGGCGCAAACCAGAATGGATACCGATGCCAGCGTCAGAATAGGATGCGCCCCTGCATGGCGCGCGGCGCGTTGACCGATCCAATCCAGCGCACCTGTGCGAACCAGACCGCCAACGATGATAAACATGAAGGCAATGGTCCATGGCGCCGAATTCGACAGCACACCGGCGATGCTGTCCACATCCAGAATACCAAGGCTTAGCAGCGTCACGGCGCCAAGAATTGCTGTCACTTCCGGCGGATAAGTCTCTCGGATGAACAGTGTCAGCATCGTGATGATCAAGAAAATGGTCACCACAGAACCGGTCATTCCGGTCAATTCAAATCCGAACATTCAAAACTCATTCCTGGCGCGGGACCTGCCCCGCAATCGGCACATATTGCGCCGGAACCCCGAAGCGCTGCAAGCCGTCTTCGCAGTTGCGGCCCCCGCCCCGACCCCGAAAGGCGACGGAACGGGCAGTTCTTCAGGCGGGATGCGTCTGGGACAGACGGCCCCCGTCGCGCACCGGCTGGATATTCTTGGCCAGACCGGTTTTATCGTCGGTTTCAACCAGAACGCCGGACAGCGTCGCCTCGCCCTCGGCGGGGGTGAAACGGTCGCGGGGCATGCCGGTGATGAACCGGCGCATCGGTTCGGTCTTTTCCATCCCGATGACGCTGTCGTAATCGCCGCACATGCCGGCATCCGACAGATAGGCTGTGCCGCGGGGCAGAACCTGCGCGTCGGCAGTCGGCACATGGGTATGGGTGCCGACAACAACGCTGGCACGACCGTCGCAGAAATGACCGACGGCCATCTTCTCGCTTGTGGCTTCGGCGTGGATATCGACCAGAACCGCCTGCACCATTCCACCGGGGGGATGCGCGCGCAGCACCGCATCCAGCGCCGAAAACGGATCGTCATAGGGGCGCGACATGAACACCTGCCCCAAGGCCTGCGTGATCAGCGCCTTGCGGCCGCGGGTGTCGCTGATGATCGTGGCACCGCGTCCGGGCGCATCGCGCGCAAAGTTCAACGGACGGACGATCCGCGGTTCTTTGTCGATAAAGGACATCATGTCCTTCTGATCGAAGGCATGATCGCCAAGGGTCAGGCAATCCGCACCGGATTCAAGAATCAGCTGCGCGTGACCGGCGGTCGCCCCGCGCCCTCCGCTGGAGTTTTCCGCATTGACCACCACAAGGTCGGCTTTCAACTTTGTACGAAGGCCTGCCAGACGTTCGGAGATCGCCCGACGGCCCGCGCGGCCCATTACATCGCCAAGAAATAAAATTCGCATGTTGCCGTGCTATGACAAAGGCGTCCGACCCTCAAGCCGGGACGCGGAAACAGAAAAAGGGCCGCCCATACGGGCAGCCCTTCGATTCATCGCATCCAGAAAGGATGGATCAGGCGAACTGAACGTTCGTTGCCGATTCGCGACCGTCGCGGCCACGCTCCAGCTCATAAGTCACCTTCTGGCCATCGGCAGGAGCCGACAGACCAGCGCGCTCAAGAGCGGAGATGTGCAGGAAAACGTCCTGGCGGCCGCCTTCGGGTTGAATGAAGCCGAAGCCTTTGGTGCTGTTGAACCATTTCACGGTGCCGTTGGCCATCGTGAGATCTCCTGTCAGTGTATGCCACCCGCAGTATGCAGTGGCTCGGCTGGTCAGATTAACAAAGCAGACTGAAGCCGGAAGCAGACAGGATGCAGAGAATTTAACGTAGCAAGAACCATATAGAATATGGATTCGGTTTTTGCAAGTCTTCTTTGGAAAATCTGGTGCCGGTTGAGGGATTTGAACCCCCGACCCCCTGCTTACAAGGCAGACGCTCTACCACTGAGCTAAACCGGCATCCGAATGCGCAAATATCGCGACTTTATCAGTTCCGCAAGTCATCCTTGCGCCCGCCAAGGTTGGTTTTTGCCAATAAGATGACGGCAAGGATGCCCACAGCCATGACCAACAGGGCCGCAGGGGCAGCATTTCCAAGGTCTTCAAGGCTTGCGCGTTCATGTGTGCGGGTCGCCAGCGTTTCGTAATTAAATGGCCGCAACAGCAACGTGGCGGGCAATTCCTTGACGCAATCCACGAACACCAACAGCAATGCCGCCCCGACCGAACCGCGCATCAGCGGCAAAAAAACATCGCGCAGCACGCCATTGTTGTCGCGTCCCAGTGACCGCGCGGCCATCGGCAGCGATGGCGGCACGCGGGTGAATGCCCCGTCGATGGCCCCCTGCCCGATGGCAAAGAACCGCACGGTATAGGAAAAGACGATTGCCGCCCCCGTTCCGGTCAGCAACAGCCCCGGGTCGGTTCCGGTGATGGCCAGCCACGCGTCGGCAACCTTGTGATCCAGTGCGGCCAGGGGAATCAGGATCCCCACCGCCAGCACCGCGCCGGGTGCTGCATAGCCGACCGTGGTAACAGGTTGCAGAATACGCGGCAACATCCGCCCCGACAGCCGCGTGCCGTAAACCATGATCAGCGCCATCCCCACTGTCAGCACCGAAGCCATCGCCCCAAGACTGACCGTATGCCATGCCGCGCGGATCAGTCCGGATGACACCCAGCCCTGCGGATAGGCCAGCGCATAGCTGACGATCACACCCACCGGCAGCACAAAGCCCATCCCGAAGGGAATCGCACAGGCGACCATCGCCCCCAGCCCCGACACCAGCCCCAATGGCTGGCGCTGGATCGGGCGCAGTTGGCGGGCACTTTGGTGATATCGGGCGTTGCGGCGACCAAAGCGTTCCCAGACGGCCAGAACCACGACGATCAGCAGAATGATACAGGCAATCTGTGCCGCGCCACCGGCATTGCGCCGTTCCAGCCATGTGGTGAAGATGCCGGTATTCAGCGTCTGGACCCCGAAATAGCTGACGACGCCGTAATCTGCGACGGATTCCATCATCGCGATCGCCGAACCTGCAACGATGGCAGGACGCGCCAAAGGCAGGCCGACGCGCCGGAACAATCCCCAAGGACCGGTGCCCAAAGCGCGCGCGACCTCATAGGCGCTGCCCGATTGTTCATGCAATGCGGCGCGGGTCAGCAGATAGACATAGGGCGCAAGCGCCGAGGCCAGCACCACAATCGCCGCCTCGATCGAGCGGATGCGCGGGAACCAGTAGTCGCGCGCCGTTTCCCAGCCGAAAAATCCGCGCAGGGCAATCTGCACCGGCCCCGAATAATCAAGAAAATCGGCCAATGCATAGGCCCCGATATAGGCCGGAACCGCCAAAGGCAGCAGCAGCAGCCATTGCAGCCATTTGCGCCCCGGAAAATCATACATGCTGACCAGCCATGCCGACCCCGTCCCCATAGCGGCAGCAAAAGCCCCCGTTCCGACGGCCAAGATCACCGTATTGCCGAAATATCGCGGTAGGACCGTAGACAGCAGATGCGGCCAGATATTGTCGGTGGGATTTGCGGCGATCCAGACAACGGCCATCACCGGCATCAGAACTAGTGCTGCAACCAGAATTGCGGCCAGGGACCAGCCGGGGCCGCTTCCTTGACGCAGGGCGTTATCGTGACGGCGCCGATGTGATCGGTCAGGTGCGGTGCTGGTCATGTCAGGTGCGATATGCCAAAGCGGTTTGACTGTCCACGCCGGACAGCTAATCTGCGGTCAATTGCGGGCCGGACCTGCCAAAGTGAACATATTCAAAGACGGGACAGTATCGATGCAGATGGTTTTTCACATGGGCGTCCATGCCACCGACGGCGACCGGCTGCTAAAGACATTACTGAACAACCGGTCGGCCCTGCAAAAGGTCGGCACCGAAATTATCACCCCCAACCGTCATCGCGGCATGTTCGACGAGGCGCTGAAATCACTTAATGGCGGCACCGCCACCCCCGAAATGGAACAGATCATGCTGGACGCGATGCTGGACAGCGATGAAACGTCCCGCGTTGTGATGTCCACGCCGACCTTCATGGGGGCCCCGGGGCGCGCTGTCGGACAGGATGGTATCTATCCGCAGATGGGATCACGCGCTGCAGCACTGGCGCGTCTGTTTCCGTCTTTAGATGCAGAATTTCACGTCGCCCTGCGCAACCCTGCGACCTTGCTGACAGATATCCTGCCGCAAGTGGCGAACGGCAATTACACGGCGCTGATGCAGGGCTGTCATCCCCATCAGCTGCGCTGGCGGATCACGATCCAGAACCTCGTCCGCGCCGCACAGGGCCGCCGCATCGTCGTATGGTGCCACGAGGATGTGCCCCTGATCTGGCCCGAGGTCCTGCGCCTTGTCGGTGGCCTGCCCAATAATGTTCCGCTGTCGGGCGGCCTGCTGTACATGCATGAAATTCTTGGCGACATCGGCATTGCCAGATTGCGCGATGCCATGGGCGGTCAGGATCAGGTTTCGGTCGCGCAACGACGCCAGATTTACTCCGAGGTGCTGGAAAGCAATGCCATGCCCGGCACATTGGATCAGGTCATCGAATTACCGGGATGGACGCAGGAGATCGTCAATCAGGTGACCGAAAACTATCGCGCGGATGTGGCCGAAATTGCGGTCCTGCCCGGCGTTGAATTCATCCTGCCATAAGGCACCAGGCGTGGCAGGTCGGGGAAAAGTCCCCGACCCGTCATAATCAGGCCATGCCAAGCGCGGATTTGTACATTTCCAGAATGGCTTCTTCCTCGGCAATATCATCATGGTCGCGCTTGCGCAGCGCGATGATCTTTTTCATCACCTTGGTATCATAACCGCGGGCTTTTGCCTCGCTCATGATCTCTTTTTGCTGCTCGGCGATGTCTTTCTTTTCGGCTTCCAGCTGTTCGAACTGTTCGATGAACTGGCGCAGTTCGTCTGCGGCAACGCTGTAGGTATGATCATCCGACATCGTATTCTTCCTTCCTGAGCTTTTGGAGGTTGTGTTAGGCGGTCTTGTTGCGGGGTGCAATCGCCGCTAGGGGCGGCCCGACGCAGGTTTGAACAGATAAGGACGCGACATGACGCTTTTCGACTGGATCATCTGGACGGGTGCCGCTTTGACACTGCTGGGGCTGATCGCTTTGGTCTGGTGCATCTGGACCGTTGCCCGCGCCAAAAGCAAAGGCATGGATGACGAAGCCCTGCGTATCCGCATGCGCGGCGTGCTGGCGGTGAATATGGGGGCCTTGGCTGCGTCCTGCATCGGATTGATGATGGTGGTTATCGGCATCGTTCTGGCCCCTTGACACATTCCGTTACGTGAATACATTCGCGCCATCATAACCGGAGCGTGAAGATGAACCCTGACTGGATTGCGGGACTGATCGGCGGCTTGATGATCGGCGCGGCGGCCGCGCTGTATCTGCTGGGCAATGGTCGCATCATGGGGGCCAGCGGATTGCTGGGGGGCCTGATCGACGGAACAGGACGCAGCAATAGGGCTGAGCGTATTGTTTTTATCGTCGCGCTTGTTCTGGTCCCTGCCCTGCTTGTCCGGTCAGATGTTGTTCAGCCCGCGCAGCCTGTCGCCGGTCTCGGCGTTCTGACCCTTGCCGGTCTGCTGGTGGGTTTCGGCACGCGGCTGGGCAATGGCTGCACATCCGGTCACGGGGTTTGCGGAATTTCGCGTCTGTCCAAAAGGGGCATCGTTGCCACGCTGGTCTATCTGGCGACGGGGGTGCTGGCGGTGGTTGCTGTGCGCTTGTTGGGGTGGTCGGTATGATCCGCCTGTTGATCGCCGCCATATCCGGCGGGCTGTTCGGGGCAGGATTGGCCATATCGGGCATGACCGACCCCGCCAAGGTGCGCGGCTGGCTGGATATCTTCGGCGCATGGGATCCGACGCTGGCCTTTGTGCTGGGCGGGGCAATCCTTTTCATGGCGATTGCATGGCGGTTCAAAACCCCGCGCCAGCCCGCGCCATCAGCACCGGTTGACGGGCGGCTGATTGGTGGCGCTGCCCTGTTCGGCCTTGGCTGGGGGCTGTCGGGCCTGTGCCCCGGCCCCGCAATGGCATCGCTGACCTTTAGCGGCCCGTCGGTCGTGATCTTTTTCACCGCAATGGCCGCCGGAATGGCGCTGTTCGGCATATGGAGCAAACGTGTATGAGAATCCTTGTCCAGCGGGTCAGCGAAGCTTCGGTTCAGGTGGATGGCCAGATGATCGGCCAGATCGGCGCGGGTCTGCTGTTGCTGGTTTGCGCGATGCAAGGTGACGACGAAGCCGCCGCCGACAAGATGGCGACCCGCGTCGCCCGCCTGCGGATTTTCAAGGATGATGATGGCCGCATGAACCGCGCGTTGACCGATACAGGCGGCGCGGCGCTGGTCGTCAGCCAGTTCACATTGGCCGCCGATACGCGCAGCGGCAACCGCCCCGGTTTTTCATCGGCAGCAGCACCCGATGATGGCAAACGGTTGTATGAACGCTTTGCCGAAAGCCTGCGAAATCAGGGCATTCATACCGAAACCGGACAATTCGGGGCCGATATGAAGGTGCGGCTGTTGAATGACGGGCCGGTCACGATCTGGCTGGACAGCGCAGACCGCGCTTGACTTTTGGGGCAAGTTGCCCCATCTGCCCCCTATCGCCAACCGCTGCCGCGTGAGCAGCTACAAGTCCAGCTTGTTCCGGCGGCGATACCCATTCCAGTTTCCCATTCACGCGGGGAGGCATGCAGGCACCCTCGTATCACGCCTGCACCCCTGCAATAAGCCGCGCCACTTTGCGCGGCCCATGCCGTTGCGTCCGATACGAGGGATGCAGGGCACGAAAGTCTATGATGGAACAGAATAACACCCGCCGCCGCCCCAACCGTGGCGGCAAATCCGCACCTCGTCATTCCGCGCATTCGGCGCAGATCAACGAAGGTCGCCACACCACATCGCGTGATCCGCTGGCAACCGGCGCATTTGCCGATATGGGCATCGATCACCGTATCAACGCCAATCTGGCCGCGATGGGCCTGACCACCCCGACCCCGATTCAGGCGCAGGGCATTCCAGCGATTGTCGAAGGTCGTGACGTGCTGGGTCTGGCCCAGACCGGCACCGGCAAAACGGCGGCATTCGGCCTGCCGATGCTGACCCGCCTGATCAATTTCGGCAAAAAGCCCGATCCGCGCACCTGCCGCGCGCTGATCCTTGCGCCGACCCGCGAACTGGCCACCCAGATCGCCACCAATATCGACGCCTATGCCGAAGGCACGCCGATCCGCAGCTTCCGCGTTGTGGGCGGTGCCTCGATCAACGTCCAGACCGAGCGTTTGTCGCGCGGTGTCGATGTGCTGATCGCCACGCCGGGTCGCCTGATGGACCTGATCGAACGTCGCGCCATCAGCCTTGAGGCCACCACCTATCTGGTGCTGGACGAGGCTGACCAGATGCTGGACATCGGCTTTATCCATACGCTGCGCAAGATCGCCCGCATGTTGCCGCGCGAACGCCAGACGCTGATGTTCTCGGCCACGATGCCGAAGCTGATGTCGGAACTGTCGGACACCTATCTGACCAATCCGGTCAAGGTTGCCGTCAACCCTCCGGGGCAGGCTGCCAAGCAGATTGAACAGGGCGTGCATTTCGTCGGCCAGGGCGACAAATCGACCCTGCTGGCCGAATATATGTCCAAGCACACCAACGAATTGTCGATGGTTTTTGGCCGCACCAAGCACGGCTGCGAAAAGCTGGCCAAGCTGCTGGACAAATGGGGCTTTGCCGTTGCCGCGATCCATGGCAACAAAAGTCAGGGTCAACGCGAACGCGCGCTGGAGTCCTTCCGCAAGGGGGACATCAAGGTTCTGGTCGCAACCGACGTTGCAGCCCGTGGTCTGGACATCCCTGAAGTGGCGCATGTCTATAACTTCGACCTGCCGAATGTGCCGGAAAACTATGTCCACCGCATTGGCCGGACGGCCCGCGCCGGTCGTGAAGGCCGCGCCGTTGCGTTCTGCGCCCCTGCCGAGGTCGGCGAATTGCGCGCCATCGAAAAGGCGATGAAAAACTCGATCCCTGTGATCGGTGGCGAAGTGCCCTTCGGTGCGCCCCCTGCCGGTGGCCCCGGTGCCGCACGCAGCCGCAAGTTCGGCGGCCCCGACACCGGCGGCAACAAGCGTCCGGCCCGTCGCCCGTCGCGCGCGCCCAAATCGCGTGCCAGCTGATCGCGTTATATGACTGATAAAAGGGCCGCAGGATATTGATCCTGCGGCCCTTTTTTAATTCTTAGATCAGTCGCAAACGCGGCAGGGCCAGAAATGCCACCACCCACGCCAGCAGCGCGCAAAGCGCGATTGCCGGAACCATGGTTGCGGCGCTGTTGTCCATGAAGGGTCCCGTCAGCGCGATCATAACGCCGCCTGTCAGCATCTGGAACGTCCCGCCAATGGATGACGCCAATCCGGCAATATCGGGATGCGGGTCCAGCGACATCACCATGGCGGTCGGCATCACCAGCCCTAGACAGGCGTTGGACAAAAACAGCCCCGCCATCACCACCGGCAGCGCATCGACACCCGCCCAGACAATCAGGGTTGTCAGAACACTCGTCCCCGCAAAGCCGGTCAGGGCCAGTGAAATCACCCGCTCCATCCCGAAGCGTTCGGCCATGCGCCCTGCAAATTGCGTGGCGCTGAAGAACCCGACGGCATTGGCTGCGAAGGCCAGTGAAAATCCGGTCGGGCTTAGCCCGTATTGGCGCGTATAGACAAAGCTGGCGCTGGACAGGAACACGAAGAAGCTGGCCATGCCAAAGCCGCCGATCATCGTCAGGCCCATAAAGCGGCCACTGGCGAACAGGCGTTTGGCCCCCGACCACATCACCCCAAGGCGAACAGGCTGGCGGTCCTGCGGGGGCAGTGTTTCGGGCAGAACGAACAGGATCAACCCAAGGCTAAGGATGGCCGCGACCGCCAGAACGCCGAAGATATCACGCCAGCCGCCCCATGCCAGAACGATGGATCCCGTCAAAGGGGCCAGCATCGGCGACACGGAAATGACGATCATGATCGCCGCCATCATCCTGGCCGCCGCAGGTCCCGTGGCCATATCGCGGATGATCGCACGCGGCACGGCCATCAGCGTGGCCGCCCCAAGACCCTGCACGGCGCGAGCCGCGATCAACCAGCCAAGCGTCGGGGCCAGGGCCGCAGCAATTGTCGCCGCGCTGAAGATCGCAACGCCGATCAGCAAGGGCCGCTTGCGCCCCATGGCATCCGACATCGGGCCATAAATCATCTGCGCCAGTCCGAAGACGATGAAATAGGCGGTCAGGGTCAGGGCGGCACCTGCCTCGGATGTGTCCAGATCACGCGCGACTTCGGGCAAGGCGGGCAGATACATGTCGATGGCAAATGGCCCGACAGCGGAAAGCAGACCCAGAACAAGGGCCATGCGGAACAGCGGATCACGCATCAGGGCGACCTTTCATCATCATATGGGACGGAAACAGACCGGCACGGCCCGTTGCAGCGGTTCTTGCATGCAGCGCGGCATCAGACAACCTTGATCGAACCGCCGGACGGCGCTATGGCCTGCCCGCATGGCAAAGCTGTATTTCAATTACTCGACGATGAACGCGGGCAAAAGCACGATGCTTTTGCAGGCTTCCTATAACTATCGTGAACGGGGCATGCAGACGCTGCTGCTGACGGCTGCGCTGGACAGCCGCGCAGGCACCGCACGCGTTGCCAGCCGTATCGGCATCGCCGAAGAGGCGCAGACCTTTGACGACACCACGGATCTTTTCGCGCTTGTCAGCCCCGAAATCCCCGACATCGCCTGCGTTTTCATTGACGAGGCGCAGTTCCTGACCCGCGAACAGGTCTGGCAGCTGGCGCGGATTGCCGATGATCTGGGCGTTCCGGTCATGTGCTATGGCTTGCGTGTCGATTTTCAGGGCCAGCTGTTCCCCGGATCGGCAGCCCTTCTGGCATTGGCCGATGACATGCGCGAGGTCCGCACCATCTGCCATTGCGGAAAAAAAGCCACGATGGTCATCCGCCGCGACGGCGACGGCAATGTCATGACGCAGGGCCAGCAGGTGCAGGTCGGCGGAAACGAAAGCTATGTCTCGCTTTGCCGGAAACACTGGCGGCAGGCCGTCGGGCTGTGATCAATTTTTCTACATGGCCGGATCGGCGCGTTGCGGGGCGGCGGGGCTTGATGTAACCATCGCCCCAAACAGGCAAAGGACACATCATGCGCGCATTTTTCCTTAAGGTTGCGGCCGTGATTGCATTCGCGGCCCCCGCGCAGGCTTTCGATACCAACGCCACTTCCGCATGGGTCTATGACGTGCAGACCGGTACGGTGCTGATGGAAAAGGATGCGGACAAACCGATTCCTCCCGCTTCAATGTCCAAGCTGATGACGCTTTACATGCTGTTCGAGGCTTTGGAGGATGGCCGCGTCCAGCTGGACACCCAGCTTCCCGTGTCCAGCCGCGCCCGTGCGATGGGCGGGTCGACGATGTTCCTGAACGAACAGGACCGTCCCACCGTCGAACAGCTGATCAAGGGCATTATCGTCCTATCCGGCAATGATGCCTGCGTTGTGGTTGCCGAAGGCCTTGCCGGAACCGAGGAAGCCTTTGCCCGCCAGATGACCGAACGCGGTCGCCAGATCGGGTTGGAAAATTCGACCTTCCACAACTCGAACGGTTGGCCACATCCCGAACACCGGATGTCCACGCATGATCTGGGCACCGTCGCCCGCCTGCTGATCCAGAAATTCCCGCAGTATTATAAGAACTTCGGCCTGACCGAATTCCAGTACGAAGACCGCGCCCCTTCGAACCGCTATAACCGCAATCCGCTTTTGAAGCTGGGCATCGGTGCGGATGGTCTGAAGACCGGTCACACGCAGGAAGCGGGCTATGGCCTTGTCGGGTCTGCCGTGCAGGATGACCGTCGTGTGATCTTTGTCATCAGCGGTCTGGACAGCGACCGCGCCCGTGCCGAGGAATCCGAACGCATCGTCAATTGGGCCTTCCGCCAGTTTACCATGGAAAACCTTGTTCCGGCGGGTGAAACCGTGGTCGATGCGCCGGTCTGGCTGGGCACCGAAAGCCATGTCGGGCTGACCACCGAAAACGGCGTGAACGTGCTGGTGCCTGCCGGCGTCAAGGATCAGGTCAAGGTCGAAGTGGTCTATGACAGCCCCCTGCCCGCACCCATTGCCAAGGGTGATCAACTGGGCAATCTGGTCGTCACAATCCCCGGCACGCGCGACACCATCACCCCGCTGATCGCCACCGCCGACATCCCCGAGGCGGGATTTCTGGGCCGCATGAAGGGGGCCGTGATCCAGCTTGGCCAACGCGCCATCAGCTCTGTCGCGAACTGATGCTGATCAGCTTCGAAGGCATTGACGGCTGCGGCAAGTCGACCCAATCGCGTTTGCTGGCCGACAGCCTGCGCGCGCAAGGGCGTGATGTGCTGCTGACCCGCGAACCGGGCGGCAGCCCTGGGGCCGAGGAAATCCGCCGTCTGCTGGTCGAAGGTGATGGCGAACGCTGGTCGCCCGAAACCGAATGCCTGCTGTTCACTGCCGCCCGCCGTGACCATCTGGAATGCAGCATCCGCCCTGCGCTGGCGGCGGGGCAAGTAATCATCACCGACCGCTTTGCCGACAGCACGCGGGTCTATCAGGGCACCACGCGCGGTGATCTGCGCGCCATGGTGGACCGTCTGCATGACCTGATGATCGGCACCGAACCCGACCGCACCTTTGTCATCGACATTGCCCCCGAAACCGGATTGGCCCGCGGCATGGCCCGTGGCGGGGCCGAAGATCGCTTCGAAAGCCTTGGTCTTGGGTTCCAGCAACAACTGGCCATCGGGTTTCGCGCCCTTGCCGCCGAATATCCCGACCGTGTGCGGTTGATCGACGGCAGCGGTTCACAAGATGACGTCGCCGCCCGCGTGTTGGCGGCGCTGTGAAAACCGATCCTGACGATATTCCCGAACCCGACCGCGTTCCGGGGGCGCTGCATCCCCGCCATACCGCGCGGTTGATTGGACAGGATCACGCCATCGCGGATTTCGTTCAGGCCGCCCGCAGCGACCGTCTGCACCATGCTTGGATGCTGACCGGCCCGCGCGGGGTGGGCAAGGCGACGATGGCGTGGTCCATTGCCCGCTGGCTGCTGTCCAACGGCACTAACAACGATCTGACCGTTGATCCCGACACCCCCGAAGCACGACGCATCGCCGCCCTGTCGGAATCGCGGCTGCAACTGATCCGCCGCCCGTGGGACGATAAAACCAGCCGTTTACGGGCCGAAATCACCGTGGATGAGGTCCGCAAGCTGCTGTCGTTCTATCATCTGTCATCCTCGGAAGGGGGGCGACGGATCGCGATTATCGACGCAGCCGATGATATGAACGTCCCCGCCGCCAACGCCCTGCTGAAGGTGTTGGAGGAACCGCCGAAAGACGCGCTGATCCTGCTGGTGGCGCATCAACCGGCACGTTTGTTGCCCACCATCCGGTCGCGTTGCCGCACGCTGCGCCTGATGCCGATGAAGCCCGCGCAGATGGGCGGCATCCTGGCCGACCAAGGCATCGACGAGGACGCCGAAGCCTTGTCCGCCCTGTCTGACGGTTCCGTGGGTGAGGCTTTGCGTCTTGCCGGTCAGGGGGGGCTGGACCGCTATCAACAGCTGGTCGATCTGTTTTCCACCCTGCCCCGCATGGACCGGCTGGCCGCCGCAAAATTCGCCGACACGGCTGCGGGACGGGCGGGCGCTGACGGCGATCCCTTCGATCTGGCGATTACATTGCTGGACCGCTTCCTGATACGGTTGGCGCGTGCGGGGCTGATGGGTGCGCCTCTGCCCCAAGCGGCCAAGGGTGAGGGCGCGTTGATGGCGCGGCTTTCGCCCAACGATTGGGCATCCCGCGTCTGGGCCGATGCACAGGCCCGCCTGTCGGCACGTGCCCGCACGGGACGGGCGGTCAACCTTGACCCTGCGGCGCTGGTGATGGATATGGTTCTGGAACTGGCGCAATTGCCACCCGCGCAATCCGCCCCGACTGCCAAAGGTTGACAATATGCAAGACACGACCCCCCCGCAGATCGTGGACAGTCATTGCCATCTGGATTTTCCCGATTTTGACGGCGAACATGACGACCTGATTTCCCGCGCACAAGCGGCTGGTGTGTCGCGTATGGTCACCATCTGCACGCGCCTGCGTCAGGAACCGCAAGTTCGCGCGCTGGCCGATGCGCATGATTGCGTCTTTTACGCCGCCGGCACCCACCCGATGAGCGTGGCTGACGAACCCATGGCAACGGTCGAGGAACTGGTCGCGCTGGCCCAACACCCGAAATTTGTCGGCATCGGCGAAACCGGTCTGGATTATCACTACACCGCCGAAAGCGCCGTGGCCCAACAGGAAAGCCTGTTGATCCATATCGAGGCCGCACGTCAGACCCGCCTGCCCCTGATCATCCACGCCCGCGACGCCGATGACGACATGGCCCGCATCCTGACCCGCGAACACAAGGCCGGCGCATTCAGCTGCGTCATGCATTGTTTTAGCAGCGGTGCGGAACTGGGCAGGGCCGCGCTGGATCTGGGGTTCTATCTGTCGATGTCGGGCATTGCGACATTCCCGCGGTCGCAGGATGTGCGCGATATCTTTGCCGCCGCCCCGCTGGACCGGATTCTGGTGGAAACCGACAGCCCCTATCTGGCCCCGAAACCGCATCGCGGCCGCCGCAACGAACCCGCCTATGTTGCAAAAACTGCCGAGGTGGGCGCACAGGTGTTCGGTATTGATTACGCCGAATTCGCGGCACAAACGACGGCGAATTTCGACCGCTTGTTCTGGAAGGCCGCACAATGATCCGCGCGACGATCCTTGGCTGCGGATCGTCGGGCGGCGTGCCGCGTCTGGGCGGACGTTGGGGCGCATGCGATCCTGAAAACCCGCGCAACCGTCGCCGCCGCTGTTCGCTGTTGGTGGAACGTGACGGACCTGATGGCACCACGCAGGTGCTGATTGATACCGGCCCCGATCTGGTCCCGCAGATGCTGGATGCCGGTGTGGCGACGCTGGATGCGGTGGTTTACACCCATGCCCATGCAGACCATGTCCATGGCATCGACGACCTGCGCCAGATGGTCTTTAACGCGCGCCGCATCCTGCCGCTTTGGGCCGACACCCCGACAACCGAGGCTTTGCAGGCGCGCTTCGGCTATATCTTTGAAACACCCGAAGGCAGTTTCTATCCCCCCATTTGTGCGCTGAACCAGATCACGGGTCGCATTAGCATTGATGGCCCCGGCGGGACGATCGATATGATCCCCTTTCGCGTGCAGCATGGTGAAATTACCTCGCTCGGGTTTCGTATTGGCGGATTGGTCTATCTGCCCGATGTGTCTGCCATTCCCGAAGATGCGTGGCACCTGATTCAGGACGCCCCCGTCTTTATCATCGACGCCCTGCGTTACGAACCGCACCCCAGCCATGCACATCTGCAGCAAGCACTGGACTGGATCGAACGGGCGAAAAACCCGCGCGCTGTGCTGACGAACATGCATATCGATATCGATTATGCGACAGTCGATGCCGAAACGCCTGATCATATTGTCCCCGCCTATGACGGAATGACGATTACAACGACCGCCGAGACCCCCGCACTTCCGTCTGCACTATGAGTGCGCTTTTCAACATTATTCTTCCGGTTTTCTTGATCATCGGCTTTGGATATCTTGTCGCATGGCGCGGATGGTTCAAAGACAACGCTGTCGATGGATTGATGAGCTTTGCGCAGAATTTCGCTGTGCCGACACTGCTTTTCGCCTCGATCGCACGGCTGGATCTGGGGACCGAGTTTCGCGCACAGCTGCTGATCCCCTTCTATGCCGGTGCGATCCTTAGTTTTCTTGCGGGATCGGCGGGGGCAAAGCTGCTGTCCAACCGCCCCGCAGAAGATTGCGTTGCCATCGGCTTTGTCTGCATGTTTTCCAATTCCCTGCTGTTGGGCGTCCCGATCACCGAGCGCGCCTATGGGGCAGGTGCGCTGGATGGCAATTGGGCGATTATCGCCCTGCATTCGCCGCTGCTTTATACATTTGGTATTACGGTGATGGAATTCACACGGGCACGCGGCAGCGATCTGTCGGTGGGGCGCGTGGCGATGCGGGCGATGACGGGGGTGCTGCGGACCTCTTTGGTGATCGGCATTTTGCTGGGCGTCGTTACCAATCTTCTGATGCATGCGGGACTGGTTCTGCCTTCCGGGTTCTGGGATGCGGTCGATATGATCGGGCGCGCGGCCCTTCCGGCGGCCTTGTTCGGCCTGGGTGGCGTTCTTCACCGCTATCGCCCCGAAGGTGACATGGCGACCATTACCATGTGCTGTGGCTTTGCATTGATCCTGCATCCAGCCATTACGTACGGGTCCGGCATGTTGCTGGGACTGGATCGGGACGGAATGCGATCGGCAGTGATGACGGCAAGTATGGCACCGGGCATCAATGCCTATCTGTTCGCGAATGTTTACGGGACGGCGAAACGGGTCGCAGCCTCGACCGTGCTGATCGCGACAGGTATTTCGACGCTGACCATTTGGATGTGGCTGACGATCCTGCCGTAAATTACGGGGGAATATGGCATTCCCCCGCTCGGTTTATTGCGGGCTAAGACCGCGGATGCGTTCAGACCTGCGGCGCAGCAATTCCACCGTGGTCAGCAGCGCGATTGAAAAGATCACCAGCAGTGTCGCTACTGCCAGAATGGCGGGGCTGATCTGTTCACGGATTCCGTTCCACATCTGGCGCGGAATGGTTTGCTGGTCCGGCCCTGCGATAAACAGAACGGCCACAACCTCGTCGAACGAGGTGACAAAGGCGAAAAGCGCCCCCGACACCACACCGGGAAGGATCAGGGGCATCGTCACCCGAAAGAAGGTCACCCGCGGGTTCGCGCCCAAAGATGCTGCAGCCCTGTTCAGCGATTGGTCGAACCCGACCAATGTTGCCGTGACCGTAATGATCACAAAGGGGATCCCCAAGGTGGCATGGGCCAGAATAACCCCGACATAGGTTCCTGCCAGACGGCCACATTGCGGGCTGAACCCGAAGATGGTCAGCAGCTCGCACGGGTTGGAATAGAAAAAGAACATCCCCGTTGCCGTGATGATCAGCGGCACGATCATCGGTGAAATCAGAATTGCCATGATTGCCCGCCGGAAGGGCATTTCTGGCCGCGACAGACCAAGTGCGGCCAATGTCCCAAGCGATGTCGCCACAATCGTCGAACATACCCCGATGATGATCGAGTTTTTCGCCGCCTTCACCCATTTCGCATTCGCCCATGCATCCGCCCACCATGACGTGTCGCGAACGGCGTCAGGGGCCTGCATGCCGAAGGTCAGCAGGCTATCGTACCAGCGCAGGCTGTAGCCTTCGGGATCAAAGCTGCGCATTTTCTCGGTGAAGGTAAAATAAGGTTCGGCGTTGAAGGACAGCGGGATGATCACGATGATCGGGGCGATCAGGAAGAAAAAGATCGCCACGCAGATCGCGACATAGGCGTAATGCCAGATGCGTTCCAACGGGGTGGCATAGGATGGTACGGCCATGTGATTACCCCAGCTTAAGGTTGTCGACGCCCACCAGCCGGTCATACAGCCAGTAAAGGGCAAGAACCGCGCCAAGCAACAGCGCCGCAAGGGCCGCCGCAATCGACCAGTTCAGCGTGCCGGTCATATGTTGCGCGATCATATTCGAGATCAGCTGACCCGAAGATCCCCCCACCAGCGCGGGCGTGATGTAATAGCCGACGGCCAGAATAAAGACCAACATCGCCCCTGCCCCCAAACCCGGAAGCGTTTGCGGGAAATAGATCCGGCGGAACGCGGTCCAGCTGGTGGCCCCCAGACTGCGCGCGGCGCGCACATAGCTGGGGTTGATTGTCCGCATGACCGAATACAGCGGCAGGATCATGAACGGCAGCAGTATATGCGTCATGGCGATGATGGTGCCCGTCTGGTTATAGATCATCTGCCAACGCTGCCCGTCGGGGATAATGCCGATCCAGACCAGAAGGTCGTTGATAACGCCTTGTTGTTGCAACAGAACCATCCAGCTGGTCGTCCGCACCAGCAGCGATGTCCAGAAGGGCAACAGCACAAGGATCATCAGCAGGTTCGATTTCCGCATCGGCAGAGTCGCCAGCAGATGCGCGATCGGAAAGCCCAGCACAAAGGTCAGCGCCGTGATCAGCCCTGACAGCCAGAAGGTCCGCCAGAACAGCATCACATAGACGCGCTGGCGTTCATCCACCTGTTCGATATTGCCCTCCGCATCCCGCGTCCGGTCGACCGAGGCCAGATAGAAGTTCGCGGTATAGGGCTTTGATGCCTCGCGCATGGTCGACCACAGCTGCGGGTCGGCCCATTCGTCGTCAATCTCCAGCAGGGTCTGCTGATAGGGTGGATCTATTCCGCGCCGCACCTTGCGACCGGTCGAGGTGAACAGCGACCGCGTCCCCGGCATATCGTAATTCACCCGCGTGCCCACGGTGCCGATATTGCGCGCCTCGGCCGAGGCTTGCAGATCCAGCGCCAAGGCCTGCCACGCCGCATCATCGGGGACAGTGCCGCGTTCGGTTTGCGCAAACCACGCCGAGGTCAGCGGCATATTCGCCGAGAAGCCGTCGTTATAGAATGATCGCTGCAACATCTGACCGATCGGAACCACAAAGGTGATCAGCACAAAGGCCAGCAGCGGCAGGACCAGAAAGAATGCCTTGCGACGCAGGCGGGCCTGACTGCGGGCCAGTGCCTTGACCAGCGGTTTGCCGTCGGCAGTTGTCAGTGGACCGGTCGCAGGTCCGGATGGATCAGTTATCGCCATATCATCCCCGAAATTCAGGGCCGTCATCCCGGGTCAGGGATGACGGCGTTGCAGTTCAGGAATTGGCCAGCCAGCTGTTGAAACGCTCGGTCAGTTGGGCGGAATGGTCGGCCCAGAATTCCGGATTATCCAGAACCGCGCTTTCAAGGTTGGCAGGTGCCGTCGGCATATGTGGCGCCATTTCGGTGGTGCCATCCTTATACATGCCAACCAGTTCCGCCGAGGATTTTCGCGCCGGACCATAGCTGATGTATTGCGCCTGATCGGCCAGACGCTGGGTGTCGGTGGCGAATTTCAGGTATTCCATCGCCTCTTCGGGGTTGGGGGCATCGACCGGAATGACGAACATATCCAGATCCATGTATTGCCCGTCCCAAATCACCTCGAACGGCTGGTTTTCACCGACCATGGCGTCAAAGATACGACCGTTATATGCGGTGGTCATGCTGACCTCTCCGTCGGCCAGCAGCTGCACGGGCTGGGCACCGGCTTCCCACCAGACGACGTCATTCTTGATGGTATCCAGCTTGTCGAATGCGCGTTGAACGCCTTCATCGGTATCCAGAACGTCATAGACATCGGCGGCGGCAACGCCGTCCGCGATCAGCGCCAGATACAGCGTGCGCTTTGGGTTCTTTGGCAGGCCGCGCTTTCCGGGGAATGTTTCGGTGTCGAAGAAATCGACTGCGGAGGTCGGGGGATTATCCTCGAACTTCGTCGTATTATAGGAAATTACCGTGCCCCAGACGATGTTCGCCACGGCGCAATCCAGCAGCGCCCCTTCCACGAAATCATCAATGGCCGGCGTACCATCGGGGGCCGCAGGCAGCATGGCAGGATCGATTTCGACCAAGGCACCTTCGTCGCACAGACGGATGGCGTCTGAAACCTCGACGTCGAAGACATCGCCCGACACGTTTCTGGCCTCGACCTGCGCGCGCAGCGGGGTCGCGGGGTTATCGGCCGCGATCATCGTGACCTTGATGCCGGTTTCTTCGGTAAAAGGCTTGTTATAAGCCTCGACCTGACTTGTCTCATAGGCCCCACCCCAAGAGACGACGTTCACTTCTTGCGCTGCGGCACCAAAGGCGATGCCTGCAAGGGCGGTGGACATAATAAGCGTGGTTTTCACAATAGACTCCCTTTTGGATATGACCGGACTTTGCGCCCGTTATCATTGGCCCCTTGGCGGGGCGCGGAACCGGCGGGATAATCCCGCCCGATCCGGCGTCAGATCGGGTCCAGCGCGCGGGCATCTTCGGGATGCCAGCCGATGCGGACAGTCTGTCCCGCATCCAGTCGCGTTTGACCGATGGTATTGCGCATTTTCATGACGAAATTATCGCTGCCCGCAACACGCAGGCGGGCGCGCAAAATGTCACCCATATAGATGACCTGCAAAACCTGCGCCTCGATCGTATGGGCACCTTCCGGCATCATTTCGGGTTTGAATTCCACCCGTTCCGGCCTGATCGAGACTGTGGTCCGCTGCCCCTTTTCGCGGATATTCACCGCCGTTGCGTCAATCAGCCCGCCGTCATCCAGCCGCACCAATGCCTTATCGTCATCCAGCTGTTCGATGGTGCCGGCCAGTGCATTGTTTTCACCGATAAATCCGGCAACAAAACTGTTTTCGGGCCGCTCATACAGTTCCGCAGGCGGGGCAAGCTGCTGGATGCGCCCGTCGTTAAAGACGGCAACGCGGTCGGACATGGTTAAAGCCTCACCCTGATCATGGGTGACATAGACGACGGTAATGCCCAGCTGTTCATGCAGGTTCTTGATTTCGAACTGCATATGTTCGCGAAGCTGCTTGTCCAAGGCGCCCAAAGGTTCATCCATCAGCACCAGTTGCGGATCGAAGACCAGCGCGCGGGCCAAGGCGATACGCTGTTGTTGGCCACCTGACAGCTGGGCAGGACGGCGGTTGATGAAATCACCCATCTGCACCATGTCCAGCGCGCGCTTGACGCGGGTTTCGCGTTCATCGCGCGACAGGCCGCGCACCTCTAGGGGGAAGGACAGGTTTTCGCCCACCGTCATATGTGGAAACAGGGCATAGTTCTGGAACACCATGCCGATGCCGCGCTTATGCGGGGGCACCTGATTGATGGGGCGACCATCCAGACGGATATCACCGTGAGTGGCTGTCTCGAAGCCCGCCAGCATCATCAGGCAAGTGGTTTTGCCGGAACCTGACGGCCCCAACATGGTGACAAATTCCCCCTTGGCAATCGAAAGATTCAAGTCTTTGACGACAAGTGTCTGTCCATCATAGCTTTTTTGCACATGCTCGAATTCGACGAACGCGTCGCCCTTTCGGTCTTCTCGCAAAAGGCGCTCTCCCTGTTGTCGTTTTATTGTTCAGCGCTGCTTGCAAGGTTAAGCGGGCATCCGCCGTTCTGGCAACAGTCTTCTATGTCGGCATTTGCATAAGAAAACGCGCCCTGCGGGCATATCAAGCCCGGGGCGCGTTGCAGTATCATTGTCTTACGTCTTCCTTTGGCGTCGCCCGTCAGGCGGGCACTACGCCAAAAAAACAGGCATCAATCAGCCCTTACGATGCGGCTTGGCACCAAAAGGCTTGTCCGAGCGGGGCTTTTTCGCCGCCCAAGCAGGCTTGGCGCCCGCAGGTTTGCGCGGTCCGGCACCATCGGAAGACTTCTTCTTCCATGCCTTCACCGCGGGCTTCGAACCTTCCATGCGGGCCTCGACGGCACCGTCGTCGGGAATCCAGCCGCCTTTGGCCGCTTTGACACGGTCGGTATGTGCCCCGCCTTCGTCACGACGACGCGGTGCAGGTTTTGCCCGTGCGGCGCGGTCTTCGCGCGGTGGACGCGGGGCGCGTTCCATCGGTGCGTCCAGATCCGGCGCGCCTTCCATGCGGCGCATCGACACCTCGGGGGTGATTTCCATGAAGTCACCGAAACGATCCGCCACTTCCTGCGCGATCTGGACATAGCTCAGATCCTGCTTGACGCGGATCGCGCCAATGCTGTCACGGGTGATCCCGCCAGCGTCGCAAATTTTCGGCAGCAGCCAGCGCGCCTCGGCGCGGCCCGAATGGCCAACCGACATCGTGAACCAGACCGAGGGACCGAATTCGCGCTGGACGCGGGGGGCCATCGGCGCGGGCGGGGCCTGCGTTTCCATCAGCTCCTCGGCGGCGGGGCGGCCTTCGCGCCACATACGCAGGAATGCCACTGCGATCTGTTCGGCACCGAATTTTTCCAGCAGCTGGGCGGCCAATGGCGCGTCTTCACCCGGGGCGTCGCGCAATGCGTCATGGTCCAGCATGCGCTGGTCATCACGTTCGCGAACATCATCAGCCGAGGGCGCTTTGGCCCATTCGGCAACAACCTTGGCGTTCTGCATTAGACGCTGTGCACGCTTGTAATCGGACGACGGCACGATCAGCGCCGAAACACCCTTGGAACCAGCACGGCCCGTCCGGCCCGAACGGTGCAGCAGGGTTTCGGGGTTGGTCGGCAGATCGGCGTGGATCACCAGTTCCAGACCCGGAAGGTCGATCCCGCGTGCAGCAACGTCGGTTGCAACGCAGACACGGGCGCGTCCGTCACGCAGCGCCTGCAGCGCGTGGGTGCGTTCCTGCTGGCTCAGTTCACCCGACAGGGCGACGCATTTAAAGCCACGGTTGGACATACGCGCCAACAGGTGGTTCACGTTCGCACGGGTCTTGCAGAACACGATCGAGGTTTGTGCCTCGTGCATCCGCAGCAGGTTAAAGATGGCGGGTTCGCGGTCGCGTGCCGTCACGCTATAGGCGCGATAGGCGATGTCGCCATGCTGGCGGGCTTCGCCAAGGGCGGCAATCCGCAGCGCGCTGCGCTGGAAATCACGGGCCAGTTTTTCGATGGCGGGCGGCACAGTGGCCGAGAACATCAGCGTACGACGTTCTTCGGGGGCCGCGGCCAGAATATATTCAAGATCGTCGCGGAAACCCAGATCCAGCATTTCGTCGGCTTCGTCCAGAACGGCGGCGCGAAGCGATGTCAGATCAAGGCTGCCACGGTCGATATGGTCGCGCAGACGGCCGGGGGTGCCGACGACGATCTGTGCGCCCTGCTGCAGGTTGCGGCGTTCGGTGCGGTAATCCATGCCACCGACGCAGGTCGCGATGCGGGCATTGGTTCCGGCATACAGCCATTCCAGTTCGCGTGCGACTTGCAGTGCCAGTTCGCGGGTCGGCGCGATCGCCAGTGCCAGCGGACGGTCGCCTTCCAGCGTTTGTCCGTCCAGCAGCAGGTCGGCGCCGATTGCCAGACCGAAGGCAACGGTTTTACCCGATCCGGTCTGTGCCGAAACCAACAGGTCGCGGCCCTGTGCATCATCCGCCAGAACGGAGGATTGCACAGCGGTCAGGCTTTCATAGCCCTTGGAAGCCAGCGCCGCCTGAAGCGGTGCGGGGAAGTTCAATTCAGTCATGTGATTCGCCAAATGGGGGGTGTCCAGCACCCGATGAGCGGCATCCCGTCGCTGCGACCGGCCCACCCTGCACCCGCCGCCCCGTACATGCGGAGCCAAAGAGGGCGTTACTATGCGATGATTTCCGAAAAGTCCACGCCTGATTTATGTATTTCTTCAAAACCTTCCGGACTTGACTTGCCACATGCCGGAAGGGCTGATGCCGACAGCCCCCAGCGACAGGTTCCGACATGCCACAGCTTGCCCATCCCCCCATACGCGATGCCTGGAAGGTCTGGGCACGGATTGCCGCGCTTAGCTTCGGGGGGCCTGCAGGGCAGATCGCCGTCATGCACCGCATTCTGGTCGAGGAAAAGCGCTGGATCGACGAGGATCGCTTTTTGCATGCCCTGAACTTCTGCATGCTGCTGCCCGGACCCGAGGCGCAGCAGCTGGCCACCTATGTCGGCTGGCTGATGCATGGCGTTCGCGGCGCATTGATCGCAGGCATCCTGTTCATCCTGCCGGGTGTCGTGGCGATTACGGCGCTTAGCGTGATCTATGTCACCCTTGGTGATGTGGGGATCGTGGCGGGGATGTTCTTCGGCCTGAAAGCCGCCGTGCTGGCAATCGTGGTTCAGGCCGTCATCCGGCTGGCGGGCAAGACGCTGAAGGGGCCGGTGCCGCGCGTCATTGCGGCGGCGGCATTTGTCGCACTGTTCGCCTTGGGCGCGCCTTTCCCGCTGGTGATCGGTCTGGCGGCGATTGCTGGATGGCTGGGCGCGCAATTCGGTCTGGCTGCCTTTACGGTCGCACCGATTTCCGATGCCAGCACCCTGCCCGCGCAGGATGCTAGCGCCGCCCGCCGCGCGGCGATCTGGGCGTTGGTCCTGTGGATGGCACCTGTTCTAGCGCTGGTCATATTTGCCCCGCATAGCGTCTTTGCCGATATCGCGACCTTCTTTTCGCGACTGGCGGTGCTGTCCTTTGGCGGGGCCTATGCCGTTCTTGCATGGGTCGGGCAAGAGGCTGTCGGCCACTATGGCTGGCTGCAACCGACCCAGATGCTGGACGGTTTGGGTATGGCCGAAACCACCCCCGGCCCGCTGATCATGGTGCTGCAATTCGTGGGCTTTATGGCAGCGATGGGTGCTGACTGGGCGCACCCGTTGGTCGCAGCAATACTGGGCGGTTTGCTGGCCACATGGGTCACCTTTGCGCCGTGTTTTGCGTTCATTTTCATCGGTGCGCCGTTTATGGAGGGGATGCGTCGCAGCACCCGCCTGTCGGCCGCTCTGCGCGCCGTGACCGCAGCCGTGGTCGGGGTCATCCTGAACCTTGCCGTCTGGTTCGCTATCCATCTGATCTGGCGCCAGACGATGACGTGGCAGATGGGTCCGCTGCAGGCCGATCTGCCGGTCATGTCATCGCTGGACCCTGTTGCGGCCATCCTGACGCTGACCACGCTGGTCATCGCCCTGTGGCTGCGTATCGGCATGGCGACCCTGCTGGGCGGCGCGGCCTTGGCGGGGATTGCGCTGCAAATGGCGGGACTGACCTGATCCCCCTTGCGGGCCACCGCCTGCCCCGCTAACCTTTATCTGCAAACCGTTGGGGTGTCCCGTTACAGGGGCTGAGAGGCGAAAGCCAACCCATCGAACCTGATCCGGGTCATACCGGCGGAGGGAACGGTGCAGATGATCGCGGGGCCAGTCCTGCCTTTTGCTCCCCCTTGTGCCGGTCCGACCCCCGACCACAAGGAGGCTGTCTTGACCCCCACCGCCCTGACCATCGCCGGTTCCGATTCCGGAGGAGGCGCCGGTATACAGGCCGATCTGAAGACCTTTTCCGCACTTGGCGTTTACGGTGCCAGCGTCATCACCGCGCTGACCGCCCAGAACACCCGTGCCGTCACGATGGTCGCCCCCACAACCGCCGCGATGATCACCGCCCAGATGGATGCGGTTTTCGATGATCTGGACATCCATGCGGTCAAGCTGGGCATGCTGGGGGGCGTCGACGCCATCCGCGCCGTCGCCAGGGGGTTACAGGACCGCGATCTGCCGGTCATCCTTGATCCGGTCATGGTGGCAAAATCCGGCGATGCGCTGCTGGACAACGATGCGATCGGGTCATTGCGTGACCTGCTGCTGCCCCGCGCCACCCTGCTGACCCCCAACCTGCCCGAGGCGGCACGCCTGCTGGGGTGCCCCATGGCCGAAACGCGCAGGGACATGCTGGATCAGGCTTCGGCGTTGATCGCGCAAGGCGCGCACGCCGTGCTGATGAAGGGCGGACATGGACAAGGGCCGGAATGCCACGATCTGTTGGTGACGCCCGATCAGGTTACCGCCTTCACTGCCCGCCGCCACGCCACCCGCAACACCCATGGCACCGGTTGCACCCTGTCTGCGGCCATCGCGGCAGGGCTGGCCAAAGGGATGGATCTGACGCAGGCGGTCGCCAAAGCCCACAGCTATCTTCAAGGCGCAATCGCTGCGGCAGATGATCTGGACATCGGGCAGGGGCACGGACCGGTCCACCATTTCCATGCGGTCTGGTCCCATGCATGATATCACTATCATCGGCGCGGGCGTCGCTGGTCTTTTCGCGGCATATGACCTGTCCTTGCGCGGCCTGACCCTGCGTATTCTGGACCGCAACGGCCCACCTGCGGCGCATGGTTGTTCATGGTGGGCGGGCGGTATGCTGGCCCCTTACTGCGAAGGGGTCACCGCCGATCCGTTGATCACCCGCCTTGGCGCAGAATCCGCCGATGCATGGGCGCAGGTGACACAGGTCACCCGTCGCGGCACATTGGTCATCGCGCTGGACCGCGATCGCGCCGAACTGTTACGTTTTGCCCGCCGTGCCGGTCCCCATGACCCATTGGACGCCAGTGCATTAACCGCGCTGGAACCCGACCTTGCCACCCACCGCCAAGGCCTGTTCTTCCCGTCCGAGGCGCATCTGAACCCCCGACGCGCCTTGGCCGATCTGGTCGCCGCCTTGCAAGCCCGCGATATCCATATCGAACAGGCGACAGCCGAACCCGACGATATCACCGGCCCCGTCATCGACGCCCGTGGCATGGCGTCCCCCCTGCCCGACCTGCGTGGTGTGCGGGGCGAGATGGCGGTTCTGCACGCCCCTGACATCACCCTGTCGCGCCCTGTCCGGCTGCTGCATCCGCGCCATCCGCTGTATATCGTGCCACGCGGGAACGGCATTTTCATGCTGGGCGCGACGCAGATCGAAAGCGGCGCCCGTCACCCGATCACCGCCCGTGCCATGCTGGAACTGCTGTCAGCCGCCTATGCGCTGGACACGCGCTTTGCCGAAAGCAGGGTTCTGGAAACAGGGGCCGACCTGCGCCCCGCCTTTCCCGACAACATCCCGCGCGTGACTGTCCGTGGCCGCGTGCTGCGCCTGAACGGCCTGTTCCGTCACGGCTATCTGATGGCCCCTGCCCTTGCCCGACAGGCCGCCGATTACCTGACCCATCAAACCCGTGGAGAGTTGATCCATGAAGATTGAGCTGAACGGCACCCCTCGCCAGATCACCGCCGGCAATGTCGCCGATGCGCTGGTCGAACTGGGCTGGGCTGATGCCCGCGTCGCCACCGCCCTGAACGGCGATTTCCTGCCCACTGCCGCCCGCGCTGGCCAACCGCTGCAAGACGGCGACCGGCTGGAGGTTCTGGCCCCCATGCAAGGAGGATGACCCATGCGTGATTTCTATGGCGTGATGCTGGACAGCCCGCTGATGCTGGGCACGGCGCAATATCCCTCACCGTCGGTGATGCAACAGGCCTTTGCTGCATCGGGGGCCAGTGTTGCCACGGTGTCGCTGCGGCGCGAAAGCGGTCAGGGGCAGGCCTTCGGGCAAATGGTGCGCGACCTTGGCATCCACATCCTGCCCAACACCGCCGGTTGCCATAACGCGCGCGAGGCGATCACCACCGCCCAGATGGCACGCGAAGTCTTCGAAACCAACTGGATCAAGCTGGAAGTGATCGGCCATGCCGACACCCTGCAACCCGATCCCTTCGGCCTGCTGGACGCAGCCGAGACCCTGTCCGCAGACGGCTTCGACGTTTTCCCCTATACGACCGAGGATCAGGTGCTGGCCCAACGCCTGATCGACGCGGGCTGTCGCGTTCTGATGCCTTGGGGGGCGCCCATCGGGTCCGGCATGGGGCTGAACAACCGATACGGGCTGCGGACGCTGCGCGCGGCCTTCCCCGACATTCCAATGGTGATCGACGCGGGGCTGGGCCTGCCCAGCCACGCCGCCGACGCGTTAGAGATGGGCTTCGATGCCGTCCTGCTGAACAGCGCCGTGACGCAGGCGGGTGATCCGGTTGCCATGGCGCGGGCCTTCGGGCTGGCCGTGCAGGCGGGGACCTTGGCCACGCAGGCCGACCCGATGGGGGTGCGCGATATGGGTGCGCCCTCGACCCCGCTGATCGGAAAGGCCTGGCTGTGATGTTACCGCGATTTTACCCGATTTTCGATGATGTCAGCTGGCTGGAACGCGCCCTGCCGCTTGGCGTGAAACTGGTGCAGCTGCGCATCAAGGATGCCTCCCCGGCCGATCTGCGCGCCCAGATCCGGCGCGGGCTGGACCTGACCCGTCAGCACGGCGCGGCGCTGGTCGTCAACGACCACTGGCAGATCGCCATCGACGAAGGCGCCGACTGGCTGCATCTGGGGCAAGAGGATCTGGATGATGCCGACCTGCCCGCCATCCGCCGCGCAGGTCTGAAGTTGGGGCTGTCGACACATGACCATACCGAACTTGACCGCGCATTGGCCTGCACCCCCGATTACATCGTATTGGGGCCGGTCTATCCGACCATCCTGAAAAAGATGAAATGGCATCAGCAGGGGCTGGAGCGCGTCACGGAATGGAAACGCCTGATCGGCCCCATTCCGCTGATCGCCATCGGCGGAATGAACGTGGACCGCGCCAAAGGAGCCTTCGACGCGGGCGCGGATGTCGTCGCCGCCGTCACCGACATCACCTTGAACCCCGACCCCGATGCGCGCATCCGCGATTGGCTGACGCTGTGACCCGCTATGCCCGCCAGATGATCCTGCCGCAAATCGGGGCAGCGGGACAGGACCGGCTGTCACGGGCGCATGTGCTGGTCGTCGGCGCGGGCGGATTGGGTGTACCTGCACTGCAATATCTGGTCGGTGCGGGCGTGGGCCGGATCACCCTGATCGATGGTGATGTGATCGAGGAAACCAATCTGCACCGCCAGCCGATCTATCCGATGCATGCCATCGGCCAGCCCAAAGCCACGGTTGCCGCGCAGATCATGACCGCAATGAACCCCGATGGTCAGATCGACGCGCGGGTAGAATGGCTGGACCCTGCCAATGCGCCTGCCTTGGTCGCACAGGCCGATATCGCGCTCGACTGCGCCGACAGTTTTGCGGTCAGCCTGACGCTGTCGGATGCCTGTTTTGCCGCGAATGTTCCGCTGATCGCGGCCTCGGCGTTGGCGATGTCGGGCTATGTCGCGGGATGCTGCGGGGGCATGCCCAGCCTGCGGGCGATCTTTCCCGACCTGCCTGTCGGGGGCGGCACCTGTGCGACGAATGGTGTGATGGGGCCAGTGGTGGGCATGATCGGGGCGTTGCAGGCGCAGATGGCCATGGCGGTTCTGCTGGACCTGCCCGACAGCCCGTTGGGGCGGCTGATCAGCTTTGATGCCGCAACATGGCGCATGGGCGGGTTCCGTTTTGACCGCGCACCAGAACCCGCGCAGCCCCTGCCGTTCATCGGTCAGACGCAGATCACCAAGCGCGACCTGCTGATCGACCTGCGGTCCGAGGCAGCACCCTTTCGCCCTGATGCCCGCCATATCCCGCCCGACCGCATCACCGATCTGACCCCGCCACAGGGCAGCCGCGTGGTTCTGGCCTGCAAAACCGGACTGCGTGCACATCATGCGGGTCATGCGTTGCGGGGCATATGGGACGGCGAAATCGCCCTGCTGGCCTTGCCCGAGGCATAAAAAAAGGGCCGCCCCAGCGGGACGGCCCTTCATATCAATACGGCGATCTTACCAAGAGGTCAGAACGGCGCCTTCGTATTTTTCGTCGATAAAGGCTTTGATTTCGTCGCTGTGATAAGCCTCGACCAGCGTCTTGACCCAAGGTTCGTCCTGATGGCCCTGCTGGACGACAATGATGTTCACATAGGGGCTTTCAGCCTTTTCCATCGCGATGCTGTCGTTGCGCGGGGACAGACCGGCGGCCAGCGCATAGTTGGTGTTGATGATCGCGATGTCGGCATCGGCCAGCGCGCGGGGCAGTTGTGCTGCATCCAGTTCCAGAAAGCGAAGGTTCTTGGGGTTTGCCGAAACGTCCAGCGGGCTTGGGACCAGACCCGTGCCCTCGGCCAGCGTGATAATGCCCAAGTCCTGCAGCAGCAACAAGGCGCGGCCACCGTTGGTCGGGTCGTTCGGAATGGCGACCTGTGCGCCGTCTTCCAGATCGTCGACCGAGGCCAGATCTTCGGAATAGATGCCCATGGGGGTGGTGATGGTGGTGCCAACCTCGATCAGATCAAAGCCGCGGTCTTTCATCTGGTTTTCCAGATAGGGGCGGTGCTGGAAGCTATTGGCATCCAGATCGCCGTCCGCCAGCGCGGTGTTCGGCACGACGTAATCGGAAAACTCGATGACGTCGATGTTCAGGCCCATGGGCTCGGCGACCTTGGCGACCTCTTCCATGATTTCGGCGTGTTCACCGGGGGACACACCAACTTTGATGTCTTCGGCCATTGCGGCGGTGCCAAGGGCAAGGGCGGATACGAGAGTGGTCAAACGCAACATAAAAGCGTTCCTTTCTTGTCTGCGAAAATCTTAATGACCGCGGTTGCGGGCGGCGCGGCGGTCAACGCGGGCGGCGATCCATTCACCAAGCGACTGGACCAGTTGCACCAGCACAATCAGGATGACGACGACGGCCAGCATCACCTCGGGCATGAAACGCTGGTATCCATAACGGATGCCCAGATCGCCAAGCCCCTGCCCGCCCACGGCACCCACCATCGCGGAATAGCCGATCAGGCTGACAGCGGCCAGCGTCAGGCCAAGGGTGATGCCAGGCAACGCCTCGGGGATCAGGACCTTGCGGATGATCTGCATTGGGGTGGCACCCATGGCGCGGGCAGCCTCGATCAAACCGGCCTCGACCTCGCGGATGGCGTTTTCGACAAGGCGCGCGATGAAGGGCACGGCGGCCAGCGTCAGCGGCACGATGGCAGCATTGGTGCCGATCGAAGTGCCAACGACCAGCCGCGTGAACGGAATGATCGCCACGACCAGAATGATAAAGGGCACGGACCGCGCGGCGTTGACCACCAGCCCCAGCACCTTGTTGACCCAAGGGGCCGACAGCAATTCACCGCGCTGTGAGGTCGCCAGAAACACCCCCAAGGGCAGCCCGCCAAGCGTGCCCAGCAGCGCCGAGATGGCGACCATATACAGCGTCTGCAGGGTGGATTCCCACAGGATCGGGATCAGGTTAGCGGACATATCCCAGCACCTCCGTCGTCAGGCCGTGTTGTTCAAGATAGGCGCGGGCTTCTGCCGCACGCGGTGCGTCGATCGACAACAGCAGGTTGCCGAAGGGATGGGGGCCGACCTCTTCGATGGCACCGGCAAGGATGTTGGCGGCGATGCCCAGCTCGGTCGCCAGCATGGCCAGCATCGGGTCGGTCGCGTGCTGACCGGCGAAGGTGACGCGGATCACCTCTTGCGCGGGACCATCGGGGCGGTTGGTGGTCATGCGGGCGGCCACAAAGGCAGGCAGTGTCGCGCCGGTCACGCCCGAAAGGAAAGACCGCGTCGTGGCATGGGTCGGCTTGGCGAAAACATCATAGGTCGGGCCGGATTCAACAATGCGGCCACCCTCGATGACGGCCATATGGCTGGCGATGTCGCGCAACACGGCCATTTCATGGGTGATCAGCAGGATCGTCAGCCCCAAATCGCGGTTGATCTGCGACAGCAGTTCCAGCACGGTCTGCGTGGTTTCGGGGTCCAGCGCGCTTGTCGCCTCGTCCGACAGCAGGACCTTGGGGCTGGTGGCCAAGGCGCGGGCGATGCCGACGCGCTGTTTCTGGCCGCCCGACATTTCGGCGGGATAGCGGTCGCGATGCGCGGTCAGCCCGACCTGATCGATCAGCTGATCGACCCGTGCCTTGATCTGACCCGAGGGCGTACCCGCAATTTCCAGCGGCAATGCGATATTGCCCCAGACCGTGCGCGAGGCCAGCAGATTGAAGTGCTGGAAGATCATCCCGACATCGCGACGGATAGCACGCAGATCGCTGCCACGCGCCGCGCCGACATCGCGGCCCACGACCTGAACGTGACCTTCGGTCGGGCGTTCCAGCCCGTTCACCATCCGCAGCAGCGTCGATTTACCTGCACCGGAACGGCCGATGATGCCGGTGATGCTGCCGGTCGGAACGGTCAGCGACACGTCCTGCAACGCCATCACCTGCCCGCTGCCCGCTTTGGCGAAGGATTTGCCAAGCTTGTCGAAGATGATCGCCGCATTGGCGGGGGGCGTGCCGGTCATATAATACTGCTTTTCCTTACGATGCGAAGGGCGACGGGATGCCCGAAACAGCCTGCATGTGCAAGACCGCGCCCTACCTTTGCTTTAACCTGATGCAAAACATGTGTTCACACCGCACTGTCGCGGACGAACACGACAGTCGGGCGACGGCTGCGGGTGGAACAGCCCTGTGCCGGCGAACCCGTGGACCGGAACGGCGTTCTTATTGCGCGGCTTCGGCCAGATCGCGTGACAACAGATTGGTCAAGATGGATCGCAGCATATCGGGACGGAACGGCTTTTCGATCAGGGGTGCCGCGTCATAGCCTTCGGGAAGGTGTTCACGGCCATAGCCGGACACAAAACAGAACTGCACGCCGCGCTTGGTCAGCAATTCGGCAACATCATCCACAGGTTCGCCTTTCAGATTACCATCCAGCAAGGCCACATCGACCTGATTGGCGCGGATCGACTCCAAAGCCTCGGCCACGGTGCGGGCCACGCCGATCACAGTGGCACCCGCGTCCTCCAGCTCGTATCGCAGGTCCAGAGCGACCAGAGGCTCATCCTCGACCAGAAGAATGCGGCAATCAGACAGACAAATCGGGCGGGCCACCGCGACCGTATGTGTGGCATCCAGTTCGGGCGTAATGCTTTTCAGGGGCGTGACACCATCCGACAACCGGATGGTCCAGATTACGCCATCGGGGTGCCATTCGGCACTAGCGGCGGTATCGTCCCCGCCCCCTGCTGCCGTGATCAGCGTTGTGCCAAAACCGATGCGATCAGGGGCGATCACTTTTGGGCCACCGCTTTCACGCCATGTCAGCGTCAGCTGTCCGGCATCCAGCGTCCAGTCCAGATCGACCATGCCACCCGGAACCGACAGGGCACCGTATTTGGCCGCATTGGTGCCCAGTTCATGCAGCGTCAGGGCAAGGCGCAACATCGTATCGGGGGCCAGATCGACCATAGGTCCTTTGCGACGCAGGCGTTCGCCGTCCAGCGTGCCGGAATTGATCTGGTCGTCGATCAGCTGGTCTAAGGGCGCGCTGGCCCATGTGGCATCCGACAGGATCGAATGGGCACGGGCAAGGGCTTGAAGGCGACCGCCGAAGCTGGCCTCGAATTGGGGCAGGCTGTCGGACTGGCGCAGGCTCTGACGGGCTATCGCCTGCACATTGGCCAGCGTGTTCTTGATGCGGTGGTTCAATTCACCGATCAGAAGCGATCGGACCTCCTCGGCCTGTTTGCGTTCGGTGATATCCAGTATCTGCAAGGACAGAGATTGCTGCCCCGTGCCATCCGACAGCAGCGATCCATAGACCTCGCAGGCGATGGCACCGATATCGGCATGATCCAGCTGCATCTCGACCGAGAAACGTTGCGTTTCATCCGGCCCCGCCTTGCGCCAGTTGGACAGCAGACGATCAGCCTCGGCATCCAGCCACCCGCACGCGGTGCCGGTTTTTCCCAAAAGATCACCCTTGGCCCGCCCGAACATCCGTTCCGCCCCTTTGGACCAGTCGCGGATGCGGCCTTCGGCATCAAATGCAACGAAGGCAAGGGGTGAATTATCGGCATGGGCGCGCAGTTGGGCCATCGCGCGGTCGCGGTGACGGGCAATGTCGCGTAACTCATCCCGCTGGCGGGCCAGTTCCTTGGCCTGTCGCCCGATGCGAAAGAACACATCCGCTTTAGATTTCAGGATCATCGGATCGACGGGCTTGAAGATGTAATCGACGGCGCCCGCCTCATACCCGCGGAAGCGGCGGGATTCGTTCATTTCGGCGGCTGTAACGAAAATAATAGGCACGCTGCGCGTTCGTTCGGTCGACCGCATCAGTTCCGCCAGTTCATATCCATCCGTTTCGGGCATCTGGACGTCAAGAAAGGCCAATGCATAATCATGCATCAGCATCAGTTCCAACGCCTCGCTGGCGGATCTGGCACGGTCCACGATCAGTCCGTCGCGGCGTAACAAAGCCTCAAGCGCCATGATGTTTTCGGCAATATCGTCGACAATCAGGAATCTGATGGGATTATTGGGCATTCAGCATCTCCTGGTCGGCATTGCGGCGCCAGATCCGGTCGGGTTCATCAAAAGCCGCAAAAGCATGGGCATGGGCAGAAAAGCGCAGGGTTTCATGGGACCCGAGGCCCAGAAAACCACCACGCGTCAACGCTTCGGCAAAGAGGCCAAGCGTGCGGTCCTGCAGGGCCGTGTCGAAATAAATCAGCACGTTCCGGCATGAAATCAGATGCACTTCGGAAAACACCTGATCAGTGGCCAGATTATGTTCGGTAAAAACCGTGCGCGACCGCAGATCACGGTCGAAGGCGGCGCGGCCATAGGCGGCGGTGTAATGGTCTGACAGCGACCCGCGCCCGCCGGCCTTTTGATAGTTTTGCGAAAAGACCGGCAGGCGGTCGATGTCATAGACGCCTGCTTCGGCCTTGGCCAAGGCGCGGCGGTTGATTTCGGTGGCATAGAACAAGGTGCGGTCGAACAGACCTTCTTCCTTAAACATGATGGCCATGGAATAGAGTTCCTCGCCATCGGCGCAACCCGCCACCCAGACCTTTAACGACGGAAAGGTCCGCAGATGGGGCAGCACCTCGCGGCGCAGGGCCAGATAATATTCTGGATCGCGGAAAATCTCGCTGACCTGAACGGTCATGGCGTCGATGACATCGGGCAGAACCACCGGTTCGTGCAACAACCTGCCCTGTGCCTCGGAAAGCGTGGCGCAGCCCAGCCGTTCACGGGCCAGATCCGCCCGACGCGCCAAGGATGCCCGCGAATAGGAGCGGAAATCGTAATGGAAACGCCTGTTCAGCGCCTCGAGGAACAGGTCCAGTTCGATATCATCTTCTGGACCGGCGGGAACGGGTTCAACAGTCATCTTGGCATCCAGACACGGGTCAGTGACAGCAGCTTGTCCACATCAAGCGGCTTGGACAGGTAATCATTGGCCCCTGCGGCAAGGCATTGGTTCTGATCCTCGGCCATGGCCTTGGCCGTCAGCATAATGATGGGCAGGGTTTTCCAGCGGGCGATCTTGCGGATTTCGCGGGTGGCGGTCAGACCGTCCATTTCCGGCATCATCACATCCATCAGCACCAGATCGACCTTGGGTGCCGCGCCGTCATTGACGCGACCAAGGGCATCCAGCGCCTCGCGTCCGTTGCGGGCGATCTGCACGGTGGCACCATGCGGTTCGAAAACGCCGGTCAGGGCATAGACGTTGCGGATGTCGTCTTCGACCACCAGAATGCGGCGGCCTTCCAGCTGGGCGTCGCGGTTCAGCGATGCTGCCAGCATTTCACGCTGTTTTTCCGGCAGGTCGCTGACGACCTGATGCAGGAACAGCGTGACCTCGTTGATCAGACGTTCGGGCGATTTTGCGCCCTTGATGATGATCGATTTCGAATAGCGGCGCAGGCTTTGTTCCTCGACCTCGGACAGGGTGCGGGCGGTATAGACGATGACCGGCGGGAAGGATGCCGTGCCATCGCTGTCCAGCTGTTTCAACAGTTCAAACCCCGATGCGTCGGGCAACGTCATATCCAGCACGATACAATCGACCGTTTGGGTGCGGCACATTTCCAATGCGGCAGCGGCAGTGCCCGCGCCGACGGTTTCAACCTCGTCGCTGGCCAGAAGCGCCTTCAGGCCTTCCATCTGGGCGGGATCATCCTCGACGATCAACACGCGGCGCAGACGTTGTTCCATGCGCTGTTCCAGATTGCGAATGGCCGTGGCCAGCGTATCGCGCTGGATCGGTTTCATCATATAGCTGATGGCCCCTTGGGCCAGCGCTTGCTTGGTATAATCCTCGGCCGAGACCATATGCACGGGGATATGGCGCGTGGTGGTGTCGCGCTTCAGGCGGTCCAGTGCAGACAGTCCCGAATGGTCGGGCAAGCCGACATCCATGACAATCGCATGCGGCAGGAAGTGACGCGCGGCGCGCACGGCATCATCGGCGCGGCCGACGCAGATACAACGGAAGCCCAGTTCCTGCGCCAGTTCATAGAGCAACTGCGCGAAGGCGGGATCATCCTCGACCACCAGCATGACACGGTCGCCCGGTTGGGTGATGGCACGGTCGTCGGTCAGGCCGGTCAGCGCGTCCAGCATGATCGGTTCGTCGATCACCTCGGGCTGTTGGGCGGGGGCGCTTGGCAGGGCGCGGGCGGCGGCTGGCTGGCGTGTGGCGGGGGCTTTTGGCAGGATCAGCGTAAAGACACTGCCCTTTCCGGCCTGACTGGTCAGCGTCACACGCCCGCCGAGCAGATCGGCCAGTTCGCGCGAAATCGACAGTCCAAGACCCGTGCCGCCAAACCGGCGTGAAATGGTGCCATCCGCCTGACGGAAGGCTTCGAACACGGCCTCTTGCTGGTCGGTATCAATGCCGATGCCGGTATCGTGGACCGCGAATGCGATCCCCTGCGGAACTGGGGACACCTTCAACGTCACCCGCCCGCGTTCGGTAAATTTCAACGCGTTCGAGATAAAGTTCCGCAGCACCTGTTCCAGCCGCTGGCTGTCGGTTTCCAGCGCCTCAAGGCCCGGTGCGACATCCGCACTCAGCTCTAACCCCTTGGATTGGGCCTGCACCTCGAATGCGCGGACAAGTTTCTTGGCGATTTCCTGCGGTTCGACCGTGTCGCGGGCGACATCTAGCTTGCCGGATTCGATCTTAGAGAGATCAAGGATGTCGTTGATCAGCAACAACAGATCCTTGCCCGAGCTTTCGATCGTTTCCGCCCAACGCACCTGCTCTGCCGTCAAGGTGCGGCCACGGTTTTCCGCCAACAGCCGCGACATGATCAGCAGTGCATTCAGCGGCGTGCGCAGTTCATGGGACATATTGGCGACGAATTCGGATTTATAGCGGCTTTCGCGGGCCAGTTCGGCGGCCTGATCTTCCAGCATGCGGCGCGATCTGGCCAGCGTATCGCGCTGTTCTTCCAGTTCTTGCGTCTGGCTTTCCAGCATGGCGTTCTGCTGTTCCAGCTCGGCCTGCTGGGCCTCCAGCCGCAGTTGGCTGTCCTGCAGGGCGCGGGTCTGCTCCTCCAGCTCCTCGTTGGAGGACGCAAGTTCTTCTGAATGGCTGCGCAATTCTTCGGCCTGCAGGCGGGTTTCTTCCAGCAGTTCCTGCAACTGTCCGCGATACTGGACGGACCTGAACGCAATACCCAGACGGTCGGTCAGACGGTCGAACAATTCGCGCACACGTCCCGCGACAGGCCCGTCAAAACCCAGTTCCAGCACGGCATTTACATGGCCATTGTCCAGCAGCGGCACCAGCAGCGCCCGTGCAGTCCGGCCACGCGCCAGACTGCTGGACCAGCCAAGGGCGGTTCCTTCGGGCAGCTCCATTTCCACAATCGCGGCTTCGGCCACGCAGCGCCCCAGATGCCCTTCACCGGATGCGACACGTTCCGCCAAAGCTGCCTCATCTGCACCCCAGCTTGCAAGGCGGGTAAGGGCATCACCTTCGCGGGCATAAAGCACACCTGCACGGGCACCCACGCGATCCGCCAGACTGCGCAGAACCTGCTGGCCGAAACGTTCGACAGATAATTCGCCCTGAATGGCGCGTCCGACACCGACCTGCCCTTTTTGCACCCATTCGCTTTCCATCAGGCGTTCGCGATTGATGATCAGCCCGCGACCACCAAAGGCCAGCGCGATGTAGACAAGGCCCGCCATGGTCCGGTTCGCAAGCGCAACACCGCTGCCAAAGGATGCATCGTCGAACCCAAAGCCCAAGCCCATCGCAAAACAGGTCAGGCCCGCCACGATGATCGGGGCAACCGGCCATGGACACATGAACGAAAGCGTCAGCGGCAGGATATAGATCAGCCAGACTGCGGTTCCCAAAGGAAAGAACAGATCAAGGGCGAATACCGCCCCAAGCGCAAAGACGATCAGGCCGATAATCGTCATATTTCGGGTGTTGGTCACTTGTTCTCCTGCAGGCACCGGGCGGATCCGCAAAATCGACGGACGCCGTCGAACGCACAAGCACGCCAAATCGTTCAATGGAAAATGACTGATAAATGATAATCATGGAACAGGATGTGCATTCCGAAGATAACCGTTTGTGATGCCTGTCTAAATGCGCCGCGCCCCAATGTCGATTCGCAATAGCATGACGTCAGGTCCGCGGTCCGCGCCGCCACATCCGTCCCCAGACCCCGTCACGACGGACCAGCCCGTGATAAAGCGCAGCCCCGATATGCAGCGCCAGTATCGCCATCAGCCCCCAGCCTGCCGTCTCGTGCAGCCAGCTGGCGGTATCGGCAAGCGCTTTGTTGCGCGGGATCAGGACAGGAAAGCCGATTGCATCTAGAACTTCGATCGGGAAGCCACCTGCGCGCACCCGGATATATCCGGTGACCGGCATGACGATCATCAAAGCATATAGCAGCCCGTGCGACAGCCCTGCGACCTTGCGCTGCCAGTTAGGCAGGTCACGCGGCAAAGGCGGCGCGTGATGGAATATCCGCCACAGGATACGCAGCATGATCACCACAAGCAGTGCGGCACCTGTGTTTTTATGAAAGAAAAACAGCGCATCCTGAACCGGACGCGGCAAGCCGTCGCGAACCATAACCAGGCCGGCAGGGATCATTAGCAAAATTGCGGCGGCAACCACCCAATGCAGCAGGCGTGCGACCCTATCATAGCTTTTCGGTTCCTGTGCCATCCGCATCTCCTGTCTGTCGCAATATGCTAACACGGCCTTCCCCTGCGACAAGCGGCAGCTTGACGCGCCGATCCGCTGCCATATGGTCACGCGATGCAGATATCCGATCCCCAAAATCCAACGAAAACCAATCATAGACGCGTCATTCCGTCAGGCGTGGTTCCTGCAATTCTGGCAGGGATGGCTGTTTCTGTCCTGACAGGCGCTTTTGCACTGCATCAAGGGCAAAGCGGGATCCTGTCTGGCGGGATTTTCCTGCTGGCCGCAGGCGGCATCATGCGTGGTGCGATACAGCATTACCCGCACAGCCGCTTTGGCGCATGTAATGCAGTGACGATGGCGCGAATGGCGCTGGGTTGCGCCCTGCTGGCATCGCTGGTGACAGGACAGGTCGCAGGCTGGGCGGTGGCAACCGTGGCTGCGGTGTCCCTTGCCCTGGACGGGATCGACGGTTTTCTGGCGCGACGCAGCGGCTTGATGTCGGATTTCGGCGCACGCTTCGACATGGAGGTGGACGCAGCCTTTGCATTGATCCTATCCTTACATGCCCTGATCGGCGACCCCGTCGGCCTCGAGGTGCTGGTTCTTGGCCTGATGCGGTATCTGTTCATCGGCGCAGGGTTTATCTGGCCATGGCTGACCGCCCCGCTTTGCGACAGCATATGGCGCAAGGCCATTTGTGTGCTGCAGATCGCCACACTGATCATCCTGCAGCTGCCGTTCCTGTCGGAAGGTCAGGGTATTATCATCGCCCGCATCGCTTCGGCCGCACTGCTATGGTCGTTCGGGCGTGATATCCTGTGGCTAAGGGCACGGCGATGATCCGCTCGATCCTTGCACTGCTGGTCCTGCATCTGCTGACGTCCCTGCCCGCCGCGCCTTCGCCGCTGGTTCTATCCGCATTTGCCGTGCCCAAGCTGGATATGTTGATCCTTGCCACCGCAATGATCCTTGCTAAAGACGGATATCTTGGCCGCATCATCCGGATTGCCGGAACCGTGGCCCTTGGACTGGTGACCATCCTGAAATGCGCCGATCTGGCGATGCGGGAAAGCCTTGGCCGCAACTTCAATCCGGTGGCGGATTTGCCGCTGATTGATGCGTTGGTGCGCCTTGTGGCGGGGACCGTCGGCGTTTGGGCGGCCATCGGCGCGGTTATTGCGGCTATTCTGGCGGGCATGACGATGCTTTACGCCCTATGGTGGGCGCTGGGCGTTCTGGGCCGGTCAGGACGTTATCTGGCATGGTCGATTGGGGGACTGGCAGTTGCGATCCTGCTGCTGGCACCTGTTACGTTGCCGAACTGGACCTTTGCACGGGATCGTGGGCTGCTTGCAGCCTCGACCATCACCGAGTTGCGTGATTTTCGCGTTCAGGCGCGTCTGGACCCGATGCAGCAGATCCCGAAACCCTTTTCGAAGATTGACCGCGATGTGCTGGTGATCTTTCTGGAAAGCTATGGCCGGACCAGCTTTGATACTCCGTTCTATGCCCAGCGCCACTTGGAAACACTGTCACAGGCCCAGCGCCGCTTGTCGGATGCAGGACTTACCATGCGATCAGGCTTTCTGACCTCGCCCACGCATGGGGGTCAAAGCTGGCTGGCGCATTCGACCTTTATGAACGGAATGACCATCGGGGATCAGACCCGTTATCAGGCGTCCATTGCCAGCGGTCGCCAGACCCTGTTCCACCATGCACAACGCGGCGGTTTTTACACCGCCGCCATCATGCCTGCCATCACACGCGCTTGGCCCGAAGGGCTGACCATGGGTTTCGACGAGATCTTTGCCGATGGTGATCTTGGCTATCAAGGGCTGCCCTTCAACTGGATCACCATGCCTGACCAGTTCACCCTGACGGCGCTGGACCGGATCCGGAACGCGCAGCCACGCCCGGTCTTTGCAGAGGTTGCGCTGATTTCATCCCATGCGCCTTGGGTTCCGGTCCCGCAGATGGTAGACTGGGATCAGGTCGGCGATGGCACCATATTCAGTGACATGGCGCAGGCTGGCGATTCACCGAAAGAGGTCTGGCGCGACCGTGACCGTGTCCGGTCGCAATATCGCGATGCCATCGACTATACGCTGCAGGCGGTTATGGAATATGCCGGACGTCAGGGTCGGAATGCCCCGTTGATGGTATTGGTGGGTGACCATCAGGCTGCGACGTCGATCGGGTTGGACGATCGCAGGCAGGTTCCCATCCATATCATCGGACCCGCTGCATTGGTTGATCTGACCGCGGATTGGGGTCTGACCTCGGGGCTGATCCCGCCCGATGATGCCGCGCCTTTACCCATGGACCAGATGCGCGACAATCTGTTGCGGAGCTTTTCCCTGCCTGTCGACGTTCCCCCGGCATGACAGGCACAAAAATTCTTCAATTGCTGGCAGCGTTCATCCTGATGGGGCTGCTTTGGGCAGGGCTTGACGGGGCGCACGCCTTATCACTGCTAAGGCAGGCCGATGCTGGTTGGTTGGTTGCTGCCTTACTGGTGCTGACGGTGCAAACCGTCCTTTCTGCCTATAGATGGCAATTCACGGCGCGTCAGCTTGGACAAAGCTTTAGCCTGCGCCACAGCATCAGTGAATATTACCTGTCGCAGATCGTGAACCAGTCTTTGCCCGGCGGCGTGTTGGGCGACGCTGGCCGTGCGCTTCGTGCCCGCCACGACGGCGGCTTGCAACGTGCGGGCGCAGGCGTGGTGATTGAACGTGCTTTGGGGCAGGCCAGCCTTCTGGTTATTCTGGCCACGGCCTTTCTGGTCCCCACCCGCCCTGACCTGCCATTGGCTGTCCAGGGCATCATCACCCTGCTTCTGGCAGGCGGGGTGATGATTGTCGGTGCCCTATATGGTGCAACGTTCATAACAGGCCATATAGGCAAGACGGCACGCAGCTGTGCATCTTTGATCCGGCGTGCTTTATTGGATAACGGTTCCTTGCCCCGCCAAATTGTCCTTAACCTGTCCATCACTGCCGCCAATATTGCCGCATTCGCCTTCTGCGCCCGCGCGACAGGCACGATGATGTCGGCTTCGCAGGCAGCATTGTTGGTCCCCCTAATCCTGCTGACCATGATCATCCCCCTGACCATCAGTGGATGGGGGGTCCGCGAAGGTGCCGCTGCCGCTCTGTTTCCCCTGATCGGCGCCACAGGTGCTGCAGGACTGGCGGCCAGTACAGCGTTCGGCCTGATGTTTCTGGTCAGCACCCTTCCCGGCCTTCTGGTATTGATCCTCCAGAGCCGCACCTCTCTGACATCCGTCCCGCCCCAAATGCAGGTAGACCCGTGACCCATGCCCATGCCCATGCCCATTCAGCCGTCTTCGCCCTACCCGGAGATATCAATACCCTGACCGGCGGCTATATCTATGACCGTCGACTGGTCGCGGGCCTGCGCGATCAGGGCAGACAGGTTCAGGTGCTAAGCCTGCCAGACAGCTTTCCGACACCTGATGCGTCACAAATGGCCGCGGCAATGGCGCAGCTGCTGGCGTTGCCTGCTGATGTGCCCGTGATCATTGACGGCTTGGCCTTTGGTGCGCTGGATACCGTCGCCCTGCAGAACATGCGTGCACCTGTCATCGCGATGATCCACCACCCGTTGGCACAAGAAAGCGCCCTGCCTGCCGATCTGGCCGATCACCTGTTTCGCACGGAACGCGCCAATCTGCGTATGGCCCGCCATATCATTGTGCCCAGCCCCCATACAAAACAGATGCTTGTCGAACGCTATGATGTCGCGCCCCAGCATATCACGATTGCCCGCCCCGGAACGCTGGCAAGGAAAGGCAGCATCAAAGGCCCCGTATCGTCGCCACCTTTGATCCTGTCAGTCGGTATTCTGCATCCGCGCAAAGGCCATGATGTGCTGATTGATGCTTTAGGCCAGTTGACCGATCTGGACTGGCAGGCTGTAATTGTCGGCAACCCGTGGGACGGGGACTATGTTCGCGACCTGAACGACCGGATCACGGCCAGCGGGCTGGGTGAAAGACTGCGTCTGGCGGGCAAACTTCCCGATGATGATCTACAGGCGCTTTACGGCAAAGCTTCGGTCTTTGCGCTGGCAACCCGTTACGAAGGCTATGGCATTGTTTTTGACGAGGCGCTGTCCCACGGCCTGCCGATTGTCAGCACCCGCACCGGCGCAGTGCCGGACACCGTGCCGCAGGATGCAGGTATTCTGGTGCCGGTTGATGATGCCACTGCCTTCGCGAATGCCCTGCGCGACATGCTGGCAGACCCGCACAGACGCGACATTTTCGCAAAGGCGGCGGCAGAAGCCGGTGCGATCTTGCCGGATTGGGCGCAGACTGCGGAAATTGCGGGTCAGGTGATCGACAACCTGTAAGCTGGCAGCTGTAGACAGGCGTTGTCCCCTGCCCCAATATGCGCCGAAACATAGGCCCGAGGCGCTGCATGAAATCCCTGTTCCATCTTGCCATCCATATCACCGACTTTAACGAAGCCCGCCGCTTTTACGGCGATATCCTTGGCTGCGCCGAGGGTCGGTCCACCGACACATGGGTCGACTTCGACTTTTTCGGTCACCAGCTGTCGCTGCATCTGGGCACGCCTTTCCCCACCACGCGAACGGGGAAAGTGGGCGACCATATGGTGATGATGCCGCATATGGGCGTAGTGCTGCGGCTGGATGACTGGATGGCGCTGGCGGACCGGTTGAAATCGCATGGCGTTGCATTCGACATCCCGCCGGTCATCCGCTTTGAAGGTCAGCCCGGCGAACAGCGAACGATGTTCTTCTTTGACCCTTCGGGCAATCCGATCGAGGTCAAAGGTTTCGCCGATTTCGACGGGCTGTTCGCGGCCTGATCAGCCAAGGGCATATCCGGTGCCGCGCACCGTGCGCACCGGATTGTCGCCGCCATTCTGCATTAGCGCCTTGCGTAGACGTCCGACATGGACGTCGATGGTGCGGGTATCGACATAGATGTCGCGCCCCCAGACCCGATCCAGCAGCTGTTCACGCGTCCAGACACGTCCGGGCTTTTCCATCAGTGTGGACAGCAGACGGAATTCGGTCGGCCCCAGATGCAAAGCCTGACCTGCACGGAACACGCGGTGTTCCGATGCGTCCAGTATGATATCCGAAAAACTAAGACGTTCACCCATGCTTGCTGGACGCGTGCGGCGCAACTGGGTGCGCAGACGGGCCATCAGCTCGACCACGGAATAGGGTTTGACGACGTAATCATCGGCACCCGTTTCAAGGCCGCGCACACGGTCGACTTCTTCGGCGCGGGCGGACAGCATGATGATGGGGATATTACGGGTCGAGGGGTCTGCCTTGACCTGACGGCACACCTCGATTCCCGATACCTTGGGCAACATCCAGTCCAGCACGATCAGGTCGGGCATCTCTTCCTGAACCAGCAACAGCGCATCCTCGCCGTTGTCGGCCACCACGCACTCGAAGCCTTCGGCTTCGAGATTGTAGTGCAGGACCTCGCGTTGCGCGCCCTCATCTTCGACGATCAAAACGCAGGGGGCCTGACGGGACATCATCAAGCCCTCTCGGTCGGGGTGACCATGGGGACGCTGTTGCCTTTGGGGCGCGCCTCCTCGGGCAGTTCGCCCGTGACCAGATAGATCACCTGTTCCGCGATCGAGGTCGCATGATCGCCCATCCGCTCGACGTTCTTGGCGATGAAATGCAGGTGCATGCAGGACGTGATATTGCGCGGATCTTCCATCATATGGGTCAGAAATTCGCGGAACAACGCGTTATACATCTGGTCCACCTCAAGATCGCGCTGCCGCACGTCCTGCGCCAGTTCGGCGTCGCGGCGGATATAGCTGTCCAGCGCATCCTGCAGCATCTTGTTGACGGCCGTGCTCATCCGGCGCAGCGCCATGCCGGCACCTTCGATGGCGGGCATCTGGGCCAGAACCTCGGTGCGTTTGGCCATATTCTTGGCGTAATCGCCCACCCGTTCCAGCGAGGCCGAAATCTTGATCACGGCCAGCACCATCCGCAAATCGGTGGCGGTGGGCGCGCGCAGGGCGATCAGGCGGGCCGCATCTTCGTTGATCTGGACTTCCAGCGCATCGATGGCCTTATCGCGGCGGCGCACGTCGTCGGCCAGTTCTTCGTCGTTGGTGTCAAGCGCGGTCGAGGCATCGATGATCGAGGCTTCCACCATGCCACCCATTTTGACAACCAGCGCCTGGATCGTTTCCAGATCGCGGTCGAACGCCGATGAGATATGCTTGTCGCGGTTCATGGTCGCTTCCTTCTGTCGGCTTAACCGATACGTCCCGAGATATAGGCCTCGGTCCGGCTGTCACGAGGTTTGGTAAAGATGTCGTCCGTATCGCCGTATTCCACCAGATTGCCCAGATGGAAGAAGGCGGTTTTCTGGCTGACGCGGGCCGCCTGCTGCATCGAGTGGGTCACGATCACCACCGAAAACTGGCTGCGCAGCTGGTCGATCAGTTCTTCCACCTGACTGGTGGCAATCGGGTCCAGCGCCGAACAGGGTTCGTCCATCAACAACACCTCGGGGGCGGTTGCGACAGCACGGGCGATGCACAGACGCTGTTGCTGGCCGCCCGACAGACCGGTGCCAGGTTCGTGCAGACGGTCCTTGACCTCGTTCCACAGGGCGGCGCCGCGCAGGCTGCTTTCGACGATTTCTTCCAGTTCGGACTTGTTGCGGGCCAGACCGTGGATGCGGGGGCCGTAAGCGACGTTGTCAAAGATCGACTTGGGGAAAGGGTTCGGCTTCTGGAACACCATACCGACCTTGGCGCGCAGCTGCACGGGATCGACGCGGCGGTCATAGATGTCATCACCGTCGATGCGGATTTCGCCTTCCATGCGGGCGATGTCGATGGTGTCGTTCATCCGGTTGATGCAGCGCAGGAAGGTCGATTTACCGCAGCCCGACGGACCGATGAAAGCGGTGACCGTCTTGTCCTGGATTTCGACATTCACGTCTTTGATGGCATGTTTTTCGCCATAATAGACCTGCACATTCCGGGCCGAGATCTTGATGTCTTGCTGGCTCACGGCGCTCTCCGTTCGGGTCGTGTCATACATTGTTCTACAAGCTCCTTGGCGCCGGTTACCAACGGCGCTCGAACTTGCGGCGAAGATAGATGGCCAGCAGGTTCATGCACAGAAGGAAGATCAGCAAGATGATAATGGCGCCCGATGCCCGTTCGACAAAAGCGGGGTCGGACCGCTGCGTCCAGTTATAGATCTGGACCGGCAGGGCGGATGCGGGGTCAAACAGACCTTCGGGGGGGGCTGCGGGGAATTCGCGGACAAAGGCAACCATACCGATCAGCAGCAAGGGTGCGGTTTCGCCCAAAGCCTGCGCCAGACCAAGAATGGTACCGGTCAGGATGCCGGGCATGGCCAGCGGCAGGACGTGGTGGAAGACCGATTGCATCTTGGATGCCCCGACGCCAAGTGCCGCATCCCGGATCGACGGCGGCACAGCCTTCAGCGCCGCGCGGGTCGAAATAATGATGGTGGGCAGCGTCATCAGCGTCAGTACCAGACCGCCAACGATGGGGGCCGATTGCGGCAGACCCGCAAAGTTGATGAAGACGGCCAGACCAAGGATACCGAAGACGATGGACGGCACGGCGGCCAGATTTGCGATATTCACCTCAATCACATCGGTCAGGCGATTCTTGGGGGCAAATTCCTCAAGATAGATCGAGGCCGCGACCCCGATCGGCACCGACAGGAACAAGACGACCAGCATCATATACAGCGATCCCAGGATCGCGACACCGACGCCTGCTGCCTCGGGGCGTTGGTCGGATGCGTCGGGATTGGTGATGAATTCACGGTTGAAGCGCGTAACCAGCACTCCATCCTCGGCCAGCGCATCGGCCAGCATCAGCTGCTGGGGCGAGGTGTTGCTGTCGCGTGCCGCACTCTCCTGCGTAACGCGACCCTTGAAGTAACCGTCGATCCGGCCATTCACCAGCACGTTCACATCGACCGTCTGACCGATCAGTTCGGGGTCGTTCAACACACGGCTGCGAAGCTGGGCCGATGCCTCTTTGGAGACAAGTCCCTTGATGTCGCTTTCGGCCAGCCCCTCGATCTGGGTGTCCATATTGCGTACGGCGACATCCAGCGCATCATCCAGCACACGGCCATATGACAGCGTCAGCACTTTGGCCATTTCCGCCGGATCGCGGTTACCCTTGGGGTCCAGACGTTCGGCGGTCAGCGCGACAGGCATCGACAGATAAGTCTGGCGGAAGGCCCCCGATCCGTCGCGCACAATGGTGGTAACCAGCACCAGCAGCGCAACGACCGCGATGCAGATGGCAGCCGCACCATAGGCGCGAAAGCGTTTTTCGGCAGCATTGCGGCGACGGGTGCGCGCACCGGTTTCGAAAAGCGAGGTTTTCTGCGTTTTCTGCGGGGCGTGGTTCGACATATCGGTCATTCGTACTGCTCGCGATATTTGCGCACGATGATCAGCGCGACAATGTTGAGGCATAGGGTGATGACGAACAGCGTCAGACCCAAGGCAAAGGCAACCAGCGTTTCAGGGGACGAAAAGTCGTTGTCGCCGGTCAACTGGCTGACGATCTTGACGGTGATGGTGGTCATCGCCTCGAATGGGTTCAGGCTCATGGTGGCGGCGGCACCGGCCCCCAGCACCACGATCATCGTTTCACCGATGGCGCGGCTTGCGGCCAGCAAAACGGCACCGACGATGCCGGGCAACGCTGCGGGCATGACCACCTGCCGCACGGTTTCGGATGGCGTTGACCCAAGGCCCAAAGCCGCATCGCGCAGGCTTTGCGGCACTGCGTTGATGATGTCATCCGACAGCGAACTGACAAAGGGGATTAGCATGATACCCATGACCAGACCCGCGGTCAGCACCGATGATGCAGAATTGCCCAGACCCAGCGGCTGCGCGATCCAGTCACGCAGCATCGGACCGACGGTGATCAGGGCGAAAAGACCGTAAACGATGGTCGGAATACCTGCCAGCAACTCAACCATGGGTTTGGCAAAGCTGCGGATACGTGGGCTGGCATATTCCGACAGATAGATCGCGGCAAACAAACCGGTAGGAACCGCCACAACCAATGCAATGAAAGAGATATAAAGCGTGCCCCACAACAGCGGCAGCATGCCCAGTTGGGAATTGCCGTCAAAGCGGGGTGTCCATTCCAGACCGAAGAAGAATTCGTGCCAGCTGTATTTCTGGAAGAAACTGCCGGTTTCGAAGATCAGCGACAGGACAATACCAAGCGTGGTCGCAATGGCGATCATCGAACACAGAATCAGCAGCGTCAGGATGATCCGTTCGACCGTGTTGCGGGCCTTGAATTGCGGTGTGACGCGGGTGATGCCGAAACCAAGGCCTATGATGGCGACAGCAAGAACGGCAAGGCCGACCAGCCCGCCGCTTTCGGACCCGATCAGGCCCGCCATACGCAAAACCGCGGCAAGAAGGATCACAATAGCTGCAGGAGCGAAAGCGGTCAGTGCAACGCTAAGGCCGTGATAGGTGGGACGGCTGTGCAACTGGCGGACATCGGACCCGACGGTCCCGAATGCACGGTTACGGCCGATCAGATATCCGGCGACGGCCAAAAACAGGCTGGCGATCATAGCCCAGGACAGTGGCATCCGGCTGTTCCTTGCTGGAAAGGGAAAAAGACGGGCCGCACGGCAATCTGCCGCGCGGCCCGAAGACCATTTTATTGCATCGTCGCTTCGTCAGCGACAGCGGTCTGGGTTGCTTCGAGTTCGGGATCCGACACCAGACCATATTCGGCTAGCGGGCCGTCGGGACCTGCAATCTCGTCCGAGACGAAGAATTCAGCGAATTCCTTGACGCCCGGGATTTCGGCAATGTGGGCTTTTTTCACATACATGAACAGCGGGCGCGACACGGGATATTCGCCCGAAGCGATGGTCTCGGTCGACGGCAGGACGCCCGACATGGTCGCAACCTGCAGCGTGTCGGTGTTGTTCTCATAGAATGACAGACCGAAGACACCGATACCATTGGGCGAGCTGTTGATGCGTGCCAGCGTTTCCGTGTAATCGCCGTCGATGTCGACCGATTTGCCATCGGTGCGCAGCGTCATGCAGGCAGCTTCGGCGTCGTCTTCGCCCATTTCGGCGGTAAAGACCTCAAGCGCGCCGCTGTCTTCACAACCCTGCAGGATGACTTTTTCCTCGAACACTTCGCGGGTGCCGTGACGGGTGCCCGGAACGAAGGCCAGAATTTCCTGATCGGCCAGATCGGGGTTCACTTCCGACCAGTTGGCGGCGGTGTTGTCGACGATCTTGCCGTCCTGAACGACCTTGGCCGACAGAGCCTTGAACCAGTCGGTCGGGGTGAATTCGAAAGCATTGCCGTCAGCCAGGTTCGCGAAGACGATCCCGTCATAACCGATGCGGACTTCCATGATGTCGGTCACGCCGTTGGCTGCGCATTCCTCGACTTCGCTGTCGCGGATCGAGCGGCTGGAGTTGGCGATGTCGATGGTGTTTTCACCGACGCCTTCACAGAAACGGCGCAGACCGGTGGACGAACCGCCAGATTCCACGACCGGCGTGCCAAAATCGCTGTTTTCACCGAAGAGTTCGGCCACGATGGTCGAATAGGGCAGCACGGTCGAGGACCCTGCAACCTGCACCTGATCACGGGCAGCAGCAGCACCAGCCGTCAGGGCGATGACGGAAATTGCGGTTGCGGTAAAGCCGATGGTCTTCATTTGTGTTCTCCGAAACTGGATTGAACTGAATGTCATGACGGCAGGGTTAGTAACTTCAGGTGACGGCTATGTATGATTTTCGTGACAATTATATGACAGCGCGACTTGGTGCCAAATATGAAAAAGCCCCCGCATCTTTCGATACGGGAGCCGTTCATCAGCAATTATTGGCGTTTTAGCCCCAAGCCTCTTGGAATTCGCGCCATTCGCGTGCGCTCATTCCGCTGTCTTCTTGTGTGACAGTCTCGCCTGCAAGGCGACGTTTCAGGACGGTTGCGGCCTGCGCCGACAGGCTGACGGCATCCATCCGGTAATCGCGGAAGGCACCATAAGCCGCCGGAACCCAGTCCTTGACGATGTCGCACATGACATCCGCATAGGCGCGGATCTCGTATTGTGCGTGGCTGTCGGCACGCAGGCGCAAGAAGTGCAACAGGTTGTGCAGATCGACCTTCCAGTACCACTGCGTATAGATATTGGTCGGCAGATTCATCCGTGCCAGTTCGCGCGCCAAGCCTTGCTGCCCGTCCTGTGACAGCATGGATTCGTAATTGTCATAGCTGCGCATCGAATCCTCACGCAGCAGGTTCAACACGCGCTGCGCTTCCTCGCCCTGCAGGACCTGACCGCGGCCTTGATGGTTCTGGCTGGATTGCGCGGCCAGCTGATCCTCGGCCGGAATATAGAATTCACGGTCCATCACCGAATAGCGCCCGGAATATTCGTTGATATTGGCGGTGCGGTGGCGGATCCACTGGCGGGCGACAAAGACCGGCAGCTTGACGTGCAGCTTGACCTCGCACATTTCGAACGGCGTCGAATGCCAGTGGCGCATCAGATAACGGATCAGACCTTCGTCGTTCTGGACCGACTTGGTGCCCGTGCCATAGCTGACGCGCGCTGCCTGACAGATGGCAGCGTCATCCCCCATATAATCGATCACGCGAACAAAGCCGTGGTCCAGCACCGGATGGGCGGTATACAGATGTTGTTCCATGCCCTCGGCAACGGCCCGCAAAGTCTGGCGGGGGGATTGGCGTTGGCTGTCGATCTCGGCCTGCTGTTCGGGCGTCAGGGGCATGGCGGTCCTCTTGGATGGAAGGCCTTCCTTTGACATGCGGGGGCGACGCTTTCAACTGTCGCGGAACTGCTTCGTCCGCCGAATGTTGCGCACGGAGAAACCGCGTGACAGTCTGCGCGACGAAAGCGACAGGAGATATCTATGAAAATCCGCTATTTGCACACGATGCTTCGCGTCAAGGATCTGGAAAAGACGATGGCGTTTTTTAATCTGCTGGGTTTGCAGCAGACAAAGCGCATCGATAACGAGGAAGGCCGCTTTTCTTTGGTCTTCATGGCGGCTGAAGGACAGCCCGAATGCCCCGTTGAACTGACCTATAACTGGGATGGCGACGAAGGCTTGCCCTCGGACAGCCGTCACTTCGGGCATCTGGCCTATCGGGTCGAAAATATCTATGACCTGTGCCAGACCCTGATGGATGCCGGCGTGACAATCAACCGCCCGCCGCGCGACGGCCATATGGCCTTTGTCCGCAGCCCCGACAACGTCTCGATCGAGCTGTTGCATGCCGGTAAGCCTTTGCCCCCGCAAGAGCCTTGGGCCAGCATGGAAAACACCGGTCACTGGTAAAAAAACCGTCGCGCGCAGCCGTGGGGTGCGCGCGGTGACACGCTAATAGATATAGCGGATCTGATCCGTCCAGAAACGTTCGATCCGGCGGTTCTGCAGATTGACCAGATCCAGCATCGGGTCCTCTAGCACTCCCGACATGGCCAGTCCCTTGGCGTGACGGATGAACATCTGGCGCACCATGTCGCGGACCATCTGGCCTTCTTCGGACAGACGGACCCGCACAGAACGACGATCGGAATCGCAGCGTTCGTGGTGGATATAGCCCATCGCCACCAGCTTTTTCAGATTATAGCTTACGTTTGATCCCTGATACATACCGCGGGACCGCAACTCTCCGGCTGATACCTCGGCCTCGCCCAGATTATACAGGATCATCGCCTGTACGGGCGTCAGATCGCCGTGATGCAGGCGTTCGAATTCGTCCTTGATCATATCCAGCATCAGCCTGTGCATCCGTTCCAGCAGCTGCAAGGATTCCAGATAGGCCGAGGTCATATCCGACACGACATCGGCGGTATGGGAATGATCGGTCGTCGGGCGCGTTTCGCGTGGGGCGGGTGCGAGCATGGCGGTAAGATGTCCTGTCCTGTTCGTCATGACCTGACAATCGCGGATAAATGACAATCTTCAGTTAATTTACCCCCGCCCCATGCGTGGATTTCAGAACAATTTTATCTATCTGCTGAAAACCGCGCGTTGGCGTGATGTGAAATGCGGTCCAGCAGCGGCGCGAACATCACCGAGGCAGGATCGCGGATGCCTGCTTCATCTTCACCGATACGCGCCGTGACCCACAGATACAGGTCCTGATCGTTTTCACCCAGCATGCGTTCATACAGGTTCAAATCATCTGCTGATAAATCTGCCAGATGATCATCCGCGAAATGGCCCAGAATTAGGTCCATTTCCTTCATACCACGACGCCAACTGCGCATATGCAGCCGCTTTAGCCGGTTTTCGGGGGTTTCCATCGTCTCAGCCATGACCCAAAGCCTCTTCCAAGCGTTCCACGCGGGCGCAGGCTTCTGCCAGCAACTGGCGTAATGCGCCCAGCTCCTCGCGCATCAGCGCACCCGCAGTTGTGTCTTGCGGCCCCGCGCCCTGCCCCGTCAACAGCCAAAGAACCGAGACACCCGACAGCGTGGCAATCCGCCCCAGCAAGGTGGCGGTCGGTTCATCCTGATCCACCTCCCACCCCTCCAGTGTTTCGGGGGGCAGGCCCAGCTGTCCGGCCATTTGCGCGATTTCCAGACCGGCACCTTCGCGCGCGGCCGTCAGCCGGTCACCCAATGTCGCCACCGGTTCGGCATAGCTGTCCATGTCCCCAATCCCTTACTTGTGGCAAACTTGCGTGCAGCGTATGCCAAGGCGGTCCACAGATCAAACCGACGAGGTCCTTTCATGGCATTCATTTCCAACCGGATGACCCGCATCAAGCCGTCACCCACCATTGCCATGACGACACGCGCCGCCGAACTGCGCGCCGAGGGGCGTGATATCATCGGATTATCTGCGGGCGAGCCTGATTTCGACACCCCCGAAAACATCCGCGATGCGGGCAAGGCGGCAATCGACGCCGGTCACACCCGCTATACCGCCGTTGACGGGACGCCTTCGTTCAAAAAGGCGATTGCGGATAAATTCGCGCGGGAAAACGGGCTGGATTACAAGCTGTCGGAAATTACCGTCGGAACGGGCGGCAAACAGATCCTGTTTAACGCCTTCATGGCCACGCTGGATGACAGGGATGAGGTGCTCATCCCCGCCCCCTATTGGGTCAGCTATCCTGATATGGTTCTGTTGGCGGGCGGCACGCCGGTCATTGTCGAATGCGATCTGTCGTCCGGCTTCCGCCTGACCCCCGAGGCGCTGGAGGCTGCGATTACCCCCCGCACCAAGTGGTTGATCCTGAATTCCCCTTCGAACCCGTCGGGCGCGGGCTATGACCATGCACAGATGCAGGCGCTGTGCGATGTGTTGCTGCGCCATCCGCAGGTCTGGGTCCTGACCGATGATATCTATGAACATCTGGTCTTTGACGATTTCGAATTCTGCACCCCCGCACAGGTCGAACCGCGCCTGAAGGACCGTGTGCTGACCATGAACGGGGTCAGCAAATCCTATGCCATGACCGGTTGGCGTATCGGTTATGGCGCGGGGCCCGAACCGCTGATCCGCGCCATGGCCAAGTTGCAATCGCAATCGACCTCCAACCCCAGTTCGATCAGCCAATATGCCGCCGAGGCGGCCCTGAATGGCCCGCAGGATTACATTCGCGACAGCCGCGCCATTTTCCAGCGTCGCCGCGATCTGGTGGTGGCAGGGCTGAATGACTGTAAGGGGCTGGACTGTCCGGTGCCGCAGGGGGCGTTTTATGTTTACCCTTCGATGGCAGGGTTGATCGGGACGACATCGGCGGGCGGGACCGTCATCAGCGACGACCAGACGTTCGCCAATGCCTTGCTGGATGAACAAGGGGTTGCGGTGGTTTTCGGGGCGGCTTTCGGCCTCAGCCCGCACTTCCGCATTTCTTATGCCACCAGTGACGATGTGCTGCGTGATGCTGTCGCACGTATCCGCAGCTTCTGCGACGGGTGCAACTAGGGCGCAGTGGGGCGCGTTGAGGTCATGAACGAAGACATAAGGAAAGGATCCATCATGCTGCCCCATAACACCATGGTGGTCGTCGCTGACGGCCATTCCGCGACCATATTCCGCAATACCGCCAAATACGGGCTGGAATTGTCCCCGACCGAACATCTGACGCCGAATTCCCTGTCGAACCCTGCAACCATCGCAGTCAATGACGAGGCATCCGAAAGCGAGGATCAGGACGAGGCAGATTTTGCTGTCAAACTGACGCATCGCCTGAACACGATGATGCTGCAGAACAAGCTGGACGACGTCGCGATCATTGCTGATCCATCTACGCTGGGGGTCATGCGCAAGCATTACCACAAGGAATTGCAATTCCGCCTGCGTAAAGAGGTGGCCAAGACTATGACCAATTCCGACATCCGGACCGTGGAAACCGCGCTGAACTGATTGCTGACCGATTTGAATAAAGGGCGCCCTGATCAGGGCGCCCTTTTTGCATCAGAAGATGCCCAAGACATATAGAATGATGATCACAACGACCGGAATGCCCAGAAACCAAGCGACGATACCCTTCATGGCGTTTCTCCTTACGCACAATATGACGGGTAACGCGGCCTATGGTCGCAGGTTCCCTTAAAGTGCCGTCCAGCCGCCATCGACGCTGATTGTCGTGCCGGTAATCTGGGCCGCTGCATCGCTGCACAAGAAGACCGCCGTATCGCCCAATTCATCGGTCGTGGCGAATTCCTTCGAGGGTTGGCGCTCCAGCAGAACCTTCTCGATCACCTCGTCACGGTCCATGTCGTATTTCTTCATGGTGTCGGGAATCTGCGATTCCACCAATGGCGTAAGGACATACCCCGGGCAGATGGCGTTACAGGTGATCGGCTCACGTGCGGTTTCCAGACCGGTCACCTTACTAAGCCCGACGATGCCATGCTTGGCGGCCACATAGGCCGATTTGAAAGGACTTGCCGTCAGACCGTGGGCGGATGCGATGTTGATGATCCTGCCCCAGCCCGCTTCTCGCATCACGGGCAATGCTGCCGCTGTGGTGTGGAATGCCGAAGACAGGTTGATTGCAATGATCGCATCCCATTTTTCGCTGGGAAAATCGGGGATTGCGGCAACATGCTGGATGCCGGCGTTATTGATCAGGATATCGCATGCACCTGCTTTTTCGACCAGCATGCGGCACTGATCCCCTTTGGACATATCGGCGCTGATATAGCGGACGTTGACGCCATATTCGTCCGCCAGCTTTTCGGCCAGCTGATGATCCTCGTCAGTGTCTGTAAAGCTGTTCAGCACCACGTCAGCGCCCGCTTTTGCCAGACGATGGGCCACGCCCAGCCCGATACCGGAATTCGATCCGGTGATGATTGCGGTCTTGCCAGTCAGGAATTTTTCGAACATCGGCTGCTCCTTGGGTTGGCCGCGACCTTTGGCCGTTCTGGACCTTCGGTCGATGTTGCACCCGCAGCATGGTCAAAAAAAAACGCCCGCACAAGGCGGGCGTAAGTCTTGAGGCAGGTTTCATACAGGCAAGAAACCTATCGAGCAGTAAGTCTTTTATACGCGAGGAACCGCCCGAGTCCAACAGAGTTCTTGCCCCTTTGGTTGACGCCCGCTTGGTGAGGCTGTTGTTATCATGGCCAAACAACGACAATCGGGGCCGCTGGTGATGCGAATCTTAAAAATCCTTAACAAATGCACATCGAGGGGGGCCCTGCCCGCGATGGCCGCCATGTTCGTCGGTGTTGCATCAATGCCGCTGGCAACCCTTGCAGATCCCGCGCATGGCCTTGCAATGTATGGGAAACCTGCGCTTGCCGAAGATTTTACGCATCTTCCCTATGCAAATCCCGAGGCGACAGAAGGCGGTGCGATTCGGCTGGCAGAACCGGGGGGGTTTGATTCACTCAAGCCATGGGTTCTGAAAGGAAATCCTGCATGGGGGGTCGGCATCCATGTGGCCGAGTCGCTGATGATGCGGTCGATTGACGAACCTTTTACCGTTTACGGCCTTCTGGCCGAAACAATCGACACTGCCCCCGACCGTTCATGGGTCGAATTCACCCTGCGCCCCGAGGCCCGCTTTTCCGATGGCAGCCCTGTCACTGTCGAAGATGTGATATGGTCTTACCAAACCTTGGGCACGCAGGGGCATCCCCGTTACTTGGGGGCGTGGTCGAAAGTGTCGAAAATGGAACAGACCGGCCCGCGCAGCATCCGCTTTACCTTTAACGAAATGGACCGCGAACTGCCTTTGCTGATGGGCCTGCGGCCGATTCTGAAAAAGGCCCAATGGGAAGGCCAGGACTTCAGTGATTCCAGCATGGAACCCCCGATCGGCACCGGCCCCTATGTGGTGGACCGCGTCGATCCGGGCCGTTCGATCACGTTCAAACGCAATCCTGATTACTGGGGCAAGGATCTGCCCCTGATGGCGGGGCTGAACAATCTTGATACGATCCGTTATGACTATTTTGGCGATGCCAATGCGATGTTCGAGGCTTTCAAGGCAGGCGAAGTGAACGTCTGGCGTGAACTCTCGGCGCAGAAATGGGCCAGTGAATACAACTTCCCCTTGGCCACATCCGGACAGATCGTCCAGTCGGATATCGGCAACGAACGCCCTTCGGGGATCATGGGGCTGGTGATGAACACCCGCAATCCGATCTTTGATGACTGGCGCGTGCGGCAGGCCATGATCGAGATGTTCAATTACCGCTTTATCAACAATACACTGAATGGTGGGTCGGATCCGCGCATTACGTCCTATTTCTCGAATTCTGTGCTTGGGATGGAGGATGGTCCCGCAACAGGCCGCGTGGCCGAACTGTTGGCCCCCTTTGCCCATGACCTGCCCCAAGGCACATTGGAAGGATACACCCTGCCCGAAGGCAGCGACCGTTCCATGGACCGCCCCGCCATCCGTCGCGCCATGGCGCTGATGAAGGATGCGGGCTGGACGGTTCAGGACGGACGGCTGGCCAATGATCAGGGGCAGCCCTTCACCTTTGAAATTCTGCTGAACCAGTCGGGGTCTGCCATGCGGTCGGGGTCGGAAACCCAGCAGATCGTGAATATCTATATCGAGGCATTACGCCCGCTTGGCATAACTCCGCGCATTACCCTGCTGGATTCAGCACAATATATTGAACGCACGAACAATTACCAATTCGACATGACATGGTATGAGCGTGGCTTGTCGCTGTCGCCTGGAAACGAACAGCGTCTTTATTGGGGCGCTGACGGTGTCACCACACCGGGCAGCCGGAACTGGATGGGCATGGACAGCCCCGCAGCCGAGGCGATGATTGACGCGATGGTCACCTCAAAAACCAGCGAGGATTTCACCGCCGCTGTGCATGCGTTGGACCGCGTCCTGACCGCCGGACGCTATGTGATCCCCGTCAGCTTTTCGCCCTTTTCGCGGTTGGCCCATTCGGACAGCCTAAAATATCCCCAAGAATTACCCATCTACGGAGACTGGCCGGGATTTTTACCGGAAGTTTGGTGGCAGGAGACGAACTGATGCGCATGTTTTGGGTTACATTGCTGGCCTGTGGAATACTGGCCGGATGCAACACCGTCGCCGGCGTCGGCGAGGATATTACCGGAGTCGCCCGCTGGTCCCAAGGCGGCATATCCGGAGGAGGTTATTGATGAAGTGGCACCACGTTAAAGAAAACTGGTCTGCCTTCTACGAGGCAATCATCGACAAGTGGCCTCAGGTAGATGAGAGCGACTTGGACGAGATCGACGGCGACCAGCGCGCTTTTCTTGAGTATCTAACCGAAACCACCGGTCAGGAACCCGAAGAAATCCGCGAGGAAGTCCGCGAATGGCTGATCGGAGAGATCCCGTCGGACATTGTCATGGACCCCAGCCATGACAACCATTCGATCGCGCTCAGCGCCAAATATGTGAACGAGGGCGAAGACGAATACAGCGACGATGCCGCTTTCGGGGATGATGGCGAAAGCCCCGACGACGACTGATTGCCAGACAAAGCTGCCGCCCCACCCCGATCAACAGGGTCGGGCGGCGCAATTCAAAGACCATAGAACTGGGTAATATCTGCAAGACCGACAGGATTTATTCTTGTCACATCACCGCGAAGACACGTGAATGGTATCTAATTGGCGCCAGAAGGGTTGAGGTTATGTCGGGCATCTGACAAATGCTGCCCGCTTACAGATCGGACTGACGGACAAAGGGGCCGGGACCGTGTCAAGCACTCTGAAAATCGCGTTGGGCAGTATTGTCATCGGCTTGCTGGTACTTGGCCTCAAGACGCTGGCATGGCAGGTGACCGGATCGGTCGCATTGCTATCCGATGCACTGGAAAGCACGGTGAATGTCGCCACGGCGCTGGCCGCTGTCATCGCCATCCGTGTCGCACAACGTCCCGCCGATCAGGGCCACCCTTACGGGCATCACAAAGCCGAATTCTTCAGCGCCGTGCTGGAAGGCGTGCTGATTATCGTCGCAGCCTTATTGATCCTGCACGAGGCGTGGCAGGTGTTCCAGAACCCCCGCCCCATCAGTGGCGCCGGTCCCGGTCTAGCCATCAACGCGGTGGCAGGTGTTATCAATGCGGCATGGTGCAGCGTGTTGATCCGCCACGGACGGCGCTTGCGGTCCCCTGCACTTGTCGCGGACGGCAAACATCTGTTCAGCGATGTGATTTCGTCCGCTGGGGTGATGCTGGGGGTCGGGTTGTCAGTCGCCACGGGCTGGTGGGTGCTGGACCCCGCATTGGCGATGCTGGTGGGGGTGAACATTCTCTGGTCGGGCTGGAAGGTCATGACCGCGTCGCTGTCTGGATTGATGGATGAAGCGGTGCCCCCCCAAACCCTGAACGTCATCAGGGATATTATTTCGGACAAAGCAACCGGCGCGATCGAGGCCCATGACCTGCGGACCCGTCACGCAGGCGCTGTCACCTTTATCGACTTCCATCTGGTGGTGGACGGGCACACCACGGTCTGTGACGCCCATGACATTTGCGACCGGATCGAGGCATCGCTAAAGTCGCGCCTGCCGGATGCCCAGATTACCATCCATGTCGAACCGGAACACCAAGCCAAACATTCCGGCGTTCTGGTGATTTAGGCGTCCAGCAGAACCCAGACCGGCACGTGATCACTGGGTTTTTCGCCCGCCCGCGCATCGCGGTCGACACCGGTATCCTGCATCAGATCTGCCGCTTGCGGTGACAGCAGCATGTGATCGATGCGGATACCGTCATCCTTGTTCCACGCACCCGCCTGATAATCCCAGAAAGTGAACGGCCCACGGGTGCCCCAAGGATCACGGGCACGGATCGCCTCGGTCCAGCCCTGATTCAGAATGGTGCGGAAGGCGGCGCGGCTTTCTGGCAAGAACAGCGCATCATCCACCCATTTCTGCGGGCTGGCGGCGTCGCGCGCCTCGGGGATGATATTGTAGTCGCCCAGCATGACCGCAGGCATTTCCATTGCCAGCAGTTCCGCCGCACGAAGGCGCAGACGTTCCATCCATGCCAGCTTATAGTCATATTTCGGACCGGGTACGGGATTGCCATTGGGCAGATACAACCCCGCAATCCGCACGGCCTTGTCACCAACAACTGTCGCCTCGATATAGCGGGCCTGTTCGTCACTGTCATCGCCGGGCAGGCCACGGGTCACATCCTCAAGCGGCAGCTTGGAAAAGATCGCGACGCCGTTGAACCCCTTCTGACCGTGGGTTTCGACCATCCATCCCAGGTCCTCGAAATGTTCGCGGGGGAAGGCCTCGTCGATGGATTTGATTTCCTGAAGGACCACCACATCGGCATCCGTCTGGTCCAGCCAGTCGGTCAGCGCCTGAATGCGTGCCTTCACGCCATTGATATTGAAGCTTGCGATTTTCATAGGCGCATCTTTAGCGTGGCGCATATATTTGGCAACCGGAACCGGAGAGAAGATGCCCATGTTACGCGCCCTGATCCTGATGATCGCGCTGCTGCCCACGGCCGGTCTGGCGGACAGCCGTCCTGTTACGGGCATCCTTACCAAGAACAACCCGCTGCCCGCGACGATCCCTTTGCAAGTCCGCACGATTGTCGGTCATGATTTTTTCGTGGCGTTAAGCGATCAGGACAGCGGTGAACCCGTGATCAGCGGCTACATCCGTGGGGGCGAATTCTTCCGCCTGCTGGTCCCGCCCGGCGATCATCTGGTGACGATTACCGTGGGGCAGCCTGACGACTGGCAAGGCTCGGAAAAGGGCTTTGGCACCACTATCGATACGGTGAACCTGCCTTTAACCTTTGCCATCACAGGTCGCAGCAGGCGGCAGGGGCATCAAATCACGCTGCGGATACAGGATGGCAGTTTGATGATGGCGGCTTTGCAGGATCAGGCCATTTGCCAGTTCGCCACATGGCAAAACGTGAACCCGACGCCGCCGCTGCGGGATCTGGACCTGCGCCTGACCACCCGCAGCGTTTTTTGCGGCTGATTACATCGAAAATGACGTCCCGCACCCGCAGCTGCTGGAAGCGTTCGGATTCTCGATCACAAAGCGCGCACCGATCAGCTCATCCGTAAAATCGATCACTGCGCCTGCAAGAAACGGTAGCGAAACCGGATCGACGACAACACGTTGTCCTTCGCTTTCAAGGATCAGATCATCATCCTCGGGCTGGTCGAAGCGGATGTCATACTGGAACCCCGAACAGCCGCCACCCAGCACGGCCACCCGCAAGGGCACACCGTCGCGGTCGGCATTGATCTGGGCAAGGCGCTGGAACGCGCGTTCTGTAACTTTTGGCGGCAGATTCATGGCGCTTTCCCGTTTTCGTCCCTAGGTTTGGAATATAGGCTTTCTATCTTACTCTCGCAAGGAAGGGCCCTGCCCCGTGACTGCTTTCGCGCCTTATGCCTGCCAGCCTGCCGACAGCCGCGGCCGTCTGCATGATGAAAAACTGTCGACATTCCGTTCCCCATGGCAGCGCGACCGTGACCGGATCATCCATTCCAGCGGCTTTCGCCGCCTGAAGCATAAAACACAGGTCTTTGTCGAACAGGACGGCGACGCCTATCGCGGCGATTATTTCCGCACGCGCCTGACCCATACGATCGAGGTGGCGCAGGTTGCCCGCACCATCGCCGGTGCGCTGGACCTGAACACCGATCTGGCCGAAACCGTTGCGCTGGCCCATGACCTTGGCCACCCGCCCTTTGGTCATACCGGCGAAGACGCGCTGGCGGAACTGATGGCCCCATACGGCGGCTTTGATCACAATGCCCAAGCACTGCGGATCGTGACCAAGCTGGAACGCCATTACGCCGATTTCGACGGGCTGAACCTGACGTGGGAAAGCCTTGAAGGCATTGCCAAACATAACGGCCCGATCACCGGCGATCTGCCCTATGCGCTGGCCGATGTGAATGACCAATGGGATCTGGAACTGCACACCAATGCCAGCGCCGAGGCGCAGGTCGCCGCGGTCGCCGATGATATCGCCTATAACCACCATGACCTGCATGACGGATTGCGGGCCGAATTGTTCACCGAAGCCGATCTGGCCGAACTGCCCATTATCGGTCCCGCCTTCGCCGAGGTGGACCGCCTTTACCCCGACCTTGACCCCACCCGCCGCCGGTACGAGGCATTGCGCCGCGTCTTTGGCGTCATGGTCGAGGATGTGATCGCCGTCGCCCAGAACCGTCTGGCAGGGCTGCAACCGCAGTCCGTGGATGACATCCGGAATATGGACGGCCCGATCATCCGCTTTTCCAAGCCGGTCTATCAGAACATCAAGGCGATCAAATCCTTTCTGTTCCAGCGGATGTACCGCGCGCCTTCCGTCATCGTCGAACGCGACAATGTCACCAAGATGCTGGAAGACCTGTTCCCTCTGTTTCTGGAAAACCCTGCCATGCTGCCCGATCAATGGGGCACAATGGCGCGTTCCATGAATGACCGCACCCAACAGGCACGTCTGGTTCTGGATTACGTGTCGGGCATGACTGACCGCTATGCCATCGCCGAACACCAGCGCCTGATCGGACATGACTGAACCAACAGGCATGGGCTTGCGTTGACCGGACAACATGATGAACAAGGAAGGATCTTGATATGATCACACGTACTGGTTCTGCAAAATGGGAAGGCGGCCTGAAAGAGGGCAACGGCCAGGTCTCGACGAAATCCGGCGCCCTTTCGGCGCAGCCCTATGGCTTCAACACCCGCTTCGAAGACAAGCCCGGCACCAATCCGGAAGAACTGATTGGCGCGGCCCATGCGTCCTGTTTTTCGATGGCATTGGGAATGATGCTGGAACAGGAAGGCGTATCAGGGGTCAAGATCGAAACGACCTGTGATATTTCCATGGACAAAGAGGGCGACGGTTTTGCTGTCAAGAAAGCCCATTTGACCACGACGATCGCGTCGGATGCCGATGAGGCGAAAGTTCTGGAAATCGCCGGTAAAGCCAAAGAAGGCTGCCCGATCTCCAAACTGTTGAATGCCGATATCACCATGGATGCCAAGGTCGCCTGACCTGATCCGGTTTAGAACTGCAAAACGCCGGCGCATCTGCGCCGGCTTTTTTTATCAGATCATCATTTCTTTGGTCGCAGTCAGCGTAATGTCGGGATAATCACGGTCGATCCGGTCGATATCCCACTGAAGCCGCGTCAGATAGACAAGATCGCCGTCGTGGTCATGCGCCAGATGGCCCTTGTTGGTTTCCGCGAATGCATCAACCTTGGCCTTCGGACCATTGACCCAACGGGCGCTGGTGAATTGCGATCCCTCGAAGCGGACGGGAATGCCGTATTCCAGCTCGATCCGGCTGGCCAGAACCTCGAACTGCAGGGCACCGACGACACCGACAATAAAGCCCGACCCGATCGAGGGTTTGAAAACTTTCGCGGCGCCTTCCTCGGCAAACTGCATCAGCGCCTTTTCCAGATGCTTGGCCTTCATCGGATCGGTCGCCCGCACCGATTGCAGCAGTTCCGGCGCGAAACTGGGAATGCCGGTGAAACGCAGCGCCTCGCCCTCGGTCAGGGCATCACCGATGCGCAGCTGGCCATGGTTCGGAATGCCTATGATATCACCTGCCCATGCCTCATCCGCCAGTTCGCGGTCGGCGGCAAGGAACAGCACGGGGTTCGAAATCGCCATCGGCTTTTTCGTCCGCACATGGGTCAACTTCATCCCGCGCAGGAAGTGCCCCGAGGCCATCCGCACGAATGCCACGCGGTCGCGGTGCTTGGGGTCCATGTTGGCCTGCACCTTGAAGACGAAACCGGCGACCGGCTTTTCTTCGGGGGCAACTTCGCGGTCGGCGGTATTCTGCGGCTGCGGCGGGGGACCGTATTCGCTGATCCCCTTCATCAGTTCTTGCACGCCAAAGCTGTTGATCGCGCTACCGAACCAGATGGGCGTCATATGCCCCTCAAGGAACGACTGACGGTCGAAGGCGGGCAGCAGCTCGCGCGCCATCTCGACCTCTTCGCGCAGTTTGGCCAACAGATCGGCGGGCACGCTTTCGGCCAGTTTGGGGTCGTCCAGACCATTGATGGCGATGGATTCCGCAACCTTGTTGCGGTCGGCGCGGTCCATCAGTTCCAGCCGGTCATGCAGCATGTCGTAACAGCCGATGAATTCCCGACCGACCCCGATGGGCCAGCTGGCAGGGGCCACGTCGATGGCCAGATTTTCTTGAATTTCGTCGATGATCTCGAAGGTATCGCGGGATTCGCGGTCCATCTTGTTACAGAAGGTCAGGATCGGCAGATCACGCAGGCGGCAAACCTCGAACAGTTTGCGGGTCTGTGATTCCACGCCTTTCGCGCCGTCGATCACCATGATCGCCGCATCTACCGCCGTCAGCGTGCGATAGGTGTCTTCCGAAAAATCACTGTGACCGGGCGTATCGACCAGATTGAACCGATGTCCGTCAAAATCGAATGACATTGCCGAGGCGGACACAGAAATCCCGCGATCCTGTTCCATTTTCATGAAATCCGACCGCGTACGACGCGCTTCGCCCTTAGCGCGGACCTGTCCGGCCATCTGGATCGCGCCACCGTAAAGCAGGAATTTTTCGGTCAGCGTCGTTTTACCAGCGTCGGGATGCGAGATGATCGCAAATGTCCGGCGGCGGGCGATTTCATCGGGAAGGTTGTGGCGATTGGTCATAAACTGGGCTTTATCCCGCCGAAAGCGGACTGGCAATCGGCAGTTTTATGGACCTTTTGGTCAACTCGTCAAATTTTCTGCATCATTTTGTTGAACCGTATGTGTGTTTCGAGGTTCATAAGACCACGTACCCACGGAAGTAGTCATGCATAGTTCCCTTAATCAGTTGACGCAGTCGCTCTCGTCGCGAAGCCTGGATTGGCTGCGGCAAAAGGTTATGGAACTGCCGGACCCTTGTCCGGCGGACCACCCTGATATCGGCGCATTGGCGCTTGCCACCAGGATGGCACCAGTTCTAAGCGGATATTACGGACGAACGTCACCATTAGAGGTGATTGTCCTGCGCCGCCTTACCGCCGATGTTGTGCGTGACGCCTGTCTACGCATCATTAAGGGAGAACGTGGTCAAAGCGACCAGAATCTGGTGTTGGCAAGTCGATTGGTGGCGCCCCATGACCCCATTTGCCAGATGGCCTGCGCGACGCTGGCAGATGACGGTTCCGTTTTACTGTCCACCCGTGTCATCCTTAGCGATGATCCCATGCTATGGGCGGTTGCGGAACAGGCGCTGACGCTTCCCTTGCCCGAGCTCACCGAAGATCACATCTGCTCACTGACAAAGCTGCTGATCAATATGTTCAGCAGTGGTGCAAAACGCCCGCGCCTGTCCCGTGCCAAATCTTTTACCAAAATATTTGATAATTTGCAGATCATGGCGGATTGGGCATTCGAACAGGGCTGCACCAACGCGATGGCGCTAACCGCCTTTTCCTTGCGACTTATCGACCCTGATTACGATATCAGTGAAATCATTGCCGAACTGGCACAATCACAATGCCCGGACGGATCATTCCCGGCCCAAATCGGCGAGGCGGATGACCGGCAGGATTTTGCGACGGGCAATTTGCCGACATTGCTTTGCACATTGGCGATGCATGTCTCGCTGCATTATCGCTGGCATAGGCCCGCCCCAGTGGCGACATCGGATCAGGCATACCGCGATGCCATAAAAACCTGTGCCGAAACTGCATCTGACTTATTGGCAGATCGTTGTCCGACGTTGGAACAGGCTGCGATCCTTGGCCGTGCCACAGGACGTGACTGGATCAGCAAAAGTGATGCCATTTTTGGTATTCTTTGCCCGACCGAGGCGGAAAATCTGGCGCGGATCTGCTTTCGCGATCCCGTATCGGCGCGTCACATCCGGCGCCTGATCGTCCTACCCGACATACCTGCCCCGCGCGGTATATTGAAGATCGAGGCTGACTGGCTGCGCGGTAAACCGGTGATGATAAAAGGCGCGCTGCCAAAGTCTTTGGTCGTGCTCTGGACAAGAGCAGCGAAGGCAAATGATACAACATCGTTCATGCGCTGTGTTCGTATCGCGCTGCATTTCGGCGTATGTGACGTTACGCCTCAAATCAGGATTGCTGCCAGACGGATTGCAGCGCAATCTTTGGTCTGGTCAAAGTCCGATGATCTGGACACAGTCATGCAAAAGCTGATGACATTGATCCTGTTGGCACAGCTGTTCCAACCCTGCCACCAGTTAGAGGCCGCAGCATAAGACCCCGCGTAGTAACAGCTCGCGGGGCAACTGCTTTTCGCTTCGCCGCGAGTTGCTGATTATTTCACATTGGACGCTATGCCTATAACATAGGTCGTGAAAGCATGATTGATGGACATGCAGCACACATCCGCATATCCATCAATAAAGCGCAGCGGTCCTAACGGACCACCATCACGGACACCGGTGAATGGCGCACAACAGCATTCGCATCACGGCTGACCAGAATACTGCGCAATTCATCAGGCTGATGGCTGGCCATGACAATCAGATCGGCCTGATATTTACTAGCAGCCTTCAGGATCGTCTCGGCAACGTGACCGTGACCGACATGGGTCCGGATACGCGTAGGATCGTCGAATTCGCGATCGGCAAAGATGTCCAGCGCCTCTTTCATGCCTTGCAGGATGCGGGTTTCATATCCTTTAGGCAGGAAAGTCGCGACCATCGAGCTGCCGAAATCATGAACCACCCCCAGCAGATGGATCGTGCCGGTATCCCCCGCCAGCCGCTTGGCGACCGGCAGGGCTTTTTCCCAGCTTTCCGGATGTTGAAGGTCGATGGGCAACAGGATGTTGTCATGCATGTACGTGGCCCTTCTTGCTTTGGGGAGTGGCAGGCGCGCGGCGGCGCTGTGCCCAGATCACCAGCATTAGCAGCAGGAATGCCGGAATATAGATCCAGTATTTCGATGGTGCAGCAACAGGCGCATTGACAGACAGGATCTTCTGGTCCCAATCCAGACCGGCCTTCTGCGCCGGACTGTCGAAGGCCACATTGTCGATCACAACCTGATCGCCATTGGTGATCAGATCGATACCGGCGGCAGCCAAGCGATCCTCGCCCGTGGCACCTTCCGGAACCTCTAGCAGGGCAACGAACGTGACTGGGCTGCCGATGTCATCCAGACCCGAAATATTAAGACGCAGCCCCTCGCCCACGTCGCTGTCACCAAGCGCCTGAACAAACTCTGTTGCGGGACGTTCCTGGAAGGACGGGAAGGCATATTCCCAGAAAAACCCTGGACGGAAGATGCTGAACGCAATCAGCAGCAAGGCCACGGTTTCCCAGATACGGTTACGTGTCAGGAACCAGCCTTGCGTCGCTGCCGCGAACAGCAGCATGGCGATTGTCGCGGTGACGAAGACAAAAATCCCGTGAACGAAATCGACATTGATCAGCAGAAGGTCGGTGTTGAAGATGAACAGGAATGGCAGGGCCGCGGTCCGCAAGCTGTAGAAGAAAGCGATCACGCCGGTCTTGATCGGATCACCGCCAGACACCGCCGCCGCCGCGAATGAGGCAAGCCCTACAGGTGGCGTCACATCGGCCATGATGCCGAAATAGAACACGAACAGATGCACCGCGATCAGCGGCACGATCAGACCGTTCTGCTGACCAAGCGTCACGATGACAGGGGCCAGCAGCGCTGAAACGACAATATAGTTTGCCGTCGTCGGCAGACCCATCCCCAAGATCAGCGACAGCACCGCTGTCAGGCCAAGGATGGCCAGCAGATTGCCACCCGACAGAACCTCGACCACATCGGCCAGCGCAGAACCGACGCCGGTCTGGCTGACAGCGCCGACGATGATACCGGCGGTCGCCGTAGCGATACCGATGCCGATCATATTACGCGCGCCCGAGATCAGGCCATCGACCAGATCATCAATACCCGCGCGGATCGCACGACCCGTGCTGTTATTGCCGGTGCGGTCACTGCCGCGCAGCATCACCATCAGCGGACGCTGTGTCACAAGGATAAAGATCATATACGCCGTCGCCCAAAAGGCCGACAGACCCGGCGACAGGCGGTCAATCATCAGCGACCAGACCAGCACCACGACGGGCAGGATAAAGTGCAGACCCGAACGGACCGTCGGTCCTGGCAAAGGCAGCGCGGTGACAGGGGCGTTGGGATCGTCCAGTTCCAGCGGTTCCTCGCGCGATGCGACCCACAACAGGCCGACATAGGCGGCAGTCAACAGGGCAAAGACGACATAGGGCGAGGCCTCGCCAAAGGCGGGACGGATCCAGCCCATGCCGTAATAGACTGCAATCGACAGCGCACAGATACCGGCAATGATAAACGCAGCCGACAGCAGACGTTGCAGGATCGGCGGCGGGGTATAGGCACGCGGCAGCCCCTCCATTCCGGCCTTCATCGCCTCAAGATGGACGATATAGACCAGCGCGATATAGCTAATGGTGGCGGGCAGGAAGGCGTGGCGGACCACGTCGAAATAGGGGATGCCGACATATTCGACCATCAGGAAGGCCGCGGCCCCCATGACGGGCGGCATGATCTGACCATTGACCGAGGAGGCAACCTCGACCGCGCCGGCCTTTTCGGAACTGAAGCCGACTTTCTTCATCAGCGGGATGGTGAACGTGCCGGTGGTCACGACGTTGGCAATCGAAGACCCCGAAATCAGGCCGGTCATGGCCGAACTGACCACAGCCGCTTTGGCCGGACCGCCACGCATGTGACCCATCAGCGAAAATGCGACTTGGATAAAGTAATTGCCCGCGCCCGCCTTATCCAGCAACGCGCCGAATAGCACGAACAGGAAAACAAAGCTGGTGGAGACGCCAAGCGCGATCCCGAAAACGCCCTCAGTCGTAATCCACTGGTGGTTGGCAACCTCGGTCAGGGAATTGCCGCGATGCGCGATGATCGAGGGCATATAGGGGCCAAGGAAGGTATAAACCAGAAACACGGTCGCCACGATCATCAGGGCCGGCCCAAGGCTGCGGCGCGTTGCCTCAAGCAGCAACAGGATACCCACGACTGCAACCATCAGGTCCGGTGTGATCGGCGCGCCGACACGGCGGCCCAATTCGTCGCTGTAGACAAAGACATACATCGTCACCAGAACGCTGACGATCGCAATTGCCCATTCCCACCACGGGATACGCGCTTTGGGGCTGCCCATCAGGACAGCGCCGATCAGTCCGGCAGCCGCTGCACCGATGAACCACAGCGGCATCGAGGATGGGGCGCCATAGACGAACAGACCCGACAGGATCAGCGGGACGGCAACGCCCAATGCGAACTGGAATGGTGATTTTTCAGCAGGATAGGCCATAAAGCCCAGAAACATCGCAAAGGCCAGATGCACGGCGCGTGCATCGGTGGCGCTGATGATCCCGAAGTTGAACATGAATGGAAGCGGTGACGCGATCCACAGCTGGAACAGCGACCAGCACAAAGCGACAGCCAGAATGAATTTGCCGACAAAACCCGGCGGCGTACGCGCCCCCGTGTCAGAGGAGGCAACAAGTTCGTCCAGTTCGGCCTGCGACAACTCTCCGCGGCCTGCTGCCTGCATTTCGACCGCACTGGCCTGCTGCTGGCGCTTCATCGCGTCTTTTTCGTCCATCCTGCCCCCGTTTCCGTAGGTTGTTGTTGTTTCATACTAAAAGGGCGGCCCCGAAGGACCGCCCTGCTCAGGTCTGGATTACTCGACCCAGCCCTGTTCGCGGTAATACCGCTCGGCACCCGGATGCAAGGGCGCGCTATTGCCGTCGGCAATCATCTCTTCCGGTGTCAGATTGGCGAATGCAGGATGCAGGCCCTTGAAGCGATCGAAATTGTCGAAGACTGCTTTGACAACCTGATAGACGGTTTCCTCGGGGATATCAGCCGAGGTGACGAAGGTTGCTTTGACGCCGAAGGTTTCGACGTCGTCATCATTGCCGGCATACATGCCGCCGGGAATGACCGCCTTGGCGTAATAGGGGTTTTCCTCGATCAGCTTGTCGATATCGGGACCGGCAACCGTCACCAGCTTGGACGCAACGGTCGAGGTTGCTTCCTGGATCGAGCCGTTGGGGTGGCCGACGGTATAGGTGATCGCATCAACCTGATTGTCGCCCAGTGCCGCGGATTGTTCCGCCGGACGCAATTCGGATGCCAACGAGAAATCGTCCATTGTCATGCCCATGGCACCCAGAACAATCTCCATCGTGCCGCGCGAACCCGAACCGGGGTTGCCGACGTTGACGCGCTTGCCCTTCAGGTCCTCGAAGTTGAGGATGTCGGAATCTTCACGCGCTACAACGGTAAAGGGCTCGGGGTGGACGGCGAAGACGGCGCGCAATTTGTCGAATGCATCGCCTTCGTAATCCGAGCTGCCGTTATAGGCGTGGTACTGCCAGTCGGATTGCGCCACGCCCATCGTCATATCGCCAGCTTTGATGGCATTGATGTTGGCGATGGAACCGCCCGTCGCTGGCGCGGTGCAGCGCAGGCCGGTTTCGGCGGTCTGGCGGTTGACCAAACGGCAGATCGACTGGCCGACGACGTAATAAACGCCGGTCTGGCCGCCGGTGCCGATGGTGATGAACTGTTCCTGCTGAGCCAGAACCGGCGATGCTGCCAGCGCGAAGGCAGCCCCCATCAGGATCGGTTTCAGTTTGCTCATACGGATATCTCCCTTGGTTTTGTCCGGAGAACGCATTCCAGCGTCTCCATGTCTGTGCCCAAGGTTAAAGCAACACGTAAATTTGACAAGTCATCACTGGCCCAGTTGCTGGCCGACCGCCCTTTTCAATTCCGGCAACAGCTCGGTTTCGAACCAAAGATTGCGCCGCAACCATCCGGTATTGCGCCAGCTTGGATGGGGCAGCGGGAAGACCGATGGTGCATGTGTGCGCCAGTCCAGAACGGTCTGTGTGACATTCCGCGTGCCCAGATGCCAACGCATTGCGTGCCCCCCGACCAACAGGGTCAGACGCGGTTGCAGCAGCTGCATCACTTGGTCGCGCCAGGTTGCTGCACAGATCGGCGGCGGCGGCAGATCCGACCCCTTGGCGTTATATCCGGGAAAGCAGAAAGCCATCGGCACAATGGCAATCCGGTCCAGATCATAGAAAACACCGTCATCAACCCCCATCCAGTCGCGCAGCCTGTCGCCGGAACGGTCCGTGAAAGGTCGCCCGCTGTCATGGACGCGCGCGCCCGGCGCCTGCCCTACAATCAGGATCCGTGCACCGGGCCGGAACCAGACAACCGGACGCGGCGCATGGCGCGTCGCGGTCATCGCAAAACGGTCCTGACACAGGCGACAGGCGGCTATCTGGTCGGTCAATGATGTCATCTATGTCACTTAAACTTAAATTTGCCGCAAAAAAGGGTGGCATTATCGCCCTAACAAGGCGACTTGTGCCCCAAGGGTGGACACCATCGGTTGTGCATCCTAATGTCGGGCTGTGCAGTCGAGGAAACCTGCATGGCATGCCTCGTGCTTATTTTTGCTGGTAGAACAAAGCCATGCTAGAGTTTGATAGCGTCTCCAAATCTTTTTGGACCGGAAAGCAGCATAAGATCATTCTGGATCGCGCGTCTTTTCAGGTCGAGCTGGGCAATTCCCTTGGTATTCTGGCCCCCAATGGCACCGGCAAAACGACGCTGGTCAATATGATGTGCGGCCTTGAACAACCAGATGAGGGGCGCATCAGACGCCAGTGCCGGATTTCCTTCCCGCTGGGATTTATGGGCGGTCTGGTCACACGACATACCGGCAATGAAAATGCGCGTTATATAGCGCGGATTTACGGCCTTGATCCGGATTACGTTTCGGCCTTTACACGCTGGCTGACTGATATCGACGAATATTTCGACATGCCTGTCGGCACCTATTCCAGCGGCATGCGGCAAAGGTTCAACTTCGCACTGCTTCTCGCGCTGGATTTCGACATCTACCTGATCGATGAAGGCATGCCCCAGACGACGGACGCCGAATTCAACCGCAAGGCCGGTCGGGTGCTGTTTGACCGCCTGAAGACAGCGACGACCATTATCGTGTCCCACCAGCCGCAAACCATTGAAAAATTCTGTAACCGGGCCGCGATTTTGCGGGACGGCAAATTGTACATGTTCGAGACCTTGGACGAGGCGAAGCAATACTATGACTACACCTCCTAAAGCCCGCCGTTATCACACCTCAGTCTCGGAATCAGTTACACCGGGAACAGCGTCGCCGGCAGACGATCAGAATGTGACGCAATCTGCGGCTGGCGAAGCCCCTGCCCCTGCCCCTGCATCAACCGTCCGGCTTGAAGTGTCGCGCAAACCCGCCCCCAAAGCCGATGAGGCAGAAGACGCGCGCCTGCAGAAATTTCTGGCCACAGAACCGATCGACGACGGGTTCGGCGACCTTCGCATGACCCCGCCGAAAGCGACAGAGCCTTCAACAGATGATCAGACAGCTCCGGTCTCGGACGAACAACTGGCCGCAATTCGCGCTGAAAAGCTGACCGAACGACAGTTGCGTATCGCGGGCCGGATTGCGGAAATGCACAAGATCGAGTTTTCCTCGAACGAGGAGGCGTTGATCCGCCTGCGTGAAAGGGGCATCGATCCGTCCCATCGCAGCGCCGTCGGAAAGATCCTATCGACCGAAGGCAATCGTGTTCAGGGTGGCGGCACCTCTTTGGCCCCCAAAACACCCGAGCCCCGCCCCGCGGGCCTACCTGCCGTCACTCCGGGTGATGCGCGCGGCAAACCGCCTGCAATGCCATCACGCGAAGATCTGACAGAAGAAAAACGGGCCGCGGAAATCTATCGCATCCAGCGCGATCTGGCACGCCGTCGCCGCAAGCGGATGATGATGCTGGCCTTCCGGCTGCTGTTCTTCGTTGTTATTCCGACATTTGCCGTGGGCTGGTATTACACCAAGGTCGCATCGCCGCTTTATGCCACCTTTACCCAGTTCCAGATCCAGACCGCCGATAGTGGATCGGGCAGCAGTATGAGCAGCCTTCTAGGCAGTTCAGGGGTGGGCACAAATACGGATTCGGTCGCAGTCCAAAGCTATCTGACGTCACGCGATGCGATGCTGCGTCTTGATGCCGATAAGGGTTTCAAACGCGCCTATCAGGACCCCAATATCGATCCGGTCAAAAGACTGGCCGAGGATGCCACGAACGAGGCGACGTTCAGCGTCTATCAGGATTCGGTTAAAATCGGATATGATCCGACCGAAGGCGTGTTGAACATGGAGGTCATCGCCCCCGATCCCGTGCTAAGTCAGGAATTTTCGCTATCCTTAATTTCCTATGCGGAACAACAGGTTGATGCGATGACCTCACGTATGCGTTCGGATCAGATGGACGGTGCCATCCAGACCTATGAGGATGCTGAATCTAAAATGCTGGCGGCGCAGATGCGGGTGCAGGAATTGCAGCAAAGCCTTGGCGTTCTTGATCCTGTTGCCGAAAGTTCGGTTGTCATGGGGAAGGTGTCCGAACTGGAAAGCCAGCTTACGGCAAAACAGCTGGAGCTGGGACAACTTCTGGCCAATTCGCAGCCACTGCAAAGCCGTGTGGATGCCGTGCGTGGCGATATTTCCCGTCTGCGTGATCTGATCAGTGAGACTCGTTTGCAACTGACCGAAAGCAGCGACAGCCGCAATTCACTGGCGGCCATCGGTGGTCAGCTGCGCGTGGCCGAGGCGGAAATGGCGACCCGTCAGGAAATGCTGGCGGCTTCGGCTGCACAGATGGAAACGGCGCGGATCGAGGCGAACAAGCAAACGCGCTATCTGTCCTTGTCTGTTTCGCCGATCGCACCGGATGAAGCGACCTATCCCAAAGCGTTCCAGAATACGATCGTGGCATTCCTGATCTTTTCAGGTATCTACCTGATGCTGTCCCTGACGGCCTCCATCCTTCGCGAACAGGTGTCCACATGACGCATCACAAGCATATCAATATCGGCCCGATCACCTGCGGCAACGACTTGCCGCTGACGGTCATCGCCGGTCCATGCCAGCTGGAATCGCTGGACCACGCGATGATGATCGCCGAAAAAATGGCCGAGGCTTGCGCCGCAGCCGGTGCCAGCTTTGTCTTCAAGGCCAGCTATGACAAGGCGAACCGGACATCCCTGTCGGGTCGCCGTGGATTGGGGATCGAAGAAGGTCTGGATATTCTAGCCACCGTGCGCGACCGTATCGGCTGTCCGATCCTGACGGACATCCACGATGCCGAACAGGCGATCCGCGCAGCCGAGGTCGTGGATATCATCCAGATCCCGGCCTTTCTGTGCCGCCAGACCGACCTGTTGCTGGTCGCGGGCAAGACCGGCGCGGTGATCAATATCAAGAAAGGGCAGTTCCTTGCGCCTTGGGATATGCCGAATGTCGCGGCCAAAGTCGCCTCGACAGGTAACGAGAATATCCTGCTGACCGAACGTGGTGCCAGCTTCGGTTATAACACTTTGGTTGCTGACATGCGGTCGTTACCCATAATGGCGCGCACCGGTTATCCGGTCATCATGGACGCCACCCATTCGGTACAACAGCCGGGTGGTCAGGGCGGATCATCGGGCGGGCAGCGTGAATTTGCTCCGGTGATGGCGCGCGCAGCTGTGGCGCTTGGGGTTGCCGGTGTCTTTATTGAAACGCATGAAGACCCTGACAACGCGCCTTCGGATGGGCCGAACATGATCCATCTTCACCAGATGCCCGCGGTGATCGCATCACTGATGTCCTTTGATCGTCTTGCAAAGGCCGACCCGCTTTTCGCATGATCCGTTTCGCGCTGATCTTTGCCCTGATCTTCATGACGGCCCCTGCATTTTCGCAAGGGCCGCCTGAGAATCTGGCCCCGACGGGGGCGATTTCGACCCATGACGATGGCATCACCGATCTGGCCATCCTGAACCGGATTTCCAGTATTCTGGCGCAACTACCTGATTTTGATAAAATTACCGCGCAGGTCGACGCAGGCATCGTCAGCTTGTCCGGTGAGGTGACAGAACAGCCGACCGTCGAACGGCTGAAAACTCTGATTGCCCGCGTCGAAGGCGTCGTCGCCATCGAGGACCGTGTCAGCCTGTCCACCGACCTTGGAACCCGTCTTGAATCGGTACGTGAAAGGTTCCAATCGCGTCTGACACAAGTGATCGCAGGCCTGCCCTTTATGGGTCTGGGCCTGACCGTCGGGGCCGTCATTGTGTTGGCGGGGGGCTGGCTGTCACGCCGTGACCGGACTTTGGCAAGTATCGCGCCCAATCCGTTCATCGCCGGCTTTCTGGCGCAGGCCATCCGTTTGTGCACATGGGTCGTTGCCTTGGTCGTTGCACTTGATTTGATGGGCGCGCGGGCTCTGCTGGGTACCTTGCTGGGTGCTGCGGGTATCTTCGGCCTTTCGCTCAGCTTTGCGGCACGCGACACGATCGAGGGCTTTGTGGCGACAATGATCCTGTCCCTGCGCCAGCCCTTCAACCCCAATGACCTGATCGAGGTGAACGGCCAGCGGGGTCGCGTTATCCGTCTGACCAGCCGCGGCACGACGCTTCTGACGCTGGATGGCAATCATATCCGTATCCCGAACCAGATCATCTATAAAGCAACGCTGACGAATTACACGCTGAACCCCGAACGTCGCTTTATGGTCAATCTGACCATTGATCCGGCGGCAGATCTGGGGCGCGCGCGTGATCTGGTGCTGCGTACGCTGGCCAATATGGACTTTGTGCTGAAGCGCCCAGAACCCATTGCGTGGCTGGATGCCGAAGGCCCCGAACATGTCGTAATCCGCGCAGGTGGCTGGGTGTCACAGGACGGGACTGATTTCGATCTGGCGCAGGGTGAGGCGTTCCGTTTGCTGCGCTATGAACTGAATGCCAAAGGCTATTTGCTGCCAGAGCCCGTCCACCGCATCCGCCTTGAACAGCCCGAAGAAGAAGCCCCTTTGCGGACCCGCCCTGTGCGCCCCGCTGACCGGCGCCTTGCCGACCCCGCACCGGACGCCGCATTCGAGGAAATGGTCGAACGCGGCCGCGTGGACGATGGCCGCGACCTGCTCTCCCCCGGATCGCGCTAGGGCGCGCGACCGGCCGCATCGGCAGAGGCCCATGCCCATTGAAAGTTGTACCCGCCCAGCCAGCCGGTCACATCGACACATTCGCCGATGAAATACAGTCCCGGCACACTACGGGCCTGCATCGTCTTTGCAGCCAGATCACGCGTGTCGATGCCGCCCAAAGTCACCTCGGCGGTGCGATAACCCTCGGTTCCGACGGGGCGCAGTTTCCAGCGGTTCACCCGTGCGCCCAGTTTGTCCAGCACCGCATTCGGCTGATCGGCCAGCCGTGCCTTGGCCAGACCCATTTCGGCAATCACCGCCTGCGCCAGTTTGTCCGGCAACAGATATCCCAAGGCAGTCGACACCGCGATTTTTCCGCTTTCCTGCTTTTGCTGCTTTAACGCCGCTGCAACATCACGGTCAGGGCAAAGATCGATCTGCATTTCCTCACCCACCTGCCAGAAGCTGGAAATCTGCAAGATAACCGGACCGCTTAACCCCCGATGCGTGAACAACAGTGCATCGCGGAATGACCCGCCGCCGTGATCGATCCGCGCATCGACCGACAGGCCGGCCAAGGGTTTGCAAAGCGCCAGATCCTGTTCGGCAAATGTCAGCGGCACAAGTCCGGCGCGGGTATCGACAAGGCGCAACCCGAATTGCCGCGCCAGATCATAGGCGATGCCCGTGGCGCCGATCTTGGGGATGGATTTCCCCCCGGTCGCGACAACCACCCGTGCTGTGCGAATCGCGCCACCGGATGTCCGAATCACAAACCCCTCTGATTCGCGTTCAACCGAATCGATCGTCGTTCGCAGGCGCAGTTCCGCGCCCTGCATCCTGACCAGCAACATATCTGTGATTTGCGTCGCCTTTCCGTCGCAAAAAAGCTGACCCAAAGTCTTTTCATGCCACGCAATTCCCGCCTGATCGACCAGCGCCACGAAATCGCTTGGCTTATAGCGCGCCAAGGCGCTGGCCGCGAAACGACGGTTACTGGACAGGAACCTGTCGGGCGCCGTTGCCATATTCGTAAAGTTGCATCTTCCGCCGCCGGAAATGCGAATTTTCTCGGCTGGTGTCGCCGCGTGGTCCAGCACCAGAACGCGCCTTCCCTGCCCGACGGCAGAGCCTGCACAAAATAATCCGGCCGCACCGGCCCCTAAAATCACAAGATCAAACTGTTCCATAAGGCTCGGATACCGTTGAATAAAAAAATGAGCAAGATTTTTGAAATTTCGACTTGCACCCCCCCGCGACCTTCTCTAGACACCCTCACACAGTTGGGGCGTAGCCAAGTGGTAAGGCATCGGTTTTTGGTACCGTGTATCGTAGGTTCGAATCCTACCGCCCCAGCCAATATCTTCTAAGTCGTTGAACTATATCGTCTTATCGAAGACGGACAGCCGATCTGGACCATTGTCCATCATCACTGTCCATCATGGCGTCTGTGTCCCCAGCTAAGGGACCCACCATGGGCATTGCCAATTTCATCTTCCGTCGGGGCGCGATCTACACGTGGCGTCGCCGCATTCCCAAACGTGCCGATTCAGACGCAGCGAACCTGCAGGTTTCCCTTCGCACCGCTTGCCCGTGGACAGCGCGCAGGCTGGCCGTCATCGTGACGGCAGAGAGTGAGAAGGTATTCGACCGCATGGGAATGGATGGTCTGACGCCCGATGTGGCGCGGTAGTGGCTTGAGACGGTAATCCGCGACGAGCTGGAAGACACGGCACGGCGCACACGCGCGGCCTTCCACCTACCGAAGACCGGTAATCCCGTGGAGAGCGTTCACCATGACCGACTGGCGGGCGAGGCCTTGCGCCTAGTGGCGCGCAAGGGTGCAGAGGTCGATCTCGACGAGGACGAACGCCGCGAACTGACCGCGCGTGGCTATTCAGAGGCCGATCTTGACTGGATTAATCACTACCAGCACCACCTTGGTCGTGCTGCCGCCACAGAAGCGATGGAGAACAAGATCAGCCGCCGTGTGGCCAAGATTGCAGGTAAGGAGCGGATCAGCGGGCATGAGTTCTTCGACGCCAAGCGTATCTACCTGAACGGACGCGCAGCGGCCCTACTCTCCTCGAAAGATGGCCTCGAGAGTGGCTTTGAGGACGCCATGCAGATGGCCAGCCGGATTCGGGAGGGAAAGCAACCTGACGGGCCTCAAGCAGCGCCACAGGCCGTTCAGCACCCTGCCCCTGCCCCTGCCCCGGAACCTGAACCCGCCTTCGACCCGGCGCTGGAGGCCGTGGCCGACCGCCTCGCTGGCCGCAAGGAAAAGCGTGGCCGCGTAACTGACAAGACCGCCTACCAGATCCGCAAGACCGCCGAACTGTTGCGCGAAGCGACCGGGGTGGGTGACATCCGCATGCTGCGGCAAGAGCACCTCATGGCATTCAGCAACATCATGCACGCCCTGCCCCCGACTTATCGCAAGACCCCGAAGGAACGGGAGATGACTCTACAGGAGATCATCACCGCAGCAGAGGCCGCAGGCGGCAAGCAAGGCTTCGCTGCGGCGACGATCAACCGAAACCTCGGCTTCGTCGGCCAGATCATCAAGCATGCACGGTCAGAGGGCATTCCACTCGATCCCCTTCTGGATACGCGGGACCTGCGCGAGACCGACCCCGAGGATGAACAGGACAAGGTGGCCTCATTCAGCCGCGAGGATCTGAAGCGCCTCTTCGCAGGTCCGGTCTGGCAAGGTTGCCTGAGCGCGGGGCGGCGCACGCAGCTCGGTGAAGTGGTGATCAAGGATGCGCTCTACTGGCTGCCGCTGATTGCCGCCTATACAGGCGCACGGCGCGAGGAGATCGCGGGCCTGGCCCGAGAGGACATCGTCACCGAGGACGGCATCCCCGCCTTCCACTTCCGCCCCACCGAAATCAGGCGGCTCAAGAATCGACCCTCGCAGCGCAAGGTGCCGATTCATCCACATTTGTTGGAGCTTGGCTTCATGGAGCACGTCGGCCAGGTTGAGACAGGACAGATCTTCCCTGACCTGAAACAGCGCAAGGGACGCGGCACGCTGTCAGATGCCATTAGCTTCAATTGGCATAAGCTGCTGCACGCGCAGTTGGGCCAGGATGCCGCGAAGAAGAACTTCCACTCCTTCCGCCATTACGTCACCGACGAGCTGCGCTACCAGCAGGAAGTGCCCGAGCTGTCGCGTCATCACCTACTCGGCCATGCCATCAGCTCGGAAGAGGATCGCCGCTACGGACAGCGCACGCCGCTGCCACTGCTGAAGCCGCTGATAGACGCGCTGCCGCGCGTGTTCTGATGGCTGAATACCAACCAAGGTGTATGCAGACCAATGCTATTCCTTGCTGCCTATGTCGGTTTCTGCCCATTGCAGACGGTCGGGAGAGCAGCGACGCCGCAGTGCGGCTTCTCAAGACGGGCCTCTCAGGCTTGCCGCAGCAAGAATGAGCGGGCAACATAGCTGATGCGGGACGTCGCAGACGTTTGATCTTGCAGCCATCCGATCTAAGTTGCAGCAGGTTGGCTAAGATTTTTTTATTTGGCAATTACAAGGAAGTAGTTTTTGACACAGTTTCTCGTCAGCTCAGCCGCCGAGGTTGGAAGCAGTCCAAAGATCAAGAGCATCCTAGCAGGGAAGAATGTCCGCATCGCGTCTGCATTCCTCGGTAAGGGAGCGGAGGATATGATCTCAAAGGGCACTCGCGTGATATGCGACATCAGCATGGGGGGAACCAATCCCGAGGTTCTCGTCGTGCTGTCTGAGAAGATTGGCGACAATCTTCGGCACCTCCCGGACTTTCATGCAAAGGTCTACATTTCTGACGAAGGCTGCGTAATTGGGTCTGCGAATCTCTCCAACCGCGGGGTTGGGTTCCTGTCGCAGGCGACACTCATCGAGGCCTCGGTTTTTCTAGAACCCGACGATAATGCCTCCGAACGTGCAGCAGCTTGGTTCGAGAAGATTTGGGAGGATGCCGACAGCGTCAGCGCCGAGGACATCGACTGGGCCAAGGCTCGTTGGAAAGCAAACAAGCGCGGGGCGCCGTCCGGCCGCAAGAGCGAGGCAAAGACACTACTTGAAGCAATCGCCGGACCGAAAGAGAAGGTGGGCGAATGGGGATATCTGCTCACTCGAGAACAGATCGACCCACGGCTCGAAATGAAGGCGCGCGACCGTTCGTCGGAAGTTTATGAAACAGTCCAATGGGAGCCGAAGGGAAAGCTGGATGTCTACTGTGATCTCGATAAAGCTTCAAAGCTGGACGGTTACTACATCGGCATTCACCGTGGGAAACATGGAGGGATGTCGAGTCAGGCACTTCGCTTCGTCGGGAATTTGACGGTTGAGGATCCAAACGAGCCGGGCGAAAGCCATGTAGTTTCTTATTTTGAGTTGTTGCCATGGTCCGACACTGGGTTCCCGAGCTTGAGCAAGGATGAGAAAAGCAAAAATGGCAATTTCAGCGCCATGATATCCAGAGCCAAAAACAAGCTGGTAGGTCGTCCCATTGCCGCCCAAAAATTGCGTGAACTTTTGGTAGAATCTGTCTCGTAACGCCGTGGGTCATGCGGGCACGACATGCTGAACCGCTCCGGCAAACCCGGAGCGGTTCAGTAATGCCTTGGTCCAGTTCCGGTAGCGTTCCTGCGCGACAGCCAGCAGAGAGGTGGTCGCAGGAATTCGGACCAGTTGCTAAGCTTTAGCGATTGACGAAGGACTGACCTGAGATGACGAAACGAAAGCGCTATTCTGCGGAGTTCAAGGCGAAG
>NZ_QQVY01000040.1 GCF_003590715.1 Paracoccus sp. JM45
TTCGCCTTGAACTCCGCAGAATAGCGCTTTCGTTTCGTCATCTCAGGTCAGTCCTTCGTCAATCGCTAAAGCTTAGCAACTGGTCCGAATTCCTGCGACCACCTCTGACGTGCCCTATTGATCAAACGGGCTTTGGAACTGCTTTTGGTTCGCAGGGTTTTGGGGTCCACGTTTTGGCGAGGCGCTCGAAGTTGTCGAGGATACGGTCGATCTCTGCCTCTTCAGGGTCGAACATTCCCCCATACCACTCCAACATCCGGTGGTGTTCTTCGTGCTTGGGGTCTGCCATGGCGTCAACGAAGTCGGCGTAGCCGGGGAAGCCGCCCACATCTTCAGGCGGAAAAGTACCGATGGCCATGACGAGGCGCGGGTAGTCGGCGCCCGGAATTGCGTCATCGATTTTCTCGACCTTGATCACATGGTGCCAGTTGTCGCCGAAGTCATAGATGGTCTTGGTGCCGAGATCCTCGACGACATCGAGCAGGCTGTATTTGTTCGCGGGCAGCGGACCATCGTAATAGCCGTCAGGATCTGACGCGCCCCAACCAACACCGCCGGCTCGGAACTCATAAGGGTAGGTGTCGGTCCAGTCTATCCCGGCCTGGATCACGTCGTACAGACGGTTCAGCTGGATCTTGAGTGGCACATCGAAGCGCCGAAGCACCTGAGGTTCGACGTCGAATAGTGTCACCTTGAGACGTGCGACCAGCGTCATACGGCAATCCTCTTCAACTCTGCTGTGATCTTCCAATGCCAAGGCAGCAATTCATGCACGCGCGAGATCGGGATATCTGGCAGAAGGGCGAGCACATCGGCCAGCCAAACCTGAGGGTCGATGTCGTTCATCTTTGCCATGACGATGAGACAGAGGTGGCGCGGGGAAACTGAATAGCAGGGATAAGCGGATTTTCCGCGTAACAGCAGCATGATACTGCAAGCGAGGAGATGACCATGACAAGACGACCGCGCCGGAACCACAGCCCGGCTTAAGGCAAAAGTCGCTGTAGCGGCAATCAAGGGTGAGCGAACTCTGATCGAGCTGGCGCAGGACTTTGACGTCCATCCAAACCAGATCAAACAGTGGCGTGACCAGTTGCTGGAAGGCGCAACCGGAGTATTCGGCGATGCTACGAAGGCTGAACTTGCGCCGGTGATCGACGTGAAGACACTGCATGCCAAGATCGGAGAGTTGGCGCTATAGAATGATTTTTTATCCGGCGCGCGACGCACTGCGCGGTGAACGCCATTGGTTCGAGAGAACCGTGCAGGGGCCTGTTGCCGAGCGCAAAAAACGATCGATCCTTCAGCAAAGCTCAGCGTCAGCCGGCAAGCCATCGTTCTGGGGATCAGCCGGGGCAGCGTCTATTACCAGCCGCGCCCGGTGTCAGATCCTGATCTGAAGCTGATGCACCGGATCGACAAGTTGCACATGGAGTTCCCCTTCGCGGGCAGCCGGATGCCGCAAGGTCTGCTGGTGCAGGACGGTTTCAAGGTTGGCCGGTTGCATGTCGCCACGCTCATGAGGCGCATGGGGATCGAGGCACTGTATCGTAAACCGAACACCTCAAAACCGGCACCGGGGCACAAGATCTACCCTTACTTGCTTAGGAACCTGCCGATCACCAGGCCCAACCAGATCTGGGCGATGGACATCACCTATATTCCCATGGCGCGGGGCTTCATTTATCTTGCCTCCGTTCCGGACTGGTTTACCAGACGCGTGCTGTCCTGGAGGGTGTCGATCACGCTGGAGGCCAACTTCTGTATTAAAGCCGTCGAAGAGGCGCTGGCCCGGCATGGCAAACCAGAGATATTTAACATGGAGCATGGTCGCGCCATCGGTTCGAGCGGCCATGCGACGTCAAGGCAGCCAATTCACATCCCCCGACTTCATCAAGGTTTTGGCGAGCCGGCAGATCAAGATCAGCATGGATGGCAAAGGGGCGTGGCGTGACAACGTCTTCGTCAAGCGCCTGTGGCGGACCATCAAATACGAAGAGGTTTACCTGCATGCCTACGCCAGCGTCCCGGAAGCCCGTGCCTCCATCGGGCGCCATCTGGGCTTTTACAACAGCCGACGACCTCACTGGTCGCTTGACGGCAATACGCCCGATCAGGCCTACTTTAATCAGCCAATGCCAGACGTGGTAGCGGCGTAACCAAGGCGGAAGACCACTTAAGAAACGCTCGGAGCCTGTTCAGACAAACCGAACCACCTTTTGCGCCATTTAGCGACCGTCTTCTGATTGATGCTGTAACGCGTCAAAAACGTCCTTAGGCTTTCTTTACTATTCTGTATTGCTCGACGGATTGCCTCAGCCGTCATGGCGCTGCCGTGAAGAATTAGGACCATAATGCGTCCTTCCATTCCAGGGAAAGATTTCACCATCAAAGTCTGGGATCAAACAATCAGCCTCTCGTTCGTAGCCTTACTTCGCCAATAAAGTTTACTCATCTAGCCCATATCGTGCGGGTATGATGCATCATGAAGGCTTCCCAAGCTTAAATTGACCCATAGGTCCTTAGCCCAATCACGTCTGCATATTTTCCGATATACGCGCGCTTGCTATATTCGATGTTTTACGTGCGATCGAAAGGCGGCGTATCAGAGCAATGATGAATGTTGCTGTTAAAATCAGTACGATTGTCGCAGCGGGCGAGCTGTCGATGAAAAAGCTGGCATAGATCCCTGATAGCATTGCGAATGTACACACCAGCAGTGATACGACCAGCATTTTCCCGAAGCTCCGGACGAGCAAAAAAGCAATGGCACCTGGTGTGACTAAAAGGGCGACGGCAAGTATAAGGCCGACCGATGATAACGTCGAAACGATGGTCAGCGACAGGGCACATAGTAGTCCATAATGCAAAACATTCGTTGGCAGTCCCGATGCTTGGGCCTGCGCCGGATCAAACGCATGCAGCAAAAAGTCTTTCCACTTCAATACCAGAAGAGTTGTCACGATGGCGGCAATCACCCCCGAGGTCCAGAGGTCCGCATTCCCCACACCCAGCATGTTCCCGAACAGAATGTGGTCCAGATGCTCGTTCGTGTGAATCGAGGTATACATGATGATCCCGACGCCGAACATTCCGGAAAAAATGACGCCCATGACAGTGTCCTGTTTGATCCGGCTGTTGTCGGATAGAAATCCGGTCATCAGCGCACAGAACATTCCAGCGACAAAAGCACCTATAATCAGGGGAATGCCAAGGATCCATGCCAACACAATGCCGGGCAGCGTCGCATGGCTGACCGCGTCGCCCATCAGGGCCCAGCCTTTCAACACCAGATAACATGACAGAAGTGCTGTTGGAGGCGCGACCAGAACACTGATCCAGAACGCATTCTGCATAAAAGGGAACTGGAACGGTTGAAGTAATGTGTCGATCATGTCCGAACCTCATCCAGTTGTGCGGATTGGCGCAGCAGGGCTTGGTTGGCCTTGCGACGGGCCGCAAGCATGCCGTGTTTGGGGGCAAAGACAAAGGCTGTCAGGAAGATCGCGGTCTGGAGGGTCACGATGACCCCTCCGGTGGCGCCATCAAGGAAATAGCTGACATAGGCACCAAGGAAGCTTGTAACTGTTCCGATGGCGACCGAGACGATGATCAATCGCGGGAAGCGGTCGCATAGTAGATAGGCGGTGGCACCGGGCGTCACGACCAGCGCGATGACCAGAAACGCACCGACTGTCATCATGGCGGCAACAATTGCTGCCGAAAGAAGGATGAAAAATACTGCCTTCAGAACGTCGGGACGCAAGCCGATGGTGCGGGCATGATTTTCGTCAAAGAAGACGACCATCAGATCGCGCCATTTCAACAACAAGACAGCAAGGCAAACGACACCGATAAGCGCCAGTTGCAGAGTGTCGCTTGGGGTGATGGCCAGGATATTGCCCATGATAATTGTCTGGATCGACACCGACATGGGCGAAAGTGACACCATGAACAGTCCCAGACCAAAGAATGACGTAAAGATAATACCAATAATCACGTCAATTTTCAGGCCGGACCGTCCTGACAGGAACAGCATTGCCCCCGCAGCCAGACCACCAGCCAGAAAAGCCCCGAATGCGAAGGGCAAACCAAGCATATAGGCCCCTGCAACGCCTGGAACGACCGAATGGCTTAGGGCATCACCGATCAGCGACCAGCCTTTCAGCATAAGATAGCAGGACAGAAACGCGCAGACCCCGCCGACAAGCGATGATACCCACATGGCATTGAACATATAGCCGTAAGAGAACGGCTCTAATAACGTGCTGATCACCTGTCACCGCCTGTCTTATCGTTCTGCTCTGACGTGGCTTTGTGCTTTTCCCCGTATTGGACGAAGGGGCGTTCATCATCTGTGATGATACGCAGTTCGCGCGTATCCTCTTCGTCATGATGCAGATCACCACCACCAAGGGTGAAATGGCGCAGAACACCGCCGAAGGCTTTTTCAAGGTTCTCGCGGGTAAACGTCGTCTCGGTCGGGCCATAGGCAAGGACAGTGCCCTTTACCAGAACCGTACGGTCGCAAAATTCCGGCACAGATCCAAGGTTATGGGTCGACACCAACATGACCCGCCCTTCGTCCTTGAGTTCACGCAGAAGGGTGATAATCTTTTCTTCGGTCTGCACATCAACGCCGGTAAAGGGTTCATCCAGCAGAATAACCTGACCATCCTGCGCAATTGATCTTGCAAGAAAAACCCGTTTGCGCTGACCGCCGGACAATTCACCGATCTGCCGTTTGCGGAATTCCGACATGCCAACGCGACCCAATGCGGCCTCGACCGCGGCATGATCTGTCTTTGACGCACGACGCAAAAAGCCCATGTGACCGTAACGGCCCATCATGACAACATCCTCGACCAGCACCGGAAAGGCCCAGTCCACCTCTTCGGCTTGCGGAACATAGGCGACAAGATTTGCGGCAAGTGCTTCCTTGATGGTTTTGCCAAGCAAGGTGATGTTTCCGCGGGCTGTCGGTACAAATCCCATGATCGCCTTGAACAGGGTGGATTTTCCCGCACCGTTCACACCGACAAGCGCCGTTATTGTGCCACGCGGAATTTCAAAGCTGGCGTTATGCAAGGCAGTATGGCCGTTGCGATAGGTCACTGTGACGTCATGTGCTGCAATGCCGCCCGAAGATCCACCGCTGGAAATATCGTTTATCGGGGTAGGGGATCTGTCCAGCATTGTTACATCCTTGCAGCATAGGGTCCGGAAAAGCCGGAACACGACAAAGCCGCAGCAGATTGTGCCTGCTGCGGACGTATAGCTTAAGTGCTTCGGCCGTGATTAGTTCACATCCGGTGCCAAAGCATCTGCGATTGTCTGGGCGTCAACACGCAGCAGATCAAGATAGGTCGGCACCGGGCCATCGGCAGCGGTCAAGCTGTCGACATAAAGAACTCCGCCGTAAGCCGCGCCGGTTTCGCGTGCAACCTGTTGGGCAGGGGCCTGATTGACCGTGCTTTCGCAAAAGACAGCGGGAATGTCATTCGCGCGAACATCGTCTATGACGCTGCGGACCTGTTGTGGGGTGCCGGTCTGGTCTGCATTGATCGGCCATAGATATGCCTCTTTCAGATCAAAATCGCGTGCCAAATAGCTGAAGGCACCTTCGCATGAAACAAGCCAACGCTTGTCATCGGGGACTGTCTGAATGCGGTCGCGCAAGGGACCGACGGTGTCGCGGATCTGCTGCTTATAGGTTTCGGCATTGGCGGCATAGGCGTCGGCGCTGTCGGGGTCATGCTGGGAAAGCGCGTCGCGGATATTATCGACGTAGATCATGGCGTTATCCAGACCCATCCAGCCATGAGGGTTAGGCAGGCCTTCATAGTCGCCCTCCGCGATCGAGATCGGTTCGATCCCGTCCGTCAGGATGGCCGAAGGCATTTCCCCCAAATTGTTGATGAACTGTTCGAACCAGCGTTCAAGGTTCAACCCGTTGTACAAAATCAGTTCAGCATCCGAGGCGCGGACAATATCCTGCGGGGTGGGTTCGTAGCCGTGAATTTCAGCACCCGGCTTGGTGATCGAGACAACTTCAGCATGATCCCCCGCAACATTCTGCGCCATATCCTGAAGAATAGTAAATGTCGTCACAACCTTGAATGGCTTCGCAGCGTCCTGCGCGCGTGCCGGAAGTGTAAATACCGTAGTCAAAGCAATCATTGCCGTCAGGGCAGTACTACCAAGGATCGGGCGCGACATAGGATACTCCGGTTCGGTTGCTATAGCTTTGTTGATAATGAGAACCAGTCGCAAAAGTCAATGATTATCATAGCGACATCTATTTTTATAGGTGAAAATGTCTGGACATCGCCGTTGACATGCAGGTGTCAACGGCGCGATGTAACATATACGATTTATAGACTATATTAGTCCGTGTTCGCGCTGGCTATCAGTCGGCTTTCATGCTGCGGATCAAGAAAGCAGGGCAAATTTGCCGGCAAATATAAGTATAACGCAGGTATTTTTTTGATACAAAAAGGTCTACGCGATCTGCTAGTTTGATGCTTAGGCTTTGTTGCACGAACCCCGTGTGGGATTCATCTCTCGAATTTAGGGTGATAACTGGGGGCATGAGTAAACGGAACATCCCAACCTGCAAAACCCTAAACTGGCCTGCATATAACAGGGCGCTTAAGCGTCGCGGGTCATTGGTAATCTGGTTTGATCCTGATATGGTGCGGTATGCGAAGCCCGCCGGAAAACGTGGCCGGCCGCTTGTGTGCAGTGACGCCGCCGTTCAGACCTGACTGTGGAATCTCAAGGGTCGTTGCGACGGTTCCGCTATCTGAGTTTCATCAGTTTTTCTCTAAATGCTTCCGTTGGTGTTCGCCATCCCAGGCATTTTCTGGGTGTGCCGTTCAAGCGGTCACAAATCGACTTCATATCTCGATTTGAGAGTGCGGCAACGGGCACGTCGCGGGATAGGTAGCGCCGCGCACGCTTGTTCAGGTTCTCGACGGAACCCTTTTGCCACGGCGCTTGGGGATCGCAGAACCACGCCTCCGTTCCGATCCCCGGCTTCAAATTGCGCCAGTTGCGGAACTCAATCCCGCGATCAAAAGTGATGGATTTTCGGGCAGGTTGGGGCAGGGGTTCCATCACGCTCATCAACCGGTTCATTAGGTGTGTTGTGCTGCGGTCGTTGTTGCGGAAC
>NZ_QQVY01000041.1 GCF_003590715.1 Paracoccus sp. JM45
TGCAAAATGCGACCCAAAGCGATTAACCCACAGTCGGATCGCCTCCCGGCTGACAATCACACCCCGAGCAGCCAATAGGTCTTCAACATCAGCCGTGCTCAGGGCTAACTGGTGATACGCCCAGACAGCGAACGCGATGATTTCACGTGGGTAGCGAAAGCCCTTCAGGGGCGGCAAATCGATTGGAATGTTCATCAGGCAGACATACCTCTACCAAACCCAGTCAACAACTTGGCAATACCCGGTCCATACATAACCCACAGCAAGCTTTGCGACACAACCAATACAGAACCATCAGTCTTTAACGGAATGGATCGACCGGCCATAAACAATTCCTCCGGAACAGGACAAGTTTCTGTCATGGCAAGTTCCCGGCATAATTCCGTATCCGCCTTGCAGTTTGCACTTCTGCACAGGGGTAATCCATTCCTCTCGGCAGCCCGCACACCCGCCCTTTTCAGACCGCGGCGGGAACGGGCGTTGCGCTTGGGTGACGCTGCAAAATAATCCGCAGCAACCTCTTGCGAGAATTGATTTATTAGCGCCGTTCTGTGGCTGAAAGGCGCACGGCCTGCGCCCACTGAGCTCTCGGAGAAACCGTTTTGTCCACCACCCGATTCACCGCCAGCGGTGTCTTCTTTTCACTTGCGATGCTTGCATCTCCGGCGCTTGCCGATGGCGAGTTCGTGCAATCGGATATTGCCAAGGATACGCGCAGCTTTGTCGGCGCTGTGTCGCGCGATGCATGGAGCTTTGGCGGCAATGTCACCCGATATGATGGCGGGCGGTCAGGTGGCGTGCAGGTCACCTATGGCGTTCCGCTGGCAGGGATCGTTACGGCACATATCGGGCCGACCGTCGGCTTTGAGAACCCCGACGACGATGACACCAAATATGAGATCGGCGCCCTCGCCTCTCTGGATCGTTATGTTACCACCGGATTTGGCGGCGTGTACGGGTTGGCACAGGTCAGCACGATCTATGATGCATGGTTCGTTCTGGGCCAGATCAGCTTTGCCGACAGCGGGTTCGGGATCGAACTCTCCAGCGGGGGCAGTGAAAGCTACAGCGAAACCACGATCGCCCTGCAGAAGCGGTTCACCGGCACCCCTATCAGCCTGCGCACAGGCTATAAGACGGATGCCAAAGAATACTTCATCGGTTTTTCCTTCAACACGTTCTGAGGCACCATGGAAGTCTTCCCCAAAACAACCCTGCGAAGCGCGATCCAGGCGCTGATCCTGATCGTGCTGCTGGTCATCACCGCCACCTTCGGCGCATTCGCCTGGCTGAAAAGCGACCGGATCACCGACAGTACGCTGGATTATGCAGTCCGCTTCCGCACCGCAGCCATCGCGCAGGATCTGGCACGATCCCTGAACCGTGACTGGAGCAACCTCGCGGCCCTATCTGGCAAGCTTGATGGCATGACGCAGGATGAAATGAACTATTTCTTCAGCGGTGCCTCGGGCAATGGCCAGCGTGTATCATGGATCGGCTTTGCCGATCTGAGCGGTGAAGTTATTGCCGCCACCGACCAGATGCTGATCGGCCAGAACGTGGGCGAACGGCCATGGTTCAAGAATGGGCTGGCAAACGGTTATGCCGGCGACGTCCATGATGCCAAGCTTCTGGCGCAACTGCTGGCCACGGATGGCGCCCCCCCGCGCTTCTTCGATCTGGCCCGCCCTGTCACCAATGCCAAGGGCGATCTGATCGGCGTGCTTGGCATGCATATCAATGCGTCCTGGCTGAACCGCTACTTGGCCGAGGCTTCCGATACCTTCGGGATCGACCTGTTCCTGCTTAACCAGAACGGCGAAATATCAGCCTCGACAACCGAGGACATGCCCGATCAGGCAGAGCTGAAGATCGTGCGCGCGGCACAGGCCGGGGTGCAGACCGCCGGGCGCGAGATATGGCCCGATGGCCAGGAATATTTCTCGTCGCTGGTGCCAGAAGTGACCTATGGCGAGCTGCCCGATTTCGGCTGGCGCATGGTCGGCAGGCTGGATGCGGACAAGTTGGCGATCGGTCTGGATCTGGCGCGGAACGGGGCGTGGTACGCATTGGCGATCTGCCTTGCGCTGATCGCGGCGGTTACCCTGCTGTTCCTGAAATTCGTGATCGACCCGCTGACACGCCTGTCGGTGCTGGCCTCACGCGTGGCCAATGGTTCGCAGGAATACCCTGAAAACTCATCGACCACCCGCGAAGCGGCGCTGCTGTCGGTTGCATTGCTGCACCTCCAGCAGGACCGGGTCAGTGATGACCACCAGCCGAGAGACGACGACTGAGCCCGGCCAGAACCGACCAGAACTGCGCGCGTCCCGTTCCCGGGGCCGCGCCCTCGGCATAGAAGCGGATCATCAAGGCCTCGCGCTGCGCCCCGGTGGGCAACAGCTCCACGATATTGCCGTCAGGTGTCAGCGTCGTCACCCGCACAGGCACATTCCCCATATCCTTCAGGCGCAATGTGCCTTCGGTTCCGACGGGATAGATCTTGCCGCGCAGACGGGCCTGATCGATCGACAAAGAGCTGATCCACTGCCGGCGGATATCGCCATCCGTGATGAACACGCCGCGGTCAGGCATATCGGCGATGTGGCTTTCACGGCGCGGCAGCTCGATACAGGCCAATACCGTGATCGACAGCACCACAACATTATAGATCGTCCAGAAAATCACGACCCACTTACCATCCCCTGCATCGTTATAGGCAAAACCGTCAAGGAATATGCCCAGTGACAGGCCGACGACCGTCAGGATCAGAAGGGTCAGAAAGGGCGCCATCAGGCTCCATTGCACTACGACCTTGCTGCGGTCCCCGCCCTTGGCCGTTACCGAGAACGGATGCCCCTTTGGCCGGAACAGGCCGGTAAAGGCCGCCCGCGTGATGGGAATCGCCCCGATCAGCTGTGTCACATCATGCAGGACCGGCATCAGCATGCCGGGCATGATCGCCCGATAGACCATGATCGACCAGATGAAGAACATTCCGAAATAGACCAGAACATCCGTCAGCTGGGCATCCACCACCACGATGTTGAAGAACCAGTACAGCAACGGATAGACGATGACCGCCAGACGAAAGGTGAAGCTGGTCATCCAGAACAGAACGGAATCCGCCACGCCCCAGCGGTCGCGAAAGCGCAGGTTGTTCTTGCCGAATGGCCCCAGACGGGACTGTGCGATCTGCATCAGCCCCAGGCACCACCGCGCCCGCTGCGTCACGTACTCCTGCAACCCCTCGGGTGCCAGACCCTCGGTCAGCGGTTCTGCAAGATAGGCGGTTTGCAGACCCCGCTCTTGCAAGGCCAGTGTCAGCAGGAAATCCTCGGTCACGCTTTCGGTGGGCAGCCCCCCCAGTTCGCGCAGGGCGGACCAGCGCGCGATAGAGGATGTGCCGCAGCAGATGGCCATTCCCCAACCATCCCGCGAGGGCTGCATCTGATCGAAGAAGAACCGCTGTTCATCAGGATATGACGAGGCAATGCCCAAATTGTGCTGGATCGGATCCGCATTGAAGAAATGCTGCGGCGTCTGCACCAGTCCGATCTTGGGATCATGGAACAGCGCCAGTGTACGGGACAGAAAGCCGCGATGCGGCACGAAATCCGCATCCAGCACGGCCACGAAATCGGGCGGCACGGCCTCTTCCGCCAGACGGTCCAACGCGTGGTTGATGTTGCCGGCCTTGGACCCCTTGTTGTCGGGGCGTCGCATGTAACGAACGCCCTGCTCTGCACAGTAATCGCGCAGCCAGTCACGCCGGCTGTCATCCAGAACGATGACTTCCTTGTTGCTGTGCCGCAAGGAGCGGGCACCGATGATGCTGCGCTCCAGGATATCCAGCTCTTCGTTGTAGGTGGCAATCAGGATTGCCACCCGGGGCTCCTTGTCGCCCCACCAGCCTGCATGGGCGTCCGCCTCGGCGCTGCGCAGGCGGATACGGGACATGATCATGAACGAGCTGATGGAGCCGATCATCGCCAGCACTTCCAGTGCATAGAGCGACCAGCTTGCCAGCATGTTCATGGTCAAACCTACCGGGGCAAGCGTATCGGTGCCCCGCCACCAGATATATCTGACGGCCAGCAGGAAGGTGATCGTCAGCAAAAAGGCGCGATGGCGGTTATCTTCGGGCCGCACCCAGTATGGCAGGGTAAGGCCAACGCCGAACACCAACAAAAGGTGGACGACGCTGGACCCCAATGATCCCTGATAGAAGATATCCGGCATCCTAGTGGAACAGGTTCCGCAACCCGTCGAGCGGGCGCGTATCGAAGAAGGCGCGGCCTGTACGACCGATCAGGCAGCCGTCTGTGCCCTTGTCCCGCAGACCGGGCACGATCAGCGTGACATCATAACGCTCCAGATGCAGCCTGCTGGGGGCCACGGCCAGATTGCGATACACGGTCTCCGCGCCGCTGCCTGCCAGACGGCTGACCGTGGCGTCATAGACATCAGATGCCCCGCCCAGGCGGAACTTGGCACCTTGGCCGATGGTCAATCCGTTATACACTCGCTCGGTCACCGAAAGCGTCACGACCGTGGCGCTGCAATCGACCAGACGCAGCAACGGATCGCCGCGCTGCACGTTCGTGCCGTTTGCTTCCAGAATTTCCCAATAGGTGCCGGTTACCGGAGAGCGCAGCTCTCCTCCGGTCAAGGAATTCACACTGACACGGGCACGGTCGACACGCTCCTCGATAGCCGCCACACGGGCATCGGCCTCTGCCTTGCGGGACACCATATCGGCGATTTCGCCATCCAGTTGCACCATATGCTGCTCGGCATTCGGCGCATCGTTGTAACCGTCGCCCAGAAAGACGTTCTGTTCGGCGGCATTTACGGCAATCTGCAGAACAGCAACACGCTCACGGGCATGTTCCAGCACCAGCGATGCGATGTTCGGCTCTGCCGGCAGCCGGTCGGATTCTTCGGTTACGGCATCCACGGCCCGCTGTTGTGCCGCCGTGCGGGGAACGCCGCCGTTTTCCAGAATGGCCAGACGGGCCTCGGCGCGGGACAAACGCTCGCGCAGCTCTTCAAGGCGGTGCGTGCGATAGGTGTCCGTACGCTGCTGCATGCTATCATGGATCGTGCGTGTTTCGGTCAGCAAGGAAACGATCTGGTCCCGACCGGCTTTTTCCAGCTGGACCTCCATCAACAGGTCATCAAGGTGGACGCGATCGACGATTGGATCGGCGATGGTGGCCAGCACCTCGCCCTGACGCACATAGACGCCCAATTGCCGTGTCGGCAGCTCCAGATTGCCCGCAACCGGTGCCCGGACGGTCACCACCGGAGCGTTCACAACGGCATCGGCGCTGGCGCCGGACATTTGCTCTCCGATGATGACCCATAGTGCAAAAATGACCGCGGCGATGCCGATGATCAGTCTACTGTATTTCATGATGGCCTGCTGAAAAAACGGTTCAGATGAACGATCATCGGACCAGTAGTTTCTTTGTTTTTTTTAGCAACTTACGCTGTATTTTATTTTACGCACTGTGCTTCCCGTGCCGCAACTTTGGCCATCAGAAGCAGGCTGTCAGCATAGTAGTCACCGCAAATCGCCCCCGACACGGTTCTGCAGGATGCAAAAGATCGGATTGCCCGGAATCCGGCCCCGTCGTTCGCCTCCAGCACCCTCCCGTCGGGGGTTGATTCGACCGTGACCCTGTCCGGATCCGTGCCCATCAGCCGCAGGGCCATGGCGACCGCGGGATGGGCCGCCCGCCCCGACCAGCACAGATACAGCGGGATACGCAAAGCGTCATATCCCCACTTCAGATCGTGATCCCGTGGCGGCTCATACCCCTGCGGCGTCACATCCACCCAGTTCGGCAAAAGACCCGTTGCCGCCAGCTCGGCCAGCATCGTCTCTCCGTGGTCCGCAGCCTGCACCAGACGCGGCTCTGCAGCCGCCTCCCCCAACTCTCGCAGCGCGCGGGACATGACGTAGGACGGGTTGAAGATGACTTTCGCAGGATCTCCGGCAGCCTCGGCCCCCGGCAGGATCAGCGGCTGGTCGGCTGCCCGCGGATCCGCAACCAGACAAAGTGCGGCAATGTCGCGAGCGATCTCGATGGCCTTCTGGCGATATCCCTGCCAGCCGGAATCACGCTCTGCCCGCAGCAAGGCCCATGAGCGGAACAGGTCGCCATCCGTTGCATTGTGCCAGTCAACCCAGACCGGATCATCGCCGGGTGCCCACTTCCAGCTCATCAATGCATCCTGACGGGTGGCCAGATGCGCACGGGTCCATGCCTCCATCGCCTCGAAGGCGGCGCGATCCCCATGGGCCTGGGCAAGCAGCAGGCCGTATCCCTGCCCCTCGGAGTGGCTGATATGCCCCTGTGGACCATCCACGACCCGCCCGCTGTCCTTCAGATGGGCCGCGCACCATGCCGCCCAATCACGCCTCGTGGGCACGGCGGCTTGGGCGGCGCCGGGGGCAGCAGACAGGGCCGCAGCGCCCGCCAGAAAATTCCGCCGCTTGATCATGAGGCACCCCTTGCAGACATGTGACCGAGAGCAGCCCCCAGCCGAAGTGGGACAAGGTCCGCCTGTGGTTCAGATAGACAATACTAGGACCTGTCGCGATTTAATACCGCCGTTGTAAGGCATTACAAATGATCTGGAAGATCAGAGGCTAAAAGCTCGATTACTATGCCGAAGCTATAGTCAAGAACTTTTAGAACAACCATCAACTCGATCATAACCGACAAATTGCGCAGCTATATCAAGCCGGTCAAAACACAGGCTCCGAACGCTGACCATCGGGCCCACAAAGGCCTAAACAACGCGATAGAGGTTTCGCATCG
>NZ_QQVY01000042.1 GCF_003590715.1 Paracoccus sp. JM45
CGAAACGGCAACTTGAACAGCACTTTGATGGTCAGGCAGAACTGGACCGCCGCGTCGGAAAACACCGCAGGGCGACCGGGGCTGCCGTCATGCGGCGCAAGCCAGGTCATTTCCTTGTCCAACCAGATTAACAGTGATCCGCGTTTGCGCAGCGACGCAGTATAGTCGGACTAGTTCGTTGTGCGGTAGCGGGCGGGTGATGGCTTGCTCATGCAATCCGCCTAACCGCATGGATTCACAATGTGAATCCTCGACAGTCAGAGTTCTGCAACAACGCCATACAGGCACATATTATGCAATGCAAACACCACGACAGTATGCGTATTCAGGTCGGTGCTGGCGACAACCGCAGCAATGGTCCCAGCCGGCAGGTCCGACAAGGTGATCATCGATACACTGAATGACATTACGGCGATTTACGGTCAGATAGGAGATGGAGCACTTCGGCATCTGGTTTGCCCGGCTGCAAATCATACAAAACTGCCTTGAGTTTATGAATTTATAATCCGGGCTACTGTTCATATCGTCCAATTTGACCATATCACTTCGACGATCAGCGTTTATTAGCGATGTGAATTTTCACCGTCGCGCACCACAATTTTAACGGTCAAAGTGTTGTGAACATAGTCATCCGGCCTTTGGGTTGCGCCGTAATGATTTGCGAAAAACCTGTATCAGGACGGTTGTCTGCATGTTTTCACTATCCTGCAGCTGCTAACTCAGGACTGTCTTGCAACTGTACCAATTGTTGACATTTACACTCAACAAAAGTAGCCCCCCGTTCGGGGAGAGCACAGTCAGGACCTGAAAATGCAATTAAATCTAGGACTTGTCTTCGGCCTGTGTCTTGCGGCTTCATCCGCGCTGGCCGACCCGATTACCGTAAATGACGGCACACATGAAGTCACACTGCCCGATACTCCGCATCGTATCGTGGCGCTTGAATTTTCCTTTGTGGATGCGCTGGCGTCGGTGGATGTGTCGCCCGTGGGCGTGGCAGATGACAATGATCCGGCCCGCATTCCGGATGAAGTGCGTGATATTGTGGGCGACTGGACCTCGGTCGGGACGCGCCCGCAACCCAGTATTGAGGCGATTGCCGCCCTGCACCCCGACCTGATTATTGCCGATCTGGACCGCCATTCAGCCGTTTATGATGCCTTTAGCGCCATCGCCCCGACATTGCTGTTACCATCACGGGGCGAGGATTACGAAGGTAGCCTGCGCTCTGCCGCGCTGATCGGCAAGGCGGTCGATAAACAATCACAGATGCAGGCCCGTCTGGAACAGCATCGTGCAAGCATGGCCGATTACGCCCGGCGCATTCCCGACGGAGCCACCATGATCTTTGGCGCCGCGCGCGAGGACAGCTTTTCCCTGCACGGGCCGGACAGCTATGACGGGTCGGTGTTGCAAAGCCTCGGGATCAACGTTCCCGAGGTACGCGCCCAGGGCGGCGCGTCCGATTTTGTCAGCCTTGAACAACTGTTGGGTCTGGACCCCGACTATCTGCTGGTTGGTCATTACCGCCGCCCGTCAATCATCGATACATGGAACGGGGACGAGCTTTGGTCCATTCTGAAGGCGTCTGACGGTCGCGTCATTTCGGTCGATCCGAATGTCTGGGCGCGCAACCGCGGGATTATGGCCGCTGAAAAAATCGCCGCAGATACGCTGGCGGTTCTGGACGGCAGCTTTGAACAGATTGACTGACCGCGCGATGCGGGTGTTTTGGCAGTTCACCCTTGCCCTGCTGATCGCGGCCGCGCTGTTTGCGTGGTCGCTGTCGGCATTTTCGACCTTTGCTATCGGGCGTGCGGATGTGCTGTCGGCGCTGACCGGCGCAGGCGACACCACCGCCGCGAAAATTGTCCACCGCATCCGTTTACCCCGCGCGGTCGCAGCGCTGTTGATCGGGGCGACGTTGGGTATTAGCGGTCTGTTGATGCAGGGAATATCGCGCAACCGGTTGGCGTCGCCCACGATGCTGGGGGTGACGGGCGGGGCAAGCTTGGGGCTTGCCATTGTATCCAGCGGGCTGGTTGGCGCATCCATGCCCGGCGGCGTCGCCGCGGTCATTGGCGGCGCTGTCGCATGGTCGCTGGTCTTCCTTTTGGGCACCGCATGGTCCGAGGAGGCATCCCGTGGCCGCTTGGTATTGGCTGGAATGACCATGGGGGCGCTTTGTGCAGGGTTGACACGTTTGGTCGTGCTGCTGGCCGAAGAGCGGGCGCTTGGTGTGCTGAACTGGTTGGCCGGATCGCTGTCCAATATCCGCTGGACGGATGTGCAGGTCATGGGGGTCGTCCTGTTCGGCAGCTTTGTCGTCGGGGCGTTGGTCGCGCCGTCGCTGAACCTGATGAACCTTGGCGCGGAAAGCGCCCGCGCGTTGGGCGTCCGGCTGCGGCTGTTACGTTTATCGGTCTTTGCTGCGGGTTGTGTGATGGTCGGCGCGACCGTGGCCGTGGCGGGACCGATCGGCTTTATCGGGCTGATGGCCCCCAATATCTCTCGGCTGATGGTCGGATCAGACCACCGCATCCTTGTACCGATGAGCGGAGCCGTCGGTGCCATTGCCCTGCTGGCAGCCGACATTGCCGCCCGCGGCGTGGCCTTCCCCGCCGAAACGCCGGCAGGGGCAGTCACGGCCCTGATCGGTGCGCCGTTTTTCCTGATCCTTGCGCGGGGCCTGCGATGATCCGCGCGCTGATCGTGCTATCGGCCCTGACATTGGTCGCGCTGTGCACCGGCGCGACCACCATTACCCCTTTGCAGGTCTGGCATCTGTTGCTGGCCCATAACCCACAAGACTTCGTCGTCTGGAGCCATCGTTTCCCCCGCAGCCTGACCGGCATCCTGATCGGCGCTGCGCTTGGCGTTGCAGGGGCGCTGGTACAGGGGGTGATCCGCAATCCTCTGGCCTCGCCCGACATTCTGGGGGTGACGCAGGGGGCCGGGCTGGCCGTTGCCTTTGTATTGTTGGTCTTTCCGGGCGTGGGTTACCTGCCGTTCTTTTCGCTGCTTGGCGGTGCCGCGGGTGCGGCATTGCTAATGGCCTATAACGCCGGCATCTTTTCACCCGTGCGCTTTGCCCTATCGGGGGTCGCAGTGTCCGCCACCTTTGCAGGCGTCACCCAGTTTCTACTGCTGACCCATCCGGTCGAGGTGAATACCGCCCTGTTGTCCCTGACCGGCAGCCTCTGGGCACGCGGCTGGCCGCATCTGGGCCTGCTTTTGCCGTTGATCCCATTGATGATGGTGGCAATGACCTTGGCAAAACCCTTGGACGTTATTGCTTTGGGCGAAGACACGGCGCATGCCTTGGGCACACGCCTGCGTCTGGTCCGATGGGCCGCAATCACAATGGCGGTGATGTTGACGGCGATTTCGGTTTCGGTGGCTGGTCCGGTCGGATTTGTCGGGCTGGTCGCCCCGCATCTGGCACGCCGGTTGGTCGGGGGCGGGCATTTGCGGCTTTTGCCGACCGCCGGAATGTTAGGTGCGGCAATATTGTTGGCCGCCGATACATTGGGTCGCGGCATCGCCCCGCCCGCCGAAATTCCCGCAGGGGTGCTGACGGCTGTTATCGGTGCGCCCTATTTTCTCTGGCTTCTGTTTAGGACACGCTGATGACCCATGCTATCCATGTCGAAGGGTTAACCCTTGGATACGACCGCAAACCGGTTATCGCCGACCTGACCCTCTCGATCCCCGCCGCCCGCTTTACTGCGTTGATCGGACCGAATGGGTGCGGCAAATCTACATTACTGAAAAGTGTGATCCGCACCATGCCACCCCGCGCCGGTCGGATCGACGTAATGGGACAGCCGCTGAACGCAATGTCGGCCCGTGCGCTGGCACGACAGGTATCGTTTCTGCCGCAGGTCCTTCCGGTGCCCGAAGGAATCACTGTGCGCCAGTTGGTCGGCTATGGCCGCAGCCCGCATAACAATTTATGGGGCCGTATCCGTGGCACCGACCGCGCCAAAGTTGACGAGGTTCTGGCCCGACTGGACATCACGGATCTGGCGGGCCGGATGGTCGACGGATTGTCGGGTGGGCAAAGGCAACGCGTCTGGCTGGCGATGGTGCTGGCGCAGAATACCGATATCGTGCTGCTGGACGAACCGACGACCTTTCTGGACATCAATCATCAGGTCGAACTGTTGCGACTGGCCCGCGACCTTGTCGCAACCGGCAAGACGGTCGTTGCCGTGCTGCACGACCTCAATCAGGCATTCCGCTATGCCGATCATATTGTGATGCTACGCAATGGTGGTCTCAGCGGATGTGGATCGCCCGACAAGATGGCCACCACCCCGATGCTGCGCGAGGTCTTTTCAATCGATGCCTGCATTCATCCCGACCCGGAATGCGGCCGACCGATGGTCATTGTGCGTAAACCATGACTGCGCCGGTCCGCCCCAAGGGTGTGTTATTGCAGGAAGGCGACTAAGCGGGGGTATAGCGCAGGCATTGGGGTTTTTGAACGTCTCGTTCTTGCAGATCTATTCCACTTTCGCCGCGAAAGGGCGGGCGTTGACGGATTTTGACCCGCGATCAACCTCGGGGAATTTGGCAAGCCCTTCACCGCCCAGCACGCGTGGTGCGCGGCTGATCCAGCCCCATGCCGACACATCGGCAATCGAATAGCTGTCGCCAACGATAAATACGTGGCCTTTCAGGTGGTCGTTCAGCACCTCATAATGACGCTAGGTTTCGCGCATGTAGTGGTTATTAGCATAGGGCAGATCTTCGGGCGCGACGTGGCGGAAATGCACGTTGTGGTCTGAGAACGCTCCAAGCCCTGAGGCGATGAACATCAGCCATGACAGCAGCTCGCTGCGATGTTCCGGCGCAACACCGAGTTTGCCGGTTTTTTCGGACAAATACATCAGAATGGCTGTGCTGCAGAAAATCACGGTGCCGTCAGTGAAAAGCACCAGATAGTTCTTCCTTTTTGGTCAAAGAAGTTGCCTTTCCCCGAACGAGGCGTGACAAAAGCGCCTTTTGCTACGTCGTGCATGAGAGCCCACTGTGCAGGAATTTTCGGCCATTCGGTGAGGTAGCCACTATCTCCGCTCACGGCCCTGAGCCGACCTTCGCTTGGTGGCCGAGCGCGGCGGTGCAGCTTCACGAAACCGGCCATTCGTCCGACGTGCAGCATTTTGGTGGAGTGAGGGTCTGCTTTGCGGACAAAGCCGCAATTTCTGATAGCTTTACAAACTCGCTTCAACCCTTCGTCGTACTACCTGATTAGTCACCTAATCTGAGCTGCGCGCCGTTTCATGTCTCAGCTGTTGATCGCCGAAAATGCCTCCTCGTAACGGCCTTCGGCTTCGGCTTTGCGCTGAAAATTGACACGGGCCACTAAGATCTCGTCTGGAACCTCAGTGAGCGCGAGAATCCCAACGACCTCGTCGATAAATTCTTGCAGCGGCATCGCAGCGGAGACTGCTGATTGGCCCGGCGTCAACTCTGTTGCGACAAGCGGAGGCGCAATCTCGTGGACATCCACTGAGGTATCGCGCAGTTGATAGCGCACCGCCTGTGTCCAAGCATGGATCGCGGCTTTGGTTGCTGAATAGGCCGGGTTAGCAGCCTTGGGCACGAAGGCCAGCCCCGAAGATACAGTTAGCAACGCCGCATGCGATTGGGTTCGAAGATGGGGCAGCAGCACTGCCGCAAGGCGAATGGGCGCGGTCAGGTTTGTTGCGATGGTGCGCTCGGCCACGTCCAGACTAACCCGTTCGGCGGTGTAATCTTCTGCTTCCATAATACCCGCGTTCAGAATGACGGTATCAAGCTCAGGATGTTCGGCAATGACCGCGTCGGAGAATGCCGCAAGCGAGTTTTCGTCTGTGACATCAATGAGATAACCGGACATTTCTGGGTTTCGCTGCATAGCTGCTTGCAAGCTGTCACTGTTGCGCCCGGTGATGATGATGCGATTTCCCTTGGACTGCAGCGCCTCGGCGAGGGCCAGACCAATCCCTGAATTGCCGCCAGTGATAAGGATCGTACGATTGGTGAAAGTCATTGCTCTGTGTTCCTTTCGATGACTGGAGGACACATGTGGCTTTCGCTATCTTTGGGAAAGAACGCACCGAAAAGAATTATACTTACCCAAAAGAGAGTATGTAGCGCATGACAAACGACCTGTTACGACAAGACCTGCTGAACGTCTCTGAAACTGATCCAGCAGTGGATCGCCTGGTCGAACAAACCATCGGTCGGGTTGCGGACAAGTGGACTATGCTTTTGATCGAAATCCTGACGGAGCGGGAATGCTGCCGTTTTAGTGAACTCAGCAAGGCCTGCGAAGGGATCAGTCAAAAGATGCTCACGCAGACCTTGCGCGCATTGGAATGTGACGGGCTTGTGACCAGGACTGTCTATCCAGTGGTCCCTCCGAAGGTCGAGTATCGTCTGACGGATCTTGGACTTGGTTTGAGCAAGGCATTCTGCGGTGTCTGGATTTGGGCCGAAGAAAATTTGGAGAAGATTGAGCTGGCCCGCAATGAGTATGTCGAACGAAAAAAGAACGATGGAACCGCCAGATAGGGCTCACTGCAGACCTCGGATGCACCGCAGCGTCAGCCAGATCAGCATTGGCTAGCGGACGTGGACGGCCCTTAGCTGCCGTTCATCCTATTGATCATTGAATCGCCCCGGGTCTGTCGGAGACCTATAGCTTCATTTCACGCGACCATATCGAGCAAGCTGCGCTGTGCATAGAAGTTCTCTTCTGCCTCAGCTGGCGGGATA
>NZ_QQVY01000043.1 GCF_003590715.1 Paracoccus sp. JM45
CTTCGCCTTGAACTCCGCAGAATAGCGCTTTCGTTTCGTCATCTCAGGTCAGTCCTTCGTCAATCGCTAAAGCTTAGCAACTGGTCCGAATTCCTGCGACCACCTCTCTAGCAACTGGTCAGAATTCTTACGACCACCTCTGCAGGCAAAGCCGGCAATTGCTGAAGGTTGAGGCAAAATACGACACGTCCTCTTCCAAGCCGCACCTGCCGCCGTATGCCACAACCCGCCGCTGAGGCCTGTTGCAGAACGACTGAAAGAGCGTAGCGAGCCGCACATGTTAATCACAATCGCAAACACGATCCTCAAAACCGGTGAGAATTGAAAGCATCAGGCGGGTTGATAAACACAATTGCTAGGATTGTTGAAATTTGCGTGGCTCATACGGCCGGATTAATAGAACAGCGCAATGTAAGCACTGAATATTTCTAGCAGTTAATACCTTAGCCGAATGCTTTAGCAGAAAATGGTGATGATACTGCTAACGTATAACTAGCTTATCAGTCCGGCTCCGAAATTCGGTCTTTCGCAATTATGGCTATACGACTAAACTCATCTGCAATCGCCAATTCAAACGCGTTACCATCGGTTGGAACCGCTCCGGGGTCTTCCTGACCGTCGCGCATCACTTCTCGTTGTTCTATCCACTGCATAATATCATATCTAGTTTCTTGCGGCAGTGTCGCAATCAACCGAGCTAAAATACGGCGATGGGCCAGAATGCGACCCTCTGTTGCGGTAGATGTATCGTTTATCATCTGTTCACTCCTGCTTATCAGGGTGAACACTGGAACCTAGGTCAGGTTCCGCTTGCAGCAAAACATGGTCGTACGGGGTTCTGCCATCTGATCTCGAAAAGGCCCTATGGAGTAGGGTGCCTATTCGAAAACTGCACGGCTTTGATGATGTAACTTCTCCCCCTTGTGGATCCTTAAAGACCCACCTTGGTACACAAATGCTGTCGGGGGGCGGTTACATCATCAAAGCCATCGACATTGCAAAGTTATGAGTCTGGTACCTTGCAAGAGGTTACGTCGACATTAGTCTTTGACAAGGGCAGACGTACGCCCGCCTCGAAACCGTCTGCGCGGCCATTTGCGGGCGAATACAAGTTCAATAATAGGCTATTGCTGCGGGTGATGGCCGAAACGATTGCCAGTCCCAGTCCTGATCCTTCTTTGCGGGAGTATGCACGTTCAAAGCGTTCTGTCAGGTTTGGAAGGATTTGCGGCGAAATGACCGGCCCTTCGTTCACGACGCGCAGCCAGCCGTCGCGGGACAGGTTGACCTCTACATTGCGCCCGTGAACAACGGCATTCTCGATCAGGTTGCGGGCCAGAATGGCCAGCGTATCCGCGTCCATGTGAACCATAACAGCATCATCCGGAACTTGCAGCGGTGCGCGGTAGTCATTGGCAATCATCCGTAGGATGCGGGTGGCGTCAACGGCCTCGGCCCCAAGGCTTGATATGCTTTCAGCCCGCGCAAGTTGTATAAGTTTTTCGACCAGACGGGTGGTGCGCTTCAACTCGACCTCGACGATGCTGGCGCGGTCATGGACAGGGCCATCAGGCGCTTCTGCCAATAATCGTTGGACATGGGCCAAGATTGCGGCGATCGGGGTGCGAAGTTCATGCGCGGCATTGGCTGAAAAAGCGCGCTCGGCTGTGATAGCAGTGTCCAACGTCTGCATCAGCCGGTTCACAGCGTCGCGGATCGGCAGCAGTTCTGTTTGAAGACCTTTGGTGATCAGCGGTTGCAGGTCGCTTGGAGCGCGGTCCGAAACCTCGGCTGAAAGGGTATCAACGCTGCGGAAGTTTCGGCGTGTGAACCAAGCCACGCCTATCAGACACAGCGGCAGAAGGATAAGGGCGGGAACCAGCAAAGCAAGCAGGATGCCCCGCGCAGCTTCGCGCCGTTCCTGTAATGGGCTGGCTACGTCAAGACTGTACCTGTTCAGACTGCGCGTGAAATGTCTGAAATCGCCGATTGTGCTGAAGCCGTCTTCGGGCGTCATGTCAAACATCGCATCGCTCGCCCCGCCCGAGCGCAGGATGATTGTTCCATGAATATCCCGCAGAACCCATGTCAGCAGAACCTCGGATTTTGCAGGGGGTGGTTGGCGGGTCTGTTGTAAGGCCATTGGCAACAATCGGTGTGCCGTTTCCTCCATAAGGCTGTCATAGACCTCGTCCAGCTCCTCGCGTACGACCAATGTGGTGCCGGTCATGGCAAGAAGCCACAGCAGGGTCAGGCCCAATCCGATGCCAAGTGACAGGTCGCGGCGCAGGCTGCGTGGCTTCATCGGGCGACCCGATAGCCCAGACCGCGGAGTGTTTCGATGCTGTCGCGCCCCAGCTTTTTGCGCAAACGGCTAACATAGACTTCTATGGTATTACTCTCGACCTCGGCGTCGAATGAATAGAGCCGGTCTTCCAAGCGGGATTTCGCAACGATATTGCCACGGTTTTGCAGCAGTGCTTCCAGAATAATCCACTCGCGCTGGCTCAGATCGATGACGCCCTGTGTTCCGTCCACCCGCCGCTGCGCCATATCTAACGCAAAGCTGCCGATCCGTAGCTGCGGGTTCGGGTTGCCGGTATAGCGGCGTGCCACGGCACCGATGCGGGCTGACAGTTCTGACAGATCGAACGGTTTTACCAGATAATCATCCGCACCCGCGTTCAACCCGTCAATACGATCCGTGATACGATCCATCGCAGTCAGGATGATGACAGGTGTTGTTAATCCCTGCTGCCGTAGGTCGCGAAGCAGCGCGATGCCGGTACCGTCGGGCAACATCATGTCCAACAGCACAAGGTCATAGGCGACCATCGGCAGAAAGGCACGGGCATCTGCCAGATCGGTGGCCCAATCGACCAGATGCCCGTCTGCTGCGATCTGATCTCGTACAGCCGACCCGATCCCTGCGTCATCTTCGATCAGCAATATCCGCATAATTTCTCCTTGCGGGCGATCATAGGCTGGGTGGTGTGGAAAACTCCAGTGCGTTCAGGTCCGTGTCAGCTTTGTCGGTCATCAGGGGGCACAGCTATATGGATATTGCCGATGAAACTTTTACTGCGCCGCACGGCCCTTGCCGGATTTCTGTGTCTTGTTGTACCGGTCGGCTATCTGGCCCAACTTCAAATTGGTGGTAATTTCCATCCAGTCCTTGAAGGCGACGCCTATCGTTCGGCGCAGCCCGACAAATATGATTTGATATCATGGGTCAGGCAAACCGGCATCCGTAGCGTGATCAACCTGCGCGGCACCCATGTCGGTACCCCGTGGTATGACGCGGAACTGGCGGCATCCGGCGAACTGGGTCTGGCGCATTACGACTTTGGAATGTCCGCCAGCAAAGGCCTTGACCGTACCGAGGCTGCTGCGCTGATCGCGCTATTGCGCAAGGCGCCAAAGCCTTTGCTGATCCACTGCAAGTCGGGTTCCGATCGTACGGGGCTCGCCTCGGCGCTTTATCTTGCCGATTATGGCATGGGTGAGGATCTGGCCGAGAGCCAGATCTCGATCCGCTATGGCCATATTTCTGTTCCCTATACCGCAGCCTGGCCGATCGATCAAAGCTGGGAAGCTTTGGAAGGCTGGCTTGGCTATGAATCCTGAGGCCATCATGACAGTCGCGATTTCCAGACCCTTTAACCAGAAGATCAGGATCGCCGCCCTTCGCGTGATCTTTGCAAGCCTGCTGCCGCTGGTGATCTTCACCCGCACAGGTTGGGGCATGACCGGTGGCATGGCATTAGAGACGGTAGGGATTCTGGCCATCTTCGTGGCGATTTTGGGACGGTTCTGGGCCATACTCTATATCGGGGGGCGCAAGAATGCCGTTCTGATGCAAGAAGGGCCATACTCGATCTGCCGCCATCCGCTTTATCTGTTTTCGACGATCGGTGTGACGGGGTTCGGCTTGATGCTGGGCAGTGTGACGCTGGCGCTTTGTCTGGGCGGCACCGCGTTCTTTATTATGTCGATGACAGCCGCCCGAGAGGAACGGTTCCTGAGCGAGACGTTCGGAGGCCGCTTTTGCCTCTATGCAGCGCAGGTGCCACGAATGCTGCCCGCATGGCGCTTGTTCCGCACCTCTGAACGGGTGACTGTCGACGTTGGAACCCTGTCACGTAATGCCGCAGACGCTTTGGTTTTCATAAGCCTTATTCCCCTTGCGGAACTTTTCAGGTGGATTGCTGCATTGCAGATTTTCCCGTCGATTGCGCTGTTCTGACGGCTGGCGCTGATGCTTGGATCAGGCGTTCAAGCGCGGTCCGGTAAGCCTGATTGATACAAATGGTATCAAAGGCGCTGTGTTTTACCGAACATACATATGGCAATATCCCCCTCACATAGGGATCTATATGTTACGCCACAGCGTAAATTGTAATAATTTACGTTGCAGCGTAAATGTACCACGTTTACGCTGTGGCGTAAAAGAGGGGTTTTATGGAAATCACCGTCAGAACAGCCGGCCAGATCGGGAATGCCATTCTTGAGGCACGCAAGGCACGTGGCTGGACCCAAGGGGATGTCAGTGCACGCACCAACCTGAGGGTGGCGACGATTTCCTCGTTGGAAAATGGCGACACGGGGATCAAGCTTGCAACCCTGCTGACAGTTATGGCGGCCCTTGGCCTTGAATTCCGGCTGGCCGAACGCGGCGGTTCAGTCGCGATCGAGGATATTTTCTGATGGTACGGCATGCGCACAGCGCCACCATGCAGGTTTCATTGAACGGGCGGCTTGTGGGGCATCTTCGTCTTGCCGGTTCGGGCGCGATCAGCTTTGCCTATGATCCGGCGTGGCTGGCTTGGGAACATGCAATGCCAATTTCGCTTTCCTTGCCGCTACGCCAAGGGGCACATCAGGGTGCACCCGTCATTGCCTATCTGGAAAACCTGCTGCCCGACAATCAGGCGATCCGAGAGCGTGTGGCCATGCGCGTAAGGGCAGGCGGTACGGATGCCTGGCACATGCTTGAAAAAATTGGTCGCGACTGCGTGGGCGCATTGCAATTCTCTCAGGGCGAGGTTGCCGCCTTGGAGGCGCTTGAGGGCGAGGTTGTCACCGATGCGCAGATCGCGGCAATGCTGCGTAACCTCGCAACTGCTCCGCTTGGCATCGACGAAGATGATAACTTTCGTATTTCAATCGCGGGCGCACAGGAAAAAACCGCCTTGCTTCGGCATAACGGCGAATGGATCAGGCCCTTTGGCGGGACGCCGACAACCCATATCCTGAAGACACAATTGGGCATACTTCCCAACGGGATCAATTTGTCGGACAGCGTCGAAAACGAATATTTCTGCATGAAGTTTTGTCGGGCCATGGGGGCGGATGTCGCCGAAGTCGATATAGTGGATTTCGAGAACGTCCGTAGCCTTGTGATCACGCGATTTGACCGTCGCTGGACCAAGGACGGGCGGTTGATCCGCCTGCCACAGGAAGATTTCTGTCAGGCGTTATCTGTGCCGCCAAGCCAGAAATATCAGATGGATGGTGGCCCTGGAATTACCGAGGCGATCGGCTTGCTGTCAGGCAGCGATGATCCATCGGCTGATCAAAGCGGCTTTTTCTTTGCGCAGATATTATTCTGGATTCTGGGTGCAACGGACGGTCATGCCAAGAATTTCAGTCTTGCATTGCGCCCGGGCGGCTTTCGGATGACACCCCTATACGATGTGCTCAGCGCGCAAAAAGCTGTCAATGACGGTCAGATCCGGAAGAACCGCATGCGCCTTGCCATGTCGGTCAACACTCACTATCGCATCAACGAAATTGTCCCGCGCCATTTTCAAGAGAGTGCCAAGGCCGCAGGTTTCGGTGTCACGCTGGCAGCGCAATTGCTGGACAAGACTGCGGGGCGGGTCGTCGCTGCGCTTGATGAAACAATCAAACGACTCCCCGCGGATTTTCCGCGTGAACTGGCACACATCATTTCCGCAGGCGTCCTTGATCGCCTTCCGTCCCTTTGTTTGAAAGATGGATAACTATATTCCTTCATACGAAGGCAATCGCCATAATATTGTCGCTCTCGCCACGTTCTTCGGTCCCATGAATGCACTGCCAACCTGCCGAAGCCATCGAAGGCTAGATTAGAGACGGCGAACAATTGAGTGGCTTGCCGTATGCATTATCTACCGTTTGTTCCCTCTGAAACCAACGCGAGGCTGGCGTAACTGAATATCGGCAAGCCTATTGCACCATCAAATTTGTGGTCAGCCTGGCCACATTCTGCGTCCATACGTTCCGGTTTCCTCGAAGTCTAAGTGCGACCTTAGAACCTTCATCTTGGGCAATGATATTGCCGTGCCAATGAACTAGGGCCGTTATCTCCGAACTTGCCATTGCGGATCATGTGGGCTGTTTCGATTCCGGCAAGTGTCGCTTGTGCTGAATGAAACGCATTGAAGCCAGAGGTGGTCCTAGGCCCCGTGGACATTCATCTTGGAGCAATCAGGGCTGCAGCTAGGTTCCAATTGGCGGTGTAGCTGCAATCGGTCTTGTCATAGCGTGTTGCTATGCCTCGGAATTCCTTGATCTTTGCGAAGTAGTTTTCA
>NZ_QQVY01000044.1 GCF_003590715.1 Paracoccus sp. JM45
AAAATGGGCGCACGAACCTTCAGTGATCTGTTCAAAGCCCTCGGCGACATCTGCAATATGTTCTCGCCCCAAGAGTGCTGGAACTACTTCCACGCGGCAGGGTATGTATTAGGTTAAGACCGAAACGCTCTAGTTCCAAAAACCGGGAAATCATCGAGAAAACAGTCCTGTGCACTGTTTTCTAATTTTCCTCATATGTTGCAGCTCGTTATAATCGGTGCCGAAACGCGACGCAGGTTTTTTGAAGGTTTCCGACGCTGCTACGCCAGCGCTGAAAACCGCCTCTTGCCAGCGCAGGACATGTGATCTGCCTGACACATCAGCCTAGGCGTTTTTGAGGGTCTGGAATGGTAAGGGCAGGAAATGCGTTTTGGGCAGCGTTACACGTGCTAAATGCCTGTCACGCTGCGCCGTTTTTAGCTCCGCTGAATTCAGCAGTTTCTCCAGTCCGGATATCGGCTTCGGGGCAGCTTTTGCGCACTGCTGCACGGCATAAGATGAACTTTTCGATACATACCCGTCCGTCACTTACCCATCGGGTTGATACATAGCGGTCCGTCACTAACCCCGGGTTTAACACATACCTGTCCGTCACTAACGGCCTGTTTGATACATACCCGTCCGTTACTACTAGCTTAGTATGCAGGGATGTATTGAACGGATCCATGGGTTTTTGGGGGTGCTTGGCAGTCTCCAAAACAGGTGCTTGGGGGGCGCTCTGCTTTTGGATGATTGCAACGCTGATTGTTAATCTTGCGGCTCCAAAATCAGGCGTTGGCACGCGCATGTTTGTCCACGCTGCAGTTGGCTGAGATAAGGGCCCTTAAAAATCGCGCCTGAGCTGGCGTTTTCGTGTTTTGCATGGCATTGGTGCGGAAATTGCCTTAATGCGCCTCAGCGGCGATCTCAGAGCCTCTGGCGGCATATCTGGGTTGCGTTTCATCTCCCCACCTCACGTCCAGCCTGCAAATCGGCGGTTTTCTAGAGGGGCTGCGATGCGGTCAGGAAGCCCCCGACGGCCATGCTGGAGCGGACGCTCTTATTTCAGCAGGGGTCGCTGCATCGTTGCAGCCGGGAATATACATACCCGTCCGGCACTTACCCTGTAAAAAATACATAGTCGTCCGGCACTTCCAGCCTGTTGTACAGCTATGTATACCGGAGAACCTGCCCATTTCGACGCTTTTCGCGCCGTTTCGGCGGGTCTAATTTGGGCGCGTTTTTTGGCCGGATTTGGTCGCCGCAAACTTCCTTCAAGCCATCCGAACATTCAGGCGGCACTGGTTTTTTTGGCAGCCGCGACGCTTGGTATTCAGGACGCCGCAGGACCTTTGGGACAGAGAATGCGACCCCGTCCGAAAGCGAGGAAATCACAGCGTTTCGAGCGTAGAAATGATCCACGGGCTGGCATGACGGCAGACCCTGAAAGGCATAAATTTCGGGTCCTGCCAGCTTGGAAATTGTTGCCGGAATATGATCTTTCCGACACTCGAAAAGACAGCATTCGGGGGGGTGGAAAACGCGGGAAATCTGCCAGACGCCTATCTCGGCTCTGGAACGCAGCAACCCCCGTGTTATCCCTCCAGCACCCTTTTGCCATAATCCCGCAGCTGTCCGGTGGAATCGACATAGCGGTAGAGGGTGACAGGCCGGATCCCCAGTTCTTTGCTCAGGCTGGTCACCGAGGTCTCGCGGTTGGCCATGGCAGCTTGTGCCAGACGCACCTGCGCCTTGCTCAAGGCAAACCTGCGCCCGCCTTTGCGGCCCCGTGCACGTGCCGAGGTCAGCCCCGCCATAGTGCGTTCGCGGATCAGCTCGCTTTCGAACTCGGCCAGAGCGGCAAAGATGCCGAAGGACAGCCGTCCGGCAGCTGTGGTGGTGTCGATGGCCGCGCCTTGGCCGGTCAGCACCCTCAACCCGATCCCACGCTCTGTCAGCAGGGTCACGGTCTTCACCAGATGATGCAGGCTGCGTCCCAGACGGTCGAGCTTCCACACGGTCAGCACATCGCCCTCGCGCAGCGCCTTGAGACAGGCATGCAATCCTGGCCGGTCGTCCTTCTTGCCGGACGCCTGATCGGAATAGATCTGGTCCTGCGCCACCCCAGCGGCGATCAGGGCGTCATGCTGCAGGTCAAGCGACTGCCGCCCGTCTGCGGTCGAGACCCGCGCATAGCCGATCAGCATATGTCACAAACCTGCGATTGTGACACAGTCGAAATCCTGCTGTGTCCAGCCATCAAAACCGCTCCTTATCTTGTGTCTCAATCAAAGATAAGCGAACCATCGGTCCCGCGCAAAAGAAACGGTGATATCTGGAAAACACTCGGTAGGCTCTGCAGAAGCACGCGGACACTCAAATAGCTTTGTTCATTGGAGATTTGGCAAAGGTCCTTTAGCGTCGACCCCAGATATCTCAGTATGGGAGGTCGCATGTCCGAGAAAAAAGCCCTCCAGTCCAGATGGAGGCGCGCTAATCTGCATAAATACGACGCCCATCGGGCTGTGGCCGCAGCGATTGGATCCGGCAAGCTGGAACGGCAAGGCTGCGAGGTCTGCGGAGCTCTCAGGGTGGACGCCCATCATGACCACTACGACGAGCCTCTAAATGTCAGATGGCTGTGCCGGCGCCATCACATCCAGCTGCATTTCTATGGCGAGGATATGTTTCCTCTCCAGAGCAGACCGCCAAAAGAGACTGAGTAAAGCGTCGCCTGCTGCAAGGCGGGCAGGGCCGTGGTCGGGCCGGGAACACTGGACAGGCGTTGGCCTGACAAAAGCAATGTCAGCTTAAAAACTGTCACCCTCATACAGAAAGACCGCCGGTCCCTTTCGGATACAGCGGTCTTGCGCATAGGGATCAGACCGTCGCCTAAAAGACGGGATCAGCGATCCTAGTTGTTGGAGGCGATGGCAGTGTTGGTCGGGAACGAGGTGATCGTCACCATGGTGTCAGCAGCAATGCCGGCGCGGGCTAGTTCGACAGCCGTCATCACCAAGTCAGCGGGAACGTGCATGGTATCGACGGCTGCTGCGGTCGAGATCGTGTCGGGCGCTCGTTGCGGGCATCGGTTGCCATGGTCAGGGCGATCATCGGGGTTTTCATTGTGTCAGTCTCCGGCAGGTTTCATTTCGGTGGAACAGCTGGTGTGTTCCGATGACTGTCAGATATCCACAATCTGCGGCAGACCGGATCCCCTGCATTCAAACTGCTGCATAAAACGACTTATCAGCAGCTTTGGATCTGGCGCGAGGGAGCGATATCTTTAATAAGAGAATGAAGTTATCAGATTGAAAAATCTAACAATACAGTCAGTTTTGATTTTGGATATGATATTATCACCGGCAAGATGATGAAACTTGTGTACTTAGGTCATGTTGACAAATAACGGATCCAGAGACGGATCGATGTGATGTCTACGAAGCCAATAAAGCTCTCGGCGGTCTTGTCATAACGGGTGGCAACACGTCGGGCGTTTTTTAGCTTGTTGAAGCACCGTTCAACAAGGTTGCGCAGTGCATAAAGTGCGTGGTCTACACCGACGCGCATCTTACGTGATTTTCGCATCGGGATCTGGGTTAGCACGTCCCGCGCCTCTATGTTTTTACGAATACTGTCAGCATTATAGCCTCTGTCCGCAAGCATCACGCTTGGCATGGTCAGATTGTCGGTCATGACCAGTTCGAAGCCCTTATAATCAGATTACTGGCTTGGCGTGATCTCGGTTCTCATCGGCAAGCCGGCCGTATTGACGCGGAGATGAATTTTGGTCGTAAAGCCACCTTTTGAGCGCCCGAAACCCTGGCGCGAAGTCCCCCTTTAGCACCCGCTGCCTGATGGTGCGCGCGGATCACGGTGCTATCAACCATTTGCAGGGCATCTGGTGCAGCCCCACTCTCGTTCAGGGCATCCATGATCTGCTCCCAGAGACCTGCCAGTGTCCAGCGCCGGAACTGTCGGTAAACGCCGGACCACTTGCCAAATTCCTCCGGTAGATCTCGCCATGGAGAACGAGGCGGTGATTGGTTGGTTTGCGTCCGTTCGGAGCGCGGACAGTGCGAATGAAATGTTCAAAGAACATCCACTCCTCGTCCAACATGAGGTTTCGTGCCAAGATGGTTTCCTTTGCAGATACCAGCTTGAATCACATCCATTCCCCGCCGTGAATCCCTTTTGTCAACAGATCCTAGACTAAAAAGTTATACTTTAGATTGATCAATATTTTATCGGGTACCAGCCTGATCCAAAAGCTTTAAATATATATATGCACTTCTTTCAACGCTCAGGTTATCTTCGACGTAAGATCGGGGATCGAATTGAGAAAGCGCAGCCCAGAATTGGTCAAACGATGCCTCTACGCTTTCTTCGGTGAACGTCGTACCGCAACGCTCGTCGAAATACGGAACGGATGGAGCAAATACACCATTTGGTACAAGTTTTTTTTCTACCGGATCGACTAGCGTGCCCTCGTTCCATGCCAATATCGGTATGCCTGATGCCATTGCCTCTTGATATGCCAATCCTTGTGTTTCGTGTTCGCAAAGAAAAATCATAGCTCTGCTACTGCTAAGGGCTGCTTTAAAATCACCCAACTGGTGATTGCCATATCGTAGTATGACTGAACTTAAACCTTGCATATGCAGACGCTCCTGCATTCTGCCAAGAATGCGAGGTACCATTGCATCACGATTCCAGCGGATTTTATCATAAATGATAACATCGTGCCGTTTAGAGGTCTTGGATAGGTCCGGCCAATCACTCATAATGATCGGCACAAACATGGGCTGAATACGATCGCCCAGTTTTTCACGCCATATCTCGCAGTACCATTCTGAAGGTTGGGTAAATATTCTAATGTTTTGACTTGCGGTCATCTCATCCAACTCGTCCGGTCGCGGCACATAGCCAGGACCGAAAACCGCTGGATTAGGCAGTCGTACTTTGTTATAAACCTGCGGAAATCCAGCTATACCGATAGCTTGATTGGGGTTTTTGCGTGCATAGCTGAAATCGTTGACATGCACATCGACACCAAGCCTTTCTAGACCGTGCCTGAGGTTTCTAAACGCGGTATAAAATCCAGTATAAAGCTGCCTGTGCCTCAATCTACGATACGCTGTTCGCGCTGTCAGATGCAATCTCGATTGCAATCTACCAAAAGGCCGGTCCAGCGCTTTTTCTTCAAAGCCGTGATAAAACAGATCAACTCGACGCTTATAAACCATGAAATATTCCTTTCATGACAAGACTTTCCGTCAATTTTCATCTGTTTTGACTGTCCCAGCGAAGTTGATGGGAATACAGATGCGCGCGGTGCTAAAGTACCGGCCTTATGTTCCATTGGTCTGAAATTTTCAATCCTTGCGAACTGTAAAAAACGCAAAATTCACTTGGGCTAGAGCGTTTCGGCCATAACCTGATACATACCCTGCCGCGTGGAAGTAGTTCCAGCACTCTTGGGGCGAGAACATATTGCAGATGTCGCCGAGGGCTTTGAACAGATCACTGAAGGTTCGTGCGCCCATTTT
>NZ_QQVY01000045.1 GCF_003590715.1 Paracoccus sp. JM45
ACGCCCGCACTCAACGCATGGGCTGCTGACTCCCGACGAGGCCTATGATACTCACAATCAACACCTGAAAGCCGCCGCCTGACATGAAACCCATGCTATAGCTTAGCCCGGCGGAAAACTGGTCGAAAATTCAGGACCACCTCTCTGACTGAAAGAAAGCACTAGGCGGAGTTTTACTCCGGGTCCGATGGTCGACTGACACTGCATCAGTGCAGCAAGCCGTCTTCCTGGAGGCGGTCATACGCACCTCGGATTGCATTCTCGTTGAACGTATTTCGCTTGCTCTCATTCCAGCCCATCATCTGTTCGATGATTTTTTCAACTGGGAAGTGGCCTTCGTGGTGGGCAAGCCAGTGCACCGAGGACAGAAGCTCAAGCCCATAAGGGCTTTCGTATCCCTGAACAAGCTTGCTCAAGCGGTCAATGATGTCGGCGGCAGCGGTGTCGGGCTTATCTAAAAATTCGTCCGCAACGGCGCACCCGCTGTTGGTAACATGCGTCTGCCGATCCCCGGTCATGAAGCCGCTGATCATCCCGTGATTTTCCAATGCAACATAGGCCAACTTCAACGCTTCCGAGTACGGACCGTGAAGGTTACGCGCGAACTTGAGCTTAAAATCGACACCCAATGCCTGGAGGAAGTAGGCGATTTTCTGGAGAGAGATTCTGTCAAGCGAACCATCAAAATAGCGCTCGAGATCGTTGAGAGCTTTCAGCAGCAGCGCTCTTGGGAACGTCATCGGAAGACCCGAATGAACATGTTCAGGCTCGTCCTCGGCATGTTTTGGAGCGAACAGAATGACGTCGACACTATTGAGTGGCGAAAGCTTCGCTTCAATAAGGGGCCTCACGTCGGCCCAGTCGAGCCCACCGTTACCGCAGCCCAATGGCGGAATCGCGATAGAGGTAATCCCATACTCGCGGATGACGTCAGCCAGAGCATCGAGACCATTCTCGATGTATTCAATCTTCGACTTGGAGCGCCAGTGGGCTTTCGTTGGGAAGTTAATCAGGTATCGTGGACCTTCCGAAGCGAAGAGCTCTTTTGTGTCGAAGACAAACATTTGACCAGGCTTCAGCCCCTTGGCATTGCATAATTCCTTGTAGGCTAGGAAGTTGGCCGGCCAGCGGTTCTTGAACTCCAAAGCGACGCCCTTGCCCATGACACCGACGCAGTTCACAGTGTTCACAATAGCCTCCACGGGCTCTGAGAACATGTCTCCCTTTTTAGTCCTAATCGTCATTTGTAGTAGCATCCGCGCTTAGAGTAGACAGGGATATCCCAGGCCGAAGCAGCCATCATGGTCTCCAAGGTATCCTTCATCGTGTCAGTCTTGGCAATGATGCACGCGAACTTGTCTAGCGGCACGGCTTCGTGGACCAAGAACTCCGCCATGCGTTTCTCTCGCCGCGTCATCCGTTCGGGCGGACTTGCCATGTTGAGAAAGTAGCTGCAAACACCTTGATAGCCGATCTCCGGTATCTTTGCCGTTAGTGGGCTTTCATCAAACACGTCCCAGTGAACGTGATCTTCCAGCTTATCGAAATCCGTTTCCACAGTAGGCATTGGGGCTCTCGAATTCAACGCATAGTCGCTAAAGCAGGTGAACAGGCCGGATCCCCGAAATGCTTCGAGTGAAGCCACCATGAAGATCCGGTCGTCCTCGCAGGCCTGCCGCAGATAGGCCCCGTCAGGGGATACCAACGGCACGTTCTCTCGGGAAATGGTGTAGGTGAAGGCGGTTATCGGGCTGAAATAGAACGGTACATAGTCGTTCACGACCCCACCGTTTGGCACGTTGAACTCGTTCGTGCCGCGCCGATTCACGATATCTTGATAAGACACCTGGTGACACCTCTGGGGCGTCGCATGGTTCTTCGCCCGAATCTCGCCATCAGTAAGGAAGGTGGGCAGATCAGAATAGTGAACTTGTCGAAAAATAAACCTTATTGGCAAGTTGGCACCCTTCACTATTTGTTTTGCCGACAACATGATCCATGTTTGGGCAGGGCATTCAACCTAGAAACGAACTTCAGTGAACACTCTCACAAGCAACCGACCCAAACGGTATGTTGGTGTGGCGCCGACGTGTCCGGAAGCACTACATCAGCGTCGGCACGACCTTCAGCTTTATGCGCATGGCGGACATTCGTGTGATGCGCAGCGAATGTCGGCTCACCGCCCTTCAGGTCGATTGCGGCAGTTGGGGGTATTGTGGCGCGAACGAACCTTCGCTTTTGTGACGCACGCCATACCCTAGCTGAACATCTGACAGGCCGCATTCCGCGTTCCAAGCCATCATGCCCCTTTAGGATGTACCATGCGCCTTGATGTTCCTGAAAACGTGCTGTGCGGCCTTCAATAGGGGCAGGTCTGTGACGACAGAGGAGAACAGAACCACAATCAAAATGAAGGAGCCGACAAACATCCAGTCAATTCCGTTAATTTCAAACCCAAAGGGAAGGCCGAACGCCCAGGCGATGTTTTCCACCGCCAAATACATTGTCGCGCCGGCAAAGGTGTAATCGCGGATCTTCAGCAAAATCTGTCCAAGGGCAGAATAATGCCGCTTTCGAAGATCCTGACTCTCTCTGCGCATTGTTTTCCAGAACCCTTCATCGTTTGCCGTCCGCGACTGAGTTCCTGGCGAGATGTCGGTGTCTGAAAACCCCAGCTCGGCGGCTATTTGATTGCTGGCGAGTGGATCGATCTTGAACGCTTGAATGATCGCAATCCGTGTTACGAGAGGAAGCTCCCGCTCTCCACGCTCGTAGCGGCGGAGTGCACGGTCTGACAAACCGATGGTCGCGGCGAACTGCGGCTGGCTCATTCCTGTAGATGTGCGAAGCGCCAACAGATTGGCCGCACCTAGCTGTCGAGCAATCGATTCGTATTGTTTATCTGACTTGGTCAAATCCGATGATCCAATGACTTAGCTTTTTAGAGGCGACTCAGGAACCTTACCTGAGAGAGCGTGTCAGAGGTCAAGAAAACGAAGTGACTGGACCAATTGGTCCGCGCGGACCAATTGGTCCTGCTATTTTTTAATTTTGGGACAATAGTTTGTGAGGTTGACCGCGCCGGTTGGAGTTCCTTAGCTGAAATGTGAATCCGGCTCATTTCGCACCCTTGGAACTTGGAGATCGCCCCGATGCGCACCCCGACAAAGGCAAATCTGGACGCCCATGAGCGTCTGAAAGCGGAACTCAGGATTCAGGGTACGTCACTGGCGCAGATATCGCGTGAACTTGGGGTTAGCGACTCTGCGCTGACGTTGGTCGGCAAGCGGATGTGCCGATCTCAGCGCATTGAAGAAGCCTTGGCCTTGGCCGTGGGCGCATCGCCGGAGGATTTGTTCCCCGACTTCCGAAGGGAAGGAGCAATCATGCCCTAGAAAAGCAAAAGGCCTCGGAGTTGCAGCTCCAGAGGCCCTTCAGGTGTATCAAGTTGAAGCCCGATACACCTCATTCATGATCCAACTTTCGGCCCCGGTCAAGCATGCAGTGGGTTCTGTGGGCTGGGGCCTCGTGTCTCAATGAAAGAGGAACCCGTCGCACCGAGAGGCATGCCTCTGGTGTCGGGAGCAGCAGCCTATGTATGAAAATGATGTCGGGGGACCTTATGTCCCGCCAGAGCGAACCCGTGCGACCCGGATGTTCCCGGCGCGATCACGCGCAAGCGGACGCGGGTTCGTGTTCGCAAAACTACGTGCCAGTGCGGCTTGGCGGCAGCTCATCTTTGAAAGTGACCTTGAGCGGAAGTGCCTCTTGGTACTGCTGTCGCAGAGAGCCGTCGTCGATATTTGGGATCAGCCGCCGCAGATCACCTATCGCAACCAAGTGGGCAAGCCCTCATCTCACACATTCGATTTTCTTGTCACTTTGGAAGACGGAAACAAGATCGCGATCGCCGTCAAGCCGGGTGCGCTGGCCGAGCGAAATAAGTTCGACCGAGAGTTCGCGCTGATCAAGGTGCAGACCTCGAAGCAGTTCGCGGACGATGCGCTACTCGTCACGGACAGTAGCTTTTCTGCGGCGGAAGTGCGCAATGCAGAGCTGCTTCATATGTTCCGGCAAGCCGAGGATGTCGAAGCCGATGCGATGGTTCAGCAGATACTCCGAGGCATGAACTGTAAAACGTCTCTGGGGCAGGTCGTCGCAGCGACCGGCTTGCAGGGCCGCGCATTTCGGGCGGGGTTCAAGGCGATCTTCGATGGGATCGCCTTGACGGACCTGTCTCTTCCGGTGACCGAAGCGAGCATTTTGTCGATGCCGGAGGTCCGGTGATGACAGTAAGACTTCGCATAAGAGAGGTGGTCGCAGGAATTCGGACCAGTTGCTAAGCTTTAGCGATTGACGAAGGACTGACCTGAGATGACGAAACGAAAGCGCTATTCTGCGGAGTTCAAGGCGAAG
>NZ_QQVY01000046.1 GCF_003590715.1 Paracoccus sp. JM45
AGAGCATCAATCGCGCCGCGGCAGCTCGCCCACTCAAACCCTCCTCGATACAAGCTTTGAACCGCGCACGCAGCGCATCCGGTAATGGTGCTGACATGATCCATCCTCCTAGAAAGGATGAATCACAACCAGACCCCTTTGAAAATCCCATGATTCCGAGTTTTGCAGAAACGCTCTAGCCCTACCATGATCCGGGCGAAGACGCCGTTATCGCTCCAGCGCTTCCAACGGTTATAGAGGGTCTTGGCTGGTCCATATTCCCATGGCGCATCGCACCCTCGCAAGCTATTGCGGTTGATAAAGATAATGTCGCTCAGCACATGCAGGTCATCAACACGCGGGCGGCCATGGTTCTTGGAAAAAAAAGGCGCGGAGGCGCGCCATCCGCACTTCGGCCAGCCAAAACAGGTTACTCGTCAATCAGGTCTCCTTGCAGAAGCCTGGATCACGTCAAAAGGCAAAAATCAATGGGTCTAGAGCCTAAGTTATGTGAGAAAGGGGAAGCATAATCTCAAGCATATGTGTGCAACAAAGCCGGTCTGCTGCCCAAATTCGCCTATTGGCACGCCTTTTCGATTGTACTTCGAGTCATTCGTATCAGGCTCAGTGGCAGCCTCTCTGAACGGGCCGCCCTGCTGACGTACGCTCCTAATAAAGCGATGGTATCGGGTCTCAGAAGGCTTTAATCATTTCTTTTATAGTTATCTACGGTGGTAAATATTCAAGTGGTCAAGAGCGCAGGTCGGATGATACATGACGGATGAGACGGCGCGCCTTGCTGCGTTGCATGTGCAGAACATTCTGGATACGGCCCCAGAGGTCGGCTTTGATGATATCGTCCGATTGGCCACTAGGTTGTGCAATACTCCGGTGGCGCTTGTCAGTCTTGTTGAAACGGACCGACAATGGTTCAAGGCTAGGATAGGCTTTGAGCCCTGTCAGACCCCTATAGCGCAATCTGTTTGCAAGCATGCAATCGGGCAGGGTGACCTTTTGATTATTCCCGATCTGACATCGGACGCGCGGACCAGATCAAACCCCTTGGTGCTGGAAGACCCGCATCTGCGCTTTTATGCAGGCGCACCTTTGATCACGCCCGAGGGGCTGACCCTTGGAACAATATGCGTCATCGACCATGTTGCACGTCCTCAAGGACTGACCGAGGGCCAAGCCGATGACCTGAAGGCGCTGGCCCGCCAAGTCATGGCGCTTCTTGAAATGCGCCGTCTTATTGCCGGTCGTGACGAACTGCTGGTACAAGCTGAAGGACATCGTAAGCAGGCCGAGCATGATCATTCTGAATTGGCGGCCATGTTCGATCAGGCACCAAACTTTATGGCGCTTTTAAAAGGCCCTGAGCATATCTTCGACATAGTCAATCCGGCCTATTCCCGACTGATTGGTCACCGGCAGGTAATTGGTAAAACTGTTGCTCAGGCTTTGCCCGATGCCACAGAACAGGGATATCTTGATCTTCTGGATCAGGCCTATCGTTCGGGTAAGCCGTTTACGCAGGTCGGCGCGCATTTCGCCGTGCAAAGCGATCCTGATAGCCCTGCAGACAACCGGTATATCGACTTTGTATGTCAGCCGACACGGGATGAAAAAGGGTCCGTAACCGGTATTTTCGTCGAAGGTTCGGATGTCACGGAACATGTTCTTCAAACCAGACGCGTGGCTGCGCTTGCAGATTTCGGTGAGACGCTGCGGGATATGGGCAACGCCGAGGATATCGCCCAAGCTGCTGCAGAATGTCTTTCCAAGGCAATCGGTGGAAGCTGCATCGGTTTTGGCAAGGTCGATTTGCAAGCCGAAGAAATCCACATCGATGTCGATTGGTGCGACTCTTATGGGGTCAGTGTTGTAGGATCGCATAACTTCAGATCATTCGGTTCTTATATCGAAAATCTCAAGCGCGGCGAGACCGTAGTTGTTTCCGATGTAGAAACTGACCCCCGAACGGTCAGCGAAGTTGATGGCTTCAAGAAGGTGCATACCAGTGCTTTCCTGAATTTGCCTATCATGGTGCGAGGTTCCCTTGATGCCGTTATTTTTATTCTTAGCGCGCGAACGAGGAAATGGACATCTGAAGAAATCGGTCTTGTCCGCCAAGTAGGAGACCGCGCACATGCGGCGTTCGCGCGCTTGCGGGCCGAACATGAACAGCAGATCCTGAACGAAGAGCTAAGCCATCGGATGAAGAATACACTGGCGATTGTTCAGGCGATCGCCAGCCGGACCCTTCGGGAGGTGCCAGACAGGGATGCCGTGAACGCATTGACGAAACGTATCGGTGCGCTGTCACGTGCGCACGACGCGCTTTTGGAAACGCGATGGGTTTCTGCCAACCTGAAAGACGTTGCAGAAGCGACGCTGTCGGCCCTCGAACAGGTCGACAGTTTCCACCTGCAAGGACCTCCACTCAAAATCGGACCAAGGGCGACATTATCCTTATCCCTTTTGCTGCACGAATTGGCGACCAACGCCATCAAATATGGGGCCCTATCCGTGCCAGAGGGGCAGGTGGCAATCACCTGGCAGGTCGAAAATGGCACAGATTTAGATATATTGCGTATGACGTGGACAGAAACCGGCGGTCCTCCGGCGCATCAGCCGTCCGGAAGGGGGTTCGGTTCAACGCTTATTGCCATGGGGTTGATCGGAACCGGTGGCACAGAACTTTGTTACACTGCATCGGGCCTGATCGCATCGATGGAAGCCCCGCTGGCCGAGCTACAGCAGCCCTAAAGCAGAAAAATTGAAAATGGCCCAATACGCCCCATTGAATCGCCAGCTTGTGCTGGTTGTCGAGGATGAACCGGTCCTGCGGATGGCAGCGGTCGATATGGTTGAATATGCAGGTTTCGACGCAGTTGAGGCGACCGACGCTACGGACGCGGTCAGGATCCTTGAAACCCGTCCCGATATCTGCATCGTGTTTACGGATGTCGACATGCCACGTGGCTTAGATGGTCTGAAGCTGGCCTCCCTCATCCGGAAGCGCTGGCCCCCCATCCACATTATCGTAACGTCTGGTAAGGCAGAGGTAGGCAAGATGACACTGCCGGCTGACTGCGTGTTTTTCGACAAGCCCTATGATGAGCGACGCATTATCGCAGAGATGAGGCGAATGAGTAGTGCGTGCCGGCCTAACTTGATTAACGAAAAGGTCATTCCAATCATTTGCACTGGTGATACTCGCGCAACGTAAACCACAGTAATTGATAATTGGCCGCTCACACAGATTGATTAATTTTCAAACACCATAAGAAGGTCAAAATTGTCTAAATGGCTTCGATGAAAGGGTAGTGTCGCAAAGTTTTAGGTCTTTCGCTGGTTCCGTCGCAAACTTCCCCGCATGCTGAGCGGAGCCGTCCAGCAGACATGGCTATGCTGCGAGCTCCGCGAAGATCTGGAAGGCGGTGGCGCCATTGGCGGGGATCTGCCCCTTGCGGATCATATGCGCCGCTTCGATCCCGGCGCTATGGTGGCCGCGGCCGAATGGAACGCCTTGAAGCCCATCATCGGGCCGGTGATCCTGTTGATAAAGCGGTGATCCTGCTCGAGGATGTTGTTGGGTATTGCCAAGTTGTTGACAGCAGATTGTGCTTCTCTGTGAAGGGCGTGGATCACGCGGTCATCTCAGCGGTGTAATCGGCCCAGAGGCTGAACGCATCGTTGCGG
>NZ_QQVY01000047.1 GCF_003590715.1 Paracoccus sp. JM45
GCGCCACGAGCCGCAATGGCATCATGACACTTGCGCGTGTCATAGGCGCCGTCTGCGGTGACGCTGCCGATCTCTTGTTCGGGTGGGATCTGATCGAGCAGTTCCGGCAACATTGGGGCGTCGCCGATGCCACTGCTGGTGAACTCAACGGCACGGATCTCCAACGTTTGCTCATCGATCCCGAGGTGGATCTTTCGCCGGACCCGCCGTTTGGGACCGCCGTGCTTGCGGGCATTCCACTCCCCTTCGCCCTCGACCTTGATGCCGGTGCTGTCGATCAGCAGATGCAGCGGGCCCTTGGAGCCGCGATAGGGGATGTTCACGGCCAAGGTCTTCTGTCGACGAGACAGCGTGCTGAAATCGGGCACCGCCCAGTCCAAGCCGACCAACTTCAGCAGGCTCTCGACGAAACCAGTCGTTTGCCGGAGCGCCATACCGAACAAGACCTTCATTGAAAGGCACGTCTGGATAGCGGCGTCGCTATAGGTCAGATGGCGGCCACGCCGTCCTGTCGGCGCGGCATCCCAGGTCATGTCGGGGTCAAACCAGATCGTCAGCGAGCCCCTGCGCTTGAGCGCTTCATTGTAGGCTGGCCAGTTCCTGGTCTTGTAGGTCGGGGGTGTAGGTCTGCTCATGCCACCCAGCTACCATGCTCGATTCACGAGATGAATCCCCCGAACGGATTTGCGCAACAGAGCCCAGTCAATCATAAGCCAACTTTTAAATCGTAATAAATATTTTGTAATCGGACTAGAGCCCGTGGACAATCATACTTCCCATAGATTTTGATTTCTGATTCAAATCTCCCAAACGGAGGTTGGGATGAACGAGCAGCGCTTTGTGGTGACGGATCGTGTGTGGCGGCGGCTTGAGCCGCATTTGCCTGGAAAAGCCAGCGACGCGGGGGCTACGGCAAATGATAACCGTCTGTTTCTGGAAGCGGTGTTCTGGCGCGTTCGCACCGGGTCTCCATGGCGCGATCTGCCGCCCGCCTTCGACAACTGGAACAGCCAGTTCCGCTGCTTCCGCAGATGGGCGAAAGCAGGGGTTTTCGAGAGCCTTTTCATAGCCATGAGTGGTGACCCCGACCTTGAATATGCCCTCATCGACGGCACCATCGTTCAGGTTCACCAGAAGGCAACCGGCGCAAAAGGGGGACTCAGGCTCAGGCCATCGGACGCTCGCGTGGCGGCCTGACGACTAAAATCGTCGCGCTAGTGGATGCGCTCGGCAATCTGATCCGTTTCCTATTATTGCCCGGGCAGGCACATGACACAAAAGGCGTCGCGCCACTGATCCGTAAAGTTCCCTTCGGGGCTCTTCTTGCAGACAAAGCGTTTGACGCGAACTGGCTTCTGGAAGAACTGGATGCACGTGGGGCATGCGCCGTGATCCCACCGAAATCAAACCGAAAGCAACAAGCGCAACTACGACGCAGACGCTTACAAGTGGCGCCATATGATTGAAAACTACTTCGCAAAGATCAAGGAATTCCGAGGCATAGCAACACGCTATGACAAGACCGATTGCAGCTACACCGCCAATTGGAACCTCGCCGCAGCCCTGATTGCTTCAAGATGAATGTCCACGGGCCCTAACTGGTTGACAGCAATAGTGGAATCTTGAAGTTGAAAGTTGTCGTTCCGCGTTCACATGTAACTTCGATCCGGCCATTATGCGCGATCGCAATAGAGGAGGCGATATATAGCCCAAGACCTAACCCCTCCCCAGCGGCATGGGCGCCGCGCTGGAAGGGTTGGAAAAGATTTTGATGCAGTTCAATAGGCACTGCTGCACCTTGATTTGCGACACTTATCTGAACGCCCGATATGTCTATCAGACCCCGCACGTGAATATGTGTCTCCAATGTGCCGTAACGCACAGCATTGGATAGTATGTTTGAAATAGCTTGTGCGACGCGCGGAGCATCGCAGCTAACAGGACGGTCAAAGCACAAATCCAGTGTGATTTCATGATCCGATGACGTGGCGCGGACTTCTTCGACAACTTGAGTTATCGCCTCGGTAAGCGGCGCATTGAATTCGGCCGAAATGCGGATACCGCCACCCAGCCGTGCTTTGGCGTGCAGCATAATATTTTCGATAAGATCGTTCATGCGGCGCAAAGATGCGCGCATTAATGGAAGGATAGTCTGCGCCTTTTCGGTCATAGGCTCTGTGCCCAGCTGCCGGAAGCCAGCGTCTAGTGCTGCCACGGGATTGCGCAAGTCATGTCCAAGAACTGCTATAAATTCCTCTTGGATGCGGCTTAATTCGCGCTCCTGCGCAACCAGCTGCTCCTGCGCTTTTAAACGCTCTTCTGTTTCAAGGCTTCGGCCAATGATATCGGCAAACATTTCCAGCATTGCCACGGCGCGTGGATGTTTGACATCACGCGCCTCTGTATCGATTGCGCATAATGTCCCGAAAAAGGTCCCGTCACTACGATGGATCGGAATTGAAGCATAGCTGACGATGCCGAACTTGGCCGCAATAGGATGGCCACCATAGACTTCGTCAGTCGACACGTCATTAAACATAACCTTACGGGATGTTTCGCGAACTGACTGACAAAAAGTAGATTGTATTTCGATTTCATCGCCCGCAGCCAAGCCGAAATTGACCTCGTCTACTGTTCGACATGCTACCCAACGATCAGCCGTTACGCGCGCGACAGCTGCAAATCGCATGTTCGTGGCCAACATCACTGTTTCCAGAATAGTACCGATCAATGCACTATTAGCAAGCATCTCAATGTCATTTTGAAAGTTATGCGTTCCCTCTAAATATGCAGAATGATCCTGTGTAATCACATTCGGAGGCGTCCTATCTATCATTCGTGTCTCCTTGCGGTTGGGCTTGGGACTACATCCGCGTTCCTGTTTGTAAAGGAAGCAAGCTGACGGCCTCCCCTTTTGATCGATAGAAATATTTTAAAACATGCCGGTGGGCAATATTCCTTCATGCTTTCAAAGCGAATGACATGATTTTGGTTGACTTGCAGAAGCACAAGCGTGCCTTCACTGCTTTCGCAGTGGCCACGAACGAATATGGAGGCACTAGGGCGCTGTTGCACAAATCAGCTAATGACCGCAGTATCCCTTTCCCCGGCCACACTTATCCCAGGGGCACAGTGACGGGGATGTCGAGGGTAGTGAAGCGGTTCATGACCGCCGCACGGATCTGAACTTCTGCAATTTGGTGGTCGAAGTCGCGGGACATCAGCCTTTGTCCGATCAGCTTCACGCAGTTCATTTTTGTCTCTACCCTGCTACGTCGGTGGTAGCCGCTCCAATTCCGCCAAAGCGCCCGGCCAAGAAGTTTTGACGTCCGCAGGATCTCGTTGCGCGCTCGGGCTCCTGCCGTGTCCGGCTTCCAGAGCCTCGCATTGCGACGGGGCGGAATGATTGCTGCCGCGCCGCGGTCGGCGACCGCGTCGTG
>NZ_QQVY01000048.1 GCF_003590715.1 Paracoccus sp. JM45
AGGCCGCCACGCGAGCGTCCGATGGCCTGAGCCTGAGTCCCCCTTTTGCGCCGGTTGCCTTCTGGTGAACCTGAACGATGGTGCCGTCGATGAGGGCATATTCAAGGTCTGGGTCACCACTCATGGTTATGAAAAGGCTCTCGAAAACCCCTGCTTTCGCCCATCTGCGGAAGCGGCGGAACTGGCTGTTCCAGTTGCCGAAGGCGGGCGGCAGATCGCGCCATGGAGACCCGGTGCGAACGCGCCAGAACACCGCTTCCAGAAACAGACGGTTATCATTTGCCATAGCCCCCGCGTCGCTGGCTTTCCCCGGCAAATGCGGCTCAAGCCGCCGCCACACACGATCCGTCACCACAAAGCGCTGCTCGTTCATCCCAACCTCCGTTTAGGAGATTTGAATCAGAAATCAAAATCTATGGGAAGTATGATTGTCCACGGGACCTAGGATCTGTTGACAAAAGGGATTCACGGCGGGGAATGGATGTGATTCAAGCTGGTATCTGCAAAGGAAACCATCTTGGCACGAAACCTCATGTTGGACGAGGAGTGGATGTTCTTTGAACATTTCATTCGCACTGTCCGCGCTCCGAACGGACGCAAACCAACCAATCACCGCCTCGTTCTCCATGGCGAGATCTACCGGAGGAATTTGGCAAGTGGTCCGGCGTTTACCGACAGTTCCGGCGCTGGACACTGGCAGGTCTCTGGAAGCAGATCATGGATGCCCTGAACGAGAGTGGGGCTGCACCAGATGCCCTGCAAATGGTTGATAGCACCGTGATCCGCGCGCACCATCAGGCAGCGGGTGCTAAAGGGGGACTTCGCGCCAGGGTTTCGGGCGCTCAAAAGGTGGCTTTACGACCAAAATTCATCTCCGCGTCAATACGGCCGGCTTGCCGATGAGAACCGAGATCACGCCAAGCCAGTAATCTGATTATAAGGGCTTCGAACTGGTCATGACCGACAATCTGACCATGCCAAGCGTGATGCTTGCGGACAGAGGCTATGATGCTGACAGTATTCGTAAAAACATAGAGGCGCGGGACGTGCTAACCCAGATCCCGATGCGAAAATCACGTAAGATGCGCGTCGGTGTAGACCACGCACTTTATGCACTGCGCAACCTTGTTGAACGGTGCTTCAACAAGCTAAAAAACGCCCGACGTGTTGCCACCCGTTATGACAAGACCGCCGAGAGCTTTATTGGCTTCGTAGACATCACATCGATCCGTCTCTGGATCCGTTATTTGTCAACATGACCTAGCGGCGATGCGATTGGCGAAAGGTTGTGGGACAGTCAAGACCCTTTACGGTCAGTGGAAGTATTGAAGCAGTAGTGGGACCTTTGTCCATTGACAGCACGCGGGGTCGCACAGGGCGCGGGGGGCGATGATCGATGTGACCGTTCTGAATTCCAATTATATGGGGAGTGTCATGAATTCTGTGTATCTGGCCCGACCCATGCGGGTTTCAGATATGGTCGCGCGTTGAAGCGTTCGTCGAACATGATAGCGAATTGATTGCAGGCGGCAAACCACTCTCGGACAGTCCGGCCACCTTTCTCGAAGTTGCGGATGGCCAGGTAGATCAGCTTCGTCGCGGCCTTCTTGGTTGGGAACGTGCCGCGGGTCTTGATGAATTTGCGGAATGAGGAGGGTCAGAAAACAGTGTGGGACACTATTTTCCCGACGAATGCGGTTCAGGATTTCTATGGCATTGGTGGTGTAGATGATCTTGCGGATCCCGGTATCGAAGGCCAAGAACTGGATCACCTCTTGCCATGCCCGCCGCCATGCCGCGGGCAATCGAAGGTTATTTGCCGGCCCATTTTGAACCGCGCCGGGTTTGGTGGAGGCTCCAACTCATGAGTAGGATGGAGCATCATGACAAAGACAACGAACAAGTATTCACCAGAAGTCCGCGAACGCGCTGTACGGATGGTGTTGAATGGTGCTGGGCAGCATGAACGCCGTTGGGCGGCTATTGTGTCGATTTCCTCTAAGATTGGCTGCGCGCCGCAGACGCTGAACGAATGGGTTAAGAAGGTCGAGGTTGATACTGGCCAGCGCGGCGGCATCACGACCGAGCATGCCGGGAAGATGAAGGCGCTTGAGCGCGAAGTGCGTGAGTTGAAGCAGGCCAATGAGATCCTGCGCAAGGCTTCGGCGTATTTTGCGCAGGCGGAGCTCGACCGCCCACTGAAACGATGATCCGGTTCATAGAAGATCACCGCGCGGATCATGGGGTCGAGCTAATTTGCCGGGTTTTGCCGATTGCCCCTGCCACCTTCTATGATCATTTAGCCAAGCGCGCTGACCCTTCACGCCTTTCCGATCGCGCCAAGCGTGACGAAGAGCTGAAGCCCGAGATTGAGCGCGTCTTTGAGGAAAACCTTAGCGCCTATGGCGTACGGAAAGTCTGGCACCAGATGCGCCGGGAAGGATTTGACACAGCGCGCTGCACAGTTGTCAGACTGATGAAAGACATTGGCATCGAATGTGTTGTGCGCGGCAAGCAGCCAAAGACAACGATCCCCGACAAGGCGCTGCCATGTCCGTTGGACAAGGTCAACCGCCAGTTCCACGCGCCTGCCCCGAACGTGCTCCGGGTCAGCGACTTCACCTATGTCGCGACGTGGCAGGGGTTTGTGTATGTGGCCTTCGTCATTGATGTCTTTGCCTGCCGCATTGTCGGGTGGCGCGTCAGTCGCACGGCTTCTGCCGGATTTGTCTTGGATGCTCTGGAACAGGCTATTCATCAACGCAGACCGGCCCAGGATCAACTGGTTCACCATTCGGATCGCGGATCGCAAGGCGGATTCAACCGTTCGTCGCACCACATTCGATTATATTCAGTTTGAGTAGTTCGTCGAGAGCTTCGGCAGGTGTTCTCCATCCGAGGGTTTTGCGGGGCCTTGTGTTCAAAGCATGCGCGACGGCGCTCAACTCATTGACACCGTGCTGGCTAAGATCCGTGCCCTTGGGGAAGTATTGTCGCAGCAAGCCGTTGGTATTTTCGTTGCTCCCTCGCTGCCAGGGACTTTGTGGATCGCAGAAATAGATTTCCAGCCCCGTTTTGATCCGGAGCTGCGCATGTTGGGCCATCTCCGCACCCTGATCCCAAGTCAGCGAGCGCCGAAGATCCGCAGGAAGTCCCATGATTGTGCCTGCAATAGCATCGCGGACGGCTTCGGCGCCATGGCCCGCCAGCGCTGGTCCATTCTTGGGTACATCGCCCTTCCCATGGCCCTTCATGCGCGGCAGATGCAAAAGCATGGTGAAGCGTGTTGTGCGCTCGACCAGCGTGCCAATCGCTGAACTTCCGAGACCGAGAATGAGGTCGCCCTCCCAATGGCCAGGC
>NZ_QQVY01000049.1 GCF_003590715.1 Paracoccus sp. JM45
CTTCGCCTTGAACTCCGCAGAATAGCGCTTTCGTTTCGTCATCTCAGGTCAGTCCTTCGTCAATCGCTAAAGCTTAGCAACTGGTCCGAATTCCTGCGACCACCTCTGTCTCCGACAGACCCGGGGCGATTCACTTCACAGAGAAGCACAATCTGCTGTCAACAACTTGGCAATACCCATCAGGCGCCTCTAACGGTATGGATTCACGAAGTGAATCCTTCATCGTCGGAGTTGCGCAACAACGCCGGTTTCACCCAATACGATCCGGCGAGCATAAGTTCGGCACTGAAGTGCCTTACTATGCTACAGAGCGTGTGCAATACTTCAAATGTGCACAAGTGCATGAGTGCAGCATCGCGCTAGTCTCCGAATGCACGCTCAGCTTCATGTCTTTTCCATAACTCGTTGAGCGCGTGTTCGATCAGTTCTGAGTTTGTCATGTCCAAGCGGGCTCTCAAGATAGCTACGCGTTCAAGCGTCGGATCACTTTTGTCGAAATATGCCCCTAGGTGCTTTTGCCCGCTTCGTTTGCTGGAGGGCTTTGCAGCGATCGAAGAGGAAGCTTTCGCCGGAGCACTTTCCGCAGGTTCCTGTGCCTTTCCCATGGCCGCCAACAATGGGTTTGTTTTTTTCATCGGATTACCTCAATTCTGCATAACTGCACTTGTGCACAAGTGCAGTTATGCTCCTTTGCAATTTTGCAGCTGTGTATAAGTCCATTTCCATAAATTCGCCACCTCATCTGCAGCCTTGGTTTCATTGCTTAGCTCTTGGACAGTGACCCCAGCAGCACTTGCAGCACGGTGCGCCTTGCGCCGGTGCAATACGATAGGTGCCATCTGGGCTCCCATCGCCTCTATTACTTCTCGTGTCTGCGCCACTTCTGCAGGACCGGTAGGATTTGCCATATTTATTACGGCAAACACGGGCCGTCCGAACCCGCGGCACAGGCGCAAGGTGCGAGGCATTTGCTCCAATGGTTCAACATCAGGGGTCGTAGGTATTAGGACAAGATCTGATACTTCGACGGCTGCTGGTGCTTCGGTTGAGCGGGCAGGGGGGGTATCGATAATCACCAAATCCGCAGTACCCTCTGCTTGGGCGAGCTTTTTAGGAAGTTCATTCTCTGTTGAAAATATGACGACAGGCATGTCAGCCTCGCGGCGCTCAGCCCATTGGCTGATACTTTGCTGGGTATCCATATCAATCAACAAGACCGATAGCCCATCGCGTGTGGCAGCTACAGCCAGAGATTTTGCCAAGGTTGATTTCCCGACACCTCCCTTTTGCATTGCTATGGTAATTATCTGCATTTTTGCCTTCCTGCATTTGTGCACACGTGCATAAACGCACTAATCCTTTTGTTTCTTACAGGCTTTCAAAGCCTAACTCTGGCATTTCTTCTATGAACAAATCACCCTGCTTACCTCTTTGCCCCTCCCATTGTTGTTTCTGCTCCTCAATAGTCTTGACCCACCATGAAAGCCTTAGCTTTGTTACCTTCCGTCCTTGAGTTTCGACCACATCTATGCGGCACGAGAATGGAGCAAGCGCGTTGACTTCAAGAACCGCAGGCTCGATCGCTTTCCGGCGGAAGGCAGCAAACGGCCCCAGCTTCCCACTTGGGACCCCGAGATAGTCACGGAGTTCACTAGTGTCGAAATCATTGTAGAAGACGTGCTTCAACCCAATGCGCTTCGCAATGATTTCATAGAGCGCCATCCCATACTTGGTTCCGAACCCATGCAGTATCTGCATTTCTAGCCGTGCAAAAATTTGGCTATCACGTAAAATCGGCAACAGCTTCGGGTGCAATTCGTAAGTTAGCATCGTCGAAATGCCTGGCCCGAATTTCTCTATGTCCGTTGGCCCCAAGAGCTGAACGTTTCGGGTAGATCCATCTGACATTCGCACGCGCACAACGGTCTGCATGAGGCTCATGATGGCCTCAGCCACCCGGTCATTTGAAGTGTGATTGCCGCGCAGGTCCGAAAAAGGAATCCTATATTCCTGACCTTCTGCAGCCATCCCTGGACCGAAAGCATTGGCAAGAAGCTGATTATAGATCCGGCGTGCAGCCAAGGTGATTTTTTCTCCGCCACGAATCTCGATCAGTTCAGCGGGTTTGATCACTTCGCCGCGTCGCTGATAGGCCGCTAGTGTTCCATTAGTGGTATCGTGACTTTTGGGGCGAGGTTCTTCTGCCATCTACAGTGACCTAAGCTATGTTCATGGGTCACAATAGGCAAAATTGCTGCAGTTTTGAACTGTTTTCGCACGATTGGCAAAAAAGAGTTCTGCACTCTTCTAGAGAGGGATGTGCTCAAAACGCTAATGGCAGCACCTCGCCCCAAAAGTCACGATACCTCGCCCCAAAAGTCACGATACCTCGCCCTAAAAGTCACGATACCTCGCCCTAAAAGTCACTTTCAGGCTATTTTTCTTTTTAGTATCAGATGGTTGAATGGCCATAAAAAGGAAGAAATAGAAAAGAAGAAAGAGGAAGGAGACTTATCCACAGGGGCTTTCAGCAAAGCATGCCTCACTTTAATCAGAAATCACCCCAACGGTCTCAAAGATCATGCTGAGCTAACATTCTTGTCTCTAAGATACGTCACGTAGAAAGCCTTGAGCATGCGGTGCTCTTGCAGACGATCACCCAGGTTGAACCCTACCTCGCGGCGAATCGGAGCCTGGAAAATGTCGAGACCGCGGTCGAGGACAATCTTCCAGCAGGTATCGGTGATGATGTCACGGGCATGCGCAGTATTGCTGGTGTCGAAAGCCCAGGTGAAGTCCACACCACTGCCGATGCAGGCTTCCGAAATGCTGTCCAGCAGTTCGCGTGGTATTGCCAAGTTGTTGACAGCAGATTGTGCTTCTCTGTGAAGGGCGTGGATCACGCGGTCATCTCAGCGGTGTAATCGGCCCAGAGGCTGAACGCATCGTTGCGGGC
>NZ_QQVY01000005.1:0-30000 GCF_003590715.1 Paracoccus sp. JM45
GGCGGAACTGGCTGTTCCAGTTGCCGAAGGCGGGCGGCAGATCGCGCCATGGAGACCCGGTGCGAACGCGCCAGAACACCGCTTCCAGAAACAGACGGTTATCATTTGCAGTAGCCCCCGCGTCGCTGGCTTTTCCCGGCAAATGCGGCTCAAGCCGCCACCACACACGATCCGTCACCACAAAGCGCTGCTCGTTCATCCCAACCTCCGTTTGGGAGATTTGAATCAGAAATCAAAATCTATGGGAAGTATGATTGTCCACGGGCCCTAATCCGGGCGGGACTTATACGCCAAGTTAGCAACGCATAATCACCTGATATCCCTTGGAACCGAAACAAAAGCAGGCGGTTCGAAGTTTGATATGCGTCTGTCTGCGGAAGGGTTTGTTGTGATGGTAGAGTTTCCCGAATTCATTCTTAGAACGCTTTTTGCGGGTGCCTGCGGATTGGTGGTCGGGATCGACCGCGAGATCAAGGCAAAGCCATTGGGGGCGCATGCCTATATTCTGGTGGCCTTGGGGTCCGCCGCGCTGATGGTTGTGACGCTCAACTTCTCGCTCAGTTCGACGGCGAATGACGGCGATATGACCATTGATCCGACACGGCTGATCCAAGGTATTGTCGGTGGCATCGGCTTTCTGGGGGCGGGGGCGATCATGACCAGCGACGATTCCAACCGTTTGCGCGGTGTGGGCAGTGGCGCGGCAATTTGGGGGGCGGGCGCGATCGGTGTCGCTTGTGGCTTGGGATACCTGAAAGAGGCTGCCTTTCTGGCGGGCATTACCTTCCTGATCCTGAACCTGCACGATGTTTTTGAGCGCTATGCGGTGGCCAAACGTGGCAAGGATGACCAGTAACAGAAAAACACAAACGCTTGTTTTTCATCACTGAACCTGTTCCCTACGCCGAACAGTCGACCCCGGGCCATCAATCTTTGTGGCGTATAGTCAATGTTTATCAATAGGATAAGCAGCGGTTTCCCACGAACCAATTATGACAGCATGCGTTGCACCTGCAATCAGGTCGCAAGGAGTGCTTTTCATGACGAACCCTTCCCACGGACAAACGGCCGATAGCCCGGCCGAGATCCCGCGCGCAGGATGGTGGGACATTCTGCTTCGGGTGAAGGCCGAGGTGTCGAATGACCACGTCTCTGTCGTTTCTGCGGGGGTCGCATTTTTCGGTCTTCTGGCAATTTTCCCTGCAGTGGGCGCGCTTGTGTCAATCGCAGGCTTTTTCCTAAGCCCGTCGGATGTCGCGGGGCAGCTGGATTCAATCACTTCGGTTCTGCCAAGCGATGCTGCTTCGATCATTCAGGACCAGATCAATCAGGTCACGGGGGGCAATGACACAGCGACCGGTTTTGCGGCCATAATCGGTTTTGTGCTGGCACTTTATGGCGCGACGAAAGGCATGATGTCCCTGATGGAGGGGATGAACGTCGCCTATGACGAAGACGAGACGCGGGGGATTGTCGCGCTTTACGGGACGGGTGTCGCCCTGACTGTATTTCTGATCTTCGGTCTAATTCTGGCCTTCGGGGTGATCATTGTGGGACCGGCAGTCGTCAGCTTTCTAGGGCTGCCCGAGACGCTGCAGACGCTGATCCTGTGGCTGCAATGGCCGCTGCTGGCGTTTCTGACGATGCTTGGGCTTGCTGTCGTTTACCGGTTTGGCCCGTCGCGTGAAAATCCCAAATGGCGTTGGGTCAGCCCGGGGGCGGTCATCTCGACTGTTTTGTGGCTGGCAGGAACGGTGGCGTTTTCGGTCTATGCACAGAACTTCGGCAGCTACAATGAAACCTATGGCACGCTTGGCGGCGTCATCGTGTTGCTGACATGGTTATGGCTGTCTGCCTTCATTATTCTTGGCGGTGCCGAACTGAACGCGGAAATCGAACACCAGACCCGCAAGGACACCACCACGGGTCCTGCCATCCCGGAAGGCCAGCGCGGGGCGGTCAAGGCAGATACACGTCCTGACGGTAGCAAGGCCCGCCGCGCAGAAGAAGGCAATGACAATCCAAGTGCACAGACTGCACCGCGCAAGCGTCTGAATGCGCCTGTTCTTGGCATGTTTGCAGCGGCTGCACTGATGGCATGGACGGACCGGAAAGCAGGCAGGCGTTAATTCGCCGATACTGGATATGTGACCGGTGTGGATGCAACCCGCGTTGCACTGGTAATATATGTTAACTGCCGGAACATATTACCCTGACAAACGGTTTTTATTCCGAACAGCCAATAAAACGATGCAGCTGTTGGAATATCGCATTTTGGCCAAATAAGGCCGGATATAATAGGGCGTCATAACATGACCGCGGATAATAACTTTCGACCGGAAACGACAATACCTCTGGTCGAAGAAACGATTAACGTGGACAAGCAAAGCGTTGTGACGGGGCGCACGCGGGTCACAACCCGCACCGAAATTATTGAGGATAATGTCGAAGCCGAACTGGACAGGCATCAGGTGGATGTCACCCGTGTTCCGATCGGCCGCGACCTTGCCCCGGATGAACCCGTGCCCACCCCGCGAACGGAAGGGCACACCAAGATTCTTCCCGTGTTTGAGGAGTATCTCTTTGTCGAAAAGCGGCTTCGACTGGTCGAGGAAGTGCACATTAGGACAACGACTTCGGTCGAGGATGTGCGTGTACCGGTCACCCGCCGTCGACAGGTATCCGACGTTACACATGACGAAATAGCCGACCCGAATGCGATCCATAAACCCGTTTGAGGAGCCTATCATGGACTATGAAAACAACCGTACCGTCACTGCATTCTATGAAACCCGCGCTGCAGCCGACGCACATCTGCAGCAACTGACCGACCTTGGCGTCCCTGTCAGCGACATCAAGATCGTCGATGGTGCAGATGCCAATGAACCCGGTCGCCAGTACGAAGAAAAAGGTTTCTTTGAATCCGTTAGCGACTTTTTGTTGGGTGAAGAAGACCGCAGTGTCTATAACGAAGGCCTGCGCCGCGGCGGTTACCTGCTGACCGCACGCGTATCAGCTGAACATTATGATCAGGCGTTGATTTTGCTGGATAATGATCACGCAGTCGATATGGATGCCCGCAGCGATACATGGCGCGCCGAAGGTTGGGATACCGCCCCCGCGGCTGGCATGGCAGGAACCACTGACACCGGCGTTCATACAAATGCGATGTCTGCCGGACAGCCACAGCTTGATCCTGCGCTTACCGACGACAAGATCGAAGTCATCGAGGAAAGCCTGCGGATTGGCAAGCGCGATGTCAGCCACGGACGCGTCCGTGTCCGCTCGTATGTGGTCGAGGATCAGGTCAGCGAGGATATCGCACTGCAATCCGAACGTGTCGAACTGGAACGCCGACCGGTAGACCGTGCGGTCGAGCCGGGAACCGCAGCTTTCCAGGATCGCACGATCGAAGCAGAAGAAACTGCAGAGGAAGCGGTGATTTCGAAAGAAGCGCGGGTGGTCGAAGAAATTGACCTGAAGCGTCGTGCCGAGACTGAAACCGAAACGGTCAGAGACACTGTCCGCCATACCGAGGTCGAGGTCGAAGATGACCGCGATCTGGTCCAGACCGATACGCCGATGCCCCGCTAAGGGTTACAAATGGCATCAAAATTAACGCTGTAAGATGCTGTTAACCGATAAAAAAGGCGCCCCGCTTTAGCGGGGCGCCTTTTTATATTTACAAGCTGTCGAAAGCAACATTTATATTAATTAATTTGGAACCTGATCGGGTCCGAATTCATTTTAATACCAGAGAATTTGGTGGTCTAGAATAAAAAATATTGGATCGGCCAATCAATATAAATGGATAAATCCAGAACGTCGAATTGGAGTTTGTCATGACAAGCATATTTTATCTGATCGGTCTGATCGTGATCGTTCTGGCAATCATTAACCTCGCCTTTTAATCAGGAGGACCTATCATGGAACATACCACCAAGACTGATCCGTCCCTACGCGAAAATGCCACCCGCACCGCGCAACAAGCGGTGGAAAATGTGCAAGACACTGCTGAAAACCTGACGCAAAGCGCTAAGGCAGCCGTTGTTGACCGCGCAGATAGCGCCAAAAGCACAGCTGCGAATGAAGTCGATGGCGTCGCGTCGGCGTTGCGCAAGGCAGCAGATGAGTTGCGTGACGATTCCCCGCAATCGCGGACGTTCCGTCAGCTGTCGAACGGTCTGGCCGATTTCTCGGACACGATCCGGGATAAGGATTTTTCGGAACTGGCACGGGATGTCAGTGATTTTGCACGGCGCAATCCGGTGGTCTTTCTAAGTGGTTCGGTTCTGCTGGGACTGGTCGCATCGCGCTTTGGCAAGGCAACCGATCACGGGTCCTCTGTGTCCAGTAACAGCTATGCCGCAGGCAATGCGCCTGCAGTCCGGCCCGCAACGGCACCGCAGCCTGTTACCGCGCCCTATACCCAAACCCGCACCCCCGTAGCCGGAGGTTTGAACGATGGATAATCAGGTTAAATCCACCGGCGGCTTGTTAGGCGATGCAATGGGCCATGTCAGTTCTTTGGTCCGCAATGAGGTCGATCTGGCCCGCGCCGAGATCAGCGAGAATGCCAAGAAAGCTGCCATCGCTATCGGCATGCTGGTCGGTGCTGTTGTGATCGCATTGACTGCATTGAACGTCTTGTCCGCTGCACTTGTCGCAGCGTTGACAGAGGCTGGCATTGAAGCTGGGTGGGCTGCCCTGATCGTTGGCGGTGTTCTGGCAGTAGTAGCTTTCATCATGGTCTCGAAGGGGACCAAGGATCTGAAAGCAACGAACCTTGCGCCGACCCGCACCGCTCGCAATGTCAAACGCGACGCTGAAGTTATCAAGGAGACGTATCATGACCGCTGATACCCGTAGTCCCGCTGAGATCGAAAGCGATATCGAACGTGAACGTCATCGTCTAAGCGACACATTGGACGAGGTGCAAAACCGCTTTTCTGTCGAATATGTCGCGCGTCAGTTCACGGACCAGTTCAGTGAACATGGCAATGAAATCGGTCGTTCCGTTTCGGATTCGGTTAAAAAGAATCCGATTGCCTTGGCAGTGACCGGCATCGGTCTTGCATGGTTGATTTTCGGTAACGGTCGCGCACAGCCCGAACTTGGCCGCAATGACGCTGTTAAAGTCAGTCACAACCGCGAAGCCGACCTTCACCTGTCGCGCGGCACTTCGACGGCCTATGCGCCGATGCAAGAAGGGCAGACATCCGGCACGCTTCGCGCCGCAGGCCGTCTGCCGGAATGGGCCAAACGCGCGAAAACCATTTCAGGACCGCAAGTATCCCGCACTACGGATCAGAATTCCGGTCTAGGATTGGCCGACAAAGCATCCGGTGCAGTCGGTGCCGTAAGCGATCAGGTCAAGGCAGGACGTGACACTGCCGCAGACCAGATCCAGAACCTGCGCCAACGTCTGTCGGAAGGCACCGACAATATGTCGGAATCTGCCCGTGAACGTATCGTTACCGCAAGGGAGCACGCCATGAACGCCTATGACCAAGTTTCGAACGCCACGCAGCGTGGCCGCAGCCAGATCGGCGACCTTTATGACAAGCAGCCGTTGCTGGTCGGTGCCCTTGGGCTGGCCATCGGGGCGGCAATCGGTGCCATAGCGCCGCGGACCCGTGCCGAAGACGACCTGATGGGTGAACATAGTGATCACCTGTTCGCCGAAGCCGAACGCATCTATGACGAAGAAAAGTCCAAGCTGCGTGACGTTTCGAAAGAAGCGATGGCCGAAGCGAAAAACCAGGTTGATGAAAACATCGAGCGTTTGGGTGATGCCGCGAAGACGTCCCTGAATCAGGTAAAGTCATCGGCGAACGAGGTTCTGGAAACCGCAGAAGCCGAGGCAAAGCGCTGATATCCGGTGCAGACCGTCCTGCAGGATATGGTCAACCGAAAAACGCAAAATACCAAAACGCCCGACGAACCGGATTCGTCGGGCGTTTTGCTGTTCCGATGTCTCTTGCCAATCGGGCCGGTCAGATGGTCTGCACCGTTTTTATATCTGGGATGCGGCAAGCCCCTTGCCGACAATCGGACCGGTTGGCCGTCCGGTCGGCGATCCGCCCAATGGCTCCATCGTCACCTCATACAGCTGTTGTGCATTCGGCGTCGGCAGATCGGTGAAACGCAGACGTGTGGCTGCCGTATCATCCAGCGTGCCAAGCGAGGTTGCCCCCATTTCCTGTGACGGCAATGTCCAGACTTGCAAGGTGCGATCGGTCGGAACCTTAATATCGCTGACGAACCGGACGAATGCGGTATCATTGCCATAATCATCAATGACGGCCTGCGGTACGCCCTGTGCATCCAGCAGCACAGCCACAACGCTTGGTTCTGGAAATGGCCGAAGGCTTGCAGCGCCTATTCCGATTGCCAGCCCGATCACAGATGCCGCCAGAACACCAAGACGCCAACGCGTCGGGGCTGTGGAAAGATTTGCGGGTATGGGTTTTACAGGATGATCTTGTGCAGGCAGTGCTTTGCGGATCTGTTCGGTAAACCCTGCAGGCAGGCTTTGCGGTTGCGCGGATTGGTCCAGCGGCAGCATCTGGTCGCGCAGTTTTCCCACACGTCTGGCCAGTTCGGCGTCGCGGGTGATTACTTCCTCGATCAGCAGGGTTTCGGTCCCGCCAAGCAGGCCCAGAACATATTCATCGGACAGTGCGACAATCTCGTCTGAAAGCGGGGTCATGTCAGACATTCCTTCAATGCGTGCAAACCCCGACGGATCAGCGATTTTATGGTCCCCAGCGGCATGTCCTGCCGCGTGGCAATTTCGGACTGGCTGAAGCCTGCGACATGGGCCAGCAGGATGATTTGGCGGCTAGAATCATCCAGACCCTTCAGGCAGTCGCGCAGGCGGCTGGGTCCGGCCAGCAGTTCCCAATTCTCGGTCGGGACCACGGTTTGCCGGTGTTCCTGCAATATGGCCAGATCGGCTGGCGATAGAATGCTAAGCCGTTTGCCGTCGCGCAGGATGTTCAGGCAACGGTTGCGTAGGATCGCATAGATCCACCCCCGTGCCGAACCATGGGCCGCGTCGAATTGCACAGCCTTGCGCCAGACCAGCAGCATGGCATCCTGCAATGCTTCTTCGGCCAGATCGTGGCGACCCAGAATGCGATAGGCGACGCCCAGCAGCTGCGGGCCTTCACATTGAAGGATGGTGGTCACGCCGCTGTTGTCACCTGCCGCGCAATCCAGAAGCGCCTTGCGCAAAGCCGTGGCTTTGTCTTGTTCCGTCAAAATACGATCCTTCTGTCGGTATCGGGACGGCGCTGCCGCAGGCCATCGCATTCGGGGCAATGCCCCTGCGGGCACGATAATGAAGAATGTATTTTCTGGCACAGCGTCGCCCCTTTCAAAAGAGAAGACACAGACCTGTCATGGCCGGATGCAAAATAAATCTGCTGAAAAACTGCATCCAAATACGGTGGCCCCGTGTCTTCGGTTTTATGGACGGCGACGAACGCCGTGCTTTTTGAATTTCGCCGAAGGAAAATTGCCATGCTTCGTATCGCCGCCATCTCGACCACCGCATTGACCCTGTCGCTGTCCGCCGCTGCTGCCGCACCGGCTGTTGCCCTTGTGGATGACAAGACGCTGATCATGTTCGACACCGAGACATTGGAGGTGTCGGGCCGTATGGACGTAACCGGCGTCGACAGTCTGCTGGGTCTTGATCTGCGTCCCTCGAACAATACGCTGGTCGGTGTGACACCGGATATGACCATTGTCAGCATCGATACCGCCACGGGCGAGGCAACCGAGATGTCCAAAATGGACACGGCGCTGCCCGTTGGTGATATGCCCGTCATCGTCGATTTCAACCCGATGGCCGATAAGCTGCGCTTCATGACCGGCACCACTAACCACCGCGTCGATGTGGATACCGGCGCCGTGACCGTCGACGGAAGCCTTGATTGGCAAGAAGGTGACATGCATGTGGGTGAAACCCCCGCCATCGCGGCTGCCGCCTATATCAACAGCTATGGCAAACCCGAAAGCACCGCCATGTTCGACATCGACACGACCATCGTCGCGGTCATCCAGCAGGTGTCGCCCAACGACGGCACGCTTGGTGCCATCGGTAAACTGGGGATCGACGCCCCCGAAGCCAATTATGCCTTTGATATCCAGACCACCGAAAGCATGGAAAACATGGCGTGGTTGGTCAACGGTGCAATGCTGTATTCCGTTGATCTGGACACCGGTAAAGCGACCGAGGCCGGTATGATCCAGGGCGTGGACATGGTGATCCGCGACATCGCGATCCTGCCCGCCATGTAAGGCGGAAAAAAGCAGGCGCGGCCCCCGAACGGACCGCGCCTTGTTGCTGTTGACCCGTTCGGGTTTCCGATCACATCTCGGCGGTGGGCAAGGCCGAGGCTTGGCCTGTGCTTTTGGCCGAGGTCAGCACACGGACGCTGACACCGTGGCGGACGCGTTTGTCCAGATCAATCACATCATGATCCAGCAAGCGTATACAGCCTGATGATACGGGCTTTCCCAGATGCTCAGGCTCGCATGCACCATGGATTCGGTAGAGCGTATCGACACCGTCCTGAAACAGATACAGCGCCCTTGCGCCCAAGGGATTGCCGGGGCCGGGGGGCATGCCGCCATTGGCCACCGAAAACGGTTCCAGTTCCGGACGTCGGGCGATCATGGACGCGGGGACTTTCCAGCGCGGCCAGTCACGGCGAAATTGCATTCGCGCCGTGCCGCTCCATTCAAAGGCGGCAGCGCCGGTGCCTGCGCCATAGCGCATTGCACGGCCGTCCTTGCCGACCAGATGCAGATATCCGGCATCCGGATCGATGATCAGGCTGCCTTCGGTTTCACCGGGATAAGGGTTTTCGACCTCTTGCCGCCACAGGCGTTCGGGCACAACGCCTTCGGGCACTGCCGGAATCGGATAAGGTTCATCGGTGATGGCCCCGTAATGTGCAGGCAGCAGCGGAATGGGTTCGGGCGGTGGCGCAACAGGCGTTTGCTGACTGCCCTGTTGCGCGCAGGCAGCCAGCAGCGCGACAGAACCGGCAGAGGCAAAGGTGCGGCGGGTTATCATGGCATCGATCCTTGTTTGTTAGGGTCCCATACGACGCTGCGGGGTGGTTTGTTACAACCGCCGATGGTTTTTTGCAGGTGTCCATCATTGGGCGCGGCAAGGGGCGGGTGACAGGATGGTGAAGCCGGTGGTCCGGTCCCGTTGGAACAACGTGGCGGGGCAGGGGTTTGTCACGGAACATACCCAATGAAAGAGGTCGCGCCATGAACAGCCATACCATGACAGTCGACGATATCGAAATGCGGTGGGAGGAAACCGGCACCGGTGATCCTGTCATTCTGGTTCACGGCATCCCGACATGCCCCGCGCTGTGGCGCGATGTGGTGCCACATGTCGAAAACCGGCGCGTTCTTGCGTGGGAAATGCCAGGCTATGGTGCCTCGATCCCGCAAGGGAAAGACCGCGACATCTCGATCTCGGCGCAGGCGGATTACCTTGTGGCGTGGATGCGCAGCCAAGGCATCACCAAGGCGGTTCTTGCAGGACATGACCTTGGCGGCGGCGTCGTGCAGGTGGCCGCGGTGCGGCACCCCGAAATGGTCAGCGGTATCTTTCTGACCAATGTTATTTCCTATGATTCATGGCCTGTGCCTGTAATCCAGGGCGTTGCTGCGGCAGGTTCGATCCTGAAATACGCCCCCGACGGATCGCTGCACCGGCTGTTGAAAATGATCTATTCCCAAGGTCACGAAACCAAAGAGGCCGCACAAGCCGCCTTTGACACCCATTCCGGCCATTACGACCGGAACGAAGGTGCCGCCGATTTCGTCCGTCAGGCACAATCGCTGGATGTCGGGGATACCAAATCCATCGCAGACCAATTGCCGAACCTGAACATTCCCACGCGCCTTGTCTGGGGTGCCGCCGATGATTTCCAGAAGATCGAATACGGAGAGCGTCTGGCCAAAGACCTGAAAGCGCCGCTCTACCGGATCGAGGGCGGCAAGCATTTCACGCCCGAAGACCATCCCAAGCTTATTGCTGATGAAATCAATACGCTGATCAAAACCGTCGAGGCTAATTAGACGCCTAATAGGACATTGGCGCTAATATGCTTGGCATTTCCCAAGTCCATAATCGCTTGTTTCAGGTGGCTATGGCTTGGGTATAAGCCTGCCTGTCAAAAAATGCTGGTCACGCGCTTTGATGGTTTCATTTCAGGACCTGCGGCAAGGTAGGTCGTCAGCCTATACGGCTTCCGGCAGGTATGCCTGACCGCAAATGTCCATTTCCCGAACGCCAGATTATTTGGTTGCCCTGTCAAAGGTGAACCCTGATAGGGCAAGCCAATATTGATCTTCGTCTTCGCCTGATATTGAAAAGGTCAAAGACGAGACGCTCGGATTGCTTATCTGTTCCAATATGAATCCCATAACGTGCATTGGGTTTCAGCTGACACAACCAAATTCGCTTCTGACAAACAGTCAGGCGTCAAAATGTAGCTTTGGTCTGATGTCATGCTGATGCATTGGATCCATCAAGACATCGCCACAGATCAATGCTTACTGAAGGTCGGCAGGCGGACACCGAAAGCGATCGGAAAAACCTGCCAATCCTCTTCACTGGTTCAGCTCTTTTCCATAGTGCGACAGGATGGATTGGATACTATCTGTTTGTGGCGAAAGGGCGGCCCGTCCTGCTACGGCGCCCAGATGGTGTTCCATGATCCCGATCGCGCGCTTGTCATTGCCGTCACGGATAGCATCGATAATCTGCGAATGTTCATCGACTGCACAATCCGAAGAATGGCTGCGTGCATAAAGCGACATGATCAGCGAACAACGCAATACAACTTCGGACACATAGCGGGCAAGCACCGTATTGCCGGTCAGTTCGGCCAGCAGGATGTGGAACTCGCCTGCAAGGCGGATCGAGACAGGGCCATCTTTGCCCCTGACGTTTTCCTCTTGCCGCACATGCGCTTTCAGACGGTCATATCCGTTTTCGGGAAAACGCTGGCATAACAGGCGCACAACCTCGTTTTCAAGGCAGCGTCGCACCTCGAACACATTCTGCGCCTCTTCGCGCGATGGTTCTGCGACGAAGGCACCGCGGTTACGCAATGTGACCACCAACCCCTGATTTTCTAGACGGACCAATGCGTGGCGGACAATCGTACGACTGACGCCGAATTGTTCGCCAACGGTATCTTCGGGCAGACGCATGCCCGGTTTCAGGGCCTGTTCGATGATTGCCTTGCGCAGCAGGTCATGGACCGCATCGGTCAGCGTATTCTTGTTATCGCTCATGGTACGGCTCGCCCAATATATTCGCACAATTTGTATCGCATACAATTTTTTGCGTCAATTGGATACAATATGCTTGCCGTGTCTGATTCTGCCTGACATGCATTAATGATCGTATCCAATCTTGCCGGTTAAAAAGTACAATCGCCTTGAACAGGGACCAACGCATGACATTACGCCATCTTTTGATTGCAACAGCAGCAGTCGCCTCATTGGCAGGCGCGGCACAGGCCGAAAACGTTCTGAAATGGGGCGCCAACCGTGATATCGGATCGCTTGATCCCTATTCGTTCGGCGACAGCTTTACGATCAATGTGCTGAACCATGTCTATGAAGGACTGGTCCGCTATAACAAAGATCTGGAAATCGAACCCGCGCTGGCCGAAAGCTGGCAGGTTCTGGACGATCAGATCACCTGGCGTTTCAAGCTGCGTCAGGGTGTGACCTTCCATAACGGCAATCCGTTCACGGCAGACGATGTCGTCGCATCCCTGACGCGGGTCAGTGATGACACTTCGCCGTTGAAGGGTAACCTTCCGGCCTATGTCACTTCGAAGGCCGTCGATGACTATACGGTTGATATTACGCTGAACGGCACCTATCCGTTGTTGCTGAATGACCTGACCAACATCCATATCTTCGACAAGGAATGGATGACCGAACATGACGCGCTGATGCCGACCGACGTTGGCGCGGGCACCGAAGGTTATGCAACCTATCATGCCAACGGGACCGGACCGTTTATTGTCGAAAGCCGCCAGCCGGATGCAAAAACCGTTTTTGTTGCAAACAAGGATTGGTGGGACGAACCCCAACATAATCTGGACCGGATCGAATTCACCCCGGTCAGCAGCGCTGCGACCCGGGTGGCCGCCCTGCTTTCAGGCGAAATCAGCTTTACAGAAGATGCGCCGGTGCAGGATTTGCCACGGCTTGCCGCCGCCCCGAATATCGAGGTGCTGGAAGGTGTTGACCTGCGTACCGTGATGGTCGGTTTCCCGTTCCGCGATACGCTGACCACCGGCGAACCGAACCCCTTCACAGATAAGAACGTGCGGGAGGCCCTGTATAAGGCAATCGATCTGGATCTGATCCATCAAAAGGTCATGCGTGGCAAATCACGCATTGCAGGTGCCACCGTGGCCCCGCCCATCCCCGGCTATGTCGAGGCGCTGGACGAATTGCCGGACTATGATCCGGATGCTGCAAAGACGCTTCTGGCGGATGCCGGTGTGCCCGAAGGGTTGGAGTTCGAATTCAACTGTCTTAGCGACGGATTGGTGAACGAAGAACAGTTCTGTCAGGCCATTGCATCCATGTGGAGCAGGATCGGCCTGTCGCCAAAACTGGATGTGGCCCCGCGCGCCGTGCAATCGCCCAAACGCACCAATGGCAAGACCGATCTTTATACCCTTGGTTGGGCAACGCTGCCATTGCTGGACAGCTATTCCCCGCTTTTGCAAATCTTCCACACGAAAGACGGCAATGCCGGTGTCTTTAACTGGGGCGGCTGGTCCTTTCCCGAACTGGACGCGCTGATCGACGCTGCGGGCAGTGAACTGGATCTTGATGCGCGATTGGCTTTGCAGACCAAGGCGCTGCAGATGGTGAAGGACGAGATTATCATGATCCCCCTGCACCAGCAGCCGATGGCTTGGGCCATCACCGATGACGTCGCCGAGATGCCTTTGTTCCCCGATGCCAAGCCGCGTCTGTGGTTCGCCCGTATGGACGGTGAATCCTGAGGCCGGCATCCCGCAAACCTGTCGGGGGCCATAATCCCCCGGCAGATCGGATTTTAGCAAAAGAACAGGTGTGACATGCCCGTGATTCCCCAAGGCACAGAGGTTCGCGATGATTGCCTTTTTACTTAAACGCATCGCCAATGCTGCTTTCGTTATGCTGGCAGTCGCGCTTCTGGCTTTTGTGATTTTCCGGTTCTTCGGCGATCCGGTCGAAATGATGGTGAACGAACAGGCCACCTTGGCGGATCGTGTCGAACTGCGCGAACGGTTGGGTCTGAACGACAGTTTTATCACCCAGTATACGCGGTTCGTGACGGATACCGTGCAGGGTGATTTCGGAATTTCCTATCGGAACCAGCAAGATGTGATGGTGCTGATCAAGGAACGCTTTCCGGCCACGTTCGAGCTGGTGCTGGTGGCCACCGTCATATCGCTGGTCGTGGGTATTCCGGCGGGCGTGATTACCGCGGTCTATCGGGAATCGCGGTTGGCCAATATCCTGCAGCTTGGCTCTATTATCGGGGTGTCGCTGCCCAGCTTTGTGGTGGGGATTTTACTGATCCTTGCGTTCTCGGTGTCATTGGGCTGGCTTCCTGCCTTCGGACGCGGAGAGACGGTGGATATCGGGTGGTGGTCGACCGGATTGCTGACCCCTTCAGGGCGTGCGGCCTTGATGCTGCCGGCAATCTCGCTCTCGACCTTTCAGGTGACTTTGGTGATGCGCCTTGTGCGCGCCGAGATGCTGGAGACCCTGCGTGCCGATTATATCAAATTCGCCCGTGCGCGCGGGGTGCCGGCTGCGCGGGTGCATTGGCGGCATGCCCTGCGTAACTGCTTGATGCCGGTCATTACACTGACCGGAATGCAGATCGGCAACCTGATCGCCTTTGCCCTGGTGACGGAAACGGTTTTCCAATGGCCGGGCATGGGAATGCTGTTCATTCAGGCCGTCACCTTTGTCGATATTCCTGTCATGGCGGCCTATCTGATGATCGTGTCCCTGATTTTCGTGGTGCTGAATACCCTTGTCGACATCACCTATGCCTGGGTGGACCCAAGGCTGCGTGACGATACTGCCAGTGCTGGTGGCAGCAATGGCTAAGCCGGAGATCGACATGGAAACGCCCCCCGCCCTGACCCTGACGCCGGTTCGCAAAGCAAGGCTAAGCCGCATTCGCGAAAGCGATTTGTGGTTTTCCTTCCGGTCACATCCTTCGGCGATTTTTGCCGTAGTTGTCTTGTTGTTTGTGACCGCGACGGCCGTGTGTGCACCGTTTATCACACCGCAGAACCCGTATGATCTGGCCTCGCTGGAACTGTGGAATTCTGAAATCCCGCCGATATGGGCAGCGGACGGTCAATGGCCGTTCCTGCTGGGCACGGATACGCAGGGCCGCGATATCCTGTCGGCTGTCCTTTATGGTTCGCGTATTTCGCTGATCATCGGATTTGCTTCGGTCATTCTGGCGCTGGGCGTCGGTCTGGCACTGGGGCTGATGGCGGGTTATTTCGGTGGCTGGGTCGACAATGTAATTATGCGCATCGGCGATGTGCTGTTGTCGATGCCCTTTATCCTGATCGCCATTCTGATCACGGCCATCGCCAGCGCGTCCCTGCCCACCGGACTGAAGGATGTGCTGGCCGCGCCTATCCTGATTTTTGCCATCGCTGTGCCGTCATGGGTGCAATACGCGCGCACCGTGCGGGCCTCGGCGATGGTCGAGGCAAGGAAGGAATATGTGCAGGCGGCAAAGCTGATCCGCGTAAAGGCGTGGCGCATCATGCTGCATCACATCCTGCCCAATTGCATGACCCCGATCATGGTGGCCGCGACGCTGAATTTCGGACTTGCGATCCTGTCCGAGGCGACCCTGTCGTTTCTGGGCGTCGGCATGCCCTCGGATCAGCCAAGCCTCGGAACGCTGATCCGTATCGGCAACCAATACCTGTTTTCCGGCCTGTGGTGGATCGTCGTCTTTCCGTCCATCCAGCTGTGCCTGATCGTGCTGTCGGTCAATATGATCGGCGACTGGCTGCGCGATGCGCTTAACCCCAAATTGCGGTGATTTTGATGACTTCCATGATCCTGAAAAACGTGCGCCCGATGGCGGGACCTGCAACCGATCTTTATATTGTGGACGGAAATTTCGTCGTAGATCTTCCGCAAGGTGCGGGCACCGTCGATTGCGGCGGGCGCATCCTGATCCCCGGTCTGGTCGAGGCACATACCCATCTGGACAAATCCCTGCTTGGCCTGCCGTGGTACCACAACGAGGTCGGCCCCCGCCTGATCGACAAGATTACAAACGAGCGCGAGGTAAAGATCGCGCTTGGGCTTGATCCGAAGATTCAAAGCGAACGCCATGCCATTCTGGCCATGTCGCATGGTTGCACGCATATCCGCAGCCATGTCGATGTGGATACGCATCACGGGCTGGCCGGCATCGAAGGCGTCATGGCAACGCGCGAAAAGCTGGCTGGAATGATCGACATCCAGATCGTGGCCTTTCCCCAGTCCGGCATGATGACCCGTCCGGGCACTGCCGAACTGATGGACGAGGCTTTGTCGATGGGCGCGGATCTGGTCGGCGGCATTGATCCCTGCGGGATGGAACATGACCCAAAGGGGCATCTGGATACGGTCTTTGCCTTGGCCGAAAAACACGGCAAACCCGTCGACATCCATCTGCATGAACGTGACGCGCTTGGCTGGTTCTCGATGCAGGAAATCATCGACCGCACGGTCGCCTTGGGCATGCAAGGGAAGGTGTCGATCAGCCATGCCTTCTGCCTTGGCGCGGTCGATCGGGCCTATGTGACGGGCCTGCACGAACAACTGGCAGAACACCGTCTCCATATCCTGACGACGGCCCCTGCCTCGGCGCCGGTTCCGGCGGTCAAGGAATTGCACGCGCATGGCATCCTGACTGGGGCGGGGTGTGACGGCATCCGCGACACATGGGGCCCCTATGGCAATTCGGACATGTTGGAAAAAGCCATGGCGGTCGGCATGCGAAACAATCTGCGCCGTGATGATGAAATGGCCTTGGCGCTGGATATCTGCACCCGCGGCGGTGCCGCCATTCTGGAGGTTGCCGACTATGGGCTGGACATCGGCTGCCGCGCTGATTGCGTTCTGGTCGAGGGAGAAACGCTGGCCGAAGCAATCGTCACCCATGCCCCCCGCAAGCTGGTCCTGAAAGCCGGCAAGGTCACGGCCCGCGACGGCAGTTGCGTCATCGAGGCCCCCTGATGGCCGCACGGACGCTTTTGACAGCCCGCTGGGTCATCGGGCATCGTGATGGTCGTCATGTCGTGCATGAAAACGGTATGGTGGTGATCGAAGGCCGTGATGTGCTGTATGTCGGCACGGGGTTCGAAGGCGATGTGGCGCGCCGGATCGATTACGGGCATGCGGTGATCTCTCCGGGGTTTATCGATCTGGATGCGCTTTCGGATCTGGATACGACGATCCTTGGTTATGATAACGGTCCGGCATGGAAAAAAGGGCGCGTCTGGCCCGAAAGCTATGTCGCAAGCGGCCCCTACGAGATGTATTCGACGGACGAGCTGGCCTTCCAGAAGCGGCATGCCTTTGCCCAGCTGATCCGCAACGGCATCACGACTGCTTTGCCGATTGCATCCCTGTTTTATCGGGAATGGGGGGAAACGGTTGATGAATTCGACGCGGCCGCCGATGCAGCCCGCGATCTGGGATTGCGGGTCTATCTTGGACCGGCCTATCGCAGCGGCGGTCAGGTCACGGATGGGGCAGGCAATATCCGCGCCATCTTCGATGAGGAACGCGGCCTGAAAGGGCTGGCAGATGCGGCGGATTTCGCCGCCCGCATCGACGGTGCTGCACAAGGGCGCATCCGTGCGATGTTCGCCCCTGACCGGATCGAGACATGCACGCAAAAGCTGTTGCAGCGCACGGCATCGATTGCGGCTGATATGGGGGTGCCCGTGCGCCAGCATTGCAGCCAGTCCCCGACAGAACTGCGGCTTGTGCGCGAACAGCACGGTTGCGCGCCGATCGCATGGCTGGATCGCATCGGGGCTTTGCAGCCCAACTGGCTGTTGCCGCATGGAACACAGGCCACGGAAGCCGAATTTGACCTGATCGCGGCGGCGGGCGCGACGTTGGTGCATTGTCCGCTGGTTTCCGCAAGGCATGGCAATATTCTGCGGTCCTTTTCGGGGTGCCGCGCCAAGGGTATTAATATCGGCTTGGGCACGGATACCTATCCCGCCGATATGATCCTGAACATGCAGATCGGGATGATGACAGCGCGACTGGCCGCAGGCGGCACCGAAATCCGGTCAGAGCAGATGTTCGACGCCGCCACGCTTGGCGGGGCGCAGGCGCTGGACAGGCCCGACCTAGGGCGTCTTGCCTGCGGGACCAAAGCCGATATCACCGTGATCGATCTTACGCGCTGCCTGCAAACCACCGATCCTGTCCAAAGCATAATGACCTCTGCCTCTGGGCGGGACGTGCGTGACGTCTGGATCGACGGGCGGCAGGTGATGGCGGATGGCGTCATCCCCGGCATGGACGAAACCGCTGATGCGGCCCGCGCCCAGTGCCAATTCGACGGGATGATCCGGAAATATCCCGACCGGACAGCGGGCCATCCGGAAATAACGGCGATCTTCACCCCCAGCTATGAAAGGGCCAAGCCATGAACGATATCGTGCTGGATGTGCGCAACCTTCGTGTCGAATTCCCGACGCGGCGGGGGGTGCTGACCGCTGTCGATGATATTTCATTGCAAATCAGGCGCGGTGAAATTCTGGGCGTCGTGGGTGAATCGGGTGCCGGAAAATCCATGACCGGCATGTCCATTCTGGGGCTGCTTGAACCACCCGGACGGATTGCGGCGGGCAGTATCCATCTGTCCGGCGACCGGATCGACAATCTGGACGATCGCGCGATGCAAAGCGTTCGGGGACGGCGCATCGGTGCGATCTTTCAGGACCCGCTGACCTCGCTCAATCCGCTGTTCCGCATTGGCGACCAATTGACCGAAACCATCCTGCTGCATACCCGTTTGACCAAAGCGCAGGCCCGCGAACGCGCCATGGACCTGATGCGGGAAGTCGGCATTCCCGCGGTCGAGGAACGGATCGACAATTATCCGCACCAGTTTTCCGGCGGGATGCGTCAGCGGATCGTCATTGCACTTGCCCTTTGTGCAGAACCCGAACTGATCGTGGCGGATGAACCGACCACCGCACTGGATGTGTCCATTCAGGCGCAGATCACGGCCCTTTTGAAACGCTTGTGTCGTGAACGCGGGACGGCTGTCATGCTGGTCACGCATGACATGGGCGTCATTGCCGAAACCGCTGACCGTGTTGCGGTCATGTATGCGGGGCGTCTGGCCGAAGTCGGCAGGGTCGATGACGTCGTGCGCCGTCCGCAACATCCCTATACCGCCGGTTTGATGGGTTCGATCCCGTCACTGCGCAAGGATGTCGCGGAACTGCGGATGATCCCCGGATCCATGCCACGGCTTGATGCCATCCCCGCCGGTTGTGCCTTCAACCCGCGCTGCACCCATTCAGGGCCCAGATGTCACCAGGAAATACCGCGGATCGGTGTCGAACAGTCAGGCGCGGCATGTTGGCTGCAAACTCAAGGAGACGTCGCATGAGCATCCGTTCCAACGCCATTCTTGAGGTTGACGCGCTAGAGCGGCGCTTCGATGTATCTGCCCCTTGGTTGAACCGGATGATCGAACGCAAACCGCGCCGCACCCTGCGCGCTGTGGATGGCGTCGATTTTGTGATCCAGCGGGGACAGACGCTGGCGCTGGTGGGTGAATCGGGGTGCGGCAAAAGCACGATTGCCAAACTGGTTACCGGCCTGCATCCGCCGTCGGGGGGCAATATCCGCTTTCACGGCGACCGCGACCGCCTGCAAATGATCTTTCAGGACCCGTTCGCCAGCCTGAACCCGCGCTGGCGGGTAGGTCGCATCATTGCCGAACCCCTGCGCACATTGCGGCCTGACACCCCGATGGATCAGGTGTCGGCGCGGGTGGATGAATTGTTGCGTATCGTGGGGCTGGTGGCCACAGACGGATCGAAGTTTCCGCATGAATTTTCGGGTGGCCAGCGCCAGCGGATCTCTATCGCGCGGGCATTGGCAGGGGACCCCGAATTTCTGGTTTGCGACGAACCCACATCGGCGCTGGATGTCTCGGTTCAGGCCCAAGTGCTGAACCTGATGAAAAAGCTGCAAAAGGATATGGGGCTGACCTATCTGTTCATCAGCCATGATCTAAGCGTGGTGCGGCATATGGCCGATGTCATCGCCGTGATGTATCTGGGCCGCATCGTCGAGATCCAGCCCACAGCGGACCTGTTTTCCAATCCGTTGCACCCCTATACCCGTCTGTTACTGGAAACGATCCCCGATCTGGAAGTACCGAACCGCGACCGCAACCCGATGGGCGGCGAGGTGCCGTCGCCGGTTTCTCCTCCGTCTGGATGCAGTTTTCATCCACGTTGCCCCTTGGCGTTCGAGCGTTGCAAACACGAACGCCCGCAGCGGCGTGCCGATGTCCATAACCGTCGCGTCGCCTGCTTTGCCGCCGGACAAAGCTGAGGGACAAAGCAGACATGTATCCCGAAGGTTTCACGCATCGCACGCGCAGCCGTCCCGTAAGACCAGCCGGTTGGCGCAAAACAGCATCCACCGGTGGTGTTGTCCTGACCGATGATACAGGGGGGCGGGGCTGAACATGCGGCTGCTTTACATAAACCCCAATTCGACCCGTTCCATGACTGACGGTATTGTCACCACCGCCCGCGCTGCGGCACCGCAGGCACAGGTTATCGGCTGGACCAATGACACAGGCCCAAAGGCAATACAGGGGGCCGCCGATGGCGAGGCGGCTGTTGCGGGCCTTTTGTCGTTGCTGCCACAGGCAGAATCACAGGCCGTCGATGCCATTGTCATCGCCTGTTTCGATGATACGGGTCTTGCCCGCATCCGCGCCGCAGCCCATTGCCCCGTGATCGGCATCGGTCAGGCCGCCATGTCTGTTGCCGCACTTAACGGCGGGCAGTTCGGGATTATCACCACGCTGGATGTCTCGGTTCCGGTTATTTCAGAAAATGTCGGGGTGTATGGTCTGGGTGATCGCTGTGCGGGTGTTTTTGCCTCGGGACTGCCGGTTTTGCAGGTCGAGGCGGGGGGCGGTTTCGTCGTGGACCGCTTGGCGGACACGCTTGAAACAGCGTGTCGGGCAGGGGCGCAGACCGTTGTTCTTGGATGTGCGGGCATGTCGGGGATCAGGACGGCATTGGCCGCCCGATCCGGTGTCGCGCTGATCGACGGTGTGACCGCCTCGGCGCATCTTGCCTGCGCTTTGGTGCAATAAGGACGGCGCAAAAGAACCGCAGTGGCTGGGCCTGCTTTTGTTTGCCGATCATTCCATCCTATGGTCGCAATCGTTGGGCACAGGAGGACAGGTTGAAAAAGATCGGGATGATCGGCGGGTTAAGCTGGGTCGCAAGCGCCGAATATTACAAACGCCTGAACGAACTGACGCAGCAGGCTGGCGGGGGCGTGGCTTCGGCGCGGATTGTTTTGGAAAGCATCAACCGGCAGGATTACATTCGGGCAATGGTTGATCGCAAAGACGAAGATGCGGCATGTCGGATTATTCTGGATGCCGCATATGCGTTGAAAGCGGCCAAGGCCGATTTCATTGTCATTGCCTGCAACAATGCCCACCGCTTTGTGCCCGTGATCCAGCCATTGGTCGACCTGCCGGTTCTGCATATTGCCGATGTCACTGCCACGGCGATCAAGGCACAAGGGATGGGCAAGGTCGCGGTTCTGGGCGTCCGCCCGACGATGGAGGGGCATTTCTATCCCGACAGTCTGGCGCGACAGGGATTGCAAACCGTCCCCCTGACCGAGCCTGAGAAAACCTTTATCCACCACAGCATCCATTCCGAACTGGTCCAGAACCAATTCCATGAAACGACCCGCCAGTCCTATCACGACATCATCGCCGCCCTGCGCGACCGTGGCGCTGATTGCGTCGCTCTGGCCTGCACCGAAATTCCGCTTTTGCTGTCCTCGGGCAATGCATCCCTGCCTGTCTTTTCCACAACCGAACTTCACTGTCAGGCTGCCGTCGCGATGGCGTTGGAATAAACGGACCTGCGGTCTTTGCCATCAGCCAAGGGGTCTATGACGCGGACGTCCGATGCGGGGCGTCCTTGCGCATGAATTCGAAACTGCCAGCCAGTTTCCAAAGGCCGATCAGGATCAACACGGGGCACACAACTGTCTTGAACAGGAAGGCTGCGAATACGCCCATCAGGGCCTGCACCAGCTCGTCCGATTGCGTCGAAAGAACGATAACGATGTCCTTGGCTTTGACATAGGATGCATTGGCCGATGATGCCGCCTGTCTTACGCCGTTGATCGCGCCACTTGCCAGATGTCCGACACCTGATGCCGCCGAGCTGGCCGCATTGACCGCCCCCTCACCTGCTGATTTCAGACCGTCCATCGCTTTTTCCAACAGGCCCGTTTCCTCGGGCGGGGTGTCCATAGCCTTGGGCGGGATCGGGTTTTCGGTCGGGTGTAATTCGGGCCCATCGGGCAGCAATCTGTCGTCTTGTGCCAGATCGGGCATCTGGTTGGCGATATCTGCCAAGGTCTGCTGGTATTGACCCCATGCCCTGTCCGATATTCCCTCTGCGAACCATGAACTGATCGAAAACGCGATTACGACCATAAATGCCAATCCGCCCAGGCGTGCCAGATTCTGCGACAGTCCTGACACGATGCTTTGGCCCGGAAACCTTCCCCCGACTAGATCAAGCAATGCCAGCACTGTCATAGCGGTGCCGATCATGACAAAGGCCGCACCGCCAAGCACGGGCAGGACAACGGTCATAATGCCCGACACGGTGCCCACCAGAAATATGGCCGAGGACAGACGTTCAACCGCGTCATCGACCGGTTCCAGCATTTTGAAAGGATGGGCCGATCCGTTGACGGCAATGACAGAACCGCCGACCTCGACCTCTTCGGCAAAGGATATTGCGGCGTTGATCAGCCGCAGCGACAGATAGGTCACAGCCGAACTTTGGGCGATGTTCTGCGAATAGTCCTTCGCCCCTTTGATGAAGGGCCCGTTGTTCGTCATCCCCAGCGTGGCAAGGACAAGTCCCGCCACCAGAACAAGGCAGGCCATCTGGCGGCTTGCAAAGGTTCTTCGGGTCATAAGCTGCGTTCCATCGTCAAGGTGCCCCCAAGGGTTGTCGGTCTTCGGCGTTGAAACGCGCGCAAATTGCCGGTCGGTGAAGGGTGGTCTTATGTCCGGTTGCAAACCTAGCGTGCCGCAGGCCATCTTGCACCATGACCTTGGCATCGGGGCGAACACGATTTGCGGATGTAGACATCGGCACCGGAAAATTTCATCATCCATTCCAACGCGTGAATATCCGGAACGGTCTGTTGTATCCCGTTGATCGAACGGGTTGCGCGGGCACCGGACGGAAAGCAGCGCGACACGACAGTCTGCGACGGCCCTGATTCAAATCCACAGCAAAGGTATCAATCCATGATGTACAAGATGATTTTGGCGGCAGCCCTGTCCCTGACCGGCAGCGTAATGGCGCAGGCGCAAGACGCCGGTGCAGGTTTCTTCATCACCAGCGCCAATCCCGGACAGGGTGCCGATCTGGGTGGGCTGGAAGGGGCCGATGCATATTGCACTACACTTGCCGAGGCGGCAGGAATTACCGGAAAGACATGGGCGGCCTATCTGTCCTCAAGCGCTGAAAACGCGCGCGACCGGATCGGATCGGGTCCGTGGATGAACGTAAACGGGGTCGTTATCGCACAGGACGTCGACCAGCTGCACAGCGAAGACAACAATCTGACCAAGGATACCGCGCTGACGGAAACCGGTCAGGTGATCAACGGACGTGGCGATACACCCAACCGCCATGATGTCATGACCGGATCGGACCTGCAGGGAATGCTGGAGGGCAACGCCTGCGAGAATTGGACCACAAGCGGCGAAGGCTCGGTGATGGTGGGCCACCATGATCGCACGGGCGGGGGTGATCATCCGACGGCGTGGAATTCGGCGCATCCCTCGGCCGGTTGCGGAATGGAGGCATTGCAACAGACAGGCGGGGACGGTCTGTTCTATTGCTTCGCAACGAACTAGGTAGATGATCGTGACGGGCGGATCGGTTTGCGTTTCCCTCTCTGCCCGTCACATACCGACAAGGCGCTTTACGGGCGCAGTATTCATTATGTCATGATTGCTCTTTTACCATTGCTCGGGATGACGGATGCAGGAAAGCGGTCAGGCTATGAAACGTAAGCGAGTAACGCTGGATCAGGTTGCGAAAGCTGCGGGGGTGTCACGGGCGACGGTATCCCTGGTGGTCCGCAAATCCCCCCTTGTGGCGCAGCATACCCGCGACCGGGTCGAACAGCTGATGCAGGAGCTGGATTATGTCCGCGACATCGGGGCCGCGCGGCTGCGCAACAACAGCAGCCGGACTATCGGGGTGATCGTGCCAAATCTGGTGAACCCGTTTTTCACCGAATTCCTGTCAGGGGCAGAACAGGTCATGGTCGAGGGCGATCGCGTCGTCCTGCTGGCCAACAGCCATGACGACCCCAAGCGCCAATCCGGCATCCTGCAACGGTTTCGCGGCCACGGGGTCGATGGTGTGATCCTGTGTCCCGCGCAGGGCACCGACCCGCGATTGCTGACGCAGATGCGGGAATGGGGACTGCCGGCGGTGCAATCGCTGCGCGAGGTCGGTAAGGATGTGACCGACTATGCGGGCGGCGACTATATCAAGGGCATCGTCATGGCGGTGCGCCATCTGGTCGATCACGGACATCGTAATATCGCGTTTTTGTCAGTTACCGCGCAAACCTCGGCGCGGGACGAACGGATGGCGGGGTTTGCGCGCGGGCTGGCGCTGTCGGGGGCCTGTGATGCCGGTATTGTGGAATGCGAACTGGAATGGGAAAGTGCCGCGCAGGCGGCGCAACAGCTGCTGGCCCTGCCGACAAAACCGACGGCCATCTTGTGTTTCAACGATATTCTGGCCGCAGGGCTGATGGTCGGTCTGCGGCATTTGGGCCGTGAACCGGGGCTTGATATCGCGGTGGTCGGACTGGATGATCTGGCCGTCGCACAGATGACCCATCCGCCCCTGACCAGCGTTGCGATCCATCCGCGCAAGGTCGGGGCTTCGGCGGCGCAATTGCTGGTCCGCCGCCTTGCCGATCCGGATGTCGCGGTCAAGCGGACGGCTGTCGCACCCGTCCTGATGCAGCGCCAAAGCAGCAACTGCGAAATCCGTTGACTTCATTTTTAAGATACTTTTAGATCGTTCTAAATTTGGTGAATAGTATCATCCGCGGGGAGGCAGATGTACCAGTTCAATTTCCAACCGGTGTTCGACAGCCTTGATCTGCTGGCATATGGTGCCTGGCTGACGGTCAAGCTGTCCCTGATGGCGATGGTCTTGGGGTTCGGTGTTTCTGTCCTTGGCGCGGTCGGCAAGACTTCAGGAATAAAACCCCTGCGCTGGTTGATCGACATCTATGTCGAGGTGATCCGCAATACGCCCTTCCTGATCCAGATTTTCTTCATCTATTTCGGCCTACCTGCGGTCGGCCTGTCCATGTCCCCCAACAGCGCGGCACTTCTGGCCCTTGTCATCAATGTCGGGGCCTATGGTACCGAAATTATCCGGTCGGGTATTGAATCCATCCCGAAAGGCCAGATCGAGGCGGGGCGCGCACTTGGCCTGAACCCTGTCCAGATTTTCCGGTATGTGGTCATCCGGCCAGCCCTGCGGAATATCTATCCGTCGCTGACCAGCCAGTTCATCTATCTGATGCTGACTTCCAGCGTGGTATCGGTGATTTCGGCCAATGATCTGGCCTCGGCGGGGGCGGATCTGAACGCCCGCACCTTTGCCAGCTTTGAAATCTATCTGACCCTGACCGTGATATATTTCCTGCTGGCACTGGCATTTTCCACGGCCTTCGGAATGATCCGCCGCGTCTTCTTCTCTTACCCCGCGAGCCGTTGACATGATCCGCGAATTCACATCGACCGAGGTTCTGTTCATCGTCGCGGCCATCCGCTGGACCCTGATCCTGTCGGCCATCGCCTTTCTGGGCGGGGCGATCGGCGGTTTGATCATCGCGCTGTCGCGCACGTCACGCAAAAAATCGCTGCGCCGGATTGCGGCGGGCTTTATTCAGGTTTTTCAGGGCACGCCGCTGCTGATGCAGCTGTTTCTGGTCTATTTCGGCCTTGCAGTCGTCGGTTTGCCCATCAACCCGCTGGTCGCCGCTGCTGTGGCCCTGACCCTGCATGCCAGCGCCTATCTGGGCGAAATCTGGCGCGGCGCGATCGAGGCTGTGCCGCAGGGCCAGTCCGAGGCATCGACCGCGCTGGCCCTGTCCTATCGTGACCGCATGCAGCATGTAATCCTGCCGCAGGCGCTGCGTCTGGCCATCGCGCCGACGGTCGGTTTTCTGGTGCAGCTGATCAAGGGCACCTCGCTGGCCTCGATCATCGGGTTCACCGAACTGACGCGGGCAGGGCAGATCATCAATAACGCGACCTTCAAACCTTTTCTGGTCTTCGGAACGGTGGCCGCGCTTTACTTTATCCTATGCTGGCCGCTGTCGCTTCTGGCCCGCCGTATGGAAACCCGCATGCGCCGTGCCATCACGCGCTGATTTTTCTTGGAGGAGAAACCCATGACCCTGAACCGCCGTCTGTTTACGACATTGGCCGCCAGTGCGCTGGCCTTCGGACTTGTCGCCCCCGCAATCGCCGCCGAGCTTGAGGACATCGAAAGCGCGGGCACCGTCAAGATCGGTATGCTGGTCGATTTCCCGCCTTTCGGCATTCAGGACAGCGCGGGCAAGCCCGACGGCTATGACGCCGATGTGGCAAAGGCGCTGGCGGACTATCTGGGCGTTGACGCGCAGATCGTTCCCGTGACCGGTCCGAACCGCATTCCCTATCTGCTGTCGGGTCAGGTCGATGTGCTGGTCGCATCGCTGGGTGTCACCGAAGAACGCGCGCAAAAGGTCGATTTTTCCGACCCCTATGCAGGCATCAGCATCGCCGTCTATGGTGATGCATCGGTCGAGGTGACAGACGCTGCCGGCTTGTCCGGACAGGCCATCGCCGTCACCCGCGCATCCACGCAAGACAGCGGCGTGACCGGCGTTGCCCCCGAAGGCACCGAGATCCGCCGTTTCGACGATGACGCCACCGCCGTACAGGCGCTGATGTCGGGTCAGGTCAAACTGATCGGCGCCTCGAACATCGTGATGTCGCAGATCGGCGCGGCCACCGGTGACCGCTTTGACAAGAAGTTCGATCTGTCCAGCCAGGTGCAGGGCATTGCCGTATCGCCCGGGTCGGATGCGTTGCTGGATAAGGTCAACGCCTTTGTCGAACAGGCCAAGACCGATGGTATGCTGGATGGCATCCATGAAAAATGGCTGGGCGAACCGCTGCCCGATTTTGTGAAAACCGCACAGTGATCTTGGGGCCCGGCCGGTCATGGCCGGGTCTTTCTGCAGGGGACGTTCCATGACCGAACACGCCATCATCATGCGCGCCGTGAACAAATACTATGGTGCCTTCCACGCCCTGACCGATATCGATCTGACGGTCGAGCCGGGCGAAAGGATCGTGATCTGCGGCCCCTCGGGGTCGGGAAAATCGACGCTGATCCGCACGATCAACCAGCTTGAGGAAATCGAATCCGGCACCATCACCGTTGACGGGGTCGAACTGACCGCAGGTGGTGACAATGTGGCAAAGGTGCGGCGCGATGTCGGGATGGTGTTCCAGTCCTTCAACCTGTTCCCGCATATGACCGTGCTGGAAAACTGCATGCTGGCGCCCATGAAGACCCGCAAAATCGCGCGTGAGGAAGCCAGAGCCACCGCGCAGCTTTATCTGGAGCGTGTGAAGATCCCCGAACAGGCCGATAAATACCCCGCCCAATTGTCGGGCGGTCAGCAACAGCGCGTCGCCATTGCGCGGGCGCTGTGCATGAAGCCGCGCATCATGCTGTTTGACGAACCCACCAGCGCCCTTGATCCCGAAATGGTCAAAGAGGTGCTGGATACGATGATCGATCTGGCCCGCGAAGGCATGACCATGATCTGCGTGACCCATGAAATGGATTTTGCCCGCGCGGTGGCTGACCGTGTCATCTTTATGGATAAGGGCATCATCGTCGAGGAAAACGCCCCCGAGGGTTTCTTCGGCAATCCGGTCAATGAACGTCTGAAAAACTTTCTGGGGCAGATCGCATGAGCAAACTGCGCATTCTGGCCCTTGCCGATCTGAAGCCCGCCGGAATGGGGGATCGTCTGGCCCGCGATTATGACGTCGTTCGTGATATCGATGATGCCGCCGATGTGACGATCGTCCTGACCGCGGGCAATCTGGGCCTGTCCGGCGAAGATATGGCGAAATTGCCCGCCCTGAAGATGATTGCCGTCAATGGCGTCGGTCTGGACGCGCTGGATCTGGCACAGGCCAAACGGCGCGGTATTGCCGTATCCTCGACCCCCGATGTCTTGTCACTGGCCGTGGCCGAGATGGCTTTGGGTCTTGCCCTTGCCTGTTCGCGCCAGATCGCCGAGGGCGACCGCTTTGTGCGATCGGGCCAATGGGCGGCGCATCGCAAGCTGGGGCTGGGGCGGTCGCTGCTGGACCGGCGTGCGGGGATTCTGGGCTATGGCCGGATCGGTCGCAAGCTGGCCGATCTGTTGCGCGGTCTGGGGATGCAGGTGTTCTATACCGCGCGCAGCGAAAAGCCGCACGCGCCGGACATCTATTGCGCCGACGCTGTGGCGCTGGCGCGGAATTGCGATGTGCTGTTCGTCACTGCCGCCGGTGGCAGCGACACCAGCGGCTTGGTCGATGCACAGGTTCTGGCGGCACTGGGTTCAGATGGTCTGGTGATCAATGTCGCACGGGGTCCGGTCATTGATACGCAGGCACTGGCGCAGGCGCTGCAGTCGGGCGGGATTGCCGGTGCCGGTCTGGATGTGTTCGATACCGAACCGCAGGTCCCGCAATCGCTGCTGGAGGCCCCCAATTGCGTCCTGACCCCGCATATCGCATCCGCCACATCCGAGGCGCGCCACGCAATGGCCCAGCTGGTGCTGGACAATATCGACGCCCATGTCGCGGGCCGGCCTTTGCCAACGCCGGTCGATCTGTAACATGCGGTACCTGTGCATAGGAGAGCCATTGGTCGAATTCACGACCGCTCCGGACACCCCCGACAGCTTTATAAGGCGGGCGGGGGGCGATGCACTGAATACCGCAATCTATCTGGCGCGTCTGACGGGGGCAGGGCAGGTGGGCTATCTGTCCTGTCTGGGCGATGATCCGCAAAGCCTGTGGCTGCGCCAAACCATCGCCGAGGAAGGGGTCGATATCTCGACGCTGGCACAGCGCCCGAATGCCCGCCCCGGCCTCAGCTTTATTGCCACCGATGAAAACGGGGAACGCAGTTTCACCTATTGGCGCGAACAGGCCCCCTATCGCAGCCATTTCGATAAGCCTGTCAATGTCGCGGATCTGGACCGCGCCGATGTGCTGTATGTGTCGGGCGTGGCGTTGGCGGTGCTGAACCCCAAAGGCCGCGTCAACCTGTTGCACGCCCTGGCGCGCCGGCGCAGCGAAGGGGCGCAGGTTGTTTTCGACACCAATTATCGTCCCGTATTGTGGTCCGATGCAAGAACGGCAAGCAGCGTGCTGGGCGCTGCAGCGGGCATCGCCTCGGTCGTATTGCCCTCATCCGCGGATATTGCCGCGTGCTTTGATGTCCCCACGCCAGACGCCGCAATGACCTTCCTGATGACCCTGACCGACGCCGAGGTTGTCCTGACCTCGGGGCGGGGGGCAGTTCTGTATAGACCGGAAGGTGGCAAGACATTCGATTGCCACGAATTGCCGCCGGCGGTCACCGCAGTGGACACCACCGGTGCCGGTGACAGCTTCAATGCCGCATGGCTGGCGTCACGCGGAAATGGCGCGACAGTCGCAGCCAGCATTCAGGACGCCGCGCGACTGGCCGCAATCGTTGTGCGCCATCGCGGCGCCATCATCCCCGTGGCCGCGATGGCCCATCTGATCCGGAAAGAGAATTTATGACGTCTGATTTCGACGCTGCCAAAGCTGCCGCCCCTTTGCTGGACGCCTGGAATGGCGGCCCGCGCCCGACTGCGCTTGACCCCAAACCGGCACAGCCCGCAGATGCCTATGCCGTGCAGGAAGCTGTGTTGGCGGGTCTTGGTGATACAGGTGGTCTTTGGAAGATGGCTTTGCTGGACGGTGAGACGCGTCAGGCGTCGGTTCTGCCGCACCGGACCCTGCATGACAGCGGCGCGACTGTATCCCTGCCAGATGATGCTGCGGTCGAGGTCGAAACCGCTTTGATCCTTGCCGGCGAACCTGCCGCGGGCAATCCGATGGCGGCAATTGCCGATATCTGCCTTGCATTCGAACTGATCGCATCCCGCTTATCGCCGGAGTCAGGTTTCACCTCGCTTGAGGGAATGGCAGACGGTTTCCGATCGGCGGGTGTGGTGTTGGGAGAGTCGATCGAGGGATGGCAGAATGGTTTGCCCGACCGGATCGATATTACCCTGACACTGGATAACACCGGGGTCGTCGCAACCGAAGTGGCGGTCCCGCTGATGCCTTCACTGGACTTTTTGGTCTGGCTTGCAGGTCACGCCCGCACCCAAGGCAGATCGCTTAAAGCAGGCGATGTGGTCATTACCGGTGCGCGTATCGGGCCGCTGCCGTTCAACGGCGCAAAAGCGGCAAAAGCAACTGCGATG
>NZ_QQVY01000005.1:35000-36244 GCF_003590715.1 Paracoccus sp. JM45
TGAAGCGGGAACGCTAGTTCTCGTGGAGCCATCCTTGAGATACCGCCCTTCGCACTCTTGATGTCTAACCGCGGTCCGTTATCCGGATCCGGGACCCTGCGTGGTGGGTAGTTTGACTGGGGCGGTCGCCTCCTAAACAGTAACGGAGGCGCGCGAAGGTTGGCTCAGACCGGTCGGAAATCGGTCGTTGAGTGCAATGGCAGAAGCCAGCCTGACTGCAAGACTGACAAGTCGAGCAGAGACGAAAGTCGGCCATAGTGATCCGGTGGTCCCGAGTGGAAGGGCCATCGCTCAACGGATAAAAGGTACGCTGGGGATAACAGGCTGATGATGCCCAAGAGTCCATATCGACGGCATCGTTTGGCACCTCGATGTCGGCTCATCTCATCCTGGGGCTGGAGCAGGTCCCAAGGGTACGGCTGTTCGCCGTTTAAAGAGGTACGTGAGCTGGGTTTAGAACGTCGTGAGACAGTTCGGTCCCTATCTGCCGTGGGTGTTGGAGACTTGAGAGGAGCTGCCCCTAGTACGAGAGGACCGGGGTGGACGTTCCACTGGTGGACCAGTTGTCGTGCCAACGGCAGTGCTGGGTAGCTATGAACGGACAGGATAAACGCTGAAGGCATCTAAGCGTGAAGCCCCCCTCAAAACAAGGTCTCCCTTGAGAGCCGTGGAAGACCACCACGTCGATAGGCCGGAGATGTAAGTGCAGTAATGCATTCAGTTGACCGGTACTAATGGCTCGATAGGCTTGATTTGATCCGGAAGAAGACAGACTTTGTCTTCCTCCAATGCATCCTTGGACAACATAAAGCGCCCTCAAAAGCGCCAACGCTGAGCGTTTCTTTCCCGGTCTGGTGGCCCTAGCGCGAGCAAAACACCCGATCCCATCCCGAACTCGGCCGTTAAGTGCCGCTGCGCCGATGGTACTGCGTCTTAAGACGTGGGAGAGTAGGTCACCGCCAGACTTGGTAAGAAACGCATATCTCTCGAACGATGTTACAATAACCCGATCAGGACAAATATGGCCGCGGGATAGAGCAGCCCGGTAGCTCGTCAGGCTCATAACCTGAAGGTCGTAGGTTCAAATCCTACTCCCGCAACCAGATCACAAAAAGCCCGCAGCAAATGCCGCGGGCTTCTTGCATTCCAAACAAATCCACAAAAAAACCGGAAATGCCCCGATCAAACAGGGCATCTAAACCTACATGAACTCCGATACAGAAACACATCGGGACTCAAGCATC
>NZ_QQVY01000005.1:36254-203590 GCF_003590715.1 Paracoccus sp. JM45
GATAGAGCAGCCCGGTAGCTCGTCAGGCTCATAACCTGAAGGTCGTAGGTTCAAATCCTACTCCCGCAACCAGATCACAAAAAGCCCGCAGCAAATGCCGCGGGCTTCTTGCATTCCAAACAAATCCACAAAAAAACCGGAAATGCCCCGATCAAACAGGGCATCTAAACCTACATGAACTCCGATACAGAAACACATCGGGACTCAAGCATCCGGAAAGCCGGTAAAACCAGGCCACAGACCCGCACGCGCACCTTCCGTCAAGGCAAGCAGAACGTGATAGAACAAACGCGTCAAGGCCTCGGGCCAGACAACCGCGCCAGTCTTGTCCAGACGGTTCACCCAGACAGCATGATCCGCAAACCAGTGACGGAACATCGCGCATAACAGCCCCCGCGCCTGTTCCCCGGCACCCGCATCACCCGCCATGTGCCGCATCGCATAGACCTTGATCGCCTCGGTCTGCGGCCACAGAAGAAAACTGCCGTCCATCACCCGACCATCCGGAAATACCGCGTCATAGGCCGCACCCTCCAGAATGCCGCAAGGCGCACGACCGAAACTCTCTGCAAAGCGAACCATCCGCCGTCCCGTCACCCAACTGCTCTGATCGCCGCTGAAAGACGCCTCGCGCCCCAGCAACCACGCCCATTCGTACTGGTGACCCGGTTCGCGTCGATCCCCCGTCAGGCCCGCCAAAGCCGAAAGATCCGGTGAGATAAACTCCGCAAGGCTATCCGTATCATCGTCAAAAAAATGTCGGAGAGATAAATTGCGTAAATGTGTCGGATTTTAATGAAAACCCATTCCCAATTCACGACCATATACTCCGCTAAAGCGCTATGTTTATCGAAGCTTTTCCATACCGATCAAAGCTGCCTGTGTGCGATTTGATGCACCAAGTTTTCGACATAATGTCTTCACATGAAGCTTGATTGTGACTTCTGCTAGCGAGAGATTGTTTGCCATTTCTTTATTGGAATGTCCTTCGCATAATCCTCTGAGAACTTCCGTTTCCCGATTTGTTAAATTGTCGATTGGTCCTATGTTTTCACGCGCCAGAAAGTCATAGGGGATAAAAGCCTGCCCTGAAGCGATAAGCCGAATTGCGACACCCAATGACGTTGCGCTTATTGTTTTTGGTAAAAACCCTTTTGCACCGGCTTGAAGGGCTTGCCGTGCAATTGTCGGCGATGCCGACCCTGATATCAGGGCCACATGTGATTTCGGGGACAATTCCTGAATTTGCGTAAGACCAGCCAGGCCATTCATCCCCGGCATATCGTAGTCCAAAAGGATAACATCAAAATTTTTGTCAACTGCTGTTGCAATTGCTTGGGATGCGGTTGGTAGGCAATTTGCGCTTATAATATAATCAAAGCCATCATTTTTCAGAAATGCGACAATTGTATCTCTTACCAATTCATGATCATCGGCTATCAAAATACGCACTGTCTAATCCTTTAAATGATCTGTGCCATTCTCAGATCTTTTATCTACTTTGTTCGAAAAAAAGTCATCGCGCAATATGTCTGCTGCCTTTTGCATAGCGTGTAATTTTGCTTTGTCGTTAGCAACTTTGAAACCCTTTTCTAGAATAGAAAACTGGATTTGCATGTCGTGATAACCAACGATTGCAGAACTGCCCGCCAATTTATGGGCCAGACGCGCCAATTGAGACGCAGTTTCATCGGTGTGAAAATTTGTCAGGCGTGTCAAACCTTCGCTAATTTCGACATTGGCTTTTTCTTTAAGCTTTGTGGCTGCCACAGGACCTAAGACACCAATCAGTTCCTGCGACGTTGAATTGGCAGAAAAATCATTTTTTGGCAAAGGCATTAAATTACGATCAAGGATCTGCCTTAGTCCTGTCCGGTTAAGTGGTTTGATCAGGACATCCTGCATCCCTGAAACACGGAAACGTTTGATATCCTCGGGCATGGCATGTGCGGTCAGCGCGACGATCGGGGTTGTCACGTTGCAACGCCCCCCGCGAATATGGGCCGTAGCATCGATGCCATTCATGCGCGGCATGCTGATGTCCATCAGTATCAGGTCATAGGATTTGCGCTCGGCTTCCTTGATACCTTCGATGCCATCGACAGCCTCGGTGATAACACATCCGAACAGCTTCAACATTTCCTTCAGGACCAGCCGATTAATTTCATTGTCTTCTACCAAAAGAATCTGGCGGCCAGCATGGCTTTGGTACGGCAATAACTCCGGCGCTTCAGTTACGTCTGCCATAGTGGCAATGTCCAGTTTCAGATGCAGGGTAAATGCGGTCCCTTCGCCTGGCTCGCTGACAACGTCGATGGCGCCGTCCATTGCCTTGACCAATCGTTTGACGATTGCTAAGCCTAGACCGGTACCTTCGGCTTTGCGATCGTAAAAAGAGCCCAAAGTTACAAATTCATCAAAGATCTTATCAATATCCTCGTCGGCGATTCCGACGCCGGTATCGCTGACCTGAATTTCGATCGTCCCATCACTGCGGATCCGGTCCAGCTGAACGCTGATTTGACCATTTTCCGTGAATTTGATCGCATTGCCGACAAGATTGACGATGATTTGACGAATTTTTACGATATCACCATTCAGCAGCCGGTTGTCGGCACAGAAGCATTCTAACGTTAGACTGTTGTTCCGCTTTTCTGCAGCAGCGCGCATACCGTCCAGTAGTTCGCTGAGTTCTTTTTCCGGATCAAAAGGCGCAAGTGAAAGGTTAATCTGGCTGCTATAGGCATGCGTTGCCTCTAGCACGTCATTCACGTGGTGCAACAGCAACCGTGATGAATGGTCCATCGCATTCAGTAGCTTTCGTTGGTGGTCATCGAAGCCGGTTGTCTTCAGCAGGTCCAGCGTGCCCAGAATGCCGTTCAGGGGCGTCCGCATTTCATGATTCATTACGGTGATCATGCGGGTTTTCTGGCGTTCCCCTTCAACTGCGCGGTCGCGAGCCTCGATCAAGTCCGCCTCGGTTTTTTGACGACGCGTGACGTCACGGATATAGGCGACCAAAAGCGGACCGTCGGTTTCCCGATTGATGGATATCGAAATTTCAACCGGTACCATCAGGCCGCTTTTGTGTTTTGCAAATGATTGGCGCATTCCAAAGTTTTCGACGGTCCGTAATTGCGTGTTCCGGCGCATATTCGCGTAAAATATATCCGCGGTTTCAATTCGGTCGGGCGGAAGAAGAATATCACGTACGTTGTGGCCGATCGCCTCATGGGCTGTGAACCCATAAATACGTTCAGCCGACCGGTTAAAGTTCTGGATGATACCTTGTTGATCGGTGACAACGATGGCGTCGAACGATGTTGCAAACAAGGATTGAAGACGGTTCCGCGCCGAGGTGATAAGATTATTCTGCTGACGCGCGGCTTTGAACATCAGCGACAGAATTAAAACTGTCCCGGCCAGTATTAGGAATAATATGACAATGATCGTAAACAGTTTTTGAAGGGTCTGGACAATCGTCGCATGACGGATATCCGTCTTGCGAGAGAAGTATTGAACCCCTTCAAGCGAGATTGTCCTGAGATCGGGATAGATATCCTGAAAATTCCGCTGAAGTGTTTGCAGGTTTTCAAGCAGATATTCGTCACTGGCGTCAATAATGGCTGTCGATTGCTGCAGCTTGTCTTTGACGTTTTTAATCGCCGCATCCACCGTTGATTGCTGGCGGACTTCCTGAAAGCTTTTCCCGTATTGCAGGGTGTTGATACGGGAATAGAAAATATCAAATTTTTCCCGTACTTCCTGAACCGGATATCCATCTTCTGTCAGTAATAGCAACGTCGCTTTTTGCAGGGTCAGTAGTTCGACCTCGGACTGGGCCAGATACCAATGGATGCTATCGGTGTTGATCGCGCTCAGCTCGTGCAATTGTTCGCGCATATTATGGTTGAATTGCCACATGACACCGATTGTCACGACAATCAGTGTCAGAAATGCCCCGACAGCAAGTTGGTAACGGTGAAACAAAACTGTCACCCGTCACTGGCAGCTGTGTTCATCCACAGCAACCGCAATAGGGAATAATTATTCCAGTATGATCCGGTCCAACTGCCAGATACTGCGCGAATAATTGATCTGCGTCTGGTATTCGATAAACTGATCATACGGATATACGATCCAAAGCGGCCCTTTGTCGCGGACGGACATCGGTTCATCGTTCTGGTAATAGGCTATGATCGGGAATTTGTCATTGATTTCATTTAAAGGAATTTCAACAGCGTAATCATTAATTGCCGTTGCCATAATTGTGCCTTCGGTAATTCCGGCATCTTTCAATAATGCCGACAGCGATACGCCGGTAAATTCCGGAACCCCGCCTGTCCAGATTGTAGAGGTTTCAAATTTGACCTGTGGAAACGCCATCAGATCATCCAGATCATACCTTTTGGACGATGTCGGCGTGGTGATTGTCATTAAAACATCACTGGTTTCCGACGGATTTGCATAAATCCCTTGAGGCAATGCCAGAAACGATGCGAAAGCAATTGCCGCTTTAAAATGGGTCATGTCTGCCGTCCTATGAAATTCGGAATAACCTAACATTGATGATCATCGACGGCTAAGGGCGCAAAAGGATAGGATACGATGCTTTCGGACAGTATCAGACTTATTAAATATCAATTGGCAGTGCCGGACCGCCATCTACGCCAGTCCGGAATATTACTTCCGAATTAACACTTACAAATCTGCAAGTGATTCTTCAGGTGGCACTTCATGGCTGCAATATGCGGCGCGTCGATGCCGCAGCACCCGCCGATAATCGTTGCGCCGGCTGCGATCCAACGGTCCATCCAGATGGTATAGCCTTCGGGACTCAGATCTTCACGAAGGCTGGAAATGGCCTCATTGGCGGCACCTTCATCTTCTGGGGTAAAGGCATTGGCGTAGACGCCGACAGGAATGCTGCTGCCGGTTTCGGCAATCACATCGCGGGCAATGATAATCGCGGGCTGCATGGCTTCGGGCGCAGAACAGTTGAACAGGACCGCTTTTGCGCCAAGTGATACGGCAAGGCGCACTGCATCCGCGACGCTTTCGCCGGACCGCAGGGCGGGCGCATCATCTGCACTGTCACGCAGGGTATAGGAAATCCACAGCGGCAGGTCCGATCCTGCGACGGCTTCGGCCGTGATGCGGGCTTCGGCCAGACTGCTAAGGGTCTCACCCAGCCACAGGTCGACATAGGCGGCCATATTGTCGACCAGCACCTTCAGGATCGCCTTCGCGTCATCCTCGATCAAGTTTTCGGGCTGATAGGATCCGCAGACAGGGGGCAGGGAACCGGCCACGCGGATCCGGTCACCGGTGTTTGCCGCCTGCCGCGCCAGATGGCCCGCCCGGGCGGCCAGCATGGCGCCATCCTGATCGAAACGGTCCTGACCCAGATGGAAGGGCACGACGGCATAATTGTTGGCAATGATGATTTGCGCGCCGGCGGCGATGAACTCCTCATGCGCTTTCTGGACGATCTGGGGTTGGTTCATCAGCGCAAGGGCCGACCATTCGGGTTGGCGCAGGATCGCGCCGCAGCGTTCCAGTTCGCGGCTCATGCCGCCATCCAGCAGGGTGATTTGGGTCATATCGAATTGTCCGTTCATAGGAAAAAGTGCAGGCGTTTAGCGGCCTGTCGGAATACGGTTTTCCAGCCAACGCAGCCCGACAATCAGGATCGCGCTGAGGCAGAGATAGATGGCCACCAGAAGCAACAAGGGTTCATATGTCAGCAGTGTCGTCTGGCGGATGCGGGTGGTGACCGCATAAAGGTCGGTGACGGTAATGGTTGCGATCAGCGGCGTCGATTTCAGCTGCAGGATAATCTCGCCCGACAGGGTCGGCAAAGCACGGTGCAGGGCGCGGGGGAACCAGACGCGGCGAAAGACCAGCCAAGGGGACATGCCGACGGCGCGGGCAGCCTCCAACTCTCCATGCGGAACGCCGGTAAAGGCACCGCGCATCACTTCGCCCTGATAGGCGGCAAAGGACAGGGTCAGCGCCAGAAAGCCATAGGGCCAAGCCTGTCGCAGATAAGGCCATGCCCACGATTCGCGGATTTCGGGAAATTGCGCGAACAGCGCACCCAGCCCGAAATAGAACAGCCAGAGCTGTAACAGCAAAGGCGTCCCGCGAATGACAGTGCAAAAGCCAAGCGACAACCACCGCAGCGGCGAAGGCCCCATTACCTGAAACAGCGCCAGCGGCAGGGCCAGCATAAACCCCGTCACAACGCTGCCTGCCAGCATCGCCAGCGTGACCTGCAACCCCTGCCACAGGCGCGGTAAGGCGGCCGGCAGCCAGTCCCATTGCATTGTGGCGATGATAGCGACCAGACCGGCCAGCGCCATGGCTGCCATAATCAGGCGGTGCGGCATCATCATACGGCGCAGAAGGGTCGGGTTTTCCATTAGCGTGCCGCAATCATGCCGCGCCGCGCGCGTGTTTCATACCAACGCAGGACCACATTCGACAGCAATGTCAGCAGCAGATACAGCGCGGCCGCCGATAGGAAAAACAGGAAATAGGCCCGTGTGGCAGATGCCGCCTGTCGCGTCACCTGCGTTAATTCGCTAAAGCCGATGACCGCCAGCAATGCGGTGTCCTTGGTGGCGATCATCCATAAATTTGCCATGCCGGGCATGGCATGCGGCGTCATGGCGGGAATGGTCACGCGGCGCATGACAGTGACGGGGGACATGCCGAACGCCTGCGCGGCCTCTATCTGGCCATGCGGGACGGCCTTTATGGCGCCGCGGATCACCTCGGTCGCATAGCCGCCCTGAACCAGTCCGATGACGATGATACCGGCCAGCAGGCCGTCAATGTCAAAACCGGTGAAGCCCATTGCCTGCGCGGCGCGGCTGATCAGATCGGTCCCGACATAATAGAACAGCAACATCAGCACCAGTTCGGGAACGGCGCGGATGACCATTGTATAAATCTCGGCCAGATCGCGCAGGACCAGCCCGCCATACAGCTTGGCGCTGGCCCCCAAGATGCCGATAATTATGCCGACAGCATAGCCCCCCGCCGCCAGCTGGATCGACCGCAGAAAGCCGTTCAACAGCGCACCACCCCATCCGGGGGCCGTCAGCGCCAGCAGGCTGAAATCGATCGACTGGAACATAACGCAGGGGTCCTTTCACGGGTCAGATCAGGGGGCGGACAGATCCCGCCCCCGACAGGTCATTCGCCATAGATATCGATCGAGAAATACCGGTCGGTGATCTGCTGATAGGCACCATCCTTGCGGATATCGGCCAGCGCGGTGTTTACGCGCGCCATCAGGTCGGTATCTTCCTGACGCAGCCCCGCGCCGATGCCATAGCCCAGCACCTCTGGGTCGGGCTGGACGGCGCCTTTATATTCGCAGCAGGCCTGACCCGCATCCGATTGTGCAAAAGGCTGCATCGCCAGTGAATCGCCGATCACCGCATCCAGACGCCCCGAGGCAAGGTCCTGCAATTCTTCATCCAGATTCTGATAGATGCGGATCGCGCCTGCGGTATCTGCGAAATACTTGTTGGCATAAACCTCTTGGATGGACCCCGATTGCGCGCCGATAAAAGCACCGGTGACCCCTTCGGGCGTAGGGGTAATCTCTGACCCTGCCTGCGTCATCAGGCCCGTGGGGGCGGCGTAATATTTATCCGAAAAAGCGATCTGTTCGGCACGCGCGGGGGTGATGGCCATCGACCCCATGATCATGTCGATCTTGCCCGTGGTCAGCGCCGGAATGATGCCGTCCCATGCGATGGGGGTGACCACGCATTCCGCACCGAGCCGGTCGCAAAGCTGCGTCATCAGATCGATTTCCCATCCCGACCACGCGCCCGCAGCATCAGGGACATAGAATGGCGGATAAGGTTCGGCTGATATGCCGACATTCAGCGTCTCGGCCAGAACCGGTGATGTCAAAGCAAGTGAGAGAAGGACCGTCAGGCCGGTTTTGCGAAACATATTGTCTTCTTTCTGGATGATGATGGGGCGGAGCGGGGTCACATGACCGATCGGATGAATTGCTTCAGATGGGCGGATTGCGGGTCACCGAACAGCTGCTCGGGGGTGCCTTCTTCCTCGATCCGGCCATCGCGTAAATAGATCACGCGGCTGGCCACATCGCGGGCAAAAGCCATTTCATGGGTGACAAGAACCATCGTGCGGCCTTCGTCGGCCAGATCACGGATAACGCCCAGAACCTCGCCCACCAGTTCGGGATCAAGTGCGCTGGTGGGTTCGTCAAACAGTATAGCCAACGGGTCGATGGCCAGAACCCGCGCAATGGCAGCGCGCTGTTGCTGGCCGCCCGACAGATGGACCGGATAGGTCTGCAGCTTTTCACCCAGACCGACACGTTCCAGCACCTGACGCGCGCGGGCAATGGCCTGATCACGCGGGACGCCCAGCACATGGACCGGCGCCTCGGTCACATTTTCCAGCACGGTGCGATGCGGCCACAGATTGAAGTTCTGGAACACCATGCCCAGTTGCGCGCGGATGCGTTGGACCTGACGGCGGTCAGCGGGCTGTAACCCGCCCGCGCGTGACGGGCGCATCGCATAGGCTTCGCCCTGAATGGCAATATGGCCCGATGTCGGATGTTCCAGCATATTGATGCAGCGCAGCAATGTGGATTTTCCCGACCCCGACCCGCCGATAATGGCAATCACCTCGCCTGCATTGGCGGTCAGTGACACACCCTTCAGCACCTGCAGATCGCCAAAGCGTTTATGCAGGTCACGGATAACAATGGCGGGCTGGTCGTTCATGGTGCCGTCCTTTTGACATGCGGGTCCGGCAGTGTCCTGTCGGGCGACATGTTGGGCGGCACATATGTTCAAACTGGCGAAATATGGCAAGCGCCGTCGTCGGATAGTCTTTGGAATATGCGACAAAACGACGCTTGCGCATGGGTTATCGCTTAAAGGTGACCTTGGTCGGGTCGTGACGCAAAAGGCGCATGGCGTTCAGCGTGACCAGCACCGTCGCGCCGGTATCGGCCAGAATGGCGATCCACAGGCCGGTGATCCCCAGAACCGAGGTGACAAGAAACACCCCCTTCAGCCCCAAGGCCAGCCCGATATTCTGGCGGATATTGCCCATGGTCGCACGCGACAGCCGGATCATCGCGGCCACATCCGTCACGCGGTCGCGCAGGATCGCCGCATCCGCGGTTTCCAACGCGACATCCGTGCCCGACCCCATGGCCACACCGACATCGGCCTGTTTCAGCGCGGGTGCGTCATTGATGCCGTCGCCGATCATCATGACCCCGCCGTCTGCCGACAGGTCGCGGATGGTGTCCTGCTTGTCCTGCGGCAGCATCTGGGCGCGGTGATCGGCGCCAAGGCTTTCGGCGATGGCGGCTGCGGTGCGGGGGTTGTCACCGGTCAGAATGATCGGGGCCACACCCAGGTCACGCAATTGCTGCATCGCTTGGGCCGCATCTGCGCGGGGTTCGTCGCGTAGGGCGACCATGCCCAGAACCCGTTCGCCAAATAGCACCGCAACGGTCTTGCCCTGTTCCTCAAGCTGGCGGGCGCGGTCCAGAAGATCACCGGACAGGATACCCGCGTCGGCGGCGTGGCGGGGGCTGGCGACGGTCAGGGTCTGCCCATCGATCACCGCCTGCACGCCTTTGCCCGCAATGGCGCGAGCGTCCGAGGTGGGGGGCAGGGCCACGTCGCCCGCCCGCTGGACAATCGCCCGCGCCAACGGGTGGCTGGAAGCGCCTTCGATCGCCGCCATCGTCACCAGCATCGTATCATCTGATCCCGTCACCGGAATAATATCGGTCACTTGCGGGCGGCCATGGGTCAGGGTGCCGGTCTTGTCGATGGCAACATGGCGGATCTTGGCCGCAGCCTCTATCACCGCGCCACCTTTCATCAGCAACCCGCGCCGCGCCCCCGCCGACAGCGCCGAGGCAATCGCCGCCGGAACCGAGATGACCAGCGCACAAGGACAGCCGATCAGCAGAAGCGCCAGCCCGCGATAGATCCAGACATCCCAGAGCTGCCCGAAGAACAGCGGCGGGATCACGATGGTCAGCGCGGCCAAGGTGACCACCACCGGCATATACCAGCGGCTGAAACGGTCGATGAACCGTTCGGTGGGTGCGCGCGATTCCTCGGCCTCTTCGACCAGACGGATGATGCGGGAAATGGTGTTATCGGCGGCGGCTGTGGTGACGGTGATGCGTAGGGCGGCCTCGGTGTTGATGGACCCTGCAAAGACGTCTTCGTCCGGACCACGGGTGACGGGAATGCTTTCGCCCGTCACGGGGCTTTCGTCGATGCCGCTGATGCCGTCGATGATGCGCCCGTCGGCAGGGATGCGGTCACCAGGGCGGACCAGAACGATCCGGCCCGGTGCCAGCGATGCGGCGGGCACTTCGCGGGTCTTGCCGTCCTGTTCCAGCAGCGCGGTCTTCGGGACCAGATCGGACAGGGCACGGATGCTGTCGCGGGCCTTGTTAGAGGCGACGCCCTCCAAGACCTCGCCCACGGCAAATAGGAAAACGACTAGCGCGGCTTCCTCGGCGGCCCCAATCATCAGGGCACCGGCGGCGGCAATGGTCATCAGACCTTCGATGGTGAAGGGCTGCCCCATGCTTGCCATCTGGAAGGCGCGGCGGGCGACGGGTGTCACGCCGATCAGACAGGCGGCGATAAACGCCCAATGCCCGATCACGCCAAATGTCGTCAGCCGGATCGCCCATGCCAGCGCCAGCAACAGTCCCGTGGCGATGACCAGCCGCCCCTTGGCGGTGCTGTGCCACGGCCCGTCCTGCGGGCCGTGGTTATGGCCATGCGCCTTGGGGGCCGTGATGCCAAAGCCCAGCTTGCGGACCTCATCCTCGATCTGCGCTTCGGGGGTGGTGCCATCGGTCGTCAGGGTCAGCTTTTGTGACATCACGGTCACCTGCGGATCGGTGATCCCCGGCAGGCGCTGCACGGCGCGGGTGATCTTGGCCGCGCAACCGGCGCAATCCATGCCCGATACGGCCCATTCGCGGCGATTTTCCATAGTCCGACCCTTTCGATGGCGTCCTTGTGTCTTATGTGTTGGGAACATAGGATCTCTAGTGACTAGAGGTTCAAGGGGTGAATATGCCAAGCATCGGTGATTTAAGCAAAGAGACCGGCGTCAAGATTCCGACCATCCGCTATTACGAGGAAATCGGCCTGTTGCCGCCCCCTGCACGCAGCGCCGGAAACCAGCGGGTCTATGACACGGCCATGCTGCAACGGCTGGCCTTTATCCGGCACGCACGTGATCTGGGGTTTTCGCTGGCTGATATTCAGGAATTGCTGGGCATGTCCGATGATCCTGACCAGTCCTGCGCCGCAGCAGATGTCATTGCCACGCGCCAGCTGGCATCGGTCAAGGCGCGTATCGCCCGTCTGACCGCATTGCAGGATGAATTACAGCGGATGCTGGATCACTGTTCCTGCGGCACCATCGCCGATTGTCGCGTGATCGAGGTGTTGGGCAATCACGATCTGTGCACCCATGACCACGCGGAATAGAAAATGGCGCGCCGTTTCGGGCGCGCCATCCAAAAGCCGTTAAAGCCGGTATCAGCCGAACATCTGGCCGTCTTCACGCCACACAGCGATCACCGAAGAACGCGGCATGCCGGTGTTGTCGGGCCACGAACCGCCCGGATGCTGGATGCCGACAAAGGCGGTCTTGCGGTCGGGCGACCATGTCAGACCGGTGACTTCGCCACCCTTGGGGCCGGTCATGAAGCGGGCGATTTCGCCGGTTTCCGGATTGCCAACCAGCATCTGGTTGTTGCCTTGGCCTTCGAATTCGCCTTCGTTGCTGTCGTCACCATCGGTCTGGATCCACAGCATCCCGTCGGACGAGAATGCCATCCCGTCGGGCGAGTTGAACATGTTGCCTTCGTTCACATTCTCTGAACCGGCATAGGCATCGTCGCTGACAGTGGGGTTACCCGCCATGACATACAGATCCCATGCAAAGTCCGTTGCACCGTGATCTTCGCCCGTTGGACGCCAGCGCACGATCTGGCCGTAATTATTGGCTTCGCGCGGATTGGCACCGTTCACCGGCTGGTCTGCGCCACCTTCTGTCGGGGCAACGCCACGGTTTTTGTTGTTGGTCAGCGCGCAATACACTTCGCAACGGATCGGGTTGGCCGCGACCCATTCGGGACGGTCCATCGTGGTGGCGCCAACTTTGGAGCCGGCCATCCGCGAAAAGACCAGAACCTCTTCCATGGGCATGCCGGTGCTTTCGGCGGTCAGCGGCAGCCATTCACCCGACATATCGTCGTTGAATTTGGCAACATACAGCGTACCGTCCGACAGCAGGCCATCCGTCGGCTGACCTTCGGCCCATGTGCCGTTGGACACGTATTTATAGATAAATTCGCCGCGCTCGTCATCGCCCATATAGACAACGACACGACCGTCATTGGCCTGAACCATTTCAGCATTCTCATGCTTGAAGCGGCCAAGGGCAGTGTGCTTGACGGGGACCGAAGTGGCGTCCAGCGGATTGATCTCGGTCACCCAGCCGTGGCGGTTGGGTTCGTTCGGCTCGGCAACCACGTTAAAGCGTTCGTCGAACTTCTCATAGGCATAGCGGCTTTCACCACCCAGACCATAACGGATCTCGCCTTCGGATGGGGCGTGTTCACCCACAGCACCGAACATGCCGTTGAAGTTTTCCTCGCAGGTCAGATAGGTGCCCCAGAGGGTCTTGCCCGAACCGCAGTTGTTGGTCGTGCCCTTGGGCGACATGCCTTCGGGGTCGGCCTTGGTCTGGACCAGCGCGGAACCGGCGGCAGGGCCATCCATGGTCATCTGCGTTTCATGCGTGATGCGGCGGTTATAGGGGCTGTCGACGACAACCTTATATCCGTCATCGGTATTTTCGATTTCCAGAACAGTGACGCCCTGGATGTTCTTCAGCATGCGAACCTGATCGGCGTTCTGCGGCACGCCTTCGGTTTCGGCTGGCAGGTTGATTTCAGGGTTGGCGTATTCTGAATTGATGGCAAGGATGATCTTGTCGCCATCGGTAAAGGTTTCCATGCCGTCGGTGTTTTCCCCGAAGACCTTGTCAGACATCTCGATCGACAGGCCGGTTTCGGGCGAATAGGCGTCTTCGGCACCCGAAAACAGCGCGTCACCATAACGGACGACCGGCTTCCAGCTGTACCCTTGAGGGACGTGGACCGCAAAGTCGGTGGCAATGCCGATGGGCTGGAAAGCAAAGGCCGATGCCTGCGCGTTGGCCGAGCTGGCCGACCCGAACAGGCCCGTGCCCATCACAGCAGCGCCCGATCCGAAGGCCAGTGCCGCACCAAGGAAACCGCGACGCGACAAAGCGCGTTCGACGACGGCATCAAAACCGTTGTTGTCGGGACGCGGGTCGCGCAATTCGTCATATTCATCCCACGACAGGTTTGCGATGTCCTGCTTGTTCATGGCGGTATCCCTTCGGCATCAATCTGAAAGCCACGATCGTGATGATCGGGCGATGCCGCAGGACCTATGCCCCTAACCCTTCAGTTTTCTGACGCTTCCAAGAAGGTTTCATGTCAGGGGGCGCATCAAGGCCGCCGCCTCGGGGATGGGTTGGATCAGGGGGACCGGACAAAGGGCGTCAATGCGCTGGGCAGCCTCTGCCAAAGGGCCACCGCCGATGATCACCGCCTGGGCGCCCGCAGCTGCGGCCCGACGTGAGGCATCCAGCAATTCACGGTCCAGCAACGCGGGGTCTTTCATGACGCTCAGCGTGGGGCCATCGGTCAGGAAGCATCCCAGATAGCGGCCCTGACCGGCATGCGCTTTCATCAGCCGGTCGATGCCCTTGACCAGTTGCGGGGTGGTCGTCGCTACGGCAAAACTGCGCCCGCCAGCCCCTGCAGCACGCGCCGCCGCAGCGCCGATGCCGATCACGGGAATATCCAGCCGCGCCGCCAGCCGCACAGCACCGGGATCGCCAAAGGCCGATACGATCACCCCGCGGCACCCTTGGGGCGGCTGCAACTGCGCGATCTGGTCACCGGCCTGTGCAAGCAGGGCAGGGGTGTGGATCAGGTCGGCCCCATGGGGTGCGGTCCATCCCTGAATCTCGGGCAAAATCCGCGCGGCAATCGCGCACATCGCCATGGTCGTTTCGGCATTCGTGTTTGGATTGGCCAGAAGAATCATGAGTTTCCTTTCCGCGTTCCTGCAAGCCGCGCCCTGCTTTCCGCAAAGTCCACGAAACTGCACCCATCGGGCGCATAAGTTTTCCGTATGCAGAAAACGTGATCAATCTGGTCGCGCCTTAAGCAGCACAATAGCCGCCGGCCTTTTCCTTGTCGTGATGTGCCGCGGAACAGATGCATCCGTTCTGATCCAATTGGATGGTGACTACAGAAAACGGGCGTCCATAGACCCGGTCCAACAAGGAGATCAACATTGTTCCAACTTAGAAAAGGCCTTGCCGCATTGGCATTGTCGGTTGCTGTTCTGGGCGCGCATGGTGCGGCCGCCCAAGGGACCCTTCGCATCGGGATGACGGCATCCGATATTCCGCTGACCACCGGCCAGACCGATCAGGGCGGCGAAGGGCTGCGCTTCATGGGCTATACGGTCTATGACGCGCTGATCAACTGGGATCTGACCAGTGCCGACAAGCCGTCCGTGCTGACGCCGGGTCTTGCGACCGAATGGTCGGTCGATCCCGAAGATACCACCAAATGGACCTTCAAGCTGCGCGAAGGCGTGACCTTCCATGACGGCAGCACCTTTAACGCCGAAAACGTCGTCTGGAACCTGGACAAGCTGCTGGTCGAGGATTCCGAACAATACGACCCCCGCCAGTCGGCACAGGGCAAGTCGCGTATTCCGGCCATCGCCAGCTATCGCACGGTCGATGATTACACGCTGGAAATCATCACCAAGGAACCGGACGCCACGCTGCCCTATCAGCTGGCATGGATCATGATGTCCTCGAAGGCGAATTGGGAAGCACAGGACAAGGATTGGGAAAAGGTCGCGGAACATCCGTCAGGCACCGGTCCATGGCAGCTGGAAACCTTTGTGCCGCGCGAACGTGCCGAAATGGTACCCTATCCCGAATACTGGGATGAAACCCGTGTGCCACAGCTGGACAAGATGATCCTGATCCCGTTGCCGGAATCCAACGCCCGCTCAGCGGCGCTGATGTCCGGTCAGGTCGACTGGATCGAGGCACCGGCCCCCGACACCATCCCCGCGATGGAGGGGAACGGCTTTGTCATCACCTCGAACGCGTATCCGCATAACTGGACATGGCATCTGTCGCGTGTCGAAGGATCGCCGTGGAATGATATCCGTGTGCGGAAGGCCGCCAACCTTGCCATCGACCGTGAAGGCATGGGTGCTTTGCTGGGCGGTCTGATGATCCCCGCCGAAGGCTTCGTGCCGCCCAATTCGCAGTGGTTCGGCAACCCCGATTTCAAACTGACCTATGACATCGAGGCAGCACAGGAACTGATGACCGAGGCTGGTTTCGGCCCCGACAACCACCTGCAGGTCAAGGCGCTGATCTCGCCATCCGGTTCGGGCCAGATGCTGCCCCTGCCGATGAACGAATACATCCAGCAATCGCTGGCCGAGGCATGGATCGACGTCGAATTCATGGTCGTGGAATGGAACCAGATGATCAACCTGTGGCGCGCAGGTGCTGCCGATCCGGCGGTCGAGGGCGCACAGTCGATCAACTTTACCTATTTCATCCAGGACCCTTTCACCGGCTTTATCCGCCATCTGGATTGCGACCTGATCGCCCCGAACGGCACCAATTGGGGCCATTACTGCGACGAGGACATGCAGGACCTGTTCAAGAAGATCAAAACCACCTTTGATCCCGAAGAACAGGATGCCCTGCTGCGGACCACGCATGAAAAATACGTGAATGACGCGCTGTTCCTGATGGTCACCCATGACGTCGCGCCGCGCGCCATGTCACCCAAGGTGCAGGGCTTTGTCCAATCGCAGAACTGGTACCAGAACTTCTCGTCCATCACGATGGCCGAGTGATTTGAAACCCCGCGCCATCGGCCCTTTGGCTGGTGGCGTTTTATGGCGGGATGTGACGACGTGCTCAGCTATTTTCTTCGACGCCTGATCCTTGTGCTGCCGGTCGCCTTCGGGGTTTCGGTGGTGTGCTTCATGCTGGTCCAGATCGCGCCGGGTGATCCCCTAACTGCGATCATGCCGGTCGATGCCACTGCCGAACAACAGGCCGCCATGCGTGCCGCCTATGGGTTGGACAAGCCGCTGCCGGTCCAATACCTGATCTGGATCGCGAATCTGCTGCAGGGCGAGATGGGCCGATCCATCGCCAGTGGCCGCCCCGTTGCCGGCGAGGTTTTCGGCGCCGTCAGCAATTCGCTGTTACTGGCGGGGGCCGCTGCGGTCATCGCCTTTCCGATCGGCACGTTCCTTGGATTTCTGGCGGGATATTTCCGCGACACCATTCTGGACCGCTTCATCACGGCACTGTCGATCACCGGTGTCTCAGTTCCCAATTACTGGCTGGGCATTGTTCTGGTCATTATCTTTTCGGTCAATCTGGGCTGGTTGCCGTCGATGGGCGCTGGGCCGGGCGGGTCGCAGGACTGGCATTGGGACTGGGCGCATATCCGGCATCTGGTGCTGCCTGCCGTGACGCTGGCCGTGGTGCCCATCGGCATCGTGGCGCGCACCGTGCGGGCGCTGGCCGGTGATATCCTGTCGATGGATTTCGTGCAGGCGCTTTATGCCAAGGGCCTTAGCCGAGGCGATGTGCTGCGCCATGTGGCCCGCAATGCCGCCGCCACTGCGCTGTCGGTGATGGGCTTGCAGCTGGGCTATCTGCTGGGCGGGTCGATCCTGATCGAGACTGTCTTCAACTGGCCCGGTTCCGGTTTCCTGCTGTCGAACGCGATCTTCCAGCGTGACCTGCCGCTGTTGCAGGGCACGATCCTGATTCTGGCGATGTTCTTTGTGGGCATGAACCTGATCGTCGATGTGGCTCAAGCCGCCATCGACCCCCGTATCAAAAGGACCTGAGAAATGTCGCAGGTAGAAACCGCCGTTCCGGCGCCCACCCATCGCGGCTATTGGTCCCTTGTCATGTCGCGCCTGCTGCGCGATCCGGTGGCCATGGCCTGTCTGGCCGTGCTGGTGCTGTTGGTCTGTTCGGCCATCTTCGCACCGTGGCTGGGGCTGGCAGACCCTTATAAGGGGTCGATGATTGCCCGTCTGAAGCCGCTGGGAACGCCCGGCTATCTGCTGGGCACGGACGAACAGGGCCGCGACATGCTGTCCCGCCTGATCTATGGCGGACGTCTGACGCTGTTTATCGGCTTGATGCCGGTGGTGCTGGCCTTTTTCATCGGCGGCGCGCTTGGCATCGTCGCAGGCTATGTCGGCGGCATCACCAATACGATCATCATGCGCGTCGTCGATGTGTTCTTTGCCTTTCCGTCCGTCTTGCTGGCGATCGCCATTTCTGGGGCCTTGGGGGCAGGGGTGCTGAATAGCCTTGTGTCGCTGACCATCGTCTTTATCCCCCCCGTCACCCGCGTGGCAGAGGCCGTGACTTCGGGCGTCCGCCAGCTGGATTACATCGACGCCGCCCGCGCATCGGGTGCCAATGCGCTGACGGTGATCCGTGTGCATGTCATCGGCAATGTGCTGTCGCCGGTCTTCGTCTATGCGACCTCGCTGACCTCGGTCTGCATGATTTTGGCGGCGGGTCTGTCGTTTCTGGGCATCGGCGTGCGCCCGCCCGAACCCGAATGGGGGCTGATGCTGAACACGCTGCGGTCGGCCATCTATGTGAACCCGTGGCTGGCGGCGCTGCCCGGCGTGATGATCTTTGCGACCTCGCTGTGCCTGAACCTGCTAAGCGACGGTCTAAGGAGTGCGATGAATGTCCGTGACTGACAAACCCCTGCTAAGCGTACGCGACCTGAAAAAACACTTTCCCATCAAAGGCGGTATCCTTGGCCGGACGCAGGCGATGGTGCAGGCCGTCGATGGCGTCAGCTTTGACGTCGCCCCCGGCGAAACCCTTGGCATTGTCGGGGAATCCGGCTGCGGCAAATCCACGACGGCCAAGCTGCTGATCGGGCTGACCGACCGCGACGAAGGCGACATCGTTCTGAACGACAAGACCCTTGGACGCGACATGAACCTGCGGGCGCTGCGGCGCGACATCCAGATGGTGTTTCAGGACAGCTATGCATCGCTGAACCCGCGCATGACCATTCTGGACAGCGTGGCGTTTGGCGCGCGGGTGCAGGGTCTGGATGATCCGCTTGGCCGTTCGCGTCGCTTGATGGACCGCGTGGGGCTGGCGGCGGACCGCTTTGCCCATCGCTATCCGCATGAACTGTCGGGCGGCCAGCGCCAGCGGGTGAACATCGCTCGCGCCTTGGCCATGTCCCCCAAGGTCGTGGTGCTGGATGAGGCCGTCAGTGCCTTGGACAAATCGGTCGAAGCGCAGGTCCTGAACCTTCTGGCCGATCTGCGGGCGGAATTCGGGCTGACCTATATCTTTATCAGCCATGATCTGAACGTGGTGCGCTATATCTCGGACCGCATTCTTGTGATGTATCTGGGCGAGGTGGTGGAAATTGCCCCCGTCGATCTGATCTGGGCCGATCAGGCGCATCCTTATACGCGGTCACTGTTTTCGGCGATGCCGTCGATGGACCCCGACAGCCGCACTGAAAAGCCGCCGCTTGCGGGTGATCCGCCAAACCCCATCGACCCGCCATCTGGCTGTCGTTTCCATACACGATGTCCGCTGGCCGCACCTGTTTGCAAGACCCGCCATCCGGTTCTTGCACCGCGTGTGCAGGGATCAGCGCATTGGGTGGCCTGCCATCTGCATGATGTCAGCTCGGGGCATCCCGACGCAGGAAAGGGGTTAACGGCATGAGCGATAATCTGTTGGAAATCCGCAATCTGGACGTCCGCTTCAAGGGCGCGCGCAATGTCCATGCCATCAATGATCTGTCGCTGGAACTGAAACACGGCGAGACGCTGGCCCTGCTGGGCGAAAGTGGGTCGGGCAAAAGCGTGACGCTGAAAACGCTGCTGCGGTTGCTGCCTGAAAAGCGCACCGATCTGGGCGGTTCGATCGACTTTGACGGCACCGATATCATGACGCTTTCGGGCAAGCGGCTGCGGTCCTATCGCGGCGGCGACGTGTCGATGGTGTTTCAGGACCCCGGACTGGCGCTGGACCCCGTCTACACCATCGGTCAGCAAATCGCCGAAACGGTCATGCGCCACAAAGGCGTCAGCCGAGAGGATGCGCTGGATGTCGCGCTGGACATGCTGCACCGCGTGCGCATCCCTTCGGCGGAACGGCGGATGAAGAACTATCCGCATGAACTGTCGGGCGGCATGCGGCAGCGGGTGATGATCGCGCTGGCGCTGGCCTGCCGTCCGCGGCTGCTGCTGGCGGATGAACCGACCACGGCGCTGGATGCCACGGTGCAGATCCAGATCCTGCTGTTGCTGCGCGAGTTGCAAAAGGAATTCGGCATGGGGGTGATCTTCGTCACCCATGATATCGGCGTGGCGGTCGAAATATCCGAACGGATCGCGGTCATGTATGCCGGCCAGATCATCGAGGAAGGCACCACCCGCGAGGTTATCCGCAACCCCCAGCACCCCTATACCCAAGGGTTGCTGGCAGCGAACCTGCATGACGTGGCGCGTGGCACACGGCTGGATGCCATCCCCGGATCGCCCCCCGCATTGGAGACGCGCCCCGACGCCTGTCCCTTTGCGCCGCGCTGTCCGCTGATGGTGGATGCCTGCCGTCAGGCGCTGCCCCCTGTCCAGCGCCCCGGCCCACGCCGCCGCGTGGCCTGTCTGCGCGCGGGCGAAGCGATCCCGGCCTAGGGGTTCAGGATGGTGGCGGCGGGGCGATCAAAGCTTTGCCGCCCCCGTTTGAAGCCCATCAGCGGTTGGGCGATACTCGCAAAAGCCTCGGTGCCGTTTGGCGCATCCAGCACCAGCAGATCGGCCCATGCACCGACATGCAGGCCATAATCGGACAAGCGCAGGATACGCGCCGCGTCATGTGTCACCATCCCCAGACATCCCCCGAAGTGATCCGCCCCCAGATGCATGGTATTTGCATAAAGGTTGGCCATACGGATCAACGATGAATCCCCATAGGGCGTAAACGGGTTCATCACATTGTTCGTCGCGACCGACACCGCGACCCCCGCTTGCGCCAGCAGATGCACCGGTGCGATCCCGCGCGGCGCACGGTGGCCCATCTCTATCCCGTTCAGATACAGATCGGTCGAGGGCAGGGCCGTCACCGCAACCCCCGCCTGCGCCAGCATATCGGCATAGCTGGAGAACATCGCGTCATCCATCATCGCCAGCTTGGTGACATGGCCGATATTCACCCGACCCTGCCAGCCGTGACGGACGGTTGCATCGCAGATGGCATCCATATGCGACCCGTCGGGGTCCAGATCGAAATCCAGATGGAAGTCCAGATCGACATCATGGCGCAGGGCCATGTCGAACAGGCGGGTGATCTGCCCCACGGGATCGGTGTCGGTATAGGGGCAGCCGCCCAGCAGATCGGCACCCTGTTCCAAGGCCTGTTCCAGCATGCTTTCGGTGCCCGGATCATTCGTCAGCCCCTCTTGGGCGAAGGCGCAGATCGACAGGTCCAGCGCAAAGGCGAATTCGCGTTTCAGGTCCAGCATTGCCTGAAAACTGCGCATGCCGGCCCTTGGGTCGACCTCGACATGGGTGCGCATATACATGGTGCCTTGGGTGATGGCCGCCCGGATGACCCTTGCCGCGCGTTCATACACATCCTGAACCGTGAAATTACGCTTGGCCGCAGAGACCGCCGCAACCGCGCCAGCCAGCCCGCCTGCCTGACCACAGCGGCATAACAGCCCCGCCTTATCCAGATGGATATGCGTTTCCACCAACCCCGGAATGACCACCCGCCCGTCCAGATCACGGGTGCAGGACGCCGTCCCGATGTCTTGTCCGATGGCAACGATACGCCCGTCGCGGACGCCGATGTCGCAACTTGCATCATCAAGACGGGAATTGCGCAGCAGCATGTCGAATTGGGCGGTCATGTGATTGCTTTCTGGTTCAGATATGTATCGGATAAGTGTATGCAGTCTGAAGCCGGAACTTCAAGGATCAAGGGGCCTCTTATGGATGCGACAACGGAACGTGACCTGCAAACGGTCAAAGATTATCTGGATGCCTCGATGGCGCGCGATACCGAAAGGGCAGCCCGCCATGTCGCGCCCGATTTCATCTGCCGCTTTACCGGCGGGCGGGTTTATGATGCGCCGGACGGGCCGACCGGCTTTAATGCCAGCCGCTATAAATGGGTAAAAAAGCGGATCGAGCGTTATGATGTCATGCCGGGGGACGGGCAGACAGTGATCTATAGTCTTGGCTATCTTTATGGCGAATGGCCTGATGGAACGCCTTTCGACAACAACCGCTATGTCGACCGCTTTACGGTCAAGGACGGGCTGATCCTTGATACGGATGTCTGGAATGACAGCGCCGAATGGATTCTGGACCCGACGATCGCCCGCAGTTGATCAGGTATAGGGGGCAAGGATGCTGACCAGATCACGCGTGCGCGTCCCCTCACCCCCCAGCAGCGCGCGTGCGGCGACAGCCTCCAGATGATCGGCCATCATCTGGGCTGCTTTATCCGCGGGGCCTTTGGCGATGGTGTCGATCAGCAGTAAATGTTCGCTTATCGCGCATTCGGATGAATGCGGACGACCCAATGACGACAGCGACAGCCCTGCACGATAGCAGATTTCGGTCACATAGCGCACCAGAATGGGCCGTCCGGTCATTTCAGCCAGCTTGATGTGGAATTCGGTCGCCAACCTGATCGAGGCGCCCTCGGGGCCGTCGCGGGCATCATGTTCCTGCTGGACAATATCCTTTAGCTGGCGGATTTGCGTAGCTGTCAGCTGGCCGACCAGATGTTTGACCACCTGCTGTTCCAGACCCACACGAATGTCGAAAATATCCCGTGCATCGGCGGGGGTCGGGGCGGCGACCATGGCGATGCGGTTACGGCGCAGATCGACCAGCCCCTCGGCGGCCAACTGGCCCAAAGCGTGGCGGGCAATGGTTCGGCTGACGCCGAAGCTTTCGCCCAAGGCATCTTCTGGCAGGCGGTCGCCGGGGAACAATGCCCCTTCAAGAATGGCGCGACGGATGCCTTGGCAGATGGCCGACATGCGGTCGCCGTCCAGTTTGGTTGTGGTCTTGCCGGTGGTCATCGTCTGTCGCCCTCTTGCATCATTCCCGCGCATTCCTGTCCTTGTTGCCCGAAAAGAAGGCAGTTTTCCCTCATTCCGGTATCAGACCTTTGGCCAGGATTGCCGCAATTCGGTTCTGGCGGCTAGATCAAGGACAGAAAGTGCATGCAATTGCGTGATGCACCTTACACAGGAAGCCCGTTATGCAACCTGACGTCGCACAGAACGACGCTGAACGAAAGCGCCCTGCGGTGCAACTGTCGCGCGCCGGTGTTTCCTTTGGTCAGGGCGATGCTGCGGTGCAAGCCCTGCAACCCACTGATCTGACAATTGATCAGGGTGAATTTCTGGCCCTGGTCGGCCCGTCCGGCTGTGGCAAATCCACCATTCTGAAGCTGGCCAGCGGTTTGCTGCGCCCCACCACGGGTGCCGTAATCGTCGGCGGACGCGAGGTGGCGGCCAAGGCGCTGCGCGTCGGCATGGCGTTCCAGAACCCCACGATGCTGCCTTGGTTGACGATCGAACAGAACGTCATGCTGCCCCTGAAGATCGTTCAGCCCTTCCGCCGCGATTTTGCCCGCAAGAAGCGTGGCGAATATCGGGACCGCGTGCATGCGTTGCTGGCCGATGTCGGTCTGGGCAATTTTGCGGGCAGTTTTCCGTGGCAATTGTCGGGCGGTATGTTGCAACGCGCCAATCTGTGCCGCGCGCTGATCCATGATCCCAGCCTGTTGCTGCTGGACGAACCTTTCGGTGCCTTGGACCAGTTCACCCGCGAGGAACTTTGGGGCACCATGCAAAACCTGTGGACCAAGCGCCGTCCCACCGTCCTGCTGGTCACGCATGACCTGAAAGAGGCAGGCTTTCTTGGCACCCGCATCTGCGTCATGAGCGCGCGTCCGGGTCGTATCATCGACGACAGCCCTGTGACCTTCCCGCGCCCCCGCACGGTCGAAATGACCTTCCAGCCAGAATTCGTCGCCCTGAACCAGCGTCTGCGCGAACGCATCATCGATGCCCGCAGCGAAACCATGGAGGGGGTCTGACCCATGCCCTATGCCCTGAAACGCCGCATCTGGGCCGCCGCGCTGATCGTCGGGTTTTTCCTGCTTTGGGAAATTCTGTGTATTGCGATGGATATATCCGATCTGATCGTGCCGCGCCCCAGTCAGGTCTTCGCCACGCTGTTCGCCCGCTTTCCGGTGCTGTTGCCGCATATCTTCCACACATTATGGACCACGATGATCGGCTTTGTGCTGGGCGTCATTGTCGGGGTCATCATCGGGGCGGTGATCGGCACGTCACGCACCGCCTATGACACCGCCTATCCGTTGCTGATCGGCTTTTCATCCATCCCCAAGGTCGCTGTCGTGCCGATCTTCGTGCTGTGGTTCGGGGCAGGGGCCGTGCCTGCGGTGCTGACCGCGCTGGCCATGTGCTTTTTCCCCATCGTCGTGAATATCGCGACCGGCCTTGCCACGACCGAACCGGAACTGGAGGACGTGCTGAAATCCCTCGGTGCCAGCAAGATGGACCTGCTGCTGAATGTCGGTTTGCCACGCACCATGCCGTTCTTTTTCGCATCGCTGAAAATTGCCGCAACCTTTGCTTTTGTGGGAACGGTGCTGGCCGAAACAGTTGCCTCGAACAAAGGCATCGGCAACGTGATGATGAGCGCGTCTTCCAATTTCGACGTGCCCTTGGTCTTTGCGGGCCTGTTCATTTTGGCCTTCCTTGGCGTCGCGCTTTACGTCCTGTTTTCGGTCATCGAAGGCCGGTTCGTGGGCTGGGCCAACCGCCGTGACGATTTTGCATCCACCTGAACCTATCCGGAGCCTGCACATGCTGCTGAAAACCCTGCTTGCAACCGCCGCCACGCTGACCATGGGCACGGCTGCTTTGGCCGATACCGATATCCGCTTTACCCTTGGCTGGAAGACCCAAGGGTCGGATGCACCCTTTTTGATGGCGCTGGAAAAGGGTTATTTCACCGACGAAGGCCTGAACGTCACCATTGATCAGGGCGAGGGGTCCGCCGCCACGGTCACCCGCATTATGTCGGGCACCTATGACGCGGGCTTTGGTGATATCAACGCCATTATCCAGAACGCCGCGACCCGCCCCGACGAAACGCCGGTCATGGTATATCAGCTGTGGAACAAACCACCCTTTGCCATCGTCAGCAAAAAAGAAACCGGCATCACCGTGCCTGTTGATCTGACGGGTAAAACACTTGGCGGCGCGCAAGGAACGCCGACGACGCGGTTGCTGCCGATGTTTGCGCGTCAGAACGATGTCGATATCGACACTATCGACATCCAGAACATGGCTCCCAACCTGCAGGAACCGATGCTGATCCGCGATGATATCGACGGCGCAATGGTGTTCAATATCACCAGTTGGTTCAATCTGATCAATAATCGCCAAGACCCCGCCGCCGATTACAACTGGCTGAATTTCGGTGAATTCGGGCTGGACCTGTATTCCAACGGCATGATGGTGTCGCAATCGTTGATTGCCGAAAACCCCGAGGCCGTCACCGGCCTTGTCCGTGCCGTTAACCGCGCCGCCGTCGAAATCGCGCAGGATCACGAGGCGGGCGCGGATGCCGTCATGGCCTATGACAACCTTGCCAAGCGTGATCTGGAAATGGCGCGGATGTTGTTTTCCTATGAAAACCTGATCGCCTCACCCGAGGTTGAGCGGATCGGCCTTGGCGATCTGGATGATGAACGCCTTGTGCGGTCGATCGATCTGGTGGCCGAAGGATATCAGTTGGACACCACGCCCGAGGCGTCGGCTATCTTTAACCGCGACTTTCTGCCACCGCTGGCGGACCGTCAACTGATCATGGCCGATTGATGCAAGGGATGGTCACCAGCCCGCATCCGCTGGCCAGTCAGGCGGGCGCTGCGGTCCTGCGCCAAGGTGGCAACGCCGCCGAGGCTGCGGTCGCCATCGGTGCCGTGCTGACCGTTGTCATGCCGCATTTTTGCGGTCTTGGCGGCGATGCGGTCTGGATGCTGGCGGGCCGTGACGGGTTGGCGACATCAATTTTGGGCATCGGGCAGGCACCGCAGGTTCTGCCCGATCTGGACGGGCCTTTGCCGATGCGCGGCGTGGGGTCGATGCTGACGACGGCCTGCGCGGTGGACAGTTGGGATCAGGCGCTGGCTGTGTGGGACGGGGGGATGGATTTTTCCGATCTGATTGCCCCTGCGATTGCCTTGGCGCAGGACGGGTTTCTGCCATCGCGCAGTCAGGATTTCTGGTTAGAGTTTCGTGCCGCCGACTGGCCCACATGGACGGGTTTTGCCGAGCGTTTCAATCATCTTGGCAGTCACGGCCCCTTGTGCCAGCCAGAACTGGCCGAGATGCTGGCCCTGATTGCTGCTGATGGTCCGCGTAGCTTTTATCACGGACGGGCTGCAGACAGGGTGGCGCAGGGGCTGGCCGATCTGGGCGCGCCCATCACCTCGGCCGATCTGGCCGCGACGCGCAGCCAGCGATGCGCCCCGCTGTCGCTGGAGTATAATGGCCTGCGTTTATTGGCCCCGCCGCCGCCGACCCAAGGTATCACCACGCTGGCGATCATGGGTGTCCTTGCGCGTCTGGGCGCGGGCAATCCGACGCATCGTCTGGTCGAGGCTGTGAAACAGGCTTTTCTTGACCGCGACCTGATTGCCGATCCCGATATGGCCGATGTCGATTGCGCCGCCATGCTGTCGCCCGACCGGCTGGCCGCCAAAGCCGCTGCCATCCATCCTGACCGCGCGCTGGACTGGCCGCAGACCTATCAGCACGGCGATACGGTGTTTTTCGCAGCTTGCGACGGGCAGGGACGCAGTGCCAGCGTCTTGCAAAGCACCTTTTTCGATTGGGGCAGCGGCGTGGTGGTCGGCGACACCGGCATCATCTGGCAGAACCGCGGAGCCAACTTTTCGACCCAAGCGGGGCATCCGAATTGCATCGCCGCTGGCAAGCGGCCCTTTTACACGCTGAATCCCGGAATTGCGCTGAAGGATGGCGCGCCGCATCTGCTGTATGGAACCCAAGGTGCGGATGGGCAGCCGCAGACATTGGCGGTGATCCTGTCAGGATTGATCGATCAGGCAATGACGCCCGAACAGGCGCTGGCGCAGCCGCGGTTTCTGCTGGGAAAGACATTCTCCGACAGCCGCGACAGCCTGAAGCTGGAGGCTTCGCACGGTCCGCAAATGCTGACGACCCTGCGATCCTTGGGCCATCAGGTTGCGGAACTGCCTGCGCTGTCACCGATCTTCGGCTGTGCGGGGGTGATCCGGATCGGCGATGACGGCATGACCGGCGCACATGATCCACGCGGCGAAGGCATCGCGATGTAGCGCGGCCCCTGTCACGGGGCCGCGTCGAGATTATGCCGCACCGATCGGCGGGGTGGTTTCCGGCGGAATCGGGCAGGAATAGGGGAATTCAGCCAGATGTTCCCGATGCGCCCCTTTGGCCGCCTTGATCAGGGCTGGATCGGTCAGCGCCTTGCGCGCGGTCGAGGCCATGACCTTGGCCGCATGCAGCATGCCCTTATGCGCGGCAGGGGCCTTGCCCTGTGCCGTCTGCTGCCACGTATGCAGCGCGGTCCCCACAGCGCAGGTCGCGACGCGTGCCTGAACGGTCGGCACAGCCCAGCTGACGTCGCCCACATCGGTCGATCCCATGCCGCCCATGAACGGACGGTCCAAAGGCGCGATGAAATCACACATCGACTTGTCATAATCGGGCTTCATTGCCAAGCGCTGGAAGGTATCCGCGATGTCTTCGCGGGCCAGCGATTTGCGGATATCGGTGGCAAAGGCTTTGTCCTGATCGTCGAAGGGGACGGGGCCAAGCGCCTCGAATTCGGCCTGCATTGCCAGCGACAGGGGACGGTTGCCGATCAGGTTCGACACAGCAGAAAACACCTGTGATGTGACAGCCGTTCCCGACATCAGCGCCGCGCCATCGGCCATATTGCGCACCCGCTGGACCAGCGATTGCAGGCCGGCCAGATCGGGGCTGCGGATCAGCTGGCGCACGGTCGCCTTGGCCTGCACCACATTCGGTGCAATCCCGCCGGCATCCAGATAGGCGTAATGCACTCGTGCCGCATCGGGCATGTGTTCACGCATGTAATTGATGCCGATGTTCATCAGTTCGACTGAATCCAGCGCGGAACGGCCCAGTTCGGGGGCACCCGCGGCATGGGCGGCCTTGCCGGTGAAGGTGAAATCGATGCGGGTATTTGCCAGCGACCGCATGTCGTCCACGGCGTTGAAGCTGGCCGGATGCCATGTGATGGCGATATCCACGTCATCGAACTGGCCGTCGCGCACCATATAGGTCTTGGCAGCGCCGCCTTCTTCGGCAGGGCAACCGTAATAACGGACGCGGCCTTCGATACCTTCGGATTCCAGCCAGTCCTTGACGGCGGTGGCGGCGGACAATGCAGCCGACCCCAACAGATTATGACCGCAGCCGTGACCGAAACCGTGATCGGCGATCTGTTTGGGTTCGGCCAGACCGGGTTCCTGCGACAGGCCGGGCAGGGCGTCATATTCGCCAAGGATGGCGATGATCGGGCCACCGGTGCCAGCCTCGCCCATGACGGCGGTCGGAATGCCCGCGACGTTTTCGGTGACGCGGAAGCCTTGGTCGCGCAGCATCTGCGTGTGCTGGGCGCAGGATTTGGTTTCGGTATAGGCCAGTTCGGGCGTGTCGAAGACGCGGTCGGCCAGACCGGTGAATTCCGGTCCTTTTGCATCGACGAAGGACCAGATCGGATTGTCATTACGCATCGTATTCTCCTGTAAGGGGCGGATCAGGCCCCGTCGTTCAAATGGCAGGCGGACATGCGACCGGCGGCGACCTGCTTTAACGCGGGCACCTCGATCCGGCAGCGGTCATGGGCGTGGGGGCAGCGGGGGTGGAAATGGCACCCTTTGGGCGGGTTCAACGGCGATGGAATTTCGCCCTTGATGGCGTGATAGCTACGCTTGCCGGTTTCGAATGTCGGGATCTCGCTGATCAGGGCTTGGGTATAGGGGTGGTTGGGGCGCGCGATCAGATCCTCGGCGGTGCCCAGTTCGACCAGCCGTCCCAGATACATCACCGCGATCCGGTCCGAGATATGTTCGACCACGCCCAGATCATGGCTGACAAACAGATAGGTCAGGTCATTGTCCTGACGCAGCTTGACGAACAGGTTCAGCACCTGCGCCTGAATGGACACATCCAGTGCCGCCACAGATTCATCACAGACCAGAAAATCGGGTTTTACAGCCAGCGCCCGGGCAATGCCGATGCGTGCTCGCTGACCGCCGGAAAACTGGTGCGGGTAACGCTTGGCGGTGCTGGGGTCCAGACCGACCTGCTGCAGGATCGATTCGACATATTCATCGACCTGACCGCGCGGGGCGATGCCATGGACGCGCGGTGCCTCGCCCACGATATCGCGGATGCGGATGCGCGGGTTCAGCGATGACATCGGGTCCTGAAACACCATCTGGATTTTCAGCGCCGCATCGCGGGCCGCAGCGCCTTTCAGTCCCGCCACATCCTGCCCGTTAAAGTGGATGTGCCCGTTGCTGGGCGAGGCCAGCCCCGCCACCATCCGGCCAAGGGTGGATTTGCCGCAACCCGATTCACCGACAAGGCCCAAAACCTCGCCTCGTTTGATATCAAGGCTGACGTTGTCGACCGCATGGACGGTCATCGGCGCGATCTTGGCGCCCAGTTTGCGGGCGGCTTTTTCGGCAATATCAAGGTCTTTGGTAAACCGCTTCGAGACGCCGTCGATTTGAAGGATGGTATCTTGGGTCACAAGGCGGCCTTTCCGTCGGCTTCGGCATGGGGGTGGAAACAGCGCACGCTGCGATCCGGCCCGATCAGGTCCAATGCGGGTTCTGCCTGACAGGCGGCATCGGCACGCGGACAGCGCGGGGCGAATTTGCACCCTTTCGGCAGTTTCAGCAGCGATGGCGTCATGCCCTTGATCTGCGTCAGCAGCGCACCGTGGCGTTTGCCCTGCGGCACGCTGTCGATCAGCCCGCGTGTATAGGGGTGGCTGGGGTTGGCGATGATCTGGGCGGTGGGACCTTCCTCGATAATGCGGCCCGCATACATCACGGCCAGACGGTCGGCCAAACCTGACACCACGGCCAGATCATGGGTGATCCAGATCAGTGCCGTGCCGGATTTGGCGCAAAGGGACTGCACCTCGGCCAGGATCTGGGCCTGGATTGTGACGTCCAGCGCAGTCGTGGGTTCATCTGCGATAATCAGGTCTGGCTTGTGCAGCAGGGCGATGGCAATGGCCACACGCTGGCGCATCCCGCCCGAAAACTGGTGCGGATAGCTTTGCAACCGTTCGTCGGGCGATGAAATGCCCACCTGCACCAAAGCGTCGCGCGACCGGCGCAGGGCCTCGGCTTTGGAGACGTTTTCATGGGCACGCACGGTTTCGACCATTTGCGTGTCGATCCGCAGTACGGGGTTCAGGGTCATCATCGGGTCCTGAAAGATCATCGCGATCCGCTTGCCGCGCAGGTTGCGCAGCAACGGTTCCCCTTTGGCGACCAGATCGTCGCCGTCAAAGATGATCTGCCCGCCGGCGACGCGGCCCGGTTCATCGACCAACCCCAGGATCGAGAACCCCGTGACCGATTTGCCGGAACCGGATTCGCCGACCAGCCCAAGGATCTCGCCCCTGTTCAGGGAAAAGCTGACGCCATCGACGGCTTTGGCCACGCCGTCGCGGGTGAAGAAATGCGTTTGCAGATCTTTGACTTCAAGAAGTTTGGTCATTTCTGCAACCTCGGGTTCAGGACATCGCGCAGGCGGTCGCCGACAAGGTTGATGGCAACGATAGTCACCACCAGGGCCAGGCCGGGGAAAATGCTGATCCAGTAGCTGCCCGACAGTAGGTAGTCATAGCCATTGGCGATCAGCAGCCCCAATGAGGGTTCGGTGATGGGCACGCCGACGCCAAGGAATGACAGCGTCGCCTCCAGGGCGATGGCCTGTGCAATCTGCACGGTGGCGACCACGATCAGCGGCGGGACGCAATTGGGCAGCAGGTGGCGGAACATGATGCGCCGGTTCGACAGCGCCAGACAGCGGGCGGCATCGATGTAATCCTTGCGGCGTTCGACAATGGCCGAACTGCGGACGGTGCGGGCGTAATAGGCCCATTGCACGATCACCAGCGCAAGGATCACCTTATCGACCCCGCGCCCCAGCAGCGCCAACAGGATCAGCGCGATCAGGATGGCAGGGAAGGACAACTGAAGATCGACGATCCGCATGATAAAGCTGTCCAGTTTGCCGCCGAAATAAGCCGCAACGACGCCGATAATGGTGCCGATTGTAATCGCCAGCCCCAGCGACACTGTGGCAACCAGCAGGCTGATGCGCAGCCCGTACATAATGGCCGACACCATATCGCGCCCCTGTTGGTCAGTGCCCAACCAATAGGTCTGGCCTGTGGCAAAGCTGACCTCGCCCGGGGGCAGGGCGCCGTCCATGATGTCCAGCTGCGCCAGATCATAGGGGTTCTGCGGCGCGATCCACGGCGCGGCAATCGCGATCAGCGCGACGATGACGAACAATAGCAGGCCGACGACGGCAATGCGATCCTCAATGAATTCCTTGAAAATGCGTTTAGAGGGGCTATCGATGCGGGCGGGGGCGTTGGTGGTAATCTCGGTCATCCCTTCATCTCCGACAGGCGGATGCGTGGGTCCAGCAGGGAATAGATCACATCGACCAGCAGGTTGATGGCGACAATGATCAGCACGGTCAGCATCAGATAGGCCACGATCACGGGGCGATCCAAAAGGTTGATGCTGTCGATCAACAGCTTGCCCATGCCCGGCCATGCAAAGACGGTTTCAGTCACAATGGCAAAGGCGACCATCGACCCCAGTTCCAGACCGATGATGGTCACGATCGGGATCATGATGTTTTTCAGCACATGGACCAACACAACGCGGCGGCTGGACAGGCCCTTGGCGCGGGCGAATTTGACGTAATCCTGCATGCAGACCTCGCGCGTGTTTGCGCGGGCAAGGCGGATGATCAGCGACATCTTGAACAGCGCCAGATTGATGGCGGGCAGGATCAGGTGGCTGAGCCCGTCCCATGTCAAAAAGCTGACTTGCATGCCCAGAAATTCGGTTGTCTCACCGCGGCCACCGGCAGGCATCCACCCAAGGATGACGGCAAAGACCAGAATCAGCAGCATCCCCTGCCAGAAGTTCGGCAGCGAAAAACCAAGGATGGAGCCGCCCATGATGGTGCGTCCGGCGATGCTTTTGGGGCGCAGACCGGCCCAGACACCCAAGGGGATGCCGATGCCAACCGACAGAAACAGGGCGACAACCGCCAGCTCCATCGTAGCGGGCAGACGCTCCATAATAATGTCCAGCGCCGGACGGCCATAGACGAACGAGGTGCCCAGATCGCCATGCAGCGCGTTCCAGATAAAGATCCCGAACTGTTGGTACAGCGGTTTGTCCAACCCCAGACGTTGGGTTGTGGCAATGATATCGGCCTGCGTGGCCTCGGGGTTGATCAGCACATCGACGGGATTGCCGATGAAATAGACGCCGGCAAAGACCAGCACCGCCATTGCCATAATGGCAAGCATGCTTTGGCCCAAGCGGCGGACAAGATAGACGATCATGGCGGGGGTCCTTCGTGGTCCGGCATTCGGTAAGGTCCGGCACCCCGTTCAGGGATGCCGGAAGGGTCGGATCACTCGGCTGCGACAGGTTTGACCTCGGTGGCCATGGTGTATTGATCGACGCGCGGCTCATAGGACAGGGTCGGCTTCATCGCCCACACGGTCTGTTCGTAATGCAGCGGGATGATGCCGAAATCGTCCAGAACCATCGTTTCGGCCTGTTGCAGCATTTCGTCGCGTTTGGAGTCGTCGATGGTGGCCATCGCCTCGATCAGGACCTTGTCCATGTCGGGGTTGGAATAGCGGCCCGCATTGGTCGGGCCCATGCCGGTATCGGCGTTATAGGTCGCAACCAGCGATTTCAGCGGCGATGACATATCGCCCGAAGATGCGCCCCAACCGGCCATATAGATCGGGAATTCCAGCGCGTTGCGGCGGCTAAAGAACTGGCTGGCGGTGCTGGCATCGACATTGGTGTTGATGCCGATCCGCGCCATCATCTGGGCTACAGCCTGCGCGACCTGTTCATCATTGATATAACGGTCGTTCGGCGTTCCCAGCGTGATCGTGAAACCGTCGGGATAGCCCGCCTCGGCCAGCAATTCCTTGGCGCGATCAACGTCATAGGTATCGACAGCGCGCCCCGAGGTGCCAAACATCGGCGGCGGCAGCAATTCGCCCGCAGGCTGGGCATAACCACCCATGATGCGTTCGGCGATGGCTTCGCGGTTGATCGAGATCGAGATCGCCTCGCGGACGCGGGGGTCCAGCAGGGGGTTCTTGCCGTCGGTGCCTTCGATGCCGGGGGCATCTTCGACCTGCTGCATGTGCAGATAGATGATGCGGTTCGACAGCGCATCGACGATGTGAAAGCCTTCGCCCTCGATACGTTTGATGTCCTGAATGGGGGGCGATTCAATCATATCGACATCGCCTGCCAACAGGGCCGCCACACGGGGGCCATCGCTGGTGATCGGGCGCATGACAACGCGTTCCCAATCAGGCTTGCCACCCCAGTAATCGTCAAAACGGGTCACGGTCATTTCCGACCCGCGGGTATAGCTTTCCAGCTTGTAAGGGCCGGTCCCGACCGCAACATCGGGTGAATTGAATGCATGCGATTGCGGGACATCGCCCATGCCTTCGCAGGTGCCGTCCGTGCCAAAGGTGACGGTGTCTTCTGCGCCCAAAGCGTTGGCCGACAACACCGCAAGGCTCCACAGATCGGTGGGCAGCAGGGGGTTGGTTGCTTTGGTCTTGATGATCAGCGTGTGATCGTCTTCGGCCTGCATATCGGCAATGCCACCGGTAAAGATGGTAAATGCCGATGGCGAATTTTCCACCAGCGGCACGCGGCAGAATGAATAGATCACGTCACGGGCGGTGAAATCACTGCCATCGTGGAATTTGACGCCTTGGCGCAGCTTGAAGCGCCATGTGGTGTCATCCACCGCTTCCCAGCTTTCGGCCAGACCGGGGGTGACTTTCTGGACGGCGTCCTGCGTGGTCAGCGCCTCGAAGATGTTCTTGGCAACCTGGATGTTCGTCGACAGCTGGTGGAATTGCGGGTCCATCGAGGTGGCTTCGGATTTCAGGCCGATGGACAGGTCCTGCGCCAGCGCGGGGGTCATGCCAGCGGCAATCAGGCCCGCCATCAGTGGCAACGTAAGTGCTTTCACCGGAAGATCCTTCCTATTGGTTGTTTTCGCTTTTTCAGTCCCGGGGTTGATCCCCGATGGTGCAATCCTGCTTGGCGTTGAAACTATTATGCGTTAAACAGAAGTCAACAAAGAATCTGTATGCGTTTTTGTCATAGGTTATTATGAATTCCGAAATATCTGCTGCGGCAAAAGACCGAAGATCAGGAATTACCCTGCGCGAGCTTGAGGTTTTGCAGGCTTTGGTGACGGCAGGCACGGCCATCAGCGCTGCCCGCCGGTTGGGGATTTCGCAATCCGCTGTCAGCCGTCGGTTGGCCCAGCTTGAGGAAAGATTGGGCTTCCAGCTGTTTTTGCGGGCAGGCGGGCGGCTGGTCCCCACGGTCGAGGCAATGTCGATCAATGAACAGCTTACGCCGGTTTTCGACACCCTTGCGCGCATTGCCAATCATGCCGACCAACCCGAAAAAGCGCATGTCGGGACGCTGGCGATTGTAGCCCCGCCGACTATCGCGCACCGCTTTCTGCCCAGTCGAATCGCCGCTTTCAAAAAGCAGAACCCCGATCTGCAGATCACCTTCGAGGTGCTGTCCAGCGATAGCCTGCTGACCGGAATCGCCGAATGCCGCTTTGACGTGGGGCTGACCGACAGCATTACTGCCCATGAAGGCATTCAGAATGAGCAACTGCTTGAAACACAGGCAATCTGCATATTGCCGCAGCATCATCCGCTTGCGGGACTGGATGTGATTCGTCCCACCGACCTGCAAGGCGAAGATTTCATCGCCCTGTCACGCCGCCATTCCAGCCGTGTTGCCATCGACCGCGTCTTCGACAAGGCGGGGGTCAATCTGAACATCGTGATCGAAGCCTCGACCAACGTCTCGGCGATGGAGTTCGTGCGCGAAGGCCTTGGTGTGTCCCTGTTGAATCCTTTCCCGCTGGTCCACCAGATGGGCGAGGGGGTGGTATTGCGCCCGTTTGTTCCGACGCTTTGTTACACCACCAATTTCCTGCTGCCTTCCAGTCATGCGCCATCGGCGGTGACGCTGGCCTTTATTCAGGCAACGCGGGCCAGTCTTGACCGCAATGCCTATCCCACTGTTCCGACAAATATCTGATCCGAAAAAGGAATATCTGATGTCCACCCCGTCCAGCCGCGAAATTCTGGCCCGATTGGTCACCTTCGATACGACCAGCAGAAATTCGAACCTTGCGCTGATCGACTATGTTCAGACCTTCCTGTCATCCTATGGCGTCGAAAGCCGTCTGGTGATGGATGCGACCGGCCAGAAGGCCAATCTTTGGGCCACCATCGGCCCTGCGGATCAGGCGGGTGTCATTCTGTCAGGGCATACCGATACCGTGCCGGTCGACAATCAGGATTGGGCCAGTGATCCCTTCACGCTGGATGCGCGTGACGGGCGTCTTTACGGGCGTGGTTCTTGCGACATGAAGGGGTTTCTGGCCTGCGCCCTTGCAGCCGTTCCTTCTTTGGTGGCGCGTCAACTGAAACGTCCTGTGCATCTGGCCTTTTCCTATGACGAAGAGGTCGGCTGCGTCGGTGTCGTCGGATTGCTGGAAATGTTGCAGGCCCAGAACATCCGGCCCGCCATGTGTATCGTCGGCGAACCGACGATGATGCAGGTGGTGACGGGGCATAAGGCCAAACGCTCGATGCGGGTGACGGTGCGGGGTGAATCCTGCCATTCGTCATTGGCGCCGCAAGGCGTGAACGCGGTAAATTATGCCGCGCGCATGGTGGTCCGCATGCAGGATATTGCGGACAGACTGGCATCGACCGGCGATAACGACGCCGATTACGACATCACCCACAGCACGGCCCATACAGGCGTCATCCACGGCGGAACCGCGCTGAATATCGTGCCTGACAGCTGCACCTTCGATTGTGAATTCCGCGTCCTGCCGCATGAGGACGCCGACGCATTGGTGCAGGAATTGCGCGACTATGCCGCCGAACTGGAACCGGCCATGCAGGCTGTCGCCCCCGAAGCAGGGATCGACATCGATCTATACGCCCAATTCCCCGGTCTGGACACCGCACCCGATGCACCCATCGTGACATTGGCCAAGCGGATGACCGGCAAGAACGGTCATTCCAAGGTCGCCTTCGGGACCGAGGGCGGGCGCTTTGATCAGATGCTGGATGTGCCGACGATCATCTGCGGTCCGGGGTCGATTGGGCAGGCGCATAAGCCTGATGAATATATCGACCAGTCGCAGCTGGATGCCTGTGATGACTTTCTGTCGCAAATGGCCGATTGGGCCGCGCAGCCCGATTAAGCTGCGCGGATTAGGCTACAGCCCGTATTGTTCGCGGGCAAAGCCGCCCAATCCGACGGCATCCAGCTTAGCCAGCGGCGCAAGGAAAGTGACCTGAATAACGCCGGGCGCACGCCCGATCTCGATCGCCCCATTGATGGTGGCGCGGTTGCGGATCTCGGCCACGGTGACATCCAGCAGCAGGGCGGCACGGGCCAGACCGTTTTCAATTGCGTCATTCAGATTGGCCGCCGTCCCGATGACCGAAATCGGGGCCAGCGGTTCAATCTGTGTCACGCCCCATTTTGCGGCCAGCTTGGCCCCCTTGGCCTGTTCGGCTTGGGTAAAGGGACGCGCCATCGGGGGCAGATCCTCGAACAGGGGGAACAGCACGGGTCCGTCGAGGGGATAGTTTTTGACAACCTCGACCTGCAGGGTCACGCTGCCTGACACATCCATGGTGTGACCTGCGATCTCTCCGTCACCCTGACCGGCGTGCATGTCACCCATATAGATGCCCGCGCCTTCAACCTTGACCGGTGCCACCAGAATAGCGCCGGCCCGCACGGCATCGATGTCCATATGGCCGTCGGTTTTATGTTCGGCCAGCTGTTCGGGGGTGATTGCATATTCATGCGGCGCGCCAACCAGAAACGCCCCGAAATCACCGGCATTATGGCTGTCTGGCATGGGCATGGAGGGGCAACTGCCCAGCTGTCCCATAAAGGGCCGCATCCGCACCAACGTACCCGGCATATCCGACGGCGCATAGTTCAGGATTGAATGCTGTTTGCTGCCATCAGGTAGGGCGGCATAGCGATCGGCATCGGCGGCAATGGTTTCGGCGGCGTTTGCAGGCAGGGTCAGGCCAACGCTACGCGTTTCGTCAAAGGTGACGGTATAACCGTGGACAATGTTGAACGGGGTCACCGGATTGTCGCAGGTATCGCATTTCACCGCATCCTGCCCGATGCCGTCGACATGGGTTTCGGGCCAGACTGTATCACATGTCGGACAGCGGGCGGCGACATAGGGATCGCCCAGACAGAACCCCTCGGGCGAGGCATCATGACCCGATGCCGTCGCGGTCGAGGTCACGGTGATATCGCGGATGCGGATGGCCACCCCGTCACCGACCTGCGCGCCTTCGACGAAAACCGGCCTGGTCACCTCATGGCCGCCACGCAGGCGGGGAGTAATCATAGGCCCCCAGCAACCGGGTGCCGTATTTGCAATGATCGTGCCACCATTCTGCACCGGTCCCAACATCGGTGCATCGGGGTCCAGCAGGCTGTTGGTATATTCGTTGACGACAATGCTGCGCATCGTCTTTATCGGGGTCTGGCTTCCATCCGGCATGATATTCTCCGCTAAATGATATCCGGCAATGATAGGCGGCCCGACCCTTGCAACAAGCCCCGAAGGGTTAAAAAATCCGCCCTGTTCCAAATGGAAAAACCCCGCGCCGAATAAACGGGCGGGGTTTGACGCGGTAGTCTGTGATCCATTCTCTTCGCTGGCTCGGAATCGCCATACAGGCATTTTGACCAGTGCCGCAGTCTTCGTGATTGGAACGGTTAGTGCCCGATGTGGTTCCTGTTGTCCGCGGCGTAAGGGCGTCAGAACGGGGCAAACCTAGAAAATCAGCGATAAGATGCCGATGACAACCAAAAGTCCGATCAAAAAGATGATGCCGACAGCACCTCCTAGAAATTTAAACATCGTCATCTCCTGTTTTTGTTCAGGACTCAACGAGAAGCGGTTAATGTTGTTCCACCCGATCAGGGCATGATGCTTTGGCCTGTCAGCGTCATAAATAATACCGAAAAGCGGATATACGTATGGCTAGCTTTTCGGAAAACAGAACAATGTTAATATCCAGAAGGGCCTAAGACTGAGTTTAGAGTGGGAGATTTATAAAATGAATAACGGTGTTAAGTCGATTCACGGAATAACCGGCCGCGATTGGGCCCTTATTATTAATGCAATAAAAGCGTACTCTCATAATACCGAATATTCGGATCTGTTGTCACGTCTGGAACAATCCAACCAGCCATTTGAAAAAGACAGGAAAAGCCAGATGGTGCTGCGCTAACGCTATCAAAAGGATAGGCACCAACGATCACAATTGTCATGAAATGGTGCACCCGAGAGGATTCGAACCTCTGGCCTCTGCCTTCGGAGGGCAGCGCTCTATCCAGCTGAGCTACGGGTGCCTGCCGCCTGATTACCGATCTGTATCAGGCGGCGCAATGGTGAAAATGCCTTAGGCGGCGGTCAATGCAGCAATGATGGGGGCAAAATCATCCGCCTTCAGGCTGGCACCGCCGACCAAAGCGCCATCGACATGGGGGATCGCAAAGATCTGGGTGGCGTTTGCCGCTTTGACGCTGCCGCCATAAAGCAATGACATATTGGCACCATCAGTAAAACGCGCACCAAGTTCGTCACGCAACAGGGCGTGAACCTCGGCGATCTGGTCTTCGGTCGGGGTGCGGCCTGTTCCGATGGCCCAGACGGGTTCATAGGCAATGACAGTATTGTCAGCCGTCGCGCAGTCCGGAACCGAGCCTGCCAGTTGTGTCGCAATCACCTGCAGTGTTTCGCCGCTGTCGCGCTGGCTTTCGGTTTCGCCGATGCAGATCACCGTTACCAATCCGGCCTGATGGGCAGTAATTGCCTTGGCGCTAACATCCGCATCTGTTTCGCCATGATCGGCGCGGCGTTCGGAATGGCCAAGGATCACATGGCTGGCACCGACATCGCGCATTTGCTCGGCGGAAATATCGCCGGTATGGGCACCGCTGGTCTTGTCATGGCAATCCTGCCCGCCAACCAGAATGGCACTGCCTTCGGCCTTCTGAACCATCGCATGGATCAACACCGAAGGGGGGCAGATCAGCACCTGACACCCATCGGCCGTCAAAGCATCCAGCTGGGTAAGTGCCGCCAGATCGCCGTTCATTTTCCAGTTGCCAGCTGCGATTTTCTGCGGTGCCATCGATATTCCTCCCTGAATTTGTCAAGAAGTATCCAGCGGATGGCGGTCATGCAATATCCAATGCCACCAGCATCAGCTTTGTGCGCGACTGCCTTCCAATGCTTCGAAGGTCACTGATTCACCGCAACCGCAGGCATCGGTGACATTGGGATTGCGGAACTTGAAACCGGATTCCAGCAGACCGTTTTCGTAATCGATTTCGGTCCCGAACAGGAACATCTGTGCCATGGGTGCGATGATGACGCGGGCACCGTTCTGTTCGATCACCTCTTCGTTGCTTGAAGGGGTTTCAGCCAGCTCCATGGTATATTCCATGCCGGCACATCCGCCCTTTTTAAGCCCGATCCGCAGGCCGTAAGCGTCTTTACCCGCCATCAGACGGGCGATCTGCGCCGCAGCGGCGGCGGTGATGGTCACGGGGGCGGTGCCGGGTATGGCGAACATGGCGGGTTCCTTTTGCTGACCTCAAGATAGTCATCCGACCTGCGGTGCTTCAACCCCGCAGGTCGTGAAAGCTTACATGAAGCCCAGTTCCAGACGCGCCTCGTCGGACATCATATCCATGCCCCATTGCGGCTGGAACGTCATTTCCACATCGACCTGCTTGACGCCGGGCAGAGGTTCGATCGCATCTGCGACCCATCCGGGCATTTCACCGGCCACGGGGCAACCGGGGGCAGTCAGGGTCATTGTGACGCGCACCTCGTTGTGGTCATTCGCCTCGATCGTATAGATCAGGCCCAGATCATAGATGTTGACCGGAATTTCCGGGTCATAAACCGTTTTGCACGCCTCGACGATCGCTTCATACAGCGGATGGTCTGTGGTCGAGGGCGTAATCAGCGGCGCGCCTTCCATCAGGGGTTCGGTCATCACATCATCCTTCAATTCCGAGCAATTATATAGGGCATGACCCGCCCTTGGTCCAGTGGTGCCCCTTTGCATTGCGTCCGAACGACGCGACGGTTAAATACGTCCGGTTCCAGCGACAGGCAGCATCATGACGAAACGCATCTCTTTCACACTTAATGCGACGGATGGCGCGGCCCGTACGGGCGTCATCAACACGCCGCGCGGCCAGATCCGCACCCCTGCTTTTATGCCCGTGGGCACGGCGGCCACGGTCAAGGCTATGCTGCCCGGTTCGGTGCGCGAAACGGGTGCCGACATTCTGCTGGGCAACACCTATCACCTGATGCTGCGTCCGGGGGCCGAACGCGTGGCCCGTCTGGGCGGGCTGCATAAATTCATGAACTGGGAACGCCCCATTCTGACGGATTCGGGGGGATTTCAGGTCATGTCGCTGGCGGGTCTACGCAAGCTGACCGAAGAGGGTGTGACCTTTTCCAGCCATATCGACGGCTCCAAGCACCACCTGACCCCCGAACGCAGCATGGAAATCCAGCGCCTGCTGGGGTCCGATATCGTGATGGCCTTCGACGAATGCCCCGCGCTGCCTGCGACCGATGCGGCGGTGGCCGAATCCATGCGCCTGTCGATGCGGTGGGCGCAAAGGTCGCGGGACGCATTCGGTGACCGTCCGGGCCATGCGCTGTTCGGCATCATGCAGGGCGGCGTCACCCGCGACCTGCGTGAGGAATCGGCGAAGGCGCTGACTGATATCGGCTTTGACGGCTACGCCGTCGGCGGCCTTGCCGTGGGCGAGGGGCAGGAGGCGATGTTCGGCGTTCTGGATTACGCATCTGATTTCCTGCCCGAAGACAAGCCGCGCTATCTGATGGGGGTTGGCAAGCCCGATGACATCGTCGGTGCGGTGCAGCGCGGTATCGACATGATGGATTGCGTGCTGCCCTCTCGGTCGGGACGCACCGGACAGGCGTGGACCCCGCGTGGTCAGGTCAACATCAAGAACGCCCGCCATCAGGACGACCCGCGCCCGCTGGATGAAAACTGCAGCTGCCCCGCCTGCACCGGCTATTCGCGCGCCTATCTGCACCACGTTTTCCGTTCGGGGGAAATGATCAGCGGCATGCTGCTGACATGGCACAACCTGCATTACTATCAACAACTGATGGCCGGACTGCGGGATGCCATCGAAAACGGCACACTTGATGCTTTCGTCACCAAGTTCCATGCTGATCGCGCGCAGGGCGACATAGAACCACTGTGATGCAGTTTCGCGCCGCGTCACACTTGCGCGGCGCCATCGGGGCGCTATGGTCGGGATGTTCTCAGGGCGGGGTGCAATTCCCCACCGGCGGTGACAGCCCGCGAGCGCCCCTTTCCGAAGGGGGTCAGCAGATCCGGTGAAACTCCGGGGCCGACGGTATAGTCCGGATGAAAGAGAACCGTGTCAGGCCGCTTTCCGGTCCGGCATGGCTCGTGCTCTGGGACCTGACGCAAGCAAACGTAAGGTTCCTGCAAGATGACCAACCAATCCCCCCGTATCGCCTTTATCAAGGCCCGCTGGCACGCTGATATCGTGGACCGCGCCTATGACGGTTTTACCGATGCCGCAACGGGTCTGATCCCCAACGCGCAAATTGACCCCTATGATGTGCCGGGCGCATTCGAAATGCCCTTGCTGGCCAAAAAGCTGGCACAGACCGGCAAGTATGACGCCGTGGTCGCGGCTGCGCTGGTGGTCGATGGCGGTATCTATCGCCATGATTTTGTGGCGCAGGCTGTGGTGACGGGCCTGATGCAGGCGGGACTGGAAACAGGCATTCCCTGTTTCTCGGTGTCACTGACGCCGCATAACTATCAGGAAACCGATCTGCATACGGCGTTCTTCACAGAACATTTTATCAAAAAAGGTGCCGAAGCCGCCGAGGCTGTCCGTCAGGTTCTGGTGCTGGAAAGCCAGCTGGCAGAACTGGATCAGGTTTCGGCGGCCTGATCCGGTCGCAAATGTTCTGCGAATGAAAAACGCGCATCCGGTTCGAACCGGATGCGCGAATTGTTATTTATCGTCCAAAGCGGGATAGTCGGTATACCCTTTGGCACCACCGCCATAGAAGGTGTCGGGGTCGGGTTCGTTATAGGGACCATCCTGCGCGATACGGGCCGGCAGATCCGGATTGGCGATAAAATCGCGTCCGAAAGCAACGGCATCGGCTTTTCCATCCTGCACCCAGATCGCGGCCTCGGGGGCCGAGAAATCGCCGTTCGCGATAAAGACGCCGTCGAATGCGTCCTTCATTTTTTCCATTAGTGTGGTCGCTGCGTCTTTTCCATTCCCGTCGCTGGTATAATTGTTTGGACGGATCACATGCAGATAGGCCAGTCCTTTACCGGAAAGTGCCTTTGCGGCCTCGACGTAAAGCGTATCGGGATCATCGTCAAAGCTGCCGCCCGGACCGCCTTGGGGCGACAGGCGGACACCGACCTGACCGGGGCCCCACGCCTCGGCCGAGGCATGGACCGCCTCGATCAGCAGGCGGATGCGGTTCTGGACCGGACCGCCGTATTCATCGCTGCGCTTGTTGACCGAGGACCGCATGAACTGGTCGATCAGATAGCCATTCGCGCCATGCACCTCGACCCCGTCAAAACCGGCGCGGCGGGCGCATTCCGATGCGTGGCGGAAATCATTCAACAGACGCGGAATTTCATCCAGCGCCAGCGCACGGGCTTTGGGGTGGGGAACGGTCGGGCCATCGGGCAACAGATCGCCGACAAAAGCCTCGCCCTTGGGGGTCCATTCGCTGGCGGAAACTGGGGCCGCACCACCGTGGAAGACGTTATGGCTGATCGCACCCACATGCCACAGCTGGCACACGATCTTGCCGCCCTTTGCGTGGACTGCATCGGTCACTTTGCGCCAGCCTTCGATCTGCGCCTCGGAATAGATGCCGGGCGTCCACGCATAACCCTGACCTTCGGTGCTGATCTGGGTCGCTTCACTGACGATCAGCCCCGCACCCGCGCGTTGACTGTAATAGGTCGCGTGCAGATCGGTCTGGGTCAGATCATCGGGCTTGGACCGCGCCCGTGTCAGGGGGGCCATGATGATCCGGTTGGTGGCGTCGATGCCACCGATGGCAAGCGGGGCGAAGAGTGGTGCGTTGGAGGGCATGTTTCATCCTTCGGTATCAATACGATTTGCGCCATCCAACATTTGCTGGGGCCGATAGTTCCGGCTGCACAATACGCAGGCAGTCGGGCCGAAAATCCCCTCGATGCACAGAATTGTAACATTTATAAATCACAAAATAACATTTTATAGCATTGTTAATCGCAGTCGTGATGTTATGTAGCCAGCGAACCGACAGAGGAACCGGCTTTGAAACGCGAAGAACGCAGACAGGCGATCATGGATTTGCTGGTTGAAACCCGCGCCGTTGATCTGGATGATCTGGCTGACCGCTTTACGGTATCGAAGATGACGATCCACCGCGATCTGGACGATCTGGATCAAGCTGGACTGCTGCGAAAGGTGCGTGGCGGGGCGACGATCGATGCCGGCACGCAGTTCGAAAGCGATTTCCGCATCCGTGAAACACAGGACGCCGAAGCCAAGGCCCGTATGGCCCGCGCTGCGCTGGAACTGGTCGATCCCGGAATGACGGTGATGGTCAATGACGGCTCGATGGCGGCGCTGCTGGGGGGCAGCCTGACGGAGAAGGCCCCGCTGACCGTTATCACCAATAATGCCGCCGTGATCGACCGCCTGAAAGAGGCGCCGCGTGTCACATTGATGGCCTTGGGCGGTGTCTTCAGTGCCAAGTTCAACGGCTTTTTCGGTATGGTGACCGAAGATTCGCTGTCGCGCCTGCGGGCAGACATTGCCTTTATCTCGGCCCCCGCTGTGTCGGGGTTGCAGGCGTTCCATCAGGACGACAACGCGGTCCGTGCCAAGCGGGCGATGATGGCCGTTGCGGATCGCAAGATCCTGATGGTCAATCACCAGCGGTTCGGGCGATCGGCGCTGCAATCCTTGGCCCGCCTGACCGATTTTGACACGATCATCACCGATGCCCCTCCGGCCCCCGAGGCGCGCGCCCATCTGGACCGCGCGGGCATCGCTTTGATCATCGCCAAGGACTGACGGAATGGCCCCCTTGTTCCAAAGCCATCCGACATCCCGGCGGGCGCCGGCCCGCCCGACTGCATTTCCGGCCGGAATGACGGCAACCGACAGCACCGGCCACATGGCCGGACACATCGGGGCCGCGACCTTAATTGAAGCAAGATATAGGCAATCATGACTATGTTACACCTTCCAAATGACAGCGAAGCCACCGGTCCCTTGTTGACCGATATGCTGTCCACCGATGGCGTTCAGGGTGTTGTCCTTGCCATTGCACAGGCTTTACCACCTTTGGCGCAGCGACTTGCAGCGGGGCGCCTGCATGGTGATCCGGCGGCAATTGTCGGCACCAACGACAGCGGCGACAAACAAAAGGCGCTGGATGTCGCAGCCCATGACCATATGATCGCGGTCCTGCGCGACGCGGGCGTTCGGCAAGTGCTGTCCGAGGAAGCCGAGCAGATCATCGCCCTGAATGCCGACGGTGCATTCGATGTCGCCATCGACCCCATCGACGGGTCGGGCAGCATCGGCATCGGCGCGCCTTTGGGCATGTTGTTTTCGGTTCTTCCCGCCGATGACAAAGGCTTCCTGCGCAAGGGCCGTGATGCGGTCGCTGCGGGCTATGCGTCCTTCGGGCATTCGGTCGATTTCGGCTGGTCGGTGGGACAGGGCGTCCATGTGGCGACTTTTGACGCAGATGTGGATGCCTTCCGTGTTGCACGCCAGAACCTGACGCTGCCTGCCAAGGCGTCGGTCTTTGCCTATAACGCGTCGAACGAACGGCATTGGTCCCCTGACTTGCAACGCTGGGTCAGCGATCTGCGCGCAGGGGCGGATGGACCGCATGGCCGCAACGTCAACATGCGCTGGCTGGCGGCGGCTGTGGGCGACATGCACCGTATCCTGATGCAGGGTGGCGTCTTCCTGTACCCCGCCGACAAGCGTCGAGGCTATGAAAACGGTCGTCTGCGTCTGATCTATGAATGCATTCCCATGGCCTATCTTGTCGAACAGGCCGGCGGGCGTGCCACCAACGGCAAGATCGACATTCTGGACGTCGAACCGAACGAACTTCACCAGATGTGTGCCCTCTATTTCGGTGCAAGCGCCGAGATAGATCTTATCCATTCCTATTTTACGTCATAAGGATCAGTCACATGGCTATGATCACCCTGCGTCAGCTTTTGGACCACGCCGCTGAAAACAGCTATGCCGTGCCGGCGTTCAACATCAACAATTTGGAACAGGGCCTTTCGGTCATGAAGGCGGCGCAGGCCACGCGTTCGCCTGTTATCCTGCAGGCCAGCCGCGGCGCGCGGGCCTATGCCAATGATCTGGTGCTGGCAGGTCTGATTTCGGGGCTGGCCAAGGCTTATCCGGATATTCCGCTGTGCATGCATCTGGATCACGGCAACGGTCTGGAAACCTGCGCGACGGCGATCCAGAACGGCTTTACCAGCGTCATGATGGACGGGTCGCTGAAATCCGATGGCACGACGCCTGCCAATTATGAATATAACGCCGACATTACCCGTCGCGTGACCCAGATGGCGCATGCCTGCGGTGTGTCCGTCGAGGGTGAGCTGGGCGTGCTGGGCAGTCTGGAAACCGGCATGGGCGATCAGGAAGACGGCCATGGCGCGACCGAAAAGCTGTCCCATGACCAGCTGCTGACCGATCCTGCCGAGGCCGAGCAATTCGTCAAGGATACCGGTGTCGATGCACTGGCTGTTGCGATGGGGACCAGCCATGGTGCCTATAAGTTCACGCGCAAACCCGATGGCGACATTCTGGCCATGGGTGTGATCGAGGAAATCCATCGTCGCATTCCCAACACCCATCTGGTGATGCACGGCTCATCCTCGGTCCCCGAGGATCTGCAAGAGATTATCAACCAGTATGGCGGCGAAATCCGCCCCACATGGGGTGTTCCGGTCGAGGAAATCCAGCGCGGCATCAAGCACGGCGTTCGCAAGGTCAATATCGACACCGACAACCGTCTGGCCATGACCGCCGCGATCCGTAAATGCTTTGCCGAGGATCCTTCGGAATTCGATCCGCGCAAATATCTGAAGCCCGCGATGGAAATGATGGCACAGGTCTGTCAGGATCGCTTCGAGGCTTTCGGCACCGCAGGTCAGGCCGACAAGCTGCGTCCGCTGCCGCTGTCGGCAATGGCTGGACGTTACTAGGGATATCGGGCGCGGGGTCCACCCCGCGCCGTGACAGCCTTGCGGGTTGTGTGCTTTTAATTTCTATTATACATGATTAATTGAATTAAAGCATCCCGAAAGGCTGATATGATGACCCGGATCGCCCTGAATGGCCTTGGCCGTATCGGAAAACTGGTGTTGCGCGACCTGATCGATACAGGTGCCGCCGGACAGATCGTTTTGCTGAACGACACTGTCGGAACGCCTGAACAACATGCGATGTGGCTGGAATTCGACAGTGTCCACGGGCGCTGGGCCACAGATATCAGCTATGATGACGCCGGACTGGTGATCAACGGCCAGCAGATCGCGCTGACCTCTGCCAAACGGATTCAGGATCTGCCGCTGCAGGATATGGGCATCGATGTCGTGATCGATTGCACCGGTGTTTTCAAAACCGCCGACAAGGTGCAGCCCTATTTTGATGCCAGTGTGAAAAAGGTTGTTGTTTCGGCACCGGTCAAGGATGGCGGGGCGTTGAACATCGTCTATGGCATCAACCACGGTGATTATGATCCCGACCAGCACCGGCTGATCACGGCAGCCAGCTGCACAACCAACTGTCTGGCCCCTGTGGTCAAGGTGATCCACGAAGGTCTGGGCATTCGCCACGGATCAATCACGACCATCCATGATGTGACGAACACCCAGACCATTGTGGATCGTCCCGCCAAGGATTCACGCCGCGCAAGGTCGGCATTGTCGAACCTGATCCCGACCTCGACCGGATCGGCGACGGCGATCACGCTGATTTATCCCGAACTTGCAGGCCGTCTGAACGGTCATGCCGTGCGTGTGCCACTGTTGAATGCATCCCTGACCGATTGCGTGTTCGAGGTCGAACGCCCCACCACCGCAGCCGAGGTGAACGCCCTGTTCGCCGCTGCCGCAGAAGGCCCCCTGAAAGGCATTCTGGGATATGAGGAGCGGCCATTGGTGTCATGCGATTACCTGAATGATCCACGGTCGGGCATTATCGACGCCGGATCGACCATGGTCATCAACGGCACGCAGGTCAAAATCTATGCGTGGTATGACAATGAATGGGGCTATGCCTGCCGTCTGGCAGATATTGTCCGCATGGTGGCGGGCGAAAAATGAACGGCCTGCGCGCTTATATTGCCGTAACGGCGGCCTATTGGACCTTTATGCTGTCGGATGGCGCCCTGCGGATGCTGGTGTTGTTGCATTTCAACGGGTTGGGATTCTCTCCGATCCAGCTGGCGTGGCTGTTCCTGCTGTATGAACTGGCAGGCATTGTCACCAATCTGGCGGCAGGATGGATTGCCGCGCGCTTTGGTTTGGCCAGCACGCTGTTTGCGGGGCTTGGTTTGCAGGTGGCGGCCCTGATCGCCTTGGCGCAACTTGATCCGGCATGGGGCATGGTGCCATCGGTTATCTTTGTGATGGCGGTGCAGGGTGCCAGTGGCGTCGCCAAGGATCTGTCCAAGATGTCATCGAAGTCAGCGGTCAAGGTGCTTGCGCCGACCGGTGACGGGGTGCTGTTCCGCTGGGTCGCGGCGCTGACGGGCTCGAAGAATGCCGTCAAAGGCTTGGGGTTCTTCCTTGGGGCCGCGATGCTGGGGCTGGCCGGTTTTCAGGCGGCGGTCTGGTTTATGGCGGCGGTGCTGGCCATCATCCTGATCGCGATTGCCTTGTTCCTGCCCGAGGGCCTGCCCAAAGGGCGCAAGGACAGCAAGATCAGCGCCATCTGGTCGCGTGACCCGCTGGTCAACCGGCTGTCGCTTTCACGCATGTTCCTGTTCGGTGCAAGGGATGTGTGGTTCGTCGTCGGTATTCCGGTCTATTTCCACTCGGTCCTGTCGGATGGCACCCCTGATGGCAGCCGAGAGGCTTTCTTTCTGATCGGCGCATTCATGGCGGCATGGATCATTGCCTATGGGGGGGTTCAGGCGGCTGCTCCTCGATTGCTGGCCGCGCAGGGCAAAGCAGTTGCGGCCATTGTCGACAAGGCAATCGCATGGGCCGGATGGCTGGTGCCGATCCCCTTGGTTCTGGCCGGATTGGCGATGTTGTCCAAGGGTCCGGCGCTGTGGCTGACCTTGGCCTTGGTTGCGGGGCTGATGCTGTTCGGCTTTGTCTTCGCGGTCAATTCGGCGGTGCATTCCTATCTGATTCTTGCGTTTTCCAAGAATGACCGCGTCACGATGGATGTCGGTTTCTACTATATGGCAAATGCTGCGGGGCGTTTGCTGGGAACACTTCTGTCCGGCCTCAGCTATCAGTTCGGTGGATTGCCGTTATGTCTGGGCACAGCTGGGGTGATGGCCTTGGCAAGCTGGGTCAGTATCCGCCGCCTGCGGTAAGCAGCGATGGAACATCAGGGCAGGGGATGTGCGTTGGTTGGTACAATGTGCACGACCCCTGCCAGTCTGAACTTATCAAAAATTTATTTCCAGCAGTGCACTAGACAATCGGTCTAACGTGCATAGGTAGTGTATCATGACAGATGCACGCACCCATATACTGGATACCGGACGCCGCCTTGTGGCACAGCGCGGCTATACCGCAGTCGGCCTTGGCCAATTGTTGGCCGAAGCCGAGGTGCCCAAGGGGTCTTTCTATCACTATTTCACCTCGAAAGAGGGATATGGCTGTGCGCTGCTGGATCGCTATGTCCGCGATTACGAAGCCAACCTTGCCGCCACGCTGGATAACGGACAGCTGTCCGGCCGCGACAGGGTGCTGGATTATTTCGCTGACTGGCAGGGGCGACAGGGCGGCGACGATGCCCAGCAGAAATGCCTGATCGTCAAATTGGCCGCCGAAGTGGCCGATCTGTCCCCCGATATGCGCGCCATTCTGCAACAGGGTGTTCAAGGCATCATTGCCAAGCTGTCCGATGCGCTGGTCCAAGCAGGCCGCGACGAATCGATGGTCGCTGTCGATGACCCCGAAGCCCTTGCCACGACGCTGTACCAACTGTGGCTTGGCGCCAGCCTGATGGCACATCTGTCGCAAGACAACGCCCCCTTTCATCACGCGATGGCGCAAAGCCGGACGCTTTTGCGCCAATCGTGAAACCCATTCCAGAACTTGGTCCACCGGACCGAAAAGGAGATAATATGGCACAGTCGAACACACAGAACCGCCGCCAGATTCTGGCCGAACGCCCCAATGGCGAGCCGACCGAAAACACGCTGCGCCTTGAAACCGCGGATGTTCCGACCCCGAAAAAGGGCCAGATGCTGCTGCGCAACGAATTTCTGTCGCTGGACCCCTATATGCGTGGCCGGATGAGCGATGCGCCCTCTTACGCGGCCCCTGTCGAGGTCGGCGATGTCATGGTCGGTGGGACGGTGTCGCAGGTCGTCACCTCGCACGTCGAGGGCTTTGAAGAAGGTGATTGGGTCGTCGCATTCGGCGGCTGGCAGGATTACGCCCTGTCCGATGGCAAGGGTGTCATCAACATGGGCAAGAACCCCGAAAACCCGTCATGGGCGTTGGGCGTTCTGGGCATGCCCGGCCTGACCGCTTGGGCGGGGTTGACGCAGATCGGTTTACCCAAGGCAGGTGAAACACTGGTCGTGGCGGGCGCAAGCGGACCTGTCGGTGCGACCGTTGGCCAGATCGGCAAGATCCTTGGCCTGAAGGTCATCGGCATCGCCGGTGGTGCCGACAAGTGCAAGCACGTCGTAGATACTTTGGGCTTTGACGCCTGCGTTGATTACAAAGCCGACAGTTTCGAGGCTGACCTGAAAGCCAAAGCAACTGACGGCATCGACATCTATTTCGAAAACGTCGGTGGTGCGGTCTTTGACGCGGTGCTGCCACTGCTGAACCCCTCGGCCCGTATTCCGGTGTGCGGCCTGATTTCGCAGTATAACGCGACCTCGCTGCCCGACGGGCCGGACCGCATGAATTATCTGATGGGTCAGATCCTTCGCAAGCGGATGACCATGCGCGGATTTATTGTCTTTGACGATTTCGGTCAACATTACCCCGAATTTGCCGAACAAGTTGGTGGTTGGGTCAAGGAAGGCAAGATCAAATACCGTGAGGAAATGATCGACGGTCTGGAACAGGCACCCCAAGCCTTTATCGGACTGCTGCGCGGCGAGGCTTTCGGCAAGCGCGTCATCCGTCTGTCCGCCTAATCCCCACATTCTCAAGGAGAAACCGATATGAAAATCCTGATGGTTCTGACTTCGCATGACAAACTGGGCGACACCGGTGAAAAAACCGGCTTCTGGCTAGAGGAATTTGCCGCCCCCTATTACACCTTCAAAGACGCAGGGGCCGAGGTGGTTCTGGCATCCCCCAAAGGTGGCCAACCGCCTCTGGACCCCAAAAGCGACGATGAAAGCACCCAGACGGCAGCGACCACGCGTTTCAAGGGCGATGATGCCGCGCAGGCCGATCTGGCCAACACCAAAGTGCTGGCCGATGTGACGGAAGCGGGCTTTGATGCCATCTTCTATCCCGGTGGTCACGGTCCCTTGTGGGATCTGGCCGAAGATGCCGACAGCAAGCGCTTGATCGAGGCATTTGCCGCCAAGGACCTGCCCGTCGGCGCTGTCTGCCACGCGCCTGCCGTCTTCCGTCATACGGTGACTGCCGATGGCAAGCCGCTGGTTTCCGGCAAGCGCGTCACCGGCTTTACCAACACCGAGGAAGAGGCCGTCGGCCTGACCGATGTTGTTCCCTTCCTGGTCGAGGATATGCTGAAAGCCAATGGCGGCAGCTATGAAAAGGGCGACGATTGGGCTGTCTTTACGCTTGTCGATGGCAAGCTGGTCACGGGCCAGAACCCTGCGTCCTCTGAAAAGGCCGCGGAAAAACTACTGGCATTGATCTGACCGGATCAGCGTCGTCGGGTAGTTAAAACCTGACCTGCATGGAACCCGATCGTCCGCGGTCGGGTTCACATTTATATATTATCGGCGGGTTCCCGCTGATACCTCAGAGAGATACCCAGGGAAACGGATCTATGTTCAAACAGATCTGCCTAGGCATTCTGGCTGTCGGCGCAATCGGCGCTGCGGGCTTTGGTGTCTATGCTTATAAGCCTGCCATATCGCCGGTCACTGCGGCAGACCACGCCAGTTTCCCCCCTGAACAGGTGGAACAGGGCAGGGTGCTGGTTGGTGCCGGCTATTGCGCGACCTGCCATACGGCAAAGGGTGGCGAACCTTATGCCGGCAATTACGCAATGGAGACAGGGTTCGGCACCATCTATGCCACGAACCTGACGCCGGATATGGAAACAGGCATCGGGGCCTATTCCAAGGATGCGTTCCGCCGGGCCATGCATGAAGGGGTTGCCCGTGACGGCAGCCACCTGTTCCCCGCCTTCCCCTATGACCATTTCACCAAGATGAGCGACGATGACATTGATGCCATCTATGCGTTCATCATGTCCGAGGTGAAGCCGGTCCGCACCACCCAGAAGGAAAACGAACTGCCCTTCCCGTTGAACGTCCGTTTCCTGCAGGCCGGTTGGAAAATGCTGTTCGTCGATTTTGGCGAATATGAAACCGATCCGGATAAATCGGCGGAATGGAACCGCGGTGCCTATCTGGCCGAGGGCGTGACCCATTGCGGCGCATGCCACACCCCGCGCAATGCCCTTGGCGCGGAAGACGCCGATCAGAAATTTGCCGGCGCCGAGATTGACCGCTGGCAGGCCCCTGCGCTGACCGCGGCCAATGCCTCGGCCGTGCCGTGGAACGCAGCGGAATTCCGGGAATATCTGGTCAAGGGATCGACGAAATACCACGGGATTGCTGCAGGTCCGATGGGTCCGGTTGTCCATGCGGGTGTGCGTGAACTGCCCGACAGCGATCTGACAGCGATCAGCATCTATCTGGCCGATCAGGTCGGTGCGGATGACAGCGATCCTGCCGACAGCCAGATCGTTCAGGCCAGCCTTGAACGCAACGCCCCCGACCGCCGCTATCGTCAGGCCGAGGGTGAACGTCTGTACACAACCGCCTGTGCGGCCTGCCACTACAATTCGCAGCAGATCAATGCGGGGCGTCCCGATCTTGGGATCAATTCATCCGTCAATCAGAATGATCCCAGCAACCTGATTCAGGTGATCCTCTATGGTGTGAACAGCCATCAAGGGACCGAAGGCGTCGTGATGCCCGGTTTCCGTGACGCGCTGAGCGATGACCAGATCACCTCTATTGCCGCCTATCTTCGCGCTGACCGTGCCGAACAGGCCCCGTGGGAAGGCTTGCGCGGCAGCGTGACCGAACTGCGCGCCCGCGGCCCCGGCACCCACTAATTCATAAGGGAAAGACCTGATGGTAAATTTGAAAATCAACGGGCGCGAGGTCAGCGTCGATGCCGATCCCGCGACCCCTTTGCTGTGGGCGATCCGCGATGAAATCGGCCTGACGGGCACGAAATTCGGTTGTGGCATCGGCATGTGCGGTGCCTGCACCGTCCATGTGGGCGGTCAGGCCACGCGGTCCTGCATCACCATGTTGGGCGACGTCGAAGGCACCGAGATCACCACGATCGAAGGTCTGGACGCCGATGACAACCACCCCGTTCAGGAAGCGTGGCGCAATCTGCGTGTGCCGCAATGCGGGTACTGTCAGTCGGGCCAGATCATGCAGGCCGCAGCCCTGCTGACCGACATCCCCGACCCAAGCGACGACGACATCGACGCCGTCATGACCGGCAACCTGTGCCGCTGCATGACCTATCCGCGCATCCGTAGTGCGGTCCGCGAAGCAGCTTCGGCAAATAGGGGGCAGACCCAGAATGGCTAAGAACAAAATCATGTCGCGTCTTGGCGGGGCTGGCAAAGCGACCGCACTAAGCCGCCGTGGCTTTCTGATCTCGATGACGGCTGCCGGTGTGGCATTCGGTTTCCCGCGCAGCTCTTATGCCGCGATGGACCCGCAGGCCGCCGATGGTGTGCCGATCACTGCGGTGGGCGATGCGTTCGAACCGACCATGTGGTACTGGATCGACACCGAAGGCCGCGTGAACGTCAACATCATCCGCGCCGAAATGGGCCAGCATGTCGGCACCGCCATCGCCCGCATCCTTGCTGACGAGTTGGAAGTGTCATGGGACGATGTCCGCATTACCCATGTCGATACAGATGAAAAATGGGGCACCATGGTCACCGGCGGCAGCTGGTCGATCTGGCAAAGCTGGCCGGTTTACCGCCAAGCCGGTGCCGCTGGTTGTACCGCGCTGATCGAGGCTGCCGCGACCCAATGGGGCGTGGACGCATCGACCTGCACGGCGCGTGACGGCACGGTCACCGATGGGACCAATTCCATCACCTATGCCGAATTGGTCAAGGCGGGCATCAGCCGCAGCTTTACCGAAGACGAACTGGCCGCCCTGCCGCTGAAGCCGCATTCCGAATTGCGTCTGGTCGGCAAGGATGTCACCGCGCTGGACATCGCCAATAAGACCAACGGCAAGGCCATCTATGGTCTGGATGCCAAGATCGACGGCATGGTTTACGGCGTTCCGCTGATGCCGCCGACCCGTCTGGGATCGCAGGTTCTGTCGATTGACGACAGCGGTGCCAAAGACGTCAAAGGCTATCTGCAGACGCTGACGCTGGACGATCCTTCAGGGACGGTTCCGGGTTGGGTCGTGGTCTTGGGTGAAACACTGATGGCGGCCAAATGGGCGTCCCAGCAGATCAATGTCGAATGGAACGCAGGCGAAACCGCCGGCGTCTCCGAGGCGGACATTCAGGCCAAATCACGCGAATTGATCGCGGATGCCTCGACCGGTGCGATCCTGCCGACCGAAACGCCTGATACGACGCAGGCGTTCAAGGACGCGGCTGACACGCTGGAGGCCGAGTATTCAACCGCAACCGTTCTGCATTTCCAGATGGAGCCGCTGAACGCGACCGTTTTCCAGAATGCCGATGGTGTCTGGGAAATCCATTCGGGCAACCAGTGGCAATCGCTGATCCTGCCAACGCTGTCTGCCGCGCTGGAAGAAGCACCCGATAAGATTATCATGCGCAGCTATATGTTGGGCGGTGGTTTCGGACGTCGCCTGAATGGCGATTATACGATCCCTGCGGCGCTGGCGTCGAAACAGCTGGGCGGCAAGCCGGTCAAGCTGGTCTTCATGCGCGAAGACGATGTGCAATTCGACAGCGTCCGGTCGCCAAGCGTCCAGAAGCTGCGGATGGCCTTTGACGGTGACAAGCAGGTCATCGGCATGGAACATCACGCGGCTGCCGGTTGGCCCACGGGCGTCATGGCCCCGTCCTTCCTGCCCAAGGGCGTGAACGACCAGCCCTATGACGTCTTTGCCATCGACGGCGCCGACCACTGGTATTCGGTCGGCGCGCATCAGGTTCGCGCCATTGAAAACGAGCTGGCCAACCAGACCTTCCGTCCCGGCTGGCTGCGCTCGGTCGGTCCGGGCTGGACCAATTTTGCCGTCGAAAGCTTCATGGATGAAGCGGCGGCGAAGATCGGGGTCGATCCGCTGGAATTCCGGCTGAACCATCTGATTGCCGAAGGTTACAACGCCGGCACCGTGCCGGATTCGGTCGGGGGCGCATCGCGTCAGGCGGCTGTTCTGGAACGGGTGGCCAAGATGTCGGGCTATGGCACGGCTGATCTGCCCGCCGATACCGCCATCGGTATCGCGACGACCTTCGGTCAAAGCCGCCAGATGCCGACATGGACCGCAGGTGCCGTGCAGGTGCATGTGGACCGCGAAACCGGCACGGTCGAGGTCCAGAAGATGTGGCTGGCCTTTGATTGCGGCACGGTCGTCGACCCCGACGGGGCACGCGCGCAATGCGAAGGTGCGGCACTTTGGGGCCTGTCCATGGCGCTGTACGAAGGGACCGAGTTCGAGGATGGCAACGTCCGCGACCTGAACCTTGGCGGCTATACCCCCTTGCGGATGATCGACACGCCGGAAATGGAGATCGAGTTCATCGACAGCACCGAAGTGCCGGTGGGTCTGGGTGAACCGGGCACCACGGTCATCGCACCGGCCATCGCCAATGCCATCCAGTCTGCCGTGGGCGTGCGCCTGCGCCACCTGCCGATGCGTCCCGACGATGTGCTGGCCGCGTTGAAGGCCTGATACCGACCGCAGGCGCCCGCCACCTTGGGCGCCTGCATCACAGCTGTTGACAGTCCCCCCCGAAATCGCGAACCTGCCCGCACGTCAGGGGAGTCCCGCCTTAAGGGGACTGAGAGGCTGAGTGGGGACAACCCCGGTGAAGCGACCCTTTGAACCTGACCCAGTTTATGCTGGCGTAGGAAGACCAAAGGCAGCTTCCCCAACCAAACGGGGCGGTCCTTTGGGCCGCAAGGTCCGTCATCGGGCCCGCGTGGCCCCTTCATCGCTTGTCTTATCCGGGTCGCCCATTTCGAACGGGAGACACTGATGAAACCGAACCCCCAGATCACCACCGGCCCCATGCCCGCATCCAGCAAGCTGTATGTGCCGGGTGCCATGCACGACATTCGCGTGCCGATGCGCCAGATTGCCCTGACGGGCGAGGCCCCGCTGACCGTCTATGACAGCTCCGGCCCCTATACCGACGGGGATGCGCGGATGGACATCCAAAGCGGGCTGCCCTCGGTTCGTGGCGGTTGGCTGACGGGCAGGGGCGATGCCGAAAGCTATACCGGTCGTCCGCTGACCGCCGCCGATAACGGCTTTGTCGATGGCAAGCGCCTGACACCTGCCTTTCCGCATCAACGCGACCCGCTGCGTGCCACCAAAGGGGCCGTGACCCAGCTGGCCTATGCCCGCGCCGGTATCATCACGCCGGAAATGGAATATGTGGCCATCCGCGAAAACGAAGGCCGCACCGCCGCCTATACCCGTGACGGAGAGGATTTTGGCGCATCGATCCCCGATCTGGTCACGCCGGAATTCGTGCGGTTGGAAATTGCGCGGGGGCGGGCGGTGATTCCCGCCAACATCAACCACCCCGAGCTGGAGCCGATGATCATCGGCCGCAATTTTCTGGTCAAGATTAACGCCAACATCGGCAATTCCGCGGTGACATCCTCGATGGAGGAAGAGGTCGACAAGATGGTCTGGGCCATCCGCTGGGGTGCCGATACCGTCATGGACCTGTCCACGGGCCGCAACATCCACAACATCCGCGACTGGATCATCCGCAATTCGCCCGTGCCCATCGGGACGGTGCCGCTGTATCAGGCGCTGGAAAAGGTCGGCGGCATCGCCGAGGACCTGACGTGGGAGATCTATCGCGACACGCTGATCGAACAGGCCGAACAGGGTGTGGATTATTTCACCATCCACGCGGGCGTGCGGCTGCATATGATCCCGATGACGGCCAAGCGCGTGACGGGCATCGTCAGCCGTGGCGGATCGATCATGGCGAAATGGTGCCTGCATCATCACCGCGAGAGCTTTCTGTACGAGCGCTTCGACGAAATCTGCGAGATTATGCGCGCCTATGACGTGACCTTCAGCCTTGGCGACGGGTTGCGCCCCGGTTCCATCGCCGATGCCAACGATCAGGCGCAATTCGCCGAGCTGGAGACATTAGGTGAGTTGACCAAGAGAGCATGGGCACGCGATTGTCAGGTCTTCATCGAAGGACCGGGCCATGTGCCGATGCACAAGCTGAAGGCCAATATGGACAAGCAGTTGGAGCATTGCCACGAAGCGCCGTTCTATACCCTCGGGCCGCTGACCACCGATATCGCGCCGGGGTACGACCATATCACCAGCGCCATTGGGGCCGCGATGATCGGTTGGTTCGGAACGGCGATGCTGTGCTATGTCACGCCGAAGGAGCATCTGGGACTGCCGGATCGGGATGATGTCAAAACCGGCGTCATCACCTATAAGCTGGCGGCCCATGCGGCGGATCTGGCCAAGGGGCATCCCGGCGCACAGATGCGCGATGATGCGCTGTCACGTGCGCGGTTCGATTTCCGCTGGCAGGATCAGTTCAATCTGGGACTGGACCCTGACACCGCGCGGAAAATGCATGATGAAACCATGCCCGCCGATGCCCATAAGGTCGCGCATTTTTGTTCGATGTGCGGGCCGAAATTTTGCTCGATGAAAATCTCGCATGACATCCGTGCGACTGCGGAAAAGCAGGAGGGGATGGAGCGGATGGCCGATCTGTTCCGCGAAAAGGGCCAACTTTACGTAACTGCCGAATCTGTCGACGGCTGAAACCGGTTGCGCCCTGCCGTTTCTAACGGTGGGGCCAGTCTTTGAATGATCAGAAAACAACGCGACACGGATGCAACAAAGCCCTGAAACGCAAAAAGCCACCCGAAGGTGGCTTTTGCAGTAGCAATGAAACCTTCAAAAAGATTTCTGGCTCCGGCGGTAGGGATCGAACCTACGACCAATTGATTAACAGTCAACTGCTCTACCGCTGAGCTACGCCGGAACACGAGGCGGATATAGCAACGTGTTATGGGGGCGTCTAGGGCCTTTTTGCATTTTTCGTCATAAAGTTGAAAAAAAGCTGTCGACGGTCAAATTCTTTGGGAAATCAAGGGCGCCCAGCTGTGACAGGGCAATCAGATGGGACAGGATGTTCCGCTGTGCTGCCGGAAAAAGATGTTCGGGGATGTCATAAAGCCGGCGCGCAAGACCGGCGGCTGAATCGGGGCGCTGTCGCAGCGCCGCCATAATCTGTGCAGTGCGGGCGCGGCGGTGGCGGGCCAGTTCGTCGATGCGGGGCAGGGGGGCGTCGATGGCCGGACCGTGGGTCGGCAGCATGCGGCGGGGAGCCATATGGGCCAGCCGCTCCAGTGATCTGAAATAATCGCCCAGATCCCCGTCGGGGGGCGATATCAGTGTCGATGACCACGCCATGACGATATCACCGCAAAAGACGGTGTCGTCCCATCGAAAGCACAGATGGTTGGCCGCATGTCCGGGTGTATGCAGCGCTTGCAAGGTCCAGTCGGGGGTCGTGACCTGCTGGCCATCGGTCAGGCGGATGTCGGGGATGAAACTGTGGTCCAGCCCTTCGCCCCCCTCGATCAGGCCCGTTTCTGCAAGACGCACCATTACCGGTGATCTGCCGTCAGTCACTGTTCCGAAAGCCAGCACAGGCGCGCCGGTCATGGCCGACAGACGGGGGGCACCCTGACTGTGGTCGCGATGGGCATGGGTCACGAAGATGTGGCTGATATTGCTGCGCCCTGCCTTGATGATCCTGTCAAGGTGGCCATCATCATCAGGGCCTGGGTCGATGACGGCGACATGGTCCTGGCCGATCAGGAATGTCGTTGTTCCCGGTCCCGTCAGGGCCGAAGGGTTCGGGGCCAATAGACGCAGCGGCTCTTTCACGGGGGCGTTCATGGCGATAGCCTAGCGGGCGAAAGAAGGGGTTTCCATGCCAAACGAACATCAGGGGCCGATTGCCAGATCGCTGGTCCCGCGGGGACTTTATGCCCGCGCTGCGTTGATCCTGTTCCTGCCTGTGGTGGTGGTGACTCTGGTGGTCGGGGTCATGTTTCTGCAGCGCCATTTCGACGGGGTGACGCGGCAGATGACCTCCAGCATGGCGCATGAGCTGGACTTTGTGGCTCGCCAGATTGAGCTGGCGGATGATGTGCTGGACGCCCGCGCAAGGGCCGAAAACGTGGCGCGTCCGCTAAGTCTTGCCTTCCGCCTGCCGGTCAAACCCGCAGAACACGACCAACGGCTGTGGTATGACTTTTCGGGGCGGATCGTGACAGAAGTGCTGCGCGAAACCGTTCCGCGCGTTTTGTCGATTGATCTGGCCAGTAATGAAAAACGGGTCGATGTGGCGCTGATGGGTCCGTTCGGGCCGTATGGCCTCAGCTTTGAACGGCGCAGGGTCAGTGCCTCGAATCCGCATCAACTGCTGGTTCTGATGATGTTCACATCTTTACTGATGAGCAGCATTGCAACTGTCTTCCTGCGCAACCAGCTGCGCCCGATCCGCCGCCTTGCATTTGCTGCCGAAGAATACGGCAAGGGCCGGATGGTCCCATATCGCCCATCGGGTGCGATAGAGGTTCGCAGCGCGGGCACCGCATTTCTGGATATGCGCAACCGTCTGGAACGCCAGAACGAACAACGCAAACTGATGATGTCGGGGATCAGCCATGATCTGCGCACGCCGCTGACCCGTTTGCGTCTGGGTCTGTCGATGGTCTCGCCGGAGATGCCGCCCGACGCCGAGGATGTCACCGCGATGGAAGCTGACATCGCCGAGATGAACCGCATGGTGGATGGTTTTCTGGATTACGCGCGGGATGAGGCACAGGACCGCCCTGCCGAAACGCTTGTCGCGGGGGCGTTTCTGGAAACCGTCGTGGCGGATGCACAACGCGCGGGGCAGAACATCGTGCTGACCGCATTCGAGGGCGATAGGCAGGGGATGGCAACCTTCCGGCCCGATATGTTGCGCCGTGCCTTGGAAAACCTGATGGGGAATGCCGTGCGCTATGGATCGCGCGCCCAGATGGATGCGGCCCTTGGTCCGCGCAGCCTGCGTATCGGGATCGAGGATGACGGCCCCGGCATTCCCGAAGACAGCCTTGAAACCGCGATGCGTCCCTTTACCCGTCTGGACCCCGCACGGCGTCGCAACAGCGCCCAAGGGGCCGGTCTGGGACTGGCCATTGTGAACGATGTGGTGCGTGCACATGGCGGACAACTGCGTTTAGGAAAAGGTCACAAAATGGGCGGATTACGTGCCGAAATCGTGATTCCGCGCTAATTAAGCCCTTTCGGGGCATTTTCTTGCAAAATAGGTCGTATTCTTACGGTCGTATTGAACGCAGCCCATGCCCGTCCTAGATTAACGCGATGCAGAGGCCGTGCGTCGCCATGACGGGGCCACGGTTTCGGGCAGAAAGGACAAGACATGACGGAATTCGCCACTTCAACCTACCCGGTGCTTCCTTTGCGGGATATCGTCGTTTTCCCGCACATGATCGTGCCACTTTTTGTTGGCCGCGAAAAATCTGTGCGTGCGCTGGAAGCGGTGATGGAATCGGACAGTCCGATCCTGCTGGCGGCCCAGATCGACGCCTCGATCGACGAACCTACCGAAGACGGAATTTACCGCACTGGCGTATTGGCCAATGTGCTGCAACTGCTCAAGCTGCCCGACGGAACCGTGAAGGTGCTGGTCGAAGGCCGTGAACGCGTCCAGATCACCGAATTCGTTCCGAATGAGGATCATTTTCAGGCGTCGGCAACGGAAATGGCCGAAATCGACGGCGATTCCGACACCGTGACCGCGCTGGTCCGCACCGTCGCCGAGGAATTCGAGCGTTACGTCAAAGTGCGCAAGAATATCCCCGAAGAGGTTGTGACCGCCGTGTCCGAAGCGGATGAACCCGGCAAGCTGGCCGATCTTGTCGCGGGCCACATGGGCATCGATCTGGACCGCAAGCAGGACCTTCTGGACACGCTGAATATTTCCGAGCGTCTGGAAAAGGTCTATGGCCATATGCAGGGCGAGATGTCGGTTCTGCAGGTCGAGAAGAAGATCAAGTCGCGCGTCAAGACCCAGATGGAAAAGACGCAGCGCGAGTATTATCTGAACGAGCAGATGAAGGCCATTCAGAAGGAACTTGGCGACGGTGAGGACGGCCAGAACGAGCTGGACGAGCTGGAAGAGAAAATCGCCAATACCAAATTCAGCAAGGAAGCCCGCGAAAAGGCTGAATCCGAACTGAAAAAGCTGAAGTCCATGTCGCCGATGTCTGCAGAAGCAACGGTCAGCCGTAACTATCTTGACTGGCTTCTGGCGCTGCCGTGGGGCGTGAAATCGCGCACCCGCAAGGATCTGGGCCGCGCGGAAAACATTCTGGACGCCGATCATTTCGGACTGGAAAAGGTCAAGGAACGCATCGTCGAATATCTGGCCGTTCAGGCCCGCAGCCAGAAGCTGAAAAGCCCGATCCTGACGCTGGTCGGCCCTCCGGGTGTGGGTAAAACCTCGCTGGGTCGGTCGATTGCCAAGGCGACGGGGCGCGAATTCATCCGCATCAGCCTTGGTGGCGTGCGTGACGAATCGGAAATTCGCGGTCACCGCAGGACCTATATCGGCTCGATGCCGGGCAAGATCATTCAGGCCCTGAAAAAGGCCAAGACGACGAACCCGCTGATCCTGCTGGATGAGATCGACAAGATGGGTCAGGACTTCCGCGGCGATCCTGCTTCGGCCATGCTCGAGGTGTTGGACCCCGAACAGAATTCGACCTTCGTTGACCACTACCTCGAGGTGGAATACGATCTGTCGAACGTCATGTTTGTAACCACGGCCAACAGCTATAACATGCCGGGTCCGCTGCTGGACCGGATGGAGATCATCAGCCTGTCGGGCTATACCGAAGATGAAAAGCGCGAGATCGCCAAAGGTCACCTGCTGTCCAAGCAGATCACGGCCAACGGTCTGCGTAAGGGGGAATTCAGCGTCACCGACGAGGCGCTGACCCATATGATCCGGTATTACACCCGCGAAGCCGGTGTGCGTTCGCTAGAACGTGAAATCGCCAAGCTGGCCCGCAAGTCCGTCACCGAGATCATGAAGACCAAGGTCAAATCGATCGAAGTGACGCCTGAAAAGGTCGAGGAATATTTGGGCGTCCGTCGCCACCGCTATGGTCTGGCCGAGCGTGAGGATCAGGTCGGTGTCGTCACCGGTCTGGCATGGACGTCGGTCGGGGGTGATCTGCTTCAGATTGAAGCACTGCGTCTGCCGGGTAAAGGCCGGATGAAAACGACCGGCAAGCTTGGCGATGTGATGAAGGAATCGATCGACGCGGCCTCCAGCTTTGTGCGGTCGGTTGCGCCGGAAATCGGCGTCAAGCCGCCGGAGTTCGACAAGCGTGACATCCACGTCCACGTTCCGGAAGGGGCAACCCCGAAGGATGGTCCGTCTGCAGGTGTCGCGATGGTCACCTCGGTCGTGTCGGTGATGACGGGCATTCCGGTCCGCAAGGAAGTCGCCATGACGGGTGAAGTCACCCTGCGCGGCAATGTGCTTGCCATTGGCGGTCTGAAGGAAAAACTGCTGGCAGCCCTTCGCGGTGGCATCACCACGGTGATGATCCCGCAAGATAATGAAAAGGATCTGATCGAGATCCCGGACAACGTCAAAGAGGGTCTTACCATCATTCCGGTCAGCAACGTCCGTGAAGTCCTGCGTCACGCCTTGGTCCGTCAGCCTGTTGCGGTCGAATGGGACGAAGCCGCCGAGGAAGCCGCCGAAGCAGCCCGCCTTGACGCCCGTCGCGGTGATGGCAGCAAAGGCAGCACCGTCGCCCATTAAGGCCACCGAACATTCAAAAGGGGCCGGGGGCGTTTTGCGTCCCCGGCCTTTGTCATGTCTGACCAAGCAATACCGCTGCAGACTGTGATGTTGGGTATGATTGCGGCTTATGTCGTCATCACCTCTTGCAACATGGTTTGACTGGCGCTAGAAGCCAGCGCGACGGGTGATTAGCTCAGTGGTAGAGCGCTTCGTTCACATCGAAGATGTCAGGGGTTCAAATCCCTTATCACCCACCATTTTCCCGCCTGTGCGAATATGCCTTGGACAGAATGCGTCCGCATTTGCATAGGGCGTTGCCCGATATGACCGGCGCAGAATCAGCAAGAGGTTTTGATGAAAAATCCCGATGCCAAAGGTGATCTGGCCGTGCGTCGCGCGGCGCGCCTGTCTGTCGCGCCGATGATGGATTGGACCGACCGGAATTGTCGACTGTTCCACCGGATGATGTCGCGCAATACCTTGCTGTATACTGAAATGATCACGGCGCCGGCGGTGATCCACGGTGACCGTGCGCGGCTGCTGGATTATGACGCCCGCGAACATCCGCTGGCGCTGCAATTGGGCGGCTCGATCCCCGATGAATTGCGTCAGGCCACCCGTATCGCCGAAGATTGGGGCTATGACGAGATTAACCTGAATGTCGGTTGTCCCAGTGACCGCGTGCAATCGGGGGCCTTCGGGGCTGTTTTGATGAAATCGCCCGATCTGGTGGCGGAATGCGTCAGCGCGATGCAAGCCGAAACGCAGGTCGAGGTGACGGTGAAATGCCGCATCGGGGTTGATGACCAGACCGCTGCTGAAATTCTGCCAGATTTCCTGGCAAAGATGCAGCAGGCCGGCGTCCGTCGTGTGACGATCCATGCCCGTAAAGCATGGTTGCAAGGGCTTAGCCCGCGCGAGAACCGTGAAATTCCCCCGCTGGATTACCCATTGGTCCATGCGATGAAGGGCCAGTTTCCCGATATGCATCTGTCCGTCAACGGTGGCATCGCCGATCTGGATGCGGCGCGTGACCATCTGTCGGTGATGGATGGCGTGATGATCGGTCGGGCTGCCTATCATGAACCGTGGAAGATTCTGGGGGCCGCCGATCGCCTTTGGGATCAGGCACCGCCGTTCGAACACCCGCTGGATGTGGCTGCGGCCATGCGTCCATTAATTGTCGATCATATGGCCAAAGGGGGCCGGTTGCACCAGTTCACGCGGCATATGCTGGGCCTGTTCCACGGCATGCCGGGGGCAAGGGGTTGGAAGCGCACCATATCGGAAGGCGCATCCAAAGGCGGGATCGAGGTCTATGACGCCGCCGTTCAGCAGGTCGCAGACCCCGTCTTTCCGGCCTAGCGCGCGGCTTTTTCGGCTGCCTTGGCCTTATTCCACAACTGGTCCATTTCGGTCAGGTCGCTGTCTTCGGGACGGCGGCCTGTTGCGGCCAGATCGGCCTCGATACTTCCGAAGCGGCGGGTGAATTTGGTATTGGCGCGACGCAGGGCCAGTTCCGGATCGATCTTCAGATGACGGGCCAGATTGGCCATCACGAACATCAGATCGCCGAACTCTTCCTCCAATTCGTCCTGACCAAGGGTATCACGTGCCTCGACCAGTTCGGCAGTTTCTTCGGTGATCTTGTCCAGAACCCCCGACACACCGGGCCAGTCAAAGCCGACCCGGGCGGCGCGGTTCTGCAGTTTCACGGCCCGCGTCAGGGCAGGCAGCCCAAGCGCCACGCCGTCCAATGTGCCACGTTCGGCTTTGCCTGCACGTTCGACGGCCTTGATCGCCTCCCAATCCTTGACCTGCTGTTCGGCTGATTTATCGCGGCTTTCATCGCCGAAGACATGTGGATGGCGAAAGACCAGTTTGTCACTGATGGCGGCGGCGCAATCGGCAAAATCGAACATTTCCGCTTCCGCTGCCATCTGGGCATGAAAGACCACTTGCAGCAGCAAATCGCCCAGTTCGGATGGCAGTTCGTCCCACGCCTGACGTTCGATCGCGTCCTCGACCTCATGCGCTTCTTCGATGGTATAGGGCGCAATCGAGGCAAAATCCTGTTCGATATCCCACGGGCAACCGGTCTTGGGGTCGCGCAAAGCGGCCATAATATCTAGCAAACGCCGGATTTCTGCGGCCGGATCGCGCGGCTGCGCGGCGAGGGACGGTGTCTGGTCAGCCATTGCAATTCCCCTTGGGACACGGAAGATGCCCCATCGACTGCCACAGCCAAAGGCCCAAGTCCACATGCCCGTCCTGAACCGTATCGCCGATTTCACCGACCAGATGACCGCATGGCGCCGCCATCTGCACCAGAACCCCGAACTGGGGTTTGAATGTCACCAGACCGCAGCATTCGTTGCCAAAAGGCTTGCCGAATTCGGCGTTGATGAAATCCATCAGGGGATCGGCAAGACCGGCGTTGTGGCCATCATCAACGGTCAGGGGGACGGTCCGACCATCGGTTTGCGCGCCGATATGGACGCCCTGCCGATGGACGAGATTACCGGCGCGGAATGGGCGTCTACAGTGGCGGGAAAAATGCATGCCTGCGGGCATGACGGCCATACGACCATGTTGCTGGGGGCTGCGAAATATCTGGCCGAAACGCGCAATTTTTCAGGCCGCGTTGCGTTGATCTTCCAACCGGCAGAGGAAAACGGCGGCGGTGCGGATATCATGGTGCAGGAAGGCATTATGGACCGGTTCGACATCGGCCGCGTCTTCGCCATGCATAACAGCCCCGACCAACCCGAGGGCAGCTTTCATACCGCCATCGGCCCGATCATGGCCGCCGTCGATACATTCGAGGTCTATGTTCAGGGCCGCGGTGGCCACGGTGCCATGCCGCATCTGACCAATGACCCCATTGTGGCGGCGGTGGCTGTCGTAAACTCGGTCCAGACGATCAGCAGCCGCAACCATTACAGCGGCGATGATCTGGTCGTGTCGGTCACGCAGATCCATACGGGCAGCGCGGACAACATCGTGCCGGATACGGCCTATATTTGCGGCACGGTGCGGACCTTCGATCCGCAGGTGCGCGATATGGTCAAACGCCGGATCAGCCAGATCTGCGAGGGGCAGGCGCAGGCCTATGACCTGCAGATCCGGCTGGATTACCAGCAGGGCTATCCCGCGACGGTGAATGATGCCGATCAGGCGGGCTTTGCCATTGCCACCGCGCAGGAAGTCGCCGGTGCCGATCAGGTGGACCCCGACACCAGCCGCCACATGGGCGCCGAGGATTTCAGCTATATGCTGAACGCCCGTCCGGGGTGCTATCTGTTTCTGGGGCAGGGCGAAGGCCCGGGGCTGCATCATCCGGCATTCGATTTTAACGATGCCGTCGCCCCCGTGGGTGCCAGCTTCTTTGCGCGGCTGGTCGAACGCGCCCAACCGCGCGGCTGATATCCGATCACGCAGCCGTTTGTCGCAGTGCGCCGGTCAGCCTTGGCGCTTTCTTGCCAAGCGCCGGTCGCACAGATAGGTTGCGCGCCAATCCAGACGCGGCTTGCGGGCTTTTCCGCGGCCCTTATTTGTCGAAAGGACTATGAATGTTCGTGACCCCAGCTTATGCCCAAGCCGCAGGTGCCGGTGGAACTGCTGCTTTTGCACAGTTCATCCCGCTGATCCTGATCTTCCTGATCATGTATTTCCTGATGATCCGCCCCCAGCAAAAGCGTGCCAAACAGCACCGTGAACTGGTCGCGAATGTCAAAAAAGGCGATACGATCATCACCTCGGGCGGCATTCTGGGCAAGGTTGCCACGGTTCGCGACGACGAACTGGAAGTCGAAATCGCACAAGGCGTCCGTGTCCGCGTCGTGCGCAGCACCATCGCCCAGGTTGTCAGCAAAACTGCACCTGTCGCCGCCAACAACTGAAAGGCGTAAGCCAAAATGCTGCAGATTGACCGCTGGAAGCGCGTCCTGATTATCGGGATCTGCCTTCTCGGGCTGCTATTCGCATTGCCCAATGCCTTCTATAAACGCGTCGAGGCGCATAATGATGCCGTGGCCCAGATCGAGGCCACCGGCGTCGAAACGCCCGAGCTGGTTGCGGCGCGCGATGCCTGGCCGTCTTGGATGCCCAGCAATCTGGTCAATCTGGGCCTTGACCTGCGCGGAGGCGCCCATCTGCTGGGCGAAGTGCAGGTCGAACAGGTTTACAAAAGCCGCATGGATTCCATGTGGCCGGAACTGCGTACGGCGCTGGCCGCCGAACGCGAAACCATCGGCGCGATCCGCCGCGTGCAATCGCCCGATGGTGTTCTTGCCCTTGATATCGGCAATGCCGACCAGATGGCCCGCGCGGTCGAAATCGCCCGCGGTTTTTCCGAGCCTGTGACCACTTTGTCGGGTGCGGGCCAGCAATCGCTGGCAATCTCGACCCAAGGGGCACGGCTGACCATCCAGTTGTCCGAGGCTGAAAAAGCTGTCACCGACGACCGGACCATCCAGCAAAGTCTTGAAATCATCCGCCGCCGCGTGGATGAGGTCGGCACACGCGAACCCACGATCATGCGCCAGGGCGAAGATCGGATCCTGATCCAGGTGCCCGGTATCGGATCGGCAGCCGAGCTGAAAGAACTGATCGGGACGACGGCGCAGCTGACCTTCAACCCCGTCGTGGGCACCACCGGCGATGCCTCTGCCACAGCCGCCCTTGGCCAGTTTATCGCACCGGCGGTCGATCAGCAGGGCTTGTATTACATCATGGAAGACACGCCTGTTGTTACGGGCGAGGATCTGGTCGATGCGCTGACTGCCAGCGATGAAAACGGCCTGCCTTCGGTGAACTTCCGGTTCAACCCCTCGGGGGCGCGGGCGTTCGGCAAATATACGTCGGAAAATATCGGTCAGCCTTTCGCCATCGTTCTGGACAATGAGGTCATCTCGGCCCCTGTCATCCGTTCGGCGATCACCACAGGTTCGGGCCAGATTTCCGGTTCGATGGGCTTTGACGAGGCGAACCGCCTGTCGGTCCTGCTGCGCGCCGGTGCCCTGCCTGCCGAACTGACTTTCCTTGAGGAACGGACCGTCGGTCCCGAATTGGGACAGGACAGCATCGACGCGGGCAAAATCGCATCCGGTGTCGGATTTGCGGCGGTGATTGCACTGATGGTTCTATCTTATGGCCGTTTCGGGGTCTTTGCGACCGTGGCGCTTGGTTGCAACATGCTGCTGCTGTTTGCGGTGCTGTCGATCATCGGCGCAACGCTGACCTTGCCCGGCATCGCGGGGATCGTGCTGACCATCGGTATGGCGGTTGATGCCAACGTGCTGGTCTTCGAACGCATCCGCGAGGAACTGAAGACCGCCCGTGGCCCCGCCCGTGCCATCCAGACCGGTTATGAAAAGGCGATGTCGGCCATTGTCGATGCAAACATCACCACGCTGATTGTCGCCGGCATCCTGTTTGTTCTTGGTTCGGGGCCTGTCAAAGGCTTCGCCGTGACGCTGACCATCGGTATCGTGACCTCGGTCTTTACGGCGCTGTATGTGACCCGTCTGATAACCGTCATGTGGTTCGAGCGTGCGCGCCCGAAGCAGATCGAGGTGTGATATGGCTTTCCGTTTAAAACTTGTCCCCGACGAAACAAAGATCGACTTCTTCAGATGGCAAAAGGGCACCTTCGGGCTGTCCGCCCTTCTGCTGGTGCTGTCGGTGGTGCTGTTGCTGGTCAACGGCCTGAACTTCGGCATCGATTTCCGCGGCGGCACCACGATCCGCACGGAATCAACGCAAGAGGTCGACGTCGCCGAATACCGCGCCGCGCTGCAACCGCTGGACCTTGGCGATGTCGCCATTACCGAGGTTTTCGACCCCAGCTTTGATGATGACCAGAACGTCGCCATGGTGCGTATCAGCGCGCAGGACGGCGTCGAGGCCGTGACCCCCGAACTGATCGCCTCGGTCGAGGAAGCTTTGCAGGTCTATGATTCCTCGATCACTTTCCCGTCGGTGGAATCGGTCGGACCCAAGGTTTCGGGCGAATTGGTCAATACGGCGATCTATTCCGTGTTGGCTGCGCTGGCGGCCATTTCGGTCTATATCTGGTTGCGGTTCGAATGGCAGTTCGCCGTGGGCGCGATCGTGTCGCTGTTCCACGACGTGCTGCTGACCATGGGCCTGTTCGCCCTGTTGCAGATCAGGTTCGACCTGACCACCATCGCGGCGCTGCTGACCATTGTCGGCTATTCGATCAACGATACCGTGGTTGTCTTCGACAGGCTTCGTGAAAACCTGATGAAGTTCAAGAAAACCCCGCTGCGTGATTTGATGAACCTGTCGGTGAACGAAACGCTGTCGCGGACCATCATGACCTCGGGGACGACGCTGGTCGCGCTGATCGCGTTGCTGGTTCTGGGTGGCGATGTGATCCGCGGGTTTGTGTTCGCGATCACCTTCGGTATTCTGGTCGGGACATATTCGTCGATCTATGTCGCCAAGAACTTTGTTCTGTGGCTGGGCGTGCGTCGTGATTGGGGCAAACCCGATCCCAACGACCCCACCGCCAAGCCGCGCAAACCCGTGTCGCCCTTCGAGGGCGCCGAGGAGGGCTGATGATCCTTAACCCCACCGATTTCGAAGGCGCGAATGCCGTCGACAGCTATGGCCCCGGTTTTTTCCGGATTGCCGGCAAGGTGTTCCACGGTGCGTTGGTCGTCGAAGGCGACCGCGTTACCGAATGGGGCGGTCTTGACGATATGCAGGCGCTGAAAGATCTGGCGGGGCGCGTGGACGTGCTGTTTCTGGGCATGGGCGACCAGATCGCCTATGCCCCGCGCGATCTGGTCGCTGCGCTGGATGCCCTTGGCATCATGGTCGAGGCGATGAATTCGCCCACCGCCGCGCGCACCTATAACGTGACCCTCTCGGAAGGTCGCCGCGTCGCCTGCGCGCTTTTACCGTTGTGAGCCTGCTGGCGGTCCATGATCTCTCCGTCGCGCGCGGTGGATTGCGGGCCGTCGAAGGTGTCGGCTTTGCCCTGAACGCGGGGCAGGCACTGATCCTGCGAGGGCCGAACGGCATCGGGAAAACGACGCTGTTGCGGACCATCGCGGGGTTACAGGCCCCCGTTTGCGGAACAATCAAGATGCCCGACGATGCGGTGGCCTATGCCGCGCATTCCGACGGGCTGAAATCATCCCTGACTGCGCGTGAAAACCTGACCTTCTGGGCGCGGGTTTTCGGCGGTGGCGGGATTGATACCGCATTGGCCGCCATGGATCTTGCCGCGCTGGCCGACCGTCCTGCAGGGGCACTGTCAGCGGGGCAGAAACGACGCCTTGGCCTTGCCCGCCTGATCGTCAGCGGTCGCCCCTTATGGGTGCTGGATGAACCGACAGTCTCGCTGGATGCTGCATCCGTGGCCCGCTTTGCCGATGTGGTCGGTGGCCATCTGGGGCAGGGCGGGGCCGCACTGATGGCGACCCATATCGACCTTGGTCTGCCTGATGCGCAGGTGCTGGACCTGACACCCTTTCGTGCGCGAGGCGGTCCGACCGCCCGACCGCATGGCTTTAACGAGGCTTTTGCATGATCGCCCTGCTGTTGCGCGATTTGCGTCTGGCGACCCGTGCGGGCGGCGGATTTGGCCTTGGGGTGGCGTTTTTCCTGATCCTTTGTGCGCTGGTGCCTTTTGGCATCGGGCCGGATCGCGCGGCACTGGCCCCTGTTGCACCGGGTATCCTGTGGGTGGGGGCGCTGCTGTCCTGCCTGCTGTCGCTGGACCGCATCTTTGCGCTGGATCATGAAGACGGCAGTCTTGATTTGCTGGCCACATCCCCCATGCCACTTGAAGGCACCGTGGCCGTCAAGGCGCTGGCCCATTGGATCACCACCGGATTGCCTCTGATTTTGGCGGCCCCTGTGTTCGGCATTTTGTTGCAACTGCCCGTCCACGCCATGCCGATGCTGGTGCTGTCGCTGTTGATCGGCACGCCTGCGCTGTCGATGCTGGGCGCATTCGGGGCGGCGGTGACAGTCGGGCTGCGGCGTGGCGGTTTGTTGTTGTCGCTGCTGGTTCTGCCGCTTTATATCCCGACATTGATTTTTGGCGCGGAAATCACCCGTCGCGGTGCTGCGGGGATGGACGTAGCCACGCCTTTAGTCTTTCTGGCGGGGGTGACGCTGGCGGTTCTGGCGCTTATTCCCTTTGCGGCGGCGGCGGCACTGCGGGTCAATCTGCGGTGATCCGCACCTTGGCAGGCCAAAGCGGCCTGCCGTGGGACAGATAAGGAAGAATGATGTCGATCTGGGAATATGCAAATCCGGCCAAGTTCATGCGGACAACCGACAAGGTCCTGCCCTGGCTGGTCGTCAGCGCGACAATCTGTGTGCTGGGCGGCATTGTCTGGGGGTTTCTGACGCCGGATGATTACCGTCAGGGATCGACCGTCAAGATCATGTTCCTGCATGTGCCCGCCGCCCTGATGGCGATCAATATCTGGGTGATGATGCTGGTCACATCGCTGGTCTGGATCATCCGCCGCCATCACGTCAGCGCATTGGCCGCCAAAGCCGCAGCCCCCATTGGCGCGGTCATGACGCTGATCGCGCTGATTACCGGTGCCATCTGGGGTCAGCCGATGTGGGGGACATGGTGGGAATGGGACCCGCGGCTGACATCATTCCTGATCCTGTTCCTGTTCTATGTCGGCTATATCGCGCTGTGGTCCGCGATCGAGGATCCTGACAGCGCTGCCGACCTGACCGGCGTTGTCTGCCTTGTCGGTTCGGTCTTTGCGCTGCTGTCGCGCTATGCCGTGCTGTTCTGGAATCAAGGCTTGCATCAGGGTGCGTCCCTGTCCGTCCAGTCCGGCGAAAGAATGAGCGCGGTCTATCGCTATCCCCTTTATCTGTCGATGATCGGCTTTGCGCTGCTGTTTCTGGCGCTGGTCGTTATTCGCACCCGCACCGAAATCCGCAAGCGGCGTCTGGCCGCGTTGCAAGCGCAAGAGGCCCGTGCATGATCGACCTTGGACGTTATACCGGAACCGTTCTGGCCGCCTATGGCGTGTCGGTCGTTCTGCTGGCCGGACTGATCTGGCATAGCATTGCCGCAAATACCCGCGCGCGCCGCAATTTGGAAAAGCATAGAAACGATGCCTAAAATCTCTCCTCTGATGATGCTGCCTCCGGCGATTTTTGTGGCTTTGGCTGCGACGTTCCTGTGGGGGATGGGGCGCGATGATCCGGGGGGTATGCCCTCGACCATGGTGGGCCGGCAGGCACCGGAAATTCCGCAGACGACCTTGCCCGGCAAGGTGCAGCTGACCGATGCCATGCTGCGCGAACCGGGGGTAAAACTGGTGAATTTCTGGGCCAGCTGGTGCCCGCCATGCCGCGCTGAACATCCGACCCTGACCGATCTGTCGGCGCAATTGCCGGTTTATGGCATCGATCTGAAAGACCCCGAAAGCAACGCCCTGTCCTTTCTGACGCAGGATGGTGATCCTTTCGCGGCGATCTCTACCGATCCACGCGGGCGCACGGCCATTGACTGGGGTGTCACCGCACCGCCCGAAACCTTTATCATCGACGGCGAGGGCAATGTCCTTTACCGCCACGCCGGCCCCCTGATCCGCGAAGATTATACCAACCGCTTTTTGCCCGAACTGGAAAAGGCATTGGCCGCACAGGATTAAGGTGCAGCCTTGCGCGTTATGGTTGTTTTGACCAAAGTGCCGTCACGTAAATACCGTGAGGGAGAATGGCAATGACGCGAACTGGTCTGGCTTTGGCACTGCTGCTTGGCAGCGCCTCAATGGCGGGGGCCCAGCAGGCCACCGACGCCGTCGCCCCCGAGGCAGCATCCGCGGCAGAAATCGCCACCGACGGCTTTGGTGATCTGGACCAGCCCGCCCGTGACGGTCTGACTGCCAAAGCCGAAGGTCGTCCGGTGACATCCGAAAACTGGATGGTTACCGCCGCACATCCGCTGGCCGTTCAGGCCGGTGCGCGTGTGTTGGAGGCAGGCGGCACTGCGGCTGATGCGATGGTGGCTGTCCAGACCGTGCTGGGTCTGGTCGAACCGCAAAGTTCTGGCCTTGGCGGCGGATCGTTTCTGATCTGGTATGATGCCAAATCCGGTAAAACCACCACACTGGACGCGCGTGAAACCGCACCCATGGATATAAAACCGACGCTGTTTCAGGACGATCAGGGGCAGCCATTGGAATTCATGCAGGCTGTCGTCGGTGGCCGTTCGGTCGGCACCCCCGGCACGCCGCGCCTGTTGGAAATGGCACATCGCAAATGGGGCAAATCCAATTGGGCGACCCTGTTTGACGATGCGATCAAACTGGCCGATGACGGGTTCACAGTTTCGCCCCGTTTGGCAGGTTTGGTGGCCGAAGAAGGCGATGCCTTGAAGCGCTATCCCGCGACCGAAAATTACTTTTTCCCCGAAGGTCAGGCCGTGACCGAAGGAAGCACGCTGAAAAACCCCGCCTATGCCGATACCCTGCGCGCCATTGCGGCGGGGGGTGCGGATGCCTTTTATAAGGGGCCGATCGCAGAACAGGTGACTGCTGCGGTGCGCGGCGCCACTGACAACCCCGGCTATCTGTCGGCCAGCGATCTTGCCGCTTATCAGGTTATCGAACGTCCTGCGGTCTGTGTCGAATACCGCGAACATGACGTTTGCGGCATGGGGCCGCCATCATCCGGCGCTCTGACGGTCGGTCAGATTCTGGGCATGCTGAACAATTATGACCTGTCGGAAACCGGTCCGGACAGCCCCGAAAGCTGGCGTCTGATCGGCGATGCCTCGCGTCTGGCATTCGCGGATCGTGGCCGTTTCATGGCCGACAGTGATTTCGTTCCGATGCCGACCGAGGGTCTGATCGATCCCGCCTATCTGGCCGAACGCGCCAAGCTGCTGGCGGGTGACGACAGCCTGCCCGAAGTGACCGCAGGCAACCCCGGTTGGACCCACGCTAGCCTCTGGGGCGATGATGTCGCGATCGAGCTTCCATCGACCACGCATATCTCGATCGTGGATGCCGAAGGCAACGCCTTGTCGATGACCACCACCATTGAAAACGGCTTCGGGTCGCGCCTGATGGCCGGTGGTTTCCTGCTGAACAACGAACTGACCGATTTCAGTTTCGCAACGCATGATGACGCGGGCTATCCCATCGCCAATGCCATCGCACCGGGCAAGCGTCCGCGGTCGTCCATGGCGCCGACGATTGTTCTGAAAGACGATGCGCCGGTCATGGTAATCGGGTCACCCGGTGGCAGCCGGATCATCGGCTATGTCGCCAAGGCGATCATTGCGCATCTGGATTGGGGCATGGACATCCAGTCGGCGGTGGCCAGTCCGAATATTCTGAACCGTTTTGGCAAGATGGATGTCGAACCGGGTCTGCCTGCCGCGCTGACCGAAGGTCTGACCGCGATGGGGTTCGAGCTGAACGAGGGTGAACAGACCTCCGGCCTGCAAGGTGTCGTAATTACGCCCGAGGGGTTGATCGGTGGCGTCGATCCGCGCCGTGAAGGCGTCGCCATCGGCGGCTGACGCCCACCGGACCGCGCAATAAAAAAGCCCCCGACCATCGTCGGGGGCTTTTCAGTTCAATGCATGCTCTGATCAGGAGGCAGCAAGGTTGCGCAGCACATAGTGCAACACGCCGCCGTTTTTCAGATAGTCGATTTCGACTTCCGTATCGACGCGTGCCTTCAGCTGGATCGTCTTTTCGGTGCCGTCTTTATAGGTGATGGTGCAAGGCACCAGCGACAGCGGCTTGAATTCGCCCGACAGACCGTCGATCGAGATGACTTCGTCGCCGGTCAGATTCAGCGATTTGCGCGATGCGCCTTCGGTGAACTCGAACGGGATGACGCCCATACCGACAAGGTTCGAACGGTGGATACGTTCAAAGCTTTCCGCGATGACGGCTTTGACGCCCAGCAGGTTGGTGCCTTTAGCGGCCCAGTCACGCGACGAACCCGCGCCATATTCGATGCCGCCGACGACAACCAGGGGTGTGCCCTGATCGACATAGGACATCGCCGCGTCATAGATCGCAGCTTCATTGCCGTTGGCGTCCTTGGAATAGCCGCCTTCGACGCCGTCCAGCATCTCGTTCTTGATGCGGATGTTGGCGAAGGTACCGCGCATCATGATCTCGTGGTTGCCACGACGCGAGCCATAGCTGTTGAAGTCGCGGACCGGCACCTGACGGTCGGTCAGATACTGACCGGCAGGGGTGGTCGGTTTAAACGAACCGGCAGGGCTGATGTGGTCGGTCGTGATCATGTCGCCCAGCAGCGCAAGGACGCGCGCGCCTTTAACGTCGCTGATCGTGCCGGGTTCCTGGGACATGCCCTGGAAATACGGCGGGTTCTGGATATAGGTCGAATTCGCAGGCCAGTCATAGGTTTCACTGTCCGTGATCTCGACACCCTGCCAGCGTTCGTCGCCTTTGAAAACATCGGCGTATTTCGACTGGAACATTTCGCGGGTGACGACGCTGTCGACCATGTCCGACACCTCTTTCGAGGTCGGCCAGACGTCCTTCAGGAACACGTCCTGACCGTCTTTGCCCTTACCCAAAGGTTCGGTGGTCAAATCGATGTTCATGTCGCCTGCCAGCGCGTAAGCGACGACCAGCGGGGGCGATGCCAGATAGTTGGCGCGAACATCAGGGCTGATGCGCCCTTCAAAGTTGCGGTTACCCGACAGGACCGACACAGCGACCAGATCGTTGTCGTTGACCGACTTCGAGATCTCGGGCTGCAGAGGACCCGAGTTGCCGATGCAGGTGGTGCAGCCATAACCGACCAGATCGAAGCCGATGGCGTCCAGATCGTCCTGAAGGCCGGCAGCTTCCAGATATTCGGACACAACCTGCGAACCGGGAGCCAATGAGGTTTTGACCCAAGGCTTGCGGTTCAGACCCAATTCGCGCGCCTTGCGGGCCACCAGACCGGCCGCCATCATCACGTAAGGGTTCGAGGTGTTGGTGCACGACGTGATCGAGGCGATGACGATCGAACCGTCACGAAGGGTGTAATCCTCGCCCTCGACGCTGCCTGATTTCAGATGACCGTGGCTGTCGCCCGGAATGTCGCCGGGGGAAGGCTGGCCGCCTTCTTCTGCCCAGTCGCCTTTTTCTTCGGCAGGAACCGAAGGGGCGGCGCGCATGCCTTTGATGTAATCGCTGAATGCGGTCTTGGATTCGGTTAGTGCGACGTGATCCTGCGGGCGCTTGGGGCCCGAGATGGCCGGAACGACGGTGCTTTGATCCAGCGATAGGGTCGAGGAATAGACCGGTGCGTAATCAGTCGTGCGCCAGAAACCGTTTTCCTTGGCGTAGGCTTCGACCAGCGCGATGCGGTCTTCTTCGCGACCGGTTTGACGCAGGTAACGCAGGGTTTCGTTGTCGATGGGGAAGAAGCCGCAGGTGGCACCGTATTCGGGGGCCATGTTGGCGATCGTTGCGCGATCGGCCAGCGGCATGTTGTCCAGACCTTCGCCATAGAATTCGACGAACTTACCGACCACGCCGTGGGCGCGCAACATTTGCACGACCTTCAGCACAAGGTCGGTGGCGGTGACGCCTTCGGCCAGCGCGCCGGTGACTTCAAAGCCAACAACCTCGGGGATCAGCATCGAGATCGGCTGGCCCAGCATTGCGGCTTCGGCTTCGATCCCGCCGACACCCCAGCCCAGAACGGCAAGGCCGTTGACCATGGTGGTGTGGCTGTCGGTGCCGACCAGCGTGTCAGGATAGGCAACCTGATTGCCGTTCTGGTCCGTATCGGTCCAGACGGTCTGCGACAGGTATTCCAGGTTTACCTGGTGGCAGATGCCGGTTCCGGGGGGGACCACGCGGAAGTTGTTAAAGGCTTTCTGACCCCATTTCAGGAACGTATAACGCTCCATGTTGCGCTCGTACTCCAGCTCGACGTTGCGCTGGAAGGCGCGGGGGTTGCCGAATTCGTCGATCATGACGCTGTGGTCGATGACCAGATCAACGGGGTTCAGCGGGTTGATCTTCTGTGCGTCGCCGCCCAGTGCCTTGATGCCGTCGCGCATTGCGGCCAGATCGACCACGGCGGGAACGCCGGTGAAGTCCTGCATCAGAACGCGGGCAGGGCGGTATGCGATTTCGCGCGGGTTCTTGCCGCCCAAAGTCGCCCATTCGGCAAAAGCCTTGATGTCGTCAACCGACACCGTATGGCCGCCATCTTCAAAGCGCAGCATGTTTTCCAGCACCACTTTCAGCGCGGCGGGAAGTTTCGAAAAATCACCAAGTCCTGCCTCGGTGGCGGCGTCGATCGAATAATAGTCGACCTTATTGTCGCCAACCGCAAGCGTGCGGCGCGTCTTGGCGGTATCTGTTCCGGTATTGATCGGCATCAAAGCCTCCCTGTCTGGAAGTATGGATGGGTCTGGCGTGCGTGCACAGCTTTGCCCCATCACGGGGTGTATCGCAAGTCTGCGTCACAAATTGTATGCCGTCGCATACCATGCATGGGGTTGTTGCTCAAGAGGCACGGTTTCGAAAGGTCACGGTCACTGACGAAGCCTTGATTTGGCCTTGGTCGGGGATGGTCGCTATCACTGTGGACAAGATGACAATCGGGGATCGACAGATGGGTTCTGTGCCGCGCTTTTGCCGGACGGAGTGGCGCTTCGGCGTCTTTGGACTAACTATGGCCGCGCTGTCCACGACAGGGGCGGGCGCTTTTGCACAGCCGATCATTCTGGCCCCTGAAAATGCGGGCCGGATGATGCCTTCCGTCGCGGACGTGCTGGAAGGGGGCGGTTTCAGCAATTTCTCGGCCACCGACACAGCCCCGCCCACCGCCGATCTGCCTGATGCCACCCAGCCTGTCGTGGTCGAGATGTTCACCTCTCAGGGGTGTTCCTCCTGTCCCCCCGCAGATGCGATGCTGGCGATGCTGGGCAACCAGCGGGATGTCCTGCCGCTGTCCTATCATGTCGATTACTGGGACTATCTTGGTTGGGCCGACAGTTTCGCCAAGCCCGAATTCACCGACCGCCAAGAGGCATATGCACGCGCGGTTGGCGAACGCTCGGTCTATACCCCCCAGATCATTGTGGGTGGTACGGATACGGCATTGTCGCCGGGCCCGACCGAATTGATGGGGCTGGTCGATGGTCGCCGCTTTGCGCCGACCACCGTCAGCGTCACCCGCGACAAGACCCCCGAAGGCGAGATGATCGAACTGTCCCCCTTGTCCGAACTGGGCAACCGGATCGACGTCGTTCTGGTCAGCTATGCGCCCGAACGCAGGATCAATGTAACGGCAGGGGAAAATCGTGGCCGGACGATTGTCTATACCAATGTTGTCGTGTCAACGCAGCATCTGACCGAATGGGACGGCAACACGGCGCTGCGACTGAACGTGCGGCCCGAATATTTCAGGGATGGCCGTTTCGATGCTGACACACGGCATGTGCTGCTGGTCCAGCAGATGTTGGGCAAGCGCGGATTGCCGGGTGCAATCCTGACGGCCATCCGGCTGGACTAGGGCCTTGCGGTGGCGTTCTTGTCGGGCGACAAGATCGGCGCAAATCGGATGATGCCGTCCTGACGGATGGCCAGAAACAGGCGGATAGGCCGGATGAAAACGAATAAACCCTGGATCAAGCCCGCATTGGAATTCGGGCCGCTGATCATCTTCTTCGGCGTCTTCATGCTGTATCGTGAACGCGATGTCGTGCTGTGGGGCGAAACCTACAGCGGCTTTATCCTTGCAACGCTGGTCTTTATTCCTGCCCAGTTCATCAGCACGCTGATCCAGTGGCGCATGACCGGCAAGCTGGCCCCCATGCAGGTGGCCACGCTGGTGCTGGTCGTGGTATTCGGTGGCATGTCGGTCTGGCTGAACGATCCCAGCTTCTTCAAGTTCAAGCCCACATTGATCTATCTGCTGTTCGCGATCATCCTTGGCACCGGCCTGCTGCTGCGCCGCAACTGGCTGGGATCGGTCCTGTCCGAGGCTTTGCCGATGGACGAGGAGGGCTGGCGCAAACTGACCCTGCGTATGGCGATTTTCTTTGTCTGCCTTGCCGTTGCCAATGAAATCGTCTGGCGGAACATGTCGGAAACGACCTGGGTCTATTTCAAGACCTTCGGCCTTCCGTTCCTGCTGTTTGCGTTCCTGTTGGGGAATGCGGGGCTGTATCGCGCACATGCGCTGCCCGAAAAGAAAGACTAGGCCCGCATCGCGCCCAATGTCGCTGGTCGTGCCAGCAAGCGCGACCAGCGCGCATCGTGCCTGGCGGGCAAGTGGTGGCGCAACAATCCCAGCGGCAGCGCCCATGGATGGCAAAGCGCCGCCCGATAGAAATCAAACAAGCCGCCTCGCAGATAGGGCGTCCAATGCGACAGGCGGCGCGCCCCGCGTTCGGTCGGAAAACCCAGATCCGCCAGCGCATCCAGCGTTGCGGCATCGTCAATCTGCAGATCGACCCAATTCGCCCGACGGGTTTCAAGCCCCAGCCCCAAGGCGCGCCTGCGTCCGCGGGCAAGCAAACGCTCTAGCGCGAAATCGAACAGGTCGTTTTCACGGGCGGTGACATTGATCACCTCGGCCCGTTGACCGGCGGGGGACATCAGGGCGGTTTCCGCCGTGTCGCGGAATTCCGCAGCGTTCAGCAGGATGACCCGCTCCACGCTGCCCTCGTCAGTCTTTTGCACCGCTTGCAGCGCGACCCGCCCGCCAAGCGAATGGCCGATCAATCCGACCGGACGACCGGCTTGCTGCGCCAGTTCCGACAAGGCCGCGGCCAGAACCTGTCCTGACGGTTCTGCGCGACCATAGGCGGCGCGCAAGGTGCCGCGTGCTTCCCAGCCGAAGGCAATGGCAAGACCTTCGTGGTTTTCAGCCCCGAAGCCCAATGCGACGGGCCATGAAGTCGTATGGGGAACTGGCAGGGGCGACAGGATATGGCGATGGGGATCATGGGCGGGAATGCTGGGGGAATAGCGATAGCCATGCATCATGACCAGAATTGGCGCACCTTTGGGCAATCTTCTGGCAGCATGGATCAACGATTGCGTGATCCCCTGTTCGGCATTCATCTGCACCACTGGCATCGTGAACCTCCGCTGCGGCCCTTTTCGCAGCCTTTGCTAGGTCAAGCGTGCGACAGCCCCGTGAAGTTGGCATCAAAGATACATGACGGTAGGGGTGCATCTTTGGTATGAAATCTGCGCCATAACGGGGGGCCCCGAACGCAGAATACCAGAGTTTGTCGCCTGATTGGTCGATTATTGCGCGCGAATAGCCGCGGTTGGGGGTGCGGCAACGTTTTCTGCATTGAATTTTCCCCTTGTGAACCTCTATGCTGTCCAAATGTGCAAGTGGCCTTTGAACAGGTCGCAAATGCACCGACAGTTTCGCAGCGGGGCACCTCTGGATCCGATCAAGATGACGGAACAGCCATGTACCACGCGGAAAACCCGCCCTCCGGTCGCGCAACCGCGCACGGGGGTGATGAACACAGCGGCCCGGTCGGCCTTAAGGCACCGGGTCTTTCGTAAGGAACAGACGCGATGACGCGCGCTTTGGACGGCAGACTTCAGGACGGGCGGGCCATTGGCAGCGCCGGTTCGAACGTCTTCACCGAAGACGCCCCCGCGTCCCCATCATACCGCAGCCGCATTCAGGGGATGCCACTGGCACCACCCGGCCCGCGCCTGCGCGAAAGACATATTAATGGCAAACAAAATGCTGATAGACGCGACCCACGCCGAGGAAACTCGGGTGGTCGTGGTGGATGGAACCAAGGTTGAAGAATTCGATTTCGAAACCGTAAACAAGCGGCAGCTGTCAGGAAATATCTATCTGGCCAAAGTCACGCGGGTCGAACCCTCGTTGCAGGCGGCCTTTGTGGATTACGGCGGAAACCGCCACGGGTTTCTGGCATTCGCGGAAATCCATCCCGATTATTACCAGATCCCCGCTGCCGATCGCGATGCGCTGATCGCCGAGGAAAAAGCACAAAACGACGACGAGCCCGAGGAAGCACCGCGCAAACCTGCCCGTGCCCAAACCGCCTCGTCGGATGATGAAACCACGTCCGATGACGATGGTGACAGCGATGACGGTATTGAATCGGTTGCAGAAGAAGACGTGACCGAGGAAGTCCGCGCCCCCCGCAAGCCGCGCGCGCGCCGCTATAAGATCCAGGAAGTGATCAAGGTCCGCCAGATCATGCTGGTGCAGGTGGTTAAGGAAGAGCGCGGCAACAAGGGCGCTGCGCTGACGACATATCTGTCGCTGCCGGGCCGTTACTGCGTCCTGATGCCCAACACCGCACGCGGTGGCGGGATCAGCCGCAAGATCACCAATGCCGCCGACCGCAAGAAGCTGAAAGACATCGCCGCCGAACTAGATGTTCCGGAAGGCGCGGGTCTGATCATCCGCACGGCGGGCAGCCAGCGCACGCGGACCGAGATTCGTCGTGATTACGAATACCTGCTGCGTTTGTGGGAACAGATCCGCGATCTGACCTTCAAGTCGATTGCCCCTGCGGCGATCTATGAAGAAGGCGATATCATCAAGCGCAACATCCGCGACCTGTTCAGCAAAGACATCGACGAGGTGTTGGTCGAAGGCGAACGCGGTTACCGCGTGGCCAAAGATTTTATGAGCATGATCATGCCGTCGCATGCCGACAGCGTGAAGCATTACACCGACCAGATGCCGCTTTTTGCCCGCTATCAGGTCGAAAGCTATCTGTCCGGCATGTTCAATCCCATCGTTCAGCTGAAATCGGGCGGCTATATCGTCATCGGCGTGACCGAGGCGCTGGTCGCGGTCGACGTCAACTCGGGTCGGGCCACTAAGGAAGGCTCGATCGAGGATACGGCGGTCAAGACCAACCTTGAAGCCGCCGACGAGGTTGCCCGCCAGCTGCGCCTGCGCGATCTGGCCGGTCTGATCGTCATCGACTTTATCGACATGGACGAGCGTAAAAACAACGCTGCCGTCGAAAAGCGCATGAAGGACAAGCTGAAGTCCGACCGCGCCCGCATTCAGGTTGGCCGCATTTCCGGCTTTGGCCTGATGGAAATGTCGCGTCAGCGTCTGCGTCCGGGCATGTTGGAAAGCACGACCCAGCCTTGCGCCCATTGCCACGGCACCGGCCTGATCCGCAGCGACGACAGCCTTGCGCTGACCATCCTGCGCGCGATCGAGGAAGAGGGCACCCGCAAGCGGTCGCGCGAAGTTCTGGTCAAGGCACCGATTGCCGTCGCCAACTTCTTGATGAACACCAAGCGCGAACATGTCGCCGGCATCGAGGCGCGCTACGGCATGTCCGTACGTGTCGAGGCTGATCCGCTGATCACCTCGCCCGATTTCGCGATTGAAAAGTTCAAGACCGCAACGCGTGTGGTTCCCGAACCCTCGCATGTGGTGCTTGGCGTGAATGCGGACCTGATGGCCAGCATCGACGACGAGGATGACCACATCGAACCGCAGGTCGAAGACGCTGAAATTGTCCCCGTGGTAGAGGTGGCGCAAGCCCCCGAAGCCCCCGAGGCCGAAGCAAAGCCCGAAGAAACGGCAGAAGACGATTGCGAAGGCGGACGTTCGCGTCGCCGTCGTCGCCGTCGCCGCCGGAAAACCGGTGACCGCCCCGAGGGTGAAAACACCGATACCGACAATGGTGACGATACCGTCGCCGAAGCGGATCCGGTCGCCGAAACGGTTGAAGAGGTTGCGCCCGAAGCCGCAGCCGAAGCGCCAAGCACCGGTCGTCGCCGTTCGCGGTCTCGTTCGCGGTCGCGCAAACCGGCGGATGCCGGTGCGCTGCCCGAGGTGGTCGACCTGTCTGCTGACGGTGATGCGGATGACAGCCGCGCGGCTGCTTTGCCGTCGGGTGATCATGGCACCAAAGTGACGGCACCTGCAGCGCCGCAAGCCGTCCCCGCCGAGGCTGTGGCCGAAGCGCTGGTCGAAACCGCTGCGGCCCCGAAGGCTGCCAACCAGCCCGAGCCTGCAGAAGAAGCCGCGCCGACCAAGCGTCGCGGATGGTGGGCCGCAGGCCGGTAAGGCATTCCATTGAACCTGACAGGGGCGTGGCAGCGATGCCGCGCCCCTTTTTAATTGGCGACCCCACGAAGGCGTGACGCTCTGCCCTCTGTCTTTCTGAGGATGGGACGCTAAGGTGCCGGTTATGTTAGGAATCGAACTCGTCTCAGCCGCTTTTCTGCCTTCTGCGTTTGTCGCATTACTGGCGGGTATTTTGTCTTTCCTGTCGCCATGTGTGCTGCCGATTGTGCCGCCCTATCTGGCCTATATGACGGGTGTCGGCGTGAACGGGCTGAAAACCCATGAACGCAGCGCGGTCGTGCCCGCGCTGTTTTTCGTGCTGGGACTGTCGACAGTCTTCCTAATTATGGGCTTTGCAGCCTCGGCCTTCGGGCGCGCATTTCTGCAATATCAGGATATTCTGGCGCAGGCTGCCGGTGTCATGGTCATCGTGATGGGGCTGCATTTCCTGCATGTGTTCCGCATTCCCTTCCTTGATCAGGACGCACGGATGAATGCCGGCAAGCAGGATGGCGGTGCTTTCGGGGCCTATATCCTCGGGCTGGCCTTTGCCTTTGGCTGGACGCCCTGCATCGGTCCGCAATTGGGCATGATCCTGTCGCTGGCGGCAACAGGGGGGGAATTGTCACGGGGCACTGCCTTGTTGGCGATCTATGCCTTCGGTCTGGGGATTCCTTTCCTGCTGGCGGCGATCTTTATCAACCGCGCGATGGGGGTGATGAACCGCATCAAACCCTATCTGAAAACGATCGAGCGGGTGATGGGCGGATTGCTGATCATTGTGGGGGTCATGCTGCTGACCGGTGCCTTCACAAGCTTCAGCTTCTGGCTGCTGGAAACATTCCCCGCTTTGGCCACCTTGGGCTGAGGGTCAGATTCAGGGGCAGTAATCTTTCCGTTTTCGCGGCAGCATGGCGCGATACCAGATGAAGGCACCCCTGATGAAGCCAAGCCGTCCCGAATATTCCTGCCCCGATGACGCTGCAGACCGCCGCGCGGTCGCGCCAATCATCTGCTATCCTGTCGATGCCTTGCCGCAACCTGATCTGACGGCATATCGCGCCGCGCGGGATGGCTGGGTCCAGCTGTTCGAAACCATCATTCCCCCGCGCGATGCCGCATGTTTCGAGGTGCCTGCCGGACATTTCTTCCGCATCACCAGCACTGATGGCCCGCAGGTCGGTGACCTGAACCTGTGGTCGGCGGATCTGTCGGCGCATTTTTATTCCGGCAAGACACGGGCGCTGCATGGCACCCATCTGTCCACGGGCGACCGGATGTGGTCGAACCTGCCGGATCTGCGCCCCTTGGCAACCATCACCGATGACACTCTGGATTGGTATGGTTTTGATGAATGGGGCGGCAGTGTGCATGATGTGATCGGGACGCGCTGCGATCCCTATACCCATGCGCTGTTGTCGGGGGGCGGTCAGTATCACCATTGCTGCCATTCGAACCTGACGCGGGCTTTGGCGCGGGCCCGCAATATGCCCCTGCATCAGGCCGAGGCATTCATTCATGACGTGCTGAACGTCTTCATGTGTACCGGCTTTACCCGCGACACGGGCCAGTATTTCATGAAAGCCAGCCCTGTCCGCCCCGGTGATTATCTGGAGTTTTTTGCCGAGACTGATCTGCTAGCGGCGCTTTCGGCCTGTCCGGGCGGTGATTGCGCGGGCCAGCATTCATCGGATGCCGCACAATGCCATCCGCTTCTGGTGCAGGTATTCAAGCCGATGACGCCCCCTGCCGGTTGGACCGGCCCTGCGTCAAACCCCTATGATCGTAGCCACGGGGCGGGAATATGATCACGATCCCGCTGCACCACAATCTGTAGTAGCGCCTAAGGCCTAATCAGGCTATCCTTTCGCGCAGATCCGGGAAAACCGGACAGACACAGGCAGTGACGGCGGTATTTTCCATGACCGATATGGTTTTTGGCACGGCGCCCGCACGGGCGGGCGACCCTATTCTTCCGCGTTGGTGGCGGACGTTGGACAAGTGGACGCTGTTCTGCGTGCTTGCCCTTTTCGCGATCGGGCTTTTGCTGGGGCTTGCGGCCTCGGTTCCGCTGGCGGAAAAGAACAATCTTCCACGTTTCTACTATGTCCAGCGGCAGGCTGTCTTTGGCGGTATGGCGCTGGTGGTGATGCTGGTCATTTCGATGATGTCACCGCGACAGGTCAGGCGTCTGGGGGTGCTGGGCTTTGCCATCGCCTTCCTGTCGATCCTTGCGCTGCCTTTCATCGGCACGGATTTCGGCAAGGGCGCGACCCGCTGGCTAAGCCTTGGTTTCGTATCCATCCAACCTTCGGAATTTCTGAAGCCCGGATTTGTGGCATTTTGCGCATGGTTCATGGCTGCCTCGACCGAAATCGGTGGCCCGCCGGGTAAGCTCTATTCCTTCTTCACGGCGGCAACGGTTGTTGTGCTTCTGGCGCTGCAACCCGACTTCGGTCAGGCATCATTGGTGCTGTTTTCATGGCTGGTGATGTATTTTGTCGCCGGTGCACCAATGGTGCTGCTGGTGGGCGTTTTGGGAATGGCCGTCACGGGCGGGTTTTTCGCCTATGGCGCGTCGGAACACTTCGCCCGACGCATCAACGGTTTTCTTTCGCCAGATATCGATCCGCGCACCCAGATCGGCTATGCGACCAATGCCATCCAAGAGGGCGGGTTCTTTGGTGTTGGCGTGGGCGAAGGCACGGTGAAATGGTCGCTGCCTGACGCGCATACCGATTTCATCATCGCCGTCGCCGCCGAGGAATATGGCCTGATCATGGTCCTGACCGTGATCGCCCTTTACATGACCATCGTCATCCGGTCGCTGCTGCGCCTGCTAAAGGAGCGTGATCCTTTTGCGCGGATCGCGGGTACCGGTCTTGCCTGTGCGTTCGGCGTGCAGGCCCTGATCAATATGGGCGTGGCCGTGCGATTGCTGCCTGCCAAAGGCATGACGCTGCCCTTTGTCAGCTATGGCGGATCATCCGTGATTGCATCGGGGATTGCGGCGGGAATGCTGCTGGCCCTGACCCGAACCCGCCCTCAGGGCGAATTTGCCGAAATCCTGCGCCGAGGCCGCTAATGTCCAAACCCCTTGCCCTGATTGCCGCCGGAGGAACCGGCGGCCATATGTTTCCCGCCCAATCACTGGCTGAAATCCTGCTGTCCGAGGGCTGGCGCGTGCGCCTGTCCACAGATGAACGTGGTGCGCGGTATGCGGGGGGCTTTCCCGATGCCGTGCAGCGCCAGATCGTCCGATCCGCCACCACGGCACGCGGCGGGGTCGCGGGCAAGCTGGTGGCACCGTTAAAAATTGCCTCGGGCGTGCTGTCGGCGCGTCGGGCGTTCCGGATGGAAAGACCGACCGTCGTGATCGGCTTTGGTGGATATCCGACCATTCCGGCGCTGTCTGCCGCGTGGTCGATGGGGCTGCCACGGATGATCCATGAACAGAACGGTGTGATGGGCCGCGTGAACCGGCTTTTTGCCGGACGTGTGGACCGCGTCGCCTGCGGTATCTGGCCGACCGATCTGCCGCAGGGTGTCAGCGGGCTGCATGTCGGCAACCCTGTGCGTTCGGCCGTGCTGAACCATGCCGCCGCGCCGTATCAGGCGCCGGGGCAGGGGGCTTTGCATCTGCTGGTTATCGGCGGCAGTCAGGGTGCGCGTGTGCTGTCCGATCTTGTGCCCGCAGCACTTGCGGCCTTGCCCGATGACATCCGCGCCCGTCTGGTCGTCAGCCATCAGGCGCGGGCCGAGGATGGCGATCGCGTCACCAAGACCTATGCCGATGCCGGTATCACCGCCGATGTTCAGGCGTTCTTTGCCGATGTTCCCGAACGTCTGGCGCAGGCGCAGCTGGTCATCAGCCGGTCGGGTGCATCGTCGCTGGCCGATATCACGGTGATCGGGCGACCCTCGATCCTGATCCCCTTTGCGGCGGCAACCGGCGACCACCAGACCGCGAATGCGCAAGCTTTGGCCGATAATGGCGCGGCGCTGGTCCATCCTGAATCGGTGCTTGACGCCGAAAGCCTGACGCGCGACATCCGCGCGATTTTGAACGACCCTGCGCGTGCGACGGCCATGGCCCAAGCTGCGCTGTCCCTTGCCCGTCCCGATGCGGCGCGGCGCCTTTACGACCTCGTTACGGAGATTGTGCGATGAATGCGGCGACAAAACTTCCCGGTGAACTTGGCCCTATCCATTTTGTCGGTATAGGCGGCATCGGCATGTCGGGCATCGCCGAGGTGCTGCTGACCCTTGGTTACCGTGTTCAGGGCAGTGACCTGAAGAAATCGAAAATTACTGACCGGCTGGAAAACCTTGGGGCTGTGGTGTTCGAAGGCCAGCGCGCCGAAAACGTCGAAGGTGCCGGTGTCATCGTTATCTCGACCGCGATCAAGAAGGGCAATCCCGAACTGGAAGAAGCCCGCTTGCGCGGCATGCCCATTGTCCGCCGTGCCGAAATGCTGGCGGAACTGATGCGGATGAAATCGAACATCGCCATCGCGGGCACCCATGGCAAGACGACCACCACCACGATGGTCGCCACGCTGCTGGATGCGGGCGGCGTCGATCCGACCGTGATCAATGGCGGCGTGATCCATGCCTATGGATCGAACGCGCGTGCCGGTGCCGGTGAATGGATGGTGGTCGAGGCTGACGAATCTGACGGCAGCTTCAACCGTCTGCCCGCAGATATTGCCATCATCACCAATATCGACCCCGAACATATGGAACATTGGGGCAACTTCGACGCGCTGCGTCAGGCTTTCTATAACTTTGCCTCGGGCATTCCCTTCTATGGTCTGGCCGTTTGCTGCACCGACCACCCCGAGGTGCAATCCTTGGTCGGCAAGCTGACCGACCGCCGCGTCGTGACTTTCGGCTTCAATGCCCAAGCGGACGTGCGGGCGGTGAACCTGCGCTATGAAAAGGGGATCGCGCATTTCGATATTGTCCTGCGCGGTGAAAGTGCTGCCGATGCCGCCACCCCCGAAGTGATCGAAGGCTGCACCTTGCCCATGCCGGGTGATCACAACGTCTCGAACTGTCTGGCGGCTGTGGCTGTGGCCCGTCATCTGGGCATCCAGAAGTCCGAAATCCGCGACGCACTGGCCAATTTCGCCGGTGTCGGTCGTCGCTTTACCCGTGTTGGCGAAATCGACGGTGTGACTATTATCGACGATTACGGCCACCATCCGGTTGAAATCGCTGCGGTTCTGAAAGCCGCGCGTCAGGCCAGCACCGGGCGGGTGATCGCAGTGCACCAGCCGCACCGCTTTTCGCGCCTGTCCTCGCTGTTCGATGATTTCTGCACCTGCTTCAACGAAGCGGATGTTGTGGCCATCGCCGATGTCTATGCCGCGGGCGAAGAACCGATTGCCGGTGCCGGTCGCGATGATCTGGTCGCCGGTCTGATTGCCCATGGCCATCGCCATGCCCGCGCCATCCTGTCCGAGGATGATCTGGAGCGTCTGGTCCGTGAACAGGCTCGTCCGGGGGATATGGTTGTCTGCCTTGGTGCGGGCACCATCTCGGCTTGGGCGAACAACCTTCCGGCGCGCCTGCAGGGCAAAGCTGCGTGACCCTGACCGGTGAACGCATACGCCAAGGCAGGGTTTCGATTATGGGCGTGCTGATATGAACCCTTGGGTCATTGCCGGGTTCTGCCTTGTCGGATCGGGTTTTATCGCATGGTGCACAGCGCGGCTGCAGTTGCGCTGGCCATTGCCGGTGCTGGCGCTGTTGCTGATGGCAATATCGCTGCAACTGCTGTTTGCAGCGCGGGGGCAGGGCGGGTTTCACGACCTTGCCGCCATCGTCGCGCAGGGCTTTACCACCGTTCCGGCCCTTCTGGGGGCGGCCACGGGGCTGGCCTTGGCGCATATCCGCCGACATAAAATCCGCTGGCGCAGCGCATTCGGGCTGACCAGTGCTGTGGCATTTGCAGTGGCAGCCGCTGCGTCTGTGGCGACATTCCTGATCTAGGTGTCGGGCGCTGTTGACGTGCCTTGCGGCTCTGGCTACGACTTTCTGCATGAGTTTTGACCTTCCCACCCCGCGCGGCACCCTGACCCCCAACCGTCCCTTGGACAGCCTGACATGGCTTCGCGTCGGAGGACCGGCTGACTGGCTGTTCCAGCCTGCAGATGCCGATGATCTGGCCGAATTTCTGGCCGCCTTGGACCCCGCAGTTCCGGTTTTCCCGATGGGCGTGGGCAGCAATCTGATTGTCCGTGACGGGGGTATTCGCGGCGTCGTGATCCGCCTTGGCCGCGCCTTCAATTCGGTGTCGGTTGAGGATACGACCATCACGGTCGGCGCTGCCGCATTGGACGCGCAGGTCGCCCGCCGCGCCGCCGAGGCGGGGCTGGATCTGACCTTTCTGCGCACCATTCCGGGCAGTATCGGTGGTGCGGTCCGGATGAATGCGGGCTGCTATGGCAGCTATGTTGCCGATCATCTGATGCAGATCGAGGTTGTCACGCGGCAGGGCGAACAGATCACCATGCAGGTCGACCAGATTGGTTTCGGTTACCGCCATTCGGATATTCCGCAGGACTGGATCATCACGCAGGCGGTTTTCACCGCCAGGAAAGGCGATGTGGACGCCCTGCACGTGCGGATGGCCGACCAGCTTGCCAAGCGCGACGAAAGCCAGCCGACGCGTGAGCGCAGCGCGGGGTCGACGTTCCGCAACCCTGCCGGGTTCAGTTCGACCGGACAGGCCGATGATACGCATGATCTGAAGGCATGGTCGCTGATCGATCAGGCAGGCTTGCGCGGTCACAGCTGGGGCGGGGCGCAGATGTCGGAAAAGCACCCGAACTTCCTGCTGAACACCGGTGCCGCCACCGCAGCCGAGCTGGAAGCATTGGGCGAGTTGGTCCGTCGCCGGGTTCTGGAAGACAGCGGTCACGACCTGCAATGGGAAGTGATCCGCATCGGCGACGAGCTGCCCGAAGGGGAATGATGCCTGCCTGTGCAAAAGGATAGGCGGAAGAACGTTAATAAAAAATTCAGGCTTTTGCGATAGGCGCTTTGCATGTAACCTAAAGGCAACGCGCGACGTTCAAAAGGACGCGCCGTGGCAAATTGAAGCCCGGATCAACCGGGCGCGAAAGGCAATAACGTGACGGGCAGGTCGAGCAGGACAGCCCACTCGGTAGCCGTTCTGATGGGCGGACCCTCGGCAGAGCGAGAGGTGTCCTTGTCTTCGGGGCGTGAATGCGCGGATGCGCTTCGGGTGGCAGGATATCAAGTGACTGAAATTGTGCTGGATAAGGCACATGACGACCAGATCGTCCGCAGCCTTGTCGAATGCGCCCCTGATGTTGTCTTCAATGCATTGCATGGAAAATGGGGCGAAGACGGCTGCGTTCAGGGTATTCTTGAATGGCTGCGGCTGCCCTATACCCATTCCGGCGTTCTTGCCTCGGCCTTGGCGATGGATAAGACGCGCGCCAAGGATGCTTTCCGTGTCGCGGGTCTGCCGATTGTCGAAAGCGTCGTTGCCGATGCGGACGAAGTGCGTCGCCGCCATGTGATTCCCGCCCCCTATGTGGTCAAGCCGAACGACGAAGGCTCCTCGGTCGGGGTCTATATCGTGCATGACGGGGCCAACCAGCCACCGCAGCTGTCTGATGACATGCCCGAACGGGTGATGGTGGAAACCTATGCGCCGGGTCGCGAACTGACGACCGCCGTGATGGGGGATCGCGCGCTTGGCGTGACCGAAATTCTGGTCGATGGTTGGTATGATTATGCCGCCAAATACACTGTGGGCGGGTCGCGCCATGTGTTTCCCGCCGAAATTCCGGATGAAATCCGCGATGCCTGCATGTCGCTGGCCTGCCGCGCCCATGACGCGCTTGGTTGTCGCGGGCTGACACGTACCGATTTCCGTTGGGATGATTCGCGCGGGCTGGAAGGGCTGATCATCCTCGAGGTGAACACGCAGCCGGGCATGACCCCCACATCCCTTGCCCCTGAACAGGCCGAACGTCTGGGCATTGATTTCCCCGCCCTGATGCGCTGGATGGTGGAGGATGCCTTGTGTCGGTCGTAATTGATCACCGCCCGGGCAAACAGACCAATCCAGACCCCGTCAAGCCGCGGCGCGATCCCGCACCTTCACGTCTGAAATACCGGCTTGAACGGATGTGGCTGAAGCCATTGTACCGCCGAACCCTTCGTGTCGGTCTTCCGGCCTTTCTGATCGCGATGGTGGCAGGGATCTGGCTGTCGGATGAAGACAGACGTGCGATCCTGAAGGATGGTGTCACCTCGGTCGTGACACAAATCCAGAGCCGTGAAGAATTTCAGGTCCATAGCATGACGATCGAGGGTGCCTCGCCTGTGGTCGAACGTGCTGTGCAGGGAATGTTGCCGGTGGATCTTCCTGCCTCCAGCTTCGATATCAACCTGCCTGCGCTGCGTATTCAGGTGATGCAGCTTGACGCGGTCGAAAGTATCGACCTGCGCGTCAAACCGGGTGGTGTTCTGTCCGCTGTCGTCAAAGAACGCGTGCCGGCCATTTTGTGGCGCCGCACCCGCGGGATCGAGATTCTGGACCGTGGCGGCCATCGCGTCGCCAGCGTCACGTCACGCGAAGTTCGTCCCGAACTGCCATTGATCTCTGGCGATGGGGCCGATCTAGTGACCGAAGAGGCGTTGAACCTGTTTGATGCCGCCGGTCCGATCCTGCCGCGTGTGCGTGGTCTGGTGCGGCGCAGTGAACGCCGCTGGGATCTGGTTCTGGATCACGGTCAGACGATAATGTTGCCTGCAAAAGGGGCAGTTGTGGCGTTGGAAGCCGCGATTGCCCTTGACCGGGCCGAAGATTTGCTGGCCCGTGACATCACCACTGTTGATCTGCGCGATCCGTCGCGTCCGGTTATGCGGCTGGGGCTGGATGCAAGAAATACCATCCGTGATGCGCGCAGCCTGCCCGTTTTGGGGCCGGACGGCAATCCGGTTGACGATAAAACTTAAAGCTGACGGTCACATAGGGGGGACAGGCGAATGGCGGATTTGTACCAGACACAGCGCGCGATGCGGAACATGCGTCGGGCCGCCCTGCAACGGGGTGTGATCGGTATTCTGGATATCGGCACGTCGAAAATTGCCTGCCTTGTGTTGCGCTTTGACGGGACAGGGACGTTCCGTGAAACCGACGGCGTCGGGCCGATGGCAGGGCAGGTGAATTTTCGGGTAATCGGGGCGGCCTCGACACGGTCGCGCGGCATGCGTCGTGGTCAGATCGAGACGATGGCGGAAACTGAACGCGCCATTCGCACGGTCGTCGCTGCCGCGCAAAAGCTGGCGGGCGTCAGGATCGATCATGTGATTGCCTGCCTGTCGGGCGGTTCACCATCGTCCTATGGACTTGCCGGAGAAATTGATCTGGCTGCCGGAAAGGTGGCCGAACATGATGTGGCGCAGGTTCTTGCCGCATGCGAGGCCCCTGATTTTGGACGAGGGCGCGAAGTGTTGCACGCCCAGCCGGTTAATTTTGCGGTCGATAACCGTTCCAGCCTTGCGGATCCGCGGGATCATGTCGGCAACAAGCTGTTCTGCGACATGCATGTTCTGACCGTAGATGGTGATGTGATGGGCAATCTTGTCCAATGTATCCGGCGCTGTGATCTGGAACTGGCGGGCATCGCCTCGGCGCCCTATGCCTCGGCCCGCGCCAGTCTGGTCGAGGATGAGCAAGAGTTGGGCGCTGCCTGCATTGACTTTGGCGGGGGCGGGACAGGCGTTTCGATCTTCATCAAAAAGCATATGATCTTTTCCGACCATGTGCCGATTGGCGGCAATCTGATCACACAGGATATCGCGCAGGGTCTTCGCGTGCCCTTGCCCGTGGCCGAACGGTTGAAAACCGTCAGCGGCGGGGTCGAGGCGACGGGGCAGGACGACCGCGAGATGATCGATGTCGGCGGGAATACCGGTGATTGGGAAACCGACCGTCGCAGTGTCAGCCGTGCCGATGTCATCGGGGTTATGCGCCCGCGGGTCGAGGAAATCCTTGAAAATGCGCGCGAAGTTCTGGATGCGGCCGGTTTCGACTATATGCCCAGCCAGCAGATTGTCCTGACCGGTGGTGGCAGCCAGATCCCTGGCCTTGATGGTCTGGCCGCCCGTATTCTAGGTCCGAACATCCGCTGCGGACGCCCTTTGCGTATTGATGGTCTGGCGCATGAATTGACTGATCCAAGCTTTTCAAGCGCTGTCGGTCTGTCGCTTTTTGCGGCACATCCGCAGGACGAATGGTGGGATTTCGAAATGCCTGCCGACAACTATCCGGGGCGCAGTTTCCGGCGCGCCTATCGCTGGTTCAAGAACAACTGGTGATCGAAAATACAGCAGGAATATGATGGGCGCGCAGGCTGCCCACCATATTCTGTGGCATGGGCAAGATGCCGCCGACATCTTGGCTGTTTGACGCCATATTTTGCGAATTTACTGTGTTTTCTGGGTGACGGTTGGACTGTGAATGTTTACGATAGTCAGTAAATACGGGGATTCGAGCGGGCAGCCCGCGCCCGATAACGAAGCAGCGATTACAGGCGGACACCATGAACCTCAATCTGATGATGAATGACGAAGAAGAGCTGAAGCCACGCATCACCGTTTTCGGTGTCGGCGGGGCAGGCGGCAACGCGGTCAATAACATGATCCAGAAACAGCTTGATGGTGTCGAGTTCGTCGTTGCGAACACCGACGCGCAGGCGTTGCAGCAGTCCTTGGCCACCAACCGCGTCCAGATGGGACCGAAGGTCACCGAAGGTCTGGGTGCCGGCGCCAAGCCTTCGATCGGTGCAAAAGCGGCCGAGGAAACGATCGAGGATATCGTCGATCACCTGATGGGCGCGCATATGTGCTTTATCACCGGTGGTATGGGCGGCGGCACCGGCACCGGTGCAGCACCGATTATCGCGCAAGCCGCGCGTGAAATGGGTATCCTGACGGTGGGTGTCGTCACCAAACCGTTCCAGTTCGAAGGCACCAAGCGGATGCGTCAGGCCGAGGAGGGCGTTGAAGCCCTGCAAAAGGTCGTCGATACGCTGATCATCATTCCGAACCAGAACCTGTTCCGTCTGGCAAACGAAAAGACGACCTTCACCGAAGCCTTCGCCATGGCCGATGACGTGCTTTATCAGGGTGTTAAAGGCGTGACCGACCTGATGGTCCGTCCGGGCCTGATCAACCTCGACTTTGCCGATGTTCGTGCCGTGATGGACGAAATGGGCAAGGCGATGATGGGAACCGGCGAAGCCTCGGGCGAAAACCGTGCACAGGAAGCGGCAGAACGCGCCATCGCGAACCCGCTGCTGGACGAAATCAGCCTGAACGGCGCCCGTGGTGTTCTGATCAACATCACTGGCGGTTATGACATGACGCTGTTCGAACTTGACGAAGCGGCCAATGTCATCCGTGACAAAGTCGACAGTGACGCCAATATCATCGTGGGTTCGACTTTGGACCCCGATATGGATGGCAACATCCGCGTGTCGGTCGTGGCAACGGGCATCGACGCGGCTGCCGCCGTGGCCGAAGTTCCTTCGCCCCGCCGCAGCATGGCTGCTCCGCTGACCCAGAATCCGGTTGTCGGTTCGCAGGCCGAGGCAGAGCCGCAGATGCCGCAGCGCCGCGTGACCCCGCCGGTCGCCCGTGCGGAACCGGCAGCACCCCAAGCACCTGCCGCCCAGACCGAAGAAGATATGCCCCAACCGGCATATCAGCCCAAGGATAGCGCGCGTCAGGCACCTGCTGCCCGTATCGAAGACGACGCATCGGCCTTTGTTGCGCCCCGCGCGCCGCAAGCCCGTGCAGGTCAGCCCGCCCCCGAGGTGATGGATCGTCTGCGCCGCGCCGTGGACAACCATAACCAGACGGGTCGCGCATCGGGCCAACCGGCACCGCAACCCCAACAAGCCCCCGGCGCCAGCCGGATGAGCGGCTTGGGTCGTATGCTGGAACGGATGGCTGGCCATGGCGATCAGGCGCAAAAGCCGTCATCGGCTTCGATCGCAGAACGCGTGAATGAACGTGTTGCCGTGCGTGCGCGCCAGCAGGATACCGACTTTGACGATCTGGCCAGCCCGGATGACAGTCAGGAAAATGTCGAGATTCCGGCCTTCCTGCGTCGTCAAGCCAACTAAGGCCGATCACGAAACTGACATATATCTATGTGAAGGGGTCGCCTTGTGCGGCCTCTTTTATTATAAAAAGCAATAGATTACGCCGCCATTTGCGGGCAGTGTGTCACGAAGCCTGTCTAATGTTTCACCCCGTTACAAAACGTTAATTGAATGCTTTCGCGTCTGATCCTAGCTGGAATAACACAAGGCCATCAGGGCCGGAAAAAGAAGTGAAGGCAGGCATATCATGCAGGCGACGTTAAAAGATAAGGTGACATTTACCGGCGTAGGTCTCCACTCGGGGGCTGCAGCCCGTCTTGTGATTCACCCCGCTCCGGTCGGTCATGGTATCATTTTCCGCCGCATCGATCTGGTGCCTGCCGTGGATATTCCTGCCATCTGGCATATGGTGACGCCATCGCCGCTTTGCACGTTGATGGACAACGGGCAGGGCGTGACCCTGTCGACGGTCGAGCATGTGATGGCTGCACTGGCTGGTACGGGCATCCATAACGCGCTGATCACCGTCGACGGCCCCGAAGTTCCTATTCTTGACGGATCTGCCGCACCCTTCGTCGATGCAATCATGGATGCAGGCATCCAGCGCCAGAAGGCAACGTTGCGCGCCATCCGCGTTTTGCGCACGGTCGAGGTGCGTCACGGTGATGCATTCGCCCGTCTTAGCCCCGCCGACCATCTGGAAATCGATTTCCAGATCGATTTTACCGATGCCGCTATCGGTCATCAGGAAAAGCGTCTGGATATGGCCAACGGTGCCTTCCTGCGCGAACTGGCTGACAGCCGCACCTTCTGCCGGGCTGCTGATGTTGAAATGATGCGCCAGAATGGTCTGGCCCTCGGCGGTACCTATATGAATGCTGTGGTTGTTGATGGCGCGAATGTGCTGTCACCCGGCGGTCTGCGCCATCAGGACGAAGCTGTGCGCCATAAAATGCTGGACGCCACCGGCGATCTGGCACTGGCAGGGGCGCCCTTGCGGGCACGCTATACCGGTCATCGCGCCGGTCACGCGATGACGAACCGTCTGCTGCGGGCTTTGTTCGCCGATCCGGCTGCATGGACGTGGGAAGATTGCACCCCCGATCTGGAAGATCGTCTGCCGGGTGCCCGCATCACGGAACATATGCTTGCGGCGAATGAATTGGCTGCATTGTCTTTTGCAGCTGAATAAAAACGATTGCGTGGCCTTTCCGGACAGCTTCCTTGGTAGCATCACGGGAAAGCCACGCAGAATTCAACGGATTGCCATTTTGCGCCCCCTGATGTTCTGTGCTAGGAGGTGCCTGCAGCGCAGCCTTTCAGGGGCGGCCGCACGGCAGAATCGTAGGGCAGGATAAAGATGGCGGGCTCGAAAATTTCGGCTTCGGTGATGGCTGTGGTGCTGTCGGGCTTTGTTCTTTCGGGTTGCGCAGGCAATCGTCAGGACGCCCAGAAACAGAACCTCGACCGTTTTACTGCAGAAGAAATCTATAAACGCGGAGAGTTCGAGCTGGAAAACAGCGGCGAACCCGAAGACGCGGTCTTTTATTTCAGTGAAATCGAACGGCTTTATCCCTATTCGGAATGGGCCAAGCGTGCGCTGATCATGCAGGCCTATGGCAATCACAAAGCCAAGAATTACGAAGAGGCACGGGGTGCCGCGCAACGCTTTCTGGATACCTATCCGGGGGATGAGGACGCGGCCTATGCCCAGTATCTGCTGGCTTTGTCCTATTATGACCAGATCGACGATGTGGGCCGTGACCAGGGTCTGACGTTCCAGGCGCTGCAAAGCTTGCGTACGGTGATCGAACAATATCCCGACAGCGAATATGCACGCAGTGCGATCCTGAAATTCGATCTGGCCTTTGACCACCTTGCCGCCAAGGAAATGGAAATCGGTCGCTATTACCTGAAGCGCGGACAATATACCGCCGCTGTGAACCGTTTCCGCGTTGTGGTCGAGGAATTCCAGACGACAACCCAGACCCCCGAGGCATTGCTGCGTCTGGTCGAATCCTATCTGGCACTTGGCCTGATCGACGAGGCACAGACGGCTGGCGCAATTCTGGGGCATAACTTCCAGTCCTCGCCTTTCTACGAGGATGCGTTCCGTCAACTTCGCGGGCGTGGTCTGAAGGCCGAAGCCAAAGGCGACAGCTGGCTGACGAATGTTTACCGCCAAACCATTCAAGGGAGATGGCTGTAGCCCCCGGGCCTTTCGGTCATGGGCGCGGCCTGAATTTGCATGCTCCGATCGCTTGATATCCGCAATATGCTGCTGATCGACCGTTTGGAGCTGGGCTTTGGCCCGGGTCTGAACGTGCTGACCGGCGAAACGGGTGCCGGTAAATCCATTCTGCTGGATTGCCTTGGTTTTGTGCTGGGATGGCGCAGTCGTGCCGATCTGGTCCGCCAAGGTGCGACGCAGGGCGAGGTTCTGGCGGTTTTCGATCTGCCCGCGGACCATCCTGCGCGCGCTGTCCTGACCGAGGCGGGTATTACCACCGAAGAGGACGAATTGATCCTGCGTCGGGTGAATACCCTGGACGGGCGCAAGACCGGCTGGGTAAATGACCGGCGCGTTTCCGGTGAGGTGCTGCGTAAGCTGTCGGAAACACTGGTCGAATTGCACGGTCAGCATGATGATCGCGGGCTGCTGAACCCGCGTGGGCACCGGTCATTGCTGGATGCCTTCGGGGTCATTGATACCAAACCCGTTCGTCAGGCATGGGTGAAACGACGCGAGGCCGCGCAGGCATTGGCGCAGGCCGAAGCCGCCCTTGAAGCCGCCCGTCAGGAAGAAGAGTTCCTGCGTCACGCAGTCGCCGAGATCGAGAAACTGGCACCGGCACCCGGTGAGGAACAGCAGTTGGACGTCTCGCGTCGTCAGATGCAGGGTGCCGAACGTATTCGCGATGACGTCATCCGCGCTTTGCAAATGCTTGGGGGGACCGGCGCAGAACAGGCGATGGTCGATGCGGGGCGTTGGCTGGAAGGCGTTTCCGACCATGCCGAAGGGCGGCTGGATGAACCACTAGCGGCACTGTCACGTGCGCTGATCGAATTGGGCGATGCCACACGCGGTATCGAGGATACGCTGACAGCGCTGGATTTCGACCCTTCCGCGTTAGAGGCGACCGAAGAACGGTTGTTCGCGTTGCGCGCTTTGGCCCGCAAGCACGGCGTTCTGGCCGATGATCTGGCTGATCTTGGCAAGGAACTGGGCATCCGGCTGAACCACATCGACGCCGGAGAGGCGCAGATTGGCACCCTGCGTGCCGATGCCCGCGCGGCGGATCAGGCCTTCGATGAGGCCGCTGCCCAGCTGACAGCGACCCGTGTCAAGGCTGCCAAGCAGCTGGATAAGGCGGTCACCTCTGAACTGGTGCCGTTGAAAATGGATCGTGCCGTTTTCGAAACCCGCATCACCGAAGCTGACGCGGGGCCGGATGGCCGTGACATGGTCGCCTTTACCGTTGCCACCAACCCCGGCGCGCCATCGGGACCTTTGGACAAGATTGCCTCGGGCGGGGAATTGTCACGGTTCCTGTTGGCGCTGAAGGTCTGTCTGGCACGTGGCAATGATGCGTTGGTCATGATCTTCGACGAAATCGACCGCGGTGTCGGCGGGGCGACCGCAGATGCCGTCGGGCGCCGTTTGCAGGCATTGGCGGCGGGGTCGCAAGTTCTGGTTATCACCCATTCGCCACAGGTCGCGGCCCTTGGCGCAGTGCATTTCCGCGTGGCCAAGTCTGTAACCAAAGGTATGACCACCTCGAACGTTGTGGCCTTGTCCATGGATGAACGCACCGCCGAGATTGCCAGAATGCTGTCAGGTGATCGCGTGACCGATGCGGCAACCGATGCAGCCCGAGCATTGCTGGCCGGTTAGTGGCCGGCCTGCGGAAGCGGGCGCAGGATCGAGAGGATACGTCCAGTTTTTCTGTCGATCCGCACCAGATGACCGGAAACAACCGCATAGCTGCTGCCCCTGAGTTCTGAGCCCAAGCCATAGGTCCCGGGATTTCCGATCACTGTCACCTGTGCAGGGGCAGGGACGTCGCCAATGACAGGCCGTTCCCTGACGGGTTTTGCCACGACCTCGGTTACGCGCATCGAATCGGGCATCGAGGCCGAAAGCGAGGCAATGCCCAGCCCTGCCATCATCGCTGCCACTAAAATCCGACGCCCGTTCATCTTGCCATTCCTTGGTCACCTTGCATTCATCGGCTTAACCGTAGGCAGGGGCACGGGTTCCGTTTACTGCGACAATGCTGGATCGTTTTTACGTGTTCCGTTGTGTAAAACGAGGCAGCATGGCAGAAAAGTCACGGCCTCTACCATCCTCATCCTCGACAAAGCTGTGATACAGCTGGCGGGCCAGCGCGCCCATCGGGGTATCTGCATTGGCGGAATCCGCTGCCTGCTGTGACAGGTTCAGATCCTTAAGCATCAGTTCGGCGGCAAAGCCCGGGGTGTAATTGTTATCCGCTGGCGATTTAGGGCCAACACCGGGGGCAGGGCAATAGGTATTCACGCTCCAACTGCTGCCCGAACTGGTCGAGACAACATCGAACATTTTCTGTCGATCAAGGCCCAGCTTGTCGGCCAGTGCAAAAGCCTCGCAGGTGGCGATCATTGTGACGCCAAGGATCATATTGTTACAGATCTTGGCGGATTGACCTGCACCGCTGTCGCCGCAATGCACGGTTTTTTGGCCCATGATATCCAACAGCGGCACGACCTTGGCAAAAGCATCATCGGGACCGCCGACCATAAAGGTCAATGTTCCTGCCTGTGCGCCGCCGATTCCACCAGAAACAGGCGCATCAAGCGCAGCCAGACCAGCCAAGCGGGCCTGATCGGCCACAGCTTTGGCGCTGTCGACATCGACGGTCGAACAATCGCACAGCACGGCACCTTGCTTCATGGCTGGGATAATGCTGGCCGCGACATCCCGCAGGATCTGGCCGTTGGGCAGCATGGTCACGACAACATCGACCTCGGTGACAGCGGCCTCGGCACTGTCGGCGGCGGTCACGCCGACCGGCATGGGCGCGGCGGTGTCAAAGCCGGTAACATCATGGCCCGCAGCAGCAAGATTGGCCGCCATGGGCCCGCCCATATTCCCCAAACCGATAAAGCCGATTTTCATTCCGCACTCTCCCATGTCATTTCTTCTGGTCCCAGACTGGCAAGGATATCCTGCACGGCTTGGGTCGATGCATCAGCGGCCCATCGGGGGCTGCGATCCTTGTCGATAATCTGGGCACGGACGCCCTCCAGAAAATCACTGTGCTCTGTCGCGCGGGCGGTAAAGCGGTATTCGCGGCCAAGCGATTCTTGAATCCGCAGATCGCCCCGTGCCGCCCTGACCATGATCAGCGCCGCCGCCATAGATAACGGAGAGTTCCGTTCAAGCGCCTTCAGGCTGTCGCTGTCGCCCGCAACACGCAGGGCATCAAGAATATCGGCAACATGACGCCCGCCAAAGGCCGACAGATCACGGCCCTGCAAAGCGGCGGCGGGGGCATCGGTCCCGTTGATCAGGGAAATATCACCGCTGTCCTGCAATGCGTCGATCAGGGCAGGCCATTGATCTTCGGGCAGGTAGGTATCGGCGAAACCTGCGTGGATCGCGTCACCCGGTCCCATCCGTGCACCTGTCAGCGCCAGATATTCGCCAATGCGTCCGGGCGCGCGGCCCAGCAGCCATGTCCCGCCGACATCGGGGATCAGGCCGATGCCACTTTCGGGCATCGCAATGCGGGTGGTTTCGCCGATTATCCGGTGGCTGGCATGACCGCCCAATCCGACGCCGCCGCCCATCACAAAGCCCTGCATAAAGGCGACAACGGGTTTGGGGTAATCCGCGATGGCGGCATTCATCTGGTATTCGTCGCGAAAAAAATCACGCCCGACCTGATGATCGCCAGCGAGGCCCGCGTGATAGACTGCGGCAATATCGCCGCCCGCACAAAAGGCGCGATCCCCTGCGGCATCCATGATGACCAACGCAATCGCGGGATCATCACGCCAGTTGTCCAGTGCCTTCAACACTGCATTCGCCATGTCATGGGTCAATGCATTCAGCGCATGTTCACGCGTCAGCGTGATCCGTCCCGCATGTCCGGCGACGCATATATCGATGTCTTTCAAAAGCCTTACCCCCGTTCGGCTAACAGCGCCCGAAAGATGATCAGGCGCATAATCTCGTTCGTGCCTTCAAGGATCTGATGCACACGCAGGTCACGCACGATCTTTTCGATCCCGTAATCGGCCAGATAACCATAGCCACCATGCAGTTGCAGGCACTGGTTGGCCACCTCGAATGCGCGGTCGGTGACATGCAGCTTGGCCATGGCGCAGAATTTGCTGGCGTCAGGGGTCGCATGATCCAACTTCCACGCCGCCTGTCGCAAGAAAATACGGCTGGATTGCAGCGCAGTTTCCATGTCCGCCAGACGGAATTGCAGGGCCTGAAACTGGTCCAGCGATTTACCGAAAGCCTGCCGGTCACCCATATAGGCCAGCGTCGCGTCCAGCGCCGATTGTGCCCCGCCAAGGGCTGCCGCAGCAATATTCAGACGTCCGCCGTCCAGCCCTGCCATGGCATAGGAAAACCCGCGGCCTTCCTGACCAAGCAGATTGTCGGCAGGAACAATGCAATTGTCGAATTGGACCTGCGCGGTGGGTTGGGACCGCCAGCCCATTTTATCTTCCGGCGCGCCGAAGGACAGGCCATCCGTGCCATCTTCGACGATGACGGTGCTGATCCCCTTTGGGCCATCGTCGCCGCTGCGGACCATGACGATATAGGCGTCGGAATAGCCGCCGCCCGAAATGAATGCCTTGGTGCCGTTCAGCGTCCAGTCACCGTCACCGGCTTTGGCACTGGTCCGCAGGGCAGCGGCATCAGACCCGCTGCCTGGTTCGGTCAGGCAATAGCTGAAGATCCTGGTCATGGCACATAGGTCGGGCAGCCAGCGTTCCTTGGCGTCCTGACTGCCGAATTTGTCGATCATTCCGCCGCACATGTTGTGGATCGACAGGAAAGAGGCGACGGACGGGCAGGCCATGGACAATGCCTCGAAGACCAATGTCGCATCAAGCCGTGTCAGGCCGGTCCCGCCATAGTCTTCCGACACATATAACCCGCCAAGCCCCAGTTCGGCGACTTCCGACCAAAGGTCGCGCGGAATGCTGCCCTCGGCCTCCCATTGGCGGGCGAAGGGAGCGATGCGGGTTTGCCCGAAATCGCGCGCCATATCGAAAATGGCCTGCTGTTCCTCGGATAATGCGAAATCCACGCGGCGTACCTCCCCAGATTGCCGAATTGGACGAATGTTTAATTGTTGGATATTGCAACAATATTGCAAGAGGCGATTGCTATCCCTTGCCCTTGATCCATTTGCGCCCCGATCCGCCGGTGTCCCTGCGGGTCGGGGCCTGTCAAAATCAGTCCATGGCTTTGAAGTTGAATTCGCCGCCTTCCTTGATCCCCGATGGCCAGCGCGCGGTCACGGTCTTGGTGCGGGTATAGAATTTGAACGCGTCGGGGCCGTGCTGGTTCAGGTCGCCAAAGCCCGATTTCTTCCAGCCGCCAAAGGTGTGATAGGCCAGCGGAACCGGAATGGGGACGTTGATGCCGACCATACCGATGTTGATGCGGTTCGCGAAATCACGCGCCGTATCGCCGTCACGGGTATAGATGGCGGTGCCATTGCCGTATTCGTGGTCAAGGGCCAGCTTGATTGCATCGTCGTATGACGCAGCGCGCACGGTCGACAGGACCGGACCAAAGATTTCCTGCTTATAGATATCCATATCGGGCGTGACGCGGTCGAACAGATGCGGGCCGACGAAGAAGCCGTCCTCGTATCCTTGCAGGTTGAAATCGCGGCCATCGACGACCAGCTCGGCGCCCTGATCGATGCCGGTCTGGACCAGACGCAGGATGTTTTCCTTGGCGGCCTTGGTCACGACGGGGCCGTAATCGACATCGTCGCCCGCCGTCCACGGGCCGACCTTCAGCTTTTCGATGCGCGGAACCAACTTTTCGATCAGCGCATCCGCGGTTTTTTCACCCACCGGCACGGCAACCGAAATGGCCATGCAGCGTTCGCCAGCCGCACCGTAACCGGCACCGATCAACGCATCGGCGGCCTGATCCAGATCGGCGTCGGGCATGATGATCATGTGGTTCTTGGCACCGCCAAAGCACTGTGCACGCTTGCCAGTCGCTGCCGCACGTTCATAGATGTATTGCGCGATCGGGGTCGATCCGACAAAGCCGACGGCCTGAATGACGTCGCTGTCCAGAATCGCGTCAACGCTTTCCTTGTCGCCGTTGATCACCTGCAAAACGCCATCGGGAAGACCTGCTTCTTGCAACAGTTTCGCCAGCATCAGGGGAACCGAAGGATCGCGTTCCGAAGGCTTCAGGATCATCGCATTGCCGCAGACCAGCGCTGGACCCATCTTCCACAGCGGGATCATGGCGGGAAAGTTGAAGGGCGTGATGCCTGCAACAACGCCAAGCGGCTGGCGCATGGAATACATGTCGATACCGGGGCCGGCGCTGTCGGTAAACTCACCCTTCAACAGATGCGGCGCGCCGATGCAGAATTCGATGACTTCCAATCCGCGCTGGACGTCGCCTTTGGCGTCGGGGAAGGTCTTGCCGTGTTCGGCGGACAGGGCCTCGGCCAGCTTGTCCATGTCGCGGTTGATCAGGTCGACGAATTTCATCATCACGCGGGCGCGGCGCTGCGGGTTGGTGGCCCCCCACTTCAACTGGGCGGCAGCGGCGCGATCGATGGCGTCATCCATTTCGGCCTTGGTGGCCAACGACAGGCGGGCCTGAACCTCGCCGGTGGCGGGGTTGAACACATCGGCAAAACGGCCCGAGGTGCCCTTGGTTTCCTTGCCGTCGATCCAGTGATGAATCTCTCTCATTGTCGCCTCCTGCATATGTCTTTGCATGACGATAGCCTTGCGGAAATGCCGGATAAAGGGGAATACCGGCAAAAGGGTTTTGCGTTTTTGCAAAGGTGGCGGCATGGATTGGGATGATCTGCGGATATTTCTGGCGGTGGCGCGGACCGAAAGCCTGTCTTCGGCGGGGCGACGTCTGGTGATGGATGCCTCGACCGTGGGGCGGCGGGTGGCGCGGCTGGAATCGGCGGTCGGCGCGGCGCTTTTTGTGAAAACTCCGCAGGGATATACGCTGACCGCCGAAGGGGCGCGCCTTGTCGTACCCGCCGAGGCTGCCGAACAGGCCGCCGCCGCCGCCGTGGAAGGGGTGCGCCGTGACGCGGGGCTGACGGGGCAATTGCGGATCGGGGCACCGGACGGGTGCGCGAACTATCTGCTGCCGCAGGTGGCGCGGGATCTTTGCAACGCCCATCCGGGGCTGGAAATCCAGATCGTTGCCCTGCCGCGCGTCGTCAATCTGACCAAGCGAGAGGCGGATATGGCCATTGCCGTATCGCCCCCCGACACCGGCCGCCTGATCGTGCAGCGGCTGACCGATTATCATCTGCATCTGGCCGCGCATCGTGATTATCTGGACCGCCACCCGCCCCTGCGTAACCTCGAGGATCTGCACCACCACAAGATCATCAGCTATATCCCCGATATGATTTTCGACCGCGAACTGGATTATCTGTCAGCGACGGGGTTGGAAAACGCGCAGATCAGCTCGAATTCGGTGGCGGTGCAGATGCAGGCGGTGCGGGCGGGGGCGGGGCTGGGAATCGTGCATGATTTCGCTGTGCCTTTCGCAGAAGGGGTCACGCGGGTTCTAACCGATAAGATCAGCCTGCGCCGCAGCTTCTGGATGATCCGCCATGCCGACGATCGTGCGTCCCGCCGTTTGACCCTGCTGGCTGATGCTTTGGCCGCCGCATTGCGCGCCGAAGTTGCCCGCCTAGAGGGGCAGCTGACCGCCCATTGTGACGCTCACCCTTGACGGCGGGCGATTCCACGCCTTTCATTAAGGTATCCATACCGAAAAGGGGGGCGTCTGATGCTGGTCAAGCAACTGCTGTCGATGAAATCTGATACGGCCAAGCCGTGGATCGAATCCGGATTGATCGTAACGATCAAGCCCGATGCCACATTGGCCGAGGCTGCCAAGCTGCTGGCCGAACAGCGGATCGGTGCCGTCGTTGTCTCCTCGAACGGTCGCACGCCCGAAGGTATTTTGTCCGAACGCGATATCGTCCGCCAGTTGGGCAACCACGGCCCCGACGTCCTGTCCAAGCCGATTAGCGGGATCATGACCAAAAGCGTCCAGACCTGCACTGCGGGTGAAGAGGGAATGGCGATCTTGCAGCGGATGACCGAAGGACGCTTCCGCCATATGCCGGTCGTCGATGGTCAGGGCGATATGCTGGGCGTGATTTCGATCGGTGATGCCGTCAGCGGTCGCTTGAAAGAGCTGGCAGCCGAAAAAGACGCGTTGACCGGCATGATCATGGGCAGCTGAGATCGCGCTTTTGTGCATCACGAACTTGCAATCCGGGGGCAAATGCGATTTGCCTTGAGGCCGATACCCTGAAACAGGACGTAGCTGCATGCGCATCGGCCTCTATCCCGGCACTTTTGACCCGATCACCTTGGGTCACATCGACATTATGCAGCGCGCGATGGTGCTGGTGGACCGTCTGGTCATTGGCGTCGCCATCAACCGCGACAAAGGTCCGCTGTTCGATCTGGAAGAACGTGTGGCCATGGTACAGGCGGAATGCGATGCCATTGTCGCCAAAACCGGCGGCGAGATTGTCGTCCATCCGTTCGAAAACCTGCTGATCGATTGCGCCCGCGATGTCGGCGCAGCCGTCATCATCCGCGGCCTGCGCGCAGTTGCCGATTTCGAATATGAATTCCAGATGGTGGGAATGAACCGCGCGCTTGATCACGAAATCGAAACGGTTTTCTTGATGGCCGATGCACGTCGTCAGGCAATTGCATCGAAGCTGGTCAAGGAAATTGCCCGGCTGGGAGGGGATGTGTCGAAATTCGTCACTCCACCCGTTTGTCAGGCGCTGATCAAACGCTATGACGAAGGTTGATGCCCGCGGAGCCAACCACGGGCATCGGTTTTAACCCGCGATCACCCGTTGCGTTTGTTCGCCCAAGCCATCGATGCCCAAGCGCATGACTTGTCCAGCACGCAGATACACGGGCGGCTTTTGTCCCATGCCGACACCTGGCGGGGTGCCAGTCGTGATCAGATCACCCGGATGCAGCGTGCCAAGACGCGAACAATAGGCAACCAGCTCGGCCACACCAAAAATCATTGTTTTGGTCGTGCCGTCCTGACGCATCTTGCCGTCCACCTCCAGCCACAGGCGCAGGTTTTGCGGGTCGGGGATTTCATCGCGGGTCACCATCCACGGGCCGATTGGACCAAAGCCGTCATAGCCTTTGCCCTTGTCCCATGTCGGACCGTGGTTAATCTGCCAATCACGTTCACTGATGTCATTGATCAGGCAGTAACCGGCCACGCGATCCAATGCCTGATCCACCGGAATATTGCGCCCGCCATCACCGATGACGATGCCTAATTCGACTTCCCAGTCGGTATTGGTCGATCCTTCCGGAAGATGCAGATCGTCATCAGGACCGGCAATACAACTGTTCCATTTGGTGAAAACGATGGGTTCGACGGGAACCTCCATCCCCGCTTCGGCAGCGTGATCGGCATAGTTCAGGCCGATGGCAATGAATTTGCCAACGCCTGCAACACAGGCCCCTAACCGCATGTCCTTTTGGGGCGTTCCCTGAACCACCGGCAGCGATGTGGGGTCCAGTTCACGCAGGCGGGCAAGGGCGTCGCTGGTCAGGGCAGGGCCGGACACATCGGCGATATAGGCGGACAGATCGCGGATCTGTCCCTGTTCGTCCAGCAGACCGGGTTTTTCCGATCCTGCTGGTCCATAACGCAACAATTTCACGCGGGGCTCCTCCTGAATGTTATCGTGCGGAGGGACTTTGGCACTGTGGCCGCGCCGATGGAATGGCTGTCGCAAAGATTTGCATGGACGAGGATCACGCATGAAAAAAGGCCCGCGAAACGCGGACCTTGTAACAGGATCAGCTGGCGGGCGGTGCCAGCTTTTTGGTGCCGCCATTGGCCAGCGGGTCTTCCTGACGCTGGACCGAACCTTCGAAATGTGCGCCTGATTCGATTGCGATCGTCTTGTGGATGATATCGCCCTCGACCCGCGCGGATGCGCTAAGACGGACCTTCAGACCACGGACGCGACCGATGACACGGCCATGGACGATGACGTCATCGCCGACAATCTCGCCTTTGATGGTGGCCGATTCGCCAACCGTCAGCTGATGGGCACGGATGTCGCCTTCGACCGTACCCTCAACCTGGATATCGCCCTGCGTCTTGATATTGCCGACCACGGTCAGATCTGCGGACAGAACCGAAGGTGCGGTGCGCGTGCGGGGCGCTGCGGCGGCGGGCGTATCGAACATGCGTTCTGGCGTCACTGCAGGCGCTGCATCGGTTTCCGGTGTCGGCTGCGGTCCCGAGGACTGCTGCGGGCGGGTATTTTCGGTAACGCGGGTCTTAGAAAACATTATCTGCTGCCTTGATGAAGCTCATCGGGTCCACGGCCCGACCTTTCATGCGCACTTCGTAATGGAGGTGCGGACCGGTCGAACGTCCTGTATTTCCCATATCACCGATGCGTTCGCCTTGCGACACCTTATCGCCAACTTTTACGTTGATGCGGCTCAGGTGACCGTAACGGGTTTCGGTGCCCAATTCGTGCTGGATCTTGATCAGATTGCCATAGCCGCTGGCACGACCGGCGTGGATCACGACACCGTCGCCCGTGGCATAGACCGGCGTGCCGATCGGGCCAGCCATATCGACGCCCTCATGCATGCGGCCCCAACGACGGCCAAAGCCCGAGGTATAGCGGAAGCTGTCCTTGACCGGCATGGCCAGCGGCAGCTTTTCGATCGCGATGCGATAGGTGTTCATCTGGTCCAGCGTCACGATGATCTGGCGCGCCTTGGTTTCACCCTGGCTAAGCGCCGCGTCACCGCGCGTCGAATAGGACATCGGGGTCAGCGGGCCGCCCTGACCGGAATACCCTTTGCGGATCGTGCTTAACACGTCATCGGGGTTCATCCCGACCGAGCGGAACACATCATCCAGCGGCTTGACCGACACCGACACCGCATCCTGCACCTGCGTCAGGATTTCGTCGTTGCGGGCAAGGATCTGGTCGCGTTCGACAGTCAGTTCCTGTGCTGCCAGCTTTGCCTCTTCGGCTTGCTGTTCGGCTTGAACGCGCTGGTCCGAAGCACTGCGCAATTCGGTGGACAGGATGTCCAGCGCGACCGAAAATTCGTCGCTGCGATCAGGGGCCGCTTCGGTGTCGCCGTTTTCTGCGCTGACAATGGCCTGTGCCGCATCGCGTTCGGTAATGGCGTCCCGCAGGGTCGTCTGGACAGCACTTAGTCCGGTTTCGACCTCGCGCCGCTGTTCTTCGGATTTCAACAGTTGCGATTGCATCTTGGACACCTGATCCAGCGCGACCGTAAAGCGGTTCTGCGCGGCAAGTGCCTCGGATGCGCGGGCGTCGCGTTCGCTGGAAAGCTGGTCCAGCCGTTCCTCGAACGCGCTTTTTGCGCGCAGCATCTGGTCGCGCGAATTGCCCGAGCTGACGGCGTCGATAACAAGGAAAGAACTGGCAACCAGCGTCCAGCCAAAAACGACGGTGATGCCGCTGATGCCGACAATCTGGGTCAGGGGGCGCAGGCGTACAAAGCGGGTCGTGTCGTCGGAGCGAAGGAACAAACGCTGTTCAGGCAACAACTTTTCCAGCGACGAATTCAGTCGATCCATGACCTTCATTGTATGACTTAGTCCCCCGAATGCGCGTCGTGTCAAAAAGCCGTGGCGCGTTGGTTCTTTTTTCTATGTCGGGTAAATAGCACCTGTGCCATCTTTGCAACGGCACACGGGCATTCGGTTCCATAGATTGGCGGATCTCTGCCTTGGTCGGCAGTTTATTGCCGACGTTATGTCAAACGCATTGATTCTTCATGCAATTTCGTAGGGCAAAGGGCCATTGCGATCGGCAGGGATGCGTAAGGGGCGGTCAATTGGCGGAACCGAGCGTTGGTGACAGTCGGGTCGTGGACAGATACGGCATGAGATTCCGATGGGATCAAAGACCCTTGGTTTGGTCAGGTCCAGCCCGTCGGCATAGACCATCCCCTCAGCTTGCGTCACTTCGCAGCCCAGTCCTATGGCAAAACGGCGGACCGGCGCGTTGAAGGCGCCGGCGTGTTTTGAGACATCGCGCGACAATAAAAGATAGCGCACCCCGTCTGGCGTTTCTGCAAGCTGCCGCAAAAACCGCCCCGGCTGTTCAAAGGCCTGATGTACATTCCACAACGGACATGCCCCGCCAAAGCGCGCAAATTGCAGACGCGTGGCCGAATGGCGCTTGGTGATCGTGCCTGCCTGATCGACCCGCACGAAGAAAAAGGGCACACCCTTTGAACCGGGGCGCTGCATCGTTGACAGGCGGTGGGCGACTTGTTCCAGCGATGCGCCGAACAGATGCGACAACCGTTCCAGATCATGACGTTCTGTCTGCGCCGCTGCCAGAAACTGGCGATAGGGCATCAGGGCAGCACCCGCGAAGTAATTGGCCATGCCCACGCGCGCGATTTCCCGCGCGGTCTCACTGCGGAAACGGGCCAGATCCAAGGTGGCCTCAAGCAGGTCGTTCTGGTGTTCCAGCGCCACCAGATGCAGCAGCTGGAACAGGCGGGTCGGACCTTCGGTCGCGGCGTTTACAAGGATCTGGTTGCCAATGCGTTTGAAGACTGAATTTGCAGGCATCTCGGACAATTGCACCTGAATGCCGCGCTTGGCCAAGGCGGCGACGGCCAGCTGCCATGGGTCCTGTCGCTTGCCATCGGGGCAGGCAAAGCGCTCGGCGGCGCGATCCACAGCATCAATATAGTTGTCGCAGTAATGGAAGAAATCACGCACTTCCTCCCACGGGGTTGAAAGGCTGTTGCGGCCATCCGCCCCGATGGCCTGATCCATCGCTGCCAGCCGTTCCTGCCCCTGCCGATGCACCCGGTAAAGGTCCAGAAATGCCCGCGCCAAAACGGGCGCGTTGGTCGCCGCCAGCCGCAGATCGGCCAAAGGGGGCGTGGCGTCGAACAGCGGGTCGGCCAATGCCTCTTGCATGTCGATGACCATACGTTCCGCGTCACCGGCGGCCAATGTGGTCAGATCGACGCCGAATTCCTGCGCCAGACGCAATAAGGCACCGGCTGAAATGGGCCGGTGGTTATTTTCCATCTGCGACAGATAGGGCAGGGACACGCCAAGGCTTTCGGCAAAGCGCTTTTGTGTCAGACCGGCACGGGCACGGGTTTCACGCAGCGCACTGCCGGCATAGATTTTCTGCGTCGCCATGACCCCTCCGGTTTTGCAAAGCGAAGTCTAGCTTTTGCAAAGGCGATGCCGCAAGTGGCGTTAGGCCACCAGCATAATCCGACGTTCGCGGTGGAACACCCAAAGGATGGCCACCAGCGATCCCAAGGCCGAACAGCACATGATCACCAGCAAAGGTGTCGCGCCGCTGCCCGGTTGCAGCAAGGCCCCCGCCAGTGCCGACAGGGCCGCGCCGCCAGCAACGGCCATTGCGCCGCCAAGACCGGATGCGGTTCCGGCCAGTTCGGGGCGGATGCCCATCATGCCGGCATTGGCATTGGGAAGGACCATGCCATTGCCCAGCCCCATCATCGCGATCGCACCGAAAAAGGCCAGCGGACGGATCTGACTGCCCAGATCGACCAGAAGCGCCGCCGTCAGGGCGGTCAGGCAGGTCAGTGCACCCATCAGGATCATCACGTTCAGCCCCAGCCGCGCCGAATTGCGGGCCGAGATGAAATTGCCGGTGATATAACCGATCGAGGGGGCCGCGAACCAATAGCCGACCTTGGCAGGTGTCAGACCAAAGACCTGTTCCCCGACAAAGGGCGCGCCGCCCAGATAGGCAAAGAACGCCCCCGACGACAGCGTCGCGGCCAGACAGTATCCCCAGAAGCGATGGGACCGGAACAGGACCGGATAATTCGCCATCTGCCGCCGCAGGGACATGCCGCCGCCCCGCACGGTTTCGCCCATATCCCGATAGGCAATGACCAGCGCCAGCAGGGCCAGAATGCCCATAACAGCGAAATTTGCCTGCCAACCGAATAATTCGTCCAGAACTCCGCCAAAAACCGGGGCCATCATCGGGACAACAGCCATGCCCATCGTGACATAGCCAAGCATCGCCGCGGCCTGATCCCCGTCGTAAAGGTCGCGAACAACAGCGCGCGGCACCAGCATGCAGACAGTGATCACCGATTGCAGTAGGCGGAAAATCAGGAATGTCGTAACAGTGGTGGCCAGCAATGTACCTATGGTCGCCAGCAGGAACAGCGCCAGCGACCCCAGCACCACGGGTCTGCGTCCAAAGCGGTCACTGACCGGACCGCCCAGCAACTGCAAGACCGCGCTGGCCCCGATATAGGCCGATACCGACAGCTGCATCACTGCATAATCAACCTGAAAATCGCGTGCCATACCGGGCAGAGACGGCAGGAAGACATTCATCGACAAGGCGGAAACGCCGGACAGGATGACCAGTGTCAGCAGATGCGGGGCAGTGCGGGAATGGGGCATTCGGTGTCCTTGCATGCCCCTTCGGGACGGTTTCTACGTCCCAAATATGCACAACGTGCAATCCCCGCCGCAAGTGTTTAGTGGTTGGCGAAAGGTGCGGCATTCCCCCACAGGGCTTGCACCTTCTGATCACGCCCGCAGGAATCGCGATACAGCTTATAGGCCGAGGCTTTCGACCGTGGCCCGAAACGCGTCAGGATCAGATCGTCCTGCTTGTAATAGTCTTGATGATAGGCGTCGGCGTCATAGAACTGCCCCGCATCAAGGATCGGCGTAACAATGCTCTGGCCCAGATCGGCGGCGGCCTGCGCCTTGGCGCGTTCGGCGGCCTGACGTTCGGAGGGGTTTTTCACAAAGACCGCCGTGCGATAGCTGTCGCCACGATCACAGAACTGGCCCCCCGCATCCGTCGGATCGACCGACCGGAAATAGGCATAAAGGATCTGGTCATAGCTGACCTTTGCGGGGTCATAGACGATGCGCGCGGCTTCGTAATGGCCTGTGCCTCCGCCTGTCACCTGTTCATAGCTGGGATTGGCGACAGTGCCGCCGGTAAAGCCTGAATAAACCTCGGATACGCCGGACAGCTTTTCGAAATCGGCCTCGACGCACCAGAAACAGCCACCTGCAAGAATGGCGGTGTCCTGTGCCTGACTGATGGCGGGGGCGGCTGCAAAGCCAAGGGCGACGGATGCCGCAAGGGCAAGGCGGGTTAGGGTCTTGGTCATATGGCCTCCTGTTTGCGATATCGTGCGGGCAGGAGGCCAGCTGTTCAAATCAACGGCGCGTGAAGCGGGCTATTCCCACTGCGACTGTCGGTCGCGGGCAAGGTTGCCAAAGCGGGTGAACTGGCCTTCGAAGGACAGCTCGACCGTGCCGATGGGACCGTGGCGCTGCTTGCCAAGGATCACCTCGGCCTTGCCATGGACGTTTTCCATGATCTGCTGCCATTTGGCCATTGCATCCAGATCGGCATCCGAGGGCTTTTCGCGTTCCTTGTAGTATTCCTCGCGGAACACGAACATCACGATATCGGCGTCCTGCTCGATCGAGCCGGATTCGCGCAGGTCCGACAGCTGCGGGCGTTTGTCTTCGCGGTTCTCGACCTGACGTGACAGCTGGGACAGGGCGATAACGGGGATGTTCAATTCCTTGGCGACGGCTTTCAGACCTTGGGTAATCTCTGACACCTCGTTCACGCGGCTGTCCTTGGCCGAAGCGGCCTTTAGCAGCTGAAGATAGTCGACCATCAGCACGTCCAGACCATGCGTCCGCTTCAGTTTGCGCGCACGGGCGGCCAGCTGGTTGATCGGCAGGGCGGGGGTGTCGTCAATAAACAGCGGGCAGTTCTGCAGCGCGTGGGCGGCTTCGACGAAACGGCGGAATTCACCTTCGTCCATATTGCCCGAACGGATGCGTTCGGAGGGCACTTCGGCGGCTTCTGACAGAATACGCGCGGCCAGCTGTTCGGCGGACATTTCCAGACTAAAAAAGCCTACGACGCCGCCTTCGATGGTGCCATGCGTGCCGTCGGGCTTTTCGCCCATCTTATGCGCCTTGGCAATGTTGAAGGCCACGTTGGTGGCCAGCGCGGTTTTCCCCATCGAGGGACGACCGGCCAGAATAACAAGGTCCGAATTGTTCAAACCACCCATCTTGGTGTCCAGATCGACCAGTCCGGTTGAAATCCCCGACAGCTTGCCATCACGCTGATAGGCAGCATTGGCAACCTGAACAGCGCCGGTGACAGCCTTGAGGAAGCTTTGGAAGCCGCGTTCCGCAACACCCTGTTCGCCCAGCTTGTACAGCGTCTGTTCGGCGGCCTTGATCTGTTCTTCGGCTTCGTCACCGACCTCGACCATCGACGCGCGGGCGGAAATATCCTGCCCCAGCTGCATCAATTCGCGGCGCAGGGCGAATTCGCGGATCATCTGGGCATAGTCACGCGCCGCATAGGCACTGATCGCGGAACTGGCCATGCGGGCCAGATAGGCAGGACCGCCCAGTTCCTTCAATCCGTCGTCATTTTCAAGGAAGGCCTTGATGGTGACAGGGCTGGCCAGCGCGTTCTTGCGAATGCGTTCGCCGCAGATGTCATAGATTCGCGCATGGACCGGATGATAGAAATGGTCGGCTTTGATGATCTGGCTGACGCGGTCAAAGACGTCGTTATTGGTCAGCAATGCCCCCAGAAGCTGTTGTTCAGCCTCGATTGAATAGGGGATGGCGACCTTTTCTTCGGACTCTGTGTCCTGCCCCGGAACGATAACGCGCAATCCGCTCATGCTTGGTAACCCCGACGATTCTGCATCAGGCCTTATCGCACGGCCCTTGGATAAGGGCCATGCGCTTTGCCGGAATTCAGCTGTTTGCTGCCTGCCACTGACGCGGATTGGTCAGGAAGGTCTGGACCTCGTTCAAGGTGTCCTTGTCGAAGGATTCCTGTTCGCGGGCTTCGGCCAGCACATCCCACCATGTGCACAGGTGGTGCAGTTGCACGCCATGATCGGCCAGACGCTGGGTCGTTTCGGGGAAAATCCCGTAATAGAAGATCACCGCCGTATGCGCGCAGGTGGCGCCGGTTTCGCGGATTGCATCGACAAATGACAGTTTGCTGCCGCCATCGGTGGTCAGATCCTCGACCAGCAGGACGCGCTGGCCTTCGGTCATGACGCCTTCGATGCGGGCATTGCGGCCATAGCCTTTGGGTTTTTTGCGCACATAGGTCATCGGCAGCGCTAGACGTTCGGCAACCATCGCACCAAAGGGGATGCCCGCTGTTTCACCGCCTGCGACGTTGTCGAAGGCCTCGAAGCCCGCGTCGCGCATGACGGTTGCGGCCATGAAATCCATCAGTGTGGCACGGACGCGCGGAAAGCTGATGATGCGGCGGCAATCCACATAGGTCGGACCCTTCAGGCCGGACGCATAGGTGAAGGGCGTTTCGGCGTTGAAATCTACCGCCTTGATTTCCAGCAGCATCCGCGCCGTGAGGCGGGCGATTTCTTCGCGGGTCGGGAAAGTCAGGCTCATACGTCCTCCAGATGCCAATAAAGCGGGAAGCCGGGATCGAAGACAGTGACATCTTCGCCGCCGGCGGAAATGGTTGCGGGATAGGGGGCGGGCGTGTCGAGGCGCACCAATGTGATGCGATCATCGGACGGTGCCATGCGATAGAAGGCCGCGCCATTCAGACTGGTGAATGCCTCCAGCCGGTCCAGCGCATTGTCGTCCTGAAAGGCTTGGGCCAGAATGGACATGGTGTTCGGGGCGGTAAAGCAGCCTGCACAGCCACATGCCTGCAGCTTGGCAGTATCGGGATGGGGCGCACTGTCGGTACCCAGAAAGAACCGGCCTTCGCCGCTGGTGGCTGCCTGACGCAGGGCCAGACGGTGGCTTTCACGCTTGGCGACGGGCAGGCAGTAATAATGGGGCCGGATGCCGCCCGCCAGAATGGCATTGCGGTTGATGACCAGATGATGCGTCGTAATCGTCGCTGCCAGATCGTCGCCACCCGAACGTGCGTAATCGACACCGTCCGAGGTGGTGATGTGTTCCATGACCACCCGCAGGCCCGGCACCTTGCGACGGATGGGGTCCAGAACAGTGTCGATGAACACAGCCTCTCGGTCGAAGATATCGACGGCAGGGTCGGTGACTTCGCCGTGGACGCACATGGTGATGCCATGTTCGGCCATCGCTTCCAGCACGGGGCGCACGCGGTCCATGTCGGTCACGCCGCTGTCGGAATTGGTGGTCGCCCCCGCAGGATACAGTTTGACCGCGCGGATGATGCCGGCCTTGAAGGCGGCGACCACATCGGCGGGGTCCGTCGCATCCGTCAGATACAGCGTCATCTGCGGTTGCAGCGGCGCACCTTCGGGCAATGCGGCCAGGATCCGGTCGCGGTAAGCTGCCGCTTGTGCACCGGTCACCACGGGCGGGACAAGGTTCGGCATAATGATTGCACGGCCAAAACCGGCGGAATGCGGGGCCACGGCAGCCAGCATCGCGCCATCGCGCAGATGCAGGTGCCAATCGTCGGGGCGGCGAAGCGTCAGCGTTTGTGTCATGAAACTGCCTTTTACATGGTCATGCGGGCTTGCCAAGCATGTGCGTTATAATTCGTGGAACCCTGCCTGTCAGTTGCCGTTGCTTCTTGCATAACAACACCGCACCCTTAGCGTATGGGCATGATGATCGTGCTTGTGCAAAACAGAAAGACCCGGGACATGAACATGATGATGCTTCCAGCAGCACAGATGCGTCTGGTCAGCCAGTTTTCCCGCATGGCAATCGAATCGCAAATGGTGATCGGAATGCGGATGGCGGGGATGATGGGCCTGATGCCGCATGATCCGGGCGAGAATTATCGCATGATCGCCGAAAAACAGGCCGCAGCTTCTGAATCGATGTTTGCGATGGCAAAGGCCGGTATGGCCGGTGCCAGCCCTGAACGCGTGATGTCGGCGGCCTTGCGCCCCTACGGCAAACGCACCCGCGCCAATTCACGCCGCCTGACGTCAGGCAAATAGTCAGCGCTATGATTGATACGAAAAAGGCGGCGGGACATCCCGCCGCCTTTTCTATTGCAGGTCCAAAGGACGCTTAGATCAGTTTGCCCATGGCAACAGCAGTATCCGACATGCGGTTCGAGAAACCCCATTCGTTGTCATACCACGTCAGAATGCGGCAAAGACGGCCTTCCATGACCTTGGTCTGGTCCATGTGGAAGATCGACGAATGCGGATCGTGGTTGAAGTCCGAAGACACCAGCGGTTCGTCCGTATAGGCCAGCACGCCTTTCAGCGGGCCATCGGCAGCCGCGCGGATGGCGGCGTTGATTTCCTCGACCGAGGTGTCGCGGCTGGTTTCGAAGGTCAGATCGACGACCGAGACGTTGGGCGTCGGAACGCGGATGGCCACGCCGTCCAGCTTGCCCTTCAGTTCGGGCAGCACCAGACCGACAGCCTTTGCAGCACCGGTCGAGGTCGGGATCATCGACAGCGCAGCTGCGCGGCCACGATACAGATCCTTATGCATGGTATCCAGCGTCGGCTGGTCACCGGTATAGCTGTGGATCGTGGTCATGAAGCCGCGATCGATGCCGATCGTGTCGTTCAGAACCTTGACCACCGGCGACAGGCAGTTGGTGGTGCAGCTGGCGTTCGAGACGATGATGTCATCGGCGGTCAGCGTATCGTCGTTCACACCGAAGACGATTGTCTTATCGGCGTTTTCACCGGGTGCCGAAATCAGAACCCGCTTGGCGCCGGTCTGAAGATGCGGCTGGCATTTTTCTTTCGAGGTGAAAATGCCGGTGCATTCCATGATCACATCGACATCGCCCCACGGCAATTCAGCCGGGTTGCGGATTGCGGTGACCTTGATCGGGCCGCGGCCCGCATCGATGGTGGATCCATCGACGACGACTTTGGACGGGAAACGGCCATGCACGCTGTCATAGCGCAGCAAATGGGCGTTGGTCTCGACCGGGCCCAGATCGTTGATGGCGACGACCTCGATATCGGTGCGACCCGATTCGATGATTGCGCGCAGGACGTTACGACCGATACGGCCGAAACCGTTAATGGCGACCTTGACTGCCATGGGTACCCCTCTTGAGTAGGTGACGGTTGCCTTGCTGTAACGCGGCGGCAACCTTGATGCAAACGCCGAAGCACGCTTCGGGACAAAGGACGCAGGTGGCCGGACTAGCGCCAGAAGGCACAATATTCGATGAACTGGTCCATCGTCTTTCCGACAAATAGCGGCAGCGTCCCGTCCAGCCAGACTTGATCGACAAGAAAGGCTGCGGCGATCAGCAGCAGCAGGGCGATAGCGATTTGATTGGTCATCTGCGCCTCCGGTCGATGGTTTATCACGCGGCGGGCGTTCGGGGGCAAGGCACTTTTGCGGTCATTTATTCATCATCTGTCGGCAAAAGCAGGGTGATCTGTCCGTCTTCCTGCAGGCGGCGGATGGTGGCCACAACCTCGGTCTTGGCATCCTCGATATCCTTGGGGCGCAATTTGCCAAGTGCCTCGCGTTCCTCGCGCAGGCCGTCGGACATACGTTGCGACAGATTGGCCAGAATGAAATCTGCGGCAGCCTGATCCTCAGGATCGGAGGCGGCAAGGGCGCGGATCAAAATAGATTGATCGACATCGCGGACCACGCGGGGCACCTCGCGCGGTTCGATGCGGGTGGGGATATGGGCAAAGATGAAAATCGCCTTGCGAACACCATCGGCAAATCCGGTGTCGCGTTCATCCAGCACCTGCAACACATCGTCGCGCAAATCGGCGGTGGCAAAATTCAGGATCGCCCCCATCCGGTCGGCGGCGGGTGTCGGAATGGCGGGACGGGGCAGGGCATTGGCGGCTTGCAGCAGCACCAGCCCCACACGTTTCAAGGCATCGGGCGTCACCCCCGAGGTCATTGCCATGGCCTGCGCCACGGCGCGCGCCCGATCGCGGGGCATGCCGATAAAGGTGGCCGAGGCCGCCTCGACCGGCAGTTTCGACAGCATCAGCGCCACCAGTTCGACAGATTCGACATTGGCTAGCTTGATCAGTGTTTCATCCGGCAGCGCACAGATGCGCCCCCACGGATCGCCCCGCCCCGATATGGCATCCGCCTGCCGCACGCGGTCGCTGCTGGTGTCCGAGATCCGCGCGCCCAGCATGGCCAAGGTGCCGTCCATATCGCCCGGAAAGGTTACGCCGACCGATTCCAGCCGGTCGCAGAATTCGGTGATGACGGCATCGCGGGTCTGGCGGTCGATCAGTTCCATTCCGGCCATTTCCTGTGCCAGCAATGTCTGTGCGTCGCTGTCCAGACGATCCAGCCCCGCGACCTGATCGTCATCCAGCAAAAGGCGGACAATCACCGCCGCCTTCTGCCTTTGGCTAAGCCCGATCTGCGTGGTCATTCTTGCCCCCATGGTGGTCATCATCAACTGACGGCCACCATGGCAGACAATCCCTAACCCAAAGTTAGCGGAATGTTCCCTTTACAGGGGTGCCACTTCGAAAACCCGCTTGAAGATCGTGTCGACATGCTTGGTGTGATAACCAAGGTCGAATTTTTCCTCGATCTGGGCGGGGGACAGCGCGGCGGTCACCTCGGCGTCGCCCAACAGCTCGGTCTTGAAGTCCGCGCCCTTTTCCCAGACCTTCATGGCGTTGCGCTGGACCAGACGATAGCTGTCTTCACGGCTGACACCAGCTTGGGTCAGCGCCAGCAACACGCGCTGCGACATGACCAGACCTTTGAACTTGTTCATGTTCGCCAGCATGTTGTCGGGATAGATGACCAGCTTGTCGACGACACCGGCAAGACGGTTCAGTGCGAAATCCAGCGTGATGGTCGTATCCGGCCCGATGGCGCGTTCGACCGAGGAATGACTGATATCGCGTTCATGCCACAGCGCGACGTTTTCCATTGCCGGAATGACCGACATCCGCACCAGACGCGCCAGACCGGTCAGGTTTTCGGTCAGCACGGGGTTGCGCTTATGCGGCATGGCCGACGAACCCTTCTGGCCGGGGCTGAAGAATTCTTCAGCCTCCAGCACCTCGGTGCGCTGCATGTGGCGGATTTCGGTGGCGACGTTTTCAATGCTGCTGGCGATGACGCCAAGGGTGGCAAAGAACATTGCATGGCGGTCGCGCGGGATGACCTGCGTGCTGATCGGTTCGGGGCGCAGGCCCAGTTTCGCGCAGACATGTTCTTCGACCGCGGGATCGATATTGGCGAAGGTGCCGACAGCGCCGCTGATCGCGCCGGTGGCGATTTCGCTGCGGGCGGCTTCCAGACGGGCACGGCCACGGGCCATTTCCGCATAGAAACGCGCAAAGGTCAGACCCATGGTGGTCGGTTCGGCGTGAATGCCGTGGCTGCGACCGATGCGGATGGTGTCTTTATGTTCATAGGCACGGCGCTTTAGCGCATCCAGCAGTTTGTCCATATCCGCCAGCAGCAGATCGGCGGCGCGGACCAGCTGGACGTTCAGCGTGGTGTCCAGCACGTCCGACGACGTCATGCCCTGATGGACGAAACGCGCCTGATCGCTGCCGACATGTTCGGCCAGATGGGTCAGGAAGGCGATGACGTCATGCTTGGTGACAGCCTCGATTTCGTCGATACGCGCGACGTCGAACTGGACGTCCTTGGCCTTCCAGACCGCATCCGCATTTTCGCGCGGGATCACACCCAGATCGGCTTGGGCATCGCAGGCATAAGCCTCGATTTCGTACCAGATGCGGAACTTGGTCTCGGGGGACCAGATGGCGACCATTTCGGGGCGGGAATAACGCGGGATCATGGAGGGCTCCTTTCGGTTGCCGTGGGCATAGCCTTGCCGTGCCGCAGGGGCAAGTTTTCATCACACCTGCGTGCATTCGGGGGGAACATTCCGCGCAGATTGCGGGTTCAACCAACAAGAACCGACAATTTAGAGGAGGAACGCCATGCGCCGCCCCCATGATCCCCACCCCGAACTGACCGAAGCCGACCGCACCAGCCAGACGCGCTTCGGGCCGCGCTTTGTTCCCGAGGGGCACAGAACGCCCAGCCCCTATCCCCACCGCAAGATGGTATCCAGTGCGGTGCCGCCTTCGGGGGATGTATCGCCGGACGGTAAAGAGATCTGGCCGGAACCCTCGCTAAGTGCGAAGATCATTGTCTGGGGCGGTATGGCATTGGGCGTGGCAGGAATTACGGCAGCCAGTGCGATTGCAGCACGCAAGCTGGTCGGATCGGACCAGCCCCCGGCACCACGCCGCAGCGGCCCTGCGCCTGTCGCACCACGCTTTGCCGAAATGGACGAAAACGAACGCGAAGCAGTCCGCCGCCGCGTCCGTGCCCAAGCGCGCAAGGATAGTTTGCGAACAGCACGTTTGCGCGCACAGGCAGGGCAGGGTCGTGACAAGGCGAATTTTGCCCAGGATCTGACCCGCACCGCGACCGAACTGACCGATGGCCTGAACGGAGTTGCCCAATCGTTGGTCACAGCCTTTGACAGCTTTCGCGGCGTGTCACGCCAAGCCACGACAATTGTCGGTGATTTTGTGGCAGCGGCGGATCAGCTGAAAGCCATGGTCAATGGCGCACCCGGTCCGAAACCGGCACCGGCACGTCCGGCCACGCCGCCGGTCAAAGGGGAAGACGACCGGACCCATCGGTTGTAAGCTGACGAAAACAAAGAGGGATAGATGATGCAGGATAAACCGGGCGTGTTGGGCGCAATTTTTGATCCACTGGATGAAACAACGCGCAGCCGCTTCGGTCTGGATCACGATCACCCGCATAAGGAACAGGCGCTGAAACCTGATTCCCTGCCCAAAGGCCGCATGCCGCGCCTGCGCGATCTTTCGTTTCGTGATGTGATCGCTTTGGGCAAATCGATTATTGCCCAGATCGGCGAAGATCGCGTCACCTCGGTTGCGGGGGGCGTGACGTTCTTTGGTCTTTTGTCCCTCTTTCCGGCCATCACGGCCTTTGTGTCGCTTTACGGGCTGTTGTCGGACCCCGCGACAATCCAGTCCCATCTTGAGCTGATGGAAAGCCTGCTTCCTGCCAGTTCACTGGATATTATCCGGACGCAGGTGGTCTCTATCTCCTCTACGCCGACCAGCGCATTGTCATTGGCGGGTCTGATCGCGCTTTTGGTGGCGTTCTGGTCTGCGAATGGTGGAATGAAGGCACTGCTTTCGGCATTGAACGTCGCCTTCTTCCAACGGGAAACACGTGGATTTATCCGGCTGAACATCGTAGCCATGATGTTCACATTGGGCGGATTGCTGGTCATCGCATTGATGCTGGTGGTGATCGCCGTTGTCCCCGTCGTGGTGCGCTATCTTCCTCTGGGGCTGGAGGGGGAGCAGCTTGTCACCCTGATCCGCTGGCCGATCATGTTTTCGGTGCTGGTGATGGCCTTGGTTGCCATTTATCGCTGGGGACCAGCAGTGCCCGACGCGCGCTGGCGCTGGATATCGCCCGGCGCGATTTTTGCAGCCGTGGCCTTGGTCGTCACATCGATGCTGTTTTCATGGTACACGGCCAATTTTGCCGACTACAATGAAACCTATGGTTCGCTGGGTGCGGTGATCGCGTTGATGACATGGCTTTGGCTGAATGCCATGATTGTGCTGGTCGGGGCCGAGATCAACTCGGAACTGGACCGACACTTGCGCCGTATGGCAGGATTACCGCCGGTGAAACCTATTGGTAGAAAAACGCATTGATATATTCCCCTTACGTCCCCCTGATTGCTGCTATCACGCTTGAAGTGGTCGGTACATCGCTGTTGCAACGGTCCGAACAATTCACGCGAACCGGCCCGACGATCATGATGGCAATCTGCTATCTGGCCAGCTTCTATCTGTTGTCGGTCGCACTGAAAACGATGCCCTTAGGCGTCGCCTATGCTATCTGGAGCGCATGCGGCGTTGCCTTGGTTGCCGTAATCGGGCTGGTCGTTTTTGGCCAGAAACTGGATATTCCCGCCATTCTGGGTCTGACATTGATCGTCGCCGGCGTGGTTGTGATCAATGTCTTTTCCAAAACGGTCGGGCATTAGCGTTCGGTCAGTTTCAATTCGATCCGCCGGTTCAGCGCACGATCTTCTGGTGTATCCTGCGGCGCGATGGGGCGGGTATCGGCAAAGCCTGTCGGGGCCAGCCGGTTTGCCGGAAAGCCCAGACTGTCTGTCAGATAGCGCACCACTGCCAGCGCACGGCCTTGGCTAAGTTCCCAGTTGTCGCGATAGCGCCCCGTGCCCGACAAAGGCAGATTGTCGGTATGACCATCAACGCGGATGATCCAGTCGATCTCGTCCGGAATTTCGTCCGAGATTTCGGTCAAAAGCTGTGCCACACCTGCAATCTGGTCACGACCTGCGGGGGAAAGCGTTGCCTCGCCCGTGGCAAAAAGAACCTCGGACTGGAACACAAAGCGGTCGCCGACGACCTGAATTCCATCGCGCCCCGACAGGATTTGCGACAAACGTCCAAAAAATTCGGATCGGTAGCGGGCCAGATCCTGCGCTTCGGCTTCGGCGCTTTGACGGGCCTCTTCCTCTAACGCAAGGCGGCGACGGGTTTCTTCGGCGGCGCGGACAAGGGCTGCATTCAGCTGCTGGCCCAGATCGGCGACCTGCAGTTCCGCATCGGCCTGATCCTGCCCTGCCGTCTGCAGCAGCGCCTGCAATGACCCAAGCTGGGCGGTCAGTTGCGCGACCTGTTCGTTCAGAAGGGCAACCCGACGCTGGCCGTCATCGGCAAGATTTTCCTGTTCACCCAATTCCTGACGCGCGGCGGCCAGCAAGGCTGCCTGACGTTCGGCTTCGGACATCTGCGACGCAGCTTCCAGTTCGGCCTGATCACGGGCGGCATTGGCTGCGGCCAGCAGGGTCAGCGTATCTTCGGCCTGCTGGCGCTGTTCTTCCAGCGCAAGCGTCATGGCGGTCAATTCGGTATCGGCGGCTTGCAGACGGTCGCGCAACAGTTTGGCAGCCTCGGCTTCGGCCAGACGGTCCTGTTCGGCTTCTGTCAGGTTGGTCGCTGTTTCGGCGTTGCGGCTGCGCAGGTCTGCGACCAAGGCTTCCAGCGCCTCGCGTCTGGCGGCGGCAAGGCGGGCAGTTTCCGCCACAGCATCGGTTTCCTGACGTGCCGCCGTTACAGCCAGTTCCGCCGCCGAGGCGCGCTGCTCAGCCTCGGACAGCTGGCTTTGCAATTGCCGGACGCGGTTTTCACCCAGAACTTGCGCGGCCAGCATGGTTGCAACCTCTGCCTCGAAATCGGTCAGTCTGGATTGGGCATTGGCCAGTTCCTGTTGGCCTTCATCCAGGCGGGTCAGCAAACGGGTGATCCGCGCGGCACGTTCGCGAGCGGCGGCCTCAGCTTCGGCGGCGCGGTCGGTTTGTGTCTGCAGGTCGACAGTCAGCGCATCACGGTCGCTTTCGGCGGTGCCCAATGCCTGACCAAGGGCCGCGACCTGCTGGCCAAGGCCGTCCAGCCGTTGCTGCTGGTCCGAAATGACCTGTCCCTGATCTGTGATTGTGCTGTCTTGTGTGGTGATCTGTTCGCGCAGCACTGATTGCACGACCATAAAAATCGTCAGCACGAACATCAGCACCATCAACAGCGCCGTCATCGCATCAACAAATCCCGGCCAGATCGTGGCCGAAAACCGCTGCGCCGAGGACCCCCGAGTTTGCCGCACCGCTTAGCCCCCCTGTCGTGGCAGAAGGGGATCGACCAGCTGGTCATCGCGGAAGGGGTCATTAAAGCGTGCAGCCCGCACTGCGCGGGTCAGCACAAGAATATCGGACCGCAGTTCGGCGACCATTTCATCGCGGCCCTCGTTGAGATCACGGGTCATGGTGGTCAGCGCCGTTTCCAGCCGCGACAGATCGGGCGCGGCTGACGGCGCATTGGACAGCGCTGCCAGCAGCTTGTCCTGACCATCTGCAATACGCTTCAGGCTGTCGGCCATTATCGTTGGCGTGTTGTCGGGGCGTTCGACCAAAGCCTCGATCGCTTGGGCCATGACGACGACGCGTTCATCTGCCATCAGGGCGGCTTCTTCACGCAGGGAATCGCGGTCGGCGTGATAGCTTTGCAAGCGGTCCATCTGACCGGCCATCTGTTCCAGAAACCCTGCCAGCGCCGCCTGATCGACGCCTTCGCCATCGCCCGACGCAAGGCTGATGCGGGTAAAACTGGACATCCATTCTTCCAGTTCACGGTAAAAGCGGTTCTGGCCATGGGTCACGAACAGTTCCAGCAAACCGACCACCAGCGATCCGGCCAACCCCAGAAGCGAGGATGAGAACGCGGTCGCCATGCCACCCAATTGCGCTTCCAGCCCCGTCATCAGCTTGTCAAAGACATCAAGGCCGGTTTCCCCGTCTTGCGGGGCAAGCGCACGGATGGTTTCGACGACCGCGGGCACCGTTGTTGCCAGGCCGTAAAACGTGCCCAGCAGCCCCAGAAAGATCAACAGGTTCGCCAGATAGCGGGTGATATCGCGTAACTCGTCGATGCGCGTGGCCACGGAATCAAGGATCGAGCGCGCCGATCCGGTCGAGATCACACCGCTTGACGGGCCCCGCGCGCCCAACAGCGCGGCCAAAGGCGCCAACAGACGCGGGGCTTGGGCATCCGGCGGGGCATTTTCGGCATTGCGGCGACGGGCGGCAAACCCCTCGATCCAGCTGACGGACCGGACCAGCTGGCCCAATTGCCAGAAACAGGCCAGCACGCCCAAGGCAAAGACCGCCAGAATCAGCCCGTTCAGCCATGTATTGGCCATAAAGATCGGCAGAATCCGGCCATAGGCCAACCACGCGCCCGCCAGCACCAATGCCAGCACCGACAGCATCAGCAAGACCTGCTTGACCGGCTGAGAGAACCGCGGCGCTTCGGCGCCCATCAATGCCTGATCACGCGTCGCCGAAATGCGCCTGTCGCCCAAGGGCGGACGCGCGGGTGTCAGGTGGTCGCCATGTGTCGGATCGCTCACGTAAATACCCGTCCCTTCGATGCTTTTAGGTTAACTGTAGGGAAGGCCCCTTCACTTGCCAAGCATTCAGAAGGTCTGGCTTTTTATGTTTCCGGCAGCGTGTCCTGCAGCGCACGCACGGCTTGGGACAGGCGGTCCAGATCGTCATCCGCCATACCGATCTGTGCCAGATGCGATGCGGTGTTATGCAGGTAATCCGCATTCGGCCCGCGCCCGCCATGGGCCTGCGCGATAATACGGATCTGTTCCTCATCCGGCATTCCGCCGGCATATTGCCAGTGATCACGCCGCATCACATAGGCCAGCGCCATGACCTGACGGCCATCCTCCAGGGTCAGGGGCAGGATTTCCTCGCGGTAGGCTTCGGTCACCAATTCGCGGGCCCGCAAATAGGCCAGCACCTGATCATGGTCCTGCGGTGCGATCCGCAGGGCAACACCGCGACAGGCAGCCATCGGGTCTTCGTCCAGTCCCAGAACCAGACCGGGGGTTTCATACGTGCCGCGATGTTCGATCGATCGCAGGCAGAAGCTGCGCGCAAAGCCGGCAAGATGCGCGGGCGCGGTTTCGGTGGGGGTAAAGCCGGGGTCCCAGATCAGGGAGCCATAGCCAAAGACCCATTCGATCTTATGCGTTGTCGTTTTCTCCATCATCGGCAAAGGTAAGCCAGCGGCGGCGCAGAAAAAAGAGGCTTGGTCAATGTTCAGGTTTTTCATCGTTTCGGGTGTATGTATTGCAGCAGTTGCCGGCATCTGGGCAGGTGGTGAAACCTATGCCAGCAAGCGTCTGGCGCAACTTGTCCAAGACAACCCTGCAACGCAGGCCAGTAGCGTAGAGGCCATGCGGCAACCACCTAATTTCGGTGTCGAACTGCAGGATTTCACCTTGACCGATCCTGCCGCGACACTGGCGTTCCCCTGGGCCCGGATTGTCATGTCCCCCACCACGCCGACGACAGCGCAGCTGCAGCTGCCTGATCACGGGCAGTTGCAAATCGAAGGACAGGATTACGATCTGGGGCTGTCGGGGGACTATTCGAAAATCCGGTTGGCCCCGCTGAAACGTCTGGCACCCGATCATATCGACCTGATGGCCGATGCCGTCACGCTGGACGGACAGGCCGTGATCGAGGGGCTGGATATCGACCTGCAAATGGGGCGGCTAAGTGCCACCGCACCACTGGCGGCACGATCGGTCTATGAGGCTGCGGTCAATCTGGGCGCGCTGCGGACGCAGATGTTGGCGCAGCTGGGGGTCGATCTCGGCCCGCTCCCTGATCCCGTGACCATGAATGGCAAGCTGCGGCTGTGGATGGACGGGACGCCCTCGGTCACGGATGAACATGCACCGGATATTGTCGGCTGGCAGACCGAGGGGCTAACCTTGGGGGCAGGGGCGATGTCCTTGCGCCTTGTCGGGCGTGTGGTGCGCGGGGCTGATGGTCTGACCGAGGGGCAATTGGCGATCTATACCACCGATGCTAAAGCCATCATCGATCAGGCCGCCGAACTTGACCTGATCCCCCAGCAGTCGCGCATGTTGCTGACGTTCGGATTGGGCCAACTCGCCCGCGCCGAGATCGATCCCGATATCGACGGCCCCGAATTTCCCGAAGCGTCAGATGGCCAGATGCGCCTGCCCGTTGTCCTGAAAGAGGGGCAGATTTTCCTTGGCGGCATCGCAATCGGCGCGGCGCCGCCCTTCGGTTCGATCTAGCCCGCTATTCTGCAGGCTGCGCCCCGGGTGTGCGCCCGAAATCGGGCACGCTTGTGTCCTGTCCCGCATCGATAATACCGCGGCGGATGGCGCGGGTGCGGGTAAAGTAATCATGCAGCTGCTGGCCATCGCCCATGCGAATGGCCCGCTGCAAGACGAACAATTCCTCGGTGAAGCGGCCAAGGATATCCAGCGTGGCGTCCTTATTGTGCAGGAAAACATCACGCCACATGGTGGGGTCGCTGGCGGCGATGCGCGTGAAGTCGCGGAAACCGGCGGCGGAATACTGGATCACTTCCTCATCCGTGACGCGGCCAAGGTGGTCGGCAACGCCAACCATCGTATAGGCGATCAGGTGGGGCACATGGCTGGTGACCGACAGGACCAGATCATGGTGCGTCGGCTCCATCCGGTCGGTCTTCGCACCCATGGCAGTGATCAGGCGGTCCAGCCTTGCGACCGCCGTTTCGACACTGTCGGGCAGGGGGGTCAGCAACCACCAGCGGTTGACGAAAAGCGTGGCGAAACCTGCCCTTGGACCGGAATGTTCGGTCCCGGCCAGCGGGTGGCCCGGCACGAAATGCACGCCATCTGGAATATGCGGCGCAACGGCATCGATCACCGATTGCTTGACCGATCCCACATCCGTCACCGTCGCACCCTTGGCCAGATGCGGTGCGATCTCGGCCATGACACTTCCCATGGCGCCGACGGGAACCGCCAGCACGACCAGATCGGCATCTTTTACGGCATCGGCCAGATTGTCATGGACGCTGTCGCAAAGGTCGATTTCCTGCGCGATCTGGCGGGTTTCGGCGCTGCGGGCATAGCCGGTGATATGTCCGGCCAGACCGCCCGCACGCATGGCATGGGCCATTGACCCTGCGATCAATCCCAGCCCGATCAGGGCGACGCGGTCATAGATGACGGTCATTCGGACCTCCGCGCGGCCATAAAGCTGCCAAGGGTCGCGATAATGCGGCGGCATCCGTCCTCATCCCCGACGGTGATCCGCAGGGCGGCAGGCAGGCCATAGCCACCCACGCGGCGCACCAGAATACCATCGTCGCGCAGGGCGGCGTCCGCTGCGGCCGCCATATCGGCGTCATCAAAGCGGGCCAGCACGAAATTGGCAAAGCTTTCGTCGCAGCCGATCCCCATCTGGATCAGCGATTGACGCAACCAGTCCCGCATCCGTGCATTCAGATCGACATAGGCGGCAGTAAACCCTGTGTCGCGGATTGCCGCCTCGGCTGCGGCCATTTGCGGGTTGGACAGGTTGAACGGCTGGCGCACGCGGTTCAGGACGTCGATCATGTCACGCGCGGCATAGCCCCACCCGATCCGCAATCCGCCCAAGCCATGGACCTTGGAAAAGGTGCGGGTCATCACGACATTCGGGTGCCGGTCAACCAAGGATGCGCCGCCATCAAAGCCATCGGCAAATTCGGTATAGGCCCCGTCATGGACAAAAATTACATGCGGCGGCAATCCCTCGGCCAGCCGCTGCAATTCATCCGCGCCCAGCATGGTGCCGGTCGGATTGGCGGGGTTGGCGATAAAGACGATGCGCGTCCGGTCAGTGACCGCGGCCAGAATGGCATCGATATCCACACGGCGATCGGTTTCGGCAACCGTGACCGGAACAGCGCCGACCATGCGGGCAAGGATGGGATACATGGAAAAGCCATGTTCAGTGGTGATCACCTCATCCCCCGGTCCGGCATAGGAATGGACGATGAACTGCAACACCTCGTCCGAGCCGACGCCGCAGATGATGCGGTCGGGGTCCAGACCATAGATTTCGCCGATGGCTGTGCGCAAACTGGCATGGTCGGTGGCCGGATAACGGTGCAGATCCCCCGATGCCGCGACAAATGCCGCTTGCGCCGCAGAGCTGCATCCCAGCGGGTTTTCGTTCGAGGACAGTTTCAGCACATCCGCACGCCCCTTCAGCGTGCTTTCGCCGCTGACGTAAAGCGCGATGTCCATGATGCCGGGCTGCACGGGTATCTGGGTCATAGGTCCATCCTTTTCCACCCGTCCGTCTAATCCGACAGCTGGCGTTAGAAAAGGCCCAACACACCGCAGAACGCAAAAGGGCCGCATCCGAAGATGCGGCCCTTCCGGCAATCGATGCTGGCGAAGATCAGTTCTTCGCGTAGAATTCGACAACCAGGTTCGGTTCCATCTGCACGGCGTAGGGAATGTCGCCCAGTGCCGGAGTGCGAACGAAGGTCGCGGTCATTTTGCTGTGGTCGGCGTCGATATAGTCGGGAACGTCACGCTCGGTCAAAGCAACGGCTTCCAGCACGACGGCCAGTTGACGCGAACGCTCGCGGATCGAGATCACGTCGCCTTCTTTGACGCGGTACGACGGGATGTTGACCTTCTGGCCGTTCACTTCCACGTGGCCGTGATTCACGAACTGGCGTGCAGCGAAGATCGTTGCAACGAACTTGGCGCGGTAAACAACTGCGTCTAGACGGCGTTCCAGCAGACCGACCAGTTTTTCACCGGTGTCACCCTTGACGCGTTCGGCTTCGCCGAAGATGCGACGGAATTGCTTTTCGGTCAGGTCGCCATAGTAACCCTTGAGTTTCTGCTTTGCACGCAGCTGGGTACCGAAGTCGGACAGTTTGTTCTTGCGGCGCTGACCGTGCTGACCCGGGCCGTATTCACGACGGTTGACCGGCGACTTTGCGCGGCCCCAGATGTTTTCGCCCATGCGGCGGTCAATTTTATACTTGGCAGACGTGCGTTTTGTCACGGCTGATCTCCTTCTAGAAGTTACGAAGGGCGTTGTCCTCTGGCCGAAGCCTGACAGGGTTCCCCTTGCGGAGTCCACCAACACCAATGAAGTGCGCGTCTATAACGGTGTGACAGCGGGCGTCAACCGCAAAGCCCCGCAAATCAGCCCATTGCGCCATCCGGCAGGAAGAAATGTGACAAAGGCAGGGCGGCGGCGCCCAGAATGCGGGCGCTGCGGCCCAGATCGCCTTCGATAACATCGGGGCGGTCGATACCCGCGGCAGGCATTGCTGACAGCGCGGCACGGGTGGCTATGGCCAGACGTGCGCGGGTGGCGGGGGGCAATGCGCCATCGATCACCACCAGCGGCAGATCGACCAGCGCCACGGCTGACAGCGCGACAAAAGCCAGTGCTTTGCTCGATTTCTGCGTCCATTCCAGTTCAAGCGCCAAGGGAATATCCCAGCCGGAATCAGCAGGGGGCAGAGGCTTGCCAACCATCCTTTCCAGCACCGAAATAGAGGCTTGTTCCAGCAATTGTCCGCCACCCGATACGGGCATCGACCCAAGCGCGCCTGCATTGTGGCGCGGGCCATGCCGCAGGGCACCGTCCAGCACGATGCCTCCGCCTGCGAAATGGGCGATATAGATATGGATGAAATCACGCGGCAGGGGCTGTTTGCCAAATACCAGCTGCGCCGCACAGGCCGTCGTCGCATCATTGCCTGTAAAAACAGGAAAGGGCAGGTCCGGTGTCAGGATGGCCGGCAGATCGACATCCTGCCACGGGGCCATATCCTGCCCCCAGTCCCACAGTTTGCCGGGGATGGCGATGCCCAAGCCCATCACCCGCGCCCGATCGCGCAAAGGCAATCGGGCAAGAATGTCAGTCAGTTCGCGGCGGGCAAACCTCAGGATGTGTTCGGGATGGGGAAAGGTATAAACCTGTTGCCGGTGGACACGGATCCTGCCGGTGAAATCGATCAGGGCCAGTTCCACCAGACGCCGTCCGATTTTCAGCCCCAGAAAAAACGCCCCTTCGGGCGACAATGCCAGCGGGGTCAGGGGCTGGCCGACCTTGCCGCGCAACACCGCCCCCGCATCCAGCAGATCGCCATGGATCAGCTTGCGGGTCATATTGGTGACAGATTGTGCCGACAGCCCGATGTGCTGCGCGATCACGGCACGGGGCAGGGGGCCATGCCGCCGGATCAGGGACAGCAATTGCCGTTCATTCCGGCTGAGAATCCCGAAGTCGCCGCGAACGGATGTCATGATGGCCCCCTCTGACCAGTTATTAATCAACATGATTGATTTATTGACAAGTCGAAAACACAAGTGCTTCCTAGCCCTAAGGCGGCCGAGGAACCGCCAAGCTGGAGGAGAATTCTGAAGTGACTTTGAAAACAATATTCCGCGCATCCGTTGCGCTATCCGCCCTGACCCTGTCCGCTGGTTTCGCCGCCGCGCAAGAGCCGACAAAGGCCTGCCTGATCACGAAGACCGACATCAACCCTTTCTTCGTCAAGATGAAGGAAGGTGCGACGGCCAAGGCCGATGAACTGGGCGTCGAGTTGATGAGCTTTGCCGGAAAGATTGACGGCGACCATGAAACCCAGCAGCAGGCGGTGGAAAACTGCATTGCGGCGGGCGCCAAAGGCATTCTGATCACCGCGTCGGACACCAAGGCCATCACCGGACCGCTGCAACAGGCGCGTGACGCGGGGATGCTGGTGATCGCGCTGGATACGCCGCTGGACCCGCTGGATGCCGCTGACGCGACATTCGCAACCGACAACCGCGAAGCCGGTCGCCTGATCGGCGCTTGGGCCAAGGGCAAGATGGGGGATGCCGCCGCAGATGCGCGCATTGCGATGCTGGACCTGTCGGCAACGGCCGCATCCGTCGATGTGCTGCGCGATCAGGGTTTCCTTGAGGGCTTCGGCATCGACGTCAAAGATGAAAACGTCATCGGGGATGAGGATGACGACCGGATTGTCGGCCATGACATCACCTCGGGGAATGAGGAAGGTGGACGTCAGGCGATGGAGGCCCTGATGCAGCAGGACCCCGGCATCAACCTTGTCTATACCATCAACGAACCTGCCGCCGCCGGCGCATATGAGGCGCTGAAATCATTCGGCAAGGAAGATGACGTGATGATCGTCTCCATTGATGGCGGCTGCCCCGGTGTGCAGAACGTTCAGGAAGGTGTCATCGGGGCCACGGCGCAGCAATATCCGTTGCTAATGGCCTCTATGGGCGTCGAAGCGATTGCTGCCTTCGCCGCTGATGGCACGATGCCCGAAACCTCGGACGGGCTGAATTTTACCAATACGGGCGTCAATCTGGTCACCGATGATGCGGTGGATGGCGTGGAATCGGTCAGTGTTCAGGAAGGTCTGGACGCCTGCTGGGGCTGATGACGCCACGATGGGGCGGCGACATGGTTCGCCGCCCGACCACCTTCCCAACCCACGGAGACATCCATGTCCGATTCCCCCGATCCCGTGGTCCCGCAGAACGCAAGTGACTCGGTTGCCCAATTCGATCACCACTCGCGCAGCGCGCTGGACCGCGTGCAGCATTTCCTGCACCAATATCCGACGATGGTGCCTGTCATCGTGCTGGTCCTGTCCCTGATTGCCTTCGGGCTGATCTCTCCCAATTTCTTTTCGGCGTTCAACCTGTCGCTGATCCTGCAGCAGGTGGCTGTGGTCGGCACGCTGGCCGCTGCGCAATCGTTGGTCATTCTGACCGCCGGTATCGACCTGTCGGTTGGCGCGGTGATGGTGCTGATTTCGGTCATCATGGGCAATTTGGCCGTCAATTTCGGCGTGCCGGTGCCCATTGCCATTTTCATCGGTCTGGCTTGCGGCGCAGGTACCGGCGCGATGAACGGTCTGCTGGTCACGAGGCTGAAGCTGCCGCCCTTCATCACCACGCTTGGCAGCTGGAACATTTTTCTGGCGCTGAACTATTACCTGTCGGGTAGGCAAACGATCCGAAGCCAGTCCTTGGATGCCGAGGCACCCTTGCTAAAGTTCTTCGGCACCCGTTTCAACGTCGGTGATGCGGTGCTGACTTATGGCGTCGTGCTGATGGTGGTGGTGTTTGCGGTGCTGTATTACGCGCTGTATAAAACCGCATGGGGCCGTCGCGTCTATGCGGTGGGCGATGATCCTGAATCGGCGGCGCTTGCCGGTATCCAGACCAAGCAGATCCTGCTGTCGGTCTATGTCGTGGCAGGTCTGATCTGTGGCCTTGCCGCATGGTCGTCCATCGGCCGCGTCGGATCGATCAGCCCGACATCGTTTTTCGAGGCCAATCTGGAATCCATCACCGCAGTCGTGATCGGTGGCATATCGCTGTTTGGCGGTCGCGGATCGATCCTTGGGCCATTGATCGGTGCGCTGATCGTCGGCGTGTTCAATTCGGGCCTGCGTCTGGCAGGGGTGGATGTGCTGTGGCAGCTGTTTGCAACCGGCTGGCTGATCATCTTCGCCGTCGCCATCGACCAATGGATCAGAAAGGTGTCGTCATGACCCAGCCGCTTCTTTCCGCCCGTAATCTGGTCAAACGCTATGGTCGCGTGACCGCCATGGACCACGCGGATTTCGACCTCTATCCTGGCGAGATTCTGGCCGTTATCGGCGATAATGGTGCCGGTAAATCCAGCCTGATCAAGGCGCTGTCGGGTGCGGTTCGTCCTGATGAGGGTGAAATCCGGCTGGACGGCAAGCCGATCAGCTTTGGCAGCCCGCTGGATGCCCGCAAGGCAGGGATCGAAACCGTCTATCAGACGCTGGCCCTTTCGCCCGCCATGTCGATATCCGACAACATGTTCATGGGGCGTGAAATCAAACGCAAAGGCTTTATGGGCAAATATCTGGGCATGCTGGACAAGCCTGCGATGGATGATTTTGCCCGCAAAAAGCTGTCCGAACTGGGGTTGATGACCATCCAGAACATCAACCAGCAGGTCGAGACGCTGTCAGGTGGTCAGCGTCAGGGCGTCGCCGTTGCGCGCGCCGCAGCCTTCGGCAGCCGTGTGATCATTCTGGACGAACCGACCGCGGCGCTTGGCGTCAAGGAAAGCCGTCGGGTGCTGGATCTGATTCTGGATGTCCGGTCGCGGGGCATTCCTATTGTGCTGATCAGCCACAATATGCCCCATGTGTTCGAGGTTGCCGACCGAATCCACATCCACCGGCTTGGCAAGCGGTTGTGCGTTATCGACCCCAAGGAACATTCGATGTCGGATGCCGTGTCCTATATGACGGGGGCGAAGGTGCCCGACGAGGTGGCAGCCTGAAGTGGAAAGGGCGGGACCGATGTCCCGCTCTTTTGCTTAATCCGCCAGTTTCAGCATCAGGAACCATGCCATCGACGAACAGATCAGCGTTGCTGTCATCGCCGGAATGGCTGTGCCGTTATAAAGCAGTCCGACAGGTGCCGCGATCACCACCGCAGCCAAGGTTGATATTGCCGCGATGATCGACGCGGCCATCCCCGCAATATGACCCATGTGCTGTAAAGCCAGCGCGTTCAGGTTGCCGAAGGTCACACCCGCCATAAAGAAAACGCTGGTGGCCCAGAAAAAGAATGCCGGAAATTGCAGCGCGGGCGGGATCATATCGGTTAGCATCAGGACCATGATCGTGCCGGACACGATGGTCTGCATGATATAGGCCCATTTCGCGATCCGCCGCATGCCGAAGCGGATGACGAATTTGATGTTCAGGATCGTGCCGGACCCAGACAGCAGCGCCATGGCAGCGAACCACAGGTGGAAATTCTCACCCTTGTTATAGGTTTCCCCGAACAACTGCTGTGCCGATGACAACAGGGCGAACATCTGGCCAAAACCAAGCGTCAGAACCAATGTGGTCAGCATGACCTGACGGTTCGACAGAACCTCGGTCGCGGCGGCCAGAAGGGTGGTGGCGCGCAGGGGACGGCGGTCCTTCGGAGGCAGGGTTTCTGCCTGACGGATGTTCAGCCAGGATGCGCCGATCAGACCGAAGATGATAAAGGCGACAAAAACGCCATGCCAGTTCGACATGCCGATGATGCCTGCGCCGATCGAGGGGGCAATCGCAGGCACAGTGATAAAGATCATCATCACAAAACTGGTGATGCGGGCCATCTCGCGGCCCTGATACAGGTCGCGCACAAGCGCCAGACCGACAATGCGCGGGCCGGATGCACCGATGCCCTGAATAAAGCGGGCGATCAGCAATGTTTCCAGCGAATTGGAATAAAGCGCGGCAATCGTCGCGGTGATGTAAATGCCGAACCCCAGTGTGATGGTCCGTTTGCGGCCAAGCGCATCGGACAAAGGTCCGGCAAACAGAGTGCCAAGACCCATGCCCGCGACAAAACTGGTCAGGATCAATTGCGCGCGGTTGACGTTATCGGGGGTCAGATCGGCTGCGATCTTCGGAAGCGCGGGAAGCATCGCATCCATGGAAAAAGCGATGGTGGCGAAAAGAAACGCCAGCATCGCAATGAATTCAGGCAAGGGCAAACGGCGCTTTGGCGTTGCGATTGCATGGGCAATATCGGTCATGGGGGTCACCTGTCGGTTCTGACCCAGCAGATAGCCCGATATTGCAGACTATGCAAGATTATCGGGTGACGGCACCGGACAGTTCGTCGATGACGTTTTCCCAAAGGGCCGTAGGTTGGGCACCGCTGACCGCATGGGTATCAGCCACAATGAAGGTCGGGATCGAATTGATGCCCCGCTGACGGGCATGTGAATCGCGGCTTGTCACCTCGTCCCTGTCGGCATCGCTGGCCAGCAGGCGGGCGGTTGCTTCGATATTCATGCCGGCGGCCGCGGCGATGCGGGTCAGGGTTTCGGGGTCTGCGATATCCTCGCCCTCGAACCAATGGGCTTTCAGCAGGCCGGTCATCACGCCGTCCTGCACGCCTTCCAGCCCTGCCCAATGCATCAGACGATGGGCGTTCGTGGTATCGGGCTGCCAGACAGGCGGCACAACGGTCACACCCAACTGTGCCGCACGTTCCAGAAAGGCATCCTGCGAAGTTGCCGCATTTTCACCGAATTTGGCGGTCAGATATTCAGCACGGTTCATGCCTTTGGCGGGCATTTGCGGGTTCAGACGAAATGGGTGCCACGCAATGGAAAACGGATGATCGGGGCGTTTTGCCAGTGCTGCATCCAGTTCCAGCTTTCCGATCAGGCACCAGGGGCACACAGGGTCCGAGAAAATATCAAGACGGGTCATGATCTGTCCTTGCGATAGGGCCCGCATATGGCACAGCGGGTGATCTTGCCGGTGGGGACAGGGCATATGGGCCAGCGTCCCGATGATGTTGCGGGGCTTTTACCCTGCACAGCGCCACAGTGCCATGCGGTTCACCAAATAAAAAACGGCCCGCGAACGGGCCGTCACAGCACGCATGAAAGCGTGAATTAAAGCAACTGCAGATCGCTGGCTGATGCACGGCCATCACGGCCCGACTGCAATTCATAGCTGATCTTCTGGTTGTCCTGCAGACCCGTCAATCCGGCGCGTTCCACTGCCGAGATGTGGACGAAGACATCGCTGCCGCCGTCATCAGGTGCCACAAAACCAAAGCCTTTGGTGGCGTTGAACCACTTAACCGTTCCGGTCGCCATAACCGTTCTCTCCTTCAAGTCATCCCGACGCAGGGATTGCGTCAGGCCGTGCAGCCCGCTTTCGGTCTTCCGGCTGCCCGTAAAGGGAGCGGTAGAAAGTCTCTTGCTCACGCAAGTGAGAGGATGCCCGAATCGATTTAAAACGCAAGTCTGTTTTACGCGCAGGCGGGTGCCCGCGCGTGAAGCTTTCGCAACATCCGCCGGTTTCAGCGTAGATCAGGCGCGGTCGCTTCGGCTTTCAGCATTTCTGTCACCTCGGACAGGGACAGGGTGCGGCTGCCCTGCTGGTCCAGACGGCGCAGGGAAACAGTGCGGTCTTCCACCTCTTTCATGCCGATGGCCATGATCGCGGGGACCTTGCCGACGGAATGTTCGCGGACCTTATAGTTGATCTTTTCGTTGCGGATATCAGCCTCGGCGCGGATGCCTGCGGCATTTAGCGCGGCGACAACTTCATGCACATAATCATCCGCGTCCGAAACGATGGATGCGACAACCACCTGACGCGGTGCCAGCCAGAAAGGCAGTTTGCCCGCGTGGTTTTCGATCAGGATGCCGATGAAACGTTCAAAGCTGCCCAAAACGGCGCGGTGCAGCATGATGGGGCGGTGCTTCTGGCCGTCCTGCCCGACATATTCCGCATCCAGACGTTCCGGCAGGTTGGGGTCAACCTGCAAGGTGCCGCATTGCCAGTCACGGCCAATGGCATCCGTCAGCACGAATTCCAGTTTCGGACCATAGAAGGCACCTTCGCCGGGGAAGATGGTGTAATCATAGCCTGCCGCTTTACAGGCATTGCCCAAGGCCGCCTCGACCCGATCCCAGCTTTCATCCGAACCGATGCGCTTTTCAGGGCGCGTCGACAGCTTGATCCGCCAGCCGGTAAAGCCCAGATCGGCATAGATGCCCGCCAGAAAATCGATGAACTTCTTGGTTTCGGCTTCAATCTGGTCGTCGGTGCAGAAGATATGCGCGTCATCCTGCGTAAAGCCGCGCACACGCATGATGCCATGCAGCGCCCCCGAGGGTTCATACCGGTTGCACGACCCGAATTCGGCCATCCGCAGCGGCAGGTCGCGATAGGATTTCAAGCCGTGGTTGAAGATCTGTACGTGGCACGGGCAGTTCATCGGTTTCAGCGCATTGATGGTCTTGGTCTTGGCATGTTCTTCGTCCACTTCGACGATGAACATATTGTCCTGATAGTTTTCCCAATGACCGGATTCTTCCCACAGCTTGCGGCTGACGACCTGCGGGGTGTTCACCTCGACATAGCCGTCGGCGCGCTGCTTGCGGCGCATGTAATCCTGAAGGTTGGTATAGATGCTCCAGCCGTTCGCATGCCAGAAAATCTGGCCCGGAGCCTCTTCCTGCATGTGGAACAGGTCCATTTCGCGGCCCAGCTTGCGGTGATCGCGTTTTGCGGCCTCCTCCAGCATGGTCATATGGGCTTTCAGGTCGTCGCGGTTGCGGAAGGCCACGCCATAGATGCGCTGCAACTGCGGGCGCGTCGCATCGCCCAGCCAGTATGCACCGGCAATATGGGTCAGCTTGAAGGCATCGGCGGGCAACTGGCCGGTGTTCTGCAAGTGCGGGCCGCGGCACAGATCCTGCCAGTCGCCGTGCCAATACATCCGCAGGTCCTGATCTTCGGGAATGCGGTCGATCAGTTCCAGTTTGAACGGTTCATTTGCCGCTTTGTAATGGGCGATGGCCCGGTCGCGGTCCCAGACTTCGGTGCGGACCGGATCACGGGCGGCGATGATCTTTTTCATCTCGGCCTCGATCACGGCCAAATCTTCGGGGGTGAAGGGTTCGGCGCGGTCGAAGTCATAGAACCAGCCATAATCGCGGACCGGACCGATGGTGACTTTGACATCAGGCCAGATCGACTGGACGGCGCGGGCCATGACGTGGGCGAAATCGTGGCGGATCAGTTCCAGCGCCTGCGCTTCATCCTTTATCGAGTGAATGGCGATCTGGCCGCTGGACATAATTGGCCATGCAAGGTCGATGTGCTGACCATCAAGGCTGGCGCTGATGGCGCGTTTGGCAAGGCTGGGGGCGATGCTTTCGGCCACTTGGGCGGCGGTGACGCCAGCCTCGTATTCGCGCGAATTGCCATCAGGAAAAGTCAGAGAGATCTGGGACATAAAGTCCTCCTCGTCGGTTTGGCGCCCACGGAACGCCCGATTGCGGGTTATGTTAAGGTCGCACCAATGGACCCGCGCGCAAAAACTGTCAAGATAAGCCACGCAACAAGCCGGATATCCCTATGAAAGAAATCGAAGAACAGCTGTTCGAAGTACTGGTCGATGATCCCGATGCCGATGGCGGATTGAAGGGCGCGCAAAAACAGGCCGAGCCTGCAAATTTCCTGCGCCATGTCGCGGCATTGTCAGGGTCCAAACTGGGCGACGGCTTGGTGGATGCCAAACTGGTGCTGTCATGGTTGTTGACGCATCTGGGGGCAGGGGCCGGTTTCATCGGTCTGCTGGTCCCCATCCGCGAGGCGGGGTCGCTGTTGCCGCAGCTGTTTACCGCGGGGGCCATCGGGGCGCTGCCACGGCGCAAATGGGTCTGGGCCGCGGGCAGCATTCTGCAGGGGCTGGCGGCACTGGGGATCGCGGTTGTTGCGCTGGTTTTACAGGGGGCTGCGGCGGGACTGGCGATTGTCGGCTTGCTGGCGGTTCTGGCCTTGGCGCGGTCGGTCTGTTCGGCCTCCTATAAGGATGTGCTGGGCAAGACGGTCGGAAAAACACGGCGCGGGACCGCGACAGGTCTGGCAGGCAGCGTCAGCGCAGCGGGTGTGATTGTCTTTGCGCTGCTGCTGTTATGGGGGCCTTTCGACCGTGCCCCGCTGGTGATTGCCGCGATCCTGCTGGCGGCGGGCATGTGGGTTCTGGCGGGGCTGGTCTTTGCGACATTGGAGGAGGACCCCCAACCCCGCCAGAACGTGCTGGGCCTGCGGCAGTCTTTGGCACAGCTGTCCTTGCTGCGTCAGGACGGGCAGTTGGGACGGTTTGTTGTCGCTCGGTCGCTGTTGGTCGGCACAGCCCTTGCGCCGCCCTATCTGTTGGTGATTGCGGCGGGGCAGCAGGCCGACGACCGGCATCTGGGGCTGCTGGTGCTGGCCTCGGCGCTGGCGTCGCTGGTATCGTCATGGGTCTGGGGGCGGATGGCGGACCGTTCGGCGCGGCAGGTGCTGGTCTGGTCCGGCGTCGCCGCAGCCGTTGCGCTGTTGATCGCCATTGCTTTGGGTGCCATGGGGCATGCGGGAACGGCGGGCATTGCGGTGGTTCTGTTCGGCCTGATGATCGCCTATCACGGGGTCAGGCAAGGGCGGTCCACCTATCTGGTGGATATGGCCCCCGATGACCAGCGCGCAGCCTATACGGCCGTGTCGAATCTGGTGGTCGGTGTGGTGATCCTGATTGCGGGGGCCGCCTCGGCAGCGCTTGCGATGCTGGGGGGGGCTTGGGTTATCGCGGTCTTTGCACTGGCATCGGTTGCCGGTGCATGGGTCGCATTCGGATTGAAAGAGGTAAGCTGATGAACGACTATCTTGAAACGCCATCGGGACGTCGCATCGCCTATGTGCGGACCCAAGGGAAGGGGCCGGGCATCGTGTTTCTGGGCGGGTTCAAATCCGACATGAGCGGCACCAAGGCCGTTCATCTGGAGGCTTGGGCCAAAGAACATGGCCACGCCTTCCTGAGGTTTGACTATTCCGGTCATGGCGGCAGTAGTGAAACCTTTGAAGAAGGCTGCATCGGTGACTGGGCCGAGGATGCGTTCCAAGCCATCACCACCCTGACCGACGGCTCGCAGGTTCTGGTCGGATCATCCATGGGTGGCTGGATCAGCCTGCTGATGGCGCGTCGCATGCCCGAACGCGTGGCGGCACTTGTCACCATTGCCGCCGCGCCCGATTTCACCGAACGTGGTTTCTGGGCAGGATTTTCCGAAGACTATCGTCAGGTGCTGACCCGTGACGGACGGCTGGAATTGCCAAGCGATTACGCCGACCAGCCCTATGTCATCACGCGCCGCCTGATCGAGGATGGTCGCTACCAGCAGGTTATGAACCAACCGCTGGATCTGCCATTTCCGACGCGTTTCTTGCAAGGAACGGCAGATAAAGATGTGCCGATGCAATGGGCGCTGGATCTGCTGGATCATGCGACATCGCCAGATATGCGCCTGACCTTGGTCAAGGGCGCCGATCACCGTTTTTCGACGCCCGAATGTCTGGACCTTGTGACCGAAACTATCCGGTCACTGCCCTAGGTTACAACGTCAGGGTATAGTGTTCGCCCATATCGGGCTTGTCACCGGTCACTTTGGATTTGGCGATCTGGAACAGAAAGGTCAGGCTGCCACCGGTGGCCCAAACCTCGGCCCCTGACAGGTCCATATGCAACAGCTGGACATCAGGGTCTTCTTTGCCACTCTCGAACCAGCTGGAGGCGACGGCATTCCAGATTTCATCCAGTTTCGCGCGGTCATCCGACAGCGATAGCTGGCCGTCGATGCGGGTGTACAACCCTTCGCCCGCGTCGCTGACAACATGGATTGCGGGCTTCGCACCGCCGGCCAGCGATTTGGCCAGATCGGTGCCCTTGGCAGTGATGAACCACAGCGCGGATTGATCGCGATCCGCGTAATGTGACATGGGCACCACCCGAGGGTCCTCGGTGGTGCCCAGCATGCCGGCATTTACATCGTCAAGCCGGCTCCAGAACTGGTCGGCACGTTTGTGGTCGTCCGTCATGATATCCCCTTGTGCCGCACCATGCGGCGTTCAGAGATATAACGGTGATCATGTCACGCAGGTTCCTGACGGTCCTAGACGGCCATTTTGGCACCATCCATCGTATCGGCCACACCGCAATCGGTATCTGCAGGGTTGGGTTTGCGACGGCGCTTCGGTTTGGGGCTGTCTTCGGTCTGCTTGGCGCTTTCATCCATAAAATCAAGCACAAGCGGACGAATGTTCAGGCGCCATGATTTGCCTGCAAAGATGCCGTAATGGCCCGCACCCGGTTCCAGATGCTGCACCTTTTTGTCCGCCGGAACGCCGGAGCACAGATCAAGTGCGGCCACGCATTGACCGGGGGCCGAAATGTCGTCATTCGCGCCCTCGACCGTCATGATGGAGACATCGCTGATCTTGCCGATATCGACCAGTTTGCCTTCAACGGTGAATTCATTTTTGGCGATTTCAAGGTTTTTGAAGATACGCTCGACCGTCGACATATAGAATTCGGCGGTCATATCCATCACCGCCAGATATTCGTCATAGAATTTATTGTGCTTATCGCCATCCGACGCCGTGCCGCGTGCTTCGGCATAGATCTGGTTGATAAAGGCGCGACTGTGGGATTCCGCATTCATGGCGATAAAGCTGCTAAGCTGCATCAGGCCCGGATAGACCATCCGCCCTGCGCCGCGATATTTGAAACCGACCGACTGGATCACCGCTTTTTCCAGTTCACCCATAGTAACGCGGTTGCCGAAATCGGTCACCTCGGTTGCGGCGGCATCGGGATCAACGGGGCCGCCGATCAGGGTCAGGCTGCGGGGCTGGGCCTTGGGGTCTTCCTCGGCCAGAATGGCAGTCGCGGCCAAGGCAAGGGGGGCCGGCTGGCAGACGGCGACGACATTGGTGTCAGGGCCAAGGTGTTTGATGAAATCAACCAGATAGCGGGTGTAATCCTCGACGTCGAATTTGCCTTCGCTCACAGGGATATCACGGGCATTGTGCCAATCGGTGACATAGACATCGCAATCGCTCAGCAGCGACGTTACGGTTGATCGCATCAGCGTCGCGTAATGGCCCGACATCGGTGCGATCAACAGCACTTTGCGGGGCATGGTGTCACGACGCGCGACGCGAAAGTGGATCAGGTCGCCAAAGGCGCGTCTGACCACCGGTTCGACATAGACGATGTGATCCTGCCCGTCCTCACCTGCAATCGTGGGCATTTCCCAATCCGGCTTTGTGACCATCCGCGCAAAGCTGCGTTCTGTCACGCGGCCCCATGCACTTAGCAGATGGAAGGCGGGGTTCGGGATCAGCGCAAAGGCGGGATATGACCCCATCGCGCGAGCCGTGGCCCCCATCCATTCATTTGTATTGCGGATTGTTTCCATCGCATCATATGAAATGACGCCTTTTAGACCTTTGACCGACATATCATCCACCATTTTGCTGCACTGCGGCATGGAATTTCTGCTGTCAAAGCGGAGCTTTTATCAGTCAAAAGCCGGGTTTACGCCTTGGCCGCCCTGCGCGTATCATCCAACTATTATTAGGGGGGAATCTCGATCATGGCAAGCCAGCCAAAGAAACCGAGCAAAGAGGCCACCGGAACGCGACGCAAATCTGCTGCAACCGGTAAGTCCGATCCCAAGGTGCCACACACCGACGGACCGCCCGAAAATGCTGCGGCGCAGCAAAAGCCTGCTTCAAAGCCGCGCAGACGGACAGTTAAGCCCGAACAGGCACCGCAACCTGCAAAGCCCAAGGCAGCCGAAGAACCTGCCACGGTGATGGCCGAAACGCGTCAGGCGGCATCTTTGATGCTGGCTGATCTGGCAAAGGAAGGGCACGCCCCCACTGCCAAAAAACTGGCCGAGAATATTGAACGAATCGATGTGCTGGGCCAACGCCTGATGTCCGCCTTTGCGGCCCGCAATGCCCCCAATCCCGGTGTCGAAGGGCCAGGGCCTGATCTGTTCATGACTGCGACCAGTGCCTTTATGAAAAACCTTAGCGAACATCCTTCCCGGATGATCGAAACGCAGGTGACATTCTGGGCCGAGACGCTGACGAATTATGCCCGCGCCCAGCAGGCCCTGATTGCGGGAAAACTTACGGCCCCCAAGGATGATACTCCCGCTGACCGGCGTTTTTCCAATCCGCTTTGGCAAAGTCACCCTTATTTCAATCTGATCAAGAAACAGTATCTGACCAACGCCCGCGCCCTGCGCGATGCGGCTGATGAACTGGATCTGCCCGATAAGGTTGCCCGCCGCCGCATCGACTGGCTGACCAACCAGATCGTCGACATGATGGCCCCAACCAATTTTCTGGCCAGCAATCCGGACGCGCTGGAAAAGGCGATCGAGACCGAAGGTGAAAGCCTTGTGCGCGGTCTGGAAAACCTTGTCCGCGATGTCGAATTGAACGGAGGCGAGATGATCGTCTCGCTTGCGGATCGTCAGGCGTTTTCTGTCGGTGACAATATCGGCACAGCCCCCGGCACGGTGGTCCACCGCGCGCCGCTGTATGAATTGATCCAATATGCGCCCAGCACCGAAAAGGCCCATGCGCTGCCTTTGGTGATCTTTCCGCCATGGATCAATAAATTCTATATTCTGGATCTGAAGCCGCAAAACAGCATGATCCGCTGGCTGGTTGATCAGGGCCAGACGCTGTTCGTCGTCAGCTGGAAGAACCCGGATGCCAGCTTTGCCGATGTCGGGATGGAGGAATATATCGCCGCCTATCTTGAGGTGATGGATAAGGTTCTGGAACTGACGGATCAGAAAAAACTGAATGCCGTGGGATATTGTATCGCGGGGACGACGCTGTCCCTGACGCTGTCCTTGCTGGAACAGCGCGGGGATGATCGGGTCAATTCTGCGACCTTGTTCACTGCATTGACCGATTTTTCCGATCAGGGCGAATTCACCGCCTTTCTGCAAAATGATTTCGTGTCGGGCATCGGCGAGGAGGTGCAGCGTCACGGCCTGCTGCGCGCCCGGTTGATGTCACGCACCATGAGCTTTCTGCGTGCAAACGACCTTGTCTGGGGGCCCGCGATCCGCAGCTATATGATGGGGGAATCGCCCCCTGCATTCGATCTGTTGTTCTGGAACGGCGATGGCACCAATCTGCCCGGAAAGATGGCGATGCAATATCTGCGCGAACTGTGCCAGAAAAACGCTTTTGCGACCGATGGCTTCGATCTTTCAGGCCATCGGCTGCATCTGTCGGACGTCAAGGTGCCGCTTTGTGCAATTGCCTGTGAAACCGACCATATTGCCCCGTGGAAGGACAGCTGGCGCGGCGTGGCCAATATGGGGTCCAAAGATAAGACCTTTATCCTGTCCCAATCCGGCCATATCGCGGGTATCGTCAATCCACCGTCCAAAAAGAAATACGGGCATTACGTCAGCGATGACGATTTCCGGTCCGATCATACGACATGGCGCGAAACATCGACCTTCCACGAAGGCAGCTGGTGGCCGCGCTGGGGCGCATGGCTGCAGGAACGGTCGGGTGATCTGCTGGACGCACGTGATCCGGGGCAGGGGATCGAACCCGCGCCGGGCCGCTATGTCCATGAACGGGCCAGCTAGGCATGCCGGATCAAAAATTCACAATTGTTTTGCTGCAATGCAGAACAAAAAGCTTGAAATGCTGCGGTGCAGCATTCATATTAGGACCACGGAATAGAAGCGACGATTGTTCCCCCTCATGGTTTCTCTCTCGTCGCAGTTATAGGAGTGAATGTTATGGCTAAGACACCCGATTACGCGAAGACGATGCAGGACATGATGGCGAATTTTCCGATCGACACCAGCTCGATGCAGGAAGCCATGAAGTCGCAAAGCATGCTGGCCGAAAAGCTGGCCAAAGTTGCGCTGACTGCTGCCGAACGTTCGACCGAAATCTCGGCGCAATGGGCCAAGGATTCCATCGCACGCATGGGCGAAATGGCCGCCAGCAAGCAAGAGCCTTCGGATTACGCCAAAGCTGTCAGCGATTTCGCATCCTCCTCGGCTGAAGTTGCATCCGAACATATGGCTGCCTACGCCGAAGTTGCAAAGAAAGTGCAGATGGACACCGTTGATCTGATGCTGACCGCAGGCAAGGATATGGCTTCGGACGCCCAGAAGGCGGCTGAAAAAGCCACGCAGGACACGCAGGCCGCTGTCAAGAAAGCAACGACCGCATCCGCGTCGAAGTAATGTGACAAGACAATATGCGGAAAAGGGCGGCTTTGGCCGCCTTTTTCACATTCAGAAAAGGGACTTTTTCCTTTGCCTTTTCTGTGTGCAGCTTTCATCATGGATGAAACCGACTGCAAGGAAGCCCTGATGGCCGCATCAACTGCGCCGCTGCTGATCAAGCGTTATGCCAGCCGCCGGCTGTATAATACCGAGACCAGCGATTATGTGACTCTGGAAGATATTGCTGCCTTCATTCGTGACGGACGCGAGGTGAAGATTATCGACCTCAAATCTGGTGATGACCTGACCCGCCAGTATATGTTGCAGATCATTGCCGAACACGAAAGCCGTGGCGAAAGCGTCCTACCTCTGGATGTCCTGACCGATCTGGTTCGCAGCTATACCACCAATGCCCAATCAGTCGTCCCGCAGTTCCTTGCCGCCAGCTTCGAGATGCTGCGCGATGGCCAGTCTAAGGTGATGGAAAATATGGCCGCCATTCCTTCCCCGATGTCCACCATGCCCGGCTTTGACGCCTTGCAGCGCCAACAGCAGATGTTCCTGAAGGCCATGATGGGGGGCTGGCGCACGGGCGCCTCCGGTCCCGAACCCGAAGAGGAAGACGGTACGCAACCTGCAAATCCGGCACCCAAACAGGCGACACCGGAAGCTGCCGAAGACGCACAGGATATGGCCGAAATCCGTCGCCAACTGGCCGAGTTGCAAAAGCGTATCTCAAAGCTTTGATATCGCACTTGCAGAACTGTGAATCACAAGCTAGACCCCCTGCAACGGAGCGGTGGCCGAGTGGTCGAAGGCGCACGCCTGGAAAGTGTGTAGGCGGGGAACCGTCTCGAGGGTTCGAATCCCTCTCGCTCCGCCAATTTCATTCAGTTTAAATGACACTATAAGTCAGCAAACGCTGAGCTATATGCGTTTTTGCCGTTTGACGCATCTCTTTTTGCTATACAATTTGCTATACATTGAGTGATACATGGGCTTCGGTTTGACGAGGTTGGTATGACTATCAGGACGCGTGGAAACTCTGTCAAAGGCACTCTGTATCTCTACAAGCGCGTGCCCAAGCGCTATGCAGTGGTTGAGCCGAGAAAGTATGTTTGGGTCAGCCTTAAGACTGATTCTGCGTCGACTGCGAAGATGAAGGGCGATGCCGTCTGGGATAAGATGATTGCGGCCTGGGAAGCGAAACTGGCAGGCGCTGATGGTGATGCCGAGCAGTTATTCGCTGCAGCGCGGGACTTGGCCGAAGCGAAGGGTTTCCGCTACCTGCGCGCTGACAAGGTCGCGCAGCTGCCGCTTAATGAGATTCGTGATCGGCTTTCTGCTGTGACTCGTGTGGGCGATAAGCCAAATTCTATCGATATGCGCGAAGCGGCCGCCCTCCTGGGTGGCGCTAAGGAACCTTCGCTGATCATCAGTCGCTGTCTCGATCTTTATTGGACTCTTGCGAAGGATAGGGCGCTCGGTAAGTCACCCGATCAGATCCGGCGATGGGAGAACCCTCGCAAGAAAGCTATCCAGAATCTTATTCAGGTGATCGGCGACAAGCCGATCGATCAAATCACCGGCGACGACATGCTTGATTTCCGGAACTGGTGGGTCGAGCGACTCGAAATGGAGGGGTTGACCCCAAACAGTGCCAACAAGGATTTGACTCATCTTGGAGACGTCCTGAAGACCGTTAACAAGATGAAACGACTTGGTCTCGTGCTGCCGTTGAACGATCTTTCCCTCAAGGACATCGAAGCAAAGAGGCGGCCTCCGTTCTCGAGGGAGTGGATCACTGACAGACTACTTGCTTCCGGGGCATTAAACGGTCTGAACCCTGAAGCTCGAACCATCCTTCTGGCGATGATAAACACTGGCTGTCGTCCGTCGGAGCTGGCTGCACTCTCCGGTAACACGATACACCTTGCATGCGACGTGCCTTACATCTCTATCGAGCCAGAAGGCAGGCAGATGAAGAGCGCATATGCGCGCCGCACCATCCCTCTCCTTGGTATTTCTCTCGATGCGATACGTGCCTACCCCGAGGGCTTTCCGAGATATCGCGGCAGCAGCGCGGGGCTGTCGGCAACCGTGAATAAGTATCTTCGAGAAAACGGACTTATGGAGACCCCAGATCATGTGCTCTATTCTCTTCGGCACTCGTTCGAGGATCGTATGTTGGCAGCAGGGATCGACGATCGGATCAGGCGTGACCTCTTTGGTCATCGCCTCACCAGAGAGAAATATGGCGACGGGGCTACGTTGAAGCAAAAGCAGACAATGCTTCAAGCCGCAGCTTTATAGCCTGCTAACAGGACGCGCGCGCGGTCAATTGCGCGATCCCTCGATTGCCAGGTCGCAAGCTCATGTTCGATGCGTTCGAAAATGGGAAGATACACAGAATCGGCCAGAACGAGTTGGGCCACCACGCGGTGCATATGATTCAGTTCATTTAAGGTGACGTCGGAAGACATGGCGAAGCGTCCTGTTGTTACTCTTAGCCTATACTGTTCGATCTCGCATTCTTCTCATGGGACGGACGTTTTTTTTGGGGGATAGGCCGAGGTCGAGATATCTTCGCCATTCAGCAGCCTTTGCATGGACGCGTATTGCCCAAGTATCGCGGTATCTAAACTCAGCCTGTGGCGATCCGACTGCCTGCAGTTGCTTCGAACGACGTGGATCATTCCGATCCACGTCCTTGGAGAGCAATTGCTGCGGAAGATGCAGATTTTAATCCTGCCGTCGTTATTTACCAAAGATGGCCCTGAGCGCCGCACGTGACCTCCCTGTGAGGCGCGGGTCTTTATTATCCGACGCGTTCCGGATTTCAGCCAGCCAACCGCGTTCGTTCTCCGTCGCGGGCGTTCCGAAGATTTCAGTGATTGCTTGTGCTGCTGTCTCGCCAATCGACTGATCGAGTGCGAGACGCATCAGATAAGCTGGGTCGATCTCGAGCGCCTTTGCAAGCGAAGGCACGCGATCAAGGGGAACCTTGTTCCGGCCGTTCTTCAAAAAGGTCATCATGTTGGGGTTCGGGAAGCCTGTCTCGGCCGCGATCTCTGCCTGGCTCTTGCGATATGCGAGATCCTGGATGCGCGCCGAGATGAAGATCGCTGCGGGACTGTTCTGGTAGGGAAGTGTCATGGTCTTGCTGTCGCTTTCATTGGTTGTGACACCAAGATACCGCGCGACATTGTCTGCGTCGGGTGGGGAGTCAGCGCGACCAGAAAGATGCGAGGTCCTAGAAAAAACGCGTGTCGTTCATGGGGATGCAGCCAGTGCCCGCAAGACGGCGGCGCCGCAACCCTCCGGTTTCAAGGTCGGTTCAGAACCATCGCGTCCCGTTCCGGGATGTCGATCTGCATCCCGAGCGCGTCTGCGAGTGAACCAGCCTGTTCTGCGATGGCATCGCCAATGCGCTTGCGATGAGGGCCACTCATGTCGGGAACCCTTGCAACGATGGTAGCGACGATTTCGCGGAGGCGTTTCAGTAGGGCAGGGGTTGCTCGAGGAAAGCCGATCGCAGTGATGAATGTGGCAAGGTCCTCAGCTGTAATCTCGTCGGTCATTCGCGCATGCCCGATGTTGAACGACATCTGATGCACCACCTGATCATCAAGCAGGATGGGCGCAACATCATAGACCGGCGCAAGGTCGGGTCGTGCGCCAACATGCAGCAACGCATGGTTCTTGGCGTGGTTGTCCGTATTGCCAAGCAGCAGGTTGACCAAGGTGATCTCGAGGAAGGCCAGTCGTGCGCGTCCGGGCTGTGTCGTCTGCGCTAGAACCTGTCCAATCGCGCAGGCGTCAAACCGGCGGGTCTCGATGCCGTTACGCTGGTATTTCAACTGCGGTCCAAGCCCGAGCGCCTGCGCAAAGTCTTCCTGATGCAGCCGTCGTATCTCGGTGCCCTCGACGATCCGGTCAAAGCGCGTGATCAGAAGTCCGCAGAGATCGTCATCGCCAAGCACCTCTGTCGCTGCGACCGGATGTGCCTGCGCGCCAGACATCAGCTGCATGAGCAGATGCTCTTGATAAACGCTGGTCATCTCGAAGCGGCTCGGCACCTTGAGGATATGCGTCGTCGGCACGTTTAATCCCTGCCGCGGAAGGGCGAAGCTGCTGTCCGGCAGTCTGGTCAATGCGACCTTGCCCTGAACACCCGCCAGCGGCGAGGGATCACGGGTGTCATCCGGCACCCGCCTGCGGTCACGCAGAGAGGTCATGATCCGCACCAGCTCGTTCTGGTCGATCGGGTCATAGTCGGTCAGCAGGTTTCCCGGTGTCTTGGCCGGTCCGGTCCCGACAGGCACGCAGGAGATTGATCCAGGACAGTCATTGCCAAGGTGTTCAAGCAGTCCGACCACGTCATCGAAGTTGAGACCATGCCTCTGCATGATCTGTTCACGTTGAGCGTTTTCGAACAGGAGGTTCGAGAAGAAACCACGAGTCAGAACATCCCCGAACGGCTCCTCGCGCAGAGGCAAGGAGAGACTCATCGAGTGGGGTAGGGTGTCTGTCAGGTATCGGAAGGCCACCGCACCGCTACCACGCCTTGTGAGTCGCCCTACGGCCTCTGGGAGGCCCTCGATGAACACATCCAGCTCAAGCATCGCCATGCCTATGTTCCTACGGACAGTTGGATGCCGAGATCACGGCAGAGCTGCAGCACCAGACCGACCCGCGCCGTCTCTTTACCGTTCTCGATGGCGCTGACGGTCGGGGTCGAAACACCGCTCTGCATGGCAAGCTCAGTCTGTTGCAGTCCGAGTTCCAGCCGTCGGGCACGGATGGCACGGCCGAGATCAGCAGCGTTTTGGATGTTAGTCATGTCGCTCGCCTAGATGGAATCAATGATCGTTTATTTTCAAGGCAAGATACGGCATGCAACGGCATTCGTAAACGATCGTTGAAATCGAGCCTGTCGTGATGACCTGCAAAGAAAAGACTGAAAATACTGCCGGTTTTCTACCTAGCAAATGAAGGTCTTTCATATCCCACCCGACTGACCTGCGAGAGAGCAGTATATGAAGAGATGACAAGTAACGAGGTTTGAGAATGACTGACGAAGAACATACCCGTGAGATCAACCGGTTGCGCCGGGAGGCCACGCTGAGCGCCACGCGCAATGTCGGGCTAATTTTTCTCGGTGCGGCGGTATATCGCTTTTACAACAGCGGTCTGGAAGATGCTTGGCTCTTTATTGGATATGTTGGCGTAGGTGCGGCCCTGCTTGCGGGTTCACTGTCGCTGACTTTGTTCGGGCGCTTCTTTCGCTAAGAGGCAAGACGTAGTCAAAATCCGAGGCGTCATCAGGTGCCTCGGATGTCATGGTCCTTAGTGATCTGACTTCACAGGATGCTTATGCATCTGGTAGCGCCTCAAGATGACTCCGCCACGTTCGACCTGCTCTTTCTCCAAAACAACCCATCCATGCTTCTCGAAAAAGGGACGCGCTGCCAGACTTGCTGCCGTTGTCAGGCACGAGGCACCTTGGGTGAACGCCAAGTGCTCTGCCTTTTCGAGAAGAGCGCCGCCGACACCCTTACCCGCCGCCGAAGGCAGCACGAAGGCAAGGTCGATATACCCCAGCGGATTGACACTGATGAACCCGACCGGCTCACCGTCCATTTCGGCAATAAAGCCGGTAAGTGTTATCAGGCGCTCTTTCCATCGCGGTAGGTCTATCGTATCGCCGCCCCACGCCCTTCGTTCTGCAACACTGTAGGCGTGGCTTGTCCCTTCGTGCACCGCGCAGAAGAAGATCCTGCTGACATCGAAATAGTCCTCAGGGCGTATGGCCCTCATCTCTATGATCATGGATCGCCTGACTGTAACGGTCTGCCATTAGGCACATTTGGTGCGTGAATTCTTCCGGCGCACGATCCCTCAAATGTAACATAGGCGCTCGAAAATGTAACATTTGGTCCGCCCGATGTTAAATTAGAGCGCCAAAATGTAACATTTGAGGCTCCAAGAGGCTCAATACGATGCCTCAAATGTAACATTCCACCTTCAAATGGACCGCGGATGTTACGTTTTTCACCAGCAAACGCTGGGTCCAATTCCGTAACTTAACATAACTGAGACAAAATCGACCCCAAAATCGGTTTTTGGACAACATAGACGGCGAAGAGGAGGACATAAGCCCAAGACAAACCGGAACGAAATCCAACCAAAGAGGAACGAAAGAGACCAACCGGAAGAAGATGTAAGCCCGAGAGGATACGATTAAGGCACAGGCTCTGAATGAGGCTCAGGCTACGGCCGCAGAGAGACCTCATACCAGTCCGTCTTTCGTCTATTTAATATACTTAAAGGAAAAATGTATTATGTAATATATAGACGAAAGACGGATCAGGACGCAGCACCGGCTGCACGTTCAGGTCCATACGTCAAAGAGACTCACAGACAGGTCAAACGCACGCCCGCTGTCAGCACACCTAAAAGACCCCAACATACGCTCAGCGGTCAATACACGAAGCCTCAGAGTCATCATAGAAGCTGCGCCTGCTAAAGACACCAAAGAAGATAAGAACCGGTTCCCACTCAACCGAAAAAGATAATCGCGGATCGGGATGCGGGACATGTTCGACTTTGTTTCGCACCAACCGCGGCTGCAAGTAACCTAGCTCAGATACCTGCCCTCTGCAGACGACTTGGTTTTTCAGGGAGTGCACTCAAAGGCGCTCACTGGCTCGGGTTCGCGTCTCTGCGCTACATGTGCATATGGGAGTTGCTTACCTGTGCTCAGTGAGCGCCACAGCGCTTCTCAGGTGCTGCTTGCTCTGCTGAATGCACATCACATGTCTGGTTCTGGAAATCGTAAAGGTGGAAGAAGAGAAGCGGCGGCAGCTACTTGTCTTGGATAGGCCTGTCAGCGCATGCTTCCATGTTTGAACGCTGCAGTCAGATTAAGGATGCTGATGACGATATAGGCTGGTATTGCACTAGGATGAGCGGACTCGTGGTTGGGGGCCGTTGTGTCGAGTAGGTAGTTTTTTCGGAGGGTCGATGTCCAATATTCCATTAGAGTCAGGTCTGTATTTTGTTCGTCTAGTTGGGGAAGAGATGGCTCCTGTCATCAAGCATCGACAGAACTGCATATGGGTGAACTCGGCAAACTCGAAATACGGGCTATCTCTTAATCTTCGCAGGCGTTTTTCAGACTACTGCGGCACATTTGGGAAAGACCGTGTTCGTTTCGATGTGGTGTTGCTCAACGAAGCCCCGAGAGTTCTTGAGCAGAAACTAGATTTTCATTTTCGAAAGTATCGGATGCGCAGTCCGTCCGGACGGCTCAACGAATGGCTTGAAGGGATTGATCCAGAAGATGCACTTCAGGAAATCAGGGAAATTTGCTCTGAACTGCCAGATCGCAGTGTTGTTGCGACGCTACCTGCAAAGACACCTTCTTCGACAAGTCCGATGACAATGCATAAGCGTGAGCGGGTCTTTACTCCAGACGATATTCTAAAAGCAGCACGATACCTAGACGCGCACGGAATGACAGAACAGGCATTGACTGAAATCCATCATTCCAAGCTTCAACGGTATCAAGATACCTACGATTACTTCTCTAAAATAAGTTCGTTTCGAGGCACGACGAACTCCATTTACGCTGCCCGTCTCGATTACATCATGCGAGGGCACATGTCTGGTGGGAACTTTGCTGATCTCGTTCCGCAAGTTCTCGAACAATTCCCGCATTCCAATTGACCTGCCCTTACCGGTCATTCGATCATAACGAGAGTCTGTCGGCTTGAGATCGGTAGTCCGCTAGTGGCTTCAGGGCGAGCGCGGAGCCATCATGTAGCGCGAGCATCCGGCGCGCTTCGAGCGGCATCAGGTTGTCGAGCGAGGACTGCGGCCTGACCGCGTTGTAGTCGTAGCACCATTAAGTGTTTTTTCGGCAAGCATCATTCAATGTGTCGAAGATCTCCTCGCTCAGCAGCTCGTCGCGCAGGCTGCCGTTGAAGCTTTCGATGAAGGCGTTTTCTCGCGATAGTAATCGACATTCCCATCAGGATGCGGAACTTGCGCGAGGCCCCGACGTGTCTGCGAAGGGTCCAATGACCAGCACTGGTTGAGCATCAGAGGAAGGGCATCGGTGTTGTGATGTCTCGGGCACGCTTGCGGCCTCGCCTACACCGGACCGACAGCCTTTCTTCGAAGTAAACCCGATACAGCTTCTTCGGACTGATCAGGATGCCGCCGCGCTTCAGCAACAAACCAATCCGCCGAGAGCCAAACCGGTAGCGCACCGCAGAGTGTGCAAGTTTTTTAGACCATCCAGTTTGTCCGGCATCCGGCGTGCATGACCGTTGCGGCCTGCGTTTGCTATTCCTGCAAAGTCTTGCAGGCGCGTTTGGCCTTTTAACTGCTAATATAGGTTCTTTCTGCTCTGCCTATTCCCTTGTCACACCACGCTCTGCCTTGTCATCCTAGACCACGACCGGTCCTCACGCTTCTGAAGGCTACGCAGTGCCAAGCTGACCTTCATGTTCAGCCGCTCGAACGCAATAAACGGCGCAGCGAGCCGCGGCATCTGCGTCCTCAGAGCCTTACGGTTCATTGAACGAAGGTTCTTTCTGACTCCCGGCCATGATCTTTTTCTTTGTAGGGCTAGTGCGCTGTCCATGACCGACAGTCCCATCACGCCGGTTGTATGAAATACCCTCGCGCGCTCTTCTTCTTGAAAAGCCTGCAAGGTGCCAGAAAGACCATGATCTACATGTCGCTTGAACGTAGGCAGTTTGAACTGGAAGTATCTGCCTTGCATGGATGTCAACTTCAGACGACGAAGCGAAGCAATGTCAGTGATCCCGACCGATGTTAGCTCTGAACCTTTCAACGTCACTTCGATCCTGACCCGCTTCGAAGGTTCATTCAGGTCATCATAGCTCCCGTCGAACCGCTGCCGGTCCTTCACCTTCTCCATTAGGCGCAGCATCACATCATCGTGCCGGGCGCCTAGATACATGGTTCCGTCGATGAAGGGCGCTCGGTGGTTCTCGGAGTTGGCGCGCCGCCCGCGTGCATCATCATGTTGAAGTTCCGGTAGTAGTTTCTGAACGCCGTCGCTTTGTTTCTTCCAGACAGAACGGAGGCGACTGTTCGAGTTTGTCAAAATGTCCCGTGACGTCCAGATGGTTCGCTGCAGAGCGCCTAGGAGGTGTGCCCGAGTCGCGTTAGCATTCTCGGCTACATATGCATCAACGCTGACCTCTAGGCCTGTCACGCGCGCGCTGGAGGCCTCCCCGAACCTGTCGCATAGCGCTCGATGAATCACATGGATCAAGGCGAAGCTTGAAGGCTCTTGAACCTTGATCGTGCAGACGGTGAATACGCTACCGTCAGTTCCATCTTCCGGAGCAATGAAGCTGTCTCGGGCAAGATAGCGGCGTAAAACTGCTTGGACATGTTGTGCCTGCGTTGGTCGCCCGAGATGGATGCGGAACTCGACCCAGTCAATGACTGCGTGGAAGCGGTAAGCATCCAGATCAACGATAGGCACGAGCGCGATCCGGTCATTCAATCTGCGCTGAGTATTACCCAGCGCTACCGGTTTGTAGTGCAGCATACAGGATAAGCAGTTCGATGCACGGGAGTAGGGGAGCTTAGAGGCGAGAGGGATGGGCATGATGTTCCTATGGTCCTAATACCATGCCTATACGGCTCATAAGCGCCTCTGTCGGGTGGGATAGCCTGCTTTTTTGGCTGATGATCTCGACGCCCGAGCGGGGAACGGCAGCAAAGCGGGGTCCGTCGAATGAGCTTGGCTGCGTTCCGATCACGCACCTAAGTGCAAAAGCCTCAACGACGCTGCAGGATGCGAGCGTTTGATGCTGTTTTGTTGACGGAACGGATTGGACGCAGGGGGCATCGCCGATCAGTGTTCCTGAAGAGGCATGCATGCTTCGACTAAGACAGATCAGCCACGCCTTGCACAGGTGAATATGGACTGGGACGCCTGGTGCGCCGCAATCTGTCCGATGAGGGCATCGTCCGCCGGATCCTCGATAGCACCGTGGTTAAGGCCCGGCTGGACCGCCAGAATACTTATATTGATAGCGGCAGGGCGTTCAGGTCGGCGCGGACTTGCCGCCATCCAGGCATTTGCCTAGCGAGGACGTTCAGAAATACTTCGTCATGTCGCGGTGAGACGAAATGCGCCATTTCGTGAAGAATGACATAATCGAGGGCTGCCAGCGGCTTCTTGGCCAAATCCAGGTTCAACCAGATGATACCCAAATCTGGATTGCAGCTACCCCATTTCGTTTTCATGGTGCGTATGCCCCACCTGGGTAAGGGGACTGCAAGTCGCTCGGACCATTTCACCACTCGGGGCGCGGCATGCTCTCGTAGTTGTCCCCGATACCACGCGGACATCCATCTTGCTTTCTGCGCGGTCGTTGAGGTTTCAGGCACCCTCATTGTTACTCGACCAGCAGCGCCTTGCTGGATCACGCAACGGTTCTTGCTGCTCGTCTCGACTAGCAATCGTAGCGGTTTTCCAAAGACGAAATGGGTCTCTCCTGAGACAAAATGACGTTCAGTCTGCCTCTCTTGGCCCTCGAACTCGCGCTGCTTCTTCCTGATCCAGCCGAGCCTGGTCACGACCGCAATGCGGATAGCATCCTCGCTGATGGCCGGAGGTGCGGCCACGCGCACGCGCCCGGAAGGCGGATAGACCCCGATATGCAGATTCTTGATCGGCTTCCGGACCAATTCTACCGACAAGCCGGCGATTTCTAGATTTTCAGTATTCGTCATAGGAACTGACGATCTCGATCACTTGATCCACGGCGTCCTCGGTCTCAAGGAGTTCAACAAGCTTCCGGCGCAACATGCGCTCCTTCATCTTGTTACCCCGCCACCCCGTCTGTGCAGTGCTTCGTATGGCTTCGTCGACGGCCATGGCTGTGGCCTCGTCTCGCCCAAGGTTGTCATAGAGCGCCTTTTGCCCTGGTGTGGATATAGCTGCCGGATAATCGCTGCCGTGGCCCGCCTTCGCCGCCCTGATCAGGTCCGCGATCTTGGCCAGATACTCTGCATAGGCAATGGCATCATCTTTCCGCTTCTTGACGAGGTCTTTCAGCAGCTCAGACATTCGCTCGTAGAAGGACGGGTTGATCGGCGTTTCGCTGATGATCAAGCGGCGTAGGTTATTCTCGATGGCTTCCGCCACGTTCTCACGCTTCTTCTTGAGCGTTTTCGGCAGCGCCTCTTCTGCCGCTGCACCTTTGCTGGCCACCAGGTCGATCAGGCTGAGGTCGTCCAGATGCGAGATGATCTCTGTATCCTCGGCCTTGATGTATGTATCGATCAGGTGCCGCATCGCAGGCTCGAACTGCTTCAAGTCAACAGCATCGCCGCTGTGCAAGCGCACGGCATCGCGCAGTGCAACCGCACGCTCCACCTCGTTGCGATACTGAGCCAGTTCAAGATCGTTGACGCCCGAGGCGGCGGGATCATCTGCCACGGCGGCATAGGTCCGGGCGAAGGCGCCCGCCAGCTTGTAAAGCGCTTGGCGTCGCCTGGCCTTCTCGTCAGCCTCAGGGTCGCTTTCCCACCCGCCTGGGCTCGAGAAATATGCAAGAACCTGCTCGTCGCCCTTGGGCTGCTCGACCGGATCAAGCAGCCCGAACCACGCGTCGCGCGCGTTCATAAGATCCTCGCTTGCCTTCTCCGCACGCGAGGAAATAAGTCCCGCGACATCAGCCGCGTCGAAAGCATCGAAGGCACCTGAAGTGTAGTCCTCTACAGCGGTCTCGATGTTTTTGAAGAGGTCCTTATAGTCGACGACATAGCCATAATCCTTGTCATCCCCATCCAGGCGGTTCACGCGGCAGATCGCCTGGAACAGCCCGTGATCGCGCATTTGTTTATCGATGTAGATGTAGGTTGCAGTCGGCGCGTCAAACCCGGTCAGGAGGCGGCTGACCACGATCAGCAGCTTCATCTGCGACGGCTCCTTGCGGAACTTCCGCAAGGCATCTGCCTCGTAAGCCTCTTCGTCCGTGCCGAGATCGGTCATCAGCCGGTCATAGACGCGATAGACATATTGCTTTTCCGTCTCGCCCATACCGGATTCTTCACCGGTCAGCTCCGAGGCGTTGCGCGTATAGGACGTGACAATCGCGCACTTGCCTGCAAGCACCGAGCCGGAATTACGGAAGATTTCGAACAACCGGCAGGCCTCGGGGATCGAGCCTGCGACCAACATAGCGTTGCCCCGTCCAGCTATCAGGCGCGGCTTCATCTCCATGTCCATGATGATGTCGCTGGTGATTTGCTCCAGCCTGTCCTTAGACGACAGAACCCGCTGCAAAGTGCCCCATCGCTGTTTCAGCGTTGCCTTAGCTACGGGGGTCAGGCCCTTTGTCTTGGCCTCGAACCATTCGTCGATCTTTTTGGGCGAAGAGATCCGCTGGTCAATGTCGCGGGCTTCATAGCGTAGGTCTAGAACCACCCCGTCCTCGACTGCCTCGTTGAAGCGGTAAGGCGTGCCGATATACGGTCCAAACACCTCCAATGAAGTGTGCTTGTCGGATTTCAGCAAGGGCGTGCCGGTAAATCCGATAAACACCGCATCCGGCAGGATCATCCGCATGGCCTTTGCCAGCTTTCCCGATTGTGTCCTATGCGCTTCATCGATGAAGACGAAGAACTCGCCAACCGGCGCGCCGATCTGGCCGCGCTGGATGTCGGCGATCATGCTGCCCAGCTCGTCCTCTTCCCGCCGCCCGAACTTGTGGACCAGCGAGGACACAACGCGGTCCTTAGGATCGGCCAGTGCGGCCAGCAGGTCTGCGCCCGACTTGGCACGGCGGACCTTGTCGCCGGTATTGCCGAACACCGCCTCGATCTGTTCGTCCAGTTCCTTGCGGTCAGTTACGACCAGAATGCGGGCCTCCGGGCGTGCCTCGCGGATCCAACGGGCCAGCATCACCATAATCAGGCTTTTGCCGGACCCTTGCGTCTGCCAGATGATCCCGCCCTTCCGAGCCGCGACCGCATCCTGGGCGGCCTTGACCGCGAAATACTGGTTGGGACGCGTGACCTTCTTGATCCCCGCGTCGAACAGGATGAAGTCGTTGATCAGCTCCAGGAACCGCGCAGGCGTCATCATCTGCGAGATGTCGCGCTCCAGCGGCAGGGTGATCGGGCTTTCCTCCTTCCAGGCCAGCCAATAGTTCTGGGGCGTCTGAATGGCGGCATAGCGCAGACCCTGCATGTCGTTGCCTGCGAAGGTGATCTGCACCGTGGTGAAGAAGTGCCGGATGAATTCAGGGCGCTGGTTGTCCAACGTCTGGCGGATGCCTTCAGCTAGATCGACAGTAGATCTCTTCAGCTCGACCACGCCCATTGCGATGCCGTTGACATAGAGGACCAGATCGGGGCGTTTGTTATAGGCCTTGGGGTTCTTGGCACTGACTGCGACCTCTTCGGCGATGCCTAGGTCATTGGCGGTGGGATCGTCCCAGTCGACGAAGCGAACGGTGACCGGCGCCTCGCCGGGTCCAGGTGTGACCTGCACGCCAAAGCGCAGCATGTCATAGGTGGCGCGGTTTGCCTCGTAGAGCTTCAGCCCGTCCATCCGGGCGGCACGCTGAAGCTGGGTGATGGCGCGGGTCGCAACGTCGGGGTCATAGCCTCGGGCAACCAACCACGGGTGTAACAGGCCCGGCTCGATATTGGTGTTGCCGACGCGCTTGTGCCAATCGCCCAGATAGCGCCAGCCTAGGCCGCCTGTCTGGCCCGACAGGTCGCCACAAAGCTGCGCGATCATGCGGTTCTGGGTGGCGCGTTCCGGATCACCAATGGCCATAAAAAAATCCGCCTTAAATACTGTCACCAAGTCAGACCAACCTGACCCGCCCTGTCAAAAGGTTCTGCATCATCCCCTCCTTCACCAACCGGGCCTTGGCGAGGCGGGATTCGAGGGTCTGGATTTCGGCATCCATGTCCGAGAGGACGGCAGCGATAGCTTGTTGTTCTTTATGATCCACCGGCATCGTGAAACTGAAGCCCAGAATCTGACTTGGCGCCAAGTTGTTGATAGCAGAGCCAGATAGGATCACGTTCAGTTGGTTGCGGTATTCGTCCGACTGCAACAAGAAGGGCACATACCCATCGGCGGCGGCACCCGCGGTAGGACGAAAACATCCCATAAACGCCCCAAAGGTATAGGCCGAGCCGTCCTCGTCCCAAAAAATACCAGCTTTTCCGACCAATGCCCGGCTGCCGTTGGCCATGCAGACGAGGACATCTCCGCGCTTCAAATGCTGAACCTGCTTAACTCGATCTTTCCGAACATGCTGAACGTCAGAATAAACGATCTTGCCGTTCTGGACGTTGTTCGCCCTCAAAAGCATGATTGAGGCAGGTGTCTCCGTTTCGAATAGGTCAGCGCTACCGTCGTAGCTAACACCACGGAGGCAGACCCCAAGGCCACCCAACTTCCTAACCTCCCACTCCCCCGAGAACCCCGGGAGGCGGCGGCGGGCAGTGAGGAGGTCTTGCATCGCGCCCTGCTTGATTAGGCGCTTCTTGGCGATCACCCGTTCCAATCCCGCTACTACCCCATCTGCATCCGATAAGGCGGCGGCGATGGCCTGTTGTTCGGGGAGATCGTCGGGAGCAAGAACCTTGATCGCGTGCAAATCATTCCTGTTCACGCCCGGAACGCCTGTCTTCCCGCTCTGTCCCGCAAAATCAAAGCGTTGGAGGAGATAGTAACAGAAGCGCGGATTGTTGCCGTGGAAGTTTGAGACGAAGAGGGTTGTGTTTAACGGCCAGTAGGGGCCGTCCACAAAGAAGACTTTCCCAATGGTTCCATATCGCCCGGTGACAAGCCCCGGACCGATCTTGATTGGTTCGTTGTGCCAGTCCTCGGGACCAGAGGATGAGATGATCGGAACTTCACCATCAACGCGAAGCCGCTTGGGAAGATCAAAGCCACGTTGAAGAGTTACGATCTGACCAAGTGGTTTGCTGGTCCAACCACCGCTCATCTCGCCACCCCCATCGTAGCCAGATGCCGGGCCACCCGCGCCTCCAGCCCAGCCAGATCCTCCATGATCTGCGGGAGGGTCTGGCCATAGCGTTCGGTCAGCACCCGCACGCGGGTGGTCAGGGTCTCGGTGCGCGCCTCAACCTCGGCCCCGATGGCGGCGGTGATGTCGGCCAGCCATTTATCATGCACCACAAGCAGCCGGATCCCGTCATCGGTCAGCGTTGGATAGTGCTTCAGCACCGCCTCGTTCAGCCGTGCCTCGGCGTCCTTCGCAGCCTTCTTTGCCGCAGCCTCAGCCGCGATCAAGCGAACGGCCTGCTTCAGCAGTGGCCTTTCGTCGGTCTCTGCCTCACCCGATGCCGTGCGCGCCTTGACCGAAGCGGCGCTCAGCTTGCCCGTATCGGTCAGGGCGAATTCCAGCAGTCCTCCCTCGGCCCCGTGCTCTTCGGCCAGTTCCTCGATCTCGCGGCCCAGCTCTTCGGCTTGGGCGGTGGCATCATCCAGTTCCTGCTTAAGGTCGGGGAAGAAGCGCGCGGTGATCAGGCGCGGCGGGATCACATCGGCCACAAGGCGCACCTTGTTCACCGTCAGGTCGCCCTCTTCCAGCCATTTTACCTTGCCGTCAGCGCTGGTCTCCTTGCGCGCCTCGCGCAGGTCACGCGCCTCCAGCCAGCCGCCGCCCGAGATGATAAACACGTCATCCTGCATACTGGCCGCCCAATAGGACATCAGGCGTTGATAGGCCTCATATTTGTCCACTAAGGGCGCAGCGTCAAAGCGGGTCAGCATATCCTCGGCGATGCTGTGGATCATGTCGCGGGGATGATCGCCCTGCTGAATGTTCGTCAGCAGTCGTTCGTTCGCTGTGGTCCAGTGGTCGAGGATGCCCGTGACCTGCGTTCGGAAAGCCGCGAAATCCGGGTGGTTGCGGATGGTAGCGCGCACCTGGTCAGGCGCGACCAGCGGATCGGCATAACCCTTGCGCGCGTTCGGCCCGAACAGCGTGGCGCGCAGGTTGGGCATAACGTCCCAGAACTCGCGTAAGGCGTCGATGTCGCGCTCTGGCACACCGCCATGCAGGTGGGCGGTGATGTCCTGCAGATCCTCGGGTTCAGAACCGTCGATGTAGCGCGGGATGTTCAGGTTGAAGTCGTTCCGGGTAATCTCATCGAAGGGCACGAGACGGGAATAGCCGTGTATGGTCTGCTGGCGGGTAAAGGCGTCGACGATCTTGTGGATGTCACGCTCGCGCAGGCGGTTCTTATTGCCGTCCTTGATGAAGCCCTTTGAGCCGTCGATCATGAAGACGGGACGCGCGGCAGTGGCCTCGGACTTGTCCAGGACAATGATCGAGGCCGGAATGCCGGTGCCGTAGAACAGGTTGGCAGGCAGGCCGATGATGCCCTTAATGTAACCGCGTTTCAGGATACGCTCACGCAGCTTTGCCTCGGCATTCCCGCGGAAGAGGACGCCGTGGGGAAGGATGACCGCGCCGGAGCCAGTGGCCTTCATCGAAGCGAGGGTGTGCAATAGGAACGCAAAGTCGCCGTTCTTGGCAGGCGGCTCGCCATCGTCGAAGCGGCCATAGCGGGTTTCGGCGGTGAGGCCCGACGCCCAGGCCTTAGTGGAGAAGGGCGGGTTGGCGACAACGAAGTCGAAGGTTTCGAGGCTTTGGCCGTCAGCCAGGAAAGCAGGCTCCGCGATGACATCGCCTTGCGCGATTTCCGCCGTGGCGCGGTTGTGCATGATCATGTTCATGCGCGCGAGGCCGCGGGTCGCGATATCCATTTCTTGTCCGTAGATGCCAATCTGCACTCGGGCCGTTTCCGCGGCCTTAAGCAACAGTGAGCCAGATCCGCAAGTTGGGTCGTAAACCGACTGTCTGGGGCTTGTAGCCCGGCTGATGCCCGCTACGGCTGCGACGATGCGCGACACCTCGGCGGGGGTGTAGAATTGGCCTTTGGACTTGCCTGCCTCGGTCGCGAAGTTGCGCATGAGGTATTCGTAGGCGTCGCCCAAGATATCGTCGCCATCGGCGCGGTTCTTGGTGAAATTCAGCTCTTCCCGGCTAAATATATTGATCAATGCGGTCAAAGTATTGATCATCTTCTGGCCGCGGCCGAACTTCTCAGGGTCGTTGAAGAACGCCCGGTCAATGACGCCGCTAAGGTCGTTCTCTTCGGCGATGCGCGCGATGATCTTGTCCATCCCCTCGCCGATGTTCTTCGATCCGCGCAGGGCCTTAATATCAGCAAATGATGCGCCAGCCGGCACTTCGATCAGTGCATCCACTTGGCCAGCGCGGTCCGAGACGTATTTCACGAAAAGAAGCGTTAGGATGTAGTCCTTGTAGAGCGAAGCATCCATCCCGCCTCGGAGCTGGTCGCAACTTTCCCAAAGGGACCGGTAGATATCGCTTTTCTTAATCGCCATGGCTCAATCTCGCTCGTCTACATTTATCAGGTCCGATGAGCATAAGCTGCCATTCTCTGAGGAGGCTCAAACCGTAGACCACATCGAAGCAGTGCTACATGTGCGCCAGAAAACAGTCGAATGTGAAGAGCAAACAAGGTCAATCATACTTATCGCGTCCAATGAACCGAAGAGTTTCAACATGGAAGCGAAGTGGGCCACTGCGTGACAAGGGAATGGTCTATCCTGGACAATGCCTGACGCATTGATAACCTGATGCCATTTCGAAGGACCGCCATTTGGACATGCCCATTCCCGCTTGCCCGCTATGCCTCGAACCAGGCGATAGGATCGCGCCACAGCGCCATGCAGCTTGTTGGGGTGATCTGACTGCCACTGAGCAAATGGATCTTCTGGCGCGCCTTGGAGAGGCTCTCACGCATGGCTGGACTGGCTTCGATATCAGCGACGCGCATGGGCATTTTCATTTCGTGCGGCGCCAAGCATTTGGACCGCCGCGACTGATCACAGGCGCGACCGATCCGCTGCTGCCGCTGCTGGCACGAAGTATCGATGGCGCTGCGCAGGTAGATTTAGCCGTCGCTTTTGCACTGGATTCTGGCGTGCGGCTGTTGGAACCATGGTTGCGTGATCTGCTTAATCGTGGCGGACGGCTTCGGGTCGTGGTCGGCGACTATATGGACGTCACGGAGCCCGCAGCCCTGCGGAGACTTGAAGATCTTGAAGGGGCAGATCTCCGAATCTTTGAGACAGGGACTAGCTCTTTTCATCCCAAGGCTTGGCTGTTTCGTGCTGCGGACCGGACTGGCTCTGCCATCGTGGGCAGTTCGAACCTGTCGCGGACTGCGCTAACAACAGGAGTGGAGTGGAACCTGCACAGCGAGAACGCCACAGATGTTGTGCAGGACGCCTTCGAGTCGCTTCTCAGCCATCCCTCGGCACGAGTGCTGACCTCCGGTTGGATCGATGCCTATGCCGTGCGCAGAGGCCGCACGGCGCTAACTGATATCGCGCAGACCATAGTTGCAGACGAGCCGCCCGATCCAGCGCCGAGACCCCATCCCATCCAGCAGGCGGCCCTAGATGCGCTTGGCGCCACGCGCCGAGCAGGTCGCCGAAAGGGTCTGGTTGTTCTTGCCACCGGTCTTGGGAAGACCTGGTTGGCTGCTTTCGACAGTCTGCCTTTTCAGAGAGTTTTGTTCGTGGCCCATCGCGAAGAGATACTGAACCAAGCAATGTCCTCTTTTCGACGTATTCGCCCTGAAGCTCGCTTCGGTCGGTATGATGGCAACGAAAAGAACACCTCGGCAGAAGTCCTCTTCGCATCGATACAAACGATTGGGCGCAAAGCACATCTACATCGCTTCGATCCTAATGCTTTTGACTATATCGTGGTGGACGAGTTTCATCATGCGTCAGCAGCTAGCTATCGCGGGCTTCTCGATCATTTCTCACCGTCGTTTCTATTGGGGCTGACAGCAACACCTGACCGCGCGGACGGTGAGAGCCTTCTCGAGCTTTGTGACGAAAATTTGGTCTATCAGTGCGACTTGTTCGAAGGCATCGAAGCGGGCTTGCTGGCTCCTTTCCAGTATCTAGGTGTGCCGGACGAAGTCGATTATGCGCAGATCCCGTGGAGATCCTCGCAATTTGACCCAACTGCACTGGACGCTGCAATCGTCACTGAGGCGCGTGCAGCGAATGCTCTGGAGCAGTTCAATTTGCACCGTGAAGGGCCTGCGATAGGTTTTTGCTGCTCGGTTCGACATGCCGAGTTCATGGCCGACTTCTTTCAGCGTCATGGTATAAAAGCGGTTGCCGTCCATTCTGGACCTGGTTCTGCGCCGCGCACGACATCGCTGGAACAACTAGGTAGAGGAGAAATCGACATTCTCTTCGCTGTCGATATGTTTAACGAAGGCGTCGATGTCCCAAATATCGGCACGGTGATGATGCTCAGGCCGACCGAAAGTGCGATTATCTGGCTACAGCAGCTTGGCCGCGGGCTGCGTCGGGTCGAAGGGAAGCTGCTGCGGGTTATCGACTACATCGGTAATCATCGGATATTTTTGACGAAGCTGCGTGCACTGCTTGGTGCAGGACCCGGATATCGATCTCTTTCGCAACGCCTGGAAGAAGCTTTCAATAATAACCTCAGTCTTCCCGCGGGCTGTAGCGTGACTTACGATCTGGAAGTCGTAGAGATCCTGCGTGCTCTGTTACGTAAGACTCCAGCGGGAACTGATCTCGAAATGCGCTATCGTGACTTTCATCTGCGTCACGAGCGCCGTCCGACCGCTGCTGAAATAGCAGCTGAAGGTTTTGATCCATCGCGAAACGGTCATGGTGGCTGGTTTGATTTCGTTCGCGATATGGGTGACCCCGTAGATGATCGTGCAATGATGAAAGTAGCGGAGCTGCTTCGCACGATTGAACGTGATGCAGCGTTGGACGTGTCCGCCCTGATGGCGCTTTCAAGTATCAATGGCGCACCCGCTAGTCAGGAGGGCTTGGCTCGGTGGGCATTCCATCCTCTCGTGAAACGTGAAGATCAGCATTTGTCGCTGATACGTGACGATCCCGGCGGGAAGGGCGCTCGGATGATCCAGGAGCTAGTGGCTTGGCGTTTATCGATCTTAAAGCCAGATCAGGTTGATGAATCGCCTGCGCCAACGTCTGTTGCTGGACCTGGCTTATGGATCGAATATATGCGCGAACAGATCCCCCCTCTCTTTGGAGCAGTTTTCAATCCAGGCAATTGGAAATCGGGTATCGTGCGGTTGGAGCGTGATCTTATCTTACTGACTACGCTACATAAAAAGGACATGGCCTCCGGTAATCACTATCAGGATGAGTTTCTTTCACCAGATGTCGTAAGCTGGCAAAGCCAATCCCGAACACGTCGGGACAGCAAGGTTGGCCGTATCCTGCTCGCTGAAGAACCAGACGTTCGTGTGCATTTGTTTGTCCGGGCAAATAAGCTTCGTAACGGAAAGGCAGCGCCTTTTCTCTATTGTGGGCGACCTCAATTCGATGGTGCGGACGGCGAGCAGCCGATTACTATCCAATGGCGCTTAGCTGAACAGATACCGAGGCACTTCTGGGGTGCTCTGGGGATCGTCTGACAGTAATCATTGAACGGAAAAATGGTTGCGGAGAGCGTGCAGTTCATTTGTCCATGTGAAGAAGCATGGGTTCAGTTTTCGCGCAAATGTTCCAAGGCCGCCGAATCGAGGCTGATCTTACTGGTCATGCTGCCTGTTCCATTCCAGGCAGGGTTACTCGTGATAGAGATTTCCGCGGTCTGTATGGCGCGGTAGCAAGCGCAAACGTATGCAATCGCGCATATAAGGTGATCTTGCGATGCATAGCGACAAGCGCGAGCGATCGCCTCGAGATCGTTGATCAAGCTCCTTTCAAACTGCGTATAGTTCGTCTCGTCATGAGAGATCTGAAATTCAAAAGGATCGAGTGATATGACCAGATCGAGGCGATGATCGCTAACGTCGGTGCCACTTGGGCTGCAATTAGCAACTTGCGCGCTCAATTGCACGTCACGTAGTTCGAACTGGCGTTGAGTAGGGAATACGGACCGGGAAGCAATTGCACGCCCGTAACGTGCGTCATCCTCTGAAAGGCGGGCAAGTTCAGTGGCTGCTTCGCGCCAGATGTCCGGGATGGCTCGCCACAGCTCAGGATGTAGGCCGCGGGTCTGAGGTGAAGGGTGTGCAGAGATGAAGACCTTCAGCCCTCTGGCCTCTAGAGATTTGCGCGCCTTTTCTGCCTTCTTGCCGACAAGAACGACGACTTGCAGACATGGCAGTATATCGAGCAACATGTCGATGCAGGACAGACCGTCTTTCCATTCTTGGCTGTAAACTTGAATATCGTTGTTCCACCAAGGTATAGCATTCCAAAGAACAGTCTGCCTTCTGTCGATTTCTGCTTCCCTCATGAAGCAAAAAAGGGCCTCGGCTGTAGGGTCATTGTTATCGCGCGAGATGAAGCCTGATCCGCTTGGTCCATCCTTGTCTGGATCAGTCATGGGGCCGGGCTTTTCCATAATGAAGAGCATCTGCGCTTTCACGCCGCCATCCAGAGGATCGAAGTCGGGAACTTGCCCGCGGTTCTCGTTCCGTAGAGTGTCCACCAGTCGCGAAAGCGGTTCGATATGAGCCTGATGTAACATCCCTCGACGCTTGATAATGTCGCTTTCTGACTTCAGGCTGCGGGGCGTGATGGGATATTCGATACCGTCATCATCAATAAAGCTGAACGTGAGCTTATCATCCGCATCGTAGACAAATTTGTTTTTCGTCACGGTATTCGCCCTCCTCTCAAGTCTTAACCCAGCGCCTTGATAATATCAGAGCCGAGGCTGCGAGTATTTTTAGCGTTTCCCATCGAGTTCATCGGGTTCACTCCTATCTGACGTGCAATGTCGCGCAGCACCGGCTTTGCTTGGGGAAGAAGATGGCCGTCGTCGCGGACGATGATTGATCCATTTTCAAGCTGCGTAACCTGAAAGCTGGACCAGAGAGCCGAGGCGACTTCTTTCATTTGCTCAAGTGGGGTTGATTGCCGTTCAGCTGGTTTTAGAATCTTATTGACCGGCAAATAGGTGCTGCCATTCACATCGCGTAGCATCGGGATCAGTTCATCTGTCGAACAGTTGAGCACCTCTCGGATCGAAGGTTCATTCTCGTCAAGCACGATTTGCAGGATCATGATACGCGACGCGTAGCTGAGTGTGCTCATATTGAAGTTAATGCGTGTAGATGACGTAAGAGGTGGTCCTGAATTTTCGACCAGTTTTCCGCCGGGCTAAGCTATAGCATGGGTTTCATGTCAGGCGGCGGCTTTCAGGTGTTGATTGTGAGTATCATAGGCCTC
>NZ_QQVY01000050.1 GCF_003590715.1 Paracoccus sp. JM45
GAGGCCTATGATACTCACAATCAACACCTGAAAGCCGCCGCCTGACATGAAACCCATGCTATAGCTTAGCCCGGCGGAAAACTGGTCGAAAATTCAGGACCACCTCTTAGGTAGCCCCCAGCAAGCCAGGAACTTTTGCTCGAATTTTAATTTCGCACACAGTGAGCAGCTAATAGACTATTTCGAAAACAAGTTACATGATCGATTGGTGCCAGATCATACGAATGAGGAAGGTTTTCACCGTCTTCAGAGAGCCATCCGCCAGTCAGCTACACGTCGTAATTTCCCTTCTCCAGGCGGAACATGGAAGCTGATCGATGTTGAAGAAATTTTAAGAGCGAATTTGGTTCAAAAGTTGTCACAAGACTTTGCCATCCCTGATCATTATTTACCTCCTTCGAAATCATTTCACGCCGATCTAATATCAAAATCTTCCGCTCCGGGTTGTCATGTTATCGCGGGACAGCCAGGGATGGGGAAAAGCACGTACCTATCGTATTTGAGCGAAGAGCTCATTGGTGGTGGAGCGACAGTGTTGCGCCACCATTATTGGCTAGGCTCAAGTAGCGTCATAGATCGTATTCGCTCGGAACACGCAATAAAATCGATGATGTTCCAACTTCAAGAGGCGTTTCCTGAGCATGTGCAAATGTCACATATCGAGGAAATGAAATTCGATGAGTGTGTGCGCGCGGTTTCCAAGATTTTGAAGAAAAAAGGGAAGAATCTCGTGGTGATTGTTGACGGGCTTGATCACGTGCATCGAGACCGACCTGACATCTCCCAACTAACCCATCTTCTTAACAGGCTCATACCGTTGAAAGAGGACGTCTGCCTATTTTTTGGTACTCAGCCAATCGATGAAAGCTATCTTCCTAACAGCCTGACGATCGCCGCCCCAAAGAAACTTTGGATTGATCTACCTCCCATGGATCTTGCTTCGACTAGGTCTTGGTTAGTTGGATTGCATGATGCGAGCTCATTCCTACTCAACGGAAGCAAAAATCACGTTGACCGTGAACTAAATGAAATTTCTGAAGCACTGGTCGCTAAGACCAAGGGTTACCCTTTGCACTTAATCTATTCTGTTAGGGATTTATTGGCGAAAGATCGACACTTGTCGGCCTATAGGATGGAGGACATTCTGCCATGTCCAAATGGGGACATTAGGGAGTACTATCAGAATCTCTGGAACGGTCTGAGCACAGGTTCGAAGGACATTTTACTGCTAATCGCGTGTGTACAGTTCCCATGGCCAGATAAAGGGAACCTATCGAAGTGCTACACCGACTCTCTTGGTTTCCAGAAGGCCTTCGGCGCAGTTAACCACTTAACTGAACAACGGCAAAGTGGGATTTATCCTTTTCATGGAAGCTTGACCGTCTTTCTTCATGCGACGGAAGAATTCAAGGACATGTTTGACATCCTGATGGTGAGGGTCAAAAACTGGTTGGACGATGGAGCCCCAGACTATTGGCAATGGGGGTGGAAGTGGTTGATCGAGGCCAGTTTGGGAAATCCAACAGTGCTTTTAGACGGAGTCACCAAAGACTGGACGCTGCATTCAGTTTCAAGCGGTTATTCCATTGATCACATCGATCACATAATTGCGGTGAGCGAGGACTATGCATTAAAGAAAGGTCTTTATAGTGAGCTGGTTCGGCTCAGAGGCGTGCGCATAAGAGTTTTGAATGGACCTGAACAACAAATCCAAGATCAAGCTCTGTTTCAAAAGTGCGCATTGAGCCTTCAAAAGGATGAGTACCCCAAGCTGTTAAAATTAGACAACTTGCGGTTTCTTTCTGATGAAGAGATCAAAATCCTACCTGCGGTCTCAAGAACCCTTGACTATGATATCTGCAAGATGTGTTTTTCCGAAGCGTTGCGTCGTCTCGAACTTGCAGTAAAGTTTGAAGACAGAGGTGGTCCTGAATTTTCGACCAGTTTTCCGCCGGGCTAAGCTATAGCATGGGTTTCATGTCAGGCGGCGGCTTTCAGGTGTTGATTGTGAGTATCATAGGCC
>NZ_QQVY01000051.1 GCF_003590715.1 Paracoccus sp. JM45
TGCGCCATCTTTCATTCTTCCTGCTTTCCAGCAAGATAGGGGAAATTTCGCAACCCAGTTTAGAATGGGCCCGGCTAGAAAATGATAAAATAATAATCCATGTTATGTATCAAATTGTTAATGAGGATGTGTTGAGTGGTTCGCTTGGGGCCTCTGCTATCAACCTTGCTATTCTGATCAGCTTGCGATCGTCGTATCGACGGCCAATAAAAGAGACCCCGACAGGTAGATTATCTATCGTCTTATGAAATGGGATATTGATGACCGGGACTTGAAGTAGCGTCCACATCGCGTTGAATACCGGATCCCCCGTTCCTGTTCCAATTGGCGCCACGCCGGTGGCCGAGGGCGTCAAAATCAGATCAATGTCGTCTTCGAACATCCGGTCGATCAGGGCACGACATCGATCCGACTTCTTATAGGCAGAACGCGCGGCTGCAGCGGTGGGACGTTGACTGACCAATCGGGTAAAAAATTCTTCTATATTAGGAGTAGAGCGAACCTCATTCAGAAAGGCCGACGCACCTTCGCGTGCAAGAATAATATGATGCGCGTCGAGGATACCGTCGAAATCAGGGGGTAACGCAAGGTCGACGACAGTGGCACCTGCAGCTTGTAAGTTCGCAATGGCACCATCCATTGCCGCGCGTGTATCGTCGTCAGCTGCTTCGGGTGTTGTGCCGTATGTCACACCAACGCGCAGCCCCTCAAGAGTTTCAGGCAGGTCGCAAACGTCGAAGTCAAAGACATCTGCAAGTAATTCGAAATCCATTGCCGAACGGGCATAGAGGCCAATTGTATCGCAAGTCGCCGAATACATTTTCGATCCCTCGCGCGAGATGGCATTCCACGTCGGTTTCATGCCGAAAACACCGCAAAATGATGCAGGACGTATTGTCGATCCGCCAGTTTGTGTCCCGATTGCAAGGGCCGTCAGCCCTGCGGCGACAGCTGCGGCCGACCCCGAGGATGATCCGCCCGGCGTTCGCCTTGCATCATGCGGGTTCGTAGTGCCCGGTCCGACTGTGGTTGATGCAAATTCCGATGTGGTGACCTTTCCGGCAATCAATGCCCCCGCCTGCCGCAGTGTATCGACGCATGCTGCATCGATACCGGGCATGGATCCTTCATATCGCGGTGAATTATGGGCGGTGGGCATATCACGGGTCAGTAAGACATCCTTGACGGCAATTGTCACACCACGAAGCGGGCCATCGGGAAGATTTTCTGCCCTTGCGCGCAGTTCATCCGCATCGAAATAGGCAAAGGCACGAACCTGTCCATCAACGGTGCCGATGTTCGCAATCAGGTCCTCGGCAATTCGGGCGGGCGAGTATCCTGCGGCAACGGCGGCTGCCATTTCATGTGCGGTACCGGCGTGTGGAGGAAAATTCCTATTCATCGGGATGCCCTTTATGCAAGAACACAGGCGTCTTCAAAAGACAGGCGCGGAAGACGGTCCCAGATTTTCTTCGGATCGCCATAGCCCAGATTGCAGATAAAGTTCACTTTCCAATCGGTGTCTTTCAGAAAGGCCTCTGTGATTTCCCCAGCATCAAATCCTGACAGTGGGCCGCAATCCAGTCCAAGTGCGCGCGCTGCCATAATCAGATAGCCACCGGCCAGAGATCCGTTGCGCATTGCTGTTTCCTCGATCAGCTCGGGTGATCCGGTGAACCATGAGCGGGCATCGCCGTGCGGAAAGAGCTGTGGCAATTGGTCGTAAAATTTCATGTCGTGGCAGATCAGGACCGTCACCGGTGCAGTCATCGTCTTTTCCAGATTTCCCCCTGACAAGGCAGCCGCTAACAATTCCTTGCCATTCTGCGTCCGGATGAAAACAAAGCGCGCAGGCGAACAATTTGCCGAGGTTAGAGGTGGTCCTGAATTTTCGACCAGTTTTCCGCCGGGCTAAGCTATAGCATGGGTTTCATGTCAGGCGGCGGCTTTCAGGTGTTGATTGTGAGTATCATAGGCCTCGC
>NZ_QQVY01000052.1 GCF_003590715.1 Paracoccus sp. JM45
CCGCAATCAGTGCTGAAGGGACGAACGCCCATCGACGCGCTCAAGGACTGGCAGAAGCAAAGGCCAGACCTATTCAGAAGACGGCCGTATAATCACGCGGGATGTGACACGGCGAACTTCCCGACTGATTGTAGAAGGTGACCGATTCAGGTTTCGCGCAATCATGCGAAAAGATTGCTGTGCCATCAGCCCGCGAGATATCTCCTCCCGCTCGATCAAACTCAAAGCATTTTGCGAACGCCTTCGATCCGGTGGCCTGATCCCGCCGAATTGCGCCAAATGGGGGAAGATCGAAGACGACGTGCGATTGAAGTGACGCCCAATCGAACTCATAGACTTGCCGCGTTGCCAGCGGTCCCACATCTCAGACTTCTGATTGTCGGTGTAAAATGTCCGCGTACGATACTTCATCTCTCACACTCCATCTTTTCTGAAAGACTAGAGTGTTGCGCGCACCCGTTGAAACCGCCGGAGAAAGCTGCCGTTCAACAGCTTGCTGTGTTCTGTTCCATTGGTAGGGTGGAAGGATGAGCATACCTTATCGCCTGCCAGAAGAGTTCGAAACAGCCCGCTACTTCCTCCGGCGCGTGAAGGTGGATGACGCCCAAGCCATTTTCGACAGCTACGCCACCGACGCGGAGGTTACACGCTTTCTCGGATGGAAGCCTCATCGAAGCCTCGCGGATACGTCCGCATTTTTGGAAATTGCGGCTGCGGAATGGGACCTGGGGAGCGGCTTTCCCGTTGTCGCACGTGACCGCGAAAGCGGAAACTTCCTTGGTATGTTTCACCCTAAACTGGTTGGCCATATGGTGAACTACGGCTACGTTTTGCGGAGATCGGCATGGGGGCAGGGGTGGGCAACAGAGGTGATGCGCTGGCTCGTGGAACAGGCGCTCACTCAACCCATGATTTGTAGGACGGAAGCTTTCTGTGACGTGGATCATCCGGCATCGGCCCGAGTGATGGAGAAAGCAGGCATGGAGCGCGAGGGTATTCTGCGGCGCTACTTCCGCCACCCCAACATTTCCGAAGCGCCTCGTGATTGCGTCATTTACTCCAAGGTCCAGTAAGGGCTCGTTTTCCGGACCTTCGCCGCGCCAAAACAAACCGCCTCCAAATACCCTCTGTTGAGCTCTTGATAAGGCCTCTTATGCAGCGCTCTGAATGAGGGGCGCGGGGTCTGCCGCAGGTTGTGGGAATGCAGCGCTCATAGGGCAGAAAATCAAACACACTGGCGTGATGGCCTGCATCCGGTTCGCATACCCCAGGTGTCTGGTCAGGGTAACGAGTTCAGGCCGCCAGTCATGCTGGCGGCCTTTTTCAATTTTACCAATCAGCGATCATACTGCGGCGAGGGCATTGCCGAGCAGTCTTCCAAACACAGACTAGCTTTTAGGCGGCCGAGAATATGACGCTGGACTGGTTCTGCGAAGCCCCTAATGGCGAGAAGATAACGGCCGGCATCTCGAGTCGAAAGTCACGCGACAAGCCCGTCCAATACGACAAGCGCTGCTAACTAAAGCATAACTGGATTGAAATCCTGTCCAGACAGTCTGAAAGACTGAAGGCACTTCGCAATTCGTTACACCAGATGCCCAAAAGTCTTCCTCCCAGCAATCCTTCTCGTCGAAACCATAATTTCTTATTATAAATCCATATTCTGAATGTAGCTGTCACATCCCGCGTGATTATACGGCCGTCTTCTGAATAGGTCTGGCCTTTGCTTCTGCCAGTCCTTGAGCGCGTCGATGGGCGTTCGTCCCTTCAGCACTGATTGCGG
>NZ_QQVY01000053.1 GCF_003590715.1 Paracoccus sp. JM45
TGACGACTAAAATCGTCGCGCTTGTGGATGCGCTCGGCAATCTGATCCGTTTCCTATTATTGCCCGGGCAGGCACATGACACAAAAGGCGTCGCGCCACTGATCCGTAAAGTTCCCTTCGGGGCTCTTCTGGCAGAAAAAGCGTTTGACGCGAACTGGCTCCTGGAAGAACTGGATGCACGTGGGGCAAGCGCCGTGATCCCACCGAAATCAAACCGAAAGCAACAGCGTAACTACGACGCAGACGCTTACAAGTGGCGCCATATGGTTGAAAACTACTTCGCAAAGATCAAGGAATTCCGAGGTATAGCAACACGCTATGACAAGACCGATTGCAGCTACACCGCCAATTGGAACCTAGCTGCAGCCCTGATTGCTTCAAGATGAATGTCCACGGGCCCTAGCATAACCTGCAGAAAATGTTGCGACACTACTTCTCCAATAAGGGCAATTGGACGCTTAGCGGCGCGTTGAAATATCGTCCAACCACAACTGAGCAATCCCGCACCACACGGCATAACTGTAGATGCCACTGTGATCGAATGCCACATCGTCGGACGCCCGCATCGCCCAGAAGGGCGTAGTTGGCGGGGCGAGGGAAACGGCGAACTGCTTCGAAGCCAGCTTGGTGCTCATGGCCAATTGCTGACGAAACTGTATCTCCGCACCATTCTGCGCACCGCCGACGTTCGAACGCCAATCCCAGTTAATGGGATAGCCTGCGCCCGATACTTTCGTATCCTTCTCGCGTGCGCGCACCACCCCCCCCCGTCTCGGGTTCACACCATGGAGACTGCGGATCACCTGAGCTACTGTAACGTGTCTTCTGGCCTGCTGTGTCTATGTTTGAAAAGTCATGAGATACCCCTAGCGCCGCGGTTTCGTCAACGAGCCTGCGCAGGGCCCCGCCATGCGGGTTGGAAAGGTAAGATGCTGCATAATGACTGATCGCTTGGCGCTGTTCGGCGAGAGAATAGCCCGGCTCTAAAGGCTCGTTAATGAGCACTTTGTATAATGGGAACGCCATTCCAGTTGCGCGGTCGAACCGTTGCTTTCCATCGGTGTTTTCTAGAGAGTTCCAATTGTCCGTGGCGGTGATTGAGATCATCACGGGGCGCTGCGCAATGGGATACTGCGCGCGCCAATTCAGTACCGCGTTATAATGCGGTACATTTGTACTTTGAATAAACGCTGGGTTCTCGACATCCGAAGAGAATCCTGCAGCTTCGCGTTCTGCCCGCTGAATATTATTCCACTTGTAGGCCTCAGAGGCTGGGTTGAAAAGCACGACAAGGTCTCCGGCGACCGGCGACATTGTCGACCCAATGGAGTGTTGGCGAGCCTTGTTTGCAGCGACATCTCCGAATGCCGTCACAAGTGTATTGCCACCGAGCGAATGGCCATAGATCAGCAACTTATCCCTTGCGGAATCAGTATTATCAAGATCGAGCATGCCATCTATTTTATTGATGGCATTTACGAGCAGTCCATCAGGGGCACCCAGCACTTCGGATTGGTCCTTGCGATCCTTGAGGACCGCGACCGTAGCCGTTTGAAAGAGCCGTCCAAAGACTGTCGATGGGTCTTTTGCAGCACCGCGCCAGCCCGCATTGAATCGCCCCGGGTCTGTCGGAGACCTATAGCTTCATTTCACGCGACCATATCGAGCAAGCTGCGCTGTGCATAGAAGTTCTCTTCTGCCTCGGCTGGCGGGATATTTCCGATAGGGCCCAGTAGCCGGCGATTGTTGAACCAATCAACCCAGCCGAGGGTGGCCATT
>NZ_QQVY01000054.1 GCF_003590715.1 Paracoccus sp. JM45
CGAGGCCTATGATACTCACAATCAACACCTGAAAGCCGCCGCCTGACATGAAACCCATGCTATAGCTTAGCCCGGCGGAAAACTGGTCGAAAATTCAGGACCACCTCTGGGGATTGTGGGACCGGCCCGTTTTCGATCGGTAAAACCGCCCCGGCGCTGTAGCACTCCTAAAACTTTTAAAACCCCCGCCAGTGCTGGATGGCTCTGTTGCGAAAATCCGTTCGAGGGATTAATTTTGTGAATACAGCATGGTAGCTGGGCGGCATGAGCAGACCTACACCCCCGACCTACAAGATCAGGAACTGGCCAGCCTACAATGAAGCGCTCAAGTGCCGGGGCTCGCTGACGATCTGGTTTGACCCCGACATGACCTGGGATGCCGCGCCGACAGGACGGCGTGGCCGCCATCTGATTTATAGCGACGCCGCTATCCAGACATGCCTTTCAATGAAGGTCTTGTTCGGTATGGCGCTCCGGAAAACGACTGGTTTCGTCGAGAGCCTGCTGAAGTTGGTCGGCTTGGACTGGGCGGTGCCCGACTTCAGCACACTGTCTCGTCGCCAGAAGACCTTGGCCGTGAACATCCCCTATTGCGGCTCCAAGGGCCCGCTGCATCTGCTGATCGACAGCACCGGCATCAAGGTCGAGGTCGAGGTCGAGGGCGAAGAGGAGTGGAATGCCCGCAAGCACGACGGTCCCAAACGGCGGGTCTGGCGAAAGATCCACCTCGGGATCGATGAACAAACGTTGGAGATCCGTTCCGTCGAGTTCACCAGCCGTGGCATCGGCGACGCCCCCCATGCTGCCGGAACTGCTCGATCAGATCCCACCCGAACAAGAGATCGGCAGCGTCACCGCAGACGGCGCCTATGACACGCGCAAGTGTCATGATGCCATTCCGGATCGTGGCGCCGCCGCCGTCATCCCACCTCGCAAGAACGCAAAACCATGGAAGCCGAACACCCTTGGAGCAATCGCACGAAACGAAGCCCACCGGGCATCGAAATATCTCGGCCGGGCGCTTTGGCGAAATTGGAGTGGCTATCACCGCCGAAGCCGCGTCGAGAGCAAGATGCATTGCGTGAAACTTCTGGGTCAGCGCCTCATGGCGCGAGACTTCGACCGCCAAGTTGCCGAGATCCAGGTCCGGATTGCCGTGCTGAACGGCTACACCCCCCTTGGCATACCTGTTACAGAGGCCGTAGGATAAGTCTGTCCGGGAATAGGGGAAGCTCGGCCGTCACCTGATTTGTGCATGTATTGATGCCCCCGTTGGTGCAAGTGATTTTGAACGGCGCGAGCGTGTGATCGGGTGCGGTCATGTATCAGGCCTCTGTATGCGGCGTTGATGTGACCGCGGGCCGGTATGGCGATGCGCGGACCAGAGGCATATCAACAAACCGAGCTCGTGGCCCCTGCACAAATGCTGCTTTCTCTGACCCGGATCTGATCAATCCTTTGCCGTTACTGTTCAGTGACCTCCTCACACCCCCGACTTACCGGGACGTCGTGACGCGCAATTTCCGCTACGCCATCGTCGTCACCGGATTCCGATAATCCTC
>NZ_QQVY01000055.1 GCF_003590715.1 Paracoccus sp. JM45
AATTCCGAGGTATAGCAACACGCTATGACAAGACCGATTGCAGCTACACCGCCAATTGGAACCTCGCCGCAGCCCTGATTGCTTCAAGATGAATGTCCACGGGCCCTAGCAAAAGCCGTATAAAATTGCCGGAACGAAGAAAGTCCACAGGCTCTTCATACGCTTTATGCTTTTGCAATGGAGGCTTGGTAAACCTTACCAAGAACAACACCAAAAATGATGTGCAGCACTAAAGTCATAACCGGAGCCATCATGCCGAAACCCATGCCAAAAAGACCTGCGCCGGCCATTGGCATAACAAAAACCATCATGCCTGCCCAAGCTGCGATGCCAAAAACAACGCCTTTTACAACAGCGCTTCCACCAGGGATCGCATTATAAAACACAGCGAACGCACCGCCCCAAATTAGGGTGCCAAGTGCAAAATGGGCAACCCAGCCGATAGCTGTCGATGCTCCCATCATTTTGCCAAGCATCGCGGCCACATCAAGTTCGGGCATAACACCCATCATACCTTTAAGAACCATCAGAACCGACAGGACAAGGGTTGCAGCGAAGCCGGCTAGAAAGCCGCTTTTAAGATTGGTCATCGGTTTTATCCTTTAAAAAGTTATAGGTTGCTTACTAGATTCAGAACACGGCCGGATGCTTTTCATCAGTCAGCGTGTTTCAATGGTTTACAACCACTCAAGTGCTGTCTGGATTCACAAAACCTGGCTCGAAAATACCAACGATCCTGATTGTTCTTTGCGAAGCATGTTCCAAGTTAAAGTCATCAGGCTAGCTACATGATCTTATTCTCCATTGATTGTGAGGGCGAAAATTGGATGCCCTGATAATTATTCTATGAAGGTCCATACGAATGGAGAGCGTGGTTTGTTACATTCGCCATGCTAGCGCGCGTGTTCATTAACAAAACGACTTATTAGACACTTAAAAACGTTCAATGTTGTTGAAGTACTGGACCCACAAGATGCTATATGACTGGCGTTAAGGCAATTTTGACGCCGTAGGTTCGTTCTATTGCCAATCGGTCTTGAGAACCAACTGACCGCAGGATTCCCGCCTGATACCGGAACCATTTACACTCAATTACAAACCCATTTATTTCATGTCTCTGGTATGATTCAGCCGGCATTGTTGCAGAACGGTGCTTTGAGGCGTGATGCCCCCTTTCCCCCACAATGTCATGCGACGCGGACAATTGTTGCCGTTCCGAGGGCCGAGAAGCGGTTCATGAGGGCGATGCGTATCTGGATTTCTGTGGTCTGGCGGTCCGGGTCTCTTGCTGCGATACGTTCGCTGAATGCTTTCAGGCACCGCATCTTTGCTCCGATGCGGCTTCGGGCGTAATATCCGGTCCTCCGCTTCCAGAACGCCCTGCCATAGTGACGGGTGGCGCGAAGGATTTCGTTGCGAGCGTTTGCCGCCGGGCAGTCTTCTTTCCACGGCCGACCATTCTTTCGGATCAGGATGATCGCAGTAGCATGACAGTCGATGATGGCGGTATGGCAGCGGCGGGTGTCATAGGC
>NZ_QQVY01000056.1 GCF_003590715.1 Paracoccus sp. JM45
TGACGACTAAAATCGTCGCGCTAGTGGATGCGCTCGGCAATCTGATCCGTTTCCTATTATTGCCCGGGCAGGCACATGACACAAAAGGCGTCGCGCCACTGATCCGTAACGTTCCCTTCGGGGCTCTTCTGGCAGACAAAGCGTTTGACGCGAACTGGCTTCTGGAAGAACTGGATGCACGTGGGGCAAGCGCCGTGATCCCACCGAAATCAAACCGAAAGCAACATCGTAACTACGACGCAGACTCTTACAAGTGGCGCCATATGGTTGAAAACTACTTCGCAAAGATCAAGGAATTCCGAGGTATAGCAACACGCTATGACAAGACCGATTGCAGCTACACCGCCAATTGGAACCTCGCCGCAGCCCTGATTGCTTCAAGATGAATGTCCACGGGCCCTAGTTGCCGATGATCAGTATAAATGGCTCGTATGGATTTCTCGAATTCGCACAGATTGTGGAATGCCAAGAAGGCTGTTTTGACATGAGCAATCGAAAGGATGAGGCCCTTGCGGTTTATCTCAGATTTGGCCTCTTCGAGATCATTTCGAATGATCAGGCTTTGCACTAGACGCTTTTTCATGTCGGTGCCTTTCGAAACTCAGTTAGTTTCATGAGTGTCAGGTATAGGTAAGCTGCAATGCAGCGACGAAAACTGCAACGAACGACGGGAATGGTCCGTCACTTCCAGTAAGCCGATGCTGATCTGGCTGATACTGCGGTGCATCCGAGGTCGGCAGTGAGCCCTTACCGGACCTTCGCATACATTCGGCAGTCTCGCGGAACCTCAGAGATATTGGGGTGCAGGAAGTAGCGTCTCAGTACGCCCTCGAACGCCATACCTGTTTTCTCCAGCACCCGCGCTGATGCAGCGTTCTCCACATCGCAAAAGGCTTCGGCACGGTGGATTTGCGGATGGCTTAGGGCGTGGTCAACAAGCCAGTGCATGACCTCGGTGGCACAGCCTTTTCCCCAGCTTGCAGGACTGAGTACGTATCCATAGCTAACAGTAGATCCCCGTATGTGGGGATGAAACATGCCGACGAGTTCATCCGGTGCCTCGCGATCGAAAGCAACAAGAGGAAAGCCGGTTCCCTCATCCCATTCTGTCGCAACTCGCTCGAGAAACGCCCGTGTCTGTTTGACACACTGATGCGGTTTCCAGCCCAGGTAACGGGTTGCAATGGCATCCGTCCCGTAACTATCGAAGATCGCTTTGGCATCATTTGGCACGACACGCCTTAGTAGATAGCGGTCAGTCTGAAGCTCTTCGGGAAGGCGATAGGGATCGTTCATGTTCGGCATCATAAGTGGTCTCCGCCAGCAAGCAACGGCAGCTAGGTCCCGCAGACCGACGTATTGGTCGAAAAATGCTGCGCGATGCGCGAACGGCTGCTTTGACGGGCCGCACCGCAGCATTCGGACAGAGGTGGTCCTGAATTTTCGACCAGTTTTCCGCCGGGCTAAGCTATAGCATGGGTTTCATGTCAGGCGGCGGCTTTCAGGTGTTGATTGTGAGTATCATAGGCCT
>NZ_QQVY01000057.1 GCF_003590715.1 Paracoccus sp. JM45
TGACGACTAAAATCGTCGCGCTTGTGGATGCGCTCGGCAATCTGATCCGTTTCCTATTATTGCCCGGGCAGGCACATGACACAAAAGGCGTCGCGCCTCTGATCCGTAAAGTTCCCTTCGGGGCTCTTCTGGCAGACAAAGCGTTTGACGCGAACTGGCTTCTGGAAGAACTGGATGCACGTGGGGCAAGCGCCGTGATCCCACCGAAATCAAACCGAAAGCAACAGCGTAACTACGACGCAGACGCTTACAAGTGGCGCCATATGGTTGAAAACTACTTCGCAAAGATCAAGGAATTCCGGGGTGTAGCAACACGCTATGACAAGACCGATTGCAGCTACACCGCCAATTGGAACCTAGCTGCAGCCCTGATTGCTTCAAGATGTTTGTCCACGGGCCCTAGAGCGTTTCTGCAAAACTGGGAATCATGGGATTTTCAAAGGGGTCTGGTTGTGATTCATCCTTTCCGGGAGGATGGATCATGTCAGCACCATTACCGGATGCGCTGCGTGCGCGGTTCAAAGCTTGTATCGAGGAGGGTTTGAGTGGGCGAGCTGCCGCGGCGCGATTGATGCTCTCGCCTGCGACGGGTTCACGTTGGGCCCGGGCAATCCGGCAGCACGGGGATGCAGTGCCCGCGCCGCAGGGGCGGCCACGCGGGCGTGGAAAGCTTGCGCCGCATCAGGCCTTTCTTGAGGAGTTGGTCGCGCAGGACCCGGATATCACGCTCTATGAACGACGCGATGCGCTGGCCATGGCCGAGGGCGTGAAAGTCCATCACTCCTCGATTGCGGCGCTGCTCAAGCGGCTTGGTTTCACCTATAAAAGAAATTGTTGGCGGCCTCTGAACAGCACCGCGCCCGTGTAAAAACAGACCCGGCGCGCGTGGCAGGAACGGCGCATTCCCTTCATGCGTCGCCAGCCCGAACGGCTGGTGTTCATTGACGAAACCTCCGTGAAGACGAACCTGACCCGACTGCGGGGGCGCGCCTGCCGCGGCCAGCGGCTGCGGATGGACGCGCCTTTGGGTGGCCGGGGCATGCAGACATTCATTGCGTGCCTCACGTCGGAGGGGCTCATCGCGCCTTGGGGGATAAAGGGGGCGATGGATGGCTCCGTTTTCGCGACTTGTATTCGCGATGTCCTGGCCCCGGAACTGACGCCCGGCTCGGTCGTCATCCTCGACAACCTCGCGACCCACCGCAACGTCGAGGCCGCCGAAGCCGTCCGTGCCGCCAAATGTCGGTTCCTGTATCTGCCGCCCTATTCACCCGATCTAAACCCCATTGAGCAGGCATTCTCGGTCTTCTCCTACGTCCGCTATGCCGTTTCCTATCGTGATCTCGAAGAGATTATGCTTGAGCGTGGTATTAATGTCGATCATGCGACGCTAAACCGCTGGGTGGTAAAGTTCGCTCCG
>NZ_QQVY01000058.1 GCF_003590715.1 Paracoccus sp. JM45
CACACACGATCCGTCACCACAAAGCGCTGCTCGTTCATCCCAACCTCCGTTTGGGAGATTTGAATCAGAAATCAAAATCTATGGGAAGTATGATTGTCCACGGGCCCTAGACATTTCCGGACTTCGCACCTATCTTTTGAAAGCGACTTTTCCGCACATTGATAGAATATACCAGCGATACGCACCAACGAGCTCAAGCGTGATGCCGCACGTAGTGAACTGGGCCGCGCCCTAGCACGGCATTAAATTGTATCCTATCTTATGATCAGGCAATCTTCAACAAGGCGAATATATCTGTGCAGGATACATCCTTCTTTAGGAAAACTATCGGTTGCATTAAGAGAAGCCTATATAGCACGAATTCAGCGAATTCAGGATGCAGTCGTGCGGACGGTTTTTCCGGAGAACGTTGGAAATGATAGAACGGCGCCTTGGTTTTTTCCTGTTTAAGAAAACCAAGAGGTGTCAGCTCATCGCAAAATGATTTAGGTATTCTTTCGGGTAGCCACCCTGTCCGATTGATGGGCGTTACAGAGTACGGACAGCATGCGTGGCAGCATCGACGGCTATGGTATAGCCAGCGGCGCTTCGACATGTGATCCTTGCCGATATCTGCGATCTGAACAAGCTGGGTTTCGGCATCTATTGCAGACCTTACATGGCCGCAAAACTAAAGGATTCGGGTTGTCAGGTCGGATCGCATCGCCTGTGTAGGCTATGCATTAGAACGGCATCCGGATCACATGCAGCTGCAAGCGACAATAGTCATGCTTTGAACATTGCATCAAATTTGCTGCAACAACGGTTTGCGGCAAGTGGGATGCGCCAACATCCGGCCAGAGACATCACCTACATCCAGCCCTGAAGGGATCTCGTTCATCTCGTACTTGATCCGAAAGCAGATATGGCTCATTGCGAGACCTTTTCTTTAGTCGCGTCACTGGCGCGACTATCACAACCGTATAAAGTGAACCGGCATTGGAAATGACTGTTGGCCCTGCGTCACTGTCCTTCGGGCTGCAATTACTATACTGACCTTAGTGCACAATACGGCGCAGATGACGGCCAGTACATCCTGAGCGGACATGAATTAATCTTGTCGCTTAGCCGTAAAAATGATTGCTTTGATAACCTACCCGTCGACAGTGTTTTATGCCTCTGGAAGCAGATCCAGTCTAGCAGCGAGACTGGCACACCCAGCATGATGTTAAGGTCGCATTTTGCGGATACATCAACGGATTCTCTGATTCGCGCCGTAAACACTTCGCCTTAGGCTGAATATCACCCATAATTTCAGCAATCGCCCTATCTTGATACGGGCGGCCGGTCGTCAGGCGGATATCCTGCTGAAGTTCTGCAAGTCTTCCGGTCTTTACCGGCGCGCGATTGGTGTTGACGGCGCGCCCACTGGC
>NZ_QQVY01000059.1 GCF_003590715.1 Paracoccus sp. JM45
CCTTCGCCTTGAACTCCGCAGAATAGCGCTTTCGTTTCGTCATCTCAGGTCAGTCCTTCGTCAATCGCTAAAGCTTAGCAACTGGTCCGAATTCCTGCGACCACCTCTCGTGAAGGTGTGAGGCCGACCCATGGCCCGACTTTTTTCGACGACGTGAACCGCGAGGGATCATCAACTGCGGAACGGTAAGTCAGCGCCACGACCGCGCCGACCCCCGGCATCGACATCAGACGGTGACAGACAGGGTCGTCTTGCGCCAACTGACGGACCCGGCGTTCCAGCCCCGCAAGCTCCTGCCGAAGGGCTGCCCGGGCCCGCAGCATCGGCTCGGTCGCGGCGGACAGCATCGGATTGTCTGCCGTCAGCTCTCGGATGCGGTGCTCGAACCTGCCGCGAGAGATCGCGCCGACCTTCAGCCCGAAGTTCCGCAGCAATCCCCGCAGTGACAGCTCCAGAGTGATAAAGCCCTGCTGCACGGCTTTGCGGGCACTGAGCAGAGCGCGCACTTCCTGTGCCGAGACGGATTTGCAATGGACGGGCCGGAACCAGCCGAGATGAAGCAGACGCGCAATGCCTTCGGCATCCCGTCGGTCCGTCTTGATCGGCATCGCCTTCAAGGCGCCCTTCACCTGCCGGGTCTCCATAAGCACCACACTAAGACCCGCCTCGGTCATGCCTCGATGCAGCCATTGCGATAGGGGGCCGGCTTCGAGACCGACGGCGGCGATGGTGCCGTCCAGGTTCCCAATCCAGCGCGCCAGCGCTTTCGGCTCACTGGCCGCTTGCGCCTCCCTCATAATCTTCCCATGCTCGCTAATGACGCAGATCGCGGTCTTCTCCAGCGACACGTCCAGTCCGACAAACAGTTTCATCCCGCAGTCCTCCAGATGGATCCAATACGGGAATGGCGCCAGATTGACCTGAGTTTGGCAACGGTAACAAGCAGGTCGCGGCGCAGGCCCCGTTACGGCATCTCATTCCTAATCACAGCCAGAATAGGACAGTTGCGGCCAGTGCGATAGCGGAGAGGTATGTCTCCGGGCACCTGTCGTAACGAGTGGCGACACGTCTCCAGTCTTTCAGGCGCCCGAACATAATCTCGATGCGATTGCGCCTTTTATAGCGCCGCTTATCGTAATGCACTGCCGTCTTGCGCGACTTCCGGCCAGGGATGCAGGCTTTTATCTCTCTGTCCTGCAACGCTTTTCGGAGCCAGTCAGCATCATATCCCCGATCCGCCAGAAACCAATCGGCCTGCGGCAGGCTGTCCAGCAGTGCCGCCGCTCCCGTGTAGTCGCTGACCTGCCCAGCCGATATGAACAACCGGATCGGTCTGCCTTTCGCATCGGTGACGGCATGCAGCTTTGTGTTCATGCCACCTTTTG
>NZ_QQVY01000006.1 GCF_003590715.1 Paracoccus sp. JM45
CGGCCTGACGACTAAAATCGTCGCGCTAGTGGATGCGCTCGGCAATCTGATCCGTTTCCTATTATTGCCCGGGCAGGCACATGACACAAAAGGCGTCGCGCCACTGATCTGTAACGTTCCCTTCGGGGCTCTTCTGGCAGACAAAGCGTTTGACGCGAACTGGCTCCTGGAAGAACTGGATGCACGTGGGGCATGCGCCGTGATCCCACCGAAATCAAACTGAAAGCAACAGCGTAACTACGACGCAGACGCTTACAAGTGGCGCCATATGGTTGAAAACTACTTCGCAAAGATCAAGGAATTCCGAGGTATAGCAACACGCTATGACAAGACCGATTGCAGCTACACCGCCAATTGGAACCTCGCCGCAGCCCTGATTGCTTCAAGATGAATGTCCACGGGCCCTAGTTGTTGGTCTAGAACGGCAACAGTCGTACAGCATACGGAACGTAGGCAGATCGATTTATAATGAGCTATTGAATCAGCATGTTGCGGTCACGGTGTCGAAAATTCTTCTTTGCTCCACCCGCAAATTTTTACGACAAAAAGAATAATAAATATCTTGGCAAAATGCCCTTGCCACCTCTGTAAGACATCCATATACGGATCAGCGGAGATGTGGCCGAGTGGTCGAAGGCACGCCCCTGCTAAGGGCGCAGGCCCGAAAGGGTCTCGAGGGTTCGAATCCCTTCGTCTCCGCCAAATACCGTTTTTATTAATAAGACTTGAACGCTTAACCGCGCGTTCTTTACCAGTCTGCATTCTCGGCTGTCGGGGTCCGGGAAGTTAATGGCTGCGCGGATGTGGCAGCCGGGTTTTGTTTTCCAAACTACCTGATAATGCCGTTGTTGATGAGTAGAAGTTCGGGCCGAACAATCTGAGTGCAGCCCCGCTTTGGAAGTGGCACTGATCGCTCTCGGCAAGTGCTTAAACCGGATCAAATGCGCCGTTGGATTTGAAAACACCGGATCAGGCTGGATGGCCTGATTGCCGATCCAGCAGACGGACTTCGCGTTGCGGAAAAGGGATGCTGACGTTATGGACTTTGAATGTATCCCATAGCGCCAGAAAGACTTTTCCGCGTATGTTAGTTAGTCCGCCGGTCGGGTCCTTGATCCAGAACCTTAGCACATAATCGACGCTTGAATCGCCAAATCCGGTTATGTGGCAAACCGGAGGGCGGGTGCTTAGAACGCGGTCATCGGTAAGTGCGGCTTCGGTGGCGATGCGGCGCACCAGATGGGGATCATCCGCATAGGATGTGCCGAAATGGATATCCAGCCGGACGAATTCATCCGAATGCGACCAGTTAACGACCTGTCCCGTGATCAGATCCTCGTTCGGGATTAGATATTCGCGGCCATCCCGCGTCGAGATCGATGCATAGCGCGCCCCCAGATGGTTGATCCAGCCAAAGGTTTCCCCAATCGAGATGACGTCGCCCGGCTTGATGGATTTGTCCATCAGGATGATGACACCTGACACCAGATTGGAAACAACCTTTTGTAAACCGAAACCGATGCCCAGACCAATCGCTCCGGACAGGAATGCCAAAGCCGTCAGATCAACGCCGATTGCACGCAGGCCGATAATGAAGGCCAGAATGAAGAGGGCGGTCTGCAGCAGCTTGACGGAAAGGACCCTCATGGATGGCGACAGGTTCTCGCTGGCGGCGATGCGGGCTGATAGCCAGCGCGACAGAAATTTCGCGATCAGGAAAAAGACCACAAGCGTGGTGACCATATGCAGGGCCATCAGGGCCGAAATGCGGATCTCGCCCATCTCGATGGCCAGCTGGTCCAGAAACCGCGCCATGTTGCCGGTCAGCCCCAGCAGGCGCAATGTCACCCAGATCAATGCGGCCCATCGCACGGCCCTGCGTAAAAGGGGGTTTGCGATCAACCGCGTTGCAAAGGCGATGATCAACCATGCAAACGTCAGATTGCATAGGGACAGCAGCAGATAGGACCGACTGGGCCATGTCACCTGCTGCATGATGCTGACGGTGATCCAGACCAGAATAACGAAGAATATAGATCGCAGGCGCCGGTATGCCAGAACCAGAACGCGCAAGCGCCACATCGGCCACCCCTCGCGTGATTGCATCCATTGGCGCAGGCGGGGGCCGAAAACCGCCCGTAAAATATGGGCCATGACCAGCAAAACCAACGCAATGATAACTTGATAGGTATTCCAGGGCCGCAGAAGATTTGCGACCAATATCTGTCCCTGTGCCAGCAGGTACTGACCAAGGGTGACAAGCTGGTCGATGAAGGTCTGGTCCATAGGATGTGATGTCCGTGATCCGTGCAGGGCGATGGTTATCCTATTGTGGTGCAGAAACCTGCGTCTGTCAGCGTCCTATCGGCGTTTGGTATTTGTCTATCGGCATCGGGCGGGCCACCACATGATGGCGGGCCGTCTGTCAAATGCGAAGCGGTTTCGACGTTGAGGGGCGGGCGGGGATGCTGCTAGGTTCCAAAGGACCGCTTTTGAACCAGCCGCAGGAAGTGCCGCGAATGAGATTTCTGAATATCAAACTGCCCGTTGTACTTTCGCTTGCTGCTGTAACTGCTCTTTCGGCCTGTGGCGGTTTCGGGCGGCCTAGTGAATTGGAGTGTATGGAGCGGGTGATGTATTTCGAATCCAACCGTTCCAGCCGCGACGGTATGGTGGCGGTGGGGACCGTGGTGATGAACCGTGCGACCTCTGGGGATTATCCGCGATCGGTTTGCGGGGTTGTTTCGCAAAAAGGACAGTTTGCCCCCGGCGTGATGACCAAGAAAATGAATCCCAAATCCGCCCCGCTGATCAGAGAGGCGGCAGTTTCGGTCATGCGCGGGGAACGCCATCCTATGGTCCAGCAGGCGAAATTTTTCCACACAGCCGGATATCGGGCGGGTTATAATAATATGCACTATGTGCTGGTGACTGGCGGGAACGCTTTTTATGAACGCCGCAGGCCCGAACTGGTCACACAGCCCGTTCCACCCCAACCGATCGAGGGGATCACGGGCCGCCGCTGATCATATAAAAAAAAGCCGCCCGTCGATGTTCGACGGGCGGCTTTTTTTTTGCGAGTAAATGGATCAGATCGCGTGTTCGTTCATCAGATCGCCCAGACGCTGGAAGGACTTTGCCCTTTGCAGATCCCACCAGGCAAAGACGAAATACACAAGGGTGCACCAGATCGTCAGATCATAGAACATTTCGCGGTTTGCCAGATAGGCCACCGTATCGGGGCTGTTGAACAGCACCCGCCATGCAAGTCCCATCGGCAGGATCAGACCGATCAAGATCCAGACAGTACGGATGATCTTGGTGACCAAAGTATCATCTTTGACCGGCTGAAGAACCTCGCGCGCTGCAAGGTCCCGATGGTGGCCTTGCACGGCGGTGTTGAATTCGGCCAGCTCGGCCTCGGCCCGGGGCCAGCTGCCATTGGCACCTGCGCGTTTGGCAAGCTGCGTATACAGCACAACCGACAGGATCCACGTCGGAATGAATAGGTAATAGAACGGGAAAATATTGATCAGGTTCAGCCCGAAGCCAAAGATCAACGCCACCGCCCATGTGATAATCGCGGGCGTGTTCTGGCGCGAACCGCTTAGCTTATGCCAATAGGTCTTCATGCCAAGGCGAGGGAACAGCTGCTGTTCGGCGAAGACAATGCCACCGACAGGCACAAGCAGCAGACCGGCATAGGTCACCAGCGGCAGGAAGCTGCGATAGATGATTGGGAAACAGCTGCCTGCAACGACCGCTGCGCCAACAATCAACGTCACCTTGGTCCGCGAAGTATTGGGGAAGACCGCTTGGGCGGCAAGACCCGCACGGTAAAGGTTGGAGTTTGCCGTAGTCCAACCGGCCACGATTACAATAACAAATCCACTAGTGCCGAGTGCAAGATAGGCGACATCACCTGGGGACACGAACGCGATCGAGGTTTTCATCACGGCTGCTGTCGCCGCCCCCATCAGTGCCGCCGAAATCCATGCCACATAATGGCCGAACATCATGCCGGTTGCGGTGCAAATGCCATATCGTGCCTTACGGGCATAGCGGAACAGTGCCATGTCGATCAGACCAAAGTGCGCAAAGGTATTCGCAGCCCATGCAAAGCCGATGACTTCCCAGATGCCGATGCCCGGTTCTCCGGCGGCATTGATGCCGGTAAAGACGGTGGCGCTGCCAAGGTCGATAAAATCGGCAAAGCTTGTCAGCGTGGTCTGGCCATTCAGCGATTCGCTTAGGGCAGGGATCAGGATCATCCCGCCTGCTGTAAACATGACCATCAGCCATGGTGCACAGATCGATGCGAACTCACTCAGGATATTGAACCCGTAATAGGCGACCAGCAGTGCGACGATACTTGCCGATGTCGCGACAACGACAAACGACAGGCTGGTCGGATAGGCATGTAATTGTGGCGGCAGGTCGAACAATACGCTAAGCGCGGTTGCCGATACGGTGATCATTGCAGCCGATATAACAACAAAAATTAATACATTGGCACCGTTATATAACCTCGAGAACAGCTCGCCCATGTTCTGTTCAAGATAGGTATAAAGGCTTAATCGTGTCTTCACCGCGACCGGTGCCGTGATCAGCCAGAAACTGAGCACCGCCAAGGCGTTACCGATCAGCAGGCCGATCAGGATGTCATGCATCGTTGCGCCAAGCGCCACGAATGCCGCGCCGATGACAAATTCGGTCGCGGCGACATGCTCTGCCGCATAAAGACCAAGGAAATGCTGGGGGCCGTGCAGGCGATGACGGGGCACGGGAAGCTGTTCGTCGTCCATTTTCGCGATGGAGCGACGAAAGTCGTTTGATGTGTCTGTCATATTGTCCATTCTCTTGCTGTCCGGACCGCCCTTGCCGACGGTAACCGTCCAAGTGCACCCCCTTAGCTCAGGAACCCGCTGCGTTCCATCCCCTGACGCGCGTCAACCCACGTGTTTTTATCCGCTCCGCCAGCCGGGCAAGGGCGTGGCAATAGCAGCACGTCAGTGGATCAGGGAATCTGGCCCAAAACATGGGCGCGGACGTCAAGCGATCATGAACACATCATAGCGCGTCGTTTTCCCGCCGATTTGATGTGACGGTGCGCGCAGCCCGTGTATCGGATCGGCTTTTGCAGGCCATTTCAGAACCACCCGCTTTTGCGCATACTCCAACGCGACCCGCATCAGATCAGCTGCATCGTCATCACTGCCAACAATGTCGCGCACCTGCCGCAGCTCAAGCTTAACCAAGGCCGAGGTTTTGCGCGGCGGGTGCATCGGATCGATCAGGATCGCTTCGGTTGCCAATTCGGGCAGCAGGTCTTTGGCATCACCATGCAGCAGCGTCATACGAGAGATAATATCGCGCAGCTCACCCCCCTCATCGAAGGCGCGCTGCATGCCGTCCGTCAACAAAGCATGCATTCTGGCCGAGCGTTCGATCATTGTGACCTGCGCCCCAAGCGAGGCGAGCAGGAATGAATCCCGCCCCAGCCCCGCCGTGGCATCGACAATGGCCGGTGTCTTGCCCGCACGCAGTCCCATCGCTTTTGCCAAAGCCTGCCCGCGACCACCACCAAAGCGCAAACGATGGCCAACCGCCCCGCCGACAAAGTCGATACGCAGTTCCTCGGGGATGCGGGTCATGTCAAAGCCGCCGTATTATCCTGCATATCCCGCCAGTCCCGAAGAATGTCTTGCTGTGATGCAGACTGCTACTTCCTGAACGGGCAATTGGTCAATGTTGCTTGGCATGGTGGTGGATTTGCCATCCGCGGCTTAACGGATGGTGTTCGAAACCTGACAAAGCGCGCTATTCGACAAGATGGGCTACCGAACAGGGTTGCACGTTATGGGTGTGCTTTTCTGCCGCCTGTCCATTTCATAAAAATAACCAGCGTTTCCACTATCTTCATTATGCATATGCAGAATTCTGATCATATGACATCTGCAACGGCTTTCCATTCCCAATATGCCGCATCACCAGTTTTTTCGCTTTATGCCCCTTCAGAATATTCGTTGCCGCCATTCGACTTTCTGCCGAAACGAATATTTCGTTATATTCCCGTTTCATCTTTTCAGGCAGTGCGGCCATTGCCTGTTTTCCCGGAAAGAAACTTTCCGACCAACAACCTTCAGCGCAAATAATCTGGTGCTGGTCAAATACCAGATGGATATATGTAATCGGGCCATCCGGTTGCGGCTGTGACACGCCTTTTATATTCAGAAACTCTTTTGCGGCAATCAGGGTGGATGTACCTGTCATGCGGGTTGCAATCTGGCTGTTCGACAAAATTCGATGCTGGGGCGAGACATGCAGATCTGCCGCAGGAACCGCGTTCCCCAATGCACCAGCAGCAATCTTGACGGGCCATAGATAGGGGCGGGTGGATAATTCGTTATAACCAAGAACCCGCCGATTTATGGCACGCAAAATGCGGATGCTGCCGTCATATATGGTGACGGGATCACCGGCCTTAAGCGTTTCGATCAATCGCGCGCCAGTAGGAGTCTGGATAGTGGTCCCTGCACAGAAACAAACGACATTGATATTCAGCCGGTTCAGATCTGCAATTGTTGTATCGTATATGGTGACGCTGCCGCTGGCCGAGTCGCTTGGCAGAGTAATCAGCAATGATCCGTCGTCCTGTTCCGAGGAGGCGGAGATCATCTCATCCATAGTAGTGAAATACGAGCTTAAATCAATGATATCGCCATCATTATTCGAAAAATCGGTAATGTAGGTATTTGACCCGCTGCTAACTCTGAACAGGTCCGTCCCTTCGCCGCCTGTCAGTGTATTGTTTCCTGAACCCCCATCAAGCGTGTCATTGCCTGTGCCACCATCAAGGCTGTCATCATTGGCTGCCCCGTAAAGATAGTCATTGCCGCCTGCGCCAAGTAATGTGTCAGCGTTAACACCACCATAGATGTCCTCGTGGAAAAATTGGCCCTGAACAGTGGTGTTTGTCGACCCCAAGCTTTGGGCAGATAACATTGTCATGCGGGCGAAATCATCGGCGTCACGGGCGTTATTTCCGGATAATCCTTCGATGGTTTCAGCCAGATCCGCGTAATGGGGCGAAAAAGATGCTGATTGGGTATAAGTTGTAACTGTGCCGTCGGAATATGTAATCGTCCCCGTACGGGACGTTGTGCCGATCAGGTAGGTTTCCGCAACTCCGTCCCCGTCAGCGTCGTAATCCAGATAATTGCCGGATCCACTCATCCCCCCAACGACCGTTGCACCATAGACCGTGAAATAACCGCCTATATCACCATCAATATCTTGTTCCGTATAGCTGCTTGATAGTAATTCGCCCGTGGTCTCGTGCAAGACACCTGCCTCTCCGTTTTCAGAGTAGGTAGCCGAAGGATATCCTGTAATGGTCACGGTGCCCGACAGATCGTCCGGATCGTTTGCAATCAACAGCGATGCTGCCGGCCCGTCGTAAAATTCGCCGGTGCTCGTTAGGCGATGGCCGGCTTGCAGGCTCATATCGAAACCGGCTTTTACATAGTCTGTTCCACTGGCGAAATCGTCACGATATTCGTTCCAAGGTGAACCATCGTCGGGTAAGGTATATTCATATTCGTTTGCGCGATGACTTTCCGATTCACCGTCCAGACTTTTTTGGGGGGTTGCTGTATAACCACCACCGGATTTCGGATCATGGTTGGCGCTGAAGTAAATGCCGCCCCCGATATGAACACCCGAAAACTTAACGCTTACCGTAGACGTATATTCGATATCGGTTGCGCTTGGATCAACAATGGTCAGAGCCATATTATCTGCCTTTCAACACGTTTAACTTCATTTTAAAAAGTCAAATCAGCAGTAACTAACGATATGCTGTAATATCGGTAACAGTCATGCAAGTAATTGAATGGAAAATACCAGCCATTTAATTTCCCCAATTTGTGCATAGTTTTTAAAATATCCACTAACAACCTTGGGTTGCTAGATGTGCATACCATGCATATTTATCCAAGTGCACCTTTTTTAGGCGTTATTTTGGGCTGCAAGGCCGGTCGCACTTGCGAAGTGCTTATCCTTGGGTCAACCTGCGTGGCGTGAAGCCCCCATCAAGCGGGGATCAGACGGACATCTTCAGGGAAGAAAAGCATGACATTTCAATTGACCACACGCGCCGCGTTGCTGGCCTCCGCATTGGCGTTTTCGACGGCAGCCTATGCCGAAACGCCTGCTGATACGCTGGTTGTGGCGCATACCATCGACGACATCATCACCCTTGATCCCGCCCAGACGTTCGAGTTTTCGGGCAACGACGTGAACAACAACACCTATGACCGTTTGGTCGATTTCGACCCGTTGGATATGGAAGCAGGCTTCAAACCCAGCCTTGCCGAAAGCTGGGAAGTGTCCGAGGACGGCACCTCGATCACCTTTACGCTGCGCGAAGGCGTGACCTTCCATTCGGGCAATCCGGTCCGTGCGGAAGACGCGGCATTTTCGCTGCGCCGCGCGGTCAAGCTGGACAAGACCCCCGCCTTTATCCTGACCCAGTTCGGCTTTACCGCCGATAATGTCGATGAGATGGTGACCTTTGACGGCAATACCCTGACCCTTAATCTGGATAAGGCCTATGCGCCGTCCTTTGTGCTGAACTGCCTGACCGCGAATATTGCCAGTGTTGTCGATAAGGAAACCGTCCTTGCCAATGAACAGGACGGAGATATGGGCAATGGCTGGCTGAATACGAACGAAGCAGGGTCGGGGGCCTATGCCCTTGCCACTTGGCGTCCCAACGAAGCTGTCCAACTGACCGCGAACGAGGATTACTGGCAGGGCGCGCCCGCAATGAAGCGCGTGATCGTGCGCAACGTCGCCGAATCCAGCGCACAGCGCTTGCTGCTGGAACAGGGCGACATCGACGTGGCCCGCAACCTGACGCCGACGGATGTAGACAGCGTCGGATCGGTTGATGGCGTCAAGGTTCAGGACGAACCGCGTGGCCGTATGATGTATATGGGTCTGAACCAGAAGGACGAACTGCTGTCCAACCCCGCCGTGATCGAGGCGATGAAATATCTGGTCGATTACGAAGGCATCACCGGCAGCTTCCTGAAAGGTCAGTTCACCACCCATCAGGCCTTTCTGCCGCTTGGCTATCTGGGCGTGCTGGAAGACCAGCCTTGGAGCTATGACGTTGAAAAGGCCAAGCAGATACTGTCCGACGCTGGCGTCGAAGGTGGCACCATTACCACGCGTGTCCGCGATCTGCGCGAATATATCGACGTCGCGCAGACCTTGCAGGCATCCATGGCGCAGGCCGGCCTGACGCTGGAGATCGAACAGATGACCGGCGCGCAGGTGCTGGACGCCTATCGGGCGCGCGAAGTGCCGATTTTTATCGGCGAATGGGGCCCCGACTATTCCGACCCCAACACCAACGCCGCCACCTTCGCCTTCAACCCCGACAACAGCGACGAGGCGAATGCCGTCGGTCTGCTGGCATGGCGCAACGCTTACGCCGTTCCCGAGGAAATGAACGAGGCGACCGTGGCCGCAACGCTGGAACAGGACGCCGAAAAGCGCGCCCAGATGTATAAGGACATTCAGGCGCAATATCAGGCCGAGGCACCTATCATCCCGCTGTTCCAGCGGATCGAACAGGCCGGTTTGCAGGATAACGTCCAGAACTGGTTCAGCGGCGGCGCGGTGACCTCGGTCATTTACCGTCAGGTGACGAAGGGCGAATAAGCTTTGTCTATGACCGACACCACGGGCGCCGGGGGGGATTCCTCCGGCGCAAACCGTCCCGACCCCTCGCATCGCAGCGCCATCCGCAGGCGGCGGGCCCGCAGTATCGCGGGCACGGTTCTGTCATTGGCCCTGACCCTGCTGGGCCTGTTGCTGGTGACCTTTATCATCGGTCGCGTGATGCCCATTGACCCCGTGCTGAAGGTGGTCGGTGACCGCGCGACCCAAGCGCAATATGACGCCGCCTATATCGCCATGGGGCTGGACCGCCCGCTGATCGTGCAGTTCATCGGCTATATCGGCGACGTGCTGACGGGCGATTTCGGACGCTCCATCTCGACAGGTCAAATGGTCAGTGACGATATCAAACGCGTTTTCCCCGCCACGTTCGAGCTGGCCTTCCTTGGCACCCTGATCGGCATCTTTATCGGTGTGCCGCTTGGCGTCATTGCTGCCGCACGCAAGGGCGGGATTATCGATCAGGTCGCCCGCGTCGTGGCCTTGGTTGGTTATTCCATGCCGATCTTCTGGTTGGGCCTGATGGGCCTGCTGATCTTTTATGGCATTCTTGGCTGGGTCGGTGGACCGGGCCGTCAGGGGATCATCTATGACGGGATGGTGCCGAACGTCACCGGCATGATCCTGCTGGACAGCCTGCTGGCGCGTGACTGGGCATCTTTCCGCGATGCCTTCAGCCACATCATCCTGCCGGCCAGCCTGCTGGGATATTACAGCCTTGCCTATATCAGCCGCATGACCCGCAGCTTCATGCTGGAACAGCTGTCGGCGGAATATGTCATCACCGCCCGCGTCAAGGGTATGTCAGAAAACGCGGTCATCTGGCGTCACGCCTTCCGCAATATCGCTATTCCGCTGACCACGGTCATCGCGCTGTCCTTCGGCTCGCTTCTGGAAGGCTCCGTCCTGACCGAGATCATCTTCAGCTGGCCCGGTCTTGGCCAATACATCACACGCGGCCTTTTGTCGGGCGACATGAACGCGGTTCTTGGCGGCACCGTCGTCGTCGGCGTCTGTTTCGTCGTCCTGAACCTATTCAGCGACCTGCTGTACCGCGTCCTTGACCCGAGGTCGAAATGAGCAACACCTTATCCCGTCGCGACTGGCTGCTGTCCGACGCCCCCCAGACCCGCAGACAGGCGCGCCTTGGGGCCATCTATCAAGGCTGGCTGACCTTTCGCGCCAATAAACTGGCGATGGTCGGGCTGATCATTCTGGTGCTGCTGATCGGCATGGCGATCTTTGCACCATGGATCGCCCCGCAAAACCCCTATGCGCAGGATCTGGGGTCGCGTTTGCAACCGCCATCTGCCGCGCATTGGTTGGGCACCGATGGCTTGGGGCGCGATATCATGTCCCGCCTGATCCACGGGTCGCGGATCACGCTGTTCATCGTCGGCACAGTGGCGCTGATCGCGCCGATCATCGGGCTGTTCATCGGCACGGTTGCAGGCTTTGCCGGTGGCTGGGTCGATCAGGTGCTGATGCGGATCACTGACATCTTTCTGGCCTTCCCCAAGCTGATCCTTGCGCTGGCATTCGTCGCCGCCCTTGGCCCCAGCATCGGCAACGCGGTTCTGGCCTTGGCACTGACCGCATGGCCGCCCTATGCGCGCCTTGCGCGGGCGGAAACGCTGACCATCCGCCACGCCGATTTCATCGCCGCTGCCCGTTTGCAGGGCGCGGGGCGGCTGCGGCTGCTGATCGGTCATATCTGGCCGCTTTGCGTCAGTTCGCTGATCGTGCGGGTGGCGCTGGATATGGCAGGGATCATCCTGTCGGCGGCGGGTCTTGGTTTCCTTGGCCTTGGCGCACAGCCACCGATGCCGGAATGGGGGGCGATGATTTCGGATGGTCGAACCTATATTCTGGACTTCTGGTGGGTCGCCGCCATGCCGGGTCTGGCGATCTTTACCGTCTCGATCGCGTTCAACCTGCTGGGCGACGGGCTGCGTGACGTCCTTGACCCGAAAGGAGACAAGTCATGACCGACGCTCCGCTTCTTTCCGTGCGCGATCTGCGCGTGACCTTTCCGACCCGTCAGGGCAGCTTTCAGGCCGTGCGCGGGGTCAGCTTTGATCTGGGCCGCGAACGTCTGGGCGTGGTCGGCGAATCCGGCAGCGGCAAATCGATGACGGGCCGCGCCATTCTGGGGTTGGTCCGGCCACCGGGGCAGGTCGCCGCCACATCGATGACGCTGGAGGGGGAATCCATCCTGAACCTCTCCGACCGCCAGATGCGGAAAATCCGTGGCGGGCGCATCAGTATGGTCATGCAGGACCCCAAGTTCAGCCTGAACCCCGTGATGACCGTCGGCCAGCAAATCATCGAGGCGTATCGCCTGCACGCCAAGGCCCCGCGTGCCGCCGCCCGTCAAAAGGCGCTGGAGATGCTGCAGGCTGTCCAGATCCGCGACCCTGAACGCGTGATGAACGCCTATCCGCACGAGGTTTCGGGCGGCATGGGCCAGCGCATCATGATCGCCATGATGCTGGCCCCCGATCCGCGCATCCTGATCGCCGACGAACCGACCAGCGCCTTGGATGTGTCCGTCCGGACCGAGGTGTTGAACATCATGGACCGTCTGGTGCGTGATCGCGGGATGGGGTTGATCTTTGTCAGCCACGACCTGAACCTTGTGGCGCGATTCTGCGACCGCGTGCTGATCATGTATGCGGGTCGTATCGTCGAAACGCTGGCGGCCAAGGACCTGCATAACGCGCAGCACCCCTATACCCGCGGTCTGCTGTCCAGCCTGCCGCGACTGGAGGCGCCAATGGAACGCCTGCCGGTTCTGCAACGTCAGGACAGCTGGCGCGACGGGGAAACACTGATGCCCCATGCTGACACCGACCTGCCCGGAGGGTTGTAAGCCATGCTGAACGTCAAAAATCTGAACGTCTGGTTCGGGCTTGTGCCTGACCGCGTCAATGCGGTCAAAAACGTCGAATTCAACGTGACTGCGGGCGAAAGCTTTGGTCTGGTCGGGGAATCCGGTTCGGGGAAGTCCACCATCCTGCGCGCGATTGCGGGGCTGATCCCGACATGGTCGGGGGATATTACCGTTGACGGCAAGGCGTTGAAAACCGACCGCCGCGACCGTGCGTTCTTCAAGACCGTGCAGATGGTGTTTCAAGACCCTTATGCCAGCCTGCACCCGCGCCATTCCGTCGATGCGGTTCTGGCCGAAACCTTACGCCTGCAAGGCATGGACAACATCGACAGCCGCATCACCAAGCTGCTGGACGATGTCGGTTTGGGCAAAGGGTTCCGTTTCCGCTATCCGCACCAACTATCGGGTGGTCAGCGTCAGCGCGTGGCCATTGCGCGGGCGCTGGCGGCTGAACCGCGTCTGTTGCTGCTGGATGAACCGACCAGTGCGCTGGATGTCAGCGTTCAGGCCGAAATCCTGAACCTGCTGGCCGATCTGCGGGGTGAACACGGGTTGACCTATGTGATGGTCAGCCACGATCTGTCGGTGGTGGGGCATATGTGCGACCGGCTGGCGGTCATGCAGCACGGTCGCATTGTCGAGGTGATGTCGGTCGATGCCCTGCGCAGCGGTGCGGGCGAACAGGAATACACCCGCCATCTGATCACCGCATCAGGGGGCTATCAGCCTGCCTGATTGAGCTTGGCAAGATTTTAGGGCAAACAGCCCGTCAAACGCCGTCAGGAGCCTTGGGTTCGGGCGGCGGTCCTTATTCGAAAGACCCCGTCCATGTCCGTTACCCAACTTGTGACCCACTCCGGCGCGTTCCACGCAGATGAACTGATGTCCAGCGTCATCCTGACCCGCCTGTTCCCCGATTCAACGCTGATCCGCACCCGCGACCGCGATCTGACCACCCCCGCCGAAGGGCGCGTGATCTATGACGTGGGCCGCGATTATGATGCCGATAAGAACATCTTCGACCACCACCAGCCCGACGCCCCCTTGCGCGAAGATGGCCAGCCCTACAGCTCTTTCGGGTTGATCTGGAAGCATTTCGGCATGGATTACCTGCGCGATATGGATATCCCCGAACATGATCTGGCCGAGGTCCACGGCTCTTTCGACCGTGGTTTTGTTCTGCCGATCGATCTGGTCGATAACGGTAAGCTAAGTCCCTCGACCGCAGGGCCGTTGCTGTCGGATATGACCCTGCCATCATTGCTGGAAGGCCTGAAGCCGGTTTTCGACAATGATGATCCCGACGCCGATGACAAGGCTTTCCACGCCGCGCTGCACATCGCCCGCGCCTTTGCCGAGGCGCGTATCCTGCGCAAATCATCCAAGCTGCGCGCTGAATCGCAAGTAATGGAGGCGATCGAAAAAGCCGGTGATGGCAAAGTGCTGGAGCTGCCGCGCGGGATGCCTTTCCGGTCTGCCGTGCTGAAGGCGGGTGCCGACCATCTGTTGTTTGTGGCCACCCCGCGCGGCACCGAATGGACGCTGACTGGCATCCGTTTGGCCGATGACGGGTTCGAGCTGCGCGCCGATCTGCCTGCCGCATGGGCCGGTCTGACAGATGAGGCGCTGGAAGCCGCCTCGGGCGTTAAGGGTGCAATTTTTTGTCACAACGCCCGCTTTATCGCAGTCGCCTCATCACGCGACGCCGTGATGCAGCTGGCCGATCTGGCCGTGACAGAGGCAACGAAAGACGAATAACCCCTGTTGCCGCGTCAGAACCGGCTGACGCGGCAAAGCGCCCGAACCTTGGTGAAGGCATGCGAATGTGCAACACCTCGCATTTGCGTGACATATGCACTTACTTGCAGGAATAAATCCGACTAAAACGCTTTCCAGCCAGCGGACAGCGGATCGTCGCCATCGCAAGCCAATCTTTGCACTCGATGGAGACGTCCCATGTCCAGAACCAGTCTGGCAGCGCTTTTGCTTGGCACTGCCGTTTTCCCTGCTTTCGCATTCGCACAACCCATCGTGTTAGAGCCGATCACGCTGACCGCTGATCAGCTGTCCACCAGTCAGGTGGGCGTGACCGAGGACCAGATCAGCGATGCGCGCAACGGAACCCTGAAAGATGTTTTCCGCGCCGAACCCAGCGTCATTGTCGGCGGCGGCATGGCGATCACCGAACGTGTTTTCGTCAACGGGATCGACCAGCAGCAATTGTCGGTGACAGTTGACGGTGCGGCCCAGAACAACCGCATGTTCCACCATACCGGCACCAATATCATCGACCCGAACCTGCTGAAAGCAGTGACCGTCGATGCAGGCGTCGCACCTGCGGATGCAGGTTTTGGCGCGCTGGCAGGCAGCATCGCCTATGAAACCAAATCCGCGCTGGATCTGCTGGAAGACGGACAGACCTTCGGCGGCGTGGTCACGACGGGCTATGCCTCGAACGGGAGCACGGCGGAAGGTGCATTGACGCTTTATGGCCGTCAGGGTCCGGTGGATGCGATGCTTTACGTCAAGCGCGTCACGGGCGATGATTACGAAGACGGCGCCGGTGATGATGTCGATTATTCGGGTGCCGATCTGGACAGCTATGCGCTGAAGCTGGGCGCCGAAATGGGCGACTGGCGTGCCGAATTCGGTTTGACGCAGGTCGTCGATGATGCCCTTCGCCCCTATCGCGCCAACCTTGGCGGTGTCGAAGGCCGCACGAACGAGGCACGCCGTTATTCGTTGAAACAGACGACCCAGACCCTGAACCTGCGCCGTCTGACCGCCGACGGTTTGTTTGACCCGGAATTCATCGTGACCCAGTCCAACAGCGATCTGGACACCTATGACCTGAACGATGACGGCAGCTATTCCTCGAACTATAACGAGGGTGACGCCGATACCTTTACCATCAAGGCCCAGAACCACTTTGCCTTGGGAATGATGGATGTCACTGCCGGTGTCGAACACAGCCGCAGCAAGGCCATCTATGAAGGCATCTATAACGACGCCTATGGCTATTACCGCGAAGATGTGACCAACACGGGCGCATACGCCCAAGCACGCGGTACCTATGACCGTTTCGATTACGGCGCCGGTGTGCGTTATGATGTCAGCCGCTTCACCGGTGCCGGTGGCCAGTCGGTCGATACCGAAGGTGCAAGCGCCAATGCCTCGGTGACGTGGCATGCAACCGATGCGTTGAAATTCGACGCGGGCTATTCGACGGTCTTCGGCGGCACGCCTCTGGCTGCTGTCTATGACCTTTATGACGCCTATGAGGCCGATGACGCCTATGACGACCTGACCCATTCGCGGGCACATAACACCATTCTGGGCGTCGAATGGACCACGGGCAACACGACCCTTGGCGGTGAATTGTTCCGCACCCGTCTGAACAACACCCGCAAGAAACTGGTCACCCATGACGTGGACAGCGAAGGTTTCCGTTTGTCGGCGCGTCAGGACTGGCAGGGCGGCTATGCCACGCTGCGTTACAGCGATACCGACGTCGAGGTCGATGGCGGCGCTGCCACCACCTATGAATTGCTGGATCTGGGCACGATCCCCGGTCGTATCCTGACGCTGGAAGCACGTCACGAGGTGATGTCGGGTCTGGAACTGGGCGGCGTCATCCAGCACACGCTGGACGAAGAAGCCACCGGTTCAGATGCGACCAGCGACTGGCCCAGCTATACCGTCGTCGATGTCTTTGCGGAATACGAACCCGCACAATATGACAACGTGACCGTCCGCGCCGAGGTCAACAACCTGTTTGATCGCGATTACATCGATCGCGCCAGCTATGGTGGTGATTACGCCGAAGTCTATGGCCAGAAAGAGGCCGGACGCAGCATCGGTCTGTCGCTGTCTGTCAGCTTCTGAACGCAGCTTCTGAAAAGCGAAAGGCCCGACATTCCGTCGGGCCTTTTTCCTATGCGGCTTTGCGGTTGGCGGTTTGTCGGATCACCGCAAGATCACCGGCCATCACCTGCGCCGGATCGGGACCGAACCATTCCAGCGACATATCCAAGCGCTGCGGCAGGGCAGGCAGGATACGGTCATAATCCAGAACGCCGTCAAACAAGCGGCACATGCCTGTGCGGTCGCCATCGGCATCATGGACATTTCCGGGCGCAAAGACGGTCAACCTGTCCCGCGTGGTCACGTTTTTAAGATGCACATGGCACAGATAGGGTGCCAACCTGTCCAATGCGGCTACAGGATCGGTGCCGCCTTCCCAGACGTGCAGGACATCGAAGTTCAGGCCGATGGCCGGATGGTCCAGCATCTGCATCAGATCGCAGGTTGCGGTCAGACTGTCGGCCAGCGTACCGGGATGGGTTTCGATGGCGATCTGCAGTCCCTGATCCTGCGCCATACCGGCGACCAGACGCAGGTCGCGTATAATAGCCGCACGATCAACCGCGCTTGCCTGATCCCAGCCCATCTGGCCCGCGAACAAGCGCAGTTTCGGGGCTTGCCAGCGGCTTGTCAGATCCACCAGACCTTGCGCCTCAACCAGATCGAAACCGGATGTCCCAAGCGGCAGATATCCCGACAGCATCGCCACATCGGGGCGTTCGGGCAGTGCGTCCCAGTCATCAGCCATTTCGCGGGCGTGGGGTGCCCAGATCTCGATCCCGTCAAAGCCGTGCTGGCGGGTATAGGCGGCCAGTCCCGCTGCTGTGGGACTGCTGTGGCGGAATGCGACGGAACAGGCGTGGATGCTCATGCGCGGCCCCCCCACCAGCGGGCATGCCATTCGGCCAGTGTCGCCTTGATGCCACGCTCCAGTTCGGTCAGACGGTCCAGTTCCTGCATCACGCGTGCCAGATCACCGGCATCGCCGTTGCGACCATAGGCAACCGCGCGCAGATGTACCGCATTCAGCCCGCCATGCAGTGCCGCGATCCGGTCGCAGCATTCCTCGAAGGTGTCATAATCATCGCCCTCGATATCACCAAAAATCGCCAGCGCATGTTCATAGGCGTATTTTCGGATCGCAATCACTGGCAGTTCGCGCAGGGCGTTTTCCAGATCGGCGCGGGGCAAAAATGTCGCGTGCGCCTGTACAATCCGGCGGATGGCGTCGATCAGCGGTGTGGCATCGGCGTCGAATGTTGCCTGATACATCGCCTGAATATTTGCGTCGCTGGCCGCATGTGCATCGGCGTTGTCGAACGCAAAGCCGCCCGCGACGGTACCACGCGTAAAGGCCGCACGCAGATCAGCGGCGGGGACGTCGCCCTCCCACCGGAAATCAGGGTCGCGCATCAGCCATGTCGCGGCGTCCGCGGTCGGTTGCAGCAGGGCGTAATGCGGGAATGGATCTTGCGCGAATTTATTGTCGCGCGATGGCAACATGAACATATCCACCATCGGCATGACATAGAGGCCGGGTCGCCAGTCGGCCAACAGCCTTTGCAGCCGCGCAAGATTGTCGGCCTTGGGGGCCGCATCATCATACCAGCGGGTGACATCCAGCCCGAACAACCGCTGCGCCCAGTCCAGATAGAACCCGTGGTCGATGTTTTCGGCGTGATAGGAAAGGCGCATCTTGTCGTCGACAATCACCTGACCGTCCCACAACCCCATATACAAAGGCCGGTGATCGATACCGCCCTTATCCTTCAGCGCCTGACACAGGCAACTGACGACGCAATGGACCTTGATGTCCAAAGGTTCGTCATTGGCTGGGGTGACGCCTGCCAAAGCCTGCGCGAGTGCCTGTACGGTCATGGTGGGGGCGCGGTCGAAGGTATCCTCGGCCATGTCGATGCCCGCTTCGTCCAGATGCAGCATTAGCGTCATCAGCGCGACGGAATCCAGTCCAAGGTCATGGCCCAGTCGTGCGTCGGGGCCAAAGGCATCCATGCGCGGGTTGGCCATCGGGCCAGACAGGATCGACTTGATCGTCTGCAGCACGGCGTCGGGGTTCGGGATGGTATTAGGCTGGTTCATGCTGTGGCCTTTGTCAGTGATGCGGCCAGATCGCGGCGGGCAATCTTGCCATTCGCGCCGCGCGGCAGGCGCTCCATACGGATCAATAATGCGGGACGCTGGCGGGGCGACAGGGCGTCGGCCAGATAGGCGTCCAGCGCCTGTTCGGTCACCTGACCGACATAGGCCAGCGCGGGACGTTGGGTGGACACAGCATCGGGGATGGCAAAGGCAACGGCATCCTGCATATCGGGCATAGCCATCGCAACGGCCTCGATCTGGTCGGGATAGACGTTCAGGCCCGCAACATCGATCACCTCGGCGGCGCGGCCCGCATAGATCAGGTGCCCGCGCGCGTCGATGGTGCCCAGATCACCGGTGTCGATATCGTTACCCGCACCGTGGATCATCACCGCATCGGGCGTATCGCCACCCGCCGTAATGCGAATATGGGGCAGGGGCGCGCCCATATCCTGTGGGCTGATGGGGGCGGCGGCAATCGCCAGACAACCGCCCTCGGAACAGCCGTATTGCTGGAACATATGGCGGCTTGCTGTGCGGATATCGTCAAACCACGCCTGTGGCAGCACCGTTCCCGATGACATCACCGCATGCAGCCCGTCCGGCCCTGCAAAGCGTGACAGCATATGCAGCAACGGTGGTGCTGCATAAAGCAGGGGCCGGTCAATGGCCTTCAGGTGGCGCAGCACGGCCTTGGGGTTGGCGCTGTCCAGCACAACTGGGCGATGCCTGCGCGCCTGACCCACCATGACGCCCGCGATCAACCCATAGGAATGGGTGACGGGAGCGGCGATAACGGGGGTCATCTCGGCTGCCTCGGGGAAGGCGCGGATATAGGCGTTGATTTCCGTGGCGATGGTGGCCCAGCTGCGGGCGATGATCTTGGGGGTGCCGGTGGTGCCGCTGCTCATCTGGATCAGGACGCCGCCGGGGGTGTGGGGGGCCGTTTGGCCCAGATTGGTAATGCCGCTGTCATGAGCCAGCGCGTCACAGCCCGCCCGACGTGCCAGATCCAGCGCCTGTTCGGCGGGGGTTTCGGGATGGATCGGATAACAGGACGCCCCTGCATCCCGCAGCCGCAGGATTTGTGACAGGCACACCGCCTTGTCGGTCAGGTGCAATGCGATGCGGCTGTGTTCAGGGTCGCGGCCCTGCATCAAATCGGGCAGGGCCGCGTCGTTGGGGTCCACGATGCGGTCATCAAGGCAGAACAGGTCGGGCATCGGTTCGGGTGTCCTTAGCGGATTTGGGGCAGGGTGGGTGGCCGTCACGCCCAGCAGACGCGCAGCAAGGCTTTCGGCGCGATAGGTCGGCAGGTCGGTGTCAAAGCCGGCCACAGGGCACAGCACATCGCGGGTCATTGCCCAGAATGCCGTTTCCGGTAGCAGCCCGCGCCGGTGCAACAGATTGGCCAGATCGGACAGCACATGCGTCACAAGGCAGTCCATCACCAGATCGCGCAAATCGGTGGGCGACCCCATGCGGTGATATTCACCATCGGGGGCATCGGCCATTGCAGGCTCAATCACGGTCAGGTCGGGCAGCAGGTCGGGGCGGGCCAGACGGTCGTGGACATATTCCAGACTTTCGCTGAAATCGCGGGCGATCAGGCCGATGGGCCAGCCGTTTTCATGCCGGATCAGCATGTTCTGGCCATGCGCCTCCAGCGCAATGCCGTGATGGGTCATCAGATGCCAGACGGGGCGCAGGACCGACAGCAGTTGCGCCACCCATGCACGGGTGCCGTGGCGGGCCAGCCATGGGGCGATGACGGGGCTGCCATCGGGTTCGGTCAGCGACAGCATCGACAGTGGCACCGCATCATCGGGTGGGGCGATGCGGCGGATGACGGCCAGTTGCCCGCCCAGTTCGTCACGCCCGACGATGGCCGCGCTATGTTCGGGCAGGATCGTCAAGCCGGACAGCTGCGGGTCGCTGGCCACCACCTGCATCAGCCATTCCGATATCGCAGGGGCGACCGCCACCGACCACGGCACCAGATTGCGGATAGATGACGTGACCCCGACCCCAAGCGCCAGCTTCAGATGATCACCCGTTGCGGGGGCCAGTGTCCGCAGGGATGCGGTCGCCTGCATTGCGGGACCGCTGTGGTCCAGCAATCGGATACGGCCCTGCGCCATCCAGCCCGCGATCACCGGATTGTCACGCAGGCGGTTCCATTGCCACGGATGGACCGGTATCGCGCCAGCTGGCGCAAACCCCGCCGCGACATCGCTGCCCGTGCGGGTGATCAGATCGTTATCGACTGCCAGCCACAGGGGACGGATAGGCGCCGCGCCCTCGGGGGAATAAGCGGCGTTATCGGCGTCGGAAAATCCGATGCGGGCTTTGAAGCCGGGGTGATAGGGGTGGCCTTCGGACAGCGCCGCCTCTAACGCCTGCCCGCGCAGGGACAGGCGGTCGGGCATAACCGGTCCGGCGGCGCGCAGAAAACCCGCGCTGCGGCTTACGGCCAGCAGCAGGGTATCGGCATTATAGCCGGCATTTTGCAGACCGCCGCCCAGCATCTCCAGCGTCAGCGGGTTTCCCTGATGGTCCAGCGGACCAGCCAGCAGTCGCACCCGACCGGTCATCTGCACGCGATGGGGCGCGCGGATCGTCAGATTGCCGATGGTCCAGCCGTTGGGGGCGGGATGCAGGATGCCTTCGAATGCCAAAGCCTCGATTGTTTGGCGCAGGGCGCGGGTTTCAGGCAACATCGGCAAGGACCTTGGCTGCGATATGCTGCGGCAGGGGATTGGGTACCCTGATCATCGGCGCACGTTCACCGGGGATCAGCAACTCGTCGGTGCCGCCAAGCTGGGTCAGCATATTGCCTTTGGCTGGAAGTGAGGCTTCCGTCAGCCAACGCAATGCCAGCGTCCCGCCATGACCGGGAAGATGGGCCAGCTTGCCAAGATGCGCGGCCAATTGGTCCAATGCACAAGCTTCGGGCAGCAGATCGTCCAGCGCCATCCGGTGGATGACGCCAAAGACCTGATTGACGATCAGGGTATAGGCCAGCGCGTCTTCCGCCTCGGGGCGGGGATAGACAAGCTGGGGAATGGCACGTAATTCGGCGTCGGCCATATCGTGGGCGACATAGAAGCCCTGGTTGTCGCGGATATCGCAGCGGCGCGGCAACCCGTGGGACAGATCCAGCAGGGCGTTCTGCTGATGCGCCTCGACGGTGATGCCTGTGGCGTCATACATCCGCAGCAGGGGCGCAACTGCGCAGGCCAGATAGGCGTCAAACCACGCAGCGGGTTTATGACCCTGCATCACCTGCGCCAGAAGCGATTTCTGCCCCGGCAGTGGTTCGGCCACCAGCCCCGCCACTTGCATGACCTTTCCGCCCTGCCACGGATTGTCGCGCAAGATCACCTCCAGCCCCGATTCACGCTGGCCGGACAGGCGCAGGGTCAGCCAATGCGGATCACCGATCAGCCGCAGTGGACCAAAGCGCGACATCAGCTTGCCGATCCGCGCCGACATGGCAACACCTGCCAGCAATTCATGCCGCTTGTTCACGCGCTGCGAATTGGTGATGGTCACGGGCAAGGATACCTTGACCTGCCATTGGCTGTCTTGCTGCCACAGCGTCCGGACCGAGGATGTCGCCCACCACGCATCCCCCACAGGCCCCAGATCGCGGATGTCGCCGTTTTCCAGCATCGCGGCAATCTGCGGCTGTTGCTTTGCACGGTCCCATGTCAAGGGATGCGCGGGCAGGATGACACGACCCGGACCTGCGTCGAGATCCATACCGGACAGTTCACGAATGACATCAGGGTCGGTGCCGTCAACCAGATCCGCGCGGACCGAAAGCGCATGAAGGCGCAGCTGGCCATGCCAGTCGGGGGTTATGGCACGTTCTTCGGCATCGCTCATTCCCGTCAGGGCTTTGGGGCAGGGGTGCATCCAGTGACCGAAGATCAATGCCTGTTCGGCGGTCAGGAAATCGGGTTCGGTCTGCGGTGCGGCCAGACGTGCGGGAACCATATCGGCGATGCGGTCACGGCTGTTCAGAATGCGCGACACCAGCAGATCCGCCGCCGCCCCCTGTTCGACCGACAGCCACTCCAGCATCAAGGCCAAGGCCTGACCTGCGTCGATGTCCGCCGCCCCTTGGGTGCCATGCAGCGTCAGCGACGTAATACGCCCCAAACCGGTCTGCATATCCTGGTCCAGTTCGACCTGCATCCAGCCATCGGCAACCGGTATCCGCGACAGGTTCAGGCCCAACTCTCGTTTGGTGCAGATCAGCAGGGCGCGCAGACTGGCCAGATCGGCAATATAGTCGGGATCAGTGTCGGCACAGGGGTCGCAATTTAGCATCATCGCCTCGGGTATTTTGCAACCGCTTGGGATTGCAGTGACTTATGAGGCTGGCGAATGCTGGCTAAGGCAGACCTATTATTCTTTAGTATTACAGTCAACAATAAGGCTGATGATTTAATACGCTTTTATATTTGCGTCACACGGGGGGAAATTGCCGTTGTTGCAGATATCGCTGGACGGTCGACCGGATATGGCGACGATCCGCGCATGCCATGTGATGCCCCGTTGATATAAATCATCACAGCGACATTGCCGCCGTATAGCGTGAAGGAAATACAATGACCCGAAATGCCGCCCTGCAACGCGTTCAGACCTATTTCGACAAGGGCATGTTTCAATCCGAACTGGGCGATCTGGTCGCCTTCGAAACGGAAAGTCAGGAACCGGCATCAGCGCCGAAGCTGCGTGACTATCTGGATCTGGCGATGCTGCCGCGGCTGACGGGAATGGGTTTCACCTGCCGGATCATCGACAACCCCGATCCGCGCGGCGGCCCCTTGCTGCTTGGCACGCGACACGAAGGCGACGATCTGACCACGGTGCTGACTTATGGTCATGGTGATGTCATCCGCGCCCAGCACGACCAGTGGCGGGAAGGATTGCAGCCCTTTGTTCTGACCGTAGAGGGCGACCGCCTTTACGGTCGCGGCACAGCCGACAACAAGGGCCAGCATCTGATCAATATCGCCGCATTAGAGGCGGTGCTGGCAGAAAACGGCTGTCTGGGGTTCAACATCAAGATCGTCATCGAGATGAGCGAGGAGGTCGGATCAGGCGGTTTGGCGCAGGTGTTTCGCGATCACAAGAAGGAACTGGCTGCGGATGTGCTGATCGCCTCGGACGGGCCAAGATTGCAACCCGATGTGCCGACGCTGTTCATGGGGTCGCGCGGCGGGGCAACCTTCGATCTGGTGGTAAATCTGCGGGACGGGGCGCATCATTCGGGCAATTGGGGCGGGTTGCTGGCTGATCCCGCGATGATCCTATCGCATGCGCTTGCCTCTGTTACCGATAAGCGGGGGCAGATATTGGTTCCGGAATGGCGCATCGACAGTCTGACCGACGATGTCCGTGCCGCGCTGAAAGACTTGCCGATCGACGGGGGGGACGGCCCGCAGATCGACCGCGACTGGGGCGAGGAAGCGTTGACGCCCGCCGAACGTGCGTTTGGCTGGAACAGCTTTGCCATCCTTGCGATGAAATCGGGCGTTCCGGAAGCGCCGGTGAATGCCATTTCCGGCCATGCCCGTGCGACCTGCCAATTGCGTTATGTTGTCGGCACTGATCCCGATGCGATCCTGCCGGCCTTGCGCGCACATCTGGATCGCGCAGGCTTTCCTGATGTCATGATCGAAGCGCATGACCGAAGCATCTTTGCGGCGACACGTCTGGACCCGACCCATCCTTGGGTGGGTTTTGTCGCAGCCTCTGTCCGTGCGACGGTGGGGCGTGATCCCCACATCCTGCCCAATCTGGCCGGATCGCTGCCCAATGACTGTTTTGCCGATATTCTGGGCTTGCCGACGATATGGGTGCCGCATTCCTATCGGGGATGTTCGCAACACGCACCGGATGAACACGCCCTGAAGCCGCTTTGCCGCGAGGCTTTGCAGATCATGGCGGGCATTTTCTGGGATATCGGACATCAGGATTCGGCACCGGTTCCCTAAGAAGGCGGGCAATTTCTGCCGTAGCTGAAAGTTTCAGGGAAAAACCTGCCTGCCGCGTTAACAAATCGTTGACAAAATGCCCCGAGTGTCGCGCATGTTACATACCAGTCCGCAAAGGTGAAGTACAAAGGTATAGCACTGATCGGGAAGAGTAGTTTTTTATTACCCGTGCCACGTTTTACTTCCTGATCAGTGCTGGCATGCGTATTTCACGCTCGAATAATCCGGCTATTTCTTGTATATCTGAACGATCTTCAGTCTATATTCGAAAAGTCGATAATTCTGAGAGGTTCGCGCGTGATCGATGCGATCAACCAAGGAAAGCCTGCGGTGCCCGCCTCTGACTGGAGGCGTTGTGCCGGCAATATCGACTGGTTGAGTGTTATCGAAAAATGTGATCCCGCATTGTTTCACGGCATGTCGCGTGCGCAGATGGCGATGCTGCTGAACGAAACGACGGTCCAGCACCTGCGCCGTCCCACAGAATTGCTGCGTCAGGGCGAAGCCGCGCGATGGGGCTATCTTATTCTGGCGGGGCGGATCGAGGTCAGTTTCATCGACATTAACGGCAACCGCATCCTTGCCCATCTAGCCCGCGCCGGTGAGGTTCTGGGCGAGGTCGAGCAGTTTTCCGGCCTGCCTTGCGCTGCGACTTGCACGACTTTACCTGATACGACAGTCATGCTGTTCGATGCGGCGCTGGTTCTGCGCCATATGTCCGCTGATATGATCTTGCGTAATTTTGCGGGTATTTTCCACAACCGCCTGTGTCGGGACAACCGCCAGCAAACCGTTGCCATGTTCTATGCAGCCGAGGATCGCCTGCGTATCCATCTGTTGGGAATGACCAGCGACAACAGTCCCTCGGTCCAGATCAGCCAGACCGAACTGGCAGCATTTGCCGGATGTTCACGCCAGACGGCGAACCGCACATTGGCGCAGCTGCGGGCCGAGGGGATCGTGGCCATCGGGCGCGGCTCGATCAGGGTGCTGGACCGGACGCGTCTTGCCATCACGCGGTCGGGTGGTGAACAGATGGTGCTGGAAAGCGTGACGGTTCCGACCCGCAATCAGGAACAACCCCGTCAGCCCTGACGCAGTTGTGACGATGCAGGGGCTGAGAGAGTTCCCGTTTTCAGGTTAACAGGCATTACCACATCCACCCATCGGAGCATGCATGCCCAATTCCCGATCCAATACCGACCGCGCCGGTGACCGCTATGCCCGAGAGCTGGAGCGTCATCTGGACTGGCTGGACAGCTTTACCTCGACTGCGCTTGGCGTACTGTCGGCGGCATCGGGCATCTATACCTATCTGGGCGTGCGGACGCTGCTGGATGATCCGGGAATGTGGACGACATTTGCAGCGCTGGCCTATTCCATCGCGGTGTCAGTGGGAATTTTCGTCTTCTGGTCCTATCTTCTGCGCCTGCTGCCCGCGGTCCGTTCCGCAGCGTCGCGGGTGGGGCTTTTGTTGACCATGGCGTTGGGGGCTGTTGCGATTGTTGCCATGTCGTCATGGCTGAACGCCGCCGCCCTGGCGGGCGGGGCTGCCGTTGAAACGCATATGGCCAAGACGGTGCAGCATTACCAAACCTCGCTTGAGCGGGCGCATGCCAATGCAGTGGCCGGACAATCGCTGGTTCGCGATGTCGCCCGTGTGCGTCAGTCCTTTCAGGATCTGTCCGAACAAGAGGCTGGCGGCACCCTGTCCGGCTTTTCGGGACGCGGGGCGGTCTTCCGTGTCCTGACCCAGAAAAGCGCCGAATTGCTGGCGCTGGAAGAACAGCTGACCCAGACCGAGGATCCGATTGCACAGACCTTTACCCAAGGAAATACGATCCTGTCGCAAATGCGCGGCATTTCCGTTGAGCCCGGCCCGCTAGAGGATCGGACGGTCCGATTTTCCGAAGATGCTGTCGAACTGGCAGGGTTGATCACACAGTTGCGCCAGCTGAACCCCGCGCCACTGGTATCCCGCGCGGCGCAGGATCTGTCGGATGCGGTGGTTCTGCCGGAACTGGACGGATCGACCGCCGAAACGCGGGCAGGGCAGTCCAGCACCATCAATTCGGTCCTGACCCTTGTTGCACAACGCGCCCAGACCCTGAACGATGCGGCAGGGGCCGTCATCGGACTGCCTGCCCCTGACGATGCGCTTTACACGCCCATGTCGGCGGCAGATGCGGTGATCGTCTATGCAGGGAACTTCGTTCCGGCATGGGCAGGTGCAATTTCCATTGACCTTCTTCCGGCGGTTCTGGTCTTTATCATCATGGTTGTTCAGGCCGCCATCCGTTCCGGACGGGGCGAGGGGCATACAGACGATCGTATGACAGTCGGTGAATTGCGCGCAGCACTTGTGGCATCGGACCTGCTGTATCGCGCTGATACGAAGCCGGATGTTACGCATGATGATCCCAAGGACAGAGTGGATTAGGGGTGGGGCTGTTCTCCTCTCCTCAACGGGTGATCCGCGCGGTGCTTGTCTCTCAGGTGGTGATGGGGCTGGCGATTGTCGGCGTCGATCTGATGCGTGCACCGGGCAATCCGGCGCCGGGCCTGTTTAACCCCGCCACAGAAGGACCAAATGTCCGGCCCTATCGCCCTGACCTGCGGCCCTCGGACCCGTCCCGCCCTGATACACCGGCCATGCGTCCCATGCCAAGCGCGCTAGAGTTCGAGGAGGAAGACGACACCATCCGGATCACCGGCCAGATCGCCCCGGGCGACGCTGACCGCTTTGTCGAATGGCTGGAACGAAGCCGGCCACAGGCGTCGCAGGTGATGCTGGACAGTTCGGGTGGATCAGTCTCGGATGCTTTGGCGATTGGCCGCACAATCCGCTCGGCCAGCTATGCAACACGCATCGAGGATGGCGCGGTCTGCCTGTCCGCCTGTCCCTATATCCTTGCAGGCGGGACCCTGCGTCAGGTTGCAGATGGCGGTATTGTCGGCGTCCATCAGCATTACTTTGGCAAAAACACGATTCTGCCTGCTTTTATGGCGGTTGCTGATGTTCAGCGCGCGCAGGCAAGTGTCATGGATTATCTCGTGCAAATGGGTGTGGATCTGCGCCTGATGCCACTGGCCCTGCGTACCCCGCCCGAGGATATCAATATTCTGACAATGGATCAGATGCGGGACCTGAACCTGATTCTGGACCAACCCGCGACAGGTTGATATGGCCTGAAATGCGGGACAAACAAAGATGCCACCATTCCGTCGAAATGGTGGCATTTGTCAGTGTTCAGTGGGTCCAGGGCACCCGACGGTCGGTGGCAAAGTTTTCGCCATAGCCACGGGGGCGGATGTTCAAACCGCGCTTTTGCGGCTGCTGGACCACATATTCCAGACCATGTTCGCGGGCATAATCTTCTGCATGTTTGCAGCTGTCGAACCGCAGGCGAACCTGACTTTGGGTATCATTGCTGCTTGTCCAGCCCATCAGGGGGTCAACTTCACGCGCATCTGCATGCGGGAATTCCAGCACCCAGCCTGTTGTCTTGGACATGCCCGATTGCATAGCGTTGCGGGCGGGTTGATAGATGCGCACGAGCATAAGGATATTCCTCGACCTGATATCTGGCGGTTATCGCGAAATCTGCGCAGCGGATCAAGCCCTGGAACGCAGTAGGGTGCCATTCATGAAAGAAGTTGATGGCATTGGCCCAACGTCCGCAAGCATACGGCGGTTGCGCTGCACATATTCGATTGTCGTTGAACAATATGGTGCGGGTAGAGGGACTTGAACCCCCACGCCTTGCGGCGCCAGAACCTAAATCTGGTGCGTCTGCCAATTTCGCCATACCCGCGTCTGGCGGCTTCTAGCAAAGCATTTTCTGAAGTGCGAGAGGGAAAATCATCTATTTCGAATTAATTATTGCGGGCAGGATTTCGGGCAGATCATCCGCGATCAGACCGGGGCCAAAGCGCCGCGCCGCAGCCGCATGCAGGGTCACCCCCATACATGCTGCGTCAAAGGGCGATTGGCCGCGTGCCAGCAAACCCGTGATAATTCCGGACAGCACATCGCCTGCGCCCGCTGTGGCAAGCCATGGGATGTCAAAGGCGGAATGGATATGCACCCGCCCCAATGGATCGGCAATCACGGTGTCAGGGCCTTTCAGCAGAACAACCCCACCGGCCCGTCGGGCAGCTTCGGGCAAGATGATAGTGTTTCCTTCAGAGAGCCGGCTGGACAGATCGGGGAACAATCGGGTGAATTCACCCATATGCGGGGTCAGGATGCAACCGGCATGCGTCTTCAGGGACGGGTCGCCTGCAAGCGCAGTTAGCGCATCTGCATCCAGAACAGCGGGTTTGCCCGACAACAGCAATGCGGGCAGCAACTGGGCCGCGCGCGCAATGCCACAGCCCGGTCCAATGCACAGCGCGCCGATGCGGTCATCCTTTAGCAGATCGGTCAGTTCTGTAGCATTATCCAGAGGTTTGCGCATCAGTGCGTCCGGCTGGCCGGTATGTTCCGGCATAGCCTGCGATGTCGGGCAGATTGTGACCAGCCCTGCGCCGACCCGCAAGGCCGCACGCGCCGACAAGCGGGCAGCGCCGCCTTTGCCTGAATCCCCCGCAATAATAACAGCTGACCCGTGGGTGAATTTATGCCCTCTGCTGTCGCGTTTGGACAGCCATGCGGTGTCCAACTTGTCAGACCCTGCCAGCGCAGGTCCGGCGGCGGTGATGCAAGGGTGGGCAATCTGACGCCATGCTTGCAGGCCCAGATCATGGATCACCAGCTTTCCGCATACTGCAGGGCCATCGGCGGTCAGATGGCCGGGCTTGGGGCTGTCAAAGGCGACGGTCATCGCTGCGTAGCAACGCGCAAGTATCTTTCCACTGGTCAGGTTCAGGCCGCTGGGGCAATCCACCGCCACGATGCGATCGGCGACATTGTCGGCCAGATGATGCAGGATCGCTGCTATATCTTCGGAAGGGGCGCGGGGCAGTCCGGTGCCGAAAATGGCATCGACATAGACATCGCTTTGCGGACCCTGCTGCAAATTGGACAACTCTAGCGGCAGAACGGGTCCTGATTGCAACCAGCGCTTTGCAAAGGTAGCAGCGTCACCTGCTGCTTTGGTATGCATCCCCAAAACATGCAGCTTCCAGCCCACGCGATGCAGATGATGCGCGATGACATATCCATCACCGCCATTGTTGCCCGGTCCGCAAAGGATGGTTGCCTGTCCGGGAACCGGCCAGCGAAGTCTTATCCGGTCTGCAACGGCTTTTCCCGCATCCTCCATCAGGGATGCGCCGGTCACAGCACCGCTGGCGATGGCTGCGTCCTCGGTGGCGCGCATTTGGGCGGGGGTAAGAACTTCGACGGTATGGAGCATTGTTTATGCCTATAATTTAGTCATTATGCACGAATTATACGCAGTATGGGGCGACAAAGCGTTTCCGCTCTTCCAAGATCATGCTGCTGCATTTACGCCATCATACAAACGCGCCAATCAAGCTTCAGGCAAGCCGCGAGGAAGGATCAGAGCGATGAAGAAGATCGAGGCGATCATCAAGCCGTTCAAGCTGGACGATGTGAAGGAAGCGTTGCAAGAAGTTGGCGTGCAGGGCCTTTCCGTCACCGAAGTCAAAGGCTTTGGACGTCAAAAAGGGCATACCGAATTGTATCGCGGCGCTGAATACGTTGTCGATTTCCTGCCCAAGGTGAAGATCGAGATGGTGCTGCCCGACGATCAGGTCGAAGCCGCCGTCGAAGCGATCGTGGGCGCAGCCCGCACCGAAAAAATCGGTGACGGCAAGATTTTTGTTCTGCCGGTCGAACAGGCCATCCGTATCCGCACCGGTGAAACCGGCGACGACGCGGTCTGATCGCAGCAGGGTAAACAACCAGAATCTCTCGGCCCGGCCAGTTTGAAAAATGCCGCCGGGCCGTTACCACGAAGAAAGGGAAGAGATGGAAATCAAGGATGTCTTGAAGCTGATCGAAGACGAAGATGTCGCCTATGTCGACGTTCGTTTCACCGATCCCAAGGGTAAGCTTCAGCATGTGACGCTGGATCGTGATCTGGTGGACGAAGACTTCTTCGAAGAAGGCTTCATGTTTGACGGCAGCTCGATCGCGGGCTGGAAGTCGATCGACCAGTCGGACATGAAACTGATCCTCGATCCGGCCTCGGTCTATATCGATCCGTTCTATGCCGAAAAGACGCTTTGCGTGCATTGCAACGTTGTCGAACCTGACACGAACGAGCCTTACAGCCGCGATCCGCGCGGAACCGCAGAAAAGGCCGAGGCCTATCTGAAATCCTCGGGGATCGGTGACACCGCATTCTTCGGTCCGGAAGCGGAATTCTTCCTGTTCGACGATGTGCGTTATTCCGTGACGCCGCAGAAGGTCGCGTTCCAGATCGACGCAGCCGACGCCGCATGGAACACCGACACCGAATACGAGATGGGCAACACCGGCCATCGCGCAGCCCATAAGGGCGGTTATTTCCCGGTCAACCCGACCGACGCCTCGCAGGACATCCGCAGCGAAATGCTGACGACGATGAAGCGCATGGGCATGAAGGTCGACAAGCACCACCACGAGGTTGCCAGCGCGCAGCACGAGCTGGGGCTGATCTTCGGAAAGTTGACCGAACAGGCCGACAACATCCAGAAGTACAAATACGTCATCCACAACGTGGCCCATGCCTATGGCAAGACGGCGACCTTCATGCCCAAGCCCATGAAGGGCGACAACGGGTCTGGGATGCACGTCAACATGTCGATCTGGAAAGACGGCAAGCCGCTGTTCGCGGGCGACAAATATGCTGATCTGTCGCAGGAAGCCCTGTGGTTCATTGGTGGTATCCTGAAGCACGCCAAGGCGCTGAACGCCCTGACGAACCCGTCGACCAACAGCTACAAGCGTCTGATCCCCGGCTTCGAAGCCCCGGTTCTGCGCGCGTTCTCGGCACGCAACCGTTCGGGCTGTGTCCGTATTCCGTGGACGGAATCGCCCAAAGCCAAGCGCGTCGAAGCCCGCTTCCCTGATCCCGCAGCCAACCCGTATCTGTGCTTTGCTGCACTGTTGATGGCTGGCCTTGACGGCATCAAGAACAAGATCGATCCGGGTGCCGCTTCCGACAAGGATCTTTACGATCTGCCGCCGGAAGAACTGGCTGAAATCCCGACCGTTTGCGGTTCGCTGCGCGAAGCGCTGGAAGAACTGGACAAGGATATGGACTTCCTGTTGGCAGGTGACGTGTTCACCCGTGACCAGCTGGAAGGCTACATGGCCCTGAAATGGGAAGAGGTTTATGCCTATGAGCATACGCCGCACCCCATCGAATACGCGATGTATTACAGCTGCTAATCACAGCAGTATTGTCGGGAATGAAAGGGCGACCCATCAGGGCCGCCCTTTTCGCATCGGTTGGATAGAATATTCATTTGCGTCATAAACAATCGCGCACGAAATTTAATCACGGTTTCGTGTATGCTGCATCAGATCCGTCATCAGGCTCGTGTCTATGGTCAGACGCTAAGAAAACTTATCCGATGACAGGAGAATACAGATGACCCGTTTCGCATATATCGCCGCCGCCCTGACCGCCTTCGTAGCTGTCCCCGCCGCCGCAGAAAACATGGGTGACAAGCCCGCAATGAACGATTTCCGCGCAACCAATACCGTGCAGGTCGAACGCCGCGCAGGTGAGGTTTATACCAGCCGAGAGCTGGCCACCTTGGGCTTTGATGCCGATAAGATGGTATCCGTGTCGTCATTTCCAAGCGGCGGTCGTCCGGATGACAGCAGCCGCGATCGCATGTAAGTCAAAAAGGTCGGGCAATCGCCCGACCTTTTCCATTATCAATGATTATTCGGCAGCAACGCCGGTATGGACCGGATAATCAGTATAGCCTTCTGCACCACCGGCATAGAATGTCGCGCTGTTATGTTCGTTCAGCGGCAGACCATCGCGGAAACGTTCAGCCAGATCCGGCGTCGCGATATAATCACGCCCGAATGCGACCGCATCGGCCTTGTCTTCGGCCAGAAGTGTATCGGCCAGTTCTTTCGTCAGCCCCTCGTTTGCGATGACCGGTCCGCCAAAGGCGGCACGGATATCGCCCATCAGGCTGTCTTCGGCAACGTATTCGCGCAGACAGATGAATGCGATCTTCCGCTGTTTCAGCTGATCCGCAACATAGGTGAACAGGGTCTTGGGGTCGGTATCACCCATGTCATGCGCATCGGTGCGGGGCGACAGATGGACACCGACGCGGTCTGGTCCCCAAACCTCGCTGACGGCATCCGTGATTTCCATCAGCAGACGGGCACGGTTTTCCATCGAGCCACCGTATCGGTCGCTGCGCTTGTTGGTGCTGTCCTGCAAGAACTGGTCGATCAGATAACCGTTCGCGGCATGCAGTTCGACACCGTCAAAGCCGGCGTCCTTGGCCAGTTTTGCGGCATTGCGATAGGCTTCGACGACCTCGACGACTTCATCTGTTTCCAGCGCGCGGGGCGTCGGATAGGGGCGCATGGGACGCAGCAGGCTGACATGGCCCTCTGCGGCAATGGCCGAAGGTGCGACAGGTGCCTTACCGTCCAGAAATTCCGGGTCGGAAATCCGTCCGACATGCCACAACTGCAGGACGATCTTGCCATCGCGATCATGCACGGCCTTGGTGACATGCGACCAGGCATCTGCCTGTTCTTTGTTCCAGATGCCGGGGGTGGCGGCATAGCCCACACCCATTGGCGTCACGCTGGTCGCTTCCGAGATGATCAGCCCCGCACCCGCGCGTTGTGCGTAATATTCCGCCATCATTTCGTTCGGGATACGGTCGTCGCCGCTGCGGCTGCGGGTCAGGGGCGACATGACAACGCGGTTTTTCAGCGTCACCGCGCCAAGCGTCAAAGGTTCAAACATCGAGGACATAGCGTCCTCCTTTCCATGGCTTGTTGATCATAATGGTCTTGTGACCATCGAAGATGACAGCTGTGCGCGGCGCGATGGCTTTTCAAGCACCGGAATTAGTGAACACTCAATTCGCTATCACAAGACAGCGTTCTTTCCAGATATGGCGTGCGACGGGCTTTCCAACGACGACATCTGCCTTTATTCCCAAAGGCATGGATATTGTACTGCTGACCACCTTCACCGCCTGTCTTTTCCTGCTGATCGCCACGGCCGAGCCGCTGGCCGCGCGATTGACATTGCCCTTCAGCGTAATGCTGGCGGCGGTTGGAACATTGATCGGCGGCGGTGCGATTTTCCTGCTGAACACCGAATTGACCGATGCCTTCAATCCATTGGCTGAAGGCATTCTTGCGCTGCCGATCAGGTCCAGCGTTTTCATGTATGTTTTCCTGCCTACGCTGATCTTTCAGGCAACACTGGAAATGAACATCCGGCGGATGCTGGATGACTGGGTGCCCATTCTGACGCTGGCCGTGGTCGCGGTGGTCGTGGCGACCCTGACCATCGGTTATACGCTGTCATGGGTTAGTGGATTGCCCTTGATGGTCTGTCTGTTGCTGGGGTCGATTGTCTCGACCACCGATCCATCTGCGGTTGTCAGCATCTTCCGGTCGCTGTCTGCCCCCAAGCGCCTTGCCCGCATTATCGAAGGCGAAAGCCTGCTGAACGATGCCGCCGCCATCGCATTGTTCGGCCTGTTCATGAGCTATGTGATGCTGGGCGTTCCCAACCCCAGCCTGTCCGAGGCATTGGGCCAGTTTCCCGGCCTGATTGTCGGCGGTATCTTTTCGGGCTGGTTCTCGGCGCGGGTGGCGTTGATGCTGATGGGACTGTTTTCGCGGTTCGAAACGGCGCAGATTTCCGTGTCGGTCGCGGTGCCCTATCTGGCCTATATCGGCGCGGAACAACTGCTGGGTGCATCGGGGGTCATCGGCGTCGTGGCCGCCGGTCTGACGCTGAATTTCATGGGTCCGGGCCGTCTGTCGCCCGCCTTCTGGATGAACCTGAAAGAGGTTTGGGGCCTGCTGTCGCATTGGGCCGGTGCGCTGATCTTTATTCTGGCCGCGCTGCTGATTCCGCGCCTGTTGGGCGATGTAAGGCTGGCGGATCTGCTGCTGGTCGTTGTGGTGATCCTTGCAGCCTTTGTCGCCCGCGCGATCATCCTGTTCGGATTGCTGCCCTTGCTGACGCGTCTGGGGTTGTCGCCCAAGATCCAGCGCCCTTACCGCATTGCCATCATGTGGGGCGGTTTGCGCGGGGCGGTGACGCTGGCGCTGGCGCTGGCGGTGACCGAAAGCCTGCGCGTGCCGGTGGAAACCAAGCGTCTGGTGGGTATTCTGGCAACCGGCTTTACGTTGTTCACACTGATCGTGCAGGGGACAACCCTGCGCGGGGTGATCAGCCTTCTGGGGCTGGACAAACTGTCGCCGCTGGATCGTGCCTTGTCCAATCAGGTGGTTGCCGTGGCCTTGCAGACGGTGCGTGAAGGCGTTGCCTCGGCCACTGAAAACTATGATCTGACGCGCGAAACCGTCCGGTCCGAGGCCAAGCGTTTCGCCGCGCGGTTGGACGCCGCTGTGGAACGGGCCGAGGCGGAAGATAACGCCGAAATCCTTGACCGCGACCGCATTACCCTTGGCCTGATCGCGCTTGCGGGCCACGAAAGGGAGGTGATCCTGCAACGTTTCCGCGAACGTGCGATTTCGGCGCGGCTGTCCGAACAGGCACTGTTCGATGTAGACCGTTTGATCGAAGGCGCGCGCAGCACGGGGCGCACCGGCTATCAGCGCGCCTCGCGCAGCAGTCTGGGATATGGTCCGACGTTCCGTCTGGCCGCGATCCTGCGCAACCGCTTTGGCATTCCCGGTCCATTGGCCGGCATGACCGCCGACCGGTTCGAGATGTTGCTGGCAAAGCGTCTGATTTTGCGCGACCTTCACGGGTTCATCGACCGCCGCATCCGCCGTATTCATGGCCGCCGCGTGGCAGAACTGTTGCACGAATTGCTGAACCGCCGGATCGAGGCTGTGGAAACCGGCCTTGAAGGTCTGCGCCTGCAATACCCCGGCTATGCCGAGGAGCTGGAGCGTCGATTTATCCGCCGGACTGCCCTGCGTTTGGAAGAACGCGAATATAACACCATGCGTGACGACGGTCTGATCGGGTCCGAGGTGCACACACAGCTGATGAATGATCTGGACCAGCGGCGCAGCGCCTCGGAACGGCGGCCCAAGCTGGACCTGACCTTGCGCAAGAATGAATTGGTACGGCAGTTCCCGCTGTTCGCCGATCTTGGCGACGCCGAACTGAAACGCCTTAGTAAAGAGGTGCGGACCCGTTACATCAATGCGGGCCATGTGATTACCCGCAAGGATACACCCGCGCGGACGGTGTTCTTTGTCGCCTCGGGGGCGGTCGAACAACTGGTGGCCGGCCAGACAACACGTCTGGGTCGGGGCGAAATGTTCGGCCAGATGGGCGTTCTGACTAGCCGTATCCGCCGCGCGGAAGTGCGCGCCATCACGCCGACCAGCCTGCTAGCGCTGGATGAAACGGGCTTTCGCCGCCTGTTAAAGCGGTCAGCCGCATTGCGGCAGGTGGTGCGTGACAGCGCCGCGGGCAAAGCCTCAGTCGCCGAGGTTTTGCGCCTGCCGGAATTGCAGGTCGATGCGCCGCTTGGCGGGGACGATCCGAAGGTCTAGAACGGCGGTTCAGGATCACGACCAAAGGCCAGTTCATGGACACCGCCCTTCGCATCGCCCGCCAGATTGCCGATGAAATCTCGGCGACACCAAAGCAGGTGACATCTGCTGCCGAATTGCTGGACGGGGGCGCCACGGTGCCCTTCGTGGCCCGCTATCGTAAAGAGGTGACGGGCGGGCTGGACGACACCCAGTTGCGGACGCTGGCCGAGCGCCTGTCCTATCTGCGAGAGATGGAGGCGCGCCGTGCCTCTATCCTTGGGTCGATCCGCGATCAGGGCAAGCTGACCGACGATCTGGCCCGCGCCATCACACAGGCTGATACCAAATCGGCGCTGGAAGACATCTATCTGCCCTTCAAGCCCAAGCGCCGCACCAAAGCAATGATCGCGCGCGAAAACGGGCTGGAGCCGCTGCTGCGTGCCATTATGGCGGACCCAAAGGTCGATCCCGACAACCTTGCCCCGCGCTTTGTCACCGAAACCGTTGCCACGCCGAAAGACGCGCTGACCGGTGCCCGTGATATTCTGGTCGAGGAATTGTCCGAAAACGCACAGGTTCTGGGCAGTTTGCGCGACTTCATGCAGCGCGATGCCTTCATCGCCGCCCGCGTCGCCAAGGGGAAAGAGGAAGCTGGCGCCAAGTTCAGCGACTATTTCGACCACCGCGAAAAATGGTCCGATATTCCCGGCCACCGTGCGTTGGCGATCCTGCGGGCGGCCAAGGAAGAAATTGTCACCATTGATATTTCACCCGAACCCGAAACCGGCGTCGCGCGCGCCGAAGGGATTGTCGCGCGTGGTCTGGGCAACCTGCCGGACGGGGCGGGGGCGGACTGGCTGCGCGGTGTCGCGGCATGGGCATGGCGCGTGCGCCTGTCGAACACCATGTATATCGACCTGCTGACAGACCTGCGTAAACGCGCCCATGACGAGGCGATCCGCGTCTTCGCCCGCAACCTGCGTGACCTGCTGCTGGCCGCCCCTGCGGGGGCACGCACGACGCTGGGGATTGATCCGGGCATCCGCACCGGCTGCAAGATCGCGGTGATCGACGCGACGGGCAAGCTGGTCGATACGGCCACCATCTATCCTTTCCAGCCGAAAAACGACCTGCGCGGGGCCGAGGCGACATTGCTGTCGCTGATCACCCGCCACGGGGTTGACCTGATCGCCATTGGCAACGGCACCGCCAGCCGCGAAAGCGAACGTCTGGTGGCGGATGTGCTGAAACGCTTGCCCAAAGGCATGAAGGCACCGACCAAGGTGATCGTGTCCGAAGCCGGTGCCTCGGTCTATTCGGCATCCGAACTGGCGGCCAAGGAATTTCCCGATCTGGATGTGTCGATCCGTGGTGCGGTGTCCATCGCGCGGCGTTTGCAGGACCCCTTGGCCGAACTGGTCAAAGTGCCCGCGCAATCCATCGGTGTCGGGCAATACCAGCATGACGTGGACCAACGCCAGCTTGCCAAAAGCTTAGAGGCTGTGGTCGAAGACGCTGTGAACGCCGTTGGCGTCGATCTGAACACCGCATCCGCGCCCTTGTTGGCCCATGTCGCGGGGCTGGGGCCGTCACTGGCGCAATCGGTCGTGGCGCATCGTGATGCCCAAGGGGCGTTCAAGACCCGTGCGGCATTGAAGAAGGTCACCGGCCTTGGCCCGCGGGCCTTCGAACAATGCGCGGGCTTTTTGCGGATTACCGGCGGGACAGAACCGCTTGACGCCTCCTCCGTCCACCCCGAGGCTTATGGCGTTGCCCGCAAGATCGTGGCCGCCTGCGGTCGCGATCTGCGGTCGCTGATGGGGGACAGTGGCGCCCTGAAATCCGTGCGAGCCGAGGATTTCGTCGATGCCAGCTTTGGCCTGCCCACCGTGCGCGACATCCTGTCGGAACTGGAAAAGCCGGGCCGTGACCCGCGTCCGGGCTTTGTCACCGCAAGCTTTGCGGACGGGGTCGAGGATATCAAGGATTTGCGCGCAGGCATGTTGCTGGAAGGCACTGTGACCAATGTCGCGGCCTTCGGGGCCTTTGTCGATATCGGCGTGCATCAGGACGGACTGGTCCATGTCAGCCAGTTGGCCGACCGCTTTGTCAAAGACCCGCATGAGGTTGTCAAAGCCGGCGATGTCGTCAAGGTCCGCGTGACCGAGGTGGATGTGCCTCGTAAACGGATCGGCCTGACAATGCGTAAGGACGGGGGCCGACAGCCTGTGCCCAAGGCTGAAAAGCCGCAGGGCAGGGCGCCGAAACAGATGCAAGCCGCGCCCTCGCAGGGGGCATTCGGATCGGCTTTGGCCGATGCGCTTAGAAAACGCTAAGGGGGGAATTATGATGCAGGCAGGATCGCAGAACAGCACGGGCATCTGGCTGGATAATGCGGATCATCGCGCTTTTCTGGCCGCGGATGCCCATCGGGCGCTGGATTTCTTTGACGCCAGTATCAGGCCGGCTGGTGGCTTTGCGGGGCTGGACCCTAAAGGCCGTCCCTTGGCCAGCAGCGTTCAGGAATTGCACAGCACAACGCGGCTGGTGCATTCCTATGCGCTGGCACAGATGGCAGGTCGTCCGGATCGGGCGGGTATCATCGACCAAGGAATGCAGTTCCTGTGGAACGGACATCGCGACACGGAACATGGCGGCTATCTGTGGGCGGTTGATGGCAAGGACGTTGTTGACGGGACCAAGCTGGCCTATGGGCATGTTTTTGTGCTGTTGGCAGCCTCTAGCGCGAAGATGGCGGGCCATCCGGATGCCGACCGTCTGCTGGCTGATATCAGCGATGTGCTGGACCGCCATTACTGGGACAAGGCAGCGGGCCTGTTCCGCGATGAATTCACCCGCAATTGGCAGCCGTTTTCCAACTATCGCGGCATGAACGCCAATATGCACGGCACCGAAGCCCTGCTGGCCGCATATGAGGCGACGGGCGACAGCACCTATCTGACGCGCGCAGGCGGCATTCTGGAGTTCTTTATTGCAGGACAGGCGGCAAGGCATAGCTGGCGCATTCCCGAACATTACGATCAGGACTGGCAGCCGGACCACAGCTATTCCGGCAATCCGATGTTCCGCCCCGCAGGGACAACACCCGGTCACAGCTTTGAAATGGCACGGTTGCTGTTGCAATGGTGGGACCTTGCGGGCCGTCCTGACGGTGACGCCCCCGCGCAGGCGCTTGCGCTGGTCGAAAGGGGGCTGGCTGATGCCTGGAACGATGATCTGGGCGGCATCGCCTATACCCTGCACCGCGACGGAACGGTCGACAACCCCGCCCGCTATTGGTGGCCCGTGACCGAGGCTTTGGGTGCGCTTGCTGCATTGATCAAACTTGACCCGACGCCTGCACTGGAAGGGTGGTATCGCAAGATCTGGGGCTTTGCGGCCAGCTATCTGGTCGATGCCGAAAACGGCGGCTGGCATCATGAGGTCGGATCCGACAATCTGCCGGTCATGACCCAGTTTCAGGGCAAGCCTGATATCTATCACGCCCTGCAGGCCGATCTGTTGCCTTTGGCGCATGGATTGTCAGGGCAGGCGCAGGATCTGGGAAAAATCCGGCCCCTGTCCTGAATGTACGTGCTTTACGTTTGGTCAGGGGAACGAAATCGAGACTGCAATGATTGACACTGGCAAGACGGGCGTTCATTCACTCGCCCGTCATTGTACCTATAATCCCAACTCGTAGGAGCCTGCAGATGCGGATGCTAATCGATGTCGTCCTTGATTACAGGCTACGGATGCCCGGCACCGCATTGCTGGTGATCGAGGCTGCGGGGGCCATGGGGCAGGACGTTGTTCAAAGCACAATCGATCTTGGTAATCCTGAACGCATCGCCCGCGTGCCTGCTGAAGAGGGGATCGGTGAGCGTATCATCATCCGCGCCAAAGACCGTCTGCAGTGCCGCTATAACGCGGAACTGCACATCACCCGCCCGCGTCCCGATCTGGAAAACCTGCATATGGTCGAGGTCGAGGATATGCCCGGCGACGCCCTGCGCTATCTTCTGCCGTCGGTCTATTGTCCGGTCGACCGTTTTTTCCACTACAGCAATTCGCGTTTTGGCGGGTTAAGCGGCGGTCGAAAGGTTGCGGCGATGCGAGATTGGATCGAATACAATCTGTGCTATGTCGCGGGGGCTAGCGATGCCAATACAACCGCAGCCGATACGTTTCTGGACCGGCGCGGGGTCTGCCGCGACTATGCACATCTTATGATCTCGCTTTGTCGGGCGGCGCAAATTCCGACGCGCTTTGCCAGCGTTTATGCCCCCGGCGTCAAACCGCAGGATTTCCATGCCGTGGTCGAGGTTTATCTGGACGGTGAATGGCATCTGGTCGATCCGACAGGCATGGCGCAGGCCGATAACATGGCGCTGGTTGCCGTCGGGCGCGACGCCGCTGATGTGGCCTTTCTGACCACCACCAGCATGGCCGACCTGCAAACGCAGACCGTGGCCGTCACCCGGATCTAGATCGCGATTACCACCAACAACAGCCCGCCGATGGTGATGGCACGGCGGTACAGGGTAATGCCGCGCTGAAGGTCTTTGGCGTGTGGATCGGGGGCTGTGCCGTTCAGCCATGGTTCCTGACTGATATGGCTGCCATAGACGCGCGGACCGGACAAACGGACGCCCAAGGCGCCTGCCATCGCCCCTTCGGGCCAGCCTGCATTTGGGGACCGGTGTTTCGGGCCATCGGCCAAAGCACATTCCACCGCCCTTTTGGAAATCCCCGCAACCGCGATCAGCACAGCGGTCAGGCGTGCGGGGATAATATTGACGAAATCATCCAGACGGGCAGCGAAATTTCCGAATTCTTCATGCTTTGGGGTGCGATGGCCGATCATCGAATCCAGCGTATTGATCGCCTTATAGGCCGCAATCCCCGGCAGCCCCAGAACGACCGCCCAGAACAAGGGCGCAACCACCCCGTCGCTGGCGTTTTCGGCCAGACTCTCAAGCGAGGCGCGGGCGATTGCCGGTTCATCGGCGTTGGAGACATCGCGACCCACGATCATCGCCACGGCCCGACGCGCAGCTGGCAGATCGCCCATCCTCAAAGGTGTGGCCACGGCGCGCAGATGATCATCCAGTGATCTTGCCGCGACCAAGGGCCATGCCAGAACCGCCGCGGCCCAAGGGCCCAGCAACATCTGCAGGATGGCCGCAGGCACCATCGCCGCGGCAATGACCAGCAGTGACGCGATCATGCCCCGTTTACGACGATCCGGCCCGTGGTTCATACGGTCATCCAATGTCGCGATCAGCCGTCCCAGCCATGTCACGGGATGCCCGATGCGGGCGAACAGCCATGCAGGCCAGCCGATGACCAGATCGATGAAAAGCGCAGTGACTGCGATAAAGGCCATGGGTCAGTCCTTGGAGACGGGCAAGTTCACCGCCTCGACCGACCAGAGGTCGCCGTGGCGGTGCAGGATGGTCAACGATAAAGGGGCAACAGCGAAAGACAACGCCGCTTGCCCCACAACCAGCGACAATGCCGCCCGAACCGTTCCCGCATGCGCCACCAGAAGGCTGTCGCGATCCAGTGATTGCAGGGCGGGCGTGATACGCGCGGCCAGATCGTCAAAGCTTTCGCCACCATCGGGGCGGTGGCGTGCCAATTCCACCGTGGGTAGGGGGCCAAGATCGGGCAGCCGATCAGCAGGCAGTCCTTCCCATGCACCGAAATCCTGTTCCCACAACTTCGGGTCAAGCCGGTCCCATACCAGTCCCAATGCCTGCGCGGTCTGGCGACAGCGCAGCGCCGCACTGCAGACGATCTGGTCATGCGTGCCGACCCGTGCAGCAGCGCGCGTCAATGCCGCGTGGTCGCTGCAATCTGCCGGTACATCGCGACGACCGGCCAGTCGTCCGCCCGTAACACTTGGTGCGTGGCGCAGAATGGAAAGACGCATGGAACACCTTATGGTCACCCTTTGCGGGGTTACTGGCCCGCATTGCCGCGCAGGGCAAGACCTGCCCGACATATCACCATGCTTGTCTTGACGCAGGCAGGGCATATGCGTTAAAAGAAATGAACAAACGTTCAATAACCGGGGAGGGGGATTGCAATGTTTACCAGAGGGATGGAATTCGATCTGGGCGAGGATGTGAACGCCCTGCGTGATATGGTCCACCGTTGGGCACAGGATCGCATCGTCCCCATTGCGGGTCAGGTCGACCGTGACAATGCCTTCCCCAACGACCTCTGGCGGGAAATGGGTGATCTGGGTCTGCTTGGCGTCACCGTCTCCGAAGATTGGGGCGGTTCCGGCCTAAGCTATCTGGCCCATGTCATCGCGGTCGAGGAAATCGCCCGTGCCAGCGCCAGCATCAGCCTGTCTTACGGTGCGCATTCGAACCTTTGTGTGAACCAGATCAAGCTGAACGGCACCGATGCACAGCGTGCGAAGTATCTGCCAAAGCTGTGCAGCGGCGAACATATCGGCGCCCTCGCCATGTCCGAAGAAGGCGCGGGCAGTGACGTTGTCGGCATGAAGCTGCGCGCAGACAAGACGAACGGCGGCTATGTCCTGAACGGTAATAAATACTGGATCACCAATGCGCCCGATGCACATACGCTTGTAGTCTATGCCAAGACCGATCCCGATGCGGGCAGCAAGGGAATTACCGCTTTTATTGTCGAACGCGGCATGGCTGGTTTCACCACCAGCGCGCATTTCGACAAGATGGGCATGCGCGGATCGAATACGGGTGAGCTGATTTTCGACAACGTCGAAATCCCGCCCGAGAATGTCCTGGGCGAGGAGGGCCGGGGCGTTCGGGTGCTGATGTCCGGACTGGATTACGAACGCGTGGTCCTGTCCGGCATCGGCACCGGTATTATGGCCGCCTGTCTGGATCAGGTGATGCCCTATGTGACCGAACGCAAACAGTTCGGCCAACCCATCGGGTCGTTCCAGCTGATGCAGGGCAAGATTGCCGATATGTATGTCGCGCTTAACACCGCGCGGGCTTATGTCTATGAAGTGGCGCGGGCCTGCGACAAGGGCACCGTTACCCGTCAGGACGCTGCGGGCGCGGTGCTTTATGCCAGTGAACAGGCCATGGTGCAGGCACATCAGGCCGTGCAGGCCATGGGTGGCGCGGGCTTTCTAAACGACAGCGTTGTCAGCCGTCTGTTCCGCGATGCCAAGCTGATGGAGATCGGGGCGGGCACCAGCGAAATCCGCCGCATGTTGATCGGGCGCGAACTGACAGGGCTGGTCTGATGCGTGCCGGTTTGGCAGTCGTGATCGCCCTATCGGGACCTGCGATGGCGCAGGATGGCATGCCTCAGTTTCAGGACGATCTGTTGGCAACATGTCTGACAGAACAGGGTGACACCCCCGAGGCCTGTATCAACAAAGCCGCAGATCTGTGCATGAACGCCGAGGGCGGATATTCAACCGTCGGCATGTCCTATTGCCTGTCACAGGAATTGGCACAATGGGACAGATTGCTGAACACGGCCTATGCCGATGTGATGGCCCAATCCGAAACTGCCGATGCCCGGATGGACGATTTGGGCTCTGTTGCCCCGAAACAGGCCCCCTTATTGCAACAGATGCAGCGCAACTGGATCGCCTTTCGCGATGCGGCCTGTTCTTACGAAGGCAGCCGTTGGGGCGGGGGAACGGGTGCGGGTCCGGCGGGAACCCAATGTCTGCTGACCCAAACCGCGCGTCAGTATCTGTGGCTGAACGCCTATCTGTCCGGGGAACAGTGATGCGGACCCTGACCAGCGTGGATTACAACGCCTTATGCTGCGATTTCCACTGGGATCTGCCCGATCGGTTGAACATGGCCGATCAATGTCTGGCACATGACGCGGCAGCCGTCGCGGTCATTGATTATGACGGCAACCCGCAACCGGTCAGTTTCGGCCAACTGGACGATATGACCGACCGGTTGGCCCATAAGCTGGGCGTCTTGCGCGGTGAAAGGGTCGGCGTCTTGCGGACACAATCGTCCTGGACGGCAGCGGCCCATCTGGCAATCTGGAAGTCGGCGGCCATTTCAGTGCCGCTGTTCAAATTGTTCGGACCGGATGCGCTGGCTCTGCGACTTGAGGATGCAGGTATCCGTACAGTGGTCACCGATGCCGAAGGCCGGCAGATGCTGGACGGTTTTCCCCATCTGCGGATCATCGTCCCCGAGGATGGCCAGCCCGACGCGGGACCCTTTGCCACACGACCCACGGGGCCGGATGATCCGGCGGTGATCATCTATACCTCGGGGACGACGGGCGCGCCGAAAGGGGCGCTGCATGGCCACCGGATGCTGACCGGCCATCTGCCCGGCGTCGAGATGAGCCACGATCTGCTGGGCCAGCCCGATGATGTGATCTGGACGCCAGCCGATTGGGCATGGATCGGCGGGCTGTTCGATGTGGCCATGCCCGCGCTGGCGCTTGGGGTGCCGGTGGTTGCGGCACGGATGTCGAAATTTGATCCGGTGGCGGTTGCGCGGCTGATTGCCAACTGCAAGATCCGCAATGTCTTCTTCCCGCCAACGGCGCTGAAGATGCTGAAGGCCGCCAATGTCAGGATCAACGGGCTACGCAGTGTGGCCTCCGGCGGGGAGACACTTGGCGCACCTATGCTGGATTGGGGTCAGCAGGCTTTTGGTTTGCAGATCAACGAATTTTACGGGCAGACCGAATGCAATATAGTGGCCTCGGCGGCGGGGCAGATGTTTGCGATGCGGCCCGGTGCCATCGGCAAGGCCGTGCCGGGGTTTCAGGTGGCTGTTATTGATGATGACGGTCAGCCACGACCTGACGACACTCAGGGGGACATCGCCATCCGGCGCGGTGCGGCCAGCATGATGCTGGGATACTGGCAACGCCCCGATGCGACGGCAGACAAATTTCGTGGCGACTGGATGGTAACCGGCGATAAGGGCATGATCCATAACGGCTATATCCATTTCGTCGGGCGCAATGATGATGTCATCACATCCGCCGGATATCGCATCGGCCCGTCCGAGATCGAGGATTGCCTGCTGCGCCACCCCGCCGTCGCGCAGGTCGGTGTGATCGGCAAGCCCGACCCGTTGCGCACGCAGATCGTCAAGGCCTATGTGGTGCTGCGCCCTGGTTTCACCGCCTGCGACGACATGGCCGATCAGCTGCGCGACCATGCCCGCAGCCAATCCGCCGCCCATTCCTACCCGCGCGAGATCGCGTTTCTGGACAGCCTGCCGATGACCGTCACCGGCAAGGTCATGCGCCGCGAATTGCGCGCCTTGGCGGAAACCGAACGCCCCCAGTCAGAGAGTCTGCTATGAAACTGTCCAGTCAGGCCTTGCCCTCATCCGACCAGTTCCGCGCCAACCGGCAGGCACATCTGGACCTGCTGGAGACGGTGCGACAGGCCGCCGATCACGCTGCGGCGGGCGGGGGGGCTGCGGCCACTGAACGCCATGTCGGTCGGGGCAAGATGCCGCCGCGCGAAAGGGTGGCGAACCTGCTGGACGCTGGCAGTCCGTTTCTGGAAATCGGCGCCACAGCCGCCCATGATATGTATGACGGTGCAGCCCCCGGCGCGGGTGTGATCGCAGGCATCGGGCGGGTGCATGGGCAGGATGTGATGGTCGTGGCCAATGACGCGACGGTCAAGGGCGGCACCTATTATCCGATGACGGTGAAAAAGCACCTGCGAGCGCAGGAAATCGCCGAGGAATGCCATTTGCCCTGCGTCTATCTGGTCGATAGCGGCGGCGCGAACCTGCCCAATCAGGATGAGGTATTCCCCGACCGCGATCATTTCGGCCGTATTTTCTATAATCAGGCAAGGATGAGCGCGAAGGGCATTCCCCAGATCGCCGTCGTCATGGGGTCCTGCACGGCGGGTGGGGCCTATGTGCCCGCCATGTCCGACGTGACCATCATCGTGCGCGGTCAGGGCACCATTTTTCTGGCAGGCCCCCCCTTGGTCAAGGCGGCGACGGGCGAGGTTGTCACGTCCGAAGATCTGGGCGGCGGTGATGTCCATACCCGCCTTTCGGGCGTGGCCGATTACTTGGCCGAAGATGACGCCCACGCCTTGGCCCAAGCACGCCGCGCCGTGGCCAGCCTGAACCGCCGTCGCCCCGAAACGGTCCTGTGGCAAAGCCCCGAAGCCCCCGCCTATGACCCTGACGAATTGTTCGGCGTCGTCCCCGCCGACCTGCGCACCCCCTATGACATCCGCGAGGTGATCGCCCGCATCGTCGACGGCAGCCGCTTCGACGAATTCAAAGCGCGCTTTGGTGAAACGCTGGTCACGGGTTTCGCCCATGTCGAAGGCTGCCCCGTTGGCATCGTCGCCAATAACGGCGTGCTGTTTTCCGAAGCTGCCCAGAAGGGCGCGCATTTCATCGAGCTGTGCAGCCAGCGCAACATTCCGCTGGTCTTCTTGCAAAATATCACCGGCTTTATGGTCGGTCGCAAATATGAAAACGAGGGCATCGCCCGCCACGGCGCCAAGATGGTGACAGCAGTCGCCACGACGAATGTCCCCAAGATCACCATGCTGGTCGGCGGCAGCTTCGGCGCGGGCAATTACGGCATGTCTGGCCGCGCCTATTCCCCGCGCTTTTTGTGGAGCTGGCCCAACAGCCGCATCAGCGTCATGGGCGGTGAACAGGCCGCCGGCGTTCTGGCGACGGTCCGGCGCGACGGTATCGAGCGCAAGGGCGGCACGTGGTCGGCAAAGGACGAAGCCGAATTCAAACGCCCCACGGTCGAGATGTTCGAACGGCAAAGCCACCCGCTCTATGCCTCGGCGCGGTTGTGGGATGACGGGATCATCGACCCGCGAAAATCGCGGCAGGTGCTGTCCCTGTCCCTGCGTGCCAGCCTGAATGCCCCGATTGAACCGACGCGCTTTGGCCTGTTCCGGATGTGATTCCGGATTTGCATGCGCCTGCCGCAGAATGAAAGGTTGCCCATGTTCGACAAGATCCTGATCGCCAACCGGGGCGAGATCGCCTGCCGCGTCATCGATACATGCCGCCGTTTGGGGGTGGCCACGGTCACGGTCTATTCCGACGCCGACCGCCTGTCGCGCCATGTCGCCATGGCGGATCAGGCTGTGCACTTGGGTGGTCCGGCCCCTGCCGACAGCTATCTTCGCGGGCAGGTGATCATTGATGCGGCATCGGCGACAGGCGCCCAGGCGATCCATCCGGGCTATGGCTTTTTGTCCGAAAATCCGGGGTTTGTGGATCAGGTGGCACAAGCGGGGTTGATCTTTATCGGCCCCTCGGCGGCAGCGATCCGTGCGATGGGGCTGAAGGATGCGGCCAAGGCGCTGATGGAAAAGGCGGGCGTGCCGGTCGTTCCGGGCTATCACGGGGACAATCAGGATACCGGTCATCTGGCGGCGATGGCCGGTGACATCGGCTATCCGGTTCTGATCAAGGCCGTGGCGGGGGGCGGCGGCAAGGGCATGCGCCGCGTTGATGATCCGGCGCATTTTGACGATGCCCTGCAATCGGCACGGTCCGAGGCACAGACAGCCTTCGGCAACCCCGACGTTCTGATCGAGAAATACGTCCTGCAACCCCGCCATATCGAGGTTCAGGTCTTTGGTGACGGCAAGCGCGCCGTGCATCTGTTTGAACGCGATTGTTCCCTGCAACGCCGCCACCAGAAGGTGATAGAGGAAGCGCCCGCCCCCGGCATGACCGCCGAAATGCGTCAGGCCATGGGCGATGCCGCCGTCCGCGCCGCCGAGGCCATCGGCTATTCCGGTGCGGGTACCATCGAATTCATCGTCGACGGCAGCGACGGTCTGCGCCCCGACCGGTTCTGGTTCATGGAAATGAACACCCGCTTGCAGGTCGAACACCCCGTGACCGAGGCGATCACCGGCGTCGATCTGGTCGAATGGCAGCTGCGCGTGGCAAGCGGCGAGGACCTGCCCGTGCAACAGGACGACCTGTCCATCACCGGCCACGCCTTCGAGGCGCGCCTTTACGCCGAGGATGTTCCCGCAGGTTTCCTGCCCGCCACGGGGCGTCTGGTGCATCTGGGCTTTCCGGATGGCGCGCGTATCGAAACAGGGGTGCGGCAAGGAGACGTCATCTCGCCCTGGTATGATCCGATGATTGCCAAGGTGATCACATGGGGTGCCACCCGTGCAACTGCCCTGCGATCGCTGGAAAGCGCGCTGGTGGATACGGATGTTGCGGGGCTGGTCACAAATCTGGACTTCCTGATCGCCCTGACGCGGCACCACGGCTTTCGACAGGAACTGGTCGATACCGGCCTGATCGGCAGGGATATCGAGGGGCTGACGGCGATGCCTGACACCGATGGTGCATCGGTCGCTTTGGGGGTGATCGGGTTGGCGGGCGTGACGGGGGCCTCTGGCGGTATGACGTTATGGCAACCGCTGCGCCGGACGATCGTCTGGGACGGGGGCAGCGCGGTTTTGCAGGTCATGGGTGCAGCAGATTTCCGCGTGACGTTGAATCACAGCAGTCATGACGTCTGTTGGCAGGGCGACCGCTGGTGGGTGGATGGTCATCCGTGCCGCCAGCGCATTGTTACACATGATGCGGGTGTCAGTGTTTTCGGGGCGAACACGCTGCATCTGCGAAAGGTTGATCCGCTGTATCGGGCTGGCACCGACGATGGCGGTGACGGGCTGACGCGGTCCCCCATGCCGGGGTTGGTCAAATCCGTACATGTCACCCAAGGTCAGCAGGTCCGAACAGGTGACCGCCTGTGTGTGCTGGAGGCGATGAAGATGGAACACAGCCTTCTGGCCACCCGCGACGGCATCGTCGCCGAGGTTCTGGCCAAGGATGGCGATCAGGTCGAAGCCGGTGCCGCCCTGATCCGGTTGGATGAGGTTGCCGAATGACCGACCGCGTCGAAATTTTCGAGATGGGTCCCCGCGACGGCCTGCAGAACGAAAAGCGCCTGATCCCCACCGAAGATAAGATCGCGCTGGTCGATCTGCTGTCGCAGGCAGGCTTTCGCCGGATCGAGGTGACCAGCTTTGTCAGCCCCAAATGGATGCCGCAGATGGCGGATGCCGCAAAGGTCATGGCGGGTATCCACCGTGCCAAGGGCATCAGCTATGCCGCGCTGACCCCAAATCTGCAGGGATATCAGGCCGCCCGACACGCCCGCGCCGATGAGGTTGCAATCTTTGCCAGTGCGTCCGAGGGGTTCAGTCGGGCAAATCTGAATGCCTCGATCAACGATGCCTTGGCGCGTTTCGAACCGGTCGCCAAGGCGGCCCGTGATGATGGCATTCCGCTGCGCGGCTATGTCAGCGTGGTCACCGACTGCCCCTTCGACGGTCCGACTGCGCCGTCCAATGTGGCACGGGTCGTTGCGGCGCTGCGTGATATGGGGTGCTATGAAATCAGCCTTGGCGACACCATCGGGCAGGGGCGTCCGGACGCAATTGATGCCATGCTGACGGCGGTTCTGGACGAACTGCCCCCTGAACGGCTGGCGGGGCATTATCATGACACCGCCGGTCGGGCGTTACAGAACGTTGATGCCAGCCTTGCGCGGGGCTTGCGGGTCTTTGACGCGGCGGTCGGTGGTTTGGGTGGTTGCCCCTATGCCCCCGGTGCCGCAGGCAATGTCGCGACCGAGGCGCTGGCCGCGCATCTGTCCCGCCAAGGCTATCACCACGGATTGGACATGGCGGTCATTGACCGCGCCGCCGCTTTTGCCAAAACCCTGCGGGAGGAGACCCATGCCTGACACCATCCGGATCACAACCGACCCGCGCGGCGTTGCCACACTGACCCTGTCGCGGGCAGATAAGCATAACGCCCTGTCGCGCCAGATGATGGATGAAATTATCGAGGCTTGTGACACCCTTGGCAATGATCCAGCGGTCCGCGTTGTTGTGCTGGCAGGCGATGGACCGACATTCTGCGCGGGGGGTGATCTGGGTTGGATGAAAGCGCAGATGATCGCCGATGCCCATACGCGGCGTGCCGGTGCCCGCATTCTGGCGCAGATGTTGCAAGCGTTGAACCTGCTGCCCAAACCGCTGATTGCGCGGGTGCATGGCAACGCTTTTGGTGGTGGCGTGGGTATGATGTCAGTGGCCGACGTGGCGATTGTGTCCGATACCGCCCGCCTTGGTCTGACCGAGGTCAAGCTGGGCCTGATCCCGGCCACCATCGGTCCCTATGTCTTTGCCCGCATGGGCGAGGATAAAGCGCGGCGGGTCTTCTTTTCTGCCCGTCTGTTCGGCGCGGCCGAGGCTGTAAATCTGAACCTTGCCGCCCGCAGTGTTCCCGCCGCAGAACTGGATGCCGCGGTCGAGGCCGAGGTTGCACCCTATCTGCAAGCTGCCCCCGGTGCGGTGGCCGCGGCCAAGGCACAATGCCGCGCCCTTGGCCTGACCATCAACGAAGCTGTGATCGAAGACAGCATCGACCGTCTTGTCGCCGTCTGGGAAGGCGGCGAAGCCCCCGAGGGAATTTCCGCCTTTTTTGAAAAACGCAAACCCGGCTGGGCAAGCTGACCAAAAAGGAAAACCCCCGCCACATCGCATGTGGCGGGGGTTTCCCTGTCAGCCATCGGGGCAGATTACATGCCCGAATACAGCGGGAAGCGCGCGCAAAGGGCCGAAACCTCATTGCGGACTTTTGCTTCGACTTCGGCGTTGCCCTCGTCGCCATGTGCGGCAAGGCCGTCCACGACTTCGACGATCCAGCGCGAAATCTGGCGGAATTCTTCTTCGCCGAAACCGCGCGTCGTGCCTGCAGGCGCACCCAGACGGATGCCCGAGGTGACGAACGGCTTTTCAGGATCGAAAGGCACGCCGTTCTTGTTGCAGGTGATATGGGCGCGGCCCAAAGCAGCCTCAGTCGCCTTGCCGGTCACGCCCTTGGGACGCAGGTCGGCCAGACACAGGTGGTTGTCGGTGCCGCCCGAAACGATGTCGATGCCACCCTTCATCAGCTCATCCGCCATGGCCTGCGCGTTTTTCACGACTTGCGCGGCATAGGTTTTAAACTCGGGGCGCAATGCTTCACCGAATGCGACGGCCTTGGCGGCGATCACATGCATCAGCGGGCCACCCTGAAGACCGGGGAAGACGGCGCTGTTGATCTTCTTGGCGATATCGGCGTCATTGGTCAGGATCAGACCACCGCGCGGACCGCGCAGCGATTTATGCGTGGTGGAGGTGACGACATGCGCATGACCGATGGGCGAGGGGTGCTGACCGCCCGCGACCAGACCGGCGATATGGGCCATGTCCACCATCAGATAGGCGCCGACTTCATCCGCAATCGCGCGGAAAGCCGCCCAATCCCACGTCCGGCTGTAAGCGGTGCCGCCGGCAACGATCAGCTTGGGCTTGTTCTGGCGCGCAGCCTCGGCAATCGCCTCCATGTCCAGCAGCTGGTCTTGCTGACGTACGCCATAGCTGACGACGTTGAACCATTTGCCCGACATGTTGACCGGCGAACCGTGGGTCAGGTGACCGCCCGAATTCAGGTCCAGACCCATGAAGGTATCGCCGGGCTGCAACAGCGCCAGAAACACAGCCTGGTTCATCTGGCTGCCGGAATTGGGCTGCACGTTGGCGTATTCGCAGCCGAACAGCGCCTTTGCACGCTCGATCGCCAGATTTTCGGCGATATCGACATATTGGCAGCCGCCGTAATAGCGTTTGCCCGGATAGCCTTCGGCATATTTATTGGTCAGGACAGAGCCCTGTGCCTCCATCACGGCGGCGCTGACGATGTTTTCCGAGGCGATCAGCTCGATCTCGTCGCGCTGGCGACCCAGTTCTTGCGTGATGGCCTTGGCGATATCTGGGTCACGGCTGGCCAGGGTTTCCGTGAAAAAGCCGTTGTCGCGTGTTGGGGCGTTCATCGGTCTCGCGTCCTTATATGGCTGGGGCGGCAGAGGATGCTGGCCTTCTATCGCAACAATATGAATGCGGAAAGTGACAAAACGACCCGTCGGGGTGTTCAAGCGTCGCAGGTTGTTCCGTGCGGGGCTTGTCATCCGCGCGGCCGCAGCCGATGCTGCACCGCAATCAGAGGAAATACCGTATATGACGGGCAACATTCACTTTACCGCCAGTCAGGCCCCATCGGCCTGCAATGCCCTTGTCGAACTGGTGGCCCGTTATGGCAATGCGCCATCCGATAAGGCCGATGTTGTGGTCGCTTTGGGTGGGGACGGCTTCATGCTGCAAACACTGCATGCGATGCAGGGGCGCGATATGCCGGTCTACGGGATGAACCGCGGCACGGTCGGTTTCCTGATGAACACTTATTCGGTGGATGATTTGCCCGAACGTCTGGCCGCAGCCGAAGAAGCTGTTATCAACCCGCTGCGGATGCGTGCGACCTGCGCCAATGGCACCTGCCACGAGGCGCTGGCCATCAACGAGGTCAGCCTGCTGCGCGAAGGTCCGCAGGCTGCCAAATTACGGATCTATGTCGACGGGCGGCTGAGGATGGAGGAACTGGTCTGCGACGGGGCGCTTGTTAGCACGCCTGCAGGTTCGACCGCCTATAATTATTCCGCGCATGGTCCGATCCTGCCCATCGGATCCGAGGTACTGGCCCTGACCGCGATCGCCCCTTTCCGCCCCCGTCGCTGGCGCGGTGCCTTGTTGCCGAAAGCTGCCGAGGTGGTAATCGAAGTGATGAACCCCGAACGCCGTCCTGTCATGGCCGATGCCGACAGCCGGTCGTTCCGCCATGTCACCCGCGTCGAAATCCGCAGCGCATCAGATATTAGGCACCACCTTCTGTTCGACGATGGCCACGGGCTGGCAGAACGGCTGCTGCGCGAACAATTCGTCTGAACGTCAGCCCGCGCAGATTTTCTGAAGCGCCAGCCATTGTTCATCCGTCAGCAATGGCCGGCCAGCAGGTTCATCGCGCATCGGATCGCCGGTGATCAAGGGCATGACAGTGACACCTGTCGGATCGAGGCTGCGGGCATAGGGTTCGGTGGACAGATCATGTTCTTCGAAGGCGGCGGGGAGTTTGCCCATATCAGGCCGCGGTAGGGGCTTTTCCAAAAGCGTCTTGCCGTAACCCTCCAAGGCGCGGCGGGGCAATGTGCCTAAGGTCATCAACCGCAGTGACGCAAAGGCCCCTGCGTATTCCAACGCGTCCTGCGTCACCTGCCGGTCGTCTTGGGCAATGCTGGCCGCAATCAGATGACCTGCCGTCGCCTCGGGGCCGGTGGCCGAAGCAAGAAGGTCGTTGCCGATCAGATACATGTTTCCCGGCAGACGACGTGCGCCATTCAGTGGGCCGGGCACGACCTGCACCAATGTATGCTTCCCCAGCAATCGCGATGTGATCCAGTCCAGCACCTGTTGGCCGGAATGTCTGTGACAGATCGAGCCCGTACCGGTTTCCAGATCGGCCAGCACAGCCGTGCCGATGGTCCGCATCTGCGCTGGCGGGGCAATCTGTGCTGCATGGCGGATTAACGCGTCAGGCAACCATGCCACCAACGCCCCCAGCAGGCCCAGCAGTATAAGCCCTGTGATTGCACCGCGCAGTCGTCCAGGTGTCCGGCGGTGATGTGCAATTGCACGCTGGACCCGCGCAATGCCGTCGATCATCAGTTGATCGTCGATTTCGACCGTTTCGTCGGGTTTGGCAGATGTCGGGGTATAGACTGCCGGAACCCGTCCGGGGTTCAGGCGCACCACAGCGGGCAATGACCAATGCGACAGGGGGCAATCCGACTTCGGGTCCATCAGGGTCAGCGTTGCTTCGCCCAAAGACACCACAACCTCGCGTTTACCTGCGCGAGGGGTCTCTTTCCAAGCTCCCTGAGCTTCCAGACGTCGGAATTCCGTCAGCGCAGTCATATCGTGGGCGTGCTTTCCGGATCGTGACGCAACTGGGCGTCAACATAAAGCAGTGCCGCATCGCGTCAATGCGGCAGCCGGTTTTATTCCGCGTCTTCCATGATCCGCATGCCCTTTTCGCGGGCCAGAACGCGCATCCGGTCCTGAAGTTTTTCAAAAGCGCGAACCTCGATCTGACGAATACGTTCGCGTGAGACATCGTAACGGCCCGATAGATCCTCTAGCGTCATGGGGTCATCACGCAGGCGACGTTCCATCAGAATGTCGCGTTCGCGGTCGTTCAGCACATCCATAGCCGACATCAGCATCTGGCGACGGGTGTCCAGTTCCTCGGTCTCGGCATAAGCTTCGGCCTGATTGGCATCGGTATCTTCCAGCCAATCCTGCCATTGCGCCGAAGATTCGCCATCACCCGACCCGACCTGCGCGTTCAACGAGGCGTCGCTGCCAGAAAGGCGGCGATTCATATCGACCACTTCTTTCTGGGTGACATTTAGTTCGGTGGCGATACGTTCCACGTTCTCAGGACGCAGGTCGCCATCCTCCAACGCGCCAATTTTGGATTTGGCCTTGCGCAGGTTAAAGAACAGCTTTTTCTGCGCACTGGTCGTGCCCATTTTGACCAACGACCACGATCGCAGAATATATTCCTGAATCGAAGCGCGAATCCACCACATCGCGTAGGTCGCCAGGCGGAATCCGCGTTCCGGATCAAACCGCTTCACCGCCTGCATCAGGCCGACATTGGCTTCGCTGATCACCTCGGCCTGTGGGAGGCCGTAACCGCGATACCCCATGGCAATTTTCGCCGCCAGACGAAGGTGACTTGTCACCATTTTATGCGCCGCTTCACTGTCTTCATGATCCGCCCATGCCTTGGCCAGCATATATTCCTCCTCCGGCTCAAGCAGGGGGAATTTGCGGATCTCTTGCAGGTAGCGGTTCATGCCCTGTTCGGGGCTGGGGGCGGGAAGATTGCCGTAAGTCGCCATGTAATTTGCCTTTCGCAGAGATCGTAAAACGCGCCTTGGCGCCTGCAGGTTCCGGTCAGAACGTCGCAGACACCCCCGGTGGTCAGCCGGGACAGCCCATCTTGCGCGCCAATCTGCGATTTGTAACCTGTGGTCGGGTCACATCGTCGTCAAGTGGTGACAGCCTGTAATTGTTCAAGAAGTTTTTGCATATCATCGGGCAAGGGGCTGTCAAAGGACATCGGCTGACCCGTCACAGGATGGTCAAACCCCAGATGCGCCGCGTGCAGTGCCTGACGTGAAAATGCCTGAACGGCCGCCGCTGCGGCACCCAGGGCTTTAGCTGATGCACGGCGCGACCCGCCATAGACCGGATCGCCGATCAGCCCCAAGCCGACATGGGCCATATGGACGCGGATCTGATGGGTGCGGCCGGTTTCCAACCGGCATTCCACCAGCATGGCTGACGGTGGCCGTCCAAAGCTTTCCAGCAGCTTGGCGCGTGTTACGGCGTGGCGGCCCTTATCGAAATAAACCGCCTGTTTTTGCCGGTCGGTGGGGTGACGCGTTAGGCGGGACGTAATTTTCAACACCATACCATCTTCGAAGTTGACCCCCGGCGTGCCGCGCAGGCGCGGATCGGATGCGTCGATCGTGCCATGTGCCAAAGCCAGATAGCGGCGTTGGGCGCTATGCGCCTCGAACTGGGCGGCAAGACCGTGATGGGCACGATCCGATTTCGCCACCACCAGCAACCCCGAGGTGTCCTTGTCGATCCGGTGCACGATGCCGGGCCGCTTTTCGCCGCCGATGCCTGACAAAGTGTCGCCGCAATGGGCCAGAAGCGCGTTCACCAAAGTCCCCGAGGGCGATCCGGGGGCAGGGTGGACGACCATACCGGCAGCTTTGTCAATCACGATAAGGTCATCGTCTTCATAGACAATGGTCAGGGGAATGGCTTCGGGCAGGGTCTCGACGGATTCGGGGGGCGACAGGGTGATGGTGTATTCCTGTCCCTCGGATACGCGGGATTTTCCATCGCGCACCACGCCGTCAGGGCCGCTGACGGCACCATCCGCGATCATACGCGATAGGCGGGACCGCGAAAGTGCGGCATCCTCTGGCACCGACAGCGCAAGCGCCTTATCAAGACGTTCGGGCGGGTTCGCCGGGATGATCACAGTAAGGTTCGACATGGCGGAAGATAATACCGATTGGAAGGCAGCAGCGAAAGCGGTGCCGGAACTGAGGTTCCTGAAAACGCTTGTCACCGGGCTGACGCTGGTGATGGGATTTGGAATGGTGGCGGTCGTCGCGCTGCTGTGGCTGCGCTTGGATCAGCCCGTGCTGCCTGAATTGCCCGACAATATCAAGTTGCCGGACAATGTTCAGGTGCAGGCCGTGACCTTTGCGCCAGACTGGATCGTGGTCGTCACAGACGATGCACAAGTACTGCTGTATGATCGCAGTGGCGTATTGAAGCAGTCGGTGGCGGTTCAGTCGCCCTGACGGCCAGCCTCGACTGCGTCCAGCCGCGCTTTCAATTCAGCATTTTCGGTGCGGGCCTTGATGGCCATTTCGCGCACAGCCTCGAATTCTTCACGTGTGACGAAGTCGCGGTCGGCCAGCCAACGGTCGACCCAGCCTTTCATGGCGTTCTCGGCCTCGCTGCGGGCGCCTTGGGCGACGCCCATGGCATTGGTCATCATCTTGGAAATGTCATCGAAGAAGCGGTTATCGGTGCTCATGTCTGCCTGTCCTTCAAGCTTGGTCGCGCTTAATATGGTCCGACATGCGTCAGGGTTCAATGTTGACATGGGCGCTTTGCTGGCTAGCGTGCGCCGCAATCGAAAGCCGAGGCCCCATGATCCCCTTCCCGAATATCGCCCCCGAGATTTTTACGATCAATCTGGGCGGGCTATCACTGTCCCTGCGATGGTATGCGCTGGCCTATTTGGCCGGTTTAATCATCGGCTGGCAATTGATTGTTCTGATGACGCGCCGTCCTTCAATCTGGGGCGACCGTGCGCCGATGGAACCCGCAAAGGTTGATGACCTGCTGACATGGGTCATTCTTGGCGTGATCTTGGGCGGACGTCTGGGGTTTGTGCTGTTTTATGAACCAGCCTATTACCTGTCCAACCCCTTGGAAATCATCAAGGTCTGGCAAGGCGGGATGAGCTTTCACGGCGGTTTCGCGGGTGTCATTGTTGCCACCGCGATCTATTGCCGCATGAACGCGATCCCGCCCCTGCGACTGGCGGATGCGATGGCTGTTGTAGCGCCGGTCGGCCTGCTCTTTGGGCGTCTGGCAAATTTTATCAATGCCGAACTTTGGGGACGCCCTACCGATATGCCTTGGGGTGTCGCCTTTCCGGGGCAAGCGGCCCAGACCTGTGCTGACGTTGTCGGCGTCTGCGCCCGCCACCCCAGCCAGATATACGAGGCATTGCTGGAAGGTTTGCTGCTGGGACTGATCCTGTTGATCACCTTGCGCGCAGGTGCTTTGCGTCGTGCGGGTCTGCAGTTCGGCATTTTCCTGACAGGCTATGCCCTTGCCCGTATGTTCGTCGAATTGTTCAGGGTGGCAGATGCACAATTCATTACGCCCGAAAATCCGTTCGGTTATGTCATCGGCGGACCCGAGATCGGGCTAAGCATGGGGCAGGTGTTATCCTTGCCGATGCTGGTTGTCGGTCTGCTGTTGATCTGGCGCGCGATGTCGCGTCCGGCGGTGGTGCAAACTGCATGACCCCGCTGGCGCACATCATCGCGAACCGCATCCGCGCCACAGGGCCCATCACCTTGGCGGATTACATGCAGATCTGTCTGCTGGACAGCCGCCATGGCTATTATGCCACGCGCGATCCCTTCGGACAGGCCGGTGATTTTATCACCGCGCCGGAAATCCATCAAATGTTCGGTGAATTCTGCGGCCTCGCGCTGGCGCAAGCGTGGATGGATCAGGGCCGTCCGGTGCCGTTTACACTGGCAGAACCCGGTCCGGGGCGCGGAACACTGATGGCGGATATGCTGCGTGCGATTCGTTTGGTCCCTGATATGCAAGATGCGGCTGATGTTACCTTGATCGAGGCATCACCCTTTTTGCTGCAGGTCCAGAAGGACCGGCTGGGGACGGTTTCGCATATCGAAACCCTCGAGGATATTCCTGACAAGCCGTTGTTTTTGATCGCGAACGAGTTTATTGACGCCCTTCCCATCCGCCAGTTCCAAAGGACGGAAGACGGTTGGCGCGAACGGCTGGTCGGACTGTCGGACAACGGCGAATTGCAGATGGGGCTTGGCACCGTGGTTGAATTGCCGCGGGACGGCAAGATCGGCGATGTGGTCGAGGATTGCGCCGAAGGTGTGGCCTCGATCGAGGTGATCGCCCGACAGATTGTGCGGAATGGTGGGGCTGCTATTGTGATCGACTATGGCGGATGGAACGGGTTCGGTGACAGCTTTCAAGCCCTTCGCAATCATATCCCCGAAGACCCTCTGGCCAACCCCGGTCTTGCCGATCTGACAGCCCATGTCGATTTTGCGCTGCTGGCTGCTGCCGCCTTGCGGGCAGGGGCTTGCGTGTCGCGTCCGATCCATCAGGGGGACTGGCTGCTGTCTTTGGGTGCCCGGGAACGGGCGCAGAAGCTGGCCGCAAACGGGGATCAAGGTGCGATGGCGGCGCTTGCGCGCTTGACCAGCGCTTCGGAAATGGGTCACCTGTTCAAAGCAATCGCGATTTGGCCGAAGGGCGCAACCGCCGTTCCCGGCTTCGAGGCGCTGGAGACATATGCAAACGACACTTGAAATCCTGACCCATCCGCTGCTGGCTGACGTCAAGCACGGCTTCTTTACCCGCAAAGGCGGGGCATCCTCGGGCCTGTTTTCAGGGCTGAATTGCGGAAGACGTTCGACGGACCAAAGCGATATGGTACAGCTGAACCGCGGCCGCGTTGCTTCCGCAATGGGCGTGCCGGCAACTGGTCTTGCGACGGTCAAACAGGTGCATTCCGCCGATGTGGTAACGCTGGATCTGGATGATGATGTCACTGCGGTACGCGAAATTTGTGCTGACGGCATTGTGACAGCGCGCAGTGATGTCGCCTTGGCCGTGCTGACCGCCGACTGCCAGCCCATCCTGCTGTCCGATCCGGATATGGGGGTCATCGGTGCCTGCCATGCAGGATGGCGCGGTGCGATTGGTGGCGTCATCGAAGCGACGGTCAAGGCGATGCAAGGCTTGGGCGCGCATAATATCCGTGCCGTCATCGGGCCCTCGATCAGTCAGCCCGCATATGAGGTTGGTGACGATTTCATGGACGAATTTATCGCCGAGGATTCGACCTTTGACCGCTTCTTCGGCCAAGGCCCCAAAGGAAAGCCAATGTTCGATCTGCCTGCCTTCGGCCTGATGCGTTTGCGTGAAGCGGGAGTCGAGGCTGAATGGTCACGCCATTGCACCTATTCCGACCCTGAACGTTTCTTCAGTTATCGCAGATCGACGCACGAAGGTCAGGCAGATTATGGGCGCCTTATCAGTGCAATTGCGCGATAACTTAAACCGCTTTCGGGGCAAGTTGACTGACAGCCTGTGTGATTGGTGTATCGCCCGGGGACAGTTCGATGATGGTATTGATGACATTGGGCTGGTTGATCAGTTCTGCTAGAAAGGCTGCCACATCACCACGCGCGATGGTGCCATAGGGCACAGCCAGTCCGGCGGATACTTTACCAGTTGGCGTATCATCAGCCAGCGTTCCGGGGCGCAGGATGGCAAAGTCCAACCCGCTGGCGACCAGATGGACATCGGCCATTTTCTTGACCTGCATGTAAACCTCGAATCCGTCGCCCAGATCAGCGGTGCGGCCTGCTTCGGGAAAGACCGAAATCAGATAGAAGCGCTGGACGCCTGCGGCCTTTGCGGCGGAAACGGCCTTTTCCAGCCCTTCGCCATCAATCGCACGGGTCAGATCGGCACCGGCACCGCCCGCACCTGCGGCAAAGACGACAATGTCACAATGCGCTATTTGCGTTTGCAGGTCGCTGACGCCAAGCTTCATCAGATCGCCTTTGACTGGAGTCGCCCCCAGGTCTGCAAGCTGCTGGTGTTGTTCGTCATGACGATAGAGCGAGCTGACCTGATAGCCTTTGGACACCAGATCAGGGGTCATTTTGCGGGCGATCTGGCCTGCGCCGCCGATGATGAAGGCATGTGCCATAAGCGATGTTCCTTTATCCCGTGACGCATCGAATGCGCCGCTTCGTTCGGGCATGGAAACGTTACGCAGGCTGTCAGGGTTTCATCCGGCTTCGCGGATACGTTCTTCCACAATCTCGAACGGGACCGAGGGTTCGTCTTTCGCGCCACGGATCACCAGCGAGGTTTTGACCGAGGCGACATTGGGCGCAGCTGTCAGCGAATTTGTCAGGAAGCGCTGGAAGGTTGACAGGTCGGGCGACACACATTTCAGGATGAAATCGATCTCTCCGTTCAGCATGTGGCATTCGCGGACAAGTGGCCAGTCCTGCACCAAAGCCTCGAACGCGCAAAGGTCGCGTTCGGATTGAGAGGTCAGCCGCACCATTGCAAAGACCTGAACCTCGAAACCCAATTCGCGGGCGTCGATATCGGCGTGATAACCGCGGATATAGCCAAGTTCTTCCAATGTGCGGACGCGCCGCAGGCAGGGCGGGGCCGAAATTCCGACCCGGCGGGCCAATTCGACATTGGTCATCCTGCCGTCGGCTTGAAGTTCAGCAAGAATTTTGCGGTCAATGTCATCAAGTTTGGCGCCGGCCATGGTGGTCTTTCTGTTCTTAAGATCTTGGCGTTACCGGAAACTACAATGCGGGCCGATATTCCGCAACAATCTTTCTGGATTGCGCGAAGTGCGGGATGCGTTGCAGTCAGCCTCCGGAGCGACTACCTCATGCACAAACCAAGATTGGGGCGCAAGATGACCGAACGCACGCATGTAAAACTTTTGATCGTCGGATCCGGTCCGGCCGGATATACCGCAGCTGTCTATGCATCCCGCGCGATGCTGGAACCGATGCTTATTCAGGGAATGCAGCCCGGCGGGCAGCTGACCATCACGACCGAAGTTGAAAATTGGCCTGGTGAAACCGAAATCCAAGGGCCCGAACTGATGGTCAAGATGGAGGCACATGCCCGCGCGATGGGTGCCGAAATCGTGACCGATATGGTCACCACGCTGGACCTGCAACAGCGGCCCTTTACGGCGACATGCGACAGCGGTCGCATTGTAACCGCCGATGCGGTGATTCTGGCGACGGGTGCACAGGCGCGCTGGCTGGGCCTGCCGTCCGAGGAAAAGTTCAAAGGCTTCGGTGTCAGTGCATGTGCAACCTGTGACGGTTTCTTTTACCGAAATCGCGAAGTGGTCGTGGTCGGTGGCGGCAACACCGCCGTCGAGGAGGCACTGTTCCTGACCAAATTCGCCAGCAAAGTGACGCTGGTCCATCGTCGTGACAGCCTGCGTGCAGAAAAGATCCTGCAGCATCGCCTGATGAATCACCCGAAGGTTGAGGTGATCTGGAACCACGAATTGGCTGAAGTCACCGGCGTTGACACCCCGATGGGTGTAACCGGCGCGACCCTGCGTTCGACCGTGGATGACAGCACACGCCAGATTGCCGCCGACGGTGTGTTTGTCGCCATCGGCCATGCGCCAGCCAGTGAATTGGTCAAGGACCAGCTGGAATTGCACAATGGCGGCTATGTGAAGGTCGAGGCAGGCAGCACCCGCACCTCGATTCCCGGTGTGTTTGCCGCAGGCGATCTGACCGACCATATCTATCGTCAGGCTGTGACCAGCGCGGGCATGGGATGCATGGCGGCCTTGGACGCCGAGCACTTTCTTGCCGAGCAGGATGGCGTCGAAATCGCACCCGAACAGCTGGTCGTCGGGACTGTCTGATCCGGCTTATTCCTTAAAATGCAGGGGCGGAGGCGGGAAACTGCCTCCGCCCTATGAGTTTGTGCATGATGTTTAAGCCTGTCGCAAAGATGCCCCACTTGTGCATCAAAAGCGTTTTCCCAGACTTGAATATCGCTTTTAGGGCAGGTAAGCCTTGGTCAAGTCACGCGGTCCCTGCGGGGTCGCCGTGGTCCTTTGTTTGATGTAATCAACGGGTTTTATCATATGACTAATCCAAACCAGACCCCGATCCCCGAACTTTACGTATCGGCGGATGCTGCTGCGGCACTGAAAGACGACGCCGGCAATATGGTCAGCTGGGACCTGACCCCGCGTCAGATTTGCGACCTAGAGCTGCTGATGAACGGTGGTTTCAACCCGTTGAAAGGCTTTTTGACCGAAGCCGACTATAACGGCGTCGTCAACGACATGCGTCTAGAATCCGGCGCACTTTGGCCGATGCCCATCAACCTTGACGTGTCCGAAAAATTCGCCGAGGGGCTGGAGCCGGGCACCGATATTGCCCTGCGTGATCAGGAAGGCGTCATTCTGGCCGTCATGTCTGTGACCGACAAATGGGTCCCCAACAAATCGCTGGAAGCTGAAAAAGTCTTCGGTGCAGACGATCTGGCACACCCTGCCGTCAACTATCTGCACAACTCGGCTGGTCCGGTCTATTTGGGTGGTCCGGTCAAAGGTCTGCAGACCCCGACGCATTACGATTTCCGCGCCCGCCGCAATACGCCGAACGAATTGCGCGCCTTCTTCAAGAAACTGGGCTGGAACCGCGTTGTGGCTTTCCAGACGCGCAACCCGCTGCACCGCGCGCATCAGGAACTGACCTTCCGCGCCGCTCGCGAAGCGCAGGCCAACCTGCTGATCCATCCGGTTGTCGGCATGACCAAACCGGGTGACGTGGACCATTTCACCCGCGTCCGTTGCTATGAGGCAGTTCTGGACAAATATCCGGCCGCGACAACCAACCTGTCGCTGCTGAACCTAGCCATGCGCATGGCCGGTCCGCGTGAAGCCGTCTGGCACGGGCTGATCCGCGCCAACCACGGCGTGACGCACTTCATCGTCGGCCGCGACCATGCCGGCCCCGGCAAGAACAGCGCCGGTGATGACTTCTATGGTCCTTATGACGCGCAGGAATTATTCCGCAAATACGAAGACGAAATCGGCGTTACCATGGTCGACTTCAAGCACATGGTCTATGTGCAGGAACGCGCCCAATACGAACCGGCGGATGAGATCGAAGAAGGCGTGACCGTCCTGAACATCAGCGGCACCGAACTGCGTCGCCGTCTGCGTGAAGGTCTGGACATTCCGGAATGGTTCAGCTTCCCCGAGGTTGTGCAGCAGCTGCGCCGCACCTCGCCTCCGCGTGCCAAGCAGGGCTTTACGGTGTTCTTCACCGGCCTGTCGGGTTCGGGCAAATCGACCGTTGCGAACGCTTTGATGGTCAAGCTGATGGAAATGGGTGGCCGCCCCGTGTCGCTGCTGGACGGTGATGTCGTCCGCAAGCACCTGTCGTCCGAGTTGGGCTTCAGCAAGGAACACCGCGACATCAACATCAAGCGCATCGGTTATGTTGCGTCGGAAATCACCAAGAACGGTGGTATCGCGATCTGTGCGCCCATCGCGCCCTATACCGCGACCCGTCGCGCTGTGCGTGAGATGGTCGAAGCTGGTGGCGCCTTCGTCGAGATCCACATCTCGACCCCGCTGGAGGAATGCGAACGCCGCGACCGCAAGGGCCTCTATAAGCTGGCGCGCGAAGGCAAGATCAAGGAATTCACCGGGATTTCCGATCCCTATGAAGAACCCAAGAACGCCGAGCTGATTGTCGATACCACCGACATCGACGTCGATGGTGCCGCGCATCAAGTCTTGTTGAAGCTGGAAAGCATGGGCTTGATCGGCCTTAGCTGATCCTGCTAACAAAGTTTATACGGCCCCGGTGCGACACTGGGGCCGTCTTGCATTGGGGAACCAAGTTCGCCGCGTTGCTGTTCGGCAACAAGTTGTCCCAGAGGATCGCATGACAAAAATCGTACAGCCCGCACAAACGGTGAACCCTTGGGCGGCTACAGCCCTGTTGTTGATGGGTAATTTCATGAACCTTGTCGATGTCAGCATCGTCAATGTCGGATTGCCGTCAATTCAGGAAGGTCTGGGCGCAAGCGATACACAGCTTGAGTGGGTATCTGCGGCTTATGTGATGGCCTTTGCAACAGGCTTGCTGCCATGCGGCAGGTTCGGTGACAAACTGGGACGCAAGCGGCTGTTCCTGTTGGGTGTCAGCCTGTTCACAATCGCCTCTGTTCTATGCGGATTGGCCCCCAGTGTTAACGTCCTGATCGGATCACGCGCCTTGCAAGGTGTCGGTGGCGCGATGATGGTCCCGCAGGTGATGGCAATCATGCATGTGATCTTTCCGCCCGAACAAAAGGCCAAGGCATTCGCCCTTGCCGGTGTTGTCGTCAGTCTGGGTGCTGTGACGGGTCCGCTGCTTGGCGGCTTTCTGATCACGGCGAATATCCATGATCTTGGCTGGCGTCCGATCTTTCTGGTCAACCTGCCCGTCGGCATTATCGTTGTTCTGGCAGGCTTGAAATTGATCCCGAAACTGGCCTCGACACGCGATCTGGCAATCGACTGGATGGGGGTTGCGCTATTTGCGCTGACCATCACATTCATCATCCTGCCGGTGGTCGAGGGGCCGCTGCTAGGCTGGCCGCTATGGTGTCTGGGTCTGCTGGTCATGGCAATCCCGACGGCGGCATTGTTCGTCCGTCGCCAGATCAGTCTGGAACGAGCGGATCGCGAACAGCTGTTGCCGGTCCAATTGCTGCGCGATGGCGGATATGTGTCCGGCATTACCATCGTCCTGCTGCATTTTTCGGCCATTCCGGGGATGTTTCTGATCCTTGCGATCTATTTCCAAACCGGCTTCGGCTTTACGCCACTGGAATCCGGCCTTGCGACGGCGCCCTTTCCTTTGGGTGTTATGGCCGGCAGCTTTATAACAGGGCGGTTTGGAACACGCGGTCTGACATTGCGGATCGCTTTCGGGGCGTCCGTATTGTTGATGGGCATGACGTGGCTGCGTTACCTGACCGGCAATCCGCCTGCCGATATGAATGCGATGACTTTGGCATTGCCTCTGGTCATTAACGGTTTCGGCATGGGAATGGCAATCTCGCCCTTGTTCCAGACAGTGTTGAAAACCGTTCCCGGTAAGATGGCGGGCGCTGCAACGGGTGGAATGCAGGCATTCCAGCAAGTGGGTGTTGCCGTCGGGATTGCCATCGCGTCCAGCCTGTTCTTTGTGCATTTGCGTGGCGTCGGGCAGGGCGATCACTCAGGGGCAATGCATTTCGCGCTGACCTATCAGATGATGGTCTTCAGCACGATCCTGATGATCCTGGCGATCCGGACATTGTGGTTGCGCCGTCAAAGCCCTGCCTTGGCGACCTGATATGTGGCAGTCCTCGCTTGAAGTTTACGATATGGCAACGGGCATCACCCGTATCGTGCTGCAAAGCGAGATGTTGCTAGAGGCGCCGAACTGGCATCCTGACGGATGGTTTCTGGTCAATGCCGAAGGGATGTTGTGGCGCGCCGATACCAATGGTTTGACGCTGATACGGACCGGTTCCGGTGAACGCTGCAATAACGACCACGGGTTTTTGCTTGATGGTCGTATTGTTTTTTCCGCACATAACGGTTCTGGCGCAGGTATGCACATCTTCGACGGTACAGCTGTGACGCCCATGGACCTTCCGCGTCCCAGTTGGTGGCATTCGGCCTATGGTAATCTGTTGGCTTATGCCTGCGTTCGTGGTGATGATCGTGTGGTCAGGATTGCAACCTTCGACACAAGTTCGGGCGTGGAAAAAGTGCTGACGCCGGATGACGCGCATCACGACGGGCCGGATTTTTCCGCCTGTGGGCGGTTTATCTGGTATAATTCGGACGTTACAGGTCACGCCCAAATCTGGAGAATGGATCGAGACGGTCGGAATGCAGCGCCGATGTTCGAAGATGGGAATGTAAACTGGTTTCCACATCCGTCGCCTTGTGGACGGCATGTGATCTATCTGGCCTATCCCAAAGGGACACAAGGCCATCCGCGCGATCTGGATGTCAGTATCAATGCGATGTCACCGGACGGAACAAACCGGCGGGTGTTGATCAATCTGTTCGGCGGGCAGGGCACGATGAACGTGCCCTGCTGGTCACCGGATGGTCGGGCATTTGCCTTTATGCGGTTCAGTGGACACTGACCGGCTGCATTTCGTTCTGGCGCGCAATGGTGAAGGCCAGATTGCGGTCGCGAACCAAAGCCAGACGTTCGCCCTCGATGTCATGGACGGCATACATAATGCTGATGCCATCAAGCTGATCCTGCACATCCTTGGGCAGGGTACTGGTTGCAACTTTACGGACATAAACGGTCTGAGCCATCTGGCTGTCGCCGAAATCGAATTTGGTATCCATGGTGATCCCCTTACTTACGGCTGATCGGAATGGTCTGGACGACCTGTTCGGGCTGAACCCGTCGCAGATCGACATGCAGAAGCCCGTTTTCCATCGCGGCTGAAATAACCTCGACCCCGTCTGCCAGAACGAAGCTGCGCTGGAAGGCGCGGGCGGCAATACCGCGGTGCAAAAATACCCGCTCTTCATCGGTGCCGGGCATTCGGCCCCGAATGACCAACTGGCGGTCTTCGGTGGTAACGCCCAGATCATCATCCGCGAAACCGGCAACGGCCAGAGTAATGCGGAACCCGTCGGGCGCCATATGTTCGATGTTATAGGGGGGATACCCCTCGCCGCCCTTGGCGGCACGTTCGGCTAGACGTTCAAGCTGGTCAAAGCCCAGCAGATACGGGTGCGACCCTAAAGAAATCTTCGTCATCTCAGCCCTTTGCTTTAAGCGACTGCATCGGTCCGTGCCCCTGTTCAGGCGGCATGACCATGACCCCAATATGTGAACCCGATGGGGATCTTGCAAGAACCTTGCGTCCGATCGGTCGCGCAAGGGGTAAAATCGGGCATCGGATCAATGAAATTGTTAACATTAAGGGCTATTCGCGGTATAAGAGGGAAAACAACGGCACATCAGTCAGATGAACATTCAACATTCCATGAACCCCGATGATATCAGCCGTACGCGGCTGGAAGCATTGCGTTGCGAACACCGCGATCTGGACGAGGCGATTGCCGCCTTGCACGGTCAACAACTGATGCCTTCACTGGCATTGCAGCGCCTGAAAAAGCAAAAGCTGTCGTTGAAAGACAGAATTGCCCGTTTGTCGGATGAACTGACGCCGGACATCATCGCCTGATTGCGACTGGCCCCGTGGCACGCTATGCGATGGCCAGCATGAATTTGGGGGCAAGCGATGGAAACACCGGTGGGAATCATCATGGGCAGCCAGTCGGACTGGCCAACCATGCGCGAGGCTGCGGCCATTCTGGATGACCTTCAGATCCCGTATGAAGCAAAAATTGTCAGCGCCCACCGGACGCCCGACCGCTTGTGGGATTATGGCAAAACAGCCGTAGATCGCGGGTTGAAGGTGATCATTGCCGGTGCGGGCGGCGCGGCCCATCTTCCGGGGATGATGGCGTCGAAAACGCGCGTGCCGGTGATCGGCGTCCCTGTGCAGACGAAGGCGCTGTCCGGTGTCGACAGTTTGTATTCCATCCTGCAAATGCCCAAAGGCTATCCCGTGGCGACCATGGCGATCGGTTCGGCGGGGGCTGCCAATGCGGGCCTGATGGCGGCCGGTATTCTGGCGATCAGTGATCTGGATCTTGCGCAGCGTCTGGATGACTGGCGGGCAGCCCTTTCGGCCTCGATCCCGCAGGAGCCGCGTGATGAGTGATATTCGCACCATCGGCATTCTTGGCGGGGGCCAGCTGGGGCGGATGCTGTCAGTTGCCGCCAGCCGCCTTGGCATCCGCTGCCATATTTTCGAACCGGGTGATGCACCTGCGGGCGATGTTTCCTGTCAGGTAACAAAGGCCGCATATGAAGATCACGACGCCATGCGTGCCTTTGCACAATCGGTCGACGTGATCACATATGAATTCGAGAATGTGCCGACTTCGGCATTGGATTTATTGGAAACTATCCGTCCTATTCATCCAAACCGCCGTGCGTTATCCGTGTCACAGGACCGGATGACGGAAAAGACCTTCCTGAATGACATCGGCCTTACCACCGCGCCATTTGCCGACGTGCCTGACGAAGATGCGCTGGCGGATGCCATTGCGACCATCGGGCGGCCTTCGATCCTGAAGACACGTCGGATGGGGTATGACGGCAAGGGTCAGGTCCGCATCGGCGATGGTCCGGATGAATGGACGGGGGCACCTTCGGTTCTGGAAGGCTTCGTCAACTTCACATCCGAGATCAGTGTCATTATTGCCCGTGGCACCGATGGTCAGGTTGCAGCATTCGATCCCGGTCTGAACGCCCATGAAGATGGTATCCTGCGGACAACCACCGTGCCCTGCGGCTTGCAGGCTCGCATTACCACCGATGCTGTCCTTTGTGCGGCCCGTATTGCCAATGCGCTGGATTATGTGGGCGTCATGGGGGTCGAATTGTTCGTGACTCCGAAAGGCCTGATTGTGAATGAAATTGCGCCGCGGGTTCATAATTCCGGACATTGGACGCAGGCGGGATGCGTGGTCGACCAGTTCGAACAGCATATCCGCGCGGTGGCCGGTCTGCCCCTCGGTGATGGCAAGCGTTATGCCGATGTCGTTATGCAGAACCTGATTGGCGACGACATGGATCAAGTGCCCGAACTGCTGGCCAGTCCGAATGTGCAGCTGCATCTTTATGGCAAAGGTGAACCGCGGCCGGGTCGCAAAATGGGCCACGCGAACCGGATTGTGGCAGGATGAAGCCGACGCGACCAAGATTGGCGGTTCGTGCCGCCATTTTGCATGAAAACCGGCTTTTGGTCGTCAATGCCTATCGCGGCCAGAAGTCCGACCTGTGGTGTTTGCCCGGTGGCGGGGTCGAGCCTGCCCAATCCCTGCCGCAAAATCTGGAACGAGAGGTTGCCGAGGAAACGGGTCTTCAAATCGACATCGGCGCGCCGATTTTGATCAACGAATTCCACGACCCGAAGGGCGGTTTCCATCAGGTCGAGCTTCACTTTCGCGCAACCCTAAGCGGTCGGGATGTCATCACGCTTGCGGACCCCGAAGGTGTGGTGAACCGGTTCAAATGGGTGACACGGGAACAGCTTGGGGCGTTGCGGCATAAACCTGACGGTCTGACAGATGCGGTTTGGGGCGACAACGCAGCCTATTATGATCCGCTGGAGGCGATAATTCTGTAAGGGCGCGCCGTAAGACGCGCCCTTAGGGGCTTATTCAGCCGCTTTGATGTCGGTTTCCGAACCGGGCTTCATCTGGAATCCACGTTCCAGTTGGTCGAACGGTGCAACCGGATAATCACCCGAGAAGCAGGCATCGCAATATTGCGGGCATTTGCTGTTGCGGCCCTCGGCCTCGCCCGCGGCGCGGTATAGACCATCCAGCGAAACAAAGGACAGGCTGTCAACGCCGATCCAGTTGCGCATTTCATCAGGCGTCATATTCGCGGCCAGCAGCTTGTCACGGTCAGGCGTATCGACGCCATAGAAGCACGGCCAGGCGGTGGGGGGCGATGCGATGCGGAAGTGAACCTCGGCCGCACCAGCGTCCAGAATCATATCCTTGATCTTGCGGCTGGTGGTGCCGCGCACGACGCTGTCATCGACCAGAACAACACGTTTGCCCGCAATCAGTGCACGGTTGACGTTCAGCTTCAGACGCACACCCATATTGCGGATCTGTTCTGAAGGCTCGATGAAGGTCCGGCCCATATACTGGTTGCGGATGATCCCCATTCCGTAAGGAATGCCCGATTCCTGCGCGTAACCGATGGCCGCTGGCGTGCCGCTGTCGGGAACGGGGCAGACCAGATCAGCCTCGACCGGGGCTTCGCGGGCCAGTTCCACACCGATCTGGCGGCGGGTTTCATAGACCGAGCGCCCACCAATGATCGAATCAGGACGCGAGAAATAGACATGTTCGAAAATACAGAACCGGCCCTTGGACGGCCCGAACGGACGAGAGCTTTCGACTTTGCCCTTCGAGATCACAACCATTTCGCCTGGCTCGATTTCGCGGACAAAAGTGGCGCCGACGATATCCAGCGCGCAGGTTTCCGATGACAGGATATATCCGTCATCACCGATTTTCCCAAGAACCAGCGGGCGCACACCCAGCGGGTCGCGAACGCCCATCAGCTTTGTGCGGGTCATGGCGATGACGCTGAATGCGCCTTCGATGCGGCGCAGGGCGTCCTTCATCCGTTCGGGGATATTGCGCTGGATGGAACGCGCCATCAGGTGGATGATGCATTCGCTGTCGCTGCTGGACTGGAAGATCGAACCGCGTTCAATCAATTCGCGGCGCAGGGCGGCGGCGTTGGTGATGTTGCCGTTATGGGCAATGGCCGAACCGCCCATGTGGAATTCGCCAAAGAAGGGCTGGACGTCGCGGATGGCGGTGGCAGCCTTGGTACCAGCGGTGGAATAGCGGACATGGCCGATGGCCAGTGAACCGGGCAGGGTCGCCATCAGTTCGGGCTTGGTGAAATTGTCACGGACATAGCCAAAGCGGTGCGCGCTGTTGAAGCCATGTTCGGGATCATGGGCGACGATGCCGCCAGCCTCTTGACCGCGATGTTGCAGCGCGTGCAGTCCGAGAGCCACGAAATTGGAAGCATCGGCCACGCCGATCACACCGAATACACCGCATTCTTCATGCAGGCGGTCTGAATCGAACGGATGGGCCAGAAAAGGTTTCATGGTCGCGTCCTAGTATCTGGGGGCATACGGGGGCTGTGTAGTGCCAGCGCCACATAAAGTCACGCCCCCGCAAACGAGCGAGGGCGCTTTTTCGTCATTCGATTGTCGTAAACCGGCCAGACAGGCCATGATGCCTTAATTGGTGGCGGCAGGTGCGGTCGGGCTGACGGTTTCGCCGCTGGCGGTGCAGGCTGTGACCATCTGTTCGTAACGGCTGACAATCCAGCCTGGTGCATCGGCGGGGATCTGTTCGTCCATCTGGACGCGCATCCGTTCGAAAACCTGCGCCGAACGCGAATTTTCGACCATGGCAACATCCTGACTGGTCATAACGCGGTCATAAACGATGAAAGCGATGGCAACCAGCAGGACGCCGCGGGCCACGCCGAACAGGAAGCCGATGCCCTGATCAATGCCCCCGACAGCCGATCGTTGGACCACAGATGAAAACAATGGCGTGATGATTGAGAAGACGACAAGCGCCAGCGCGAAGACCACCGCGAATGCCGCGATCGTTGCCAGTTCGCAACTGTCACCCATAAAGCGGTCCAGCACGGGGATCTGGGCGATCATCGGTCGCACGGTCGGCGCGAACAGAAAGGCCAGCACCGCCGCAGCGATCCACCCCAGAATGGCTAGCGATTCGCGAACGAAGCCGCGCGACCATGCCAGAATTGCCGAAAGAATGATGACACATGCCACCACCGCATCAATGATCGTAAAACCGTCCATAACCTGCCCTTTGTGCCGGTTGTCGTTGCTTATCAGGCGTTTCAGCCGGCGCCGAAGACATCACCCACAAATCCTGTCAGGTCGATAATACGGCGCAGGGCCATACCACCATTCCTGTCGTCACTGCCTTCAAACTTCTGGCCATCCGGCAAAATCGCTTGTGAAAAACCAAGTTTCCGCGCTTCTTTCAACCTATTTTCAGCCTGAGCGACAGGCCGCAATGCCCCCGACAGGCTGATTTCGCCGAAAAGCACAGCCTCTGGTGGTAAGGCGTTGTCCTCGCGTGCCGATAAAAGTGCGCCGGCGATGGCCAGATCGGCGGCGGGTTCGACCACCTTCATTCCGCCCGCCACGTTCAGGAAAACGTCCAGTCCGGCGAAGGGGATGCCGCATCGGGCCTCTAGCACGGCCAGAATGGTGCTGACGCGGCCGCTGTCCAGCCCGACCACGGTGCGGCGCGGGCTGGCAAGGGTGGAGGGGGCAACAAGCGCCTGGATTTCGGTCAGGACGGGGCGTGTGCCTTCGATCCCCGCGAAAACCGCGCTGCCCGCAATCGGCTGGCCGCGTTCGGAAAGAAACAGCGCCGAGGGGTTCGACACCTCGGAGAGGCCCGCGCCGGTCATTTCGAACACGCCGATTTCCCCCGAGGGGCCAAAGCGGTTCTTTACGCTACGCAGGATGCGGAACTGGTGGCCGCGTTCGCCTTCGAAATAGATGACGGTATCGACCATATGTTCGACAACGCGAGGACCCGCGATCTGGCCTTCCTTGGTGACATGACCGACAAGAATAACCGCGACGCCGCGCCGTTTGGCGAATGTGACCAGTTCATGTGCAGCTGCGCGAACCTGTGCGACACTGCCCGGCGCAGCCTCGACCGTGTCGGACCACAGGGTCTGGATCGAATCGATGACAACGACATCGGGGCGTTCCGCGTCCAGCGTTGTCAGGATGTCACGCAGGTTGGTTTCCGCCCCCAGCCGCATGGGCGCATCCGCCAGTCCCAGCCGGACGGCACGCATGCGGACCTGCGCGCTGGCCTCTTCGCCGCTGAAATAGATCGCGTTCAGCCCGTGGCGTGAAAACGCCGCCGCCGCCTGCAACAGCAGCGTCGATTTGCCGATCCCCGGATCACCACCGATCAGCAGCGCCGAACCCGGCACAAGGCCGCCGCCCAGAACGCGGTCCAATTCTTCCATCCCTGACAGGTTGCGGGGCGGGGGCGGTTCGGTGGTGGACAGGTTCGACAGGGGCACCGCGCGGCCCTTATGCGCGCCCAGCCCGCGACCGGGGCCTTGGGACAGGGGGGCTTCTTCGATGATTGTGTTCCATTCACCGCAGCTTTCGCAACGTCCTGCCCATTTCTTATGGGCCGCGCCGCATGCCGTGCAGGTGAAGGATGATGAAGATGACTTTGCCATAGACCGCTATGTGCCATTTGGCACCCGCGCTCGCAAGCTGGGTATTTGTGCAGCGATTAAATCCTCACGCCATTGTCGGGTTGATCTTTGGCGGGCGCGGCGTCAGGGTTCGCGCGGATTTCCAGCAGGCTTAGTTCATGTCCAGCCCCAGACCTTTCTCTCGTTTCGAATTCATGATCGCGTGGCGCTATCTTCGCGCCCGCCGCGCCGAGGGCGGGGTCAGCGTCATGACATGGATCAGCCTGATCGGCGTTGCGCTTGGCGTGATGGCGCTGATTGCCACGCTGGCTGTGCGTGCCGGTTTCCGTGCCGAATTTGTCGATACCATCTTGGGCGCGAATGCCCATACGACCGTCTATATGTCGCCGACGCAGGTCAGCAACGAATATACCGACGATGTCTATGTGGTGCCCGGCAAGATCGAGAATTACGAACAGGTCGCCAAGACGCTTGCCGAAATTCCGGGCGTGACGCGCACAGCCGCTGTGGTCAAAGGGCAGGTCATGGCATCGGCCAATGACAGCGCCAATGTCGCCGAGGTTTTCGGCGTTTCGCTGGCCGATCTGCAGGCCATGCCGCGCATCGTGGACCCCGCGACATCGGAAGGCGATCTGGCCGATTTCGACAATGGCATCGCCATCGGACAGGGGATCGCCCGTGAATTGAACCTGCAGGTCGGTGACAAGCTGCGCCTGATTGCGCCGGAAGGGGCGCGAACCGCCTTTGGCACCACCCCGCGCGTCAACGCCTATGAGGTGACATTCATCTTCAGTGCGGGTCGCTATGACATCGACCGCACACGCATCTATATGCCCATCGCCGAGGCGCAAAGCTATTTCAACCGCGAAGGCGTCGCGGATGAGATCGAGGTTTTCGTCGATGACCCTGAACATGTCGACGACTGGACGCTGCCCCTGATGCGCGCCACAGGCGATGGCGCACAGGTGTGGAGCTGGAAAAACGCATCCGGGTCCTTCCTGTCCGCGCTGGACATGGAAGATGACGTCATGTTCGTCATCCTGTCGGTTCTGGTGCTCATCGCCTCGATGAACATCACCAGCGGGTTGATCATGCTGGTCAAGAACAAGGGCCGTGATATCGGCATCCTGCGGACCATGGGTCTGACCGAGGGTTCTGTTCTGCGGGTGTTTTTCCTGTGCGGTGCCTTTACAGGCATCATCGGAACCATCGCGGGCGTGGTTCTGGGTGTGCTGCTGGCGTTGAATGTCGATAACATCATGTCCGCGCTGAACGCCCTGACCAACGGCGGCGCATGGCAGCCCGATGTGCGCGGCATCTATCGCCTGCCTGCCGAATTGCGGGCGTGGGATATCCTGCGGGCCGTCGGACTGTCGCTGACGCTGTCCTTCATCGTCACCATCTTCCCCGCGCGCCGCGCCGCGCGCATGAATCCGGTCGAGGCTTTGCGCTATGAGTGATGTTCTGAGGCTGGACGGGGTTGGCAAGACCTATGACAAGGCCGGTCCCGCGCCGGTTGCCGTGCTGGAGGGGTTGGACCTCTCGGTCGCCAAGGGCGAGGTTGTGGCATTGGTCGCGCCTTCAGGGGCCGGTAAATCGACCTTGCTGCATATCGCGGGTCTGCTGGACACCCCCGACACAGGGCAGGTCATCCTGAACGGGCGCGATATGACCGGTCTGCCCGATCGTGACCGGACAGAGGCGCGGCGGCAGGAACTGGGCTTTATCTATCAGTTCCACCATCTTCTGCCGGAATTCAGCGCGGCGGAAAACATTATCCTGCCGCAACTGGCCAATGGCGTATCGGCACAGGATGCCGCGGCACGGGCCGATATGTTGCTGGGCCATGTCGGCTTGGGTCACCGTTCGACACATCGTCCGGCGCAGCTGTCGGGTGGCGAACAGCAGCGTGTTGCCTTTTGTCGGGCGCTTGCAAATGGTCCGTCGCTGTTGCTGGCGGATGAACCGACGGGAAATCTGGACCCCGAAACCTCGGATATGGTGTTCGATGTGTTGATGTCGCTGGTGCGCGAGACGGGGCTTTCGGCGCTGATCGCGACACATAACCATGCGTTGGCCGAACGGATGGACCGGGTCGTGCGGCTTTCGCGCAGCTGATCGCCGTTGCATGGGTGCGGCTTGCTGTGCAACCTAGCATCCAACAAAGGATGCGGGGGTTCTATGAACAAGATGTTTCTGGCAATGGCGGCGGGCGGTGCTCTGGCGTTGACGATTGCCGCCTGTGCGCCGCAGGCGACGCAGTCCGGCGCGGCGCTTGATTTCGCGGAAAACTGCACCGCCTGTCACGGTCCGGCGGGGCGGGGAAATGGTCCTGCGGCTGTGGGTATGACGCCTGCACCGTCGGATCTGACGGTGCTGTCGCAGGACAATGGCGGGGTCTTTCCGAAATCGCGGGTGATGGGCCAGCTGGTCGGATACACAATGGGTCGCAGCGACACGCATATGCCCGTGTTCGAGGAACTTCGTGCCGGTCCGGTGGTCATGTATGACGACGGATCAGGCGATCCTGTGGCGACGCCCGCACGCTTGGTCGCCATGGCCGATTATATCCAGACGCTTCAGCAATAACCCATGCGACTGACGGCTTTGGCGTTGGGTTTTGCCGCGATCAGCGGGTCGGCACAGGCCGATCCGTTCGAGGATTTCGGCACCTCGATGAAATACGGTCTGCCGTTGGCGGCCGCGGTCTGCGCCGTCGATCAGGACCGGTTCGAGGACTTCGCCATCCGTGGTGCCGCGCAGGCGGTCATCGTTCTGGGCCTGAAGGCCCTTTTCGATGGCAGCGATATCGGCATGCGTCCTTCCGGCGAAGGGCGCGGTTTTCCGTCGGGCCATTCGGCGGCGGCGGGTTTTGGCGCGGGTGATCTGGCTAGCAAGTGCTTTGATGACGAACCGGCGCTTGGGGCGGTGGCCTATGGTGCAGCAGGGCTGACGGCGGCCAGTCGCGTCCACGCGGGCGAACATACGCCCGCGCAGGTGCTGGCCGGTTCGCTGATCGGAATCAGCTTTGGCGCGGCCAGCTTTGGTTTTGGTGGTGAGGGTGCCTCTTTCGATATCGGGCTGCGGTTTTAGTCGATCACCACACGGGGCGTCTTGGTAGTCGCTCCGACTTTGCCGATAACGGTGGCATCGGTGAAGCCGTGCTTTGCAAAGCAGGCGTTGACCTGATCCAGCGCATCGGGGGCACAGGCCACCAGCAATCCGCCACTGGTCTGCGGATCGGTCAGCAAAGCGCGTGCACCATCGTCAAAACCTTCGGGCAGTGCCACGCCTTCGCCATAGCTGGCCCAGTTGCGATGGGACGCACCGGTGACATGGCCCGCCTCGATCATTGCCTGAATGCCTTCCAGCTTAGGCACTGCGGCCCAGTCGATATGCAGGTCGCAGCCCGACCCGCGCGCCATTTCCAGCGCATGGCCGCCAAGGCCGAAACCCGTCACATCGGTCATGGCATGAACGCCGGACAAAGCAGCCAGATCGGGGCCGGGGCGGTTCAGCAGGGTGGTGACCTGAATCATTCGTGCATAGTCCGCATCGTCCAGCGCGCCCTTTTTCAGCGCGGCTGACATAACGCCCACGCCAAGCGGTTTGCCCATCACCAGCAGATCGCCGGTTTGTGCATCGGCGTTTTTCTTCAACTTTGCGGGATCGATCAGCCCGATCGCCACAAGACCATAGATCGGTTCGACCGAATCGATGGTATGGCCACCGGCAATCGGGATCCCTGCCTGACGGCAGATGTCGGCACCGCCATCCAGAACCCGCGCGATGGTCTCATGGGAAATCGTGTTGATCGGCATACCGACCACAGCCAGCGCCAGAATGGGCGTTGCCCCCATAGCATAAACATCACTGATGGCATTTGTCGCGGCGATCTGGCCGAAATGGAACGGATCATCCACCACCGGCATAAAGAAATCGGTCGTCGCGACCAGCGCCTGATGGTCATTCAGCTGATAGACCGCAGCATCGTCGGATGTCTCGATCCCGACCAGCAGCTGGGGCGGAACGGGCAGGGCGGCACTGCCGCGCAGCAGGTTCGACAAGACGCCGGGGGCAATCTTGCATCCGCAGCCGCCTCCGTGGGCAAGGGAAGTCAGGCGGGGTTCGCCCGTATCGGTCGGGGTCTGGGTCATCGCGTCGCTCCTGTCGCGGGCTTTTCGAATTGCAACATAGACCATGGCCACGATGATATTCCAGCGCCCCCGCTATCTGCTTGCAGGCAAGCGGCGCGAAGATTAGAACAAGCGAAATTTTCAGGCCACTGCTAGATATTGGCCCTTCTTTGCTATGAGGACGATGATGAACGTCAAGGAAACCCTGAACGACGGCCTGCAGCGCGGATACCAGTTCACGCTGCCCGCCGCCGAACTGGCCGCCACTGTCGATGCAAAGCTGAAAGAAGCGCAGCCCGAGGTCGAGGTTAAGGGCTTCCGCAAAGGCAAGGTCCCGATGGCCATGCTGAAAAAGCAGTTCGGCCCCCGTGTCTTGGGCGATGCCATGCAGGAAGCCATCGACGGCGCGCTGCGCGACCATCTGGAAACCTCGGGTGATCGTCCTGCGGTCCAGCCCAAGGTCGAAATGCAGGACGGCGAAAACTGGAAAGAGGGCGACGATGTTGTCGTCAACGTTTCCTATGAAAACCTGCCCACGATTCCGGAATTCGATCTGGGCACGCTGAATCTGGAAAAGCTGACCGTTCCGGCTGAAGAAGCTGCTGTGACCGAAGCGCTGGAAAGCCTGGCGAAATCCTCGCAGTCGTTCGAAGACCGCAAGAAAGCACAGAAGTCCAAGTCGGGTGACCAGGTCACCATCGACTTCAAAGGCTTTGTTGACGGCGAAGCATTCGAAGGCGGCGAAGCCGAGGATTACCCGCTGGTTCTGGGTTCCAACAGCTTCATCCCCGGTTTCGAAGACCAGCTGGTCGGCGTTAAAGTCGATGACGAGCTGAAAGTCGAAGTCAAATTCCCCGAGGAATATGGCGCAGCCCATCTGGCTGGCAAAGATGCAACCTTTGAATGCAAAATCAAAGCCGTCAAATCGCCTGTCGACGCACAGGTTGACGACGAGCTGGCCAAGAAATTCGGCGCCGAGGATCTGGACGGTCTGAAAAAACAGATCGCCGAGCGTCTGGAAGCTGAATATGCCGGTGCTGCACGCGCGGTCATGAAGCGTGGCCTGCTGGACCAGCTGGACGAGCAAGTGAAATTCGAGCTGCCGGCATCGCTGGTCGAAGCCGAAGCCTCGCAGATCGCACATCAGCTGTGGCACGAAGAAAACCCCGAGGTTCACGACCACAATCACGGTTCGATCGAAGCCACGGATGAGCACAAGAGCCTGGCCGAGCGTCGCGTCCGCCTTGGTCTGCTGCTTGCAGAAATCGGCCAGAAAGCTGAAATCACCGTGACGGATCAGGAAATGACGCAGGCTGTCATGCAGGCTGCACGTCAGTATCCGGGTCAGGAACGTGGCTTCTTCGAATTTATCCAGCAGAACCAGCAAGCCCAGCAGCAGCTGCGCGCGCCGATCTTCGAAGACAAGGTTGTGGACCACATTGCCGAAAAGGCAAACACGACCACGAAGACCGTGACCAAGGAAGAGCTGGAAAAGGCTGTCGAGGCACTGGACCAGCTGTGATCCGTCACATCTGAACCTGTTTCGGGAAAGGGTCGCACATTGGTGCGGCCCTTTTTCTTTGGGCGGTGCCCGTCCCTTGAGTTAGATTGACGCGCATATTAATTGATACCCATGGAAGCAAAACTTCACCTGATGAAATTATGCGTTGGTGCCGAAGGCCCTGACGATCTGGCTGCTTGGCAGCAGCAGCGCTTTGGCAATGGGCCGGCGCGGCATGTCACCCGCATGTGGCCGAAACGGGAAAGCGAATTGCTGGATGGCGGTTCGATTTTCTGGGTCTTCAAGGGTGTGATGCTGGCACGCCAGCGTATTTTGTCACTGGATGAGGTGATCGGCGAAGACGGCATCAAACGATGCGGACTGATACTGGACCGCGACCTGGTTCGGGTCGCTGCAATTCCACGGCGGGCCTTTCAAGGCTGGCGCTATCTGCAACCCGCCGATGCCCCCGCCGATTTGCCCAAAGGCCGTCAGGCCGAGGAAGCGTTACCCCCCGCCATCGCCGCCGCCCTGGCCGAGATGGGGCTGCGCTGACAGCAGCCGCTTGACCTGCCCGAAGGCTTGGTTTACGCGATCTGCAACGCGGGTGTAGCTCAATGGTAGAGCTTTTGCTTCCCAAGCAAGTGACGAGGGTTCGATTCCCTTCACCCGCTCCAGCTTTTCCATGTGGACGACAGCGTCACCTGTGCATTGCTTGCCCCCCCTTTACCTGATGCGCCACGGCCAGACATTCTGGAACGCCGAAGGGCGGCTTCAGGGTGCGCTGGATTCACCGCTGACACCCCTTGGTGTCGCGCAGGCCAAAACATTGCAGCAAATAACTGCGCATATCGGGGGGTGCTGCGTTTCCAGCCCGCAGGGACGGGCGCAGCAAACCTCTCAGCTTGTGTTTGCCGGTCGTGACTGGACCACAGACAATCGCCTGTCCGAAATCGGCATCGGTGGTTTTGCGGGCCGTTTGCTGATCGATGTGCAAACCAGTCATGCCGCTGTATTCAAAGGCGCGCCGCTGGATTGGTATAACCATTGCCCGAATGGCGAGGGATTCGCTGCCCTTGCGAACCGATGCCGCAGCTTTCTGACCGATCTTCAGGGGTCGACGCTGGTCGTGACACATGGCATCACACTGCGGATGCTTCGACTGCTGGCGCTTGGCCGTGATCCTGCCATGATTGCCGAAGGTGATATGGGCCAAGGTATTGTTTACTATGTCAAAGACGGCGTTTGCGAGGTGCTTGACGCAGCTTGAATCAAACCGCCGGTTTTTGTGCAAAATCCGCTTGCATATATCGTTCCGAATATGCTTTATGCCGCAATAAATGCGTCATACGCATGGCCCGTTAGCTCAGTGGTAGAGCTACCCGTTTACACCGGGTCGGTCGGCAGTTCGAATCTGTCACGGGCTACCATTCCATTTTCCTTGCGCGACAATGCGGCAGTTGACCGAAGATGATGCACGCATCATCAAGGGCATGGCGGCTTTACAGATGCCGTCGGATTGATGCTGGGATGGCAATGCGACGTTTCTTCTCCTCCTCGACCCTCGTGTTTCTGGCGATTTTGCTGTTTCTGGTGTTCTGGATCGGTGGCGGGATGATCAATCGCGAACCTCCGGCTCCTGCCGAACGGGCCGAGGTTCCCGTGCCCACAGTGGCCGCCAGTATAAGTCAGGCGCAGGATGTACGCCCGACGACGGTGCTGTTCGGGAATGTGGTGCCTAACCAGACCTCGATCCTGCGGGCGCGGGTGGCCGGTATCGTGGAAGAGGTCATTGATCAGGGCCATCGCGCCGAACGTGGCGAACAACTGGCGCTTTTGTCGGCAGATGACCGCAGCGCAGGCGTCGCCCGCGCCGAGGCCGAGTTGCGGTCAGCCGAACGTGACCATGACGCCGCCCTGCAATTGCGCCAGCGTGGTGTCACTTCCGAGGCCGAGTTGCAGACCCGCTTTGCCGCATTGGAGGCCGCCCGTGCCAACCTGCGCGCCGCCGAACTGGAGCTGTCGAACACCCGCCTGACCGCCCCGATTGCCGGCACAGTCAGTGATGTCATGGCAGAAATCGGCAGCTTTGTAGATGCCGGCGGCGAGGTGTTGGAGATTGTGAACAACGACCCCCTGATTGCCGAAATCGAGGTCCGGCAGAGCGAGATTACCTCGGTCAGTCTGGGGCAGGTCGCGCAGGTCGAATTTCAGGGCGGCAAGACAGCCGAAGCACAGGTGACATTCGTGGCGCCGGTCGCAACCCCCGAAACTCGCACATTCAGGGTCGAATTGACCATACCGAACCCCGATCAAGCCATCCCTGCAGGGCTGAGCGCCCAGATTGCCTTGTCGATGCAGCAGCAGCGGGCACATATGATCTCACCCGCGCTGATCCGGCTGGATGACGCGGGCCGGATCGGTGTGTTTACCGTCGATGACGATGGCCAGACCCTGCGGTTCCAGCCGGTGCAAGTTGTTCAGGCAAAGGCCGAGGCGATCTGGGTGACGGGTCTGGCAGATCAGGCGCGGATCGTCACAATCTCTCAGGGGGCGCTGATCGACGGGCAGCAGGCGCAGGTCGAAGAAACGCCCCGACAGTTCCGCAATGTGCTTGGCCAGACCCTCGACGCGGAAGATGCCAAATGAACAGCATCATTTCAGCGGCATTTTCGCGGACACGCACCATTATCCTGATCATGGTCGCGCTGATCGGTGCGGGATTTGCTGCCTATGTGACGATTCCCAAGGAATCTATGCCGCAGATCGATATTCCGATCTTTATCGTCAATGTCACCTACAGTGGCGTTTCCGCAGAAGATGCCGCCAAATTGCTGGCCGAACCAATCGAACGTCAGGTCAAGGGTCTGGACGGCTTGCGCCGGATGGAAACTGTGGCAAGCGAAGGCTTCGCCTCGGTCACGCTGGAATTCCGGCCCGGCTTCGATCAGGACGGGGCCTTCCAATCCGTTAAGGATGCGGTGGATGATGCCGCCCCCGACATCCCGCCCGAGGCTGACGGCCCCTTTGTGCGTGAAATCGACATGGCAACATTTCCGATCCTGACAGTGGCCTTGTCGGGGCAGGTGCCGGAACGTGAATTGATCCGCCTTGGCCGCCAGCTGGCCGATGAGATCGAAACCGTCAGCGGTGTCTTGCAGGGCGATCTGACCGGCGATCGCGAGGACCAGCTGGAAATCCTGATCGACCCGCTGGCGATGGAAACCTATGGCATATCGCCGGGGCAGTTGTCACAGGCGGTTCAGGCCAATAACCAACTGATTGCCGCGGGGTCTTTCGATACCGGTGCGGGGCGCTTAGGGGTATCTATCCCCGGCACGGTTGTCAGACCGACCGAGGTGATGTCGATCCCCGTGCTGGTCGATGGCAATACGGTCCTGCGCGTTCAGGATCTGGCCGAGGTCCGTCAGACCTTCAAGGACCCGACCAGTTTCGCGCGCATCGACGGTCAGCCCGCGCTGGCCATCGACGTGCGTAAATCCGCCGGATCGAATGTCATTGATACGGTTGCTGCAGTGCGCGCAATTGTCGAAGAAAATACCGCCGACTGGCCCGATCAGGTCAACGTCGTCTTTCTGAACGACCAGTCGATCGAGATGCGCGACCTGCTGTCCGATCTGCAAAACAACGTCATTGCCGCCGTTGTGCTGGTCATGCTGGTCACGGTGCTGTTTCTGGGTGTGCGCGCATCATTACTGGTGGCCGTGGCCATTCCGGGATCGTTTCTGGGCGGCATCCTGATTATCTGGGGTCTTGGCTTTACGATGAATGTCATCGTGCTATTTGCCCTGATCCTTGTGGTCGGCATGCTGGTCGATGGTGCGATTGTCGTGGTTGAACTGGGCGAACGGTTGATCGCGCAGGGGCATGGCAAAACGGCGGCCTTCCGCATGGCCGCACAGCGGATGGCATGGCCGATCATCGCCTCGACCGCGACGACGCTGGCGGTGTTCTTTCCGCTGCTGTTCTGGCCGGGACTGGCGGGGCAGTTCATGTTTTATCTGCCCGCTACGATGATCGCGACCTTGCTGATGTCACTGGTCATGGCGCTGGTCTTTGTTCCGGTCAGCGGTACGGTTCTGGGTGGTGGACAGGCAGGACATATTACCGAGGATGCCGAGGTTCCTTCGGTCATGAACCGCTTTTCCGGTTGGACCATCGCGCGGCCCGGAACAACGCTGGGAATTTCGATCCTATCGGTGCTGGTCGTCTTTTACGCCTATGGCCAACTGGGTCGCGGGGTCGAGTTTTTTCCCGATACGGATGCAGAACGCGCGCAGGTGCAGATCACCGCGAACGGCAACCTGTCGGTTCTGGAAAGCGACCGGCTTGTGCGGCTGGTCGAAGAACGCCTTATCGGCTTTGACGGGATCGAACGTGTCTATGCCCGCACCATCGGCTCGGTCGAGGAGCGCGTGCGTTCATCGCTGGCCAGTGATGTGATCGGCCAGATACAGGTGGAATTCACCGACTGGCGGCAAAGGGCGGCATCCTCGGTTATTATCGAACAGATGCGGGTTGAGGCTGGCAAGGTCCCCGGACTTGGCCTGCAGATCGAGGCGGCGTCCTCGGGGCCAGCAGCAGCACGTCCGGTGCAGATTGAAATTTCGGCTGACAACCGTGCCGACCTGCAGGATGCGGCGGCTTTGGTCCAGCGGTTGATGGTGGAACAGGGCAGCTTTGTCGATATCGTCAATGACACGCCGCGCCCGAACCCCGAAATCCGCCTTGTCGTCGACCGCGAGGAATCGGCCCGCTATGGCGTTGATATGAACACCATCGGCACCGCCGTGCAGCTGCTGACCACAGGCGTCAATCTTGGCACCTATCTACCCGATTTCGCCGAGGATGAGGTCGATATCGCTTTGCGCTATCCACCACAGCAACGCAACTTTGAAAATCTAGCCAATCTGCGCGTCACTGTCGATGCCGGTCAGGTTCCCGTTCTGAACGTCGCCCGCATCATTCCAGCACCTGCGCCAGCGGCAATTACGCGGGTCGGCGGACTGGAAACCCAGACCCTCAGCGCCGATCTGGCAAGCGGGGCAACGCTGCAGGCCGAACTGGACCGGATCATGGCAACGATTGCCGACAGCGATCTGCCCGATACGGTCGATGTCACCACCGGCGGCGAAATCGAGGATCAGGCCGAGGCGATGACCTTTCTGTCCGGCGCATTCATCGCGGCGATCTTCCTGATGTTCACCATTCTGCTGATCCAGATGAACAGTTTTTTTCAGGCGTTCCTTGTTCTGTCCGCCATCATTTTCTCGGTCGCGGGTGTCTTTCTGGGACTGATGGTCCGGCAGGAATCCTTCTCGATCGTGATGAGCGGTATCGGGATCATGGCGCTGGCGGGGGTCGTGGTGAACAACAACATAATCCTGATCGACGCCTATAATGAACACCGTCAGGCGGGGCTGGGGCCGGATCAGGCCGCCCGTCGTGCGGCAGCTGAACGGTTCCGTCCGGTTCTGCTGACTGCAACAACCACGGTGATCGGACTTTTGCCGATGGTGATGGGCATTACGATCGATTTTGCAGGCCGCGACCTGTTTTTCGGTGCGCCGTCGGGGCAGTTCTGGATACAGCTGTCGACGGGAATTGCAGGCGGGCTGGTCGTTGCGACGGCAATCACCTTGCTGCTAACGCCGACCTTGCTGGCATGGGACGGGCGCAGAAGACAGCGCCGGTCCGACCGGAAAAAGGGCCGCGCATAGCGGCCCTTCCACAGGTTACTGGAATGCGCGGTCGGTAACAGTCGACACCCAAGCGCCCTCGGGGGCCGCGGCAATGACGGGGTCCGAGCCACCTGACAGAAGCGTATCAACGGTGCGCTGGTAATCAGCTTCGTCCAGTGACCCGTCAGAACCGTCCAGCAGCAGCGCGATCTCCCTCATCATGCGGGCCTGATGTTCCAGCGTTTGCGCACCGGTTTCATCATTGTCCAACACGATCTCGGCGGCCTCGTCCGGGTTTTCGGCGGCATAGGTCCAGCCCTTCATGCTGGCACGCACGAATTTCGCCAGATCATCGACTTTGGCATCATCAGCCAGCGTCTCTTCCAGCACATAGAGGCCGTCTTCCAAGGTTGCGACGCCCTGATCCTCGTATTTGAAGGTCACCAGATCATCGGGCGACAGACCGGCATCCAGCACCTGACCGTATTCGTTATAGGTCATGGTGCTGATGCAGGCCGCCTGCTTTTGCAGCAGGGGATCGACGTTGAAGCCCTGCTTCAGGACGGTCACCCCGTCTTCGCCGCCTTCGGTCGACAGGCCAAGCGTGTTCATCCACGACAGGAAGGGATATTCATTGCCGGAAAACCAGACGCCAAGGGTCTTGCCTGCGAAATCTGTTTCAGGGTCGGTAATGCCGCTTTCCTTCAGACAGGTCAGCATCATCCCCGAGGATTTGAACGGCTGCGCGATATTCACCAGTGGCAGACCCTTTTCACGGGCGGCCAAGGCGGCGGGCATCCATTCGACAACCACATCCGCGCCGCCACCGGCCAACACCTGCGTCGGCGCAATGTCGGGACCGCCTGCCTTGATGGTGACGTCCAGACCTTCTTCTTCGTAGAAACCCTTGGCTTGGGCCACATAATAGCCTGCAAACTGGGCCTGTGTGACCCATTTCAATTGCAGGGTCAGTTCATTTGCATGGGCAGCGCCCGCCATCAGCGCCAGTCCCGCGGCCGAGATCATCAATCGTTTCATGCTATTCTCTCCTGTTGGTGGGGCACGCCCCGTTACTTGCGCTGCGACGGGTGCCAGAACGTCACCTTCTTTTCGATCAGCGCAACAAGTCCATAGAACAAGGTTCCTGCAAGGGCTGCGACCACGATCTCTGCCCAAACCAAAGGCAGATCCAGCCGGCCCACTGCGGTGGAAATCCGGAAACCCATACCGCGCGTCGGGCTGCCGAAGAATTCCGCCACGATTGCGCCGATCAGCGCAAGGGTCGTGGTGAGCTTTAGGCCGTTGAACAAAAAAGGCATTGCGGCAGGCAGGCGCAGTTTCCATAGGGCCGCAGGATAGGGGGCCGCCCAACTGGCCATCAGGTCACGTTGCATGGTGTCGGTTGCCTTCAGGCCCGCCACCATGTTGACCAGAATGGGAAAGAACACCATCACGACAACGACGGCAGATTTCGACTGCCAGTCAAAGCCGAACCACATGACCAGAATGGGCGCGATACCTACAATCGGCAGGGCCGCAACGAAGTTGCCGATGGGCAGCAATCCGCGCTGTAGAAACGGGCTGCGGTCGATGGCAATGGCGGTCAGCATGGCTGCCAAGGCACCGATGATCCAACCCGACAACGCGCCGCGCAGGATGGTCTGGACAAAATCGGTCCAAAGGATCGACCTGTTCGCCACAAAACTGGCCGCAATCTGGCTGGGTGCAGGCAGGATGACCGATGGCACGGAATATAGCCGGACAATTGCCTCCCATAGGACCAGCAGTGTCACGCCAAAGACGACCGCGACGGCGGTGCACGTCAGGCGGGTGTCGAAACGCGCCAGCCAGATGTTGATTGCCCAGCCACCCAGCCAGATACCAAGGATCGGTAATATGTTCATCTTGCCAACCCCATACGCTGTAACGTCGCCTTTTCAATGACGCCGACGATGGCAACCAATGCGGCGGCCAACAGGGCGGCGGCGAACAGTGCCGACCAGATCTGAACGGTTTGTCCGTAATAACTGCCTGACAACAGACGCGCGCCCAGACCCGCTGTGGCCCCTGCGGGCAACTCTCCGACGATGGTGCCGACAAGGGCGGCGGCAATGGCGACCTTCAGGCTGGCAAACAGATAGGGCAGCGATGAGGGCAACCGTAAACGCCAGAACTGCTGGCTGTCGCTTGCGCTCCAGGATTTCATCTGGTCCAGCTGCATGCCGTCTGGCGTCCGCAGGCCTTTGACCATGCCGACCAGCACCGGAAAGAAGGACAGCCACGCGGCGATAACTGCTTTGGGCAGCAGGCCGGTAATGCCCGCGCTGGCAAAAACGACGATCACCATCGGTGCGATCGCAAGGATCGGCACGGTCTGGCTGGCCACGGCCCATGGCATGACTGATTGGTCCATACTGCGGCTGTGAACGATGCCGACGGCCAGCAGGATGCCTGCCACGGTGCCAATGCCAAAACCCGCCAAAGTGGCCGACAGCGTGATCCACCCATGCCAGACCAGACTGCGACGCGAGGTAATGGCCTGTCCCGCCAAGCCGTCATAGAGACCCACCGCAACCTGATGCGGGGTGGGCAGAATCGGGCGGTCTTGCGTCATGGTCTTGGAAATCAGCTCAGGCAGGGACAGCTCGATCCCTGCGCGGGCGGCCTGATCGCGTTCCCATGTGGCGTTCATGCGGATCGCGCCCAGATACCAGATGGCGATGATGACCAGCAGAACCGTCATAATAGGTAATGCGGCGCGCCACACCCTAGTCATAGCTGTGGCCTTCGCGCAGCCCCTCACGCACCTCATGGGCCAATGCGATGAATTCCGGCGAGTCGCGGATTTCCAGCGGACGTTCGCGGGGCAGCGTGCTTTCGATCACTCGCGTAATACGTCCGGGACGGGGCGACATAACGACAATCTTAGTGGAGAGATAGACCGCCTCGGGGATGGAATGCGTCACGAAGCCGATGGTCTTTTGCGTTTTGGCCCAAAGGGTCAAAAGCGCCTCGTTCAGACGGTCACGAACGATTTCGTCCAAGGCGCCGAAGGGTTCGTCCATCAGCAGGATATCGGCGTCGAATGCCAAAGCACGCGCGATGCTGGCGCGCTGCTGCATACCACCCGACAGTTGCCATGGGAATTTGCCGCCGAAATTCTTCAGCTCGACCAGTTCAAGGACATGGGCGATCCGTTTGGCACGTTCTTCGCGTGAAAACCCCATGATTTCCAATGGCAGGGCAATATTTCCCTTGATCGTGCGCCACGGATAAAGCCCCGGTGCCTGAAAGACATAGCCATAGGCACGCGCTTTGCGCGCCTGATCCGGCGTCATGCCGTTGACGCTGATCTGGCCCGCCGTGACCGTTTCCAGCGCAGCGATACTGCGCAGGAAAGTTGTTTTTCCACAGCCCGAGGGGCCGATGAAGCTGACGAATTCACCGCGGTTGATGTCCAGATCCACGTCCTTCAGTGCGTGGATCGGACCATCCGCTGTCTGGAACGTCAGGTCGACGCCTTGCGCCTTGATGACTGTGTCGCCCAAACTTTCAGACCCCGCTTGCCGGAATGCCGCTGCGGGCGACGGGGCGGGGGGCGGTCAGGTCTTTCCATGCACTCAGCGCGCGGTTGACGTTGCCCTTGGCTTCGCGCGGAACGAATTCGCCGTGGCCTTCCTGACTGTCGACGTTCCCCTCGGTTACGGCAACGACGCCGCGGGACAGGGTAAAGCGGGGCAGGCCGGTAACCTGTTGACCTTCGAAGACGTTATAGTCGATGGCCGATTGTTGGCTGCATGCGCTGATGGTCTTGCTGGCTTTCGGGTCCCAAACGACCAGATCGGCATCCGCGCCGACCAGAACGGCCCCCTTGCGCGGATACATCCCCAGAATCTTGGCGATATTCGTCGAGGTTGCGGCCACGAATTCATTCGGCGTCAGGCGTCCGGTTTCGACGCCATGGGTCCACAGCATTGGCATCCGGTCTTCCAGCCCGCCGGTGCCATTCGGGATCTTGGTGAAATCGTCGATGCCATAGCGTTTCTGTTCGGTGGTAAAGGCGCAATGGTCCGTCGCCACGACCGACAGACTGCCCGACTGCAATCCGGCCCACAGGCTGTCCTGATGCAGCTTGTTGCGGAAGGGTGGCGACATGACGCGGCGGGCGGCGTGGTCCCAATCGGGGTGGAAATATTCGCTGTCATCCAGCGTCAGATGCTGGATCAGCGGTTCGCCCCAGACGCGCTTGCCTTGTTGGCGGGCGCGGCGGATGGCCTCGTGGCTGTCTTCGCAACTGACGTGGACGACATAGAGCGGGACGCCCGCCATATCTGCGACCATGATGGCGCGGTTCGTCGCCTCACCTTCGACCTGCGGGGGGCGGGAATAGGCATGGGCTTCGGGGCCGGTATTCCCTTCGGCCAGCAGACGGGCAGAGAGTTCGGCCACCACGTCGCCGTTTTCGGCATGCACCATGGCGATGCCGCCCAGATCACCCACGCGACGGAAGGATGCGAACAACTCGTCATCATTCACCATCAAGGCGCCCTTGTAGGCCATGAAATGCTTGAAGCTGGTGATGCCACGATCGACCACGGCTTGCATTTCGTCAAAGACCTGTTCGCCCCACCACGTCACCGCCATATGATAGCTGTAATCGCAATGCGCGCGGCCCGACTTGTTGTCCCACATCTGCAACGCGTCCAGCAAACCCTGACCGGGCGAGGGCAGGGCGAAGTCCACCACCATCGTCGTACCACCTGCCAGCGCCGCACGGGTGCCGCTTTCGAAATCATCGGCGGAATAAGTGCCCATGAAGGGCATTTCCAGATGGGTATGCGGGTCGATGCCGCCCGGCATGATATAGCAGCCGGTCGCGTCCAGCGTCTTGTCGCCCGTCAGACCATTGCCGATGGCCGCAATCTTGCCGCCTTCGATCAGCACATCCGACTTATAGGTCAGATCTGCGGTCACGATAGTGCCGTTTCTGATGACAGTGCTCATCATCCTACCTCTTCCCTTTGGTGTTATACGATCTCGGCGGCATCCAGCACAGCATGCAGCAAGACGTCGCTGCCAGCTGCGGCCCATTCCGGGCTGATCTCCTCGGCCTCGTTGTGGGACAGGCCGTCGACACAGGGGCACATGATCATGACGGTCGGCGCGACCTTATTGATCCAGCACGCGTCATGACCCGCGCCTGAAATAATATCCATATGACTGTGCCCAAGTCGTTCCGCAGCCGCCCTGACCGAGTTCACAAGCGCGGGATGGAAAGTCACCGGATCAAAATGACCGACAGGTTCGATTTCAATTTGAAGACCAAGATCATCCGCAATAACAGCTGCTTGCGCCTCTAACTTGGAACGCATCGAGGTCAACTTTTCCAGATCGGGCGATCTGAAGTCGATGGTGAAAACTGCCTTGCCCGGGATCACATTGCGGCTGTTGGGATAGACATTCGCCTGACCGACCGCGCCGACAGCATTCGGCTGGTGTTCCATTGCAATGCTATGCACTGCTTCCATGATACGGGCCATGCCAAGGCCGGCGTTCACGCGCATTTTCATCGGGGTCGATCCGGTATGGGCGTCCTTACCGGTCAGCGTCACCTGCAACCACCACAGGCCCTGACCATGGGTGACGACACCGATGGCCTTGCCCTCTGCTTCCAGAATCGGGCCTTGTTCAATGTGGTATTCGAACATCGCATGGATTGGCCGCTTGCCGATCTCTTCGGTGCCGCGCCAACCGATACGGTCCAGTTCTTCGCCAAAGGTCTTGCCCTCGGCGTCGGTGCGGCTGTTGGCGTAATCTTCTTCCAGCACACCCGCAAAAACGCCCGATGCCAACATGGCGGGCGCGAAACGAGCCCCTTCCTCATTTGTCCAGTTGGCGACAACGATGGGGCGGCGGGTCTTGATGCCCATATCGCGGATCGAGCGGATGACCTCTAACCCTGCCAGCACACCGAGAACACCGTCGTATTTTCCACCCGTGGGCTGGGTATCCAAATGGCTGCCGATATAGATCGGGTCCAGATCGGGTTCGCTGCCTTCGTGACGCATGAACATATTGCCCATGCGATCCAGTCCCATCGTCATGCCCGCATCTTCGCACCACGATTGGAACAGACGGCGGCCTTCGGCATCTTCGTCCGTCAGCGTCTGGCGGTTACAACCGCCCGCAATGCCGGGGCCGACCTTTGCCATCTGTTCCAGACTGTCCCACAGCCGGTCGCCGTCAATTTTCATATTGGCAGCCGGAACCAGCCCGCTCGCGTCGGTCATAACTTTATCCTTCCTGTCTGGCCGCCCCGTTCTGACGCAGGGTCGGCTTGCTTGGTATGCTGTGTTAGGCCGCCTGTTTCAGCACGTCGCCCAATGTGCCGATCAATTCGTCGATCTGCGCTTTCGAGATGATCAGTGGCGGGGACAGTGCGATAATATCGCCGGTGACACGGATCAGGATGCCCGCCTCGAACGCTTTGACGAAAATGTCGAAGGCGCGTTTGCCCGGTTCATCCGGAATCGAGGAAAGCTCGACCGCGCCGATCAGACCCATGTTCCGGATATCGATAACATTGGGATGGTCACGCAGACTGTGCAGCGCGTCCTGCCAATAGGTTTCCAATTCGCCGGCGCGGCTTAGCAGACCTTCTTCGGCATAGGTGTCCAAGGTCGCAAGTGCTGCAGCGCAGCTGACCGGATTGCCTGAATAGGTATAGCCGTGGAACAATTCGATCATATGTTCCGGCCCCTGCATGAAGGCATCATGGATCTTGCTGCTGGCCAAGACAGCACCCATGGGAATAACGCCGTTCGTCAGGCCCTTGGCGCAGGTGATCATATCGGGGACCACGCCGAAATGCTGGGCGGCAAAGGGACTGCCAAGGCGACCGAAACCGGTAATAACCTCGTCGAAAATCAGCAGGATGCCGTGCTTGGTGGTGATGTCGCGCAGGCGCTGCAGATAGTCTTTTGGCGGCATCAGCACACCGGTCGATCCTGCCATCGGTTCGACGATGACGGCGGCAATGGTTTCCGCGCCGTGCAGGGCGACGATACGCTCCAGCTCGTCGGCCAGATAGGCGCCGTGCTGGGGTTGGCCTTTGGTAAAGACGTTTTCGGGCAGATGCGTATGCGGCATGTGATCCACGCCAGCCAGCAAAGTGCCGAAATGACGGCGGTTACTGACGATGCCGCCAACGGAAATGCCGCCAAAGCTGGTGCCATGATAGCCGCGTTCGCGTCCGATTAGACGAGTGCGCGACGCATCGCCTTTGACCCGATGATAGGCCAGCGCGATTTTCAGTGCCGTATCGACCGCCTCGGAACCCGAATTACAGAAAAACACATGCTCCATGCCGTCAGGGGCGACATCGACAATGCGATTGGCCAATTCGAATGCAAGGGGGTGGCCCATCTGGAATGCCGGTGCATAATCCAGTTCGCCCACTTGTTTCTGAACCGCCTCGGTGATCTTTGGACGGCAGTGGCCCGCATTGCAGCACCACAATCCCGCAGTACCGTCCAGAATTTGGCGATTATCCGCCGAGGTGTAATGCATATCCTTCGATGCCACCAACATACGCGGTGCAGATTTGAACTGCCGGTTTGCGGTATACGGCATCCAAAAGGCGCGCAGATCGTTCGGGGCGGGCTTGTGGTCAAGCGGCATCTTAAGAACCCTCTTAATTTATTGACCAAACGGTCAGGATCAGGCTAGCACGGGCCAAACGTCAGTCAAGCGTCCAGACATGGCAGACGGCGAATCCGCACAAACTGCACAAAAACAGATCACGCCAGAGTAGGAGCGCCGGTGACAGACGCGAAACCTTCCCAAATGACGAGAATTCAGCAGAAAAACCGCGATCTGATTATGCAGGGTGCATTAAATGTATTCTCGGCGAACGGTTTTCGCGGGGCGACCATTGACCAGATCGCGAAATCGGCCGGTTTGTCCAAGCCGAATGTGCTGTATTATTTCGGATCCAAGGATGAAATCCATAAGGCGCTGCTGACAGCAATGCTGGATTTGTGGCTTGCACCGATGCAGTTGATCGACCCTTATGGTGATCCACTGGAGGAGGTGCTGGGCTATGTCCGCGCCAAAATGGCGATGTCACGTGACTATCCCCGCGAATCGCGTCTGTTCGCCTATGAGATCCTGCAAGGTGCGCCGCATCTGACCGAAATTCTGGGGGGCGGCCTGCGGGAAATTGTGGATCGTGCCGTCATCATCCTGAACCGCTGGATGGATGAGGGGCGTCTGGCGCGCGTCGAACCGCGCCATCTAATATTCTCGATATGGTCCATGACGCAACATTACGCGGATTTTGAAATTCAGGTCCGCGCGGTTCTGGGCAGTGGTCGCGATCCATTTGCCGAAGGTGAGGTGTTTCTGGACCAGATGTACCGGAAGATTTTGACGCCCTAGGACGAAGGCGTTCCCAGCATTTCGGCAGCCACTAGAATTAGCGACAGATTTTCATGCGCGGCTGCAATGAAATCATCGCGCGTTCCGGCCACCCAATCCTTGGTTGCCGCATTGGTCGCCGCAATAATTGCTGCTGCCAAAATCTCGACCAGACGTTCGTCCGATCCGGGAAGGCGACGGTGCAACAAGGCCCGCATCTGCGCGCGACGGGCCAGCATGGCGCTGTTTCGCAAAGCGTCCAGCTTGGGATCACTGTCACTGAGTGACAGCATTTGGCCGATCATTTCACGCTCGTTCAGATAGCGCTTGAGATGCGCGGCAATCAGATCACCAAGATCGTCGATCAATCGCCCCTTAGACGTGACGAATTTTTCCGATGCCTCGGGCGGATAATCCGGCGGCGGGCCCATCAGGGCTGCTTCTTTATACGGGTAATAGTTGAAAAAGGTGCGCGTGCTGATTCCCGCATGTCGCGCGATTGCTTCGGTCGTGACATTTGCCAATCCGTCCTGGATGGCAAGTTCGATCGCGGATGCCTGAATGGCTTTGGCAGTCCGGAAGCGGCGCGTGTTCTGGGGGCTCATAGAGGTCCGATCTTCAGCATATTGTGACCTCTAGGCTGACCGGAGCTGTCGTCAAGGGCAAGCCCGAAAAAAAGGCTGCGACAATTTTAATCAAAACGCCCCCTGCGAATCGCAGGGGCGCTTGGTCTTTTGAATTTCGCTTTTTGCGCGGCCTTAGCTGCCCCAAGTGCGGATCGGGCCGCAGTCCATGTGAACAAAGTTTGAACGGCTGTAACGTCCCACACCACCGCCACGGCACGCCGAAGCAGCCTGATACATCTGCGCGACCGAACGCGACTTCAATCGCAGATCTGCAGCCTTGCCGGTCATGTGAAGCGAGTTCTTCGCAACACCGCTCGAGGTGCGGCGCAGCATGGCATTGGTGCGCGGCGAACGGTATCCCGACAGCATCATGTAGGGTTCATCCGTCTGCATCAAGCGAGAGGATGCTGCGGCCACATCGATGGTGCGGGGGTCGATCCCGATCACTTCACCGGTGCGCCAGTCGCGCATCAAGACGTTGATTTCATTCAGTGCTTCACGGATATATTTGCCATCGACCCAGTAAACTGTGTCAAGGCTTTCGCCGGTGCGTCCCGAATACATCCGCACGCGCCGCATATCGCCGGCACCGCGCAGAAAACCGAACGCATTGGCCATTACCGGAGCTGCCACAACGCTGGTTGCTGCGAAGGCACCCAGAATGCCGCGACGGGAGATAAGGTCCATTGTCATGTCAGATCGCCTGTCCTGCTTTGGTTTTATTAAACCCCGCGACGGATCGCGGCTCGTCGTGGTTTATCCCCGACTTGCTAACATTATGTCAAAACATCGGGAGGCTGAGAAACTCTTTCTGCAACCTCGGGGTTAAAAATATGCGCATTCGGCAAGAAACCGCCCAAATTGATGTCTGTTGCAATTGCGTCGGTGCGTTGTGTTCAAACTGCAACGACGACTTTTGTCTGCATCTATCAGGGGGATGGCCGGTAGCGTCGTACCTGTCTGTATGAGAGAATGTGCAGGTATTGAATTGGGGTGTGTCATGTCTGCTTGGCGTATTGGGTCGGTGTTTGCAGTTCTACTGGGTGCGTCTTTTGTCGCGGCACCTGCTTTGGCGCAAGAACGCGTGGCCGTCTTGATGTCTGTGCCCAGCCCCAAGCTGCAATTTTCCGCAGCGCAGATGGATCTGGCGCAGGCTGTTTCGGATGATTCCGACCTTGCCGCCTTTTACGGTCGCAACGGCCTGTCGCCGGTCTTTATCGGACCACGGGCAGAAGGTCGTCGTCAGGCCGTTCGTGATGCGATCCAGTCGATGCCGCGCCACGGTATTCCGGTTGCACGCTATGCGCCCGACAGCCTGCCCGACAATCCGCGCAGCGTCGCGGATGAGGTGGCCTATGCCAAACAGGCTGCCGGTCTGCTGCGCGATCTAAGCGGCGGCATTCTGGACCCTGCCTCGGTCGATCCGGAAATCAAGCGGGTGCGGACCTTCGCAGCCATTCCGGAAATGCTGGCAAAGTTCCAGACTGCCAGCGATCCTGCATCGGTACTGTCGGATGCAGCACCCCGCAACCCCGCCTATCTAGCGCTTCAGAATGCCTTGTTCGGGCCGGAACAGCTGGCCGCGCCACAAAATCTGCCCCGCGCCCCCGAGGCAGTTTGGCGTGTGGGTCAGAAAGGCGCGGGCGTCATGCCCCTTCGCGACCGTCTGGCCGCAGTCGGATTTACGGCCGAGGGGGCTGATAAGACCCTCTATGATGCGGCGCTTTCGACTGCGGTGGCAGGATACCAGCGGGCTGCCGGACTTCGCGCTGACGGCATTGCCGGTCCGCAAACCATCCGTCTGCTGAATGGTGATATCCCGACGGGGCAGGGCGCGCGCCAACGTGCCATTCTGGTCGCGATGGAACGTCTGCGCTGGATGGGCACAAAGGATCTGGGCGAACGCTATGTCTGGGTGAATATTCCCGAATTCTCAACCACCATCATCGAAAACGGGAATGAGGTGTTCCGCACCCGCAGCGTCGTCGGCAAGAATGGCGAACACATGCAGACGCCGGAATTTTCCGACATGATGTCCCATGTTGTTGTGAACCCCAGCTGGAATGTCCCGCGGTCGATTACGACCCGTGAATATCTGCCCAAGTTGCAGGCAAACCCCAATGCTGTGTCACATCTGGATCTGGTCGATGGACGCGGCAATGTGGTGTCGCGGTCGGGCATCAACTTCAACAACTACAACGCTCGCAATTTTCCGTTCCGCCTGCGTGAAAAACCAAGTGAGGATAACGCGCTTGGCATCGTGAAATTCATTTTCCCGAACCAGTGGAACATCTATCTGCACGACACCCCCAGCAAGCATCTATTTGCGAACACAAACCGCGCGTATTCGCATGGGTGCGTTCGTATCGGCGATCCGCGGGATCTGGCGCAGGCGCTGTTGTCCAAGCAGACGGACAATCCGGCGGGGATGTTCCAGCGGACTTTGGACAGCGGTCGTGAACAATGGCTGACGCTGCGCCCTGCGGTTCCGGTGCATCTGGTCTATTTCACCGCATGGCCGGACCAGTCGGGCACGGTGCGTATGTATGATGACGTCTATGGTCGTGATGCCAAGGTCTGGGCAGCCCTTCAGGCGCAGGGCGTGGGACAGGACGGCGCGGCATCGTGACCGGCTGGCACTCTGTTCTGCTGGCAGGATGCCGTCAAACAGGCTAAACCCTTGTGCAAAAGGGGGCCTTATGACCGTCACGATAGGAGAACTGGCGCAATCGCTGGACGCGCGCGCTTGGGGTGATCTGGATATTCAGGTAACGGGGGCAGGGGAACCTGCCACGACCTTGCCGGATAGCGGCCAGATCGCCCTTGCCATGGCACCCAAATACGCCGAGGCGCTGCGCCCCGGCTGTATCGCCATTCTGGCCGAAGGGATGGACCCCGAAGCCTATGCCGTCAAAGCCGCTATTTTCGCGCCACGCCCGCGTCTGGTGATGGCGGGACTGACCCGCGCCTTTGATCAGGGTCCTGATATCGATACAGGCATTCACCCGACTGCTGTCATCGACCCCAGTGCGACCATTGGCGAAAACGCCGCAATCGCGCCCTTCGTAGTAATCGGACGTTGCGCTGTGATCGGTGCGAATGCCCGTATCGGGTCGCATGCCAGTATCGGTCGCAACGCCCGTATCGGCAGCGATGCCGTCATCCACTCCGGTGTGCGGATCGGCCATGATGTCGTGATCGGTGATCGCGTCTTCATCCAGCCCAATGCCGTTCTGGGCGGCGACGGTTTTTCCTTTGTCACCCCCGAGGAATCGGGCATCGAGGAAATCCGCCGCACCCTCGGGGAACGCGAAAACATCACAACCCAGCACTGGACCCGTATCCATTCGCTGGGAACGGTCCAACTGGGCGATGATGTCGAAATAGGTGCCAATGCTACGATTGATCGCGGCACCATCCGCGCCACGCGTGTCGGTTCAGGCTCGAAAATCGACAATCTTGTGATGCTTGGCCATAACGTCGTCGTGGGCGAGGATTGCCTTTTGTGCAGTCAGGTCGGCATTGCCGGTTCGTCCACCGTCGGAAACCGTGTTGTTCTGGCCGGCAAGGTCGGCGTGTCGGATAATATCACCATCGGCGACGATGTGATCGCGGGCGGTGCGACCAAGATCTTCACCCGCGTCCCTGCCGGACGGGTGATCCTTGGCAACCCTGCAGTGAAAATGGAAACCCAGCTGGAAATCCAGAAAGCCACACGCCGCTTGCCGCGTTTCGCAAAACAGCTATCAGATCTTCAGGAAACCGTTACACGTCTGTTGGAAAAGGGCTGAGCAGGAGGCGACATGACCGAAGATATCACAAACAGAATTCGCGCCATTATTGCCGAACAGGCAATGCTTGAACCTGAACAGGTGACCGACGACTCGACGCCCGAGGATCTGGGCATCGACAGCCTTGGTCTGGTCGAATCCATCTTCGCGCTTGAGGAAGAATTCGACATCACCATCCCGTTCAACGCGAATGAGCCTGAAAAATCGCAGTTCGACATTTCGAACATGGGCACGATCATTTCCGCCGTGCAGCGGCTGGTCGCGGAAAAGGCGGGATGAGCAAGAAAAAGCCCGCATCCTCGGCCAAGCGGGCTGCCAAGGTCGATCGGGGCGTTGCGGCCCCCGCCATCCCCGAAGCCACCGATCGCGCAGGCCGTGACGGTTTGCGGCGGGTGGTAATCACCGGCGCGGGAACCATCAACGCGCTTGGCCATGACGTCGCCACCACTTTGCAAGCCTTCCGCGAAGGTCGCAGCGGCATCACCCAGCTTGATTTCCGTGATGTCGAACGCCTGTCGATCCAGATTGGCGGTCAGGTCCACAACTGGACGCCCGAAACCTATTTCAACCGCCAGCAGATTCTGCTGTATGATAAATTCACCCAGTTCACCTTGCTGGCAGCCAAACAGGCGGTCGCGCAGGCGGAATTGAATTTTGAAGGTGCGCTTGGGCTGCGGTCCGGCGTTATTCTGGGCACCGCCGGCGGCGGTCTGAACACCTGGGACGAAAACTATCGCGCTGTCTATGAGGAGGGGAAGAATCGCGTTCACCCCTTTGTTGTCCCCAAGCTGATGAACAATGCGGCCGCCAGCCATGTCAGCATGGAATTCGGCCTGCGCGGACCGGCATTTACGGTTGCCACGGCCTGCGCCAGTTCCAACCATGCCATGGGTCTGGCCTTCCAGATGGTGCGGTCGGGTGCGGCAGATGTCATGCTGTCCGGCGGATCCGAGGCGATGCTGTGCTTTGGCGGCGTCAAGGCATGGGAAGGACTGCGCGTCATGTCCAAAGATGCCTGCCGCCCCTTCAGCGCGAACCGCAACGGCATGGTTCAGGGCGAAGGTGCCGGCGTTTTTGTCTTCGAGGAATATGGCCGTGCCAAAGCCCGCGGCGCTGACATTCTGGCCGAGGTTGTGGGGTTTGCCATGTCATCCGACGCGCAGGACATCGTCATGCCCTCAGCGCAGGGTGCCGAACGCGCGATTACCGGTGCAATGGTCGATGCAGGACTGAACCGCGACCAGATCGGTTACATCAACGCGCATGGCACCGGCACGGCTGCGAACGACAAGACAGAATGCGCCGCTGTGGCGCATGCGTTCGGCCATCATGCCGATAAGCTGATGATATCTTCGACAAAATCCATGCACGGGCATCTGATTGGCGGCACTGGCGCGGTCGAATTGCTGGCCTGCATTATGGCCCTTCGTGACGGGGTGATCGCCCCAACAATCGGCTATCAGGAAGCCGATCCCGAATGTGCGCTGGACGTGGTCCCGAACGAGTCGCGCGAGGTAAAGGTGGATGCCGTTCTGTCCAACGCTTTCGCCTTCGGCGGCCTGAATGCTGTTATTGCGTTACGCCGCATCTGATAAGCACTTCGAATAGGGAAAACCCGCGCCCCGATCAGGGCGCGGGTTCTGTTTTTTTGCCGGATTATTCGGCAGGTGCGTCTTCGGCCGGTTCAGCTTCGGGGGCTGGTGCGGCGGCATAGGCTGCCAATTCGTCGAATGCTGCCGTAAAGCCGGACAACGAGATTTCCAGCTGGACCGGTTTCTTCGGATCGCCGCCAAAAGGCAGCAGTTGGACATTGGCCTTTGATCCGCGCTTCATGGCGTTCAGCTCGGCGGTGGTAAAGCCCATCCGCGAAATGCAGCCCACGGGCGCACAGAAGCTGAAGGGATAGCCTTGCATCTTGCCGCTGTCGACGCGGAAACCCAGACCTTCGATCAGGTCGGTTTCAAGCGGGGCCACCAGTGTCGCACCGGCTGCAACGTCGCCGTTCTTCAATGGCAGCAGCGTAAGTTCGGCGACAGCATTGTCATCCGCATCATTCAGCAGTTTGTACATCTCGCAGGGGTCTTTGCCCTCGGGTGCGCGGATGCAACGGATGGTCCATTCACCATGTTCGGATTTCGCATAATAGGTGCCCGGACGTTCGGCAGGCTCGGCCGCGGCTTGGGTGGCGGCGTCTGCGTCACCACCGGGGGCTTCTTCTGCAGTTGCTTCGCCTTCGGCCGCAGGTGCAGCAGGCTCGGCGTCAGCAGCAGGTGCGGCCTCTGCAGGAACGTTTGCGGCGGGCGGCGTCGGGGCCTCGGCCTCGGTCGTGGCGGTTTCGGGCTGTGCCGGCGTTGCGGTGTCTTGGGCAAATGCCGGTCCTGCGATCAGGGCCAGTGTTGCCAGCAACGCATGCGAAGGTTTGATGGACATGTATGTTTCTTCCCTTTGCTCAAAGCATTGGGGCTGATCTAGCACGCCGGAAACCGCTTGTCAGGTGTCCTGAAACACCACCCCTTCACCTTGAGTTGACGAAAAGGAAAACCTTGGCGTTTCTTCGCCGTTAGATCGGCGGAAATGTTAAAAACGATCAAATGCCGGGCTAAAAATCGAATTGGCCGTGGTTTTCACCACGGCCAATGACGCTTTTCGCGTAAGCTCCCTGCCGGACTGGCCGGTCATTATTACGTCGCAGGCTAGTCGCGCTGTTGTGATCAGTCAATAGGCGTCAAATGATATGGGTTTTTGAAACCGTGATTGGCGCAAACTTGGACTTGCACCAAGGGGTCTAAGATAGTCTTTTCACCACAGACGCCGTTCGAACGGCGGGGTCAATATATCGACAAGGGGTGCGTGGTGTCAGTTCTGGATCTTGAAGAGGGCACTGCCTTTGTCGGAGGCGCTGGCAAGGATTACGCCACGCCCGAACATTTACTGCTGAAATACGCCAACCGTCACGGATTGATTGCGGGCGCGACAGGTACGGGCAAAACCGTCACGCTGCAAACCCTGGCCGAAACCCTGTCGCTGGCCGGTGTGCCGGTGTTCCTGTCCGATATCAAAGGTGATCTGTCCGGATTGTCCACTGCAGGAACCGCCCAATCCAAGCTGCATGATGCATTTGAAAAACGGGCAAGCCAGATCGGTTGCACGTTGGATTACCAGTCCTTTCCGGTGACATTCTGGGATGTCTGGGGGGAATTCGGCCATCCTGTTCGCACAACGCCTGCGGAAATGGGACCGCTGCTGTTATCGCGCCTGCTGGATCTGACACCAGCGCAGGAAGGTGTAATGAACATCGCCTTCCATGTCGCGGATGAGGACGGCCTGCCGCTGCTGGATCTAAAGGATCTTCAGACTATGTTGATCTGGGTCGGGCAGAACGCTTCGGACCTATCGCTGCGTTACGGGAATGTCAGTGCGGCCAGTGTGGGTGCGATCCAGCGCGCCCTTCTGGTTCTGGAAAACGAAGGCGGTGATCGTCTGTTCGGTGAACCCGCGTTAGAATTGTCCGACCTGATGCGGCAAGATGCCTCGGGCAAGGGGGTGATCAATATTCTGGCCGCCGAACGGCTGATGAACGCCCCCAAGCTTTACGCAACTTTCCTGCTGTGGCTGCTGTCCGAACTGTTCGAACAGCTTCCAGAAGTTGGCGACCCCGAGGTTCCCCGTATCGCGTTCTTCTTTGACGAGGCGCATCTGCTGTTCGATGACGCGCCCAAAGCCTTGATTGACAAGGTCGAACGGGTGGCACGGCTGATCCGGTCAAAGGGCGTTAGCGTCTGGTTTGTCAGCCAGAACCCGACCGATATTCCAGACAGTGTATTGGGACAGTTGGGTAATCGCGTCCAGCATGCGCTGCGATCCTTTACGGCCAAAGACCAGAAAGCACTTCGACTGGCGGCGGAAAACTATCGGCCAAATCCGGAATTCGACATTGCAGATGCCATCCAGCAGGTCGGGACGGGTGAGGCTGTGACCTCGTTCCTGATGGAAAAGGGCATGCCGGGAATTGCACAGCGCACCCTGATACGCCCGCCGTTCAGCCAGCTTGGGCCGATTGATGTCAGAATGCGGGCGGATATTCTGGCAGCTTCGGATCAGGGGGCAAAATATAACACGCCTCTGGATCGGGAATCCGCGCAGGAAATGCTGGCCAAACGCACAGCGGATGCAGCAGCTGCGGCGAAAGGGGCTGATTTAGCGGATGATGACCTGTTCGATATGTCACCCGACGACGGTTACCGCAATGCGCGTCGTTACGAGGCACCTGCACCGGCCAAAAAGCCCGCACGTAGCAGCCGGTCGGATAGCGTTCTGGAGACGTTCGGCAAAAGTCTGGCCCGTCAGTTAGGCACCCGGACCGGTCAGGCCTTGGTCCGGGGCGTGCTTGGATCCCTGCTGAAGCGACGCTAGTCGTTACAGGGCGATTGCCATAGGTGCGGGGGCAGCCTGGATGGCCACCCGCATTTCGGCCATGATGGCGATCATCAGCAGGACATGACGCTTCAAATTGTACTCTGCCAGTTGCTTCAGACGCATATCGTTCTGGATTGCTTCCTCGGCGCGCAAACGCGCCAGCGCGTGCGCTGGTGCCGGGCATCGGTCCACGCGCAGCAGCTGTGGCAGGTCACGATCCCTTTTCCATGATTTTTGCCCTTCACGGGCGGCACGGATCAAGACGACCGGACGGCGGAAGGGCTGATGGGCGGGGCGTGGGTGGAAAGCGATCACATTCGTGCCTTGGGTCATCGGTCTGGTCCTTGCTGGTTGATGCAAAACCATCATCACACAACCTGAGCCTGTGTTGCCAAATGCGTCAACGCACCGCCCGATGGCGCAATAATTCTTTAGGAATTGTTAGGGAATGTTGCGGCTATGTGCAGTAACACCCTGTTAACCACAGGGGAAAAATTACAACCAAAGGTGGTCAATTTGCGGGGCGACCTAAGGAAAACAAGGGGCCTGATATGACCATTTTGACCGGTGATTTCGCAATCCACACATCCGTCGCGGAGTACCGTTCTGAGGGGACAGTCCCCGCGGCCGATACGTCGCTTGGCGATGATGCCCGTCTTTACCTGCGCCATGTCGATCAGGGTGAAACGATCCGCGCATTGGCCCGAGAGGCCGGCTGCCATGCCTCGACCATCCTGCGTCGAATCCGCCGGTTCGAGGCGCGTCGCGATGATCCTTTGGTCGACAGCGCCTTGGCACGTAAAAATACCGAAGCCTCGGATGATCGTCAGTCGTTGCGGGTTTTGCGTCGCTTGGCGGAACCGAATTCGGTTATGGTCACTGCCGCTGGAATGGATAAGGCCATTGTTACGCGGGACGATATCAGGACCGTTGTGCTGGAACGTCAGTTGGCCGAACGCATGGCCTTGAAGGGTTGGGTCGTGCAGGCCCGCGGCGGTGGACGTGTCCAACGCTATGTGATTGCCCCTGCGGGACGCGATGCGCTGCGTAAGATGCTTCGATCACCCCGCCAGCAGAATGCGGCAATGGGGCCGGATTCATTTGCTAATGCCCATCCGGTGCAAGGCATGGCCGAAAATCCCGCGCCTTTTCACCACAGTGACATACATCGGACCTATGAAACACGCGTTTTGCAGGATCCCGAGGACGGTCGGCGCAAGAAGATGCGTGTCAATATCGCCGAAAGCCCGCTGATGGTACTGGCCCGCCGCCGCGACCAATCAGGCGAGGCGTTCCTGACGTCAGGGATGGTAGCTGCAGGCGAACGCTTGCGCGAGGATTTCGAACTGGCACAGATGGGACCGCGCGTGACCCAGAACTGGGACGGCTTTATGACCTCGGGGATTGATGTGTCGCAAAGCGGGTCAGGATTTCGCGGCGGGTCAGAGGCAGCGCGGGATCGCGTGGCGCTGGCCTTGCGCGATCTTGGACCGGGCATGGGCGATATCGTTCTGCGCGTCTGCTGTTTTCTGGAAGGGATCGAAATGACCGAGCGCCGCTTGGGCTGGTCTGCGCGTTCGGGCAAAATTGTGCTGCGTCTGGCCCTGATGCGTCTGGAACGTCACTATGCCGAACATTACAGCAAAGGATCACCACTGATAGGCTGATAAGGAAAAGGGGCGCCGTTTCGGGCGCCCCTTCCATTATTAGTCGTTCTTTTGTGCCTTTTCGGCGCGTGCGGCACGGATGCCAGCGCCATAGGCAGGGCTGATCAGGTCGAAGTGACCCAGTGCAACCTGCACGACAGCCTCATCTGCGCCGTCCATTGCGGCGGCAAGGTTCTTGTACAGACGGCCACGTTCCTCGTCGTTCAGCACTTCGTCGTGCAGCGCGCGCGGCTGGGTGTAATCGTCCATCTGCTGCTGGTGCGGATGGCGGCCAGCCTCACCCGAGATACGCAGCGGCGGTTCGGCAAAGCTGTTATCCTCGACCGCGCCACCAAAGCTGTTGGGTTCGTAATAGGCATCAACGCTGCCGGTTTTCTGGCCCATGAAGTTCATCTGGCCATCTTTATGATAGTGATGCACAGGGCATTTCGGTGCGTTCACCGGCAGATGTTCGTAATGCGTACCAAGGCGATAGCGATGCGCATCGGCATAGCTGAAGACACGCGCTTGCAGCATCTTGTCAGGCGAATAACCGATACCCGGCACCTTGTTCGACGGGCTGAATGCAGCCTGTTCGATCTGTGCGAAATAGTTATCGGCGTTGCGGTTCAGTGCGAATTCACCAACCTCGATCAGCGGGTAATCCTTATGCGACCAGACTTTGGTCAGATCGAAAGGATCGAAGGGCGTGGTTTCGGCGTCAGCCTCGGGCATGACCTGAACAAACATCTTCCAACGGGGGAAGTTGCCATCCTCGATCTTGCCGAACAGGGCTTCCTGATAACCTTCGCGCGAATGGCCGATGATTTCGGCAGCTTCGCCGTTGGTGAAGTGACGGTGACCCTGCTGGGTTTTGAAGTGGAACTTCACCCAGAAACGTTCGCCCGCCTTGTTCCAGAAGGAATAGGTGTGGCTGCCATAGCCGTTCATGAAGGTCGGGTCCTGCGGCAGACCGCGGTCCGACATCAGGATCGTCACCTGATGCAGCGATTCGGGCTGCTGGCCCCAGAAGTCCCACATGGCCGTCGCGCTGCGCAGGTTGGTGCGCGGGTGACGTTTCTGCGTGTGGATGAAATCCGGGAATTTCAGCGGGTCACGGACAAAGAAGACCGGCGTGTTGTTGCCAACCACATCCCAGTTGCCTTCGTCAGTATAGAACTTCAGCGCAAAACCACGGACATCGCGTTCATGGTCAGCTGCACCCTGTTCGCCCGCAACGGTCGAAAAGCGTGCCAGCATGTCGGTGGTCTTGCCGACTTCACCGAAGATGGATGCACAGCTATACCGGGTGATGTCATTGGTGACGGTAAAGGTACCGAATGCGCCCCAGCCTTTTGCGTGGACAACACGCTCTGGGATGCGTTCGCGGTTCTGATGGGCCAGCTTTTCAAGCAGCTGGTAATCCTGCATCAGCAGCGGGCCGCGCGGTCCGGCCGTTTCGCTGTTCTGGTTCGAGGCAACCGGCGCACCTGCGGTTGTGGTCATACGGGGGCGTTGGGTCTGGTCGTTCATTCTTTTGCGATCCTTGATATCCGGACTGGCGATGTAGCCGGAAGATGCGTGATCTGGCAGATAAAAGGAAATTGTAATTTCTGCTAGGATCAATAAGTGTAACTTATGAACATTACCCTTCGCCAAATACGTTATTTTCTGGCCTTGTCCGAGACGGGAAATTTTACCCGCGCGGCAGAAACAGCCTATGTCTCTCAGCCAGCGCTTTCAATGCAGATCCGCGCGTTGGAAGACGTCGTCGGTGCACGTCTGGTCGAACGGACAACGGGTGGCGTCGTTCTGACCCCGCAGGGCCGCGCCTTCGAATTACATGCACGGGGCGTAATGTCCGCCATGACCGAACTGGAGGCCGGATTGCGCCAACCGGGGCGGGGCGGGCGGCTGATGTTGGGAATGATTCCTACCGTCGCGCCCTATCTGCTGCCCGAAGCATTGCCCATCCTGCGTGCCCGTGACATTGGCCGCGACCTGCATCTGCGTGAAGCTCAAACCGACAAACTGCTAGAGGAGCTGACCTCGGGGCGTCTTGATGCTGTTGTGGTTGCGACCCCGCCCGATGCACCAGGTATTGCCGCAACACATCTGTTTCAGGACGGCTTTCTTCTGGCAGGCAGCGCCGCGCGGATTGATGATCTGCGCGCGCAGGCTTTAACGCCGGACGCCTTGGATCCGGGACAGCTGTTATTGCTGGACGAAGGGCATTGCCTTGGCGATCAGGCGCTGAAGGTTTGCGGATTGGGTCGGCGCAGCAGCCGGTTGGACTTGGGGGCGGCATCGCTTTCGACCCTGTGCCGTCTGGCGGCGCAGGGAATGGGGCTGACGTTCCTGCCGCAGATTGCACGCCAACAGGAAATGGCCGCAGCCCCGGGCCTAACGGCAATCCGCTTTCCGGACCCGCAACCGTCACGCCAGATCATGCTGTTGCGGCGTGCGACAACACCGGCACAGGGATGGTTCGATGATCTGGCACAGATATTACGTCAGGCTGCCAATCCGCTTCTAGACCAAAACATATAGATGCAGGGCTGCCGTGCGGTAGCCCTGCGCAAGTTCATTACGCCATTTCGCTGACGGTTTCGTTCTGCAACCACGCCAGAATTGATTCGGGGGCGGTTTCGCCATAGGGATCGTCGGCGCAATCGTCGCAACGGCCCGGTTCCTCGAACCACGCCACGATGCAGCCGTCATCAACAATGGCGGCATAGCGCCAGCTACGCGCGCCAAAGCCCAGATTGTCCTTGCGGACCAGCATCCCAACCTTATCGGTAAATTCACCCGAACCGTCTGGAAGGACCATGACATTAGTCAAGTTCTGCGATTTGGACCATTGGTTCATGACAAAGCTGTCATTGACAGACACACAATAGACGGCATCGACGCCAAAGGTTTTCAGCTGGTCATATGCCGCCTCGAATCCGGGTAGCTGATAGGTCGAACAGGTGGGCGTAAACGCACCGGGCAGGGAAAACAGGACTACGCGCTTGCCGGCAAAATATTCGCGGGTGGTCATATCCTGCCAGCGGAAAGGATTTGTGCCACCGATTGATTCGTCACGCACACGGGTATGAAAGGTAACGTCGGGCAGTTGTGATCCAGATTTCATCATGGCCTCGATTTATTGTCACGCACCACAGAAGCAGTACTTTTGGTTCCCCCCGTTCGGCCAGTTGATAACGCTGCGGTGCAGCAGGGGCAATGCTGCAAAGCAGCTTGGTGCAGGGTCATGACAGCCATGTGTCACAAACATCGTCTACGCGTTGCCAATCCGGTAAAAAGCCCGTAATTCTGGCACAACCGCGACCGAAAGGATTAAGACCTTGCGCGACCTCAGGATGCCGGACCAACGCCACCCGGAAAAGGCCCACCGCCCAGATCAGGTTCAGCCAAAGAAACCTGACTGGATACGCGTGAAGGCCCCGACTTCGGAAGGCTACAAGCAGACGCGTGATCTGCTACGTGAACACCGCTTGTCGACCGTCTGCGAAGAAGCAGGCTGCCCTAATGTCGGCGAATGTTGGAGCCAGGGACACGCGACCATGATGATCATGGGCGAAATCTGTACCCGTGGCTGTACCTTCTGCAACGTGGCCACAGGCCGCCCGCAGGATCTGGACGCCTTCGAACCGGGCCGCGTGGCGCATGCCGTGCAAAAGCTTGGCCTGAACCATGTCGTGATCACCAGTGTGGACCGCGACGATCTGGACGATGGCGGTGCAGAACATTTCGCGCAGACCATCCGCGCCATCCGGCACCGTTCGCCCGGTTCGACCATCGAGGTTCTGACGCCGGACTTTCTGAAGTCCAAGCCGGGTTCGTTGGAAATCGTGGTCGAAGCGCGCCCCGATGTGTTCAACCACAATCTGGAAACCGTGCCCGGCCTTTATCCGACGGTGCGTCCCGGCGCGCGCTATTTCCATTCGTTGCGTATTTTGCAGCGGATCAAGGAAATGGACCCGACCATGTTCACCAAATCCGGCATTATGGTCGGTCTGGGCGAGGATCGTCAGGGCGTCTTGCAGGTCATGGACGATATGCGGGCAGCCGATATCGATTTTATCACTATTGGCCAGTATCTGCAGCCGACATCGAAGCACCACCGCGTTGATCGTTTTGTGACCCCCGAAGAATTCAAGGGTTATGAAAAATCGGCTTATGGCAAAGGCTTCCTGATGGTATCGGCCACGCCCTTGACGCGGTCATCCTATCACGCCGGTGACGATTTCGCCCAATTGCGTGACGCACGGCTGGCAAAATTGGGTCGTGCCTGAATTTTTTTGAAAAATGGGGCGGGGCAGGGTGCTTTGCCTCGTTTCTCCCTCTTGCAAATCCTTTCGACTGGCAATATCCGTCTGCCAGACCCGAAAGGGTTGCGCCGGAAGAGCGCCGATTGTATCGGGGGCGTGGCGGAATGGTAGACGCGACGGATTCAAAATCCGTTTCAGCAATGAGTGCCGGTTCGAGTCCGGCCGCCCCTACCACGCTCTTTCGTTTATCCATCCAGAAACGTGCCAAAAGATATTTTCCGCCAGCGGGAACAAACCCCTATGGCGTTTGTTTGTCCAACGAAGGTGAAACAACACCGATGAAAGGACAACTCATGGCACAGACAACTTCCGCCAATGATGTGAAACGTGATGCAGATGCCGCCGCGCAAGAGGCCAAGCACGATCTGTCCGAAGGTGCACGCAAGGTTGAAAACGACCTGCGCGACACCGCCAGCAAACTGGCCGACAATTCGGGCGTAGAGCGTCTGGCGCAGCGCGGCGCGGATATCGCGAATGAAGCCGTTGAAACCGGTCGTCAATACGCCGACCGTGCGCGTGAAACCGGTCAGGAATATGCAGACCGTGCGCGTGAAACCGGTCAGGAATATGCAGACCGTGCCCGTCTGGAAGCCGAACGTCTTTACGGCGCAGGCCAGCAGAAAGCGCATGAAGCGGCTGTTTATGCAGAAGAACGCTATGACGAAGTCTCGGAAATGGTGCGCCGCAACCCTGCGCAATCCTTGGGCATTGCAGCAGGCGTCGGTTTCTTGGTCGGCCTGTTGATCGCACGTCGCTGAGGCAGGCATGTTCGATTTTGCCCGCAACGCAAAACTGGCGATCGGTGATACCGCACGCAGAGCGGCGCTGAAAGGCGCCGCCGGATTTGTCGCCGTCTTTGGCGGCGGCTTTTTGATCGCCGCGCTTTGGTCATTTCTGGCAAATAATCTGGAATGGGGGTCGACGCTTGCGTCGCTTGCTATTGGCGGCGGGTTCGTCGCGATTGCGATTATCCTAATCATTATGTCGTCCCGCACGAAGCATAAGATGCCAACCTCGGACGAGTTGAAGAAAGAGGTTGAGGCACGGGTCAGTCTGGCAACCGATGCAGCGATTCTTCGCGCGCGTTCGGAAGCTGACAAGATGGTTGCAGTGGCCGAAACCAAAGCTCACGCGTTGATGGACGAGGCAGGCTTTCGTGCGGCTAAACTGGCTGGCGACGCAGAACGTCGTGTCTTCGGCAGCGTGCGTCAGACTGCATCTTCTTTGGGAATGACGGCGCAGAATATCCAGTCAGTGCAACGGTCCACGGATCGTGTGGTCCAGCAGGCCCGTCAGAATGCCAACAGCAATGCTGGAAGTATGGCAAAGCTGGTGGGGGCTTTTGCAATAGGCATCACATTGGCGGCCAAGCTGAAAGAAGGGCGTCGTGACCACGATAACTATGATCCTGACGATTTCCTGTAAGCATTAAAAAAGGGCGCCCTATGGCGCCCTTTTTATATCAGGCATTTGCTTCGCGGATTTTATCTGCCGCTGCCTGATCATATTCAACGCCTTTTTGGGCAAACAGCTGATCCAGTTCACCCGACAGTGTCATCTCGGTGATGATGTCACAGCCACCGACGAATTCACCGTCGACATAAAGCTGCGGAATGGTCGGCCAGTCAGAGAAATCCTTGATCCCCTGACGCAGGTCCTGATCGGCCAGAACGTTCACGTCCTGAAAATTGACACCCATATAGTTCAGCACACCTGCCACGCGGCTGGAAAACCCGCACTGCGGCATCTCTTTTGTGCCTTTCATGAACAGAACCACCGGGTTCGTGGTAATGATCTCTTTGATATTCGTATTTGCGTCGCTCATCTCGGCAATCCTTATATGTACGTTGCCCGCGAAAACGGGCTGATATTCCGAAAGCAGGGGCTGTCAGGCCGGCGCTTTTGTCGTCAGCGCCAGGGCATGCAATGCGCCCGCAGGTCCATCCATTTTGCCTTTCAATGCAGCATAGACAGCGCGCTGTTGCTGGACGCGGTTCTGGCCACGAAAGCTTTCGTCGATCACCTCGGCGGAATAGTGGTTACCGTCACCAGCCAGATCCGTGATCGTGATCTTGGCCTCGGGGAATGCGGCCCGGATAAGGGCTTCGATGTCATGGGCTTCCATCGCCATCGGGTGTTCCTTCTGTCTTTCATTACAGATGTAGGGGATGCCCCGTGCCGTCGCAAGGCCATGCAGAAAGGCCGCACCCGATAGGGCGCGGCCTTAGCTGGAAATAGTGCCGGTTCCGGATCAGTTCATCGCGCTGACAGCACCGGCGGTTCCACCGACCACCGCGCCGACAGGCCCGGCAACTGCCGCACCACCGACGCCACCGGTCGCTGCGCGTTCTGTCACAGTATTACCGCAAGCCGAAAGTGCCAACACCGCAGCAGTCAGTCCCAAAGCAATATAACGCATCTTCGATCCCCTTAAAAAACAAAGCGTGTTTTATTCTGGGGAACGACGCGCAACGGGGGACGATAGTTCCGCGTGGGCATGCAGAAAACCTGCCGGATTGCGGCAATTACAGGTCCTGTTGCCGTAACCAGTCGATAAAGGTTTCGATATCGCCACGCCTTTCCAGATCATCACGTTCGACCAGATAGAAGCTTTCGCCCATTGCAATTTCCAGCGCGAAAGGAGCCACCAGTCTGCCATCATCCAGTTCGCGCCGGACAAAACTGCGGCTGATGATCGCGCAGCCATGACCGGCCCCAAGGATATGCATGGCAATCAGCGACGAATCCGCCTTCATCCATTGGACCGGACGGGGCTGCGCGAACCCGCAATGATCAAACAGCCGGTCCCAGTCGGTCTCGGACCCGACGATCTGGACGATATGCGCGGCACGAAGCAGATCAACCGAAGGCGTATTCCCAAGCGTCATTGCATAATCGGGGTGGCAAACGATGGTCGCCCCCCCGATCTGCAGGCGGTGGATCTTGTTCTCGGGCCAGTCCCCGCCGCCATAGCGGATGTCCAGATCGATGCTCGCGTCGCTCATCCGGTCGGCCCAGACGGTGGTGGACAGCTCGATCTCGATATCGGGGTGCTGGTTGCGAAAGGCGTTCAGGCGCGGGGCCAGCAACAGCGCAGCAAATGAGATCGAGGACCTTACCCGGATAATCGACTTGCGTTTGGTGCTGAACAGACCGTCGGTTGCAGTCTGCATATTCTGGAAGGATTTGCGGATCGGCAGGGCATAGGCCTGACCGACGTCTGTCAGTTCGACCCCCTTTGCCAGACGCTTGAACAGCTGCATGCCGAGATGCTGTTCCAGCAGACGTATCTGCTGGCTGACCGCCGCAGGTGTCAGGTTCAGTTCATCGGCCGCCGAGCTGAAGGAACTGTGACGCGCGGATGCCTCGAACGATCGAAGCCAGGTGACATGGGGCAATCGGCGCATGATGGTCCAGTTTGTTATCCGCCAAGTCTGGCCGGTTTACAGGGTTCGAGCAAATCTATTTGCTCAAACTCATATGGGGTCTCAGCGGTCAAAGTCGTTGTTTGCGTTTCTGGCCGCCTGCTGCCTCATTATGCAGCGAATGACAACAGCAGTGCGGGCCATAACATGCAGCAGGATCAATACGACTTTATCGTCGTCGGCGCGGGTTCGGCTGGCTGTGTTTTGGCCGACCGGCTGTCAGATAACGGCAAGTTCAGCGTCCTGGTGGTGGAGGCTGGCGGGACCGATGCCCGGATGTGGATCAAGATACCCGTCGGCTATGCGATCAATTATGCCAATCCGCACCTGAACTGGGGCTATCACACCGATGCCGATGACGGTTTATCGGGGCGCAGCAGCTATTGGCCGCGGGGGCGGGTCGTTGGTGGATCAAGCTCGATCAATGCGATGGCCTATGTCCGTGGCCAGCCGCGTGATTTCGATGATTGGGTGGCCGCTGGTGCCGATGGCTGGGGATGGGACGCCGTGCGCGATACCTATGCCGCTATGGAAACCGCGTCGGACGATCCTGCAGGCACGGGCCCTGTCTGGGTGCAGGATCTGTCAGACCAGATGAACCCGTTTTCGGCGCATTTCATCAAGGCGGCCCCGCAAGCGGGCTATCAGGTTGTGGATGACATGAACCGCATAGGGGCCGAGGGCGTCGGCTATTACCGCAGCAATGTCAGGCGCGGTCGCCGCTGGTCTGCGGCCGATGCATTTTTGCGCCCTGCAATGAAGCGGTCGAACCTGCGGCTGGTCACCCATGCCCATGTCACCCGACTGGAGTTTTCGGGTGCCAAGGTCGACGGGCTGACCTATCTGCATCGCGGCAAAAGCCGTCGCGTGACCGCACGCCACGAGGTGATCCTCAGCGCGGGCGCCATCAATTCGCCACAGCTGTTGCAACTGTCGGGGATTGGCCCCGCGCAACTGCTGCAATCGCATGGTATTCAGGTGCGCCATGATCTGCCGCAGGTCGGGCAGAACCTTCAGGACCATCTGGCGATCACCCATCAGTTCAGGGCCACAAAAGACACGCTGAACGCCATTCTGGGCAACCGCATGGGGCGGCTTCTGGCCGGAATGCGCTATGTCCTGACGCGGCGCGGTCCCTTGGCGGTGCCGGTCAATCAGGTCGGCGGTTTCGTGCGTTCGGGGCCGGATGTAGCATCCCCCGATGTGCAGCTGTTCTGCAACCCTGCGTCATATGAAATTACCCCCGAAGGCAAGGTCGCCATGGACTGGACAGGCGGTTATCTGATGTCGGCGCAAACCTGTCGTCCGACCAGCCGTGGGTCGGTGCGGATACGGTCCGCCAATCACCGCGACACGCCCTCGATCAACGCCAATTCCCTCGCCACCCCCGAGGATCGCCACGCCGCCATTCGCGGAAGCCGTTTGATCCGTGACCTGTCCCTGACGCCCGAACTGCAATCGGTCACTCTTGGACCCAAGGATGCCAGCTTTACAACAATGGACGACGCGGCCCTGTTGCAGGATTTCCGCGACCGCGCCTCGACCGTCTATCACCCGACCTGCACTTGCCGGATGGGACATGATGCGCGCGATTCCGTGGTTGATGCACGGCTGCGGGTCCACAGGGTTGCGGGCCTGCGGGTCGTCGATGCATCGGCTTTTCCCAATATCACCTCGGGCAATACCAACGCGCCTACGATGATGCTGGCCATGCGTGCCGCCGATATGATCCTGCAGGATGCAGGCTGATCACATTCCCACCAAGGAAAGGGCCATCATGCGCCTTGAAAAGCTAGAAACATTTGTCGTCGCCAACCCGCCCCCCCGTCACGGAGGGCGCTATTTCATCTTTGTCCGCCTGACGACCACCTGCGGCATCACCGGCGTGGGCGAGATTTACAATGCCACCTTCGGTCCGGACGTATGCTGCGCGATGGCGCGGGATATGTTCGCGCGCCATTTCGAAAACGAGGATCCGGCCCGCATCGAATTGCTGTTCCGCAAGGCCTATGGCGCGGGCTTTACGCAACGCCCCGATGTCAGCGTCATGGGCACCTTCAGCGGGCTGGAAATGGCGTGCTGGGATATCTTGGGCAAAGCGGCGGATAAGCCGGTTCACGAACTGCTGGGCGGGCGTGTGCATGACCGGTTGCGCAGCTATTCCTATATCTATCCGGCCAGTGGCGATGTCTATCCCGACCCGAATACGCCCAACGCCTATAACGATGCATCCATCGCGGCCGAGGTGGCGGTCGGTATGGTCGAACAGGGTTTCACCGCGCTGAAATTCGATCCCGCCGGCCCCTTTACCATCTTCGACGGGCATCAACCGCGGCTAGAGGATATCACCCGCAGCGTTGATTTCTGCCGTGAAATCCGTGCGGCAGTCGGGGATCGGGCCGACCTTCTGTTCGGCACCCACGGCCAGTTCACCGTGTCGGGGGCCAAGCGTCTGGCCCGTGCGCTGGAACCCTATGACCCCTTGTGGTTCGAAGAACCACTGCCGCCGGAAAGCCCCGCCGATATGGCGCAGGTCGCGGCCTTTACCTCGATCCCTGTGGCGGCGGGTGAACGGCTTTGCACCAAGTATGAATTCGCACGTCTGCTGGAAACCGGCGCGGCATCAATCCTGCAGATGAACCTCGGGCGCGTCGGCGGTCTGATGGAGGCGAAGAAGATCGCCGGAATGGCCGAAACCCGTCAGGTGCAAATCGCGCCGCATCTGTATTGCGGCCCGATCGTTGCGGCGGCCAATATCCAGATTGCCGCCTGTTCGCCGAACTTCCTGATCCTTGAAAGCATCGGCACCTTTGATGGTCCCTATATGCAATGCGTCAAGGGCGGGATCGAATGGGAAGACGGCTATATCATTCCATCAAACAAGCCGGGTCTGGGTCTGGAAATCGACGACGAGGCGGTCGCCAGGATGACCTATCACAGTGACGAACTGCATCTGGACATGGCCAAGGCCCATGTGACCCCCTGAAAGGCAATAACATGATTTCGATCAATAAATTCTATATCGGCGGCGAATGGGTCACCCCGGATTCGACCAAGACAATGCCGATCCTGACGCCATCGACCAATGCCCAGATCGGGCAGCTGACCTTGGGCAATCGCACGGATGTGGACCGCGCGGTGGCTGCCGCAAAGACGGCGTTCGACAGCTTTTCGATGACCTCGAAACAGGAACGTCTGGCGCTGCTGTACCGTCTGGCCGATGTGACCCGCGACCGGATGGAAGATCTGGCGCAGGCCATCACCATGGAAATGGGCGCCCCCGCAACCATGTCGTTCGAGGTTCAGGCGGATGCAGGTCTTGGCCATCTTCTGGCATTCACCGCCGCACTGAAGGCTTTGGAGGAGGAGGAAACCCTTCCCAACGGCGATTTGTTGTCGCGTGAACCCATCGGTGTCTGCGGGCTGATTACGCCGTGGAACTGGCCGATCAACCAGATCGCCCTGAAGGTGATCCCCGCTTTGGCGACCGGATCGACCTGCATCCTGAAGCCCTCAGAACATACGCCCCTGTCGGCCCAGATCTATGCCGAGATCATCCACGAAGCTGGCTATCCCGCAGGGGTCTTCAACCTTGTGCATGGCGACGGCCCGACCGTTGGTGCCGGACTGTCCAGCCATCCGGATGTGGCGATGATGTCCTTTACCGGATCGACCCGCGCGGGCAGTGCCGTGTCAAAGGATTCAGCCGATACCGTCAAGCGTGTGACACTGGAACTGGGGGGCAAATCGCCCAATCTGGTCTTTGCCGATTGCGATCTTGCAACACGCATTCAGGAAGGCGTGGTGGGCTGTTTTTATAACACCGGTCAATCCTGCGATGCGCCGACCCGCATGCTGGTCGAACGCAGCGTCTATGATCAGGCGCTGGAGATTGCCAAAAGGGCGGCTGACGCGCAGGTCGTCGGTGATCCCGCAGCTAAAGGCGATCACATCGGGCCTTTGTTCGACGGTATCCAGTATGACCGTGTCCAGACGATGATCCAGAAGGGTATCGACGGCGGCGCGCGTCTGCTGGCCGGTGGTGCCGGTCGCCCTGACGGGTTGCCCGAACATCTGCAAACGGGCTGGTTCGTCCGTCCGACGATCTTTTGCGATGTGACCCCCGATATGGCCATCTGGCGCGAGGAAATCTTTGGCCCCGTTCTGGTCATGACGCCCTTTGATACCGAAGAAGAAGCCATCGCGCTGGCCAATGACACCGAATACGGTCTGGCCGCCTATCTGCAGACCGGCAGTAAGGAACGCGCCCGTCGTGTTAGCCGTCGCCTGCGCGCAGGTGGCATCCATATCAATGGCCGTGATGCGGATTACGGATCACCCTTTGGTGGCTTCAAGCATTCGGGCATTGGCCGCGAAGGTGGCCGCTTCGGGTTGGAGGATTACCTTGAACTGAAGGTCCGCCCGCCGTTCGTCGCCTGATCACGACAAAAGGGGGCGCAAGGAAATATCCTTGCGCCCCCTTTTTTTAAGGTTGGCGGGTGTCAGGCAAGGGCCTGCTTTTTCGCGCCCTCATCCAGAGTGAAACCTTTTTTCGCCAACACGCGATAGGTTGACCGCAGCGCACCGCGATCCATATAGCACCCGCGCAAATGGCGGCTGCCGCTGTCGGCCACATAGCCTTCGCGGCCATGCACGATGCGGTGGTTGTCAAAGACCACGCAATTGCCCGCCTCGGAGCGGAAGCGCAGCATGAAACGGTCTTCCTGCATCATGCGGATGAACTTGATGAACGCCGGATAATAGAGGTCCAACAGCTCTTGCGGCAAATCCAGATAGTCCTGCAAATGCTGGGAAATCGTCACGCCGGTGACATTGCCGTCGGGATCGGTTTCGATCACGCGCTGATGGGCGCGGTAATCCCAGTTGTCGTGGCGATAGAAGAACGGAATGTCATGGCTGGCCAACAATTCGAAGGCTGCGGGGTCTTCGGCGCGCAGGGCTTCGGCGACAGCCGCGCCGTCCAGAAACAGCGACAGACCGCCCTCGACCGTGTTTTCCAGACAGTGCAGGAACTGGACGCCGGGGGCAAATTCTTCACCCGGCAAGTCGGTGTGCATTTCCAGCGGGCCCGCGGTAAAGGCAAGGTTCGTCGGTTCGATTTCGACGCGAACATCGAAGAACAGACCCTCGGCGGATGGGGTGACGGACCCCATGGTGTTCACCAGCCGCGGCAAAGCCTCGACCGTTTTATCCATGCTGGTGACGATGGCGATACCATCCTCGATCACTGCGCGGCTTAGACGGGCAAGCCCTTCGTCGGTGTTCAGGACGGCGTGCTGGTCCACGCGGGTAATTTTGGGCAGATGGTCGCTGTACCACAGATTGCGGGGCAGGGCGGCGGGGTCTGCGGTGCGTCCACCTTTGGCCACCTGACGCAGCAGCGCCATCGGCACGCGCGAGGCCTGCGCCTCGTGCTGCCAGCCGATGACAAGCATCTCGTCGTCAATCATAGCCGAGCTGGCGCGCGGGGCGTTTTTCAGCTCGGACGCATCAAAGATCCGTTCGCGGGTTTGCGGATCGATGCAGGACAGGCAGGCATCGCGCAGCCAGTAATAGTTAAAATAGCTGTCACCGTCGGGCAAGCCGACGACCATGCCATTTTCTTTCAGATCGAAGGTAATATCACTCATGTCGGGTCCATCCTGTTTCAAACGTGGTCAGCAGGCGTAATTGTTGTTTTCTTCGTCCAGAATTGCGCGCAATTCAGTCAAATGGGCCTCGGCCTGTCCGGGATAATCGTCCAACTCGGAGGCGGTTTTTTTGGCGATGTCATCTGATAGGACACGCAGCGGCTGGCCGGTCTGCAGCGCGCGGACATAGGTTTCGGCAGCGCGTTCGAAGTAATACAGCCGGTTCCATGTGTCGGCGACGCTTTTGCCGACGACAAGAATGCCATGGTTGCCCATGATCATGACCTTTTTGGCCGGATCGGACAGCATGGAGGCACAGCGCAAGCCCTCTTCCTCGAAGGCCAGACCGCCGAAAGCCTCATCGATAACATAGCGGTTATAGAAGGTCGCCGTATTCTGGTCGATCGGCGGCAGGTTGCTGTCGGACAGACAGGCCAGCACGGTGGACCAGATCGAATGGGTGTGCATGACGCAACGCGCATGCGGGCAGGTCCGGTGAATGGCGGCATGCAGCCCCCATGCCGTCGGGTCGGGCGCATTCGCAGCCTCAAGCGCCGAAGGGTCATCGGCATCCAGAAGCAGCAGGTCCGATGCCTTGATCCGCGAAAAATGCTTCTGGTTGGGGTTGATCAGAAACTCGGTTCCGGCATCGTTCACCGCAAGGCTGAAGTGGTTGGCCACAGCCTCGTGCATGTTCAGGCGCGCGGCCCACCGGAAGGTGGCGGCCAGATCGGCGCGTTCGTTCCAATGGGCCATATTGGCCTGCGGGGTTGCGGGCGCTGTTGTCATGATCAGGCCATCAACGGTGCGGAAAGGCCGGTCGGGACGACTTCATAGCCTGCCTCTTCGGGTTCGTCATCGGTCAGTTCGGACGGAAAGCCGGGGGCGCTGATGGACAGGCCGGTGGCCTCTTCAAGACGGCGGATGATGTTGGGCGACAGTTCGCGATCACCGAAGCGGGCAATGCCGTCATCGAAAATCTGGACCATCAGCGGGCTGATTTCCAAAGGCACATTGGATTTTTCCGCAATCTTCTGGAACAGGCCGATGTCTTTTTTGACCAGATCCATGGTGAATGACACGTCGCGCGATCCGTTCAGGATCAGCTGGCTTTCGGTTTCATGGACAAAAGATGTCCCCGAGGAAATCTTCATTGCTTCATAAGTCGTATTCATGTCGACACCGGCAGCCTTCATGGTCACCAAAGCCTCGCAGCAGGTCAGCAGGTTTGCGGTTGCCAGATAGTTGGTCATCACCTTCAGAACCGAGGCTGTGCCGATGTCGCCGGTGTGCAGGACGCGACGGCCAAGCGTGGTCAGCGTCGGCAGCATGCGTTCGAAGGTTGCACGGTCACAGCCCGCAAAGATCGAGATGTTGCCCGTATCGGCACGGTGGCAGCCCCCCGAAACGGGGCATTCCATGGCCGAACCGCCCTTTTCCTTGACCAATGTTGCCAGACGCGTGACCTCGGATTCGTCGGTTGTGGACATTTCCATCCAGATCTTGCGGGCGTCGATCGCGGGAAGCATTTCCTCGACCACAATGGCCGATGCCGCGGGCGAGGGCAGGCAGGTGATGACCGCGTCGCATTCCTGCATCATCGACAGCGGGTTAAGGGCCGCCCTTGCCCCGCGTTGCACAAAGCTGGCCACTAGATCCTCGTCCAGATCATGAACGGTCAGGTCGAAACCGTTGCGCAGCAAGCTGCCCGCCAGTTTGCCACCCACATTGCCTAGTCCGATAAAACCGATTTTCATCTGGAGCGTTGCCCTTTTCTTCACATATCAGATTTGGCCCGATCATGCGGATGTTCGTGCCATCAGTAAAACAATGACATTTCACCCAATGGGGCGGTTTTGCTGGCAAGTTGCCTGTCGATCGGGGGTGGGTGCGCGGGCTGAAATCGGCCACAGGTGTGATTTCGCAATGCAGGCGTGTGAAATTTGCCCTAGCAAGGCCGCGACCAAGGACAAAGGACAAGAACCGCATGACCCAAGTCAACAGAACCGCAATCGTGACCGGCGGGCTTTCCGGTATGGGCTTTGCCATCGCCTGCAAGCTGGCGCGCGATGGCATTGATATCACAATCGGCGCGCGCCGTGGCGGAGACGCCGAACTGGTCCGCGCGAAACTGGCACCTGCCGGCATTACCGCCCACGTCGCGGCGCTGGATGTGCGGTCCAGCGACAGCGTTGATGCCTTTGTGGCCGAGGTCGTGTCCCGTCGCGGTGGTGTCGATATTCTGGTCAATACGGCTGGCGTTTATGACGAGGCGCCGGTGATCGGCCATTCGGACAAGGTCTGGGATGACCAGATCGACACGAACCTGTCGGGCACTTTCCGGATGATCCGTGCGGTCATGCCGCATATGACGGCGGCGGGATGGGGCCGGATCGTCAATCTGGCCTCGGTTGCAGCGCATCAGGGCATGGCGAATAACGCGGCCTATTGCGCGTCCAAGGCGGGGCTGCTGGGGCTGGGGCGCTGCGTCAGTCTGGAAGGCGCAGCCCATGGGGTCACATGCGTGTCGATCAGCCCGACATGGGTGGAAACCGAAATGCTGCGCCAGTTCATCGACGCGGACATCCAAGCCACCGGCAAATCGTTGGAGGAGGTCCGCGCGGATTATGCCGCCTCGAACCCGCAGCACAAACTGGTGCAGCCGTCGGAAATTGCCGATCTGGCAGCCTTCCTTGTCAGCGATGCCGCCCGCGCCATCACAATGGAGGATATTCAGGTCAACGCCGGATCCTTGTGGTAGGACGCCTTGCGACGCGCCAACAACTTTGGCGCGTCGCTGAGACTGGCAAAAGGCAATTGGGACACATGTGCCCATGCCGCCTGTGCGGCATGGCTGTCAAATCCTGCATCGGCAAAAAGCGTGTCGGGGAAATCCGCGATGACGCGGGCGATCCCTTGGGGCAGATTGACCGCCGCCAGCCATTGATCAACGGGCAGGGCGGGTTCATCCGGCACAGTGACATGCTGGCCGGTCATCAGATTATAGACCGGCGTTTCCCCACCCGTGATCGGGCCCAGCAGGAAGGCCGCCGCCGCCGTCACGTCGATCATCGGAAATTGCAGGTCTTTCGGGAAAACCCCGGCTGCAAAGGACGCGCCCATAATGATTTCATAGATATCGCGCGGGTTCGGTGTTTGCAGGTCGTAAAGCGATGGCAGCCGGACAATGGCCGCGGCAACGCCGGAGGCCGTAATTGCTGTTTCGGCAGCAATCTTGGCCGCGCCATAGCCGGTGCAGGCATCCCAAAGGCCGGCCGCCGCTTCTGGCCAAGGGCCACCCCGATCCGGAAAGACCGCGCTGGAAGATGTAAACCGCAGATCGGCACCGGCAGCGGTGCAGAAATCCAGCACGGTCCGGATGCCGCGGGCCGACCATTCCAGCATCTCGTCATGGCCGATGGCCATATTAACCATCGCCGCGCAATGGACGACCCTATCTGTCGACGCGGAAAGGGCAGCATATGCCGTATCATCCAGTCCGAATTGGGGCGCATCCAGCGTGCCGGGCACCATGACATAGCGATCCACTGGAACGCCATGTGCCAGCGCGGCTGCATCCAGTCGATCACGGGCACCGCGGTTTTTGTCGCGAACAAGGCAATAGATGACATGACCATCCGGCAAGTCACGTGCCGCCGCTGCCAGCACATGCCCCCCCAGAAAACCCGTTGCGCCGGTCAGCAGGATGCCGGGGCGGTCGAAGACATCGGTGGGCGCGGGTGCGTCGGCTTCTGATGTCAGCAGCTGGTCAAGCCGGTGCAGGGGAACATTCATCGCCAGTTCGAAATCGACAGGGCGGTCATAGCTGCGTTCCAGTTCCAGCATCAGGGTGACGCACATCAGGGAATCTCCGCCCTGATCATGGAAGCTAAGCGCAGGGTCGATCTGGGCCGGCACGCAGCCCATTGCAAGGGCCGCAGCGGCGATCACCGCATCCTGCGCCACAGCACTGGCATCGGCATCATCGGTCACGACTGGCAGTGCCCGCATATCGGCCTTGCCCGACACCGGATGCAGCGGGATGGCGTCCAGCTGCACCAGATAGGATGGCACGCAATAGGTCGGCAGCACCCCGCGCAATTGTCCCGCCAAAGCGGCAGGCATCCGGTTCGTGCCATATTCTAGCCCCCAACGGGCGGCATTTTCCTGCGCCTGCGCGGTATTGGCGGCATGATAGAAGATTAGCGACTGGCCACGGGACCCTACCTCGGCCACCCAAGGGACGCCTTGGGCAAAATCCAAGCGGTCGTGCATTGTTTCGACCAGTTCGCGGGTCTGGATGGAAAAGCCGCGCAGCTTCAGCATATGGGCCACGCGCCCGACAATATGCAGCGCGCCGTTATTATCCAGCCACGCCTGATCGCCGGTGTCGTAAAGCCGCGTGTCCTGCCCGTCGATGGTCAGCTGGCGGAAGCGCAGGCGCGTTTCCTCGGGGCGGTTCACATAGCCGGGGCCCAACATGCGCGGCCCTTCGAAATGCAACTGGCCACGTGTGCCGGTCGGGCAGGGCGTATCGGTATCGTCCAGTATCACCGCGCGCAGATGTTCCATCGGGACGCCGACCGACACCGGCCCGCTGCCAGAGGGGGCCGTCAGGCGCGACATGCAGACATCATGGGTTTCGCAGATGCTGTACAGGTTCCACAGTTCGGCGCGCTGCACCTTATCCAGCGACGCGGTGATCAGATCGTCGCTGACCACCTCTCCGTTCAGGATGACGCGGTCCAAAGGCAGGGCGGCGGCGGTGTCGCGGCCCAAAGCATGCAGGAAGGTGTCATAAAACGACGGGGTGAACAGCATTTCCGTTATCCGGTTGCGGATCAGGAAATCGGCCAGACCGCGCGGGGCCATCAGCGTATTGGGTACAGGAAACCACAGTTCGGCCCCGTTGCGTAGGGGGCGGAACATTTCCCAGATGGCAAAGATATAGATCCCGACCCGCATCCCCGCATGATAGGGTGTGAATGCATCGCGCCATTCATAGGACAGATAGGCCGCATCCTGCGCCACCGGAATGCACTTGGGCCGCCCCGTCGTCCCCGAGGTCGCGACCAGATAGATCGCATCATCGGGTGCCACAGACCCTGCCTGCAACGCAGCCATTGGTGCATCATGCAAACTTTCGAATAGGGCCACCGCGTCCAGCGTCCGGCAATCCCCCGGCAATTGTCCGGCGGCGGGGGGCTGGCAGACCATCACCAGCGCGACCTGCAATTCCGACAGGATATTGTGCAGCACCATTTGCGGCATCGCCGGATCAAGATGGACGAATGGCCGTCCATGGATCACGCAAGCCACCGCACTTGCCCCCATTGCCACACCCGGCGCGCCGAAAATCCCTACGACTTGTGTGTCGCGCAGGGCAGGTCCGGCCTGTTCGACAAAGCTGCCCAGCTGGCCATAGGACAGTCGGATCTGTTCATCGGTCATGGCCAGTAAATTCTGGTGGTCCGAGATGGCGCGAACAAGCTGGGTGGCAACGTTATAATCGGGCATGAACAGGCTTTCTTACAATGTCATGGCGGCATATCGTGATGCAGCCCGCAGGCGCAACCTATCGCGGGAATGGCGCAAGGCAATCACTGTCGCAAAGCTGTCGGTCCATCCGCGTAAAAACAAGCTGTGATCCGCCCGTTCCCGACAAATTTCTGCATCATGATCAGGCTGTCGCAAACAGACGCTGAAATGGCGGTCATACGCTATTGCGTGGAGGTGGCGTCGCGATAGATTTGCCGCAGGCCGGACAGGCCACAGCAATAAGGGACATCCTATGGTCGGCGTATTATCCGGGGTCTGGGCCCTTCTGGTCGGTGTCGTGCTGATCATGCTGGGCAACGGTCTGCATTTCACCCTGATCGGCCTGCGCGGCGGGCTTGAGGGGTTTACCTCGGTCGAACTGGCTGTGGTCACCTCGGGGTATTATGTCGGTTTTTTATCGGGGGCACGCTTCACGCCATATATGATCCGGCGCGTCGGCCATGTGCGGGTCTTTGCGGCCCTCGGCAGCTTTATGTCGGCGGGGCTGATCGCCTTTCCGCTGCTGACCGAACCTTGGGCATGGACCATCCTGCGCCTGCTGATTGGGTTCTGCATGTCGGGCATCTATGTCGCGGCGGAAAGCTGGCTGAATGCGGCATCGACGAATGAGACGCGGGGCAAGGTGCTGTCCGCCTATATGATCGCGCAGACGCTTGGGATTATTGGGGCGCAATATCTGCTGACTTTGGGGGATGCGGGAACCTCGGTCCTGTTCATCGGGGCGTCGATCCTTGTGTCGATCTCATTCGCGCCGATCCTTTTGTCGGTCATTGCCGTCCCCGCGGTCGAGGTTGCCCAGCCGATGTCCCTGCGGTCGCTGTTTGTCGCAGCGCCCCTTAGCACCGTGGGCATTTTCCTGCTGGGCAGCATCTATGCCACGCAATCAGGCATGGGGGCGGTCTTTGGCAGCAAGATCGGGATGACTCCGTCACAGATCGCCCTGTTCGTCGCCATGCTGTTTGCCGGTGCGCTGGTCATGCAATATCCGATCGGCTGGCTGTCGGACCGTATGGACCGCCGCAAACTGATTTTCGGGGCGGCGACGCTGGGGGCGATATCCTGCATTCTGGGGGCTGTCACGGATGGTGGCCTGTGGCCGCTGATGGTGGCTGCGTTTTTCGGCGGCGGCGTGACGACGCCGCTTTATGCGCTGTTTCTGGCCTATACCAATGATTCCCTTTCGGTCGAGGATATGCCTGCGGCTTCGGGCGGCTTGGTCTTTACCTTCGGTCTTGGTGCGATTGCGGGGCCGATGGTCACGGGCTGGGCCATGCAGTCTTTTGGCCCTTTTGCATTCTGGCCGGCCCTTGGCAGTATTTTCATCGGCATCGCGGTTTACGCGCTCTACCGGATGACCCAACGCGTCACCGTGCCGGTCGAACAGACCGAAAGCTATCTTGGGGTTTTGCCGACAGTATCCCCCGTCGGGATCGAGGCTGCGGGCACATGGTCCGCCGAACAGGCCGCAGCCGAGCGCGAGGCCGAATCCGCATCCTGACCCCGCCCGAATGCTATTTTTTGGGCAGCGCGGCAGTAAAAGGGTGAAATAAGCGGCAATAAACCCTGTTTATCGACGTCCGTGAAATAATCAGTAATATTTTCATTAGCGTGCCGTGAAAATATATGCCTTTATTTCACCAAGGCCGATGCGCCTGTCGGATTGGCTGGATATAGGGTGCTGTAATGACCGAAGATAAGACCGTCGGCGGGGATATCCGCGCCTTGCGGACAACCCGCAAGATGACGCTTGAGGATATGGCAAAAGCGATGGGAAAATCGCTTGGCTGGGTGTCCCAGGTCGAACGCGGTCTTTCCTCACCCACGGTGATGGATCTGCAAAAGATCTCCCGTATTCTGGATGTACCGGTCTCGCTGTTTTTCGGGGTGGCCGATGCGCCGGTGGAAGAACGCGGGTTGATTGTCCGCGCCGATGTGCGTCGCCAGATCGGTGAACGTGACCATGGCCTGTTCGAGGCCCTACTGTCGCCTGATCTGTCTGATGACTTCGAAATGATCCATTCGACCTTCCTGCCCGGTGCCGCGCTTGAGGAAAGCCGGCAGCGCGCCACCTCCGAGGTGGTCTATCTGATCTCGGGCAAGCTGGATATCAGCATCGAGGGTAAGGATTTCACCATCACCGCCGGGGACAGTTTCCGCATAAAAGGCTCGGAATACCGCTGGTCCAATCCCTATGACGATCCTGCCTATGCGGTCTGGGTCATCTCTCCACCCGTTTATTGAGGTTTGATGATGTCCCTTCCTTCGACTGCGCGTGTGGTGATCATTGGTGGTGGTGTCGTCGGCGTATCGGCGCTGTACCATCTGGCCAAAGCGGGTTGGTCCGATTGTGTCCTGCTGGAAAAGAACGAACTGACCGCTGGGTCCACGTGGCATGCTGCGGGCAATTGCCCGAATTTCGCGGCCAATTACGGTGTGATGAACATGCAGCGTTACGGTCTGGCGCTGTATCGTGACCTGGCCGGTCTGGTGGATTATCCGATCAACTATCACGTGACCGGTGCGGTGCGGCTGGCCCACAGCCATGAACGGATGATGGAATTCGAACGCGTGCGCGGCATGGCGGCCCATATGGGGCTGACAATGGATATGTGCACACCCGACGAATTGCAGCAGCATTTCCCCTTTATGGAAACCCATGATCTGGAAGGCGGCCTTTGGGACCCGCTGGACGGCGATATCGACCCCAGTCAGGTCACGCAGGCGCTGGCCAAGGGCGCGCGGGCGCACGGGGGCACCATCGCACGCTTTGCCCCCGCCACGGGTGTCACACGTGATGGCGGCGAATGGATCGTCCACACCCCCAAGGGCGAAATCCGCTGTGAATATGTCGTGAACGCCGCGGGGTATTACGCGGGCCGTGTGGGCGAATGGTTCCTGCCACATGGTGGCCGCCGCGTTCCCATGACCGTCATGAGCCATCAGTACTTCCTGACCGAAGCCATCCCCGAGGTGGCCGCATGGTCCAGGGAACACGGTCGCAAACTGCCGATGCTGCGCGACGTCGACAGCTCTTATTACCTGCGGCAGGACACATATTCGCTGAACCTTGGACCCTATGAACTTGAGTGTCGCGCAGGCTGGGCGTCGGGCATGGAAATGCCGGATGATTTCAGCTTCCAGCTGTATCCCGATGATCTGGACCGGTTGGGGTGGTATATCGAGGATGCGATGGCCCGTGTCCCCTTGCTGGGAACCCAAGGCGTCCAGCGCAATATCAACGGGCCCATCCCCTATGCCCCCGACGGCCTGCCGATGATCGGCCCGATGCCCGGTGTGCCCAACGCGTTCGAAGCCCACAGCTTTACCTTCGGCATTGCCCAAGGCGGCGGTGCGGGCAAGCTGTTGTCTGAATGGATCATGCACGGTCATACCGAATGGGACATGTGGTCGGTCGATCCGCGCCGCTTTACCGCCCATGCCGATGAAAAATTCTGCCTTGGCAAGGCGCTGGAAACCTATGGCCATGAATACGGCATGCATTTCCCGCACCGCGAATGGCCTGCCGAACGCAACTGCAAGCTGTCGCCGAACCATGACCGGCTGGTGGCTGATGGCGGGCAGATGGGGGCCTATAACGGCTGGGAACGCGTCAACTGGTTCGCCAAGGACGGCGATGACACATCCGCTGCCGCGACCCTGACATGGGACCGCAACGGCCCGTGGGAACCCCGCATCCGCGCCGAGGTTCAGGCCGTCCGCGACGGCGTCGGCATCATCGATCTGTGCGGATTTTCACGCTTTGCACTGGAAGGTGCGGGCGCTGCCGAATGGCTGCGCGGTATGATTGCAGGCGGTCTGCCCAAAGTGGGCCGGATGAACCTGATCTATTTGTCTGATACCCGTGGTCGCGTCCTGACGGAAATGTCCTGCATCCGCCACGGCGACGACAGCTTTACCCTGATGACTGCCGCTGTGGCGCAATGGCATGACTTTGATCTGCTGTCGCGCAACCTGCCCGATGGGGTGACACTGACCGACCGGACGACCGAGGTAACTGCCATGCTGGTCACCGGTCCCGAAACCCGCGACCTGCTGGCGGGGCTGACGGATGCCGATCTGTCGCTTGGCTGGCTGACCCATCAGACGGCCATCGTTGCAGGAAAACCCGCCCTTCTGGCCCGCGTGTCCTTCGCAGGCGAACTGGGGTGGGAGGTTCACGCAGATCCCGCCGATGCCGCCGCCATCTATGACGCCATCCGTCATGCAGGCGCGGTGCCTTTCGGGATGTATGCCCTGAATTCGATGCGGATCGAGAAAGGCTATCTGACGTGGAAGGGTGATCTCTCCAGCGACTATACGCTGCTGGAAACCGGATTGGGCCGCTTTGTCCGTCTGGAAAAACCGCAGGATTTCCCCGGCAAGGCCGCTTTGCAGGCCGAAGGAACGCCCAGAAAACGCATGGTCAGTCTGATCGTGGAAACGGGCCAGCAGGATGCACCTTATATGGCCACGGTCTTCGCCGGTGGTCGCAGGGTGGGCGAGGTTACCTCGGCTGCCTATGGCTATCGGGTCGATGCCGCCATTGCGGTCGCGATGCTGGACGCAGATGCCGCCACCGCCGGAACACAGGTCCAGATCGAGGTCTATGGCCAGCGGCTGCAAGCCACCGTGCAGGACACCGCCTGCCTGTGGGACGCCGATAACTGCCGCATTCGCGCGTAAAGGATAACAGACATGGCTTTACCCCCCAAGAATGCGCGCGTTGTCATCGTCGGTGGCGGTGTCATCGGATGTTCGGCCGCCTATCACCTTACAAAGCTGGGCTGGCAAGATGTGGTCCTGCTGGAACGCAAACAGCTGACCTCGGGGACCACATGGCATGCGGCGGGTCTGATCGCCCAGCTGCGGGCGTCCCAGAACATGACCCGTCTGGCAAAATACAGTCAGGAACTCTATGGTAGCCTAGAGGCTGAAACCGGCGTCGCCACCGGCTTTCGTCGTAACGGGTCGATCACCGTTGCGCTGTCCGACGAACGGCGCGAGGAAATCCTGCGTCAGGCTTCCATGGCACGTGCCTTCGGTGTCGAGGTCGAGGAGATCAGCCCCTCTGAACTGCTGACCCGTTACCCGCATGTGAATACCGATGGCGTCAAGGCGGCGGTCTATCTGGATAAGGACGGGCAGGGCGATCCCGCAAATATCGCGCTGGCCCTGGCGCGTGGTGCCAAACAACGCGGCGCGCAGATCATCGAACGCACCGAGGTCACCGGCTTTATCCGCGACGGTCGACGCATCACTGGCGTGTCATGGCAGGCGGCGGGCGAAAGCGGCACCATCACCTGCGATCATGTCGTCAATTGCAGCGGCATGTGGGGGCATGAGGTCGGGCGTCAGATGGGCATCAACGTGCCGCTGCATGCCTGCGAACATTTCTATATCGTCACCGATACCATCGCCGGTTTACAGCAGTTGCCGACCCTGCGCGTTCCCGAAGAATGCGCCTATTACAAGGAAGACGCGGGAAAGATACTGTTAGGCGCGTTCGAACCCGTTGCCAAACCATGGGCAATGACCGGCATCCCCGAGGATTTCGAATTCGACCAGCTGCCCGAAGATTTCGACCACTTCGAACCGATTCTTGAAATGGCCGTGAACCGGATGCCGGTGCTGGCGGAAACGGGCATTCACACCTTCTTTAACGGTCCCGAAAGCTTTACCCCCGATGATGCCTATCATTTGGGTCAGGCCCCCGGGATGGACAATGTCTGGGTCGCGGCAGGGTTCAATTCGATCGGAATCCAGTCGGCAGGCGGCGCGGGTATGGCGCTGGCTTCGTGGATAGATGCGGGCGAAAAGCCGTTCGATTTAGGCGATGTCGATATCGCGCGGATGCAGCCCTTTCAGGGGAATAAAACCTATCTGTTCGAACGGTCCAAAGAAACACTTGGCCTGCTTTACGCCGATCACTTTCCCTATCTGCAAAAGACGACCGCACGCGGTATCCGCCGTTCGCCGCTGCACGAGGCGCTAAAAGCCGAAGGTGCGGTGATGGGTGAACTGGCGGGCTGGGAACGGGCCAACTGGTTTGCCGATGCGGGCCAAAAGCCGGAATACGAATATTCGTGGAAGCGGCAAAACTGGTTCGGCAACGCTGCCCGCGAACATAAGGCCGTGCGCGAAAATATCGGCATCTATGATATGTCGTCCTTTGGTAAAATCCGCGTCGAGGGGCCGGACGCCGAGGCTTTCCTGAACCATGTTTCGGCCAGCAACCTTTCCGTGCCCGTTGGCAAAATCGTCTATAGCCAGTTCCTGAACACTGCGGGCGGGATCGAGGCGGATGTGACCATCACCCGGCTGACGGAAACCGTTTATCTGGTGGTCACGCCTGCCGCGACGCGGCTTGCCGATCAAGAATGGATGCGCCGCCACACGGGCGATCACCGCGTCACCCTGACCGATATGACCGCAGCCGAAGCGGTGATCTGCGTGATGGGCCCCAACTCGCGGGCGCTGTTGCAACGCGTGTCGCCGAATGATTTCTCGAACACGGCCAACCCTTTCGGGACCTGTCAGGACATCGAAATCGGCATGGGTCTGGCCCGCGCCCACCGCGTCACCTATGTCGGTGAACTGGGGTGGGAAATCTATGTGTCCACCGATATGGCGGCCCATGTCTTCGAGGTTCTGCGCGAGGCAGGCCGCGATATGGATGCCAAGCTGTGCGGGCTGCACATGATGGACAGCTGCCGCATGGAAAAGGGCTTTCGCCATTTCGGGCATGATATTTCGGCCGAGGATCACATCCTCGAAGCCGGTCTGGGCTTTGCACTTAAAAAGACCGATGTTGCCTATATCGGGCGGGATGCGGTGCTGCGTAAACGCGAAACCGGCCTGCAAAAGCGTTTGGTGCAATTCATGCTGACCGATCCCGAACCGCTGCTGTATCACGCGGAACCCGTGCTTCGCGACGGGCGCATCGTCGGCTATCTCAGCTCTGGCAGTTATGGACATCATCTGGGGGCCGCGATGGGCATGGGTTATGTGCCCTGCGCCGGTGAGAGCGTGCAGGATGTCCTGTCATCGCATTACCAGATCGAGGTTGCGGGACAGCGCTACGACGCGACCGCATCCCTGAAACCTTTCTATGACCCCGCATCCGACAGGGTGAAGGTCTGAACCTCAACCACAGTATTCGAAAAGGAACAGCACGCAGATGAAAATATTAGTCCCTGTCAAACGCGTCATCGACTATAACGTGAAGGTCAAGGTCAAGTCCGACGGAACGGGCGTGGATCTGGCCAACGTCAAGATGTCGATGAACCCCTTTGACGAAATCTCGGTCGAGGCGGCAATCCGTCTGAAAGAGGCAGGCATCGCATCCGAAGTGATCGTCGTGTCCATCGGTGAAAAGAAATCCACCGAAACGCTGCGGACCGCATTGGCCATGGGCGCCGATCGCGGCATTCTGGTCGAGGCGGATGCAGGCGGCGATATCGAACCGCTGACCGTTGCCAAGATCCTTGCGCGCATCGTTGCCGATGAACAGCCACAACTGGTGATCCTTGGCAAGCAGGCCATTGATAACGACATGAACGCAACCGGCCAGATGCTGGCCGCATTGTTGGGCTGGGGTCAGGCAACCTTTGCATCCGAACTGAAGATCGAGGATGGCAAAGCCCATGTCACCCGCGAAGTCGATGGCGGTCTGCAAACCATCACCGTAGCGCTGCCCGCGATCATCACCACCGATCTGCGTCTGAACGAACCGCGCTATGCCAGCCTGCCCAATATCATGAAGGCCAAGAAAAAGCCGGTTGAGGAAAAGACCGCAGCAGATTACGGCGTCGATACCGCCCTGCGCCTGAAGGTCATCGCGACCGAGGAACCGGCCGGTCGCGCAGCAGGGATCAAGGTCGGCTCGGTCAGCGAGCTGGTCGAAAAACTTAAAGAAACGGGGATGGTTTGATGTCTGTATTGCTTTTGGCCGAAGTTTCGGGCGGTGAATTGGCCCTTGATGCAACCGCAAAAACTGCAACCGCTGCTGCGCAGTTGGGTGAAGTGACGGCGATTGTCTGCGGCACCGCAGCCGCAGCCGACGCCGCTGCAAAAATCGCTGGCGTTAGCAAAGTGCTGTTGTGCGAAGACGCCGCCGTGGCCAATGGTCTGGCAGAAAACGTTGCACGTCTGATCATGGATCATTCCGCTGGCGTGACCCATATTGTGGCACCGGCCAACAACTCGGGCAAGAACGTGCTGCCCCGCGTTGCTGCGCTACTGGATGCCATGGTCATCACCGACGTAATCGAGGTTCTGGACGCCAAAACCTTCAAGCGGCCGATCTATGCCGGTAACGCCATCCAGACCGTTGAATCGCAGGACGCTGTCAAGGTTCTATCCGTTCGCACGGCGGCCTTTGATGCGGCTGCCGAAGGCGCCGCGGCACCGGTTCAGGTCGTGGCGCTTGGAGAAACCTCGACCCTGTCTGCGCATGTCGAAGACAAGGTCATCAAGAACGACCGCCCCGAGCTTTCCTCGGCCAAGATCGTTGTTTCGGGGGGACGCGGTGTCGGATCGCAGGCAGATTTTGCATTGATCTCGGGTCTTGCCGATAAGATCGGCGCTGCTGTCGGTGCCTCGCGCGCGGCTGTCGACAGTGGTTTTGCGGCCAACGATTTGCAGGTCGGCCAGACAGGCAAGGTGGTTGCGCCCGATCTTTACATCGCGGTCGGTGTTTCAGGCGCGATCCAGCATCTTGCGGGTATGAAAGACAGCAAGGTCATTGTTGCGATCAACAAGGACGAAGAAGCCCCCATCTTCCAGATTGCCGATTACGGATTGGTCGCCGACCTGTTCGAAGCGGTCCCGGAATTGACCGGAAAGCTGTGATCCATGACAGCTGAACTGATTGACGGCAAAGCATTCGCAGAGGCGGTGCGTCATCGCGTCCGCGACCGCGTTGCAGCCTTGCATGCCCAGACAGGTCAGGCACCGGGTCTTGCCGTCGTGCTGGTCGGGCATGACGCAGCATCCGAGGTGTATGTCCGTTCCAAAGGCAAGCAGGCGGTTCAGGCGGGGATGAAATCATTCACGCATTGCCTGCCTGTCGACACCCCCGAGGATGAACTTCTGGGGCTGATCCGGCGCCTGAACGATGATCCGCTGGTGCATGGCATTCTTGTCCAGCTGCCTTTGCCCGCGCATCTGGATGCGCGGCAGGTGATCAACACCATCTCTCCGGCCAAGGATGTGGACGGGTTCCATACCTCGAATGTGGGAATGGTGGGGACGGGACAGGACGCAATTGTGCCCTGTACGCCGCTTGGCTGCATGATGATGCTGCGCCATTATCACGATGATTTTCGCGGCAAAACCGCGCTGGTCATCGGGCATTCGAATATTGTTGGCAAGCCGATGGCACGCCTGTTGCTGAATGCCGATTGCACGGTCATGGTGGCGCATAAATCATCGACCAACATCCCCGAACTGGCGCGTCTGGCCGATATTCTGGTGGTGGCCGCAGGCGTGCCGGGGTTGGTCAAGGCCGATTGGATCAAGCCGGGGGCAACTGTCATCGATGTCGGTATCAACCGGATTCCCGCCCCCGAACTGGGTGAAGGAAAGCACCGGCTGGTCGGTGATGTCGATTTCGAAAGTGCCCGTCAGGTCGCAGGTGCCATTACACCTGTGCCCGGCGGGGTGGGGCCGATGACCATTGCCTGTCTGCTGGCCAATACGCTTAGCGCCTTTTGCCACCTGCATGATCTTTCCGTTGACCCGCTTCTTCTTGATGAACAGGACCCCACATGAGCACCTATTGTTTGACCGTCACATGCCCGTCGCGGCGTGGCATCGTTGCGGCGATCTCGACATTTCTGGCCGAGAACGATTGCAACATCACCGACAGCGCCCAGTTCGACGATCAGGAAACGGGCCATTTCTTCATGCGGGTCAGCTTTGTCCCCGAAGAGGGTGCGCAGTTCGACGCCTTGTCACAAGGTTTTGTTGCTGTGGCCGAACCGCTTGGCATGACCTTCAAGTTCCATGACGAAGCCGAAAAAATGAAAGTGGCGATCATGGTCAGCCGCTTTGGCCATTGCCTGAACGACCTGCTGTACCGTGTTCGTATCGGTGCCTTGCCGGTGGAAATCGTGGCCGTTATCTCGAACCATATGGATTACCAGAAGGTGGTGGTAAACGCGGATATCCCGTTCCATTGCATCAAGGTGACCAAGCAGAACAAACCCGAAGCCGAAGCTGCCATCATGAAAGTGGTCGAGGATGCGGGCGCGGAACTGATTGTGCTGGCCCGCTATATGCAGATTCTGTCGGACCAGATGTGCCAGAAGATGTCGGGCCGGATCATCAACATCCACCATTCGTTCCTGCCCAGCTTCAAGGGCGCAAACCCCTATAAGCAGGCGTATGAACGCGGTGTGAAGCTGATCGGCGCGACCAGCCATTATGTGACCGCCGATCTGGATGAGGGTCCGATCATCGAACAGGACATCGTCCGCGTCACCCACGCCCAGAGCGCCGCGGATTATGTCAGCCTTGGCCGCGACGTCGAAAGTCAGGTTCTGGCCCGCGCGATCCATGCCCATGCACATCACCGTGTGTTCCTGAACGGCAATAAAACGGTGGTCTTCCCAGCCTCGCCCGGCGGTTATTCCAGCGAATTGATGGGCTGACAGGTCAAGCCTTGTTCTGCGCGGTCTGGATCGCTTGGGCGACCAGTGACAGACCGTCGCGGATCAGGTTGGAGTTGATCGAGGAATAGGCGATCCGGTAGTGCGTTTTATCCGGCGCACGTCGGGCGAAGAAGGCATTGCCGGGTTCGATCAGCACGCTGGACTTGCGAAGGTCCAGCGCCAGCTGCGTTGTATCGACGCCCGGCGGTGCCTTCATCCAGAAGGATGAACCGCCATACATATCACGACCGGCCGGTGTCAGGCCAAATTCGCGGATGCAGGATTCCATAATGGCACGGCGCTTGCCATAGACCCGCCCCATCCGGTTCAGCTGGCTGTCATAATGTCCAAGCGACAGGAAATAGGCTGTCGTCCGCTGGATATGGCTGGGCGGATGGCGCAGCACCACGGTCCGCAGCTTGCGCATTTCCTGTATCAGCGGTTTTGCCCCCACGACATAGCCAAGCCGCAGCCCCGGAAAGATCGATTTCGAAAACGACCCCAGATAAATCACGGACCCCGCCCGATCCAGCGATTTCAGCGCGGGGGCTGGCGGGTTCAGGAATGACATCTCGAATTCATAGTCATCCTCGACGATCAGGAAATCGTCCCGCATGGCGCGTTCCAGCATGGCCAGACGCCGTTCCAGCGGCATGGTGACATTGGTCGGGGCATGATGGCTGGGGGTGGTAAAGACCACATCGGCGTCGGTCGGGATCATGTCGGGCGGCAAGCCGTCGCTGTCCACATCGATTGATGTCGCAGTATAACGCATCTGGTCGAAAATCTTGCGCAGGCCCGGAAAGCAGGGGTTTTCGACGATGGCTTTCTGACCCTCGGACAAAAGCAGCTGGGCGATCATCCACAGGGCGTTCTGTCCGCCCATGGTGATCAGGATTTCATCTGGATGTGCACGGATGCCGCGTCGGGGCAGGATCTGGCGCAGGATGAATTCGACCAGCATCGGGTCGTCGTTCTGATAATGGTCCTGCGCAAGGCTGTCGAAATCTTTGCGACCGACCGCCCGCAAGGCGCAGTTGCGCCAGTTGCCGTGATCGAACAGATCAGGGTCGGACTGCCCATAGATAAAGGGGTATTTATAGTCGTTCCAATTCGGTGGGCGCAGGATATCTTCACGCAAGTGCGTCCGGCGGATCAGCTTGCGATCCCAATCCACGGTATTTTCGCCGGGCTGTGCGGGGTCCGAAAAGATCGGCCGCGTCGGTGCGGTATCGGCCACAAAATACCCCGACCGGTCGCGCGACACCAGATATTCGTTCGCAACCAGTTCGGTATAGCCAAGTGTTACCGTAATGCGCGACACACCCAGATGATCGGCCAACCCGCGCGATGAGGGCATTTTTTCGCCCGGCGCGCAGCGGCCCGAAACAATCGCCTCGGCGACGATCTGCTGGATCTGCTGCTGCAGGGTCGCGTCACTTTTGGCAGGAAGCAGAAAAAGCTCGGGTGGTATTGCCACGTCTGGACCTATTTCGTCGAAGCTGTGGACCCAAGAATACCGGGTCCGCAGCCTCGACGCAAACGAAGATCAGCCGAAAACGCGGGTCAATGCGACGTCGATGGCATCGGTGATCTGGTCGATGTCATCGGGCGCGGCAATGAGTGCCGGTGCCAGACACAGCGTGTTGTTAAAGCCCGGAATGGCGCGCGCGGTGGCACCGATGATGACGCCTTGCGCCATGCATTGGGCGACGACCGCCTGCACATGCGCCTCGGACGCGGGTTCCTTGGTATTGCGGTCGGCCACCAGTTCCGCGCCGCAGAACAGCCCCAGACCGCGCACATCGCCAATGGCTGCATGCTTTTCACCAAGGGCGTGCAGATTGTCCATCAAACGCGCGCCCATGGCGGTGGTGTTGGCCAGCAGGCCCTCATCCTCGATGATACGCATGTTTTCCAGCGCGGCAGCCGGACCACCCGTGCAACCGCCATAGGTCGAGATGTCGCGGAAAAAGCTCATCGGGTCGGCGGCATCATCCTTGAACATGTCGAAGACGGCTTCCGTGGTCACAAGACAGGCGATGGCGGCATAGCCCGACGCCACGCCCTTGGCCATCGTTACCAGATCGGGCTTGATGCCATAGTGCTGGTATCCGAACCATTCGCCGGTACGCCCGATGCCGCAGACCACCTCGTCCAGATGCAGCAGCACGTCGTATTTCTTGCAGATTTCCTGCACGCGTTCCCAATACCCAACCGGAGGGGTGATCACACCGCCGCCCGCCGTCACCGTTTCCAGACAGATCGCCCCAACGGTATCGGCCCCTTCACGCAGGATGACCTCCTCGATTGCGTTGGCGGCGCGTTCGCCGTAATTGTCACACTCCCATTGTGCGCGGTATTCCAGACAATGCGGCACCTGCACAAAACCGGGGGCAAAGGGGCCGTATTGGGCGTTGCGTTCCAGCTGGCCGCCCGCCGACATGGTCGCAAGAGTCGAACCGTGGTAATCGCGTTCGCGGTACAGGATCTTGTTTTTCTTACCACCGTAACGCTTATGCGCGATCTGGCGGATGATCTTGAAAGCTTTCTCGTTCGCTTCAGAGCCGGAATTGACGTAATAGACCCGGCTCATCCCCGGCATGCGGGCAATCAGTTGTTCGGCAAATATCGCCCCCGGAACCGATCCCATATTCTGCCCGAAGAAGTTCAGCCGGGTTACCTGATCACTGATCGCCTTGCCCATGCTTGCGCGGCCATAGCCGACATTGACGGTCCAGATGCCGCCGGAAACCGCATCCAGATGTTCGCGCCCCTTGTCATCCCAGATACGCATGCCCTTGCCTTCGACCATCACCCGCGGGTCGGTCGTCTCATGTGCTTTATGCTGGGTCAGGTGGTGCCAGACATGGGCGCGGTCGGCGCGGATCACATCGGCGATGTCATTGATCGGGGTGACTTGGTTCATCGGGGTTTCCTTAAAGACAGCATATGGCAATGGGAAAACACTGTTTTCGGGCAAAATCGGTTGCCTTGGCAGGTTTGGATCTAACCTGTGCCCAAACTTGCGGCGCGAGTAGGGCCAGACGATATCAAGCCATAGGTCCAGCCCATCGAGGCTGTTGAGAAAATTTTCGGATGTCCGTCTTGATCATTTCATGGGCAGGCCGCGACGTTCCGGGTTTGCCTGTCAAGACAACAGGGAAAAGCTTTGCGGCAATGGCCGCCAAATAATCCATCAAGGAGATCAAGATGAAGACATTCGCGAAACTCATGTCCGCCGGTGCCCTAATCATGGCAGCGCAATCCGCCACCGCTCAGGATCTGACGGTGGGCTATTTCCTTGAATGGCCAATGCCGTTTCTGGCAGCAAAAGCCGATGGCACCTATGACGAGGCTTTGGAAATGCCGGTGAATTGGGTGGCCTTCGAAACCGGCACGGCGATGTCGGCGGCCATGGCGTCAGGTGACGTGCAGATCGCACTTTCCCAGGGCGTGCCGCCTTTCGTCGTGGCAACCTCGGCGGGGCAGGCCCTGCAAACGCTGGATATTGCGGTCAGCTATTCCGAAAACGACAACTGTGTTGTGGCAACGACGCTGGAAATCGACAAGGACAGCGCCGATGAACTGGCGGGCAAGAAGGTTGCCATTCCGATCGGCACCGCCTCGCATTACGGGTTCTTGCGCCAGATGGACCATTTCGGCGTCGATGTCTCGACCATGACTATTGTCGATATGGCCCCGACCGATGGTGCCGCTGCCCTTGCCCAGGGCGAGGTCGATATGGCCTGCGGTTACGGTGGTGGCCTGACGCGCATGAAAGACAGTGGCAATGTCCTGCTGACCGGTACCGAAAAAGAGGATCTGGGCATTCTGGTCTTTGACGTCACCTCGGCCCCGGCTGATTTCGCCGTTGAAAACGAAGCACTGGTGTCCGAGTTTTTGAAGGTCACGGCGGCGGTCAATGCGGAATGGAATGAAAACCATTCGCCTGAAATGCTGGCCAAGATTGCCGCAGAATCAGGCATGTCGGTCGAGGCGACCGAAGCTGCTATCAGCGGCTTTTCCTTCCCCTCGATCGAGGAACAGCTGTCGCAGAAATGGCTGGGCGGCAACGTGGCCGACTTTATGAAGGGCGTCGCGGATGTCTTCGTGGAAGCAGGCAGCATCAGCAGTGCTTTGGATACATATGAAAACACCGTCAATGTGGCACCTTTGGCAGCTGCACAATAAGCAAATCCCCATGTCTGGCGGGCCAGGTGCCCGCCTTTCCTTCACTTCAGATTTCGGGAAACTTGTAACATGGCTTTCTTGAGCATCGACAACCTGTCCATGCGGTTCGACCTGCCCAAAGGCGGTCACGTGCAAGCCCTTCAGGATGTCTCGCTTGACATCGGCAAGGGTGAATTGCTGTCTGTCCTTGGCCCTTCGGGCTGTGGAAAATCGACCCTGCTGAATATTCTGGCAGGCTTTCTGGCCCCGACCGACGGCGCCGTGACTCTGGAGGGAGAACCGGTGAACGGACCCGGACCCCAGCGTGGCATGGTCTTCCAGAAGGGCGCGCTGTTCGAATGGATGAGCGTGCGCCAGAACGTCGGTTTCGGGCCGCGCATGAAGGGCATGCCCGAAACCGACCGCAACACCATCGTCGAGAACCTGCTGAACACCGTGGGTCTGGGCGCTTTCAAGGATAAGGCCGTCTATGAACTGTCGGGCGGGATGCAGCAACGCGTCGCCTTGGCCCGCTGCCTTGCCAATGACCCTGACGTCATCCTGATGGACGAACCGCTGGGTGCGCTTGACGCGCTGACGCGTGAAAAGATGCAGGGTCTTGTGCTGAAATTGTGGAAAGAAACGGGCAAGACGATCATCCTGATCACCCATTCGGTCGACGAAGCGCTGCTGCTGGGCGAACGCCTGCTGGTCATGGCGCCACGTCCGGGCCGTATCCACAAAGAATATCGCCTGCCTTTTGCCGAACGCGCGGTCGGCGCCGATCTGCGCTCGGTCAAGGAAGACCCCGCATTCGGGGCCACCAAGAACGAGATTTTGGGAATGATCTGGGAAATGGAAGAAGAAATCATGGGCGGAGCGGAGAGCTGATATGACCGGTCTGATCATTCTTATTGTGTATATCGCGCTGTTTTCCGGCGCATTTCTGGCGGCATCGCTGATCCGTTCCACCATGGGCAAAGTCACGGATTTCACATCGCTGAAAACGGTAACTTTCGGTGATGAAAGTGCCGTGAAATCCGATCGCGTCGCCTCGATCGTATCGGTTGTGGCGGTGTTTCTTGTCTGGGGCGCGTTTACGGGTTCCAGCCTGGTGCCGGTCCATGTGCCCGGTCCCTATGAGGGAACGACGTCTTTCACCTATACCTCACAGGCGCCGGATGGCGATACTGCCGATGCGACGGTGACCGTGCTGGTCCATAAGCTGGGCGAAGAAGCAACGGACCCAGCCGCCGGACCCGCATCGGGCTTTGCGACCAGCGATACGGCGACTGTTGCCGAATGGCGGTCGGTACTGATCAGCGCACAGCGCAATGACGGCGATGATGCGACCATCATCTCGGTCGAAGGGAAGCCCATCGCACCGGGCCAAGAGGTTTCGGTCCCCAACGGCAGCGTTCTGATGACCGGCAAGGGATCGCTGAACTTCGCGCCCGATAAGGGTTTGCAGATGGAACCGATCTGGATGCCATCCCCCGAGGCTGTCGCCACCCGCTTTTTCGAAATCGCACGCGACGGATACCAGAACGTGTCGCTGCTAGAACATGTTGGCTGGTCGCTGTGGCGCGTGCTTGCAGGCTTTGCCCTAGGGTCGCTGGTGGGTATTCCGCTGGGATATGCCATGGGTCTTTCGGGATGGGCACGCGGCTGGTTCGATCCGATCGTCGAATTCATGCGCCCCGTGCCGCCGCTGGCCCTGATCCCGCTGGTCATTATCTGGTTCGGTATCGGTGAAAACGGCAAGATCGTCCTGCTGTTCCTTGCGGCGCTTTGGGTGATGATCATTTCGGCCCGTGCGGGCGTGTCGGGGGTCGATATCGCCAAGGTCCACGCGGCCTATTCGCTGGGTGCGTCGAAATGGCAGGTGCTGCGGCATGTCATCGTTCCCAACTCCCTGCCCGAGATTTTTACCGGTGCGCGTGTGGCGATGGGCGTTTGCTGGGGCACCGTTGTCGCGGCGGAACTGGTGGCCGCTGAAAAAGGGGCGGGCAAGATGATTGTCGCGGCGTCCAAGTTTCAGGCAACCGATATCGTGCTGATGGGGATCGTGCTGATCGGCCTGATCGGGTTCGGCATCGATATCCTGATGCGCAAGGCCGAAGGATGGCTGGTCCCGTGGAAGGGCCGCGCCTGATCCCTGATCCCAAGGGCTGAACAGAAAAAACGCCGCTTGTCCAAGCGGCGTTTTTTTATGTTCAAGGAGAGGTGGTTCAGATCAGTCCGGACAGCCCTTTGACACCTGTCAGCACCGCCGAAATGAACAGCACACCCAGCGCAGCGATGCGGTAATGACCGTCGCCAAGCCGCTTGAACAGCTGCGTTCCCGCCCAATTGCCGATCAGCAGCGCAGGATAACAAGAGGCCGCCACCAGCAACATCCCCCAGTGCAGGACATCGGATCCGATTGCCAGCGACAGCAGTGCAATGATCGCCGTAAAGGCGAAGAACAGCAGCAATGATGCGCGACTGGTCCGTTTGTCACCCGCCCGACCAAGGAAATAGGCGACAGCAGGCGGGCCGGGCATTGCGGCCAGACCACCCAGCAAACCGGCAAAGGCACCTGCCGTTACAGCGGGACCCTTGCCGTCACGGATGTTGACCTTGGCCATCAACGCGGCCAGCCCCAGCAACACGACCACGGCAATGGCCAGACGCATGATGTCGGGCGGCAGGCGCGTCGCGAAATAGGCACCGACCGGTGTGAAGACCAACGCCCCAATGCACAGCAATCGCAGGGCCTTGCGATCAATGATCTTGTGGTTCTGGATAATATCCGTTGGCGCGGCGGCAATCTGCAGCATCTGGGCCAGAATGACAGCCTCGATCGGTGGGACGCTAAGGCTGTACAACGGAACGGCTGCAAGGGCGAAACCGAAACCGGTCACGCCCCGCAGGAAGCCTGCCGCCAATGTGGCGGCGGACAATACGATGATATTTTCCATCAGTCGAAGTTCATCACGATGGTCTTCGACCGTGTGAAGTGATCCAGCATCGCCTCGAGCGAGGCTTCCTTGCCAAGACCCGACCGTCCAAACCCGCCATAGCTGACATTGGGCTGGATCGTCAGGTTCTGGTTCACCTGCACATAGCCCGCGTTCAACCGTGATGTGCTGTCCAGCGCGACCGACAGGCTTTTCGTCCAGACTGATGCGGCCAGCCCGTAATGGGTGCTATTGGCCTGATCCAGCACGGCGTCATAATCGGACCAGCCCTGAACGACGGCAACGGGGCCGAAAATTTCCTCCATCACGCAGGGGTGGTCGTCAGGCAGGCCGGTCAGGATGGTGGGTTGGGCATAAAGGTCGGGCGACAGCGCCGCGTCTTGGGGCAATTGGCCATAGCGGGTGACGGTCGCGCCCTTAGTCGCCTCGGCCTTGGCAACATAGCTGTTGATCGTCGCGATCTGGCGGGCGTTGATGATGGTGCCGATATCGGTCGCCTCATCCAGCGGGTCGCCGATGACCAGCTGATCCAGTGCCGCGCCAAGCTGCTGCATGAATGCGTCCATCAAACTGTCATGGACATAGATACGGCTGGCGGCGGTACAGCTTTGGCCCTGACGCGTAAAGCGCATACCTGAAATCGCGCCTGCGACGGCTTTGTCCAGATCGGCATCCTGACAGATGATCATCGGGGATTTGCCGCCCAGTTCCAGCGACACTGGTATCAGCCGCGCGGCACCGACCTTATAGATCGCCTCGCCCACGGCTTCGGAACCGGTGAAGGTGATCTTGGCGATATCGGCGTGGCCGGTCAGCGCATTGCCGCATTCGATGCCTGTGCCGTTCACAACGTTCAGCACACCGGCGGGCAGATGGCGCATCATGATCTCGGCCATCAGATAGGTGGCAAAAGGGGCCTCTTCCGACGATTTGACCACAACCGAATTTCCGGCCACCAGTGCCGGCCCAACCTTCAGCGAGAATAACACCAGCGGCACGTTCCACGGCACAATGGCGGCCACAACGCCAAGCGGTTCGCGCGTCGTCATCGTCAACATGCGCGGATTATAGGGGACGGTCTGCCCTTTCAGTTCGGACCCCAGATTGCCATAGAATTCGATGATATCGGCGGCAACAGCAACCTCGCCACGGCATTCGGTGCGGATGGCCTTGCCGGTTTCGCGGGCCAGAACCTGTGCAATCAGTTCGGCATGTTCCAGAACGGCGCGGGCGGCAGCGGCGACTTGCTTGCCACGGGTGCGGGCAGGAACCTGCGCCCACGCCGCCTGCGCGGTCTTGGCCGAGGCGATGGCCGCTGCGGTTTCATCCGCATCGCTGGCAGCTGCCTGACCCAGAACCAGCCCGGTGGCCGGATTGATGACATCCAGTGCTGCCTTGGAAGGGACGCGTTTGGCGTCGATCAGATTGACCTGACGGTACGAGGCGAAGACCTCCTCGGGTGCGGTGTCGATGGTGTTTTGATGTGTCATAATAAGCCCCTGGCCAAGGATGTTCAGCACAATTGGTATAGGGGGGCGATGCCCCCCTGCAGTAGGGCCAGAAAGCCCCTTCGATAGCGCCAGTTCGTATTAGCCACGCATCTTGGCAAATTCCGGATCATAGGGGCTTGCGGGAATGACCTTTGCGGGAACAGCCATACCCAGAATGTCGATGGTCATTTCCGTCCCTTCGGCCGCCACTTCGGGCTTCACGAAGGCATAGGCAATGTTCAGGCCGGTCCTGTGACCCCAATCACCCGACGAAACCGTTCCGACGATTTCGCCATTCAACCGCGCCGATGCGCCCGCATGGGCGGGGGCCTCTTTGGTATCAACCGCCAGCGTGACCAGCTTGACGGTCGGACCGGCCTTATGTCGCTTTAGCAAGGCATCGCGGCCGATAAAGTCACCTTTGTCCAGTTTTACAAAGCGGTCGACGCCGGTTTCGAAGGGATCGAATTCGGTCAGGATATCAGCCTTCCAATGCAGGAAGCCCTTTTCCAGTCGCATGGAATCCACGGCCCTTGCGCCAAAGATTTTCATGCCATGCGCCGCGCCCGCCTTACGAAGGGCAATATAGGCCGCATGAAGGTTTTCGTTCGGCACGTGGATTTCATAGGCCAGTTCGCCCGAAAAGCTGACGCCCAGAACGGTGGCAGGGGCAATACCGATATAGGCTTCGCGCACCGACAGGAACGGAAAAGCCTCGCGCGACCAGTCACCGCGCGAAGCTGCGGAAAGAACATCACGCGCTTTGGGGCCTGCAATCACAAGGATCGTCTGCTGGTTGGTCAGCGACCGGATGGTCACATCCTCATCTTCGCGCAGATGTTTCTTCAACCAGTCCATGTCGTGATATTCCGACGCCGCAGCCGATCCGTACCAGACCCGATCCGGACCGCGATCCGACGCAGGCAGGTTGGCAATGGTGGCCTCGCCCTTGACCAGTCCATGTTCGTTCAGCAGATAGCCAAGACCGACCCGGCCCGGTTTTTTGGTAACGCGGCCACAGAACATGCGGTCAAGGAAGCTGTGTGTGTCTTTGCCGGTCAATTCAAAGCGGTTAAAGCCCGACACCTCGGTGATGCCGACGGCGGTGCTGACGGTTTCAACCTCGGCGGCGATGACGTCATGTAGTTCGTTAAAGCGGAAGCCAAGCGTTTCGTGGAAGTCGGGGGTCGGCTTGATGTAATCGACGCGTTCCCAGCCGTTGACGGTGCCGAATTCCGCGCCCTCTGCTGCCAGTACGGCGGTCAGGGGGGTGGTTTTCATCGGTCGACCTGCGGGGCGGTGTTCATGCGGGAAGTGGAAGCGGAATTCGTTCTGGTAATCCTCGATCGCTTTCAGGGCGGTCAGTTCGACCGTGGCATGTCCGGTAAAGCGGCGGGGGTCGATGACCCATGTGTCGTATTGCGCCTCGCCATGAACAATCTGCTGGGCCAGCAACCAGCCGTGGCCGCCACCTTCGCCCAGACCCGCACGCAGGCCGATGATGCAGAAGGCATTGCGCTTGCCCGGGATCGGGCCGACCAGCGGTGCGCCGTCGATGGTATAGGTGATCGGACCGTTCACGACGCTGCGGATGCCGGTTTCCATCAGGGCGGGCATGCGGGCGAAGGCGCCTTCCAGCACGTCGGTCACACGGTCCAGATCGTCGGGGCACAGGTCATTGGTGAACTTGGGGTCGATCCCGTCCATGCCCCATGTGCGGCAATCCTGTTCATAAAAGCCCAGAAGCAACCCGCCCTTTTCCTGACGGCAGTAATAATCGCTGATCGGGCAACGCAGCAGCGGCATGCGGTGGCCGGCCTCGGCGATGGCCGGGATATCCTCGGTCAGGAAATATTGATGCTCCATCGAGGCGACGGGATGGCTGACGCCCATCATCGCGCCGATTTCATTGCAACGATAGCCACCAGCATTGACCACGATTTCGGCTTTCACGTCGCCCTTCGTGGTATGAACGGTCCACGTGTGGTCGGGATGCTGGGTCAGGCCGGTCACGGGGGTGTGGCGGTTCACTTCGGCACCGGCCAGACGGGCGCGGCGGGCAAGTGCCTGACACAGCTGCGCGGGGTCGATATGGCCATCTGTGGGGTCCCAAAGCCCGCCCAGCAGGTTGTCGGTGGAAATTAGCGGGTGGCGGCGGGCACATTCCGCAGCGTCCAGCACCTCGAATTCGACGCCCATCGCGGCCGCCATCGAGGTGAAGTGGCGATAGCCGTCCATCTGCGCTTCAGTATTGGCCAGACGGATGCCGCCATCGCCATAGTTATAGCCGACCGGATATTCGGGATCGTCGCGCAGTTCTTTATACAGATTGATCGAATGCGTTTTCAGCCCGACCATGGTCTGCGTCATGCCGAAATTCGTGACCTGCGCGGCGGAATGCCATGTCGTCCCCGAGGTCAGCTCATCCCTTTCGATCAGCATCACATCGGTCCACCCCTCTTTGGTCAGATGGTAAAGCGCCGAGCATCCCGCGATGCCGCCTCCGATAATGACAACTCTGGCCTGATCCCGCATGGTTCACCTTTTTGGTATAATGGACTGTTACGCATCACAGGATCTGAAAGCCCTGACCGGTCAATCGCCGTCTGACAGTTCCCGAAAACGTGGAACTGTCTTTGCAATCGCGTCCACCGGAAGGACCGGATATGCCGCGTTTTTCAGCGTTGGTCCGAAAGAACGGCGAAGTTATCGGCAAGCCATGGATAGGCCACGGTTACCGGATCGATCACCACCGCAGGGATGGTGTCACGCACAAGTCCAGCAATTGCGCTTGCCGTGGCTCGGTCGAAATCATGCCGCGCGACCAGCGAAATCCGGCGCGAGAAACTTGCAAAGGGCAGGGGTTGCAGCCGCACCTGGGGGGCAAAACGTTCGGCGCGGGCATAGCCGAGGGGGGTAATGATCCCCCAGCCGCGACCATTGGCAACGACGGCCATAATGGATTGGACCGTGTCGAAATTATACTTTTCGACCAATGAAATGCGGTTACGGGCCAGATGCCCCTCGACCTGTTTGCCGATCTGGTGGGTCGGATTGAAGCGCAGGAACGGCAGGTCCGATGCGCCCGCCAGCAATTGTTCGGGCGTGGACAGGCAACCTTCGGGATGGATGATTACGAAGGGATCGCGCAGCAGAGCGTGCATCTGGAATTCGGTGGCCTGCAGATCCATCCCCGAAACGATGGTTATGTCCAGATCACCGCGGCGCAGCAAGGCGGGTGCCTCGTGGCTAAGGACATTGCTGAAGGACAGCTTGGCCGTGGGCATACGCCCCGACAGGATGCGCGCCAGTTCCGGCCCCAAATTGCTTTCGAAATCCTCGACCAGACCGATCCGCAGAGATCTTGTGCCCAGCAACCCCGCGACCACGGTTTCACTGGTCGCGCGGCGCAGGTGTTGCAGGCCGGACGTGACGTGCGGCAGCATATCACGCCCTTCACGGGTCAGTACAAAGGGACGCGTGGAACGGTCCAGCAAGGTAACGCCCAGCTCGTCCTCTAGCCGGGCGATGTGATGGGATACCGCCGAAATCGATATGCCCATCTGCCGCGCGGCTGACTGCATTGATCCGAATTGGGCAACCTGTTCGAACGCCTCGAAGACCTGCAACGACAGCTTTGGAAGGGGCATCGACACGAACCTTGGAAATTGCTGGAAATCGGGAACTATTTTCTAGCATCTCTTGCGCATCAACGGCAGGGAATATTGCCGATCGTGTCAGATAGAGGTCTGGTTGACCCGCTTTGACAGTTCGGCTGCGCTTTCCTTGCGTTCGCTATAGCGGTCCAGCAGGGTTGCATTGCACCCCCGTGTCAGAAGGGTGAACTTGACCAGCTCCTCAATCACGTCGACGATACGGTCATAGAATGGCGACGGCTTCATCCGGTCATTGTCGTCGAATTCCAAAAATGCCTTCGGGGTTGAAGACTGGTTCGGGATCGTCAGCAGCCGCATCCAGCGTCCAAGGATACGCAGTTGGTTGACCGTGTTGAAACTTTGCGATCCACCGGTGATCTGCATGACAGCCAGCGTTTTGCCCTGTGTGGGACGCACCCCGCCAAGGGACAGCGGAATCCAGTCGATCTGGGATTTCATGATACCGGTCATGGCACCATGACGTTCCGGCGAACACCAGACCATCCCTTCGGACCATGTCACCAGATCACGCAGTTCCTGTACCTTGGGATGACTGACATCGACATCATCGGGCAAAGGCATTCCCGAAGGATCGAATATCCGCGTTTCAGCGCCAAAACGTGTCAGGATGCGCGCCGCCTCTTGGGTCATCAGACGGCTAAACGACCGTTCCCTGACCGAGCCATAGAGCAGCAAGATGCGGGGTGCATGCGTTACCTTCGCAGGGGCCAGAAGATCGTCAGCATCGATTTTCCTGAAATGGGAATCCTGAATATTTGGCGTATCGGCCATTGTCATATCTTTCGTCATATTATGTAGGGGGCAGTCTGGCGCGGGTTACGCCCCTTTGGGAAACCAGTGCTGCGTTCTGTTTGCGAAGGCGACAAGCGACAGCATGACCGGAACCTCGACCAGGACACCGACAACCGTGGCCAGCGCGGCACCTGATCCAAGTCCGAACAAGCTGATCGCAACTGCAACCGCCAGTTCGAAGAAGTTCGAGGTTCCGATCAGCGCACAAGGTGCCGCAACATTGAAAGGAATACCCCAGACCCGTGCCGCCCCATAGGCCAGAAAGAAAATTCCATAGGATTGCAGCAACAAGGGCACCGCGATCAATGCAATGATCAAGGGACGGTCAAGGATCACCTGACCCTGAAACGCGAACAGCAGAACGACGGTGACCAGCAGCCCGATGATCGAAAACGGCTGCACGCTCGATTTGAAGCGGTCCACAGCGGCCTCGCCACCTTTGGCGATCAGACTGCGGCGCGTCAGATAGCCGACGAATAAAGGCAGCATGACGTAAAGGCCGACAGACAACAGCAAGGTATCCCACGGCACGACGATATTCGTCGCGCCCAGCAGGAAGGCGACAATCGGCGCAAAGGCAAACACCATGACCACATCATTCACACTGACCTGCACCAGCGTATAGGTCGCATCACCGCGCGTCAGGTTCGACCATACAAACACCATGGCAGTGCAGGGGGCGGCACCCAGCAAAATAACACCCGCAAGATAGGCCTGCGCATCATCCGCCGGTATCAGTCCCGCGAAAACATGGTTAAAGAATAACACGCCCAGCGCCGCCATGGTGAAGGGCTTGACCAGCCAGTTCACAACCAGCGTAACAACCAGCCCCTTCGGTTTGTCGCCGACCTGACGCAAAGCGCCGAAGTCGACGCCAACCATCATCGGATAGACCATCGCCCAGATCAGCACGGCGACCGGCAGATTGACCGAGGCAACCTCGAGCGCGGCAAGTGCGCCGGAGACCTGTGGCAAAACGTTGCCAATCAGGATGCCCGTGCCGATCGCCAATGCAACCCAGACGGAAAGCCAGCGTTCAAAGCGTCCCAATCCAGCCGCTGCCGAGGATGATCTGTCAGTCATATCGCGCCTTCTGAATGTTCAATATCTGTCGGATCACCGGCCGTCTTGCCAATGTCATCCAGACGCCGTTGTAGCCCCATCCGGTCAAGCGATCCAATCGGAAGGTTGGTAAAGATCAGGATGCGACTGCGCAAAATCCGGTATGCCTCGGAAAAGGCCAATCGCTTGACGGCCTCGTTTCCTTCGACCCGCACAGGATCGGGCACACCCCAATGGGCGGTCATCGGCTGTTCGGGCCACAAGGGACATTCTTCGGCAGCGGCATCGTCACAGACCGTAAAAACGAAATCCATATGGGGGGCATCGGGACCGGCAAATTCATCCCAGCTTTTGGAACGCGCGCCGCTGGTGTCATGCTTCAATCGCTGCAACAGGTCCAGCGTATAGGGATGGGGTGCACCTTGTGGCTTTGACCCTGCGGAATAGGCTTTGAACCTGCCTTTGCCTTCGCTGTTCATAATAGCCTCTGCCATGATCGAGCGGGCAGAGTTTCCGGTGCACAGAAAAAGGACATTATAGACATCCTTGGTCATCGTCATCTCCTAACAAGCTGGGGCGCATTGGTTCGTAGGGCAGGTCGCGTGGCAGTTATATATCTATAAATCATGAAATATAGATATATTAGGTGCGGGTCAAGTCGTCTTTTCCCGAACGGGATGCCGTGGGGCCGCTGCACTCCTGCCTGTAACCTAGCAATTGTGTTTATGGGATTTGCGACAGGGGCGGCAGATACCAATGATTGCCGGACAGAAAGGTGCAAATGAAAACGGGCAGCCCTCTATGGGACTGCCCGTCATCATGGAAGCTAGGTTCTGGAAAGATCAGCGGTCCTGATTGTTTTTTGCGACGCGCGTATCGGTCGGGAAAGCGGTGATGGTGACAATCGTGTCTGCATCGATATTGGCGCGGCTCAGCTCGACCGTGGTCAAAACGCTATCCGCGCGGACCTGTGTCGTCTGTTCGGCCACAGCTGCGGTAAAGGCGTCGGGACGTTCGTTCCCCTTGCTGGTGGCGGCACCGGCAATACCTGCAGTCAGCGAAAGGGCGGTCAGGGCGGTCAGGATGATGGTTTTCATGGCGTGGTCTCCGTTCTATGTTGCAAGGGCTTTTGTCATGCCCCGATGTTGGCTTGGCTTATGAAGACCGATACGCAGCCGCGACGGCATTCGTTACAGGCGCATGACAGTTTTTTCGGAAATTTCGTAATTGCTTTGCGGGAAGGGCGGCCACGGACCGTGTGCAGCCGGAACATCCACTATGGTCAACGGCAGGCAATCGACGTCAGATAGACCGGCGAAAGACCCCTGTCCGACCATAGAGGAGTAAAAGCCATGTCCTTTGCACAAGGAGGCTGCCTATGCGGCAAGCTTCGGTACGATGTTGCTTGTCCGCCATCGAAAATCACGATGTGTCATTGCAAGTTCTGCCAAAAGGCAACGGGTGGCGCCTATATGATCCAACCTGTTTTCAACGTAGATGATTTTGCCGTCACTGCGGGGGTTCCGAAGGTATATACGCATATTTCGGAAGGCAGCGGACAAGAGGTCCGCGTCCATTTCTGTGACACGTGCGGGACCAAAATTTTCCTGACCTTCCAGCGTTTCGAGGGTGCCGTCGGCATCTTTGGTGGAACACTGGATGATCCGAATGCCATCAACATAACAACAGACAACGCCAAGCACATTTTTCTGTCCGATGGTCAGAAGGACAGCTTTATTCCGCCCCATATCAATGCATTTGCCGCGCATGTGGTGCAAAGCGACGGAACACCGGTTGCGCCACTTGTGCTTGATCAACCCGAACGGATCGCGGACCTGAAGCTGGGACCGACCTGAGACGGTTTATTCCGGCGCAGGCGGAGGACCACGGCGCGCGTCAGCCGAGGCATCGCAGCTGGCGGTCGGATCACCCGAGGTGCAACCGTATTGTGCGGTGAAACAGCCGATGAACTGGTTCGAACCGGCAGCATCCGAATGATAGTGATAGCCCAGGCCATCTTCGGAATGGCCATTACACATGTCCAGTCCGGCACGATCCGTATTGCCTAGCGCGGCATAGATGTCATAACCATCCATCGCAACAGCAACCAAAGCGGTATGCATTTCGACCGGCGCCGCAACCTGCGGCTCGCAGCCGACCAACCCATGATAATGATAGCCGGTATGCGGATTGACATGTCCGACACAGCTGTCCATCAGTCCAAGCGTGTGATTGCCCTCGATCAGGTCAAGCGGGGCAGGGGCATCCAGTTTCACACCATTGAACGCCAATCCCACACCCGGCGATGGCCCGATACGGGCAGCCTGCCCATCCTGAGCCGCCACGGGCACCAGCGGTATCACATAGGTTTCCGAAGTGTCTTCGCTTAGATTGCTAACCGCACATTCGACACAATAATTGGTGTATTCACTTGCACTGTCAGGATCACCGGCGACGTCACAGCCAAGATTGCCATCAACAAGGATAACCTTGCCGGTATCGGCATCATACATCTGCCATTCATCATCCTGAAACAGCACCGCCAGATTCTTGATGAAGGCACCGTCCGCAGCAACGACCTTATCATTAAAGAACCACGTTCCGGACTCTTCTGCGGGATCATTGATCGTACGTGGGCAATAGGGTCCGGTCACATGGTTTGTCGGCGCAGGTCCCGTCGTGATCTGGATGCACAGGGTTTCTTCACCGCCTGAGAGGGTACAATCGACCATGTCGGGGTCGCCGATGACACCGGCATCAGCATAAAGCTGTGAAAGCTGGTCAAAACGGGCCTGTTGTTCAGCCGTCTGTGCGCGGGCAGGTAACGACGTCATAGTCAAGCCCACAGTTAGGACCGAAAGGACGGTGGTATAACGCATTCAATGCTCCGTTTTAGTTATTTGGCCGTGTCGAACAGCCATTCACGCCCATGAACAAAGCGGCTGTCCAAGCCACAGACAGAGGGTTCAGTATCGCACCGACAATACGACAAAAACCTTCCTATGCAGAGCGTTATAACAGAGATTTAGGCTAAAGGGGGAATGGATATGGTGCCACCTTGGTATCAAAGTAATTGTGATGGGCGATGTCGGGCCATGGATAGGGCGCGATAATACGGTGGGATTTACGACCTTGTTGACTAAACTTCCAATCCCACAAGTCGCAGAGCTGCTGCCCGTCTGTTCACTATCGGTACTAACAGGCGAGAAGGATAATTGCGTCAGGGCCGCTTAGGGCCATAAAAACCATCGGCCTTGATTGGAAAAGACCTTTTACGCCTTAGGCTGATCTACATTTGCCCAGGTCACGTACTGCGCAGTGGACGAAAGAACGTACGGATTTCATGGGCCAACAACTCTGGCTGTTCCAACGCCGTGAAATGGCCGCCGCACGGCATGGTGTTCTACTGGCCGAGATCGCCCGGGCCCTCGGGGCTGCGTCGTACTGATGCCGTCGCAGGGCATGCGGATCCTGGTGGCGACAAAGCCGGCTAACTTCCGAAAGGGGCATGATGGATTGGCAGCGCTTGCGCAGACGATGCTGGCAAAGAACCCCTTCACCGGCACGGTCCTCGTGTTCCGTGCGAAGCGCGCCGATAGGCTGAAGATCCTGTTCTGGAATAGTCGCGGGCTGGTCATGGCCTACAAGCGCCTCGAGGCTGACAGCTTCACCTTACCTGCCTTTCGGTGCGGGGCAATGACCTTCAACCGAACGCAGTTCGAGGCGTTTTTTGCCGGCCTAGACTGGTGCCGGTCCGGCCTCTCGAAGCGCCAAAACCGGTCGTTGCAGAATGACTTGAACATATGTTTGCACCCGTAAGGGTCGGCTGTATTTGGCCATGATCCTGGACACGCACTTTCGTCGGGTCATAAGCTGGGCGGTCTCAAATCGGATGCGGGGTGGATTGGCGATCAGGCTGCTGAACATTACATTCCGATCGCGGCCCAAAGGCTCGATCCAATATATGAGCGGCAGCAGATACTGTTCGCACGACTATCAGATAATCCTGCCTCGACATGGGCTCAAAGCCTTGATGCGTGGTAAAGGTAATTGCCAAAACAATGCGACTATCGAAACATTCTTTAAAACGATCACAGCAGAACTGATGTGGTGGCATTCATGGGGAACACGGTGAGAGGCGAAGATGGCAATCTTCGAATACATCAACAGCTTTTATAATCCGTGATGCCGACACTCCGCATTTTGCTAAAAAGCCAGATCGCTTTAGAACGCCACGTAGCTTAAAGAGGCAATTGGCGTGTCATAAAAATGCGATAGGTCTAATCGAGCAACTTATGCACGGTATGAAGACCGGCGGTGTCTGTAGCCACAATAAGTTCAAGACAACTTGGCGGACAAACCCCTGCCGTGCCTATTGGATCTGATGAACAGACGGTTCCGCGCTACAATCTGAGCTACTCCCCGAAAATCGGACAGTGACGGAAGCTACGATCTGACGTTTGCTGGTTTCCAAGAACGAGGAGATCAGAAATGCGGAAACGCAGAAACCATGACGCGGGCTTTAAGGCGCGCGTTGCGCTGGAAGCATTGAAGGGCGAGCGCACTGTGTCGGAGCTGGCCGCCGAATACGGCGTGCATCCGACGATGATCCATCAGTGGAAAAAGGCGCTGATCGACGGTACGGCGGATATCTTTGAGCGCGGCGGCAGAAAGCCTGTTGCGGAGGTGGATGAGGAGACGGTCCGGTCACTGCATGCCAAGATCGGAGAACTGGCTGTCGCCAACGATTTTTTGTCACGAAAGCTCAAGCCGTGGACCGGCAAGTGAGGCGAGGGATGATTGAGCGGGGCCATCCGGCGTTGTCGATCGGGGCGCAGTGCCGCCTGCTGTCGATCTTGCGCTCGTCCCTCTATCGTGATCCGGTCGGAGAGACGGGGCAGAACCTCGACTTGATGCAGCTCATCGATAAGCAGTTCCTCGACACCCCCTTTTACGGGGTCCGGCAGATGACCTGGCACCTGCAGAACGCGGGGCACGGCGTGAACCAGAAGCGCATCCGGCGCCTTATGCGGCTCATGCGCTTGATGCCGATCTACCAGAAGCCTAACACCAGCAAGCCGAGGAAGGGGCACAAGACCTATCCCTATCTGCTGGGCGGGCTGCAGGTCGATCGCCCCGGCCAGGGTCTGGTGTGCCGACATCACCTACCTGCCGATGCGGCGCGGTTTCCTTTACCTCGTGGCGATTATGGACTGGGTCACCCGAAAGGTGCTGGCTTGGCGCATCTCGAACACGCTGGAGGCTGACTTCTGCGTCGAGGCGTTGAATGAGGCCATTCACCACTTCGGCGCGCCCGGCATCATGATACGGACCAGGGTTCACAGTTCACGTCCTTTGCCTGAACAGACAGGCTGAAGCGGGCTGGCACCCGGATCTCCATGGACGGCAAAGGCCGATGCATCGACAATGTCTTCATCGAGCGCCTCTGGCGGTCCCTCAAGTATGAATGCGTCTACCTGCACGCTTGGGAAACGGGGTCGCAGGCTAAGGCTGCCATTGGCCAGTGGATTGCATTCTATAATCATCGGCGACCCCACACCGCCCATGGCGGGAGCCGCCCGCCGTGGTCTACTTCAACACCATCGAAACCGATCAGCAGGCGCAGGCAGTAGCTTAAATCAGCCGGAAAACTGTCCAAGGATCGGGGAGTAGCTCAATACTCAACCAAGTGTGGGTGTCGGATTTTACCTACATTTCGACTTTGCAAGGCTTAGTTTATGAAGTCATCGTTTGGCGTGCATGCAGATCGCCGCAATCACAGTTGGCCTTGAATGCTAGGGCCCGTGGACAATCATACTTCCCATAGGTTTTGATTTCTGATTCAAATCTCCCAAACGGAGGTTGGGATGAACGAGCAGCGCTTTGTGGTGACGGATCGTGTGT
>NZ_QQVY01000060.1 GCF_003590715.1 Paracoccus sp. JM45
TCCTCGGGAAAGTCCATCTTCAGACGTTGCGCGATCTGTTCCGGGCTCCAGGCACACGACCAGCGCCGGCTTTGCCGATGAACGGCTCGTCGTCCTTTCCATACCACGATGGGCCCATCAAAAGCGACGCCCTTGGGCGTGGCTATTAGACCTGCGAGCCGGTCCTGCACATAGTCGTGTAAGCTTGGATTGCTCGTAAGTTTGCTGATCTTTGGCCGGCGGGCGGCACGATCTGCATGCCACTGCGCTGTCAGAGCACGGTAGTCGAAGTCTCCACTTCGGGTCGCCGAGTTGCGCCTGATCTCACGCGAGATTGTACTGGGCGACCGCCCAAGTTTGCGCGCAATTGTACGCACGCCTGTGCCACGAGCACATTCCAAGGCTATTTCCTCGCGGTCCGCGAAGGTCAGATTGCGGCTTTTAAGCAAAGCAGCCGAGGGCGCGAGATGTGTGGGAGGCATTCCACCAGAACTTCTGAACCACCGGCTCCCAACAGGACCGGAAACACCTGCTTGGACGGCAGACACTTCACTGGAATGACCTGCGGCCACGCCCCGCCAGAACCGACACAGATTCTCACGTTGCCAGACTGGCGGCCTTCCCGGAGAATTTAATTTGCCCCGTGTCGAACGTTCGGATTTTCGTCTGCCTGTTTTTGTCATCTACACCTCATAAAATGGTGTGTTGCGACGAACGGTTGAATCCGCCTTAGCTGAGCCGGTAGTTGTGATGGATCAACTTCTCTCCAGGCTTTCGTTCGTAAGGCGCCTGCTCACTAGGGCCCGTGGACATTCATCTTGAAGCAATCAGGGCTGCGGCGAGGTTCCAATTGGCGGTGTAGCTGCAATCGGTCTTGTCATAGCGTGTTGCTATGCCTCGGAATTCCCTGATCTTTGCAAAGTAGTTTTCAACCATATGGCGCCACTTGTAAGCGTCTGCGTCGTAGTTACGCTGTTGCTTTCGGTTTGATTTCGGTGGGATCACGGCGCTTGCCCCACGTGCATCCAGTTCTTCCAGGAGCCAGTTCGCGTCAAACGCTTTGTCTGCCAGAAGAGCCCCGAAGGGAACGTTACGGATCAGAGGCGCGACGCCTTTTGTGTCATGTGCCTGCCCGGGCAATAATAGGAAACGGATCAGATTGCCGAGCGAATCCACAAGCGCGACGATTTTAGTCGTCAGACCGCCACGCGAGCGTCCGATGGCCTAAGCCTGAGTCCCCCTTTTGCGCCGGTTGCCTTCTGGTGAACCTGAACGATGGTGCCGTCGATGAGGGCATATTCAAGGTCGGGGTCACCACTCATGGTTATAAAAAGGC
>NZ_QQVY01000061.1 GCF_003590715.1 Paracoccus sp. JM45
TTGACCTGCTACGGGATTTTTCCTCCACCGTCGATTAGAGTCTGGCCCAACTTGAGGACGGACAATGAAGCGAACGAGATTTACGGACGAACAGATCATCGGCATTCTGGCCGAGCACGAGGCAGGCGCGAAGTGCGCGGACCTGTGCCGCAAGCACGGTATGTCGGAAGGGACCTTCTATAACTGGAAGGCGAAGTTCGGGGGCATGACGGTGCCGGAGGCAAAGCGGCTGAAGACGCTCGAAGACGAGAACGCCAAGCTTAAGAAGTTGCTGGCCGAGCAGATGCTGGACTTGGCGGCGATGAAGGAACTGGTTTCAAAAAAGTGGTGACGCCTGCCGTGAAGCGCGAGGCGGTCGCGCATCTGAGGTCCTTGCTCGGGCTCTCGGAACGGCGGGCGTGCCGGATTGCCGGGGCGGATCGTAAGATGGTCCGTTATCAGGCGCAGCGTGCTCCGGATACGGAGCTGCGTGGCCGTCTGCGCGAACTGGCCAACGACCGTCGACGGTTCGGCTATCGGCGGCTCTTCGTGCTGCTGCGCCGCGAGGGCGAGCCGTCCGGGATTAACCGGATCTATCGGCTCTACCGCGAGGAAGGCCTGACGGTGCGCAAACGGAAGGCCCGGCGTAAGGCGGTCGGAACACGGGCCCCTATCTTGGTCGAAGCCCGTGCCAATGCGCGCTGGTCGCTGGATTTCGTCCATGACCAATTCGCCAGTGGCCAGCGTTTTCGGGTGCTCAACGTGGTCGACGACGTCACCCGGGAATGCCTCGTGGCGATCCCGGACACCTCAATCTCAGGACGGCGTGTTGCCCGTGAACTTTCGGCCCTGATCGAGCGGCGCGGGAAGCCCGGCATGATTGTTTCGGACAATGGGACGGAACTGACCTCGAACGCCATCCTGCGGTGGTGCTCCGAGAACAGGGTCGAATGGCATTACATCGCGCCTGGAAAACCAATGCAGAATGGCTTCGTGGAGAGTTTCAACGGGCGGATGCGCGATGAACTGCTCAATGAAACCATGTTTCGCAACCTAGCTCACGCTCGGGTTGTGATCTCGGCCTGGGCCACCGACTACAACACCGAACGCCCGCATTCGGCTTTGGGTTACGAAACCCCGGCCGACTACGCGCGGACTCTGACTACCGCAATCGCCCGCCCCGCTGCGCGAGATGAAAGCTCCGCGCGTCGGGCGATTGCTCAACCTGCGCCAATCGGCGTAAACAACCCTTGGACTCCGGTCGCGGCTGGATGAAAGACCCGTGGCAGGTCAC
>NZ_QQVY01000062.1 GCF_003590715.1 Paracoccus sp. JM45
AAGGGCACGGATCTCAGCCAGCACGGTGTCAATGAGTTGAGCGCCGTCGCGCATGCTTTGAACACAAGGCCCCGCAAAACCCTCGGATGGAGAACACCTGCCGAAGCTCTCGACGAACTGCTCAAACTGAATATAATCGAATGTGGTGCGACGACCGGTTGAATCCGCCCAATATTGTTCAGGCGACTATCAGAAGCGCCTGAACAAACATGGCTTCGAAGTATCGATGAGCGGAAAAGGCAATTGTTACGACAATTCCATGGTTGAAACGTTCTTCAAATCACTCAAGGCAGAGCTGATTTGGCGCAACCGTTGGGAAACCAGACGTCAAGCCGAAGGGGCGATATTTCAGTATATCAATGGGTTCTACAATCCACGACGCCAACACTCGTCGTTAGGAGGCAAAAGCCCTTTGGCCTTCGAACGAAAGGCTGCCTAAATGAACTGAGAGACCGGAACCTAAACGCGACAAGACCAGATCTTCTGTGCCGCCTCGACTTCCTGATCCTCGACGAGCTCGGCTATCTCCCCTTCGCACAGACCGGCGGCCAGCTGCTGTTCCACCTCGTCAGTCGCCTCTACGAGCGCACATCGATCATCGTGACGACCAATCTCGATTTCGGTGAATGGCCGTCGGTCTTCGGAGACGCCAAGATGACGACAGCGCTACTCGATCGACTTACCCACCACTGTGACATCGTCGAAACCGGCAACGAAAGCTGGCGCTTCATGACCCGCGGATGACCAAAACCCCGCTGGCCCGATACGGCTGCGCTGTATGAGGGCTACACCGCATCGGCCCAGCTACCCGAGCGCTCCGAGGGGGTCATTTTTGCATGCCGATAGGGGGTCAAGTTTGCGTGCCGATTGACAGTCAAATGTCGGTTCCTGTATCTGCCGCCCTATTCACCCGATCTAAACCCCATTTAGCAGGCATTCTCGAAACTGAAGGCGCATCTCCGCAAAATGGGCGCACGAACCTTCAGTGATCTGTTCAAAGCCCTCGGCGACATCTGCAACATGTTCTCGCCCCAAAAGTGCCGGAACTACTTCCACGCGGCAGGGTATGTATCAGGTCAAGGCCGAAACGCTCTAGGCCGCCATCTTGTCCATTGCCTTTCTCTGCAAAAATTCCATCGGGGTGAGGTTGCTCAATGCTGAATGTGGTCTGCGACAGTTGTAATTCTTCTGCCATTTTTCAA
>NZ_QQVY01000063.1 GCF_003590715.1 Paracoccus sp. JM45
GCTATCCACGAGCAGATGCAGCGGCCCCTTGGAACCACGATACGGGATCGTCACGTTCAAGGTCTTCTGGCGACGTGACAGAGTGCTGAAATCCGGCACGGACCAGCCGGGCCCGGACAGTTCGAGCAAGCTCGCCACGAAACCGCGTGCCATTGTTCTCGGACCAATGGCGAACAACGGCACGCCTTGGCGGAGCGGCAGCCCGAGGAGGGTCTTAAGAGTGAGGCAGGCCTGGATCGCAGCGTCGCTATAGGCCTGCTGACGACCGCGACGCCCCGACGGAATGGCTTCCCACTGCATCGAGGGATCAAACCAAACGGTCAGTGATCCGCGCTGCCTCAGCGCCTGATTATAACTTTTCCAGTTGGTGGTCTTGTAGGTCGTCTTCGGAGGTCTGCTCATGCCTTCGAGCTACTACACTGGATTCGCAAGGTGAATCCCTCATCCCTTTGTGCAACAACGCCCTTCTGAAGGCAAGCCGAGTGATCGCTAATTTGCGCTTGCAATCGGCTTCCGCAAACAAGCTAGGATCATACTTGGTCTGCCCAAGATTGGACGATTTTTAAAGACAATACGATTTAATGATTGTGCATAGGCTAGGATTTCCATCGTTAAAATGACACTTTTTTACGTGTCCTCCTGCTTGGAAAGCAGCAAATCAGCTACAGGGTCTGGAGGCCAGCAGCCTTGAACAAACTTTGCTGTATTAGATAATACACAAGTGCCAATAGCGTTGCTCGTCATGACCGGTTTGCTTCCAGTCCCATATTCATGATGGTAGTATGGGAAAAACCGAAAAAGGACAGATTCCCCACGCCAAAACTTGCCTCTCGACATTCTCATTGAGAGTTGTTTCTTTAAAATACAGATTTCTAAATAATTTATGTATAATTTAACCGACTTTCTTTATATTGCACTGGTCCAACGTCTGTGCACCGGAAGCACGTTGACGGGTGCTACTCCAGTCGGTTGTACCAATCATGGCTTTCTACCGTGGCCTTATCACAGAACGCGTTCGCAAAGCTGACGGCTAGATAGGTATTTCCGTGGCGATTGATGGCATCGTGTTTTCTAGGGCCCGTGGACAATCATACTTCCCATAGGTTTTGATTTCTGATTCAAATCTCCCAAACGGAGGTTGGGATGAACGAGCAGCGCTTTGTGGTGACGGATCGTGTG
>NZ_QQVY01000064.1 GCF_003590715.1 Paracoccus sp. JM45
CGAGGCCTATGATACTCACAATCAACACCTGAAAGCCGCCGCCTGACATGAAACCCATGCTATAGCTTAGCCCGGCGGAAAACTGGTCGAAAATTCAGGACCACCTCTTCCCACGATGCGATCGGCGAAAGTGTCGATGACGAAAGCCACATAGACAAAGCCCTGCCACGTCGACACGTAGGTAAAATCGCTGACCCAGAGCAGATTTGGCGCAGGGGCCCGGAACACGCGGTTCACCTTGTCACGCGGACAGGGCGCTGATGGGTCAGGAACCGTTGTTTTGAGCACCTTTCCACGCACTGCCCCCGGATGCCGATCTGTTTCATGAGCCGTTCCACCGTGCAGCGCGCCAGCGTAAAACCCTCGCGCTTCAGCTGGTGCCACGCTTTTCGAACGCCGTAGACCTGATAGTTTTCATCCCAGACCCGTGTAATCTCGGGCCGAAGCTCGGTGTCACGCTGATGCCGTGCAGAAGCTTTGGAAGGGTCCGCTCGGCACGCCAAACGGTGATAATATGTTGACGGTGCAATCGGCAGGACCCTGCAGATCGACTCGACACCGTAGACAACGCGCTGATCTTCAATGAAGGCGATCATCGTTTCAGTGGGCGGTCGAGTTCTGCCTGCGCAAAATACGCCGAAGCCTTGCGCAGGATCTCATTGGCCTGGCGCAGCTCGCGAACCTCACGTTCCAGTGCCTTAATACGGTCCCGTTCTTCAGTGGTCACGCCATCGCGCATGCCACTGTCCTTCTCGGCCTGCTTGACCCATCCGCTCAGGGTTTGGGGAATACAGCCGATTTTGGGTGCAATGGCCGCGATCGCGCCCGCCTGCGTTTCGTAGGAGCCTTGATGCTCGAACACCATTCGGACCGCACGAGCGCGGACCTCAGGAGAGTAGCGATTTGCTATTTTGCTTTTTGTCATAACCATCATCCTTACTTAAGTTGATGGTCTCCGACAGACCCGGGGCGGTTCAAAGGGCGTGGATCACGCGGTCATCTCAGCGGTGTAATCGGCCCAGAGGCTGAACGCATCGTTGCGGGCGTGGCGGTATGAGGATGCTGTGAGTTGATAGCGCCGGGGAC
>NZ_QQVY01000065.1 GCF_003590715.1 Paracoccus sp. JM45
TGTCACATCCCGCGTGATTATACGGCCGTCTTCTGAATAGGTCTGGCCTTTGCTTCTGCCAGTCCTTGAGCGCGTCGATGGGCGTTCGTCCCTTCAGCACTGATTGCGGAAGCTGTCCGTTGTAGAGGCGGACGTAGCGCAGGATGGTTTGCTCGAGGTCCTCGCCGCTGCGGAATCGGTGGCTTTGCAGGACGTCCTCGATCCGACCATTGACGCGCTCGACCATGCCATTGGTCTGTGGGTGCATCGGCGGGGCCAGGCGATGCTCGATGCCGAGATCAGCGCAGAGGCGATCGAAGTCGTGGTTGCCGGTGGGGCCCCGGCGGCGGAGACCGAATAGGCGATCGGTAAACTCCTTGCCGTTGTCAGTGAGCACCCTGGTGATCGTCATCGGCGCGGCGCGCTCCAGATCCCGCAGAAAACGGCGGGCATTGGCCGCGGTTTTCGCGGTGTAGATCCGTACGAAGACCCATCGGGTGGCGCGGTCGATGGCGACAAACAGATACCGGCGGCGGCTCTCGTCGGCCATCTGCGGCAGGTATTTCACGTCTATATGCACATAGCCCGGCTCATAGGCCTTGAACGTCCCGTGTGCAGGCCGTGGCGGGGCAGGCTTCAGCGCACGCAGATTGCCCACGCCATGCCGGCGCAGGCAGCGGTCCAGACCAGATCGCGAGACCAGTGGGTTCAGGAACTCCCGCAACACCGACAGGAGGTCATCCAGCGGCAGCAGCAGGGACTTGCGCAGCGCCACGGCCACAGCTTCTTGCGCGGGCGTGAGCGTCGACTGAAGCCTGTGCGGCGTGTGGCTTCGGTCACGGACGCTGTCCCGGCTCCGCCACTTCCAGACGGTCTGCATGGAGATGCCGTAGCGCTCCGCCACCCTCCATGCGGGTTCAGGGCTTGCTTGGATCGCAGCCCGTATCTTCGGTGTTGTTGTTGCCTGCTTGTGAAGAGAGATCAGCATCCTCGCCTCCCATCCCGAAACTCGCCTAAGATAGATCTTGCCACGAAGAACGCGGTCCGGCGAGGGTCTATGTGATCATCCGGGATGGAACATGTAGC
>NZ_QQVY01000066.1 GCF_003590715.1 Paracoccus sp. JM45
GATCGCAAGAGCCGTGACAGGACCCACGCCCGGCATGGTCTGTGCGCGGCGGACCGAATCCGCTTTTTGGGCGGCACATCTCATCTTCGTGTCGAGCTCTGCAACACGCTGACCTGCCCCCCGGAAGTTCCCTCAGTCTGATGTAGAGTCTGCCCAACCTGACGGAGCAGACGACATGAGGAAAAGCCGTTTCACCGAAGCGCAGATTATCGGGATGATCAAAGAGCAGGAGGCTGGTTTGCCGACGTCGGAGCTGTGCCGGAAGCACGGCCTGAGCCCTGCGACGTTCTACAAGCTGAAGGACAAATATGGCGGGATGGATGTTTCCGACGCCAAACGCCTCAAGCAGCTCGAGGATGAAAACGCGAAGTTAAAGCGCTTGGTGGCAGATGTCATGCTGGACAATGTTGTGCTGAAGGATCTCTTGGGAAAGCCCTGACGACGCCGATGCAACGACGGGACGCGGTGCTGCGGGCGATGAAGGGTCATCCGATCTCTCAACGCCGGGTTTGCGTCCTGATCGGGGTCGATCCGAAGACGGTGCGGCGCGAAAGGCTGCCCGATAACCCGGAGATCCGTCTGGAAATGAACAAGATCGCGCAGATGCGTCGCCGGTTCGGTTATTGGCGCATTGGCGTCCTGCTAGAGCGCGTGGGCATGATTATGAACGAAAAAAAGCTTTACCGGATTTACCGGGAAGAGGGCCTGTCAGTGCGCCGTCGTAGAGGCCGGAAACGGGCGCGAGGCAGCCGCACACCAATGCCAGTGCCATTGCGCCTGAACCAGCGCTGGTCCTTGGACTTCCTGTCCGACACTTTCGGAGCCTGTCGAAAATTCCGCATCCTGGCAGTCAATGACGATTGCTGCCGCGAAAACCTATGCCTGGTCCCCGGCACCAGCATCTCCGGGGCCAGGATCGCCCGGGAGTTGGATGCGCTGGTCCGGATCTATGGGAAACCCGCCTGTATAGTTTCCGACAA
>NZ_QQVY01000067.1 GCF_003590715.1 Paracoccus sp. JM45
GAGTGATAAAGCCCTGCTGCACGGCTTTGCGGGCACTGAGCAGAGCGCGCACTTCCTGTGCCGAGACGGATTTGCAATGGACGGGCCGGAACCAGCCGAGATGAAGCAGGCGCGCAATGCCTTCGGCATCCCGTCGGTCCGTCTTGATCGGCATCGCCTTCAAGGCGCCCTTCACCTGCCGGGTCTCCATAAGCACCACACTAAGACCCGCCTCGGTCATGCCTCGATGCAGCCATTGCGATAGGGGGCCGGCTTCAAGACCGACGGCGGCGATGGTGCCGTCCAGGTTCCCAATCCAGCGCGCCAGCGCTTCCGGCTCACTGGCCGCTTGCGCCTCCCTCATAATCTTCCCATGCTCGCTAATGACGCAGATCGCGGTCTTCTCCAGCGACACGTCCAGTCCGACAAACAGTTTCATCCCGCAGTCCTCCAGATGGATCTAATACGGGAATGGCGCCAGATTGACCTGAGTTTGGCAACGGTAACAAGCAGGTCGCGGCGCAGGCCCCGTTACGGCATCTCATTCCTAATCACAGCCAGAATAGGACAGTTGCGGCCAGTGCGATAGCGGAGAGGTATGTCTCCGGACACCTGTCGTAACGCGTGGCGACACGTCTCCAGTCCGTCAAGCGTACAAACATAATCTCGATGCGATTGCGCCTTTTATAGCGCCGCTTATCGTAATGCACTGCCGTCTTACGGCTCTTCCGGCCAGGGATGCAGGCTTTTATCCCTCTGTCCTGCAACGCTTTTCGGAGCCAGTCAGCATCATATCCCCGGTCCGCCAAGAACCAATCAGCCCGCGGCAGGCTGTTCAGCAACGCCGCCGCTCCCGTGTAGTCGCTGACCTGCCCAGCCGATATGAACAACCGGATCGGTCTGCCTTTCGCATCGGTGACGGCATGCAGCTTTGTGTTCATGCCACCTTTTG
>NZ_QQVY01000068.1 GCF_003590715.1 Paracoccus sp. JM45
CTTGAACGCCTTCGAGACAGGCTCCGAGGCCCGCAAAGGGATCGGCGCGTGGATCACCTATTACAACGCTGAACGCCCGCACTCAACGCATGGGCTGCTGACTCCCGGCAAGGCCTATGATACTCACAATCAACACCTGAAAGCCGCCGCCTGACATGAAACCCATGCTATAGCTTAGCCCGGCGGAAAACTGGTCGAAAATTCAGGACCACCTCTCTCATGCCCCTGTGCCGAGTTTGCGATCCAAAGCCGGTGATCATTCGGCAAGCAATAGATGTCTCACCAACCGCGCGAGACATCGATGCCAATGAATTGGTTCTGCGCTACTGAGTTCATACTCTCTTCCTTCTGATCCGTGGTCCTGCTCGGCCACATTCAACTGTTTGAACCCAGCACGCTCGGCGATGCGGTCAGGCCTATGGGATAGGCTCTGGGTATCAAAGATGTGGCCACTTTGGTGATGTCGATACCCAAGCAGTCTGCGGCGTTTGCGATTGTCGGGAAAATGCCAATAAAACTCTTCCGCGCGGCCATCTTTAGAATAGGCGAACTGATAGATCGTCTCGTGGCTCACGAGGATGGGGTGGCGTTCAAGGCCCATCCGTCCCGCAATCTGTTCTGGCGACCAGCCGGCCTTGAGACGATCTTCGATTGAAGTTTCAAGTTCTGGATGGACGATCATCTTGCATCTTACGATGGATTGCACGAGGGCGCTCATACATGTCCCGAGCGTTCAACGCGTATAAACCGTTTAGAGCGTTTCTGCAAAACTGGGAATCATGGGATTTTCAAAGGGGTCTAATTGTGATTCATCCTTTCCGAGAGGATGGATCATGTCAGCACCATTACCGGATGCGCTGCGTGCGCGGTTCAAAGCTTGTATCGAGGAGGGTTTGAGTGGGCGAGCTGCC
>NZ_QQVY01000069.1 GCF_003590715.1 Paracoccus sp. JM45
TCGCGAACTTCACGTTCCAGTGCCTTGATCCGATCCCGTTCCTTAGTGGTCACACCATCTCGCATGCCACTGTCTTTCTCGGCCTGCTTGACCCATCCGTTCAAGGTCTGGGGAATACAGCCGGTCTCGGGTGCAATGGCCGCGATCGCGCCCGCCTGCGTTTCGTATGAGCCTTGATGCTCGAACACCATCCAGACAGCACGTGCGCGGACCTCGGGCGAGTAGCGATTTGCCATTCTGCTTTTCGTCAGAACCATCATCCTTACTTAAGTTGATGGTCTCCGACAAAATCGGAGCGATTCATATGTCCGGCCCTTCGTGAAACGGCAAAAGAATGACCTGGCTGATGCCGAGGCGATCGTGATCGCGGCGCAACGTCCCGAAATGCGCTTTGTCGAGCCGAAATGTGAGGGCCAGCAGGCCCGCGCCGTGCTGTTCCGTGCTCGCGAGCGCCTTGTCCACCAACGCACTGAACTCGTAAATGCGCTGCGCGCGGTTCTTTACGAATTCGTGAACATCGTCCCACCGGGGGTCAAGCATCTGAAGCGCATCGATGGGATGCTTGAGGAGCCGAACAGCGGTTTGCCTACTCTGGTGCGCGAAGAATGCCGGGACCTGATGGCACAGATTGCCGAAAAGACGGCACGGATTGAGGCAAAGACGAAGAAGGTGAAGGAATTAGCTGAGCAGACAGAGGTGGTCCTGAATTTTCGACCAGTTTTCCGCCGGGCTAAGCTATAGCATGGGTTTCATGTCAGGCGGCGGCTTTCAGGTGTTGATTGTGAGTATCATAGGCC
>NZ_QQVY01000007.1 GCF_003590715.1 Paracoccus sp. JM45
TGACGACTAAAATCGTCGCGCTTGTGGATGCGCTCGGCAATCTGATCCGTTTCCTATTATTGCCCGGGCAGGCACATGACACAAAAGGCGTCGCGCCACTGATCCGTAACGTTCCCTTCGGGGCTCTTCTGGCAGAAAAAGCGTTTGACGCGAACTGGCTCCTGGAAGAACTGGATGCACGTGGGGCAAGCGCCGTGATCCCACCGAAATCAAACCGAAAGCAACAGCGTAACTACGACGCAGACGCTTACAAGTGGCGCCATATGGTTGAAAACTACTTCGCAAAGATCAAGGAATTCCGAGGCATAGCAACACGCTATGACAAGACCGATTGCAGCTACACCGCCAATTGGAACCTAGCTGCAGCCCTGATTGCTTCAAGATGAATGTCCACGGGCCCTAGGCGCAGTCCAAACGACTAGACCAAGTCTTCGTCCATATAACAGATTTATGGCATGGTTGGCTCACCGGCAAAGGTGAAGACTTCAATCATGTCGTGTATGATAGTGACAGCCCAGCTTTCACCGGACGTGTTCCATCAGCGTGTCGACAAATATTGATGCAGGCTGAGAGAGCGCTTGTGAGGCCGGAAGAACCAGCTTCAGTTCGCAAGGAATACTCGGGCTGAAAGGCCGGATTTCTATGTCCAGATTCGAATAGGCATCAGCTGTCAGGAAATCCATAACCGAAACACCCATCCCATGTGCAACAAGGCTGCAGATAGGACCGGTATAGGTAGAGTCCATAATCACATTGGGTTCGATGTCAGCTTCGTTGAAAGCCTGAAGCAATCTTTTACGCATCAGGCTGCTTTCGGAAATCAAAAGCAAAGGAACCTTTTCAAGGTTTTGCGGCGTAACCGTATCAAGCTTGCTTAAGGGATGACCCTTGGGCATGACGCACACCAAACTGGTTTCGGGTAATGCTTTTATAACAACACCGTGAACGTCCAGCGGAAGCAATGCCAGTCCGACATCGCATCTTCCCTTTTCGATGTGCTCGATGATTTCGGGGGAAGACCCGCTACGCAAATTGATGACCACATCCGGACAGCGTGAATGGAAGAACTTTATAACTTCGGGAAGAAAGAAATAGGAATGACCTACGACTGAGGCGATCCTGAGGCGACGACGTCTTGAGGAACCAAGATCGGTTGCGAATTTGACCATCTGTTCAAGTTCGGCATAGCAACGCTCGACCTCTGTATGCAGGGCAATCGCGTCTTTTGTCGGTTCGATCCGGCCTGCGTGGCGGATGAACAATTGCAGCGAATACTCTTCCTCCAGCTCGCGGATAAGGCGGCTGATGGCGGGCTGGGTCACGCCCAGAAGTTCACCGGCCTGGGTCATATTGCCCGTCTGGATGACTGCCCGGAAGGCTTCTATTTGTCTAAGATTAAAGCGTAACATCGTTCCTAAATCCCATAATATTTTGTAATAGGGTAATGCAATTATAGCATTTGCATTATGCCTATCGAGGCAGCAAGCTCTAGAAAATTCCGATACGAGTTGTCACAGGATATCGTGACAGTCTCTGATTAGTCCATCGCGGGGAGGCGAGGGGGCTACGTCGAACAGGGCGTCGGATTCATGTCAGGGAGGGGATACCAGATGAAATTCGGCTCGATAGCTCTTGGCGCGGCACTTGTATTGTCGACATCCATGCCGCTGATGGCAGGCAAAGCCGATGATACACTGAATTGGGCGACCGATAAAGAAGTTGCCGTCGTTGATCCCTTTTTCAGCGTGACGCGTGAAATGGTCATTATGGGCCATATGGGGTGGGACGGTCTGGTCCTGTTCAACAATGAAACCGGCGAATTCGACCCGTTGCTGGCCACCGACTGGGAATGGAAAAGCAATACCGTCATCGAATTTGATCTGCGCGATGATGTTGTCTTCCACGATGGCACAACATTCGACGCTGATGACGTGGTCTATACCATCAATTTTCTGGCTGATGCTTCGAACGGTGTACCTGCCCAATCGGTTGTGAACTGGATGAAAGGGGCCACGAAGCTGGGTCAGTACAAAGTCCGGCTGGAACTAAAAGAGCCTTTCGCGAACGCCTTCGCCTATCTGGCAAATGAAATCATGATCATGCCCGACGGCTTTTACGATGATGCACCCGTCGGACCTGACGGAACACGTGATCTATCTGCCGTGACGCCGACCGGGACGGGGCCCTATAAGGTCGCCGACATCAAGAACGGTGATTATGTCCATTGGGACAAGAATGACGATTATTTTGCGGGTGGACCCAAGGGAACGCCTGAAATCGGTCATATCAATTTTCGTGCAATCAAGGAATCCAACACCCAGCTTGCCGAGCTGATGACCGGCGGGCTGGATTGGGCATGGGACGTTCCCAAGGAACAGGCCGAGCGGCTTGAACAGACGGGGCGCGTCACGGTTTTCAACGAAAAAACCCTACGCATTGCCTATCTGACCTTCGACGTAAGCGGAACCTCGGGCGAGCCGTTCTTTACCGATCAAAAAGTAAGGCAGGCGTTCGGATATGCCATCAATCGCGACGCGATTGCCGACCAGCTTGTCGGGCGTCCGGCCGAGGTGATTCATTCGGCTTGCCATCCCGACCAGTTTGCCTGCACGCAGGATGTGACAAAATACGATTACGATCCCGAAAAGGCGAAGGCTTTGCTTGCCGAGGCGGGATATCCTGACGGCTTCGAATTCGACTTCTATGGCTATCGTCAACGCGAGGTGGCCGAAGCCATTATCGGTGACCTGTCGGCAGTCGGGATCAAGGCGAAGCTCAACTGGCTTCAGTACAGCTCTTTGCTGGAACGGATACAGGATGGACGGGCACCCGTCAGCTTTATGACATGGGGGTCCAGTTCGATCGCCGATGTCGCGGCGATTACCAGCCATTTCTTTATGGGCGGGCCGGATGATCCTGCAAAAGATCCCAGAACTGCCGAAGCACTGGCGCGTGGCGATACCTCTATCGACCCCGAAGTGCGCAAGGAGGCCTATGCCGAGGCCTTGGGTATCATCGCCAATGAGGCCTATTGGCTGCCCTTGTTTTCCTATGCCAAATACTATGCCTTTTCCAACGATCTGGAATTCACACCTACACCGGATGAAATCCCGCGCCTTTATTCCGCGACGTGGAAGTAGATTAACGGGCCATCGCGACCGGATCTTCCGGACCCAGGCACCGGAAGATCCTTTCATCCTTCAAGACCCCAAACGCGTGAGGCTGACAGATGTTGGCATTTCTTTCGAAACGGGTGGCCCTTGCCCTTTTGGTCGCCCTAACAGTTTCCATGATCACCTTCTCTATGAACTACCTGTCGGGTGATCCTGCCATCGCGATGGCAGGTGAAAACGCGACCCAGGCGGATCTTGACGCCATTCGGGAATTCTATGGCTATGACCGCCCGATACCGGTCCAATACGTCGATTGGCTGAAAAATGCGCTGCATGGTGATCTTGGCCAGTCACATTACCTGAACCAGCCTGTGACTGACGAAATTCTTGCGCGTCTGCCTGCAACGATGACCTTGGGCATTTGCGCGCTGTTTTTCGCATTGGCATTGTCCATCCCGCTGGGGGTTCTGGCAGCCATTCGACCCAACAGCTGGCTTGATCGCTGTGCATTGACCATCGCGGTGGTGGGGCAGGCAATGCCAAGCTTCTGGTTCGCGCTGACTATGATGCTGTGGTTCGGGATCAACTGGGGCCTATTGCCAGTATCGGGAACAAGCACCTGGGCGCATTTTGTCATGCCCTCGATTGCCCTTGGCTACTATATTACCCCAGGCATCATGCGGTTGACACGTGCGGGTATGCTGGACGTTCTACGTTCGGATTATATCAGGACGGCACGGGCGAAGGGGGTCAGCAAGTTTTCCCTGCTTTTCAAGCACGCCTTGCGGAATGCAATCATTCCTGTCGTTTCGCTGGCCGCGGTGCAATTCGGTTTCATGCTGGGTGGTTCCATCGTGATCGAGACGATCTTTGCCATCAATGGCCTTGGCTTCCTGGCTTGGGAATCGATCCAGCGCGCCGACCTGCCGATGATGCAGGCCATCGTTCTTGTACTCAGCTTTTTCTACATCGCGCTGACATTCTTTGCCGACGTGCTGAACGCCTGGTTGGACCCGCGGATAAGGATGGGATGATATGACCATTTCAAACGACGACAACCTTCCCACTATGGAACATGAGAATGTTCTGTCACCCTTCCGGCTGATGCTGACACAAGTCCGGACGCATCGGGGACTGTTCTTCGGCGGCATCACGATCCTGATTATCATCGTGATCGCCTTGCTGGCCCCATGGATTGCCCCCCATGATCCATATGAGCAAGTGCTGTCGCAAAAACTGATCCCGCCGGTCTGGTTCGACAGCCCGTCTGTCACTTGGGACCATATTCTGGGGACTGACCATCTGGGGCGTGATTACCTATCACGGCTTATCTATGGTGCGCGGATCTCGCTGATGATCGGCTTTTCGGCCATGCTGATTTCCGGGGTGATCGGGACGGTTCTGGGTGTCTGTGCAGGCTATTTCGGCGGCCGTGTCGATATGGTGATCAGCTTTATCATCACCACCAGACTGTCGATGCCCGTGGTTCTGGTTGCGCTGGCGGTGGTGACAATTATCGGTTCTTCACTGTCGGTTGTGATCTGGGTCATCGGCCTTCTGATCTGGGACCGCTTTGCGGTTGTGATGCGCAGTGCCACTCAGCAGGTCCGCGCACTGGATTTTGTCACCTCGGCGCAATCGCTTGGAAGTTCGACACCGCGAATTTTGTTCGCAGAAATCCTTCCCAATATCTCCAATCATATCATCGTGATCGCAACGCTCGAAATGGCGCATGCCATCCTGCTGGAGGCCGCCCTGTCCTTTCTAGGCTTGGGTGTGCAACCGCCAACGCCCAGTTGGGGTCTGATGATCTCTGACGCCAAGGGGCTGATGTTCTTTGACAGTTGGTTGATCGCAGTACCGGGGATCGCGCTTTTTATTCTGGTCCTTGCCATCAATCTGGTCGGCGACGGCCTGCGCGATGTCACTGCACCCGAGGATCGCAACTGATGCGGTCGGGAAAATTCACCTTCGCAAGATCGGCATGCATATGACGGATACAAACCAGCCCATTCTTTCGATACGCAACCTGACGGTCGCTTTGCCAATGAAGATAGAGCGCGCGAATGCCGTGGAAAACCTGTCATTCGACGTTAGGCCCCGCGAAATCCTGTGTGTTGTCGGTGAATCCGGATCGGGTAAGTCGATAACCTCGCTTGCGACGATGGGGCTTTTGTCACCCAGCCTGAAAGTCACTGGCGGAGAAATCCTGTTCGATGGACGCAATGTCCTGGATCTTGACCAGAACGCCCATAACGCGCTGCGTGGCGACCGGATGGTGATGATCTTTCAGGAACCTATGACCGCCCTGAACCCGGCCTATACCGTGGGCCATCAGATCGAAGAGGTCTTTCGGGTTCACCGGTCGCTTGATGCTTCCGAACGACGCAAGCGGACCCTGACCTTGCTAGAGGAGGTCCGCCTGCCTGACCCCGAACGGCTTTTCGGATCCTATCCTCACGAACTTTCGGGCGGTCAGCGCCAGCGGATCATGATCGCTATGGCGTTGGCACTCGACCCGAAACTTCTGATCGCGGATGAACCGACGACCGCTTTGGATGTGACAACGCAAGCGCAGATTTTACGCCTGCTGAAACAGCTGAATTCAAAGCATGACGCAGGCATCATGTTCATCACCCACGACTTCAGTGTTGTTGCAGAAATCGCGGACCGTGTCGTCGTGATGCGTCAGGGGCAGATCGTCGAACAAGGAACTGCCGATCAGGTCCTGAACCATCCGCAACATCCCTATACGCGGTCCTTGATCGACGCCGTGCCGCGGCCGACCGAAGATGCACAGATTGCTGCAAGCGAAAAGCCTGTGGTGATACAGGTGGACAACCTGCAAAAGACCTTCCAGACCTCGGCGGGCATGTTCAAGAAAACACGGACTGTCGCAGCCGTGCGTGATGTGTCTTTCCAGGTCCGCCGCGGCGAGACTTTGGGAATTGTCGGTGAATCTGGATCGGGCAAGACGACATTGGTGCGTTGCCTGATGCGGCTGATCGATTCCGACAGCGGCAGTATCAATATTTCAGGCGTTGATTTCACCGGCAAAACCGCACGCGAATTACGAAAGCACCGCAAGGACATCCAGATCGTTTTCCAAGACCCTTACGGATCGCTTAATCCGCGCCGTACGATCGGCAGCCAGCTTATTCAGGGTGCTGTGAACTTCGGTGTTTCGCGCAAGGAAGCATGGCGGCGGGTCTATGAGCTGCTGGAGATCGTCCGGATGCCGAAATATTCGGTGCATCGTTATCCAAGCCAGTTTTCCGGTGGCCAGCGCCAACGCCTTTGCATCGCCCGCGCATTGGTGGTCAACCCGAAGGTCCTGATCGCGGATGAGGCTGTATCGGCACTGGACGTGTCGATCCAACGCGAAGTCCTGAAACTGATCAACGATATCCGCGATCGCCTTGGGTTGACTGTGATTTTCATTACGCATGATCTTCGCGTGGCAGCGCAGGTCTGTGACGAAGTGCTGGTGATGCAACACGGCGCAGTGGTCGAACGTGGAACCGTCGGTCGCATCTTCAATGCGCCACAGCACGAATACACCCGCGCATTGATTGCGGCCCAGCCCGGTCAGGGATGGGTCATTCCCGAGATGGCCGAATTTTCGCCGAAAGTCGGGCCGCTCGCAACGGCTGTGGGGCAGTAAGCATGCAGCAATATGATTTCATCATCATCGGTGCGGGATCAACCGGATGCGTGTTGGCCAACCGTTTGTCAGCCAAGCCGAACCTTCAGGTTCTGTTGCTTGAAGCCGGTCCGAAAGATCGCAATCCGTGGATCCATATCCCGATTGGATATTACCGGACCATGGGCGATACCAGCATCAACTGGGGATATCAGACCGATGCGGTGCCGCAATCGGGCGGGCGCAGCTTTGATTGGCCGCGTGGCAAGGTGTTGGGCGGATGCAGCTCGATCAACGGGTTGGTCTATGCCCGCGGGCAGGCCGAGGACTTTGACTATTGGCGTCAGCTAGGCAACACCGGTTGGAGTTTTGACGACGTTCTGCCCTATTTCCGCCGCGCGGAAGGGGCAACCATAGATGGTCTGGACGAGGATTATCACGGGCGTGACGGACCTTTGGGCATCAGCCGCGCCAGCCAGAATCCGCTTTGCGATGCCTATATCCAGGCGGCGGAACAGGCCGGCATTCCGGCAAACAGCGACTACAACGGACGACAGCAGGAAGGTGCAGGATATTTTCAGGTGACGACGCGGAATGGCTGGCGCAGCAGTGCGGCAACCGCCTATCTGCGGCCCGCCCGCAAACGACCCAACCTGCATATCCAGACCGGCACGATGGTGCGCCGTCTGGTCATCGAAGGAACCAAAGTCGTCGGCGTCGAAGTGGAACGCAATGGCCGGATCGACGTGCTGCGCGCCGGACGCGAGGTTCTGTTGTCTGCAGGTGCGATCAATTCGCCTAAAATCCTGCAACTGTCGGGCATCGGCGACGCACAGCATCTGCGCCAGCTTGGTATCGATGTTGCACATGACCTGCCCGCCGTCGGAGAGAACCTGCAAGACCATTACACTTGCCGCAGCACATATCGGTGCAGCCAGCCGGTCACTGTCAACGACGAGGTCCGCAACTGGCGCGGTAAGGCGGCGGTGGGCCTGCGCTGGCTAAAGGATCGCGGCGGGCCGATGTCGCTTAGCGCAGGTCAGGTGGGTGTCTTTGCCAAAACGCGCCCTGATGTCATGACGCCTGATGTGCAGTTCCACTTCATGCGCTACAGCGCCCAGAAGCGCGGTCGGGTTCTGGACCCCTATTCGGGGTTTACCGTCACTGTCTGCCAGCTGCGTCCCGAAAGCCGTGGCCACGTCAGGATCGCCTCAGCGGACCACCGGCTGCCTCCGTCAATCCAGCCGAACTATCTGGACAGCAGCACGGACAGGGACACGATGGTTGCCGGGGTAAGGCTGGTCCGGAAGGTTGCTGGCCAGAATGCCCTTGCAGATTACATCAGCGACGAAATCCTGCCTGGTGCCGATGTCACAAGTGATGATCAGTTGCTGGCATATGTGCGGGCAAACGGATCTTCGATTTTCCATCCCAGTTCCACCTGCCGGATGGGCACGGATGTCGGCGCTGTGGTCGACCCGCGGTTGCGGGTGCACGGTTTGACCGGCCTACGCGTTGCCGATGCCTCTATCATGCCGACGCTGGTGTCGGCCAATACCAATGCCGCCTGTATCATGATCGGTGAAAAAGCCGCCGATATGATCCTTCAGGATATCTCCTGATATGACCGGAAACCCAGCCTGGAAGCCAAATTTATGAAGATCAAGGATATCAAGACCTTTGTCGTCGGCAATAAGTCAATCCATCGGGGTGGCCCATATTGGGTCTTTGTCAAGGTCACGACAGAATGCGGTATCGTCGGCTATGGCGAAATCTACGGGGTGGCTTTCCACCCCAAGGCGCTGACCGCGATGATTGATGATCTGTTCGAACGGCACTTCATCGGGGCCGATCCGTTCAAGATCGAACGCCACTTCCGTCTTGTCTATTCCGCGGGGTTCTCTCAGCGTCCCGACCCTACCGTGATGGGTATTTTCAGCGGGATCGAGATCGCGCTTTGGGACATCATCGGCAAGGCGCTGGACAAGCCGGTTTACGAATTGCTTGGCGGGCAGGTGCACCAGCGGCTGCGCAGCTATACCTATCTGAACGCCGCGCCGGACGCTGTGTCGAACGAAAAGGTCTATAACGATCCCGATGCCGCAGCCGAGCGCGCATTGGAATATATCGCGCAGGGCTTTACCGCCCTCAAGTTCGATCCCGCGCGCCCTTATACGTCGTTCGACCCGCGGCAACTTTCCATGGAAACGCTGGATTTTGCCGATCGCTATACCGCACGGGTCCGCGAGGCTGTTGGCACGAAATGCGATATCCTGATCGGCACGCACGGCGAAATGACGCCCTCGGGCGCGATCCGTTTGGCAAGACGGCTGGAGGCGCATGATCCGTTATGGTTCGAAGAACCGACGCCGCCGGATAATATTGCCGGCATGGCGCGCGTTGCGGCTGGAACCAAGATCCCCGTCGCCACGGGTGAACGGCTTACCACAAAGTATGAGTTTGCCGATCTGCTGCGCAATGATGCCGCGTCGATCCTGCAGATGAATCTGGGTCGCGTCGGTGGTCTGCTGGAGGCGAAAAAAGTCGCCGCGATGGGCGAGGCGTTCCATGCCCAGATCGCTCCGCATCTGTTCTGCGGCCCGATTGTCGGTGCGGCCAATATCCAGCTGTCGGCGTGCAGCCCGAACTTTCTGATCATGGAGGGGATCGAGCAATGGGGCGGGTTCCAGGCTGAAATCCTGAAGACCCCGATCCGGTGGGAGGATGGATATGTCATTCCGTCGACCGCCCCCGGAATCGGTGTCGAACTTGATGAGGAAGCGGCTGAGGCCAATCCCTATCACGGCGAACGCTTGCAGCTGCGGATGCAGGAAACGCCCGCATGACAGATACTGAGGGAGAGAGAAGCATGAGAAATCCGTTTTCGCTGGACGGCAAGGTTGCGATCGTGACGGGTGGCAGCAAGGGCATCGGACTTTCCATCGCCCATCATCTGGCCGCTATGGGCGCGAAAGTGGCGATTGCCAGCCGGAAGATCGAGGCATGCGAAGCGGCGGTCAAGGAAATCACCGCGGCTGGCGGCACGGCGATGGCAGTCGAGTGTAATATATCGCGCAGGGAGGAGTGCGAGGCGCTGGTGACGAAAACGCATGACGCGTGGGGGCGGATCGACATCTTTGTTGCCAATGCGGCGGTGAATCCGGTCTATGGCCCGCTGTCCAGCTTGACGGATGAGGCTTTCAACAAAGTCATGACCTCGAACGTGCATAGCGCGATCTGGTTTGCCAATGCGGCCATGCCTCATATGGCGGACGCGGGCGGCGGTGCGTTTATCATTGTATCGTCGATCGGCGGGTTGCGCGGTTCGGCGACTTTGGGCGCCTATGGTATTTCCAAGACTGCCGATGTGGGCGTGACCCGTTCGCTGGCCGTGGAATGGGGTCCGAAAAAAATCACGGTCAATTGCATCATGCCGGGTCTGGTCAAGACCGAATTCGCCCGCGCGCTTTGGGAAAATGACACCCTGCGCGACGACCGGATTGCCCGCACGCCCGTCCGGCGTTTGGGCGAACCCGAGGATATCGGCGGGGTCGCCACATTCCTGGCCGGTCCCGCCGCCCGCTTTATTACCGGAGAGGTGATCGTCGTAGACGGGGGAACAACCATCGTCGGCCCGTAACCGGCATCCCCTGACCTAACCCCAATATGCTGCAGGATTTTGTCACGGCCGATTCAAGGCTGCGGATGCCTGTTGCCTGAATTCGGCCCGAGTGGCGCAAATAACGGAGTGATTACAGTGGATTTCGATCTAAGCCCGAAGGTCAAAGACCTATGTGACCGGCTAAACGCTTTCATGGAAGAACATATCTACCCCAATCAGGGTCTCTATCAGCAGCAGTTGCAAGAGATGGGCTATGGCATCGAACATTGGCAGAATTGGGGCGCGGTTCCGATTATCGAGGAACTGAAACCCAAAGCGCGTGAGGCCGGATTGTGGAACCTGTTTCTACCTGACAGCGGTTCCGGTGGCGGTCTTAGCAATCTGGAATATGCCAGCCTGTGCGAGATTATGGGCCGTGCCCTCTGGTCCGCCGAGGTGTTCAACTGTTCCGCGCCCGATACCGGTAATATCGAAACGCTGGAACGCTTTGGCACAGAGGAACAGAAACGGCGCTGGATGGACCCGCTGCTTGCGGGTGAGATCCGGTCGTGTTTCGCAATGACCGAACCGGCGGTTGCATCGTCGGATGCGCGCAACATCGGATCGACGATTATCCGTGACGGTGACGAATACGTCATCAACGGTCGCAAATGGTGGTCCTCGGGGTCGGGCGATTCACGCTGTAAGCTGTTCATCTTTATGGGCAAGACGGATCCGACCGGTACGGATGCCTATCGCCAGCAGTCGATGATCCTTGTTCCCCGCGATACGCCCGGTATCACCATCAAGCGTATGCTGCCGGTCTTCGGCTTTTCCGATGCCCCACATGGCCACGGCGAGATTATCTTCGACAACGTCCGCGTTCCGGCCGACAGCATCCTTCTGGGTGAAGGTCGCGGGTTTGAAATTGCCCAAGGCCGTCTTGGACCGGGACGTATCCACCATTGCATGCGTTTGATCGGCCAGGCCGAAGTCGCGCTGGAAAAAATGTGCCAACGCGCATTGCAACGTGAACCTTTCGGCAAACCGCTTTCCGATCAGGGCGTCACCAGAGAACGTATCGCACAATCGCGCATCCTGATTGATCAGGCGCGGCTGTTGGTGCTGAACGCTGCCGATAAAATGGACAAGGTCGGCAACCGCGAGGCCCGCAAGGAAATCGGAATGATCAAGGTCGCCGCCCCGAATATGGCCTGTCAGGTGATTGACTGGGCAATTCAGGCGCATGGCGGCGGCGGCGTTTCGAACGATTTCGGCCTTTCCTATGCATATTCCCGCGCACGCGCCATTCGGCTGGCCGATGGCCCCGATGAAGTCCACCGCGACCAGATCGCGCGGATGGAACTGCGCAAATACAAAACCCAGTAGGAGCATCGCTATGTCTGCACCCACCAAAATCGGATTTGTCGGACTTGGCCAGATGGGCGAGCCGATGGCATCGTTCATCGCAAAAGGCGATACCCCGCTGGTCTGTTATGACTGTATGCCCGGCCACGCACCTTCGGGTGCTATCGAGGCTGCCGACCTTTCAGAGGTTGTCGCCCAATCGGATACGATCTTTCTGTCCTTGCCGGATGGAAAGATCGTCAACGCTGTCGCCGCGGAAATTGCGGCAATGGAAGATGTCGCCGGCAAGGTGATCATCGACATGTCAACGATCGGCCCTGCAGCTGCCAAAGAGGCGGCAGCCGCACTTGCCGCTGCTGGCATGACATTCATTGACGCGCCGGTCAGTGGCGGTCGGCAAGGCGCGTTGAAAGCGGCAATCACCATTATCTGGGCTGGCCCGAAGGCCCAGATGGAACGCCATCGGCATATCATCGATCTGTTCTGTGCAAATGCCTTTCACGTCGGTGATCAGGCGGGGCAGGGGCAGGCGGTCAAACTGCTGAACAATTTCCTTTCGGCAACCGCGATGGCCGCCTCGTCCGAGGCCGTCCTGTTCGGCTTGGCACATGGGGTCGAAATGAAAACGATCCTTGATGTCGTGAAAGTCTCGACCGGCAACAATACGGCGATCGAAGATAAATTTCCCCGCCGTATCCTGACTGGAACCTATGACGCGGGCTTTTTCGCCGAGCTGCTGAACAAGGATGTCCGCCTTTACAACCAGTTCGTCCAAGAGGCCGGCACGTCGAACCAGATGGGCACACGGGTCGCCGAAATCTGGCAGCAGGTCGAGGACGCGCTGCCCCCGCAATCCGATTTCACTCGCGTCTTCGAGGTTCTGGAAAAAAGGACCGGATCATGAGCTTCGAGAGACCATATGAAGGGCTGAAGGTTGTTGATCTGTCGCAGGGGCTGGCTGGCCCCTATTGCGGGATGCTGATGGCCCAGCAGGGTGCGGATGTCATCAAGATCGAGCCTCAGGGCGGGGATTGGGCGCGGCTGATCGGCGGTGTTTATGGTGATCACACCGCCTATTCCATCGTGGCGAATATGGGCAAGCGCGCGCTTGCTGTGAACTTGAAGGCGGCCCCCAGCGGCAAGATTGTCGACACTCTGATCGCCGATGCTGACGTCTTTATCGAAGGCTATCGCCCCGGTGTGGCCGAACGCTTGGGCTATGGTTGGGACCGTTTGCATGCCTTGAATCCGGGTCTGATCTATATTTCGGTGTCCGGTTTCGGCCAGTGCGGACCAATGCGCGACCGTCCTGCGATGGATCCGATGCTTCAGGCGTTCAGCGGGTTTGTTGCCGAAAACACCGGAACGGATGGCACACCGCATCACACCCCCGTCAGCTATTTCGATATGTCGACCGGCCTTTATGCGCAACAAGCCCTTGCCGCCGCGCTTTACGCACGACGCGATGGCGCAGAAGGTCGCAAGATCGAGGTCAGCCTTCTTGAGGCTGCGGCCAGCATTCAGGCGGTGCGGTTGCTTAGTGGGTTCCGAAGCGGACCACGCCGTGCCTCGACCGCGCCTTCCGGGACGTTCAAGACCAGTGATGGCCATATCCAGATCAATATCGTCCGGGATCGAGAGTTCGAGACCCTCTGTGAATTGCTGAAACTGGACGATCTTTGGCAGAACCTGTCGTATCGCACCATTGCAGGCCGATTGGAACATATCGACGAACTGAACGACCATCTGCGCCGTATCACCATGCGCTGGAAGGCCGCCGAGCTGTCAGAGCTGCTAAGCAGTGCAGGTTTGCAGAACGAGGTCGTGCAAACATATCGTGATCTTGTGAACCATCCACAAGCCGAGGCGGTGGGTGTGTTTTCATGGCTGCAACAGGCGGGTGCGAATGATCCCTGGCCGGTGCCGAATATTCCCGGCATGCCCGCGTTCACGCCGGACGACAGGCTGGCCCGATCGCCGATGGTTGGCCAGCACACGCGCCAGATCCTTGGCGAACTTGGCTATGCCCCTGACCAAATCGACGCATTTTATGCGCAGGGCGTTGTTGCCTGATCTGCTTTCACGCCCATTATACAAGGAATTATACCGATGGACGATCAACTTTTTGAACTTGGCCTGAAACAGCGCAAGGCGGTTGTCGGTGCGGAATATGTCGAAAAAAACCTTGCCGCCGCAGATGATTTTTCGCGTCCGTTCCAAGAGGCGATGACCGCATGGTGCTGGGGCTTTGGTTGGGGGGACGACACGATCGACCATAAGACACGGTCGATGCTGAATCTTGTGATGCTGGCTGCGCTTGGCAAGATGCATGAATGGGAAATCCACTGTAACGGCGCGATCAACAATGGCGTCACCAAAGAGGAAATCCGCTCGATTATCCACATCATCGGTATCTATTGTGGCGTCCCGCAATCGCTGGAGTGTTTCCGCCATGCCCGCAAGGTGCTGGAAGAACGCGGGTTGCTGGATGCCCCCGCAAAGTGATCCGGAACCAATGCAGGAGGAGGGCGACGTGACGACACTGGATAAGCATTACATCGACGGGGTTTGGACAGCGGGGCAGGGTGGCAGCACCTTCCCTATCATGAATCCCGCAACTGAACGACAGATCGGCACGGTCGCCTTGGGCACTTCGGCTGACGTTGATCACGCCGTAACCGCAGCCGGTCGTGCCTTTGCCAGCTTTTCGCGCACATCGAAGGCGGAACGGCTGGGATATCTGCATGCGCTGCAGCAGGCCCTTGCTGATCGCACCGAGGATATGGCGCAGGCAATCAGTCAGGAGATGGGTGCGCCGATTACCCTGTCCCGCAATGCGCAGGCCGGCTGTGGTCCGCGCCATACAGGCGCCTTTATCGCGGCATTAGAGGCGTTAGAGGAAGAATATCTTCTACCGAACGGCGATATGATCCGCAAAGAACCAATTGGCGTTTGCGGGCTGATCACACCATGGAACTGGCCTATCAACCAGATCGCGCAAAAGGTTCTGCCTGCCTTGGCTGTAGGTGCGACATGCGTGCTTAAACCTTCCGAACATACACCGCTGTCGGCTGCAATTTTTGCTGAATGTGTGCATGCAGCGGGTTATCCAGCAGGCGTCTTCAATCTGGTCTTTGGCGATGGTGCAGGGGTTGGCAGTGCGATGTCACAGCACCCCGATATTGCGATGATGTCTTTTACCGGATCGACCCGCGCGGGCGCTATGGTGTCACGCGACAGCGCCGAAAGCGTCAAACGCGTGGCTTTGGAACTGGGTGGTAAATCTGCCAATCTGGTCTTTGCCGATTGCGATCTGGACAGCTGCGTGCCGGCATCGGTCCAACGGTGCTTTCTGAACACCGGGCAGGGCTGCAATGCCCCCACAAGGATGCTGGTCGAGCGGAGTTGCTACGACGAGGTGCTGCAGTTGGTGGAAACCGCTGCCGGAAAGCAGACCGTGGATGATCCCGCGAAAGAGGGGCCGCATATCGGTCCCCTGTTCGACAAGATGCAGTTCGACCGTGTTCAGAAAATGATCCAGATTGGACTGGACGAAGGTGCACGCCTTTTGTCGGGCGGTCTTGGCCGACCCGATGGTGTGACGACCGGCTGGTTCGCCAAACCGACGGTTTTTGCCGATGTCACCAATGATATGCGCATTGCCCGCGAAGAAATATTCGGGCCGGTTCTGTCCATCATTCCCTTCGACACCGAAGAAGATGCCATCCGGATTGCCAATGACAACGACTATGGTCTTGCCGCTTATGTACAGACCGGCAGCGCGGAACGGGCGCGTCGGGTGACTGCGCAATTGCGCGCGGGCGTCGTGGCCATCAACGGGCAGGGGGCAGCCTCCGGTTCACCTTTCGGCGGCTACAAGCAATCGGGCAACGGGCGTGAAGGCGGTACCTTCGGGCTGGAGGAATACCTTGAGGTCAAGGTGATGCCTTCAATTGACGCGATGATCAGCGCGGGTCGCTTTACTGCGCCATGATTGTCGGGGGAAAGGAAGCACAGGATGCTTGATGCCTATATCTATGACGGATTGCGCAGCCCGTTCGGACGGTTCGGCGGCGCCCTTGCGGATATACGCCCCGATGATCTGATGGCACAGATCATCGGGGCGCTGATGGCGCGTTGCGATTGGTCAGCCACACAGGTTGAGGATGTCGTGCTGGGCAATGTCTGCCAATCGGGCGAAGACAGCCGCAATGTGGCACGCTTTGCGGCGCTGCTTGCGGGCATCCCCGAAGGGGCCGGCGCACAAACGGTCAACCGGTTGTGCGGGTCCAGTATGTCGGCGGCGCTGGATGTGGCAAGGGCCGCGTCCCTAGGCGACGGCGCGCTGTTTGTGGCGGGCGGTGTCGAAAGTATGAGCCGTGCGCCATTCGTATTGGCCAAATCGGAAAGCGCATGGTCGCGACAGCGCGCAATCCATGACTCGACCGCCGGAAAGCCGTTTCCGAACCCGCGTTTCCAGACGCAGTTCGGGGACGACAGCATGCCACAAACGGCAGACAATCTTGCGGCCGAATTCAACATCAGCCGCGATGCCTGCGATCGCTATGCCCATGCCAGCCAGCAGAATTATGAAAGCGCACGCGTGGCCGGATTTTTCGCGGATGAAATAGCGCCTGTATCTGTTAGCGGGCACAAAGGCGCAATTACGGTCGTCGCGCATGACGAACATCCGCGTCCTGATACCACATTGAAAAAAATGGCCACGTTACGCACGGTTGCAGCGGGTGGGGTTGTTACCGCGGCGAATGCCTCGGGCATCAATGATGGTGCGGCGGCGTTGATGATTGGTCAGTCCGGGCTTGGGCCCACGCCCCGCGCGCGCATTATTGCTGGCGCGGTCTCGGGCATTGCACCGCGTGTTATGGGGCTTGGTCCGGCGCTGGCTATTCCCAAGGCGCTTGACCGTGCCGGTCTGGCCTTGTCGCAGATGGACGTAATCGAGATCAATGAAGCCTTTGCCGCCCAAGTGCTGGCCTGTTGCAACAGCCTTGGGCTGGCAGCAGATGATCCGCGGCTGAACCCCAATGGCGGTGCGATCGCCATGGGACATCCGCTTGGTGCCTCGGGGGCGCGACTTATCCTGACGGGACTTCGCCAGTTGGAAGCGACAGGGGGCCGATATGCCTGCCTGTCGATGTGCATCGGCTTTGGCCAGGGGATTGCCATGATCATCGAACGGCTGGATTGAACGGGAGAGAGTGAGATGAAAGACCTGACCACAGAAATCGTCCGGACCGAAGTTCAGGATGGTATTGGACTGATCTGTCTTGCCAAACCGCCGGTCAACGCGCTTGGCGTTCTGCTTCGCAAAGCCATTTACGATGCCTATCGCAGGTTGGCGGATGATCCTGCCGTCCGGATCATCGTTCTTTATGGTGACGGACGGCTGTTCTCGGCGGGTGCAGATATCAAGGATCTTGCGAAATCCGATATCGAACCGACATTGCCTCAGGTTCTAGGCGCGTTGCACGACAGCGAAAAGCCGGTGATTGCCGCGCTACATGGCGCGGCCTTCGGAGGTGCACTTGAGTTGGCACTTGCGGCCCATCTGCGCGTCGGCGTGCAAGGTCTGCGGATTGCCCTGCCGGAAGTCAGGCTTGGTGTGTTGCCCGGTGCGGGTGGCACGCAACGTCTGCCGCGCCTGACCGGATGTGCCGCGGCAATAGATATCATCTGTTCAGGACGCGAGGTCGAGGCGAAAGAGGCACTGGCTTTGGGGATCATTGACAGGTTGACCGATGGTCCGCCACGTGATGCGGGACTGGCAATGGCCAAGGATGTATTGACAGGAAAACTGGTGCCGCGCCAAACCGATAAGCTGTCGGTCGCTTTCCAGCCTGAAGTTTTTGCAGCAGCGCAAAAGCGGTTATCTGGCAAACGGCCTGCGCTTCTTGCACCGGTAAAAGCACTGGAAGCAATTGCCGCATCATCCCTGCCGATCACAGATGGCCTGACGAAAGAGCGGAAGTTGTTCAAGGACCTGATGCAAAGCGAAGAACGCGCAGGTTTGGTCCACGCCTTTTTCGCGGAACGCGCCACTGGCAAAATGCCCGAAGCTGCGGCGATGCCGCGCCAGATCAATTCCGTTGCGGTCATCGGTGGCGGCACAATGGGTGTCGGTATCGCCACGACGTTTCTGATTGCAGGATACCACGTCCATTTAATCGAGGCACAGAGTGCACGCGTACCTTCGGCCCGCAAGGCTGTGGAACAGAACCTGAATGGCGCGCTTAAACGGGGAAAACTTGACCCAGATACGCATCAAACTGCTTTTGAAAGGTTCACTTGCACCGATACGCTGGATGCAGTCGCAAATGCCGATCTGGTCATCGAGGCGATCTTCGAGGACATCGCAGCCAAAACCGACCTGTTTGCGAAACTTGATGTCATATGTAAGCCGGGTGCAATTCTGGCGACCAATACCTCCTATCTTGATGTGAACCTGATCGCTGCGGCAACGTCGCGACCCGCAGATGTGATCGGCCTGCATTTCTTTTCCCCCGCCCACATCATGCGCCTGTTAGAGGTCGTAGTTGCCGATGCAACCGCGCCGGATTGTGTCGCGACGGCTTTTCTTTTGGCGCGAAAGCTTGGGAAGGTTCCAGTGCGGGCAACGGTCTGCGACGGTTTCATCGGCAACCGTATCCTGACCAGATATCGACGCGCCGCCGATTACCTTTTGCTTGATGGGGCCAGCTTCGAAGATATCGACCGGGCACTGGAAGATTTCGGCTTTGCGATGGGGCCTTTTGCCGTCTCGGACCTGGCGGGACTGGATATTGCCAAAGCCACGCGCGACCGCAAAGCGGCAGACCGCCCGCCGGAAGAACGATATTCAAGGATCGCCGATCTGATCTGTGAAAGCGGTTGGTACGGGCGGAAATCATGCCGCGGATATTATGTCTACGATGGCGACGAACCGCGACAGGTCAATCCTGATGTCACTGCCATCGTCGACAACGAAAGGCGGGCCATCGGGTCTGAACCGCGACAGTTTACAAACGAAGACATCGTTGACCGTTGCCTGACGGCAATGATCGCGGAAGCCGTATCCGTCCTGCAAGAGGGTATCGCCCTTGGTCCCGTTGATATCGATGCGGTCGAACTCTTTGGATATGGCTTTCCCCGCCATCGCGGTGGTCCGATGTTTCAGGCTGATCGGATCGGCCCAGCTACCCTGATCGCACGGATCGAAGCATACGCGCATGAGGATCCCCAGTTCTGGCAGGTGCCGCAACTGCTGCGCGATATAGCGCGTGAAGGTCATAGCTTTGCCACATTGAATGAACAGCGCATCGCAATGTTCGAGAAAGGAAATAAAACATGAGCGAAAACGGCGGTCCTCCTCTGGTCGATGTCAGTGCCGCGCTTAGTTTTGACGAGCGTGCGTTGAAAATTTATTTGCAAGATAAGCTTCCGGATTTTGAAGGCGACCTTACGGTTCGCCAGTTCAATGCGGGACAAAGCAATCCGACTTATCAGCTGGCAATCGGTCAGCGAAAATACGTCCTGCGGAAAAAGCCCCCCGGTACGTTGTTGCCATCCGCACATGCCGTCGATCGCGAGTTTCGTGTGATGGATGCGTTAAGGGATACTCCTGTTCCCGTTCCGCGAATGCTGCATCTTAGTCAGGATCCATCCGTTATCGGCAGCGATTTTTATGTCATGGAAATGGTCGAGGGCCGTGTCTTCCACGATCCTAGTCTGCCTGATCAGACGCCCGATGAACGCAGGGCGTTCTATCACAGCTTTATCAAAGCACTTGCAGATCTTCACGCAGTCAATCCCGAAGCGATTGGCCTGGCAGATTTCGGACGACCCACGGGCTTTCTGTCCAGACAGGTCCAGCGTTGGAGCAAGCAGTACGTCGCGACTGAAACCGAAACGATCGCCGCGATGGACAAACTGATGGAGTGGCTTCCTGCCAATTTACCCGACGATGACGAGGCGTCGATCGTGCATGGTGATTACCGGCCGGGCAATGCAATTGTAGGAGCGAAATCCCCAGAGGTTCTGGCGTTACTGGACTGGGAACTATGCACCCTTGGCCACCCCTTGGCCGACCTTGGCTATATGTGCGCGAACTATCACGCGGAGAGTTTGCCGACAGGCCGCTTCAAAGGTCTTGATTTCAAAGCCCTCGGCATTCCGACAGAGCAAGAGTTTCTGGACCTTTACTGTCACTATTCGGGACGTAAGAAAATCACCAACCATCTGTTTTTCGTGGTATTTTCATTTTTCCGAAGCGCCGCAATCATACAGGGCGTCTATAAGCGCGGACTGGCAGGAAATGCGTCGTCACATCGTGCACTTGAGCTGGGGCATCTGGCACGTGTTAGGGCCGAGAATGCGTGGAATATTGTTGATAGGTATATGTAGTATCATGTTCTTCAATATCGTTCGGCTTTTTGAAAATTGCACGGCTTATAGGTCAAGATTTTCGGACATTAGCGCTGGAGTATGGCGGCGTGTTGCTAGGTCATGTTGACAAATGGCAGATACAGAGACGGATTGATGTGTTATCTAGGGCCCGTGGACAATCATACTTCCCATAGGTTTTGATTTCTGATTCAAATCTCCTAAACGGAGGTTGGGATGAACGAGCAGCGCTTTGTGGTGACGGATCGTGTGTGGCGGCGGCTTGAGCCGCATTTGCCGGGAAAAGCCAGCGACGCGGGGGCTACGGCAAATGATAACCGTCTGTTTCTGGAAGCGGTGTTCTGGCGCGTTCGCACCGGGTCTCCATGGCGCGATCTGCCGCCCGCCTTCGGCAACTGGAACAGCCAGTTCCGCCGCTTCCGCAGATGGGCGAAAGCAGGGGTTTTCGAGAGCCTTTTCATAGCCATGAGTGGTGACCCCGACCTTGACTATGCCCTCATCGACGGCACCATCGTTCAGGTTGACCAAAAGGCAACCGGCGCAAAAGGGGGACTCAGGCTCAGGCCATCGGACGCTCGCGTGGCGGTCTGACGACTAAAATCGTCGCGCTTGTGGATGCGCTCGGCAATCTAATCCGTTTCCTATTATTGCCTGGGCAGGCACATGACACAAAAGGCGTCGCGCCTCTGATCCGTAACGTTCCCTTCGGGGCTCTTCTGGCAGACAAAGCGTTTGACGCGAACTGGCTCCTGGAAGAACTGGATGCACGTGGGGCAAGCGCCGTGATCCCACCGAAATCAAACCGAAATCAAACCGAAAGCAACAAGCGCAACTACGACGCAGACGCTTACAAGTGGCGCCATATGGTTGAAAACTACTTCGCAAAGATCAAGGAATTCCGAGGTATAGCAACACGCTATGACAAGACCGATTGCAGCTACACTGCCAATTGGAACCTCGCCGCAGCCCTGATTGCTTCAAGATGAATGTCCACGGGCCCTAGGAGTTGTTCCAGAAAACGATCCGCTGAATCATTTTCCCACAGGACGGTCTTGAGCGTCCGAAACCCTGGCGCGAAGCCCCCCTTTAGCGCCCGCAGGCTGATGGTATCCGCGAATCACGGTGCTACCAACCATTTGAAAAGCATCTGGCGCAGCCCTGCTCTCGTTCAGGGCATCCATGATCTACTCCCAGAAACCTGCCAGTGTCAGCGCCGGAACTGTCGGGAAACACTGGACCACTTGCCAAATTCCTCCGGCAGATCGCGCCATGGCGAGCCAGTTCTGGCAATCCAGAAAACCCCATCAAGAACAAGGCGACGATTGGTTGGTTTGCGTCCGTTCGGTGCGCGGACAGTGCGAATGATATGTTCAAAGAACATCCATTCCTCGTCCCGCATGAGGTTTCGTACCAAGCTGGCTTCCTCTGCAGATACCAGCTTTAAACACATTTATTCCTAGACGTGAATCCTTTTTGCTAACAGATACTAAGCTGGACTGATTTTCGTCGAGTATCTGTGTTTGTAAAATGGTCTGGAACTAAACACGTCAAAGGTACGATGAAGGCCTTTGTTGCTCGCGGTGGCGCAGTTCGTTTGAGAGGGGTGTTGATGCGGACAACACATCTGAGCAGTGCCTGCTAAACCTCATCGATGCCGTCGATAACGGCGGTCAAACCCATGCTATCCCGCGATCAATCCAGATCAACAGCGATCCGTGTTGTTTCAAGCTTCTACTGTCAGCCGACCAGTGCGTGGTCTTATACTTCCTGGGGGCCTGAACGATCATACCATGCAATTATCATGCAAATTTGCGAAATGCCCCCCCCAATGGCTTTTGTGCAACAAAGCCTTAACGAAACCTCTTCCATATTCATATAACTCGAATGAGGCTAACGCATGTTCTGAATAAACGAACATGCAATATAGAATTTCGATATAGGTTTATTTGGGCGACGCTGCAGCGAAATATCGATCTATGCATTTCGACACATGCGCATTGATCATTTCAACCGGATTGCATGGTGCCGATCCGAATTCGAAAGCTCCGAAATATTGTGAAATGATCGGAGCAGGAAGATCGGCATGTGACAGGTTTTCAAGCATAAGCTGCAACGCTTCGGCGATTTGAGGATCGCCCCAGTAGTAGCGGATCCGGTCGCTATAGCTATAGATCTTCTGGAACTCGACCTCATTGGGGGTGCCGCTGTAATAGTCAGCCCAATAGCCGTCTTTTTCATTCATCCGGCGTTCGATAATCGCGCGGATGTCCGAGGGGCTTTCTGGTGCAATCGCGTCCTCGACATGTGACAGGGCATAAACGGCTTCACGAAACCGGAATGTCAGTTCTGGGCCAACCTTAAGAAAGAAGAAATGTCCCGCAACCAGCTGTTGAAGCGCTTTGGTGGGTTGGTAATCGGTGGAATGGGCCTCGAAGGTCATGCCGGGTTCTGTCAGGATCGACTGGCACAGCGTTTGTGCCGCGCCCGCGTCGAATGGATAAACGCGACTATGACCAAAATCGACCCCAGGCTGGGTGACGACAGAGACGATGCGGTCCCATGCCGTGTGCAAGCCGCGGGCTGTGAAAGCATCGCGATGCGTTGAAATCGTATCCTTGAAGCGACTTACCGAGGTTACGTCAAGAGCTTCGGGTTCCTCCGTCTCACCGCCGGGAACCGGGACTTCGGTTCCAATAATGTAGATCAGTTTGCCGGGGTCTGGCGCATGTTTTTCGGCAATTTCACACAAATCGGCAGCCCGTTCTGCAATAAGTTCAAAGCTTGGGCTTGCTTCGCCGCCAAGGGCCATGCTGGCGTCAAGATGGATTTTCGTGAAGCCTGCGGATACGTAATCCTTCACCAGAACGCGGGCTTTTTCCATTGCGAGCGCTGCGGGCTCTTTGCGCCAGGGATTAGGGCCAAGGTGGTCACCACCTAGAATAAGCTGGCTTTGAGGCACGCCGAATTCTGCGGCCATATCGGCAATCCACGCCATGAAATCGGCAGGCCGCATGCCGGTATAGCCGCCGTCCTGATTGACCTGATTGCAGGTTGCTTCGATCACAGTCAAATGACCAGAGGTTTTCGCCGATTTAAGGATCGCGCGCAGGACATGTTCATTTGCCGTACAAAAACACGGAAGGCCAACTGTCTCGCCATCACGGTTGCGGGAAATCAGGTCCTGTACAACGCTCATGCGACTGTCTCCGGTTTGGCTTGTTCAAGAAAATCGGCAATTTCGGCGGGCGATGAATTGCCCTCCATCGGACCACGACGGGTTACGGCAATGGCACCGGCTGCATTCGCCTGAATGCCGGCGGTTTCAAGTGAGGCCCCTTGAGCAAGGAGCGATACGAATGTTCCGCAAAAGCAGTCGCCCGCACCGGTCGGGTCGATTTCGTCAACTGGATGACCGGCAAGGTCATAACGTTCATCACCGCTTACCACAGTGATGCCGTCCGCACCGCGTTTGATCACAAGAATCTTGGCATTTTCTGCAAATAGTCTTTCAACGGCGGCATCTTCGTCCACGTCGGGAAACAGAAACCCGAGATCGCTTGTACTGGGCATCAGGCAATAGGCACGTTCTATAACCTCCGCCAGCGCAGTACGCACAACATCGTCGTCCATCAGGGCCGGACGCGCATTAGGATCACAGATGATCTTGCCACCCGCATTATCGACCTGATGCACAAGGTCCATGATCACATCGCGCATCTTCGCATTGCCAAGCGATGCGGCGGACACGTGAAGCCAGGCGTTGGCGGGATCAAACAATTCCGCTGGGGCTGTAAAGTGATCCGCTGCATTTCCTGTCATATGATGGATGAAGTCACGATTGCCGTCGCTGTAATAAGAGACAAAGGCCACTCCGGTTGGCATGCCGTCGTTCACCGTCACCCCGGACGTGCCAACACCATTCGCCTCTAGCCGGTCAAGGACGCAGCGACCGAAGCCGTCATTGCCCACACCGCCGATCATCACAGTTGCCGCGCCCATTCGTGCGGCCTGATCCAGAAAAATTGCCGGTGCCCCGCTGGGATATGGGCCTGAATATTCACCAACCCGTGCCAAGCCACAGTTCTGACGATGGGACACGAACTCGACCAAAATCTCGCCCGCTGTAACAATGACCGGATTATTTGACATGACGCGACTCTCCATTTCGGGCTGGAATAGCAAAGTTTTTTTCACGTGTCAAAAATACTTTGTGTCAACGGTCTGATTATGCGCTATCAACCCGAGTATTAAGCGATTGACGGGTGCAGAGTGACGAAGCCGCGCATAAACACGATGAAAGAACTTTCAGTTGCAATCGGGATTTCCCGACCCACATTGGCACGCTATTTTGAGGATCCATCCTCGGTGCGTCCGACAACTGCGGCGAAAATTCAGGTTGCTTTGTCCAAGGTGGATTACGTTTATAATTTTCTGGCGACACGGCAGAACCGCAAGTCGACTGGTATAATCGGGGTCATCATCCCCCATTATAAAGACCTGTTTTTCGCGAGCTTACTTGACACCATTGAAGATACGGCCCGCGATGCCGGATTTACGATCATCACCCAAAGCTCGCAGGGGGATCCTGCGATCGAGGCCCAAGCCGTTGGCAAACTGCGATCCATGACCGTTGATGGCGCGATCATCACCGCTTTGGGCTTTGCAAGTGACATAGCGGCATTTTCGGCAGCCAGTCAGGATTTTCCGCTGGTCTTTGCCGACTCGCGCCCTAGCACCGAAATTGCAGGTGCTGATTTCGTCGGTACAGACAACGACCAGAGCATCGGCGCAATAGTTCAATACCTATGCAGAACCGGAAAGCCCCCTGTTTTTCTTGGTATGCCTCGCCTGAATTCCAACGCGCAAGAACGCGAAGTTGCCTATCGATCATATGCGCATAAGCTGGGTTTCGAGCCGCATCTTATAAAAGGTGATGACTCTGCTGCTTCTTGGCGGTTCGAGGAATACAGCTTTAACCTATTGGACCGATATTTCAGCCTTGGCCGCTATACCGATGTCACCATCCTCTGTGCAAACGACCGACTTGCGATCGGTGCAATGCGTGCGGCGAACAAGCATGGTTTGTTTGCGAACCATCTTGGTCAGGCTGGCGGCTTCCGCATTGCGGGGCATGATGATTATTCTATGGCTGAATATGTTAACCCGACATTGACGACTGTCGCGCAGAACGTAGACCTTATCGGACAACAAGCTGTCCGGCTTTTAGTTGACCGGATCAGGGGTGGACGTCAGGCCGGTCCGGTTAATATGCGATTGGAGGGCGCATTGAAGATACGGAATTCAACCAGAGCATAGCTATTTTGGCCGCAAGATTTGGAGCTTCATTTTCGATAAGTGACCCGGTGCAAAAATGCTTGACTCTTCGAATCTGTTGCGTAATTTTGCACGTGAAAAATATCGTTGATTTGGCTACGATGAGGCCGTCGCCTTCAGGGGACCAATGTCAAATTGGTAGCGCTGCTACATAGGACGATAACTGTGGTTGTTATTTCTGGCGGCGTATCTCCCAAGCATAAATACAGAGAAATCTTCGGGCCGCCCATTCGTCGACGCAAGGTCAGGTAAATCGCATCAATGTATTAACCCGCCCGGAATGCTGGAAATACTTCACAATAATATACGACACTGCCCATAAGGATATTCGAGATGAAAGCGATCAACTTCACCGCTCGCAACCATGTGCAATACGGTGATCTGCCCGATCCGGTTGTTGGACCGGATGAGGTGCTTATTGCCGTAAAAACCAGCGGCATCTGCCATACCGATTTCGAGGTTCTTTCGGCCAATTACGGGGATGGCAATTTCCCTGTCGTGCCCGGTCATGAATATGCAGGCATTATTGCCGAAATTGGGAGTGCCGTTAAAAATTTGGCGGTAGGTGACCGTGTTGTTGTGGATCCGAATATCAATTGCGGGAATTGCAAGGCGTGCCGGAAGGGCTGGGCACATCTGTGTGAAACGCTTGGTGCTTACGGTGTGTCGCAAAATGGCGGCTTTGCGGAATTGAGCCTAGTAAAAGCAGATGCCGTGCATTCCATTGGTGATATGAGCTTTGTCCAAGCTGCCTTGGCCGAACCGATGGGTTGCGTGTTGAATGGGGTCGATGCGGTCTATGACAGCCAGATCGACAGCACGATGATCTTTGGTGCCGGTCCGATGGGCATGCTGATGGCAATCGCATTAAAGATGAAGGGCATCAAAAACGTTGATCTAGTTGATATCGACGAGGCCCGGCTTCAAATGGCCCAAGATTTTGGGTTCAATGGGATTGCTTCGGGATCGGATGCGTTGAAAGCCAAGCGTCAGGCCGTTGATCTGGTTGTCGATGCAACAGGCGTTCCTGCTGTCGCGGGCCGTTTAACGGATTACATAGCCAACGGTGGTAAGGGTCTGTATTTCGGAGTATGCCCGTCGACTGCCCGAATTGAAATTTCCCCTTTCGAGGTGTTCCGGCGTCAGTTGACGCTGGCAGGGTCCCATTCACTTAATCACAATATTCCTGCCGCGCTTGATATTATCGCGTCTTATGGAAGCAAGATTGAAGACATTGTCTCGCACAAACTATCCCTTAATGAAGTTGCGTCAATTTTGTCGGCAAAACCACCGAAGGGTAGTCTGAAGATTCAGGCTATGATGGAATAGAGATCCATCATAGCTGTTACCTGCTAAGGTGTTGAGCTGCTCATTATCCGGGATCATTATTTCCAGTGGCATAGAGTACCAAAAGTAGGAAACATTTAAAAATTGGCAGATTGATACCGAGTTCGGCATATCGACTGTTGTATGGTCGATATGTCAAAGAAGGTAGCGGGTCGATCCGGGGGAATGGTGATGCACCATGTCCAAGGCGGCACGCCGCGCGGCATGACCGTCTGCCTGCGTCAGGTCGCCCTGAACAACCAGACCGTGGCGGTTCTCCATCCGCGCATGGCCCAAAAAGCACAGTGTCGCGCCGGCGCCAGGCGATTTCTTGTAGAGCCGTGCCTCCGGATCCGTCGTTGACGCGTGGGTGGCGTTCGAACGCTTCCCGCCTTTGAAGTCGACCCCGGCGTTACGGTTGCGGTGATTGGTGCGGGGCATTGGTTTGGTCTCGGGTTCGGATTGGGTGGGTTGAGTGTCAGGGGCGATGGAGGGCGTTGGCGGATCATCCGGCCCCTCATTGTCGGGCGGCATGCCCTCCGCCTTTTGCTGAAAGATTTTCATCGACGCCCGGGCCTTGATCAATGTCCCATCGACCGGGAAATGCTCATCCGATAGCAGCGGAGCCACCTCGCGGTGCGCCAGGATTGCCGCCATCACCGCTGCCGCGACATCTCAGTCGTCAGAGGTCGCTCGCGGTTTTTGATGAAAACCGTTGGGACCCAAACCGGGTCGTCGATACCAAGGCCGACAAACCAGCGAAACATCAGGTTGTATTGTATCTGCTCCATCAACTGGCGCTCGGATCGAACAGAGAACAAGATCTGGATCAGGCTGGCCCGGATCAACCGTTCGGGTGCAATCGAAGGGCGGCCGAAATCGACGTAGAGTGGGACAAACTCGCCATCGAGGCTGGCGAGGGCGTCATTGACCACTTGCCGGATCTTGCGCAGCGAATGCCTGGCAGGGATGCGTTCCTCGAGATCGACATAGCGAAACAGCGACCCGCTCTTTTCATTTGTCCCGCGCATCTTCACCCCCGACATTGCCGTGTGGCGAGTGAATCATGTTCTTAACTTACTGTCGAGGCGGGACTATTTTAGCAGCCTGCTAGAGGTTCGACTTTCCCTGAAGGAACCCGACGTGTTTTGTGGCTGGGATGTCCAGCGCGGTGTACCATTCATGACGGCTATGCAGATCTAGCTCTGGGCGACCTGTCGGTCAAAACACAGCGTGACGGCGCGCTAGCCCCCAGCCGTTTTATAAAATGCATCTTCGTTTTGGCGCGGTGTCATCAGTGATATCCAATCCGGTTTTGCTACATTGTACGTCCAATATATTTCTTCGAACGCAGGGGCTCGTTTCTGGCGAGCGGACCAGCGGTAATGATCATCAACGGCTTTAGGTTCTTTCGTGCGTGCATGAGTGCCGCGGTCAGCGATTGCGTTATAGCACTTGCGCATGTCCCTCGCCTTCGCCTTTAACCTTGATGCCGAAGCTGTAAATCAGCAGGTACATCAGTCTTTAGGAGCTAGGATACGGGATGGCGGCTCGGTTGGCTAAAGTTGGACACTAAGCAGTCAAGGCGAGCAAGTTAGATCTGCTTTCAACAAGGCCACCTGGCCATAGACATTCGGACCGTGGCGTTCTCATAGTGCGATCCGCCCCGACAGCCATTCCGGGCAGCCCCGTTATGGGAAAATAAGTCCGGATTGCGACAGGTCTGCTGTCAGCCACGCTGTCCGTTGCTGCAGCATCCCCAAGTCATCTCGGGATCGAGCCAAATCGTCAGAGCGCCTTAGGTCATGGGTGCCTTGTTGCAGGCTCGCCAATTCTTGAGCCTGTAAGTCATTAGTGCCAGTCTGCTCATGTTAGTATCCAATTAACGAAAGTTGGTCATGTTTTTTGACGGTTTTTCGGCTGGCTAAGCTATAGTATTGGTTTCATCTCAGGCGGCAATTTTCAGGTCCAAGCTTTGGCTATCATAAGCCTCGTCCGTTGTTGGCAGCCGGTGCGATGAGGGTGGGCGCCTCACGTTGGAACAGGTGATCCAGACGGCGATCCCACGTCGGGCCTCCGAGCCGGTCTGCAAGGCGATCAGGTTGACACACACGTATTTGAGGGACCGCCAAAGCCGCTTGATCATCGGGTTGTCGGTCCAGCGGCCACTCCCGTCCCTCGAGATCTTCATCTTCTCGTCGCGCAAAACATTAGTGAAACCGGTGCTGGTAAAATTGGGAGACATTGTCGAAGTTGATTATCTCAGGCTTGCCGTATTTCGCCAGTGCCTCTTTCAGCGCCTCGACGCCAAATCCCGCGTCCTTCGAGTTTGCCAACCGCCAACCCGGCATCTCCCTGCTGAGACGGTCCATGAAAATCACCAAGTACAAAAAACCAGCGCCGCATCGGGATATATGTGGTTTCGGCATACCAGAGCCGATTAGGTCGGGTAATGGGTAAATTCTTAAGCAAGTACTGCACATAGATCAGCCGCATCAACGCGAAGTTCTGCTCTCTCACCGTGTGACGCATAGTAAAACTACGACTGGCGGACCAGTAGCAGCACGCACTGCTGGTCGATCAACAGGTTTGGGGATGATCGTGCTTCATCGCTTTCCGCCTTCAGCGCCACGGATGAGACTGGAGGCATCGACCAAAAATACAGGTCCATGACCAACTGGCCAATTTTGGCATGCGGCGTCCCTGCAATTGCCTTCTCGACCGATGCGCCACCGCCAAATGCCGATGCTATGTTCTCAATCGCCATGTTCGGTATGGCACCCGGACCGGTGGCGTGCTCGTGCCTCACTCCATCCGCTAATCATTTCGGATGAACGTCGTACTTCTTGGCCAGCTGCTCGCGAATGGCCTCAAGAGCCACCTTCGCCTTGAACTCAGCCGAATAGCGCTTCCGTTTCGTTATGCAGATCAGTCCTTCGTCAATCGCCAGAGCTTAGCGACCGGTCCGAATTCCTGCGACCACCTCTACCACCCAGCACAACGAAACGGTCAAATGTCCTTATGATGTCACCCTCTTTAACGTTCCGGGTCGCTGTCCAATAAAGCGACAAGATCGCGGAAGCGTTCACCTTGGACCAAAACATGTTCTGTCATGGCGCGGTTGGCTACATCCGAATTACCCGTTCTTATTGCTAGTGCGATGGCGCGATGTTCGGCCAGCGATGTTTGAATGCGCCCATGCGCTTTTAGCTGACGCCTGCGATAGGGTTGTAGTATTGCCTGCAAACGCAATGTTTCGGCCTGCAGGAACGGGTTGTGCGCTGCAGTGTAAATTGCTTGGTGGAACCGCGTATTCTCGGCGTAATAACGGTCACTGTCACCTGCATCTGCAGCTGTTTTGCAAGCGTCCAAACTGTCTGCTATGGTGGCCTGATCAGCCTGTGTCGCGCGACGGCATGCTAGGGTGGCGCATAGCGCCTCCATTTGGGCCATCACTTCGAACCGGTGCATCAGGTCCGTGACACCTAATTTTGCAACAAAGGTTCCCCGTTTCGGCTGGACGATCAGAAGGCCGGATGCTTCCAGCGCTTGCAACGCCTCACGGACAGGAGTGCGCGAACAGCAGTATTCGCCTGCGATCCGGTCGGGATCGATCCGGTCGCCGGGTTGATATTCCCCATCGACAATCGCGTTTTCCAACGCAAACCGAATGCGCGCTGTGGTCGGAAGATTGGTCATAATATGATCGGTGATCCTTTTAGGATATTCGATACCACTTCTAGCAGAAAGTCTATAATTGGACTTGTTATATACAACAAAAATATGATTGTGTATAACAGCGAGGGGAGGGGGGATCGAATATGGTGAAACAGCGGCTGACGTTTCTGACAGACTTCGTAGAAGCGGTCACGCGACGTACACGTGGCGCCGGAAGCGAAGCGGAAACACTTAAGGCTTTGGCCCTGCCGGCATTGGAGCGTATCAACGCCGCGTGTTCGGTGCTGATGGGCAGGATCGGTGATGCGGCCCGTGTCGCCGTGGCCGAGCAAGCCTTGACGGCCTACAGCCAACTTCAGCCTGATGAAAAGCGGTATTTTTTTCAAAGTCTTCGCGATGATTACGGCGTCGACGCTGGGAAAATCCGGCAGGCCTATGCAACATGGCATAAAAATCCGGACGCGGGTGCAGTTGCAAATTTGTTCTGTGCGGTCGAACCGGCACGCCAGACCTTGTTGCGCCGTTTGAACCTTGCGCCGGGGGCGACTTCGCAGCTAGTCGCTATGCGGCAGGATTTGTTGCAGGCCATTCGCAATGATCCGACCCTTGCGCCGATCGATCAGGATTTTTCCCATCTGCTGACATCATGGTTCAATCGTGGCTTTCTTAGCATGCGGCGCATCGACTGGAATACGTCAGCGGCTATTCTGGAACAGATCATGCGCTTTGAAAGCGTTCACAAGATGCAGGGCTGGGATGATTTGAAGCGACGTTTGTCACCCGATGACCGGCGTCTTTATGCGTTTTTTCATCCCGCCACCGGCGACGTGCCGTTGATTTTTGTCGAAGTTGCACTGACGCTTGGCATGCCGGATGCAATAGCGCCTATCCTGACTGCCCCTGAAAGCGATACGCATGTCGAGGCAGATACTGCCGTCTTTTATTCAATTAATAATAGTTTGGCGGGACTGAAGGGCGTGTCCTTTGGCAACTTCCTGATTAAGCAGGTGGTGGCAGAACTATCCCGCGATCTTCCAAATCTAAAAAGTTTTGTGACACTGTCACCAGCGCCCGGTTTCGCGAGGTGGCTGGCGTATCAGAATGACGATCGCGCCGCGGCATTGTCAGCGGCCTTGTCTGCAAATGACTGGCAGGATGCTCCCGAACGTATCAAAGCGCTGCGCCCCGAGGTCGAGGCACTTGCCGCCCGATATATCGTGACCGAGCGTCAAGATAGCGGTTTGCCACCTGATCCGGTGGCGCGTTTCCATTTGGGAAATGGCGCATCGGCGCATCGTCTGAACTGGCCCGCTGATATGGCCCCTTCGGCGCAAAAGGCCGCGCATGGGCTGATGATCAACTACCTTTATGAACTGACACAGATCGAGACCCGCCACGAGGCATTCGTACGCGACGGTCATGTTGCCCATGGCTTACAGCTTGCCAACGCGCTGGCCCGATAAGAAAGGCACGATAAGATGCAGACAATCTATCAATATTTCGTTGAGGCAGTGCAGAAATCGGGTTCAAAACCCCTCTTTGAACGCCCGGGTCAGCCTGACCTTACCTTTGCACAGACTGGTGATCTTGTCGGACGGCTGGCAAGGGTTCTGGAAAATTCGGGCGTCATTCCGGGCGACCGGGTTGCCGTGCAGGTCGAGAAATCACCAGAGGCAATTGCGCTTTATCTGGCAGTTCTGCAAACGGGTGCAATTTTCTTACCTCTGAATACCGCCTACACCGGCCCCGAAGTTGACTATTTTCTGGGTGATGCTGCGCCACGAATTTTTGTCTGCGACCCGTCGCAAGCCGATGCCCATGCGCATCGGGCAGGTCAATCGCTGACAGTTCAGACAATGGGTGCGGCAGGTGACGGATCATTAATGACGTTGGCCAATTCCGTAGTGCCGCGTACCGACAGCCACCCTTCAGATCCCAATGATCGTGCGGCGATCCTGTATACCTCGGGCACGACTGGCAGATCCAAAGGGGCGGTCCTGACCCATGGCAATCTTGTGTCCAACACCAATGCACTGTTGCAACATTGGCGTTTTACCGCGGATGATCGTTTGATCCACGCCCTGCCGATTTTTCATACGCACGGGTTGTTTGTGGCGGCTAATATGGCGCTTACAGCAGGCGCTACGATGGTTTTCCTGACCAAATTTGACCCTGAACAGGTGATTGACCTGATGGCGGATTCAACGGTCCTGATGGGTGTGCCGACATTCTATACGCGCTTGCTAAAATCAGAACGACTTACCCGCGAAACGACCGGAAATATGAGGTTATTCGTATCGGGCTCGGCCCCGTTGCTGGCCGATGATCATCGTCTGTTTCAGGAACGCACTGGTCAGGCTATTCTTGAACGGTATGGCATGACCGAAACCTGTATGATTGCGTCCAATCCGTATGATGGTGACCGGATTCCGGGTGCTGTGGGCATGGCATTGCCGGGGATTTCTGTACGCATCGCAGATCGCGAAAGCGCCGGAACTCTGCCTGATGGCAGGATCGGTCTTATCGAGGTCAAAGGTCCGAATGTATTCGAAGGTTATTGGAATATGCCGGAAAAAACTGCTTCGGAGTTTCGTGCTGACGGATTTTTTATAACAGGCGATCTTGGGATGATCGGCAGTGATGGATATCTCCGGATTGTCGGGCGCGACAAGGATCTTGTTATTTCGGGCGGTTACAACATCTACCCCAAAGAGGTAGAAGAGGCGATCGATGCCCTTCCGGGTGTTCTGGAAAGCGCTGTCATCGGATTGCCGCACAGCGATATGGGCGAGGCCGTCACTGCCATAGTGGTCCCGCGCATCGGTCAGGTTCTGAAACCCGATGTGATCCTAACGGCACTGTCCGATACCCTTGCCCGCTTTAAACAGCCGAAGCGAATTCTGATTGTCGATGCTTTGCCCCGTAATGTTATGGGAAAGGTCCAGAAGGCCCAACTTCGGCAAGAATATGCGGACAGTTATACTTGATTGGTAAATCTGTCCTGAACGTCGGGAAAATAGAGGATCACAGCGCGAAAATCTTTAATGGCGCTTACGGGTTGTTGGTATCAGCAACCCGTATAGGACTCCACACGGGGTATTCGCGACTGCCTAGAATTGGGTTAATATAAAGCGCTGAAAGTTTGGGGTAATTTTTACCTTAAACCGAAAATGGAAAAGCGGACATGGCAAAAGTGCAGGTGCCGTTTCATCTTTAAATATACCCGCTGTGCATCAAGCTGCGTGCGCTGACGTCTATCCGAAGATCGTGCAAAATTCAGGCGGTGGCTCATATTTTCTATAGATGCATCTGACGCCTCGCGCAAAACTGTCCGCATATGTTTTCTTTATGGGCCACATTAAAGTAAGATTATGTTCGTTAGGGCCCGTGGACAATCATACTTCCCATAGGTTTTGATTTCTGATTCAAATCTCCCAAACGGAGGTTGGGATGAACGAGCAGCGCTTTGTGGTGACGGATCGTGTGTGGCGGCGGCTTGAGCCGCATTTGCCGGGAAAAGCCAGCGACGCGGGGGCTACTGCAAATGATAACCGTCTGTTTCTGGAAGCGGTGTTCTGGCGCGTTCGTACCGGGTCTCCATGGCGCGATCTGCCGCCCGCCTTCGGCAACTGGAACAGCCAGTTCCGCCGCTTCCGCAGATGGGCGAAAGCAGGGGTTTTCGAGAGCCTCTTCATAGCCATGAGTGGTGACCCCGACCTTGACTATGCCCTCATCGACGGCACCATCGTTCAGGTTCACCAGAAGGCAACCGGCGTAAAAGGGGGACTCAGACTCAGGCCATCGGACGCTCGCGTGGCGGTCTGACGACTAAAATCGTCGCGCTTGTGGATGCGCTCGGCAATCTGATCCGTTTCCTATTATTGCCCGGGCAGGCACATGACACAAAAGGCGTCGCGCCACTGATCCATAACGTTCCCTTCGGGGCTCTTCTGGCAGACAAAGCGTTTGACGCGAACTGGCTCCTGGAAGAACTGGATGCACGTGGGGCATGCGCCGTGATCCCACCGAAATCAAACCGAAAGCAACAGCGTAACTACGACGCAGACGCTGACAAGTGGCGCCATATGGTTGAAAACTACTTCGCAAAGATCAAGGAATTCCGAGGTATAGCAACACGCTATGACAAGACCGATTGCAGCTACACCGCCAATTGGAACCTCGCCGCAGCCCTGATTGCTTCAAGATGAATGTCCACGGGGCCTAGATACTTTTCGAGTTATCCCGGCAAAATGTACACTGACGTATGCTTGAATTTTCTATTTGCTGATATTCACAATGAACTGGCTCGCTGGTTTAGGGGGTGTTTGACTATGATGAATTGTCTAACACGAGAACCTTTTGGACAAATCTGAGGATTTGACCAACAGATGGTTTCAGAGCCATCGGCTTATCGTATTCTGAAAGTGGCGGATCTGATCACGGCATCGGGCTATGCGGTGATCAGATCCGCCGACGCGTTCACGGTCAAGACCACGATCATCAACAAGACTTGTCCCAGCGACTTCACCTACTTCCAAGATCACTGGGTGGGGCTGGTATTATCTCAGCGCTATTCTGGGTGATTACAGCCGCCACATCATCGCTTGGAATCTTTGTACAAACATACGCGCTGAAGATGTGACCGACATGATCGGGCTGGCCCGGACAGCATCGGGTTGCGATCAGGCTGTCGTGAGCCGCATCCCCTTAGCGATAACGACTCACATTATATCTTGGGCGATTTAGACGAATGGTTGGAAGGGTAAAACATAAAGCATGTCCGAGGCGCGCCGTTCCATCCACAAACCTAAAGGTAAAATCTAACCTTTGCACCAGACCATGAAGAACTGGGTTTTGCTGGAGCAATTACTACCTGCCCGACGACCTTGAATGTCAGATTGGGGCCTTCGTCGATGACTATAACAACCAGCGCCACGACGAGAGACTGAACAACGTTTACGTCGGGCGCGACAAAGCCATCTTCCTACATTCCTACATTCCTGCATATGACCGCGCAGCATGGTAATGCGCCACGCGGTACGAATGTTATTATCAGGTGACGGTCAGATGCAAATCGCCAACACCTTCGACATAACCGTGCATTCTATCGCCCCGTTCGACCGGTCCGACACCGGCTGGTGTCCCGGTCATAATGATGTCGCCTGGTTGCAATGTGAAAAGCGTCGAAAGTATCGAAATCATCTCGGCCGTTTTCCAGATCATCTGGTTCAGGTCACCGGACTGGCGCAATTCGTCATTGATCTTAAGCCAAATAGCACCTTGATCGGGATGTCCGATTTTCGACGCGGGCACAATAGGGCCGGAGGGTCCTGACATCTCGAATGATTTGCCGATTTCCCACGGACGCCCCATTTTCTTCATCTGACCTTGAAGATCACGACGGGTCATATCCAGTGATACCGCATAGCCGTAGACGTGGTTCAAAGCATCCTCGACGGAAATATCCTCTCCGCCGGACTTCAGGGCGACAAGAAGCTCGATCTCATGGTGAACGTCACTGCTGGCCTTGGGGTAGGGGAATTCTTTCGCGTCGGAAATCAGGTTATCGGGGTTTTTTTGGAAAAAGAATGGCGGCTCTTTATCGGGGTCGTGGCCCATTTCGACAGCATGGGCGGCATAGTTGCGACCGACGCAATAGACGCGGTGCACGGGGAAAAGCTCGGACGTGCCGGCGATGGAAAGCGTTGCCTGCGTCGGTGGGGTGAAGACGTATGCGGCCATATCTGCGGCTTTCGGAACAGTGTTCATGTCATCTCCTGTAAAAATAGAGGTCAAATATCAAGTGCTGAGATCTGGTTTTCCTGCGCAATGGCAGCCAGATCACGCAAAAGCGCGGGATTGAGCATCAGGCCATTGGCACGACGTTGCAGTATGGCAGCGGATTTTCCGTCCCCCGGCAAACGAACGGGGTCGTACCCGGGCAACTGTTGCGAAGCACGCAATTCCTCAAAGACACGTGCCGCGGTGTCGGTAAAGCTGTCGCCCATCCCGAATGCCGCGATGTCGATGGCCATAACAAACTGACCGGTGTTTGTCTGGCTGTGCGTATCGGCGGTGAAATCAACCACATTCGACCCGAAGGCCGCACCGTTCAGCACGCCTGCCAGCAGCCCGATGGCGACGGACAGGCCAAAGCCCTTGGCGCCACCGATGGGCAGAAGGAAACCGTCGCTGCGCTTTGCAGGATCGGTCAGCGGCTTGCCGTCACGCCCCACCATCCATCCCTCGGGCATCATCTCTCCGCGTTGGGCCAGCAGCTTGATCTTGCCCATTGCGGCCACGGTACTGGCCATGTCCAGTAGAAAGGGATCATCGCCGCCACTGGGGGCTGATATGGCAATAGGATTGGTCCCCAGCAGGATGTCGGTCCCGCCATAGGGGGCCACATGGTTCGCGCTACCCACCGCTCCCGCCACGCCGATCATTCCCGCCATCGCCTGCGGCCGGACGTAAAGTGCCAGCGGTCCTGCATGATTGCCACCTCTGATGCCAACCCAACCGATACCAGCGGATTTGGCCTTTTCCATCGCCAGTTCGCGTGCAGCATCCATGGCCAGATGGCCCAGCCCGTTGTCACCATCAATGACTGCCGTGGCGACCGTCTGATGCGCGATGCTGATATCAGGGCGGGGATTGCACCCGCCGCCCTTCAGTCGGGCCAGATACTGGCGCAGGCGGAAGACGCCGTGGGTGTCATATCCTGAGAGGTCGGCTTCGACCATCAGGCCCGCCACTTTTGCGGCATCCCTTTCCGGCACGTCGTGGGCGATGAAGGCATCGGCAACGAAGGCCTGCAAGGCTTCTGGCGCGATGGTGTCAGGCATTGTCGCCACCCACACGTTCGGTATGCCAGAACACAACGCGACGCTGGGTATAACTGACCAACGCGTAAAGCGACAAACCAAGCAGGCTGAGGTAGAGGATCAGTGAAAATACCCGTGGCGTGTTCAACTGTGATGCCGCCACCCGGATCAATTCGCCAAAGCCTGCGCCACCCCCCAGAAATTCACCGGTGATCGCGCCGGCCATCACCCCGACCGCGCCGATTTTCAGACCGGTGAAGATTTGCGGCAACCCCTTGGGCAGCTTCATGCTGAACAGGGTTTGCAAGCGGGTCGCGCCCATCGTCTTGAACAGCATCCGCGAATTTTCATCTGCTGCATGCAAGCCTGCCGCCGTTCCGACCACAATGGGGAATGTGGCGATAAAGGCGGCCAGCGCCACCTTGGATTCGATGCCAAAGCCCAGCCACGCCACGAAAAGCGGGGCGAAGGCAACCTTCGGCATGGTATCGATCGCAACCAGATAGGGCATGATTGCCCTTTCGCCAAAGGCGGTTTCGCCCACCAATACGCCCAAGGACAGGCCGATAAAGATGGCAAGGGCAAAACCGAAGATCACCTCTTTGACGGTGATCCACAGGGCGCCCAGCATATAGCCCCCGCTGATCAGGTTTTTGCCGACAAAGATCAGGTCTGACAAGGTTTCGGCAGGCGACGGCAGGATGATCGGTGACACCAGCCCAAGGCTGGTAGACAATTGCCATGAGGCGACGAAGACCGCGAAGACAAACAGCATCGAAATGCCGCGCGGAACACTGTCGATAAACGAGACTTTCTCGGTCCAGATGGTTTCGGGTTCGGTACTTGGGGCGCTTTGTGCGGTGGCGTCGGTCACAGGTCTGCTCCCTTATCCAGAAGGCCGCGGATGTAATCCACCTGCGCACCGAATTGCGGGGTGGTCATCATATCCAGCGTGCGCGGACGCGGCAGGTCGATGGTCACAATCTCGGCCAGCCGACCGGGACGGGGGGCCATGACATAGACATGGTCTGACAGGATCACGGCCTCTTGGATAGAATGGGTGACCAGAAAGGCCGTGGCATTCTGCGTGCTGCAGATGCGTTGCAACTCCATGTTCATCATGTCGCGGGACAGTTCATCCAGCGCCGAAAACGGTTCGTCCAGCAACAGCACAGCAGGTTCCGTGATCAGCATCCGGCAGATAGAGGCCCGCTGCGCCATGCCGCCCGACAATTCGTTGGGATAGACATCCTCGAACCCTTTCAGGCCGACAATTTCCAACAACTCGCGGGCTTTGAACTTGGCCTTCTGGCCGGCGGCGCGGCCATCGCGGATCTTGATTGGCAGGACGATGTTCTCGATCGTGGTGTGCCACGGGAACAGGGTTGCCTGCTGGAACATCATCCCGATGTCGCGGCGGGTGCCTGTGACAGGTTTATGCTGCAGGACGACCCGTCCCGTCGATGGCGGGATCAATCCCGCCATGATTTTCAACAATGTCGACTTTCCGCAACCACTTGATCCGATGACGGAAGAAAAGCTGCCCTTGCGAAGGGTAAAGCTGACATCCTGCAGCGCAATAACCCGATTGCGCGCATAGGTTTTTCCGACATGGCTTAATTCGTAGACGGGCGGGGCCGTGACGATATCGCCTGCGGGGGTTTCCGGTGACATGATCATCAGTTCAGCGCCTCGTTCGCTTTGCTGACGAAGTCATTGGTATAGGCAGCGGCCAGATCGTCCAGCGGGGCTGCAATTTCGCCGCCCGCCAGCATGCTGTCCTGCCATTCAACCCAAACCTCCGGCGGCAGATAGCCAAGGCCCTGTTCCATATCAACGGGAATGGACTTGGCGCGCACCGCCTCGAACATTGAGGATTGGAATTCCTTATCCTCACCCTCTTGCGGGTTTCCGGCAGCCAGATGTGTCAGCATAGCCTCGCGGTTGGCGTCATCCAGCGCAAAGGCGTGACCGCGCGCAAAGGCACGGGTGAATTTTTCGACCAGTTCGGGGTCTTCACGGATGGTGTCGCCCATAGTGGCGATGCCGTTTCCGAAAAAGCGGGCGAATTCGGGCGGAGTGATGTCGCGCACCTTCATACCGCGGTTGTTCAGAATGGCCGCATCGGCTGTGGATGAGGAATAGGCCGCAATCGCGTCGCTGTGGAAGGCGACGGTGGCGGGGCCGCCATCGCCGACGGTCAGGAATTCGAAGTCAGTGCCTTCGGTCATGCCCGCACCCGACATGACGTTGCGGGCAAAGCCGACTTCGGCCCCGTCGGCGGTGCCAATCCCCACAACCTTGCCGCGCAGATCCTCGGGTGACTGGATGTCGGAATCTTCTGCCACCACCACGCCGAAGTTGCTGCGCGGGGCGGCATTATAGATGAACACCGCATCGACGCCACGCGACCGTGCCGCAATGACGGGGCCGGGGCCGGGGCGTCCGAATTGCGCCTGTCCTGCCGACAGGGCCTGCAAAACTGCGCCGGATCCATTGATCGCCTCGACTCTGACGTCCAGTCCTTCTTCGGCAAAGTAACCTTCGCCGATGGCGGCAAAGACCGGAAAGGAATTGATTGCCGACGGACTGGGCTGCACGAAAGTAATCGTGCGCATATCCTGTGCCGTTGACTGCGTGGCAATAAATCCCGCGAACGGAAGCGCCAGTACAATACTGGCTGTAAACTGTCTTCTGGTCGTCATGTTGTTCTCCTCCAAACGTTGCGTTTTTTGGTTCAGGTCGGCGTCCGACCTGCACGGGAAGTTATGCGTTGCGAACGGTGTTGCGCAGTTGGCCGATGCTTGCGATATCGCAAACGACCGTATCACCAGCTTGCAAGAAGCGCGGCGGCTCCATCGCATAGCCGACGCCTGACGGCGTGCCGGTGGCGATAATGTCCCCCGGCTCTAGCGTCAGGCCTTCGGACAGCGACGCGATCAGGGTCGGGATGTCGAAAATCATGTCCGAGGTATGGCCGTTCTGGCGCTGTTCGCCATTGACCGACAGGCCAATGGTCAGGTCATGGGGGTCGCTGATGGCATCGGCGGTAACGATCCAAGGCCCGATCGGGCATGATCCATCCATCGATTTGCCCTTGAAATACTGCCCGCCATGACGACGCTGTACGTCACGCGCCGTAATATCGTTCAGGATCGTATACCCGAAAATATGGTCATAGGCGCGGTCTTTAGAAATATTGCGCCCCGGTTTGCCGATAATGATCGCCAGCTCGACCTCGTAATCAATGGCAGTCGAAACTGACGGAAAGATCAGCACATCGCCATCAGGTGCGACGACCGTCGTGCTGGGTTTTGTAAAATAGACCGGATATTCGGACACACCGACATTGGATTTTTGTGCCTTGTCACCTTCAGCGATATGTTCGGCATAGTTGCGGCCGACGCAAAAGATGTTTTTTCGCGGCGACGGCAATGGTGCCATCAACGTTGACCTTGCGGGCAGACAGGCGGCGTCATATTCGCCCGCATTGGCCGCACGTACCAATCCGCGCAGCGCCCCCAGTGCATCCTTGCCGCCTGCAATCAGTGCCTGAAGCGATCCATCCTGTAATGCCGCGACCGGTGTCGCAAGGCTGGCCGAGGCCGCAGCAATATCCAGCATAGTCCCGTCATCCAGCACAGCCACAGATGTGGCCTTGCCATCAACGGCAATCGTCGCAAGTTGCATGCGGTCCCCTCCCAAGGATATGTCATAAAAGCAAGTTCACCGTCCTTGTTCCTGATACCTGATGAATGCGGTATCGGGACCAAGCCTCCTGACGGCAAAGATTCCTTGCTTTTCATTCAATGCCCACATAGCAGGTTTGGCAATCAACCAATATCAGGATTGGGTGAATGACAGATATTTCCAAGTCAGCGTTGGTCCAGCGTGTGCAGGATATGATCGGGGCTGAGGGCTATACCCATAACGACCGCTTGCCGCCCGAACGCCGCTTGTGCGAGATGTTGGGCGTGAACCGCAACCAGCTGCGTAGTGCCTTGGCCGAACTGGAAGCGCAGGGCCGTATCTGGCGCCATATCGGGCGGGGTACGTTTGTCGGCGCGCGTCCGGTTCTGAATCTGCAGGATGTCAGCTATTTGTGTGATCAGGTAAAACCTGCACAAGTTGTGACTGTCCGCCAGACGATCGAACCCGAACTGGCCCGACTTGCCGCAATCAATGGCCACCCGTCGGATCATGAACGTATGCAGCATTGCGCTGACCGTTGTCGTCAAGCGGCAGACTGGCGCGGCTACGAGGCATGGGACAACAATCTGCACCACGCCATCGCACGGGCGTCGGGGAACAAGCTGTTCATCTATTATTTTGACACGTTAAATGTCGTACGCCGTTCAATTGTCTGGGGGCAGTCCCGCAATACAACCAAGCCGGTTGAAACCTATTCCAGTTTCTCGCAGCATGATCGAATTGTTGCAGCAATCGTCGATCGTGATGGCGACAGAGCTGCACGGTATATGCGGGAACATCTTGAATCGGTTTACACACGCATTCTGCCCGAGACGGCGGGATAGAGGATGTGCACTATGGCAGTTTCTGGCACACAATACTAGGCTCTGGACCTATAAAACACTTGCATTTCCAGAAACTGGCTGGTTCATTTGTGGCGCTAAAGGGGTGCCGTAATGACCGGTGTATTTCTGCTTTCCGAAGCGCAGATGGCGCGGATATCGCCCTTCTTTCCACTCCCGCACGGGGTGCCACGCGCTGATGACCGTCAGGTGATCAGCGGCATCATCTTTGTGATCCGGAACGGTCTGCGCTGGCGCGACGTGCCCGCAAGCTATGGCGCTCACAAGACAATTTATAACCGCTTTATTCGTTGGAGCGAGATGGGAGTGTTTGGCCGCATTCTGGTGGAGCTTGCAAACGGCGGCGGAGAGACAGATGAGATCATGATTGATGCCACCCACTTGAAGGCCCACAGAACAGCAGCCAGCCTGCTTAAAAATGGGCTTTTCCCAGGTTTATCGGACGCACCAAAGGCGGCCTGAACTCGAAACTGTACGCGGTCTGCGACAGTCAAGGCAGACCCCGCGCCCTGTTTCTGACCGCAGGCCAGGTGAGCGATCATACAGGTGCTGCGGCCTTGTTATCCTCTCTGCCTTCGGCGAAGTCGCTTCTCGCTGACAAAGGCTATGATGCTGACTGGTTCCGCGCGGCTCTTGCCGATCGTCAGATCGAGGCCTGTATCCCCTCAAAATCCAACAGAAAAATTCAAATTACCCATAACAAAGGGCTCTACAAAAAAGCGCCACAAGATCGAGAACATGTTTGGCAAACTCAAGGATTGGCGGCGTATCCATACCCGCTATGACCGCTGCGCCCATACCTTCATGTCTGCGATCGAAATCGCTGCAATCGTCATATTCTGTATGTGGTTAATAGGTCCAGACCCTAGGGAATATGATGCAGCTTACCCAAACCGTATCAGGGCATTGTATGTTCTTTATTATCTGCCTTCTACGGTGTGTATAAGTATCCTGCACGTGGCATTTCGGATTTAGGGGACAGCTGCATATTCCCGCAGATAAATGCGCGCGGTCTATTTGTCTTTATGCGCTCCGGTTAGCGGCAACTCGATATTGATTTCAAGACTAGACATCTCGTCGCCACGTTCCATTCTGACCTCGACATCCTTATCGCCGATCGACACGTGTTTTCGGATCGCTGCAACGATATCGCGTTGCAGCATCGGCAGGTAATCAGTTTCGGAAGCGCCGCCGCCGCTGCGTTCGTGCGCCAGCAGGATCTGCAGGCGGTTCTTGGCGGTTTGTGCGCTTTTGGGTTGCTTTTTGCGGGCGAAATTAAACAGGCTCATGATGCACGTCCGAACAGTCTTTTGAACAGACCGGCACGACGTTCACCCAGAATACGCATTTCGACCGAGGTGCCGATCAAGCGTGATACTGCATCCTCATAGGCTTGGGCAGCTGCCGACGGACCATCCAGAACGACAGGTGTTCCGACATTCGATGCCCGCAAAACCGCTTTGCTTTCGGGCACGACGCCCAACAGGGGGACTGCAAGGATTTCCAGAACATCCTCGACGGTCATCATTTCGCCATTCTCGACGCGGGTCGAATCATAGCGGGTAATCAGAACCTGTGCCTTGATAGGCTCGGCACCTTCCGTTTCGGCGCGCTTTGTCTGGCTGCTCAGAAGGCCAAGAACACGGTCGCTGTCGCGCACCGATGACACTTCGGGGTTCGTGACGACGACTGCTTCATCCGCAAAATACATGGCCATCTGGGCACCATGTTCAATGCCGGCGGGGCTGTCACAGATGATATAGTCGAATTCGGTCTTCAGCTCGGCCAGGACCTTCTCGACGCCGTCTTTCGTCAAGGCATCCTTATCGCGGGTTTGCGAGGTCGGCAGGATCGACAGCGTGTCGACCCGCTTGTCCTTGATCAGTGCCTGCTTCAGCTTTGCATCGCCCTGAATGACATTGATAAAGTCGAAAACGACGCGGCGTTCGCAACCCATCGTCATATCGAGGTTCCGAAGACCCACATCGAAATCGATGACGACTGTCTTGAAGCCCTGCTTGGCCAGACCTGCCGAAATAGCGGCCGAGGATGTCGTTTTGCCAACACCGCCCTTGCCGGATGTGATCACGATGACCCGACCAAGGGGCGGGGTGTTCTTGGGTTCTGTGGTCATGCGATCACCTCCATGCGAAGTTTCTCATCCTCAAGGTATATATGTGTGCAGCGTTGGCGTACTTCGGCATCCAGTGTTTCGCTTGTCTTGTAGAGACCTGCAATAGCAACCAATTCCGCGCTGAGGTTCTGGCAGAAAATATGGGCGGTTTCATCTCCGTGACATCCGGCCAGCGCCCGCCCGCGCAGTGCGCCATAGACGTGGATATTGCCCGCGGCCATCAGTTCGGCCCCTGATGCAACCGATCCGATCACCGTCAGGTCACCGTTTTCGGCCACGACCATCTGTCCCGAACGAACATGTGACCGGACAACCTTGTTTTCCACAGGCCGCGCTGCGGGGGCCGCCGCTGCCGTCGTTTTTGCAGGACCGTTGTCACGGGGCAGAGGGGCATCACGCCCTGTTGTCACGGCAATCAGTCCAAGCGATTGCAGCATTTCATCGTCGATCCCCGATGCGTTCTGCACACCGAAAACGCGAAGATCACGCTGGCGCAGGTTCTGCACCAGATCGCGGATGTTGTCGGGACGGTTCAGTTCGACGCTTTTGCCAAGGTCCAGAACCAGAGGCGCGCCCGAAAAGAACTGCGGTGTTCTGTGCAACTGTTCGTCCAGCTGGGCAAAGAACGGGCCATCCGCTTTTTCGGAATCGATACGAAGAACCAATGCGGTCAGGAAGCGGCCGCGCACCTGAAAAGTGCCGGACGAGGCCGTCACGGGGTCCTGCCGGGACCGGGCGTATCGATCTGACACAGCGAAACTCTGCTCCTGCTTTTGTGGCGGTTCGCAACGACGGCGCCGCTCTTCTTGGTTATTCTCTCTCATGAACTGATGGCAGGTGGAAGGAGTGGTTTGGATTTTCAGCAGAAACCTGCCATCTTTTTTGGCATTTATACCTCGAACTGTTTCAACCCGCGGAATGTTGCAGTCAGATGCGCTGTCCTATTGCGTGTTGCCGGAAACGGCGGGTTTAGTTTGCCCCCCGCGCCCTATTCCGAACAGGACATTGATGTGACTGGCAATATCGACTTCAAACACGAAATCGCGCTTCGCAAAAACCTTGTCCAGGTTGCATTGGGTCACCGCAAGGCTGATGTTCTTTTGCGGGTCGGGCGCGTGTTGGATACGGCAACGGCGACATGGATTGATGATGCGGAAATCGTCATGTCACAGGGGCGGATCGCTTTTGTCGGACCCAAAGGCAGTTTTACGGGGCAAGCGGTGCGAACCTTTGATCGCAGCACGCTTCTGGCCGTCCCGGGCTTGGGTGAGGTTCACAAGCATATCGAAAGCTCGCATATTACCCCCGAATATGAGGCGGCGCTGGTCTTGCCCCGTGGCAATACATGGACCTGCGAGGCCAGCCATGAATTGTCGAATGTGCTGCCCGAACAGACAATGGATTTCTGGCTGAAAGCGCGCGAAGCGGGATCGCCCCTCAAAATATTTCCCTTGCCCGGTTCGGCTGTACCGCCGACGGGTTGGGAACACGGGGCGCGCCTTGATGGAAACGACCAGACAGGCTTTATGTCCAACCCGATGACGGCAGGTCTGGACGAGGTGATGGACTGGCCCGCGCTGACCCGATCCGAAAATCCCGGCCATGACCGCTTATGGTCGATGATCGAAGCGACGATGGCTGCACGTGGCGTGGTCGAGGGGCATGGCGCAGGCTTGCGCGATCTGCCCGGCATCAACGCCTTTGCCGCCGCAGGTCTTGCGTCTGACCACGAGGCATGGACCGCACAAGAAGCATGGGACAAGCTGCGCCACGGATTGTTCGTGCAGCTCCGTGTCCATACGATGGACGATATTATCAAGGGTCTGTTGGAACGCGGTCTGCGTGATTGGAGCCAGGTCGCCGTAACGACCGATGATCGAAGCGCAACGGACACGCTTCGGCTAGGCGGGGCGGATTACAATGTGCGATGCGCTATCAATGCGGGCCTTGCGCCGGAAATTGCCGTGCAATTGGCCACCATCAATCCGGCGCGCCATATGCGTCTGACCCCTTGGGTGGGCAGCATATCACCGGGGCGCTATGCGGATATTGTCCTGCTTGACGATCTGGACAGCTTTTCCATCAGTCAGGTCTGGGCGGACGGACAACAAGTGTCGGACGGGCTGGACTATTTGCCGGATCCGGTGTCCGTCGAATGGCCGGACTGGGCCTATGATACGATAAATATCGGGCGATTGCTGACGGCTGACGATTTTGCCATTCCGGCCCATCCCGATCGCCAGACAATGCAGGCACCCGTTCTGCGCCCCTTTCATTGGAGCGACGAAGTGCCGGTTTATACCCTGCCGGTTCAGGACGGCGTTGTGCAGCGGGATGCCCAGAAGAATATCACCAAATTCTCGATCATCGACCGTTTTTCAGGACAGGGGGCAGTCACAAAGATGTTCTGGCTGGGCTGTGGTCCGAAAGATCCGGACACGGCGCTGTGTTGTTCGATGGCGCATGACAAGCATAACATCTGGTGTGTCGGATCATCCGATCAGGCAATGGCATTGGCCGTGAACCAGCTGGCGCAAATGGGCGGCGGCTGGGTTCTGGTCCATCGCGGACAGGTTACCGCGCGGGTAAGATACGAAATCGCGGGTCTGATGACCGCCCGACGGGCCGAGGAAAACGATGCGGAAATGCGCGCCCTCTATGCCGCGGCGAAAGAGGTCGAGTGGATGTATGAACCGTCGTTCCATCCCCGCTGGCAGCCCGGTTTCCCTGAACGCCTTGCCATCGCGACACTGACATGCGCGCCCTGGCGGTGGAACCTTGTCGCCAAAAGCGATCATGCGCCCGAAGGTTTGATCCATGTCGTCACGGGTGAAACACGGCCGGTTGTCTTTTGACGGTGTCGTGGCGCTTGCATATAATATCATGCAAGCGCCAGAACGGCTTAATGCCCTGGTGGCGGCGGCAGAATATCGCGCAACTCCGCTTCTGTAACACCCAGATTTTCGGCAGCTGTCGCTAGATCGGGATGCCCGTCACGTGGGTCGCCCATCGCCTGTAAAAGCTTTTTGGCGGTAACACCAAGTTTCTTTGCGGCCTCATCGAAACCGGGAGGAGTTTGGCCCGCCGGACCGCCGTCATTGCGACGCATGCCTTCGTCCGGGTGGGTTGCGCCCACACCTGCGGTTGCTGTGGTCAGGAAATTGTCCTGTGCCTGAACGCCGACAAGGCAGGGGGGCAGGTTGGGAAAATCTTCGGATGAGTGATAGTGATAGGTTTCACCGATGGCGGTCGGGCCGGTGTGGCCGTTGCATTCATCCAGACCGGTCACGGCTGTGCCATCCGCCTCGGTGCTGCCGAACATCGGGAAACCGTCAAAGGCATAGCCGAACTGTGCACCGCTGTCCTGCGGCAAGCTGCAATCCGCCGTTACGTTTTCATGGTCATAGACGGTGTCGATATCGGTCGCGGTCGCATGCCAGTGATACCATCCGCCCGGATCGATATGTCCGCCGCAGGTATCCAGCGCAGGCATATGTCCGGTCTGCTGAATGCTTGGCGCATCCGAGAAGATCGGAACGCCGTCCAGTGCAACGCCGACTTTGCCGACCACGCCTAGGTCTGCGGGGGAATCTGCCATCACAGGTGTTTCAGGAACGAGCATGGTGATCTTGACCGTATCATCGGCGGTGACGTTGATGCAGGCATGGTCGACCGTCGGGCGCGTCGTGGCATTGTCGACGCTTTGAACATTTCCCTCGTCATCGAAGAAACGATAGCCCAGTCCGTCAAGCATCCGCAGGAAGTCACCATCAATGCGGTACAGCTTGCCGTTTTCACCGGTCCAGTTCCAGATGCCGCCTTCGTCATCCAGTGTGGCAGGACAGAAAGGCCCGATCTCCAACCCCTCCGGCATATAGTTCACGACCAGCTTGTGACAGCTGGTTTCGGTTCCGTCCTCAAGCGTACAATCCACGGTTTCGGGGGGCTGTGCGAAGACTGACTGGTCAAATGCGGTAATATCGGTATGCGCCAAAGCGATACCAGGGGCGGTCAACGATCCAGCCATCAAAATAACCGAACAGATCGGGGTCATGTTGCGCATGGTGGTTCTTTCCTGATGACGCAGGCGGCGTCACCGCCTGCCTGCAGTGTTTCGAAATGCCGAAGTGGCTTATTTTGGGCCATTCGCCGGCATGCAAGCCAGCGGGGCCTTGTCGTCGGGGGACGAGCAAACACCCTCGACCTGCTTGCTGTCGGGGCCTGCAAAACTGCACCCGTCATTTTTGGCTTTGCTGTCGCAGGCCTCCAGCGCCTCGCGCGGGGGGCGGCTTTGCTGGTTGTCGGTTTTTGGGGGGCCGTTTTGGGCCAGAATGATTGTCGGTTCGGCGGCGGATGCCTCGTTCGTTGCTTGTACAATCGAAATTCCGGCAAAGCCCATCATCAGCGCCTTGACCATGATGGCAGCGATAATCTTGTGGTGCTGCTTCATGCGGGGGGCACGCAACCGGTCAGCAGGCAGGCTGCGGGTTCTGGCAGTCGGGCTTTCTAGGTCATAAGTCATATCAAGGCTCCTGTAGGGACGCTGATTCTCTGGCGTCACATGTATCTTGCCCCGATTATGAGGAGGGGGTTTGCAGCGAATGTGCATGCAAAATGCAGGATCAAAGAATCCTGCACCTAGCTTTCATAGGCATAGCCGACGCCATAGACCGATCTAATCGGGTCCCATTCTCCAACAGTATTCATCTTGCGACGGATGTTGCGGATATGGCTGTCCACTGTCCGGTCGAAAACGGCAGTATCATCGGGAAACGCCAGCGACAGCAGCTGATCGCGCGAAAACACCCGCCCCGGTCGTGCCACAAGGGCGGCAAGCAGGGAAAATTCCCGCCGCGTCAGGTCCAGATCGGCACCATCCAATGTGGCGCGCCATTTGTCAGCATCAATCAACAGTCGTGTGCGGGTATCCGGCACCGGTAATCCGGCGTCATTCGTGGGTCTGCGCCGCAACACCGCGCGCACTCGTGCCACCAGTTCGCGCGGTGAAAACGGCTTGCACAGATAATCATCCGCGCCCATTTCCAGCCCCAGAAGACGATCGATTTCCTCGACTTTGGCAGTGGTCATAATGATTGGCAGATCCGATGTTTTACGCAATTCCCGGCAAATGGTCAGCCCGTCGACACCCGGCAGCATCAGGTCCAGCACCATCAGGTCGAACCGGCCTGTCGATGCCATTTCAACTGCATCGGTGCCTTCGAAAAGCAACTCGACGGTCATGCCTGCTGCAATCAGATAGTCGCGGACCACCTCGGCCAGATCGGTTTCATCTTCGATGATCAGGATATTGGGCACAGTCATTTGTTCGCCTCGGGTAAGGTCACGGTGATCTTGATACCACCCATCAATGATTGTTGCGCGGTAATCCTGCCCTGATGGGCTTCGACGATTGCCTTGCAAACGGCCAGCCCAAGACCCGATCCACCGAAGGCGCGCGACCGTGATCCTTCGGCGCGAAAGAAGCGGTCAAAGATTTTTGGCATAATATCCTGTGGTACGGTTGGCGGGGTGTCCTGGATTGTCAGTTGCACGGTCCCGTCAAGATGTTCCACCGTCATCAGGACATGTCCGGGGGAATCCGTGTACCGTTCCGCATTCTGAAGCAGATTGTCGATGACCTGACCAATCCGAACCCTGTCGCAAATCACCAAAGAGGCGGCTTCCAGTTCGGTTGCCAGATGGATGTCCTTGGCTTTCAAACGCGGTTGTGCCTGCGCTGCGGCATCGCGCGCAATCTCGGACAGATCCTCGATTCCCAAGGCCGGACCAAGACCGGATTCCTTGGCGTGGGACAGTACCTTGATATCCTGTACCAAACGCGACAGCCGCATCAAAGCCGAATGCATCTGTGCAAGCGTCTTGCGGTCAGGCTTGCGAATGCCATCCTGCAAGGCCTCGATCTGGGCACGAAGCACGGCAAGCGGAGTTTGCAGTTCATGGCTAGTGTTTGAAATCCATGCCCGCTCTGCCTGTTCGGTTTGCTGCAATGTGGCCGCCAGCGCATTGAAATGGCCGATCAGCTGGCCCAGCTCATCCGTGCGGTCCTGAACCATGCGTGCGGTGTAATCCCCTGCGGCAAGGGTCTTCGCCCCGCCTTCCAGACGTTTGATCGGATCCAGCAACTGACGTGCCACCAGAAAAGCCGCCGCGGCCGAGATCAGAACCGCAATCAATGCCGCCAACGCCAGCGATTTATACTGTCCGCGCAGGAAAAAATTATCGATTGTATCGAAAGCAGGCGCATTCAGGCCAAGATAACCAACAATATTTGTGTCATCGCAGGGATCGGCGCTGCAGATCCGGCGGCTTTTGAACAGGGCCTGACGTTCAGGGGCCCCTGCAATATATCGGCCATGGGCGTCGGACAGTGTAAGACGTTGGTCCACCATCATCGGACCGGCCGCAAGCTCTGGCGGAGGAGGACCAAGGGGATGCATGCCGGAATGCGGTCCCTTCAACGGCAGGTGCAGGCGCACAAATTCGGACCATGTGACCGGACCTTCCTGCAATTCCGGCCAATCGGGCTGTTCGGGGTCATATATGTCCCCGAGCGCACCGGCCAGATCGTCAAACTGCGCCAGTTCCCCTGTCAGCACATATTGCGAAAATCCGTCACGCATAGAGGATGCGACCAACAACGCCATTATCGCCACAACCAGAACAGCTGTGGCGGCAATTGCCGTGAACATTTTGGCGGTCAAGGACATGCGAAGGCGCTTCATGATATGGCATTAACAAAGAACTATGCAGCCAACATGCAGAAGGACGGCTGATTTTTATATCTGTTATTGCCAATCCTTAACCGGAGCGCGTTCCGGATTTGCGTAGTCGATTTGAAGCGGACTTCGCAAAAATCATTCAGCATTTTGACTTTGGGGCATTCCTGATCGGCTGCAGCACCGGTCGCAGGTGCTGAATTGTCACCCTTCATGGTGCGATCCAGGTTTGGCTTATGGTTGAAAGTGTGCCGCCAAAATCCTGTCAGCAGATTACCATTTCAACCCTGTGATTGGACATCCAGCAGGTAACCGGTGCAACCATTCGCAGGTTCCGGATGACCGATGTGTCGGGAACTGGTACAATTCTGTAACCTTCATGAAAGGACGGGAAGCTATATGCCCCAAACCAGTCGCCTTGCCGCACTTCTGATTGCCACATCTGCGTTGATGCCTTTTGGTGCCAATGCCAGTCAGATTGATGACATCAAAGAATTTTTCTCGACCGCGGACATTGTTGATGGACCTTCGGTCGTGGATTGCACGCTTTCGGGTGGCACAGAGGGGTCCTGTTTCTCGATCACGGTCAAGCCCAGTCCCAAGGATTACACGCCGGGGCCGTGGTGCCCTACGAACATCGCCGATGGTGCGGATAAGGGCGGGATCTGGTTTCTCGACGGACAGGTTCAGGACGTCGATGGCGATTTTATAAGCCGTTTGGCAGAAATTTACGGTGATACCGAATGGCAGCTGTTTGACGCAGAGTCCGGTGACATCCGCTATACCGGGACGCTGGAAGCCTGCGAGGCTGCCGCGCGTCCGGATGTCGATCCCGAATACCAGAATTACTGTGTTCAATGCCTGCCCGAATACCTGCCGGATGACGCCTCGATTACCTATGTCATTCCGATGACGCCTGTCATGCTGGACGAACCTGCCGATACGACACGCCAAGGTTCCGGTCTGGCCTACAACGGCATCAGGCTTGATGGGCCTGCACCGCTTGACGCCATTCTGGCCGCACATACGGTTGCGCCTTTCGACGATTGCGGCGGGCATGTGAACCCCAATGTCGGCTATCACTATCACGCGGTCACGACCTGCTTGGGCGATGCGCCCGCAGCCACGACAGACACCGCAGATTACGGCCCGCAGATCGGTATCGCCATGGATGGCCTGCCGATCATGCAGCATAACGACGATGTCGCGGATAAGCTGGATATGTGCAACGGCATGATGGTCGAGGGGGTCGGTTATCTTTATTTTGCAGGCGCGCCCGGTGATAACGCCATTCTAGGCTGCCATGTCGCCGAAGTCGGCTGCACGCTTGAGGAGGCGAACGGGACTTGCGATGCCTCGGCCCCCATGCGCCACGGTCCTCCTCCGGGTGGGGGTAATGGTCAGCCGGGCGCTCCGCGTAACGACGGATAAAAGGTGCCATGACCTCCCTTCGGCGTTTTGCTTGGCAGAACGCCGAAGGGAATGACGCGGTCATATGGCCGTTAGCTGTATGGTTCGGGGTTAGGATAGGTCCACGCGCCAATGCAGGTCGATATCAGGGCCATTATCCGTCTGATGCCGTTTCCTGGTGAAAAACGGTAAAATTTTAATCCACATAAAAAATCACGGTCAATCTGTAACAGAATGACCGTAGCCGACGAAAGGCCCTGTACACCGTGTCAGGAGCTTTCGATGTTCAGAACAACCGCGCTTACTCTTGCAATTTCGGTCGGCATGGCGGGAACAGTTTTCGCAGGGCCGCAATATCTGGACCGGACGGGCTATGCCGTATCCGGCTATGATGTCGTCTCCTATTTCGACCTGACGCAGGCTGAAATCGGTGGGGAACAGCCAGCACCATTGGCTGGAAAGGCAGAATTTACCGCCGACTATAACGACGCGACTTTCGCATTTGCATCCAAGGAAAACCGCGCCCGCTTTCAGGCTGATCCCGCCGCCTATGTGCCGCAATATGACGGGCATTGTGCCTATGGGGTTGCTGTCGGGTCAAAGGTTCCCGGCAATCCGAACCTGTGGCGGATTATCGATAACAAGCTTTACTTGAATATCACCGAGGATGTGGTTGACACTTGGGAAGAGGATATTCCCGGATATCTGGACACCTCGGAAGAAGAATGGGCCGGTCTTGAAGCGGAAAAAGCGTCACGGGGCCGTATTCCCGGTTTCCAGTCGCAGGCACCGGCCGAAAACTGACCGGCCAGAACAAATGATTGGACATATTGCGTGACCGAAAGCGCCGCTTCGAACAACGAAAATGCGCAGGCCCTTGCTGGTCTGCGCGTTCTGGATCTGTCGCGTATTCTTGCGGGCCCCACCGCGACGCAATTGCTGGCGGACCTCGGGGCCGAGGTGATCAAGATAGAACGCCCCGGCGCGGGCGATGACACAAGGGGCTGGGGCCCGCCATTCGTTTGTGATGCCGAAGGTCAAGAGACGCGTGAAAGTGCCTATTATATGTCGGCAAACCGCGGCAAACATTCTGTCGCGGTCAATATTGCCGATCCGCGCGGGCAGGATGTGATCCGGCAGCTTGCTGCGACCTGCGATATCGTGGTCGAGAATTTCAAGGCCGGCGATCTGGCACGCTATGGTCTTGATTATTCCACGCTGAAAAAGATCAATCCGCGGTTGGTCTATTGTTCGATTTCCGGCTTCGGCCAGACGGGACCGAATGCCGGACGGGCCGGATATGATTTTCTGGTACAGGGCGAAGCCGGTTTGATGAGCCTGACAGGCAATGCCGACGGTCCGCCAATGAAGGCTGGTGTCGGCATCGCGGATTTGCTGTGCGGAATGTATGCAACCGTCGGGATTCTGGCCGCGGTTCAGGCTCGGCACACCTCGGGGGTGGGGCAGTATATTGACATCTCGTTGATGGATGCGCAGATCGCTATGCTGGTCAATCAGGGTGTGGCGCATCTGACCGATGGACAGGTTCCACCGCGGCGTGGCAATGACCATCCGACCATCGTTCCCTATGGCACCTTTCCGACGCTTGACGGCACATTTATTCTGGCGGTCGGCAATGACGGTCAGTTTGAACGCTTTGTGACCCAAGCCGGTGCCCCCGGTCTGGCAACCGACCCGCGCTTTGCCACCAACAGGGCGCGTGTATGCAACCGTGATGTCCTGATCCCTCTAATCTCGGCGTTTACTGCGGGCCTCAGCGCCGAAAATTGGCTATCGGTGTGTAAGGCGCATAATATTCCCGCAGGGCCCGTGAATGATCTGGCGCAGGTATTTGCCAGCGAACAGGTGGCTGCACGCCAGATGAAGATAAGCCTGCCGCATCCCGTGGCGGAAAAAGGCTATGTCGATTTGATAGGCAATCCGCTGAAAATGTCGGACACTCCGGTAAAATATACCAAAGCGCCACCGATGCTGGGGCAGGATACCATCAGGATTCTGGCCGATCAGTTGGGATTAAGTGATGAAACCCTTCGGGATCTGGCCGGCTCCGGCGTGATTGAAGGACATTTTAAAGAATGACGACAACAGGCGCGGATATTATCGGGGCCTCGCTGGCGAAGGCCGGTGCCAGCCATGCGTTCGGCATTCCCGGAGGCGAGGTTCTGGCCCTGATGCAAGGACTGGATCAGGCGGGTCTGACATTTGTTTTGGTCAAGCATGAAAACGGCGGCGGCTTCATGGCCGAAGGGCTGTGGCACACCACCGGCGCATTGCCGGTGCTGGTTGCGACATTGGGGCCGGGTGTCGCGAATGCGGTCAATGTGATTGCCAACGCCATGCAGGATCGCGTGCCGATGATCTTCCTGACCGGTTGCGTCGATGCGGCCGAAGCGGAAACCTATACCCATCAGGTCTTCGATCATCAGGCGATGTTGCGACCGATTGTCAAAGGCAGCTTCCGCTTGGCCGCGGGCGCGGTTGGCGCGGGAATGGCCAAGGCGATTGCGCTGGCAACCTCGGGGCAGCCGGGGCCGGTGCATGTCGATGTGCCGATCGGCGTGGCCGAGGGTGTCATGGATGAAACGCCCGTGGCGCAAGCATTACCAAGCTACGCGGGTCACCCCCCTGCTGCTGCAATGCAAGCAGCGTTGCAGGCGCTTACCCAAGCACGACATCCGATCGCCATTGCGGGGGTTGATGCGGTCAATGAAGGGGCTGGCGATATGGTCAGCAGTTTTTGCCGCATTCATAATATTCCGCTGATGACCACCTATAAGGGCAAGGGCCTGATGGATGAAGGCGATCCGTTATGTCTTGGCGGCACGGGTCTATCCCCGAAAGCAGATGGCATCCTGATGCCGCTAATGGCGCAATCCGACTGTATCCTATTGCTGGGATACGACCCGATCGAGATGCGGATCGGATGGCGTAATCCTTGGCGTGATGATCAAACGGTGATTGAGGTTGCTCCCTGTGCCAGAACCCACGGGATGCATCATGCCGATCATCTGCTGATCGGCAATCTTGTGGAAACACTGCCATCATTATCGCATAACGCACCGACGCGTTGGCCTGACAATGCGCCGGCAATCGCGCGTGATGCATTGAAGGATGCCTTCGGGACCCGCGATCACTGGGGTCCGCATCAGGTGTTCGCAACGCTGCGGGATGCGATGCCCGCCAACACGATCATCACCGCCGACAGCGGCGCGCATCGCATTCTTGTCAGCCAGATGTGGGAATGCCCGACGCCGCGCAGTATGCTGCAATCCTCGGGGTTGTGCACCATGGCATGTGCCGTGCCATTGGCCGCCGGCGCGAAAATGGGCCGTCCCGATGTTCCCGTGCTTGCGTTTGTCGGTGATGCAGGGCTGGAAATGGGCGCGGGTGAACTGGCGTCACTGATGGGGCATAATCTGCCGATTGTCATCTGTGTCTTGGTGGATGACAGCCTGTCGCTGATCGAATTAAAGCAACGCGGCACAAAACGCCCCAATCTTGGCGTTGATTTCGGTGCAGATCAGACCGGCACCGATTTTGCTGTCCTTGCCCGCGCCTTTGGGGGGCATGGTGTAACAGTCACCGATCGCGACGATCTTGCATCCGAAGCTGCCGCGGCCCTGACGCGCGACCGCTTCACGCTGATCGCGGCCCGCATACCCAAACGCGCATATGACGGCGCTTTTTGAATACCACGAACGTCCGTGAAACCACTGGCCGCTATGTAACAAAATGAGTGCAGCGCACGAATAGAAGCCTACCAATTGCCGCATTTCGACGTGGTGATCTGTCCTGATACCCTTTGAAAGGTTTGCACATGCCCATTTCTGATGACCTGAGTGGAGTGCCTACCTCGCTTCCGCCTACACTGATCGGCGATTGGAACGCGGTGATCCATGGTGTCCTGTCCCATTCCGCGAGCACGGGTCCGGCATTGAACAAGGTCTTGGCGGCGGCCCCCGATTTTGCCTTGGGGCAAGCCATTCGCGGATTGTCATGCATGCTGCTGGGCCGGTCGGAAATGGTCGTCGTTGCGCGGCAAGCCCACACCGAGGCACTTACAGGGGCCCCTGGCACCGCGCGTGAAATGGCCTTTGTTCATGCCTTGGGCGACTGGCTGGACGGTCGCCCCTCGGGGGCAACAGGGCGTCTGCAGGTTGTTCTGGACGCGAACCTCCGCGATGCTTTGGTCATGAAACTGCTTCAGGGCATCCATTTCATCATGGGCCGCCCCGGCGAAATGCGTCAATCGATCGAGGATGTCATCGGCGCATGGGATGACCACCCGTGGCGTGGCTATCTGCTGGGGTGCCACGCTTTTACATTAGAGGAAACCGGTGAATATGCCGCCGCCGAACGTGCCGGTCGCGACGGTCTTGTGCTGGCCCCCGATGATGCATGGGGGCTGCACGCCGTGGCGCATGTCTTCGATATGACAGGTCGCGCCCGTGCGGGGCTGGATTTTCTGACCGGTCGCGAACAATCGTGGGCGCATTGCAACAATTTCCGGTATCACGTCTGGTGGCACCGCGCTTTGATGCATCTGGATCTGGGTGAATATGATGCGGCGCTGGCGTTATATGATGCCGATATCCGCAATGATAAGACCGACGATTATCGTGACATCGCCAATGCGGCTTCGCTTTTGTCCCGGCTGGATCTAGATGGCATTGATGTCGGTGACCGATGGGAAGAACTTGCCGTTCTGTCCGAACATCGCGCACAGGACGGCTGTCTTGCCTTTGCGGATCTGCACTACATGCTTGCCCTTTGCGGAGGTGATCGGGATGAGGCTGCGGCCGGTCTGATTGCACGGATGCACCACAGCCAAAGCACATCCGAGGCCGACCAAATTATGGCCCATCCCGGCCTGAAACTGGCACAGGGTTTGCAAGCGTTCGCAAATGGCGAATATTCTAGCGCATGGCAGCATCTGAATGCCGGTCACGCGGATATGCTGTCTATCGGTGGCAGCCACGCGCAGCGCGATGTTTTTGACCGCGTCACCATCGAGGCGGCGCTTCGTGGCGGACATCTGGACGCCGCCGAGGGATTGCTGCGCGGCCGCATGGACCTGCGCGGTGGCAATGAAGACGGCTATGCAGCCGCGCGCCTTTCACTGATACACACAGCCAGAAGGCAGGCCGTCTGATATGACGACAACGACACAGAGGGTGGGTAGAAAACGCGACCCCCGTTTGGATTTTTTTCGCGGCATCGGCATGTTTATCATCCTGATTGCTCATATAAGCCGCAATCCATGGACCTTATGGATACCGGCGCGCTTCGGCTTTTCTGATGCCACCGAGATTTTTGTGTTCTGTTCCGGCATGGCCTCGGCATTGGCATTCGGCGCAATCTTCAGCCGCGCAGGATGGCTGATGGGTGCTTTACGGATCGCCCATCGGGTATGGCAGGTCTATTGGGTGCATATGGGCGTCTTTTTCGTGACGCTGACCCTGATGTTGACCCTGAACGAAACAGGCCTTTTCCCGCGGAACGAGGTCAGCGCATTAAATTTGAATCATTTCCTGAACAATGCAGGTCCGAACCTGATCGGCCTGTTTACCCTGACCTATGTGCCGAACTACTTTGACATCCTGCCGATGTATATCGTCATCCTGATGCTGATTCCGGTGATGATGGCCTTTGCCAAAGTCGATCCACGTCTGGCCATCGGCGCAAGCATCGGTCTGTGGATTGCAGCCACCGCAGGTCTTAGCCTGCCAGCCGAATTGTGGTTCGAAAAGCCGTCGACCCGCGCGTGGTTTTTTAACCCGTTTGCATGGCAGCTGATCTTCTTCGCCGGTTTTGCATTCATGCTGGGTTGGATACCGGCCCCACCAGTCCGGCGCTGGCTGATCTGGCTGGCAATCGCGGTCGTCATCCTGTCTGTCCCCTTTGCATGGTACAAGATCATCAATATGTCAGAGTTTGTGCGGGAATGGCGGGGTGACTGGCGGATACTGATCAGCAAATCCGACTTTGGCATATTCCGCTTTATGCATTTTCTGGCTTTGGCCTATCTGGCCTGGATCGCCGCAGGTCCGGGTGGTTCAAGACTTATCAGGGGGGGATGGCTTGGCCGGATTATCGGGATTGTATCACAGGTCGGTCAGCAATCCTTGGCAGTCTTTGCCGCCTCTATGGTGCTGGCCCGTGTGTTCGGTGCGATTTTCAGCGTTGTCGGCAACGGTCCCTTGGCGGCGCTTTTTGTCAATGTTCTAGGCGCGGCAACGATCATCGGGGTTGCAAAGCTGACGGCGTTTTTCAAGTCACAGCCATGGAAAGCGGCACGTCAGTTCTGACGGGTATTTATAGTACAAAATGGCGCAGACAGATAAGCGATGGCCGGTATTACCGGCCATCGCATTTATGCAGGTCCTTGGGCTTACTTTGGCAGCTTATAAGCGATAATTTCATCGCTTACGCCGGTTTCCATAAAGTGATGGCCACCAGCCGCGATCAGGACATATTGTTCGCCATCCACCTCATATGAAATGGGATTGGCCTGACCACCTGCTGGAAGAACATCGGACCACAGGGTCTCGCCTGTTTTCATGTCGATGGCGCGGAACATGTTATCAGTAGCGGCACCGATAAAGATCAAACCACCCGCCGTTGCAACCGGACCGCCATTGTTCGGCGTGCCGATTTTCAGTGGCAGTTTTGATGGAATGCCGAACGGGCCGTTGCGGCGCGCGGTGCCGATGGGCGTGTCCCACACAGGTTCGCCGGTGTCCAGATCGATGGCCGTAATGCCGCCGTAAGGGGGTTGCGTGCATGGCATGCCGGTCAGTCCCGACCGCCAGCCGGCATTCACCGAAATCGCATAGGGTGCGCCGGCTTGCGGATCACCTGCACCCTCAGCACCGCCTTCAGCCGCGCCTTCCAGTTCGTTGATGGGCTTCCATCCACGTTCATCCGCCTCTTCACGGGGCACAAGATGGTTCAGGTTCGGCACATCGTTATAATTGGCAATCAGCAAGTTACGTTCTAGGTCGATGGCAATCGATCCCCAGTCGCTGCCGCCGTTATAGCCGGGATACTGGATATAGGGTTCGGTCGAAGGCGGCGTCAGATAGCCGTCGTAATTCGCGCGACGGAACTGGATACGGCACCACAGTTGGTCAATCGGGGTGAAACCCCACATCCGCTTTTCAGTCAGCGGCGGTTTACGTAAGGTTGCCCATTCCGATACCGGCTGGCTGTCCGAAATAAAGTCAGGCTCGATATCACCTTTGGGGGCATCGGTGATTTCACCGACGGGGGTGATCGCCTCGCCGGTCACGCGGTTCAGGATATAGATATCACCCTGCTTGGTCGTCAGCAGCAGCGCGGGCTGGCCCTGATAATCCAGCAAGGTCGGCTGCGAGCTGAGGTCATAGTCCCAGACATCATTGCGGACCGTTTGGAAGTGCCACAGTTCTTCGCCGGTCGATGCATCAAGCGCGACAAGCGAGGTAGCATATTCGTTTTCAACATCCGACCGGTTAGAGCCGTAGTAATCGACCGCCGAATTGCCCAATGGCAGATAGACGATACCACGTTCCTCATCCGCGCTGGCCGAAGTCCACATATTCGGCGTGCCGCGCGTATAGGTTTCGCCTTCGGGGGGGCCATTACGCATACGCTCGGGGTCCGCCAGATCCCACGCCCAGGCAAGCTCGCCGGTCTTTGCATCAAAGCCACGGATCACACCGGATGGTGCATTCTCGGCCTGTCCGTCTTTGACCTGCGCGCCCGTGACGATTACCCCGTTCACGACCGTCGGCTGTGCCGAAATGGCGTACCACCCCGGGACCTTTTCACCGATGCCGTCCCAAAGATCGACCGCACCATTGTTGCCGAAATCGGTGCAGGGTTCGCCGGTGGCCAGATCGACGGCGATCAGGCGGGCATCAATTGTGCCTTCGATGATTTTTACCTTACAGACATCGTCCTCTTCCAGATCGGGGTCGGTATAGGCGGCCACACCGCGGCAGGTTGCGCCGTAGGGGATTGCATCATTGCTGACACCGGGGTCATAGCGCCATTTTTCTTCGCCCGTGGCCGGATCAATGGAAATCAATGTATTCATTGGCGAACACATGACCAGATTATCACCAATCTTCAGCGGGGTTGTCTCTGGCGAATACTTACCCTCTGCGCTGCCGGTCGGCATATCACCGGTATGATATACGAAGGCGCGTTCCAGATTGCTGACGTTTTCCGGCGTAATCTGGTCCAACGGCGAAAAGCGTTGTGCACTGCCGTCGCCACCGTAATAAGGCCAATCGGCCCCGACATCGACGGGCATCGCAGGCTGTGACGGGGCAGGCGTGTCCGAGGCGATGTCACTGGCCTCTGGCAACTCTCCGGTCGGTTCCTGCGCTGCGGGCGCAATCTGTTCAGCGTTTTCGGCAGGTGCGTTATAGGGCATCGCCTCTTGGTCGGTTTGCGATGTCTCGGCGGCACTATCCTGAGCGAAGGCTATCGGCGCGGCAAAACTAAGCGCTGCGGCAAGCGCCAGTGCCGATGTCGTGCGAAGATGGGGGCGGGAACTGGATGTCATCGGTTTCTCCTGAGTCGGCAAGGCCGACGCAATCTGAAGAAGAATTCAGTCGGCAGTTGCTTAGTGGCGCAGCTGTCCGGCACGGGTTTGACCAGCACGGGTCAATGCAGGGATACAAAGCAGCACTGCGACAAGGATAACCGTCGGGGACAGCATGCGCGGGACTTGCGCCCACAGATCACTGCCGCTTTCCCACCATGCCCAGACCATCGTCGCAGCCCAGATGGCGGCATAGATCCAGACAGCAAGTATATTGCCACGGTTCAGTAATGCGCCGGTGATCACCAGCCCCAGTCCCGCGATGCCGTAATACCAGCTGCCACCAAGGGCCATCAGCCACACGCCGCCCGAAAACAGAACTGCCCCGAAGAGGATGCAGACCCATGCAAGGATCCGAACGCCCCAACCGACCGGAGCACGTCTTTTAGTGATGCCGTCTGTCGCCATTATACATTCTCGATAAATTGGTTTTGCAATCCAAGGGTCTGACCGGACGCTTGATCCGCACGACCCAATAATCCAACGGAATGTCCAACCGCCGGTTCCGCATAAAGCTAACTTAAGTCAAGTTCAGGATGCAAGTTGGGCAGGAATGCATAGGTGTGCTGATGATAAAAGAAATTTAAACAACAGGTTGTCTTGATAGACTGCATCCAAATGGGGCTTTATTCGAAATTGATGCGCCAAGTTATTTACGAAAAAACAGGCAGATCAGGCGATTGTGAACAGTTCCCGGTACAACCTCAGGCGGCTAAAGGCCCCGATTTTCGGTCTTCAAATCAGAAATCGGAATGCATTGTAGCGGTTAGTTCTGCCCCGACCAATTTTTGGTGGTCGGGGCAGAACGCGGTTTTTAGCTTGCCAGCAATGCGGCGTTGCCACCCGCAGCTGTGGTGTCCACACAAAGATGACGTTCGTGGCACACATGGGCGACATCGGGCATGGCTGTAACCAGCGTCACAATCGCGCCTTTTCTTTTGCTAAGCTGGCGTGCGTATTGGCGGCCCCTTTCTGCATCACCCCACCAGAGGACTGCGGCAAGGTCAGGTATTGTCGTCAATGATGCCTCATCGCCTTCCACCGGTCTGCCGCCCAGGGCGCGAACTGCCTCTGTCTGGGCGCGAAGGTTTGTGGCGTCGGGTCCAAGGCACAGCACCGGACCGCGCGGCATGACGCTTAGTTGGTTCAGTTCTCCGGTGGGGCCGGGCAAAAGGGTGACAGCGTCTGGTTTCGTGAATTGCTGCGGTGCAAAAAAGCGCGGCAGGTATCTCGGACCGCCCGCTTTGGGACCGGTGCCTGACAAACCCTCGCCCCCGAAAGGCTGGCTGCCGACGGTCGCGCCGACCTGATTGCGGTTGACATAGATGTTGCCGACATGGATCGCCTTGGTCACCTGTTCGACCCTGCTGTCGATACGGGTGTGCAGACCGAAGGTCAGGCCGTATCCACGCGCATTGATGTCCTGAACAACCTTATCCAGATCACGCGCCTTATAGGTGGCAACATGAAGCACGGGGCCGAAAATCTCGCGTGGCAGATCATGGATGCCGGACACGCAGATCAGGGACGGCGCGACGAAATGGCCGGTATCGGGCACTGCAAGACGGTGCAGGATATCGGCCTGTCTTTCGTGAAGATAGGCGTTGATCTGGTCGCGGGCATCCTGATCGATAACCGGCCCCACATCGGTGGACAGATCCCAAGGGTCGCCGACACGCAGCAGATCCATCGCGCCTTGGATCATCCGGATGACCTGTGGGGCGACATCCTCTTGCACGTAGAGGCAGCGCAGCGCTGAACACCGTTGTCCCGCCGAACGGAAGCTGGAGGCGATGATATCGCGCACCGCCTGTTCGGGCAGGGCGCTGCTGTCCACGATCATGGCATTCAATCCGCCGGTTTCTGCAACCAATGGCGTGCCGGGCGCCATGTGATCGGCCATGCTGCTGGCGATCATTTGCGCGGTTTCGGTCGAACCGGTGAAGACCACGCCGGAAACACCATCGGATTTCGTCAGCGCCGCGCCGACCGTTTGACCGTCGCCGGGCAGCAATTGCAGCGCCGATGTCGGAACGCCGGCCATATGAAGCAACGATGTTGCATATGCTGCCACCAAGGAGGTCTGTTCGGCTGGCTTGGCCAGCACCGCATTCCCCGCCATCAACGCCGCCGAGATCTGTCCGGTAAAGATGGCCAGCGGGAAATTCCAGGGGCTGATGGCGACAATGGTCCCGCGGGCAGCATCATCGCAACCCTCACCCTGCTGCGCGTAATAGCGCAGAAAATCGACCGCTTCGCGCAACTCTGCAACCGCGTCGTTCAATGTCTTTCCCGCTTCACGCGCCAGAATGCCGAAAAGCGGACCAAATTCGGCTTCGTAAAGATCGGCGGCGCGTCGCAGGACCGCGGCGCGTTCGGATGCGGGCGCATCCCATACTCGGGCATCCGCGACGGCACGGTTCACGGTGGCTGTATCGGCCATCGTGATTTCGGCCAGAACTGTCCCGTCGGCAGGATTCACAACTGGTCGGGTTTCGCCGGTGGCAGGACGCAGGGTCAGTGGATCTGCATCGGCAATCGCACCGTCACGCGCGGCAGCAATGCGGTCCAATACGTCGTGCGCATTCAGATCGAACCCCTGCGAATTGACCCGATCCGCACCATAAATTGCATCCGGTTTGACCAGCGATGCTGGGGGCGTTGCCGTTGCCAAAGCCTCGAAGGGGTCTTGCGCGACCTGCGCCGGTGTGACGTCCTCATCGACGATCTGGTTCACAAAGCTGCTGTTCGCGCCGTTTTCCAGCAAACGCCGCACCAGATAGGCCAACAGGTCATGATGTGCGCCGACGGGGGCATAGATGCGGCAAGCTGTGCTGTGATCGCGCAGGACAATGTCATGCAAACGTTCGCCCATTCCGTGCAGCCGCTGGAATTCATAGTCATGCCCCGATGCCATATCCAGCACGGCGGCGACAGAATGCGCGTTATGCGTGGCAAATTGCGGATAAATCCGGTCGTTCATTCCCAGCAACTTGCGGGCCAGCGCGATATAGCTGACATCGGTGCTCGTCTTGGTGGTGAACAGCGGAAAGCCGTCAAACCCCTCGACCTGTGCATGTTTGATTTCTGTGTCCCAATAGGCACCTTTGACCAAGCGCACCATGATGCGGCGGTCAAGTTCGGTGGCTTGGGCATAAAGCCAGTCGATGGCGGCACCGGCACGCTTGCCGTAGGCTTGGACCACCACGCCGAAACCGTCCCATCCCGACAGCGAAGGATTGGCCAGAACCGCATGAATCACCCGCAACGACAAGGCCAGACGGTCCTGTTCTTCGGCGTCGATGTTCAGGCCCATATTGGCGGCCTTGGCCCGCTGCGCCAGATCCAGCACGACAGGCACCAGTTCATCCATCACGCGGTCGGCTTGCGCCACCTCGTACCGCGGGTGCAGCGCTGACAGCTTGATCGAAATGCCGGGGTTCCGGCGTACCGAACCCTTGTCGCATGCGCCCGCGATGGCCTTGATCGCCTTACGATATTCTTCGGCATAGCGGTCCGCATCGGCCTGCGTCATTGCTGCTTCGCCCAGCATGTCATAGCTGTAGGAATAGCCCTTTTTTTCCTGCGCCTTCGCGCGTGACAAGGCGTCCGAAATTGTCTGCCCCAAAACGAATTGACGGCCCATTTCACGCATGGCGCGGGTCACTGCAGTGCGGATGACCGGTTCTCCGACACGGCGGATCGCGCCACGCAGGGTGCCTGCCAGACCGGGGTGTTCGTCATCCAGCACCTTGCCGGTCAGCATCAATGCCCAAGTCGATGCATTCACCATGCTCGAGGAGGATTCACCCAAATGACGGCCCCAGTCGGATGGCGCAATCTTGTCTTCGATCAACGCATCGATAGTGGCGCGGTCGGGGACGCGCAGCATCGCCTCGGCCAGACACATCAGGGCGACTCCCTCTTGCGTGGACAGACCGTATTCGGCCAGCATCAGTTCCATCATCGTTGGATCGGATTCGGCACGGATGCGGGTGACCAGATCAGCGGCGCTGGCGCTGATGCGTTGGCGGTCTGTCGCATCTAGTGCGGCCATCGCGGTCAATTGGTCCAGCAAAGGGCCTTCCGGCTGGAATTTTGCAGCAGAATCGAATGCGGACAGATCGGTCATGGCAGCCCCCTTGAGTTTTGCGAAGCATACAGGGTTAAGGCTGGACGATGTGTCCAAAGGGGGGCAAAAGGCTAGACATCCTGACCATTTTAAAAGGTAACTCTGGACAATGACCGATCTGCTGGACCCGACCAATCGCCGCATTCTGGCAGAATTGATCGCGGATGCGCGCATTCCTATCACCGAACTGGCGCGCAAGGTCGGTCTGTCGAAAACACCCGTCGCCATCCGCATCCGCCAGCTAGAAGACGCAGGCCTGATTACCGGCTATCGCGCGATCCTGTCACCGCTGAAGCTGGGCCTGACGCATGTCACCTATATCGAGGTGCGCGTCACCGACACCCGCCAGAAAGCGCTAGAGGCCTTCAACACCGCCGTTCGCACCATCCCCGAGGTCGAGGAGTGTTATATGATCGCCGGAGGGTTCGATTACCTGCTAAAGGTCCGGTCACGGGATATGGCGCATTACCGGCAGATCATGGCCGAAAGCATTTCGTCACTGCCCTATGTTCACGGCACTTCCAGCCATGTGGCAATGGAGGCGGTGATCGAACAGGGCGGTGCCAGCCTAGACAAACAAATCTAGGCGGTGCGGGTTCAGCCGCCGCATATCACCACGCCGGAAGGTGACGCCATGGCGATCGAAAAAATCCAGAATCTCGATCGCGACTTTGCGACCATTCTGCACGCGATCCCTGAACAGCGGAGCGGTGAACCAGCCGTCCTCTGACGTCTCGGCCACATCGCGCAGGATCATCACCATTTCGGCTGTGGTGCTGCGGGCAAAGAAATGGTCGTGGGCAATCTGGTCCGTGCGCCCAAGTTTCTGGGTCAGCTTCAGCACGCGGCGAACCTCTTTTTCATCAAGGCCGAAATCCGTTGCAAATTCGCGCACACGCGGGGGACGAAAGCGGATCTCGCCAGTCAAAGAGGGCGCGATACGGTCCCAGAGGCTTTGATCAGCCTCGGTCAGGCGCACCTCGTGTCCGGGCAGGCGGACGAATGAACCGTCAAGGACAATATGCCCTGTTTGCGCCTGGATGTGCAGGAACGCCAGATAGGGCACCTTGGGCAGGCGTGGGGTCAGTGACAATCGAAGGCGTTCACGGCCAAGACCTGACAGGTCGGGATTGTCGTCGTGGAATTGCGTCAGTTCGGCCTGCATCCCGTCGCGCAGTAAAGTGATATGGGCATCCGACAAGACCAGACCGCCGACATCGGTCCCCCGCGCACTGGACAGCGCCAGCCGCGTAGCATCGGATGACAGGCCGCGGTCGTGGGAAAATATTGTCAGATCGACCGGTGAAATTGCCAGCATCGCGGCCAGAGCATGTGCAGGGTCGGCAGGAATTGCGGCTTTGATCAGGGCCAAACGCTGCGGCGTGCGGCGTTTGCGGGCCGGGGGGCGCAGGTCCAGAAACGCACCTCCGCCAATGGTTCTGATGGCCGAAACATCCCGCAGGATAAAGCGATCGCCTATCCCCGCAGCCAGGGGACGGTCCAGCACGATTTGGACGGGACCCGAACTGCCCGGTGCAATGGGATCGCCAAGCGGCACAATCCGCGCACCCAGTTCCGCAGCATGGCTGTGCAGACGGGCGGGAAACCACGTGCCAATCGGCGCAGGTTCGGACGGAAGGACGGTCAGGATGGCATCGATCCGGTCGGTCGGGGCATGCAGGGCTGGGGCCATAACAACGTCGCCGCGATGGATCGCCTCCTTCGTAATCTGGTCACCTGCGATGTTCAAGGCGCAGCGTTGACCCGCCAGACCTTGGTCCGCGGGTTTGCTTTGTGCATGGATGCCGCGCACCCGTGCCGTCAGCCCCGAAGGGCCGACCACCACCTGATCGCCGATGCTGACCTGACCGGCGATGATTGTGCCAGTAACGATCGTGCCTGCGCCCGACATGGTAAAGCTGCGATCGACTGTCATTCGCAGCGGACCGTCGGAGTGGCGGGCCGCAGTGTCAGCCTCGGCCCTGATCAGCGTCGCGCGCAGTTCGTCCAGCCCTTCGCCCGTGATTGTCGAGACCGGGATAATACGGGCGTTGCGCAGATGGGTGTTCTGGATCAAGGCCCGGATATCATCTGTCACCTTGGCACGGCGGGCGGTATCGGCAAGGTCTGCCTTGGTCATGACAACCAGCCCGTGGTCCAGACCTAGCAGGTCCAGAATTGCCAGATGTTCGCGGGTCTGCGGCATCACACCGTCATCTGCCGCGATCACCAGCATTGCCGTGTCGATACCACCGGCCCCCGCCAGCATCGTATGGATCAGACGTTCATGTCCCGGAACATCGACAAACCCCGTGATGCTGCCGCCGCCAAGATCGGCATAGGCAAACCCCAGATCGATGGTGATGCCGCGCGCCTTTTCTTCGGCCAGACGGTCGGCATCGGTGCCGGTCAGCGCCTTGACCAAAGCTGTCTTACCGTGGTCGATATGCCCCGCAGTGCCGATGATCATAGGTCTGACAGCGCCTGTATCAGTGCATCATCATCGGTCAGGCAGCGCAGGTCCAGAACCAAGGCACCATCATGAATATGCCCGATGACCGGTCGGGGCAGGGCGCGTAACAGCGCGGACAAGCGCTGTGGTGCGGTGCCGCCCTGTCCTGTCAGTCGCAGTCCCGCCGAAGGAATGGTGTCAGTCGGCAAAGCCCCCGAGCCGATCTGGCTGGCACATTCGGTAACCGCCGCCTCGAACCCGTGGGGTGCCAGACGTGCGGCGACCAGCGGTGCCAGACGCGCGGCCTGTGCCGCAATCTGGTCTTGGGGTCGCGACAGCATGCGAAGAACCGGCAGACGGTCCGTCAGGCGGTCCGGATCAAGATAAAGCCGCAGAGTGGCTTGCAGCGCCGCGATCCGGATCTTGTCCAGACGCAGGGCGCGTTTCAGCGGGTTCTTGTTGATCCGTGCAATCAGATCACGCCGCCCGACGATGAAGCCTGCTTGCGGGCCGCCCAAAAGCTTGTCGCCGGAAAATGTGACCAGATCGGCGCCTTCGGCCACGGCCTCGGCCACGGTGGGTTCGCGGCGCAAGCCCCATTGCGACAGATCAACCAGTGATCCCGCGCCCAGATCGTTCATCATCACGACATTCGCATCGCGGGCGATCCGCGATAGGTCATGTCCCCCGACTTCGGACGTGAAACCTTCGATCCGGTAGTTCGAGGTATGCACCTTAAGGATCAGCGCCGTTTCGGGGGTGACTGCATTGATGTAATCATGGGGATGCGTGCGGTTGGTGGTGCCCACCTCGACCAGTTGCGTGCCTGCACGGGCCATGATGTCGGGCATCCGGAATGCACCGCCGATTTCGATCAGTTCACCGCGTGATACGATGGATTCGCGTCCTTGCCCAAGCGTGTTCAGGGCAATCAGCACCGCCGCGGCATTGTTGTTTACGATGGTGGCATCTTCCGCACCGGTCAGTTCGCACAGGATGTCGCGCAAATGATCATCGCGCTTGCCACGCCCACCCGTTTCCAGATCATATTCTAGCGCCAGCGGGGCAGCCATCGCGTCATTGGCAGCGGCTATCGCCTCGGCCGAGAGGATGGCGCGACCCAGATTGGTGTGCAACACGGTGCCTGTCAGGTTCAGCATCGGACGCAAAGCGGTTTGCGCTGCGGCTGCAAGATCGGCACCGATCAGATGCGGCAGCCGCGCCGCCTCGACCGTGCCATCCGCGCCATTCCGGATCGCACTCCGCGCCGCATCCAGCGCAACCCGCGCTGCTTTGGTCACAAGACTGCGGCCATATTCGTCGATCAGGCGATGCAGCTGTTGCGTCTGCAACAGCTGATCGACCGAAGGAAGGGCGCGGAAACCGTTCATTAATAACCGACCAGATATGGATTGAAACCACCGCGTTTTTTATCGGTTTCTTTCATCATCAGGTCCAGTCCAAGACTGGCCACATCATCCGCAACCGGTTCAAGGCTGTGGTTCTTGTTCTGGTAGAGGACTTTGACCCAGCTGTCACAGTCGGAACACACCTCGGCGCGGACGGTCGCTTCGATGGTTTCGACGCTGCGATAGCTGATGGCTTTGGTGGACCCGCAGCACAGGCAGGTCAGGCGAACCTCGTTCCATTGTGTCGTGCAGCACGAACAGGATGCGTATCGTGCACCGTCCAGATTGCCGATGCCCACCACGCTGGAGGTCGCAGGCCGGCCCCCGCAAGACGGGCAAACGCCCGTGCGGATCGGCACCAGCTTGTCGGCGGGCAGCGTTGCCGCAAGGCGCGACAGATGCAACTGAATGGCAGCCGCGACGAACAGATGTGCCGCCGCGCTGTCGTCGGGAATGCGGTCGGCTAACACATTTTCCAACAGCCAATGACGGTCGGCCAAAGTTGCCGCTTTGACTGCTTGCAGAGCAATGCGCGCAGGTTCCGGCATCTCGATATCGGCTGCCAGATCAAGCAGACGGTCCAATGTGGCGTAAAGCGCTGCATCGGTTGCCAGATCGGCGCGATCAATCGGGGGCATGCGGCTGGCACGAGCCAGTTCTATCCGGTCGGCGGGCAAGGGGTCGGCCGCTGGCATTTCAGTGGCCAGTCGCGCTTGCACCGCAGTCAGTGCGCCAAGAAAACGCAAATAAGGGGCGATATTACCACCGTGTTCGGCCAGAAAATCGAACCGTTCGGCCCGGGTTGCGAACAGTTTCGCGGGGTCCGGCAAAAAGGTCAGCGGCGCCTTGGGGACGCCGCCGATGGCCGATGGATCGGGTTGGATCTGAGTGTTCATTGTCTTCTCCGGGCCGACCGGCCACAGGGGGTCGGCGATGAAGCCTCGGCAGATTACTCTGCCGGGCCTTTTGTGTCGCGGCTGGCGATTTCGCGCAACCATTTCCGATGGTGACGCCATGCCCAGCCACCTGTGACGGTGCCACGGGTCATCGCGCGCAGCGTGCCACGGGTCCAAACTGCCGCATAGACATGCAGGATGAAGACCAGCAGGATCGCCACGGCTGCCAAGGCGTGAACTAGAACGGCCACACGACGCAGCGGGATGCTGACCAAATATCCGAAGAACTGCTGCCAGATCATCACGCCGGTGACGATCAGCACAAGGATCAGACCGGTCATCGCCCAAAAGACGAATTTCTGACCGGCGTTGTATTTGCCAAGTTCGGGCAGTTTGTCTTCATTGCCTTTTACCACGTCGCCGATGCGGGTGGTCCAAGTCACATCCTCGGGCTTGGGCATGTTCAGACGCCATAGCTGCACGAACATCAGCAGGAAGCTGAAGAACAGCACCACACCGACAATCGGATGCAGCCAACGCGTGATCTGCCCGCCACCGAACAGGTTCGTCAGGAAGTACAGCGAGGGGTGGAACAACGCCAGACCGGACACGGCCAGCACGATCAATGTGGCGGCGGTGACCCAGTGGTTGGCGCGGGTAAAGCCCCGGTAACGGCTGACCGTTACTGGCGCCTTGCCGTCGATGTGATCCCCGCGTTCCGAATAATAGGGACGTGGCGCCATCAGATATGCCCTCCGTTTTCGGGATCGCGACGTTCGACCACCAGTGTTTCGGCGGCCTGATCGTCATGATCGTCGGGACGGTTGCCGCGGCTGAACAGCCCGTGCAGCGTCGCGCCAAGGGCTGCAAGCCCCACAACAGCCAGACCGGCGGTCTTGGTGACACCCTTCCAGCCTTCCACCAGAGGAGAGATCCGCGGGTTTTCCGGAAGGTTGTTATAGATGCCCGGCTTGTCGGCATGGTGCAGCACATACATGACATGCGTGCCACCGACGCCCGCAGGATCGTAAAGACCGGCGTTGTCATAGCCGCGCGATTTCAGATCCTCGATCCGGGTTTCGGCATGGGCCTTCATGTCTTCTTTGGTACCAAAGACGATAGCCTGCGTCGGACATGCCTTGGCACAGGCCGGTCCCTGACCCACGGCCACCCGGTCGGAACACAAGGTACACTTATAGCTTTTGTGATCGACCTGACTGATCCGCGGAATGTTGAACGGGCAGCCGGTGACGCAATAACCGCAGCCGATGCAGTTATCGTGGATGAAATCGACGATTCCGTTGGAATATTGCACGATTGCGCCGGGGGCCGGGCATGCCTTGAGGCAGCCCGGGTCTTCGCAATGCATGCAGCCGTCCTTGCGGATCAGCCATTCCAGATCGTCGGTTTCAGGGTTTTCCCATTCGCTGAAGCGCATCAGGGTGAACATGTTCGGGGTCAGATCGTGGGGGTTTTCATAGACCCCCACGTTCTCCTCGATCTCCGGCTTGGTATCGTTCCACTCGATACAGGCGGATTGGCAGGCCTTGCAGCCGATGCATTTGGACACATCGATCAGCTTGGCCAGCTTTTCCAGCTGACGGGTGGGCTGAGGCACGTCTTTGGTCGCCGAAATCCGGACGATGTCGGACGTATCGAAATACGCCTTCATAGGTTGGACAGGCGGGTTCGAGACCGCAGTGGTCGGGCCAGTTGCTGTATCCTTCATGCGACAGGCTCCTCTGCTGCGGGTTCGATGTTGACAAGGAACGCCTTGAATTCGGGCGTATCCGTGTTGGCGTCACCGACGAATGGCGTCAGGCTGTTCGGCCCGAAACCTTTCTTTGCGGCCCCCATAAAGCCCCAATGCAGCGGGATGCCCACCACATGGACGGGTTTGCCGTCGCAGATCAGCGGACGCAGGCGCTTGGTTACCACGGCTTTCGCCCAGACTTCGCCACGCTTGCCCCAGACACGAACACGACCGCCTTTCTTGATGCCACGTTCGGCTGCCAGTTCCTCGCTGATTTCCACAAAGAATTCAGGCTGCAGCGCGGCGTTCACCACGTTGTGCTTGGTCCAGTAGTGGAAATGCTCGGTCAGGCGGTACGAGGTCGCCACAAAGGGAAACTCGTCGCTGGTGCCAAGGCGGGCGGCGTCGCTTTCAAAAATCCGCGCGACAGGATTGCCACGCATCTTCTTGTTAAAGACGTTTTGCATCGGGCTTTCGAACGGCTCCATATGCGTCGGGAAAGGCCCGTCGCGCATCATGCCCCGGGTGAACAGGCGCGAGACGCCTTCTTGGTTCATAATAAAGGGGCCGACCTCGGAGGGTTTCGCGGTGGGTGAAATGTCGGGCACGTCGTAGCCTTCCCATTTCTCACCGGTCCACTCGATCAGCTTGCGCGTGGGGTCCCACGGCTTGCCGTTCATGTCCGCCGAAGCGCGGTTGTACAGGATCCGCCGGTTGGCGGGCCATGCAAAGGACCATTTCAGGAACATGCCGGTATCGTCGGGATCGGAATTGTCCCGCCGCGCCATCATGTTGCCATCTTCGGTCCAGCTGCCCGAAAAGATCCAGCAGCCCGCCATGGTCGACCCGTCGTCACGCAGCTGGCCAAAGCCCGAAAGCTGATTGCCAGCCTGTGCCACCACCTTTGCGTCATCGGCGGGGTCGTAAACGTCGTTCAATGCGCGACCGTTCATTTCCCGTGCCAGTTCCGCTGGTGTCGGTTCGTCGGGGTCTTCATAGTTCCATGTCAGGTTCAGGATTGCGTCAGGGAATGCACCGCCTTCTTCCTGATACAGCTTGCGAACCCGCTGGAAGATCTGCGCCATGATCCATGTGTCATGCTTGGCCTGACCCGGAGGGGTCGCACCAGCCCAGTGCCATTGGATCCAGCGACCTGAATTGACCAGCGCGCCTTCGTCTTCGGCAAAGCAGGTCGTGGGTAGCTGATAGACGTTGGTCTGAATGGATGCGGTATCCACGTCGTTATGGATGCCGTGGTTCTGCCAGAAGTTGGCAGTTTCCGTTTCAAGCGGGTCCATAACCACCAGCGTCTTCAACTGGGACAATGCGGTCGTGATCTTTCCCCGATGGGGGAAGGACAGCATCGGGTTGAAGCCCTGACAGAAATAGGTGTTCACCCGTCCCTGATCCATAAGCTCGAACATGCGCAGGATATCATATGACGGAACGTCCAGCTTGGGCAGATAGTCATAGGCCCAATCGTTTTCCGCCGTCGCGGCATCGCCCCACATCGCCTTCATGAAGCTGACCATGAACTTGGAATAGTTCTGCCAATAGCTGGTCTGGTTCGGCTGCAGTGGTTTGAAGTCCCGCGTGGACATATAGGTCTGCCAGTCGGGTTCCTTTTCCGTTGGGATGTTCAGATATCCCGGGATCAGGTTCGACATCAGGCCCAGATCGGTCAGGCCCTGGATGTTGGAATGCCCGCGAAGCGCGTTCATGCCGCCACCACGGACACCGATATTGCCCAAGATCAGCTGAAGCATCGCCATGCCACGGATGTTCTGGGCACCCTTCGAGTGCTGGGTCCAGCCAAGCGCATACATGGACGTCATCGTCCGGTCGACCGCGCTGCATTCACCGATCATCTGGCAGATGGTCAGGAACTTGTCACGGGGTGTGCCGGTGATGTTTTCAACGAATTCCGGCGTATAGACATCGACGTGCTTTTTCAGCAGCTGCCACACGCAACGCGGGTTTTCCAACGTCGGATCTGTCAGCGCATAGCCGTCATCACCGATCTGGTAATCCCAGCTGGATTTGTCGAAATCACGCTTTTCTTCATCGTAACCGGTGAAAAGACCGTCATTCCAACCAAAATCGTCCCGCACAAGGAAGGCCGCATTGGTGAAGTTCTTGACGTATTCCCACTGGACCTTGTCGTTTTCCATGCACCAGCGGATCGCGCCCATCAGGAACGCAATATCACTGCCCGGACGGATCGGGGCATAATAATCCGCAACCGACGCGGTGCGGGTATAGCGCGGGTCGACCACGATCAGCTTGGCACCACGATGTGCCTTCGCCTCGGTCACCCATTTGAAGCCGCACGGATGCGCTTCGGCGGCATTGCCGCCCATCACGACCACAAGGTCGGTATTCTTAATGTCGGTCCACGCGTTGGTCATCGCGCCACGGCCAAATGTTGGGCCCAAACTGGACACCGTAGGGCCGTGTCAGACGCGCGCCTGATTATCGAAGCCGACTATTCCCATGGACCGGACTGTTTTATAGGTCAGCCATGCAGTTTCATTGGTGGTGGCAGAGGCTGCCAGAAAACCTGCGGTCGTCCAGCGGTTGACGGTGACGCCATCCTCGTTCTGGGCGATAAAGTTTTCGTCGCGGTCGTCCTTGATTGCGCGGGCAATATCATCCAGCGCCTCTTCCCAGGACACTTCCTCGAACTGGTCCGAACCGGCGCGACGGACGCGGGGCTGGGTCAGGCGGGTGGGGGCGTGGACGAAATCTTTCAGCGCGGCGCCCTTGGGGCACAGCGTTCCGCGGTTCGTCGGGTGATCGACGTCGCCTTCGATATGCAAAAGTTCGGCTTTTTCGCCGACCTTCACATCACCCTTGGAATACATGATGATCCCGCAGGCAACCGAGCAGTAGGGGCAAGTGTTGCGTGTTTCCGTTGTCGTGGCCAGCTTGAACGCGCGCACATGCGCGGCCTCTGCTGCCTCGGCCTCGCCGAAGCCCATGGCTCCGAGCGACGTTGCCGCAACCCCCGCACCCGCTAGCCGTAAAAAGCCGCGGCGCGAAAGGTCAATATTCATGGGACCCTCCATCTGCCTGTCGTAATTGATAGGTACGTTCATATTGTCCGCCCCGCAGACGGCCAAGTCAAGGGGAGGCGACGCGCGTATGACCTATGTTTAGCCGGTCTTCACAATCGCTTGCGCGCAGGCGCCTGCCCTTGCTAAGAGGCAGGGGACAAGCCGATGCGCCGGGTGCGTTCGGGCCCGTGGGCTTCGCCGGTTGGTGGTGGCTTGACGACGCGGTGCGTGACCCGGCAATTCTGCCTGGGGGTCCGCCGTTCCATCCCCGTGTCCCCACCTTGTAACCGGAGATTTCCGCCCATGTTCCCGCGTTTTGCAGCCCTCGCCGTTACGGCTTGTCTGACCTTTGCCGGCGTTGCCCATGCACAGGACACCCTGTATTTTTCCGCCATTCCGGATGACGACGAAACCCGTCTGGCCGAACGTTTCGACGCCGTCGCGGATTATCTGTCCCGGCAGCTTGACGTTCCGGTCGAATTCGTGCCGGTGAAATCCTATCCCGCCGCTGTCACCGCGTTCCGCAACGATCAGGTCCAGCTGGCGTGGTTTGGCGGTCTGTCGGGCGTTCAGGCGCGACTGCTGGTCGAGGGTGCGCGTGCCATCGCGCAGGGCGATGAAGATCAAAGTTTCGTGACCTACTTCATTGCCAATACTGAAACCGGCCTGACGGAATCCGAAGATTTCCCCGAGGCTGCGCGCGGCATGTCCTTTACCTTCGGTGCAAAAACCTCGACCTCGGGGCGGCTGATGCCGGAATACCAGATCCGCGAACAAACCGGCGAAGCCCCAGAAGAATTTTTTAGCCGCGTCGGTTTTTCAGGCGATCACGCGCAGACGCTGCGTCTGGTGGCATCGGGTGCCTGGCAGATCGGTGCGCTGAACTTCACCGTCTATGATCAGGCCGTGACCGAAGGTGCGCCCGAAATCGAGACTGCCAAGATTATCTGGAAGACCCCGGCCTATCCCGATTACAACTGGACGATCCGTGGTGATGTCGATGCCCGCTGGGGCGAAGGCTTTGCTGATAAGGTTCAGGCGGCCCTGATCGGCATGGATGACCCCGAACTGCTGGCGGCTTTCCCGCGCAATGCCTTCGTTGCTGCCAAGAACGAGGATTACACCCCGATCGAAACCGTTGGTCGCCAACTGGATTTGTTGGAGTAATCCGTCATGCAACTGCTGGACGGGGTTGATCTGGGGTATGGCGATGCACCTGTTTTGCGGGATTTGCGCCTTGCCGTGACACCCGGCCAGCGGGTTGCCTTGCTGGGGCGCAGCGGGTCGGGAAAATCGACCCTGCTTGCGGCCTTACGCGGCGCCTTGCTGGCCCGCGATCTGCGTGTCGCACTTGTCCCGCAGGATCACGCGCTGGTGCCGCAACTGTCGGCATTGCGGAACGTTCTGATGGGCCGGCTGGATGACCACGGGGCCTTGCACAATCTTCGGACCCTGATCCGCCCGTCGCGGATGGACCGTGATGCGGCTATGGCCGATCTTTACCGCGTGGGGCTGGCCGAACACGCCGACCGCGCGGTCGAGGCGATGTCGGGCGGCCAGCAGCAGCGCGTTGCCCTTGCCCGTGCCTTCCACCGCGCGGGCGACGTGATCGTCGGGGACGAGCCTTTGTCGGCAGTCGACCCGCGTCAGGCGCAAGCCCTTGCCACCCAGATCCGCGAAGCTTTTCCAACCGCCATTCTGGCCTTGCATGACGTCGCCGTGGCCCGTGCCTTTGCGACGCGGATTATCGGCTTGAAAGACGGGGCGATCCTGTTCGATCTGCCCGCCGATGACATGGACCCCGCACGGACCGAGGCGTTATATGCCCGCTAAGCTGTCGCGCCTTGCAGTAGTCGGGCTGTTTTTCTGCGCCGCGCTGATCTGTCTGCCGATGGCCGATCTGGCAACCGCAGGCCATGATCCTTGGGCCGAACTGGGCCGGATGGCGCGTGGTTTCATGACGCCCGATTTCGGAGCGGTCGAACAGATCGTCTGGGCCGTCGCCCTGACAATCGCATTTGCCATTGCCGGTGTCGCACTTGGCGGGGCGGCAGGGCTGGCACTGGCGCCCTTCTATCGCTGGGGGCCTGTCCGCTGGCTGGCGATTGCCCTGCGATCCGTGCATGAACTGTTCTGGGCGCTGTTGCTGTTGCAGGTTTTCGGGATCAGCGTCTGGTCAGGCCTGCTGGCAATTGCGCTGCCCTACGCCGGTATCTTTGCCAAAGTCCTGTCCGAAATTCTTGAAGAAGCCGACCCCCGCCCCGCCACATGGCTGGGCAAAGGTGTTGATCCGCTGACACGGTTCCTGTGGGCACGCGCGCCTTTGGCTGTGCCGCAAATGCTGAGTTATGCGTTGTACCGGTTGGAATGCGGGCTTCGATCCTCGGCTGTGTTGGGGTTCGTGGGACTTCCGACGCTTGGCTATCAGCTGGACAGTTTTTTCAAACAGGGCGATTACGGCGCGGCAGGGGCGGTAATGGCGATCTATATCGCGCTGATCGCAACGGTGCGGCTGTGGATGCGTCCGCGGCTGGCGCTGGTCTGGCTGGCTGCGTCGGTTGCCGTGCTGACGCAGGTGACGTCACCCCCCATGGGGTCGGGGGCCTTCTGGCGGTTCATCACACAAGACATCATTCCGGCCCCCTTGCGTCAGGGTGATCCGGCCGCGCTGTGGCCGTGGCTTTGGGATTTGACAACCTCCTCTATCCTGCCGGGTCTAGGGGCCACGCTGGTCGTGGCCCAACTGGCGCTGATCCTTGCAGGGGTGGTCGCGTTTTTCGGGCAGGTGCTGATCGTGCCGCGCATCACCGGACGGGTCGGCACGTGGGCCGGACATATGGTGCTGGTCGTGCTGCGGTCGTTTCCCGAATATATGCTGGCCTATCTGTTCTTGCAGGTCTTTGGCCCGTCGATGCTGCCTGCCATTCTGGCGCTTGGTTTGCATAACGGCGCGATCATTGCACATCTGCTTGGCCGGCAGGCGCGTGACCTGACGCTGCGTGCCGATGCGCCCCGCGGCCTGACCCTTTGGGGGTGGGAGGTGGTGCCGCGTCTGTTCGGCAGCTTCGTCGCACTGTGTCTTTACCGGTGGGAAATTATCATCCGTGAAAGCGCCATTCTGGGTCTGCTGGGAATTGCGACCCTTGGCTTCTATCTGGATGACGCGATTGTCGCGCTGCGGATGGATCGCGCAATCTGCATCCTTATCGCCACCGCGCTGGTGACGATCCTGATCGATGCCTTGTCGCGGGGCATTCGGGCCCGCATCGGTGCGGGCCAGTTGCGTCAAACCAATGCCCTGCCGGGCCAACAGGCCCGGCAGGCAACAGGATGTTAGGCGCTCAGGGCCATTGATGGTCCGCGAACGGCGCAGGAAAAGGCAAGGAACTTGCCGTCGTCGTTCGACACCAGATCCCCCATCGGCCGCGGCGTCCAGCCAAGGCGCGCTGCCATCCGCAAAAAGGCGGGCGGTCCCAAAAACAGGCAATCGCTTGCCCCGACCTGATGCAAATGGCTGTTGGCGGCTTCCAGAATGCTTTCGGCCAACCCCGGCAACGGCAACGCAGCAAAGCGTGTCAATTCCCACGCGCCGGCATCAACGGGGGGATCTTCATGGCACAGGTTCGTCGGCATGCCGGGCAACAGACCCAGATGCGCGTCACGGATCATATAGGAATAAACGACCTTTCCATCGCCAAAGAATTTGTCCGTACGCTTCAAGCGTGCGCCACCGACGGCCTGACCGTCGCGATGGGCGATGACATAGACCGTGTCGAAGGTATCATATTGTTCGAATTCGATCCCTTCTGCGTGGTGCAGAGGCCAGGCCATCCGGTCCACGAAGATCTGCTTACGCAGCTTGAAAAAGCTGGTAACCAGATTGAACCGTGCCATATCGCGGGGCAGGCAGATCAGTTCGATGGTGATGTCGTCTGCGGGGGTGCGTTTCATATCCATGATCCTTTTTACTGACGAACGCCGTCGGGAAGTTTTGCCAGTCCAAGGAATTGGCGACCGCCTGTGACTTTATTGGGAAGCCACAACCCCCAAGAGGTCACCTCGACCTCCAGCACGCCTTCGTCAGCATAGGCATCAAAATACGTCAGCATGGTTTCCACCATGTCGCGGCTGAATTCTGCCGTGGCCAGTTTCGGTTCTTTGATATGCCTCATGATCGCAATTCTCCTGTAAGCGGGATGAGTGCTGCGGAGGTTGCGGGTCAAATGGTTTGCTGTCTTGCGAAAACTGCACGAACTGCCTTTTCAGTATGTCCGAAAAGGCATATCTTGCAGGCCACGTAAAATAGGCGCGACATGCTGAACGACCTGATACCGAATTTCGACGATGAAATCGCCCAGATGCATGCGCTGGCCCCGACAGGCTGGATCATGGGTTTCAACCTGACCTATCGTGGGCCCGAGCATCTGTATAACGCCTATCCCGAAGCCTGGCGGAAGATATACGAGGATCGCAACTATTTTTTCGGTGATCCGATCGCTATGTGGACCATGACGCATGATGGCGCCGACCGCTGGTCGGATGTCCGCATTCCCGATTTGCGTGGCGTGATGTCGGCGGCAAAAAAGTTCAAGCTGAACTATGGTCTGGCGATATCGCGGAAGGTTGCCGGCAAGCGGTCATTTCTGACATTGTCCCATCCCGACCGTGAATTCACGGATGAGGAAATCGCCCGCTGCACTGCCAAGTTCAACCTGTGGACGGATATGGTGTTGAACCGTGCGGCATTGACCGCGGCCGAGCTGGACGTCCTGCGGTGTTTCCGCGACGGTCAGGGGCAGCAGGATACGGCGACCAATCTTGGCATTGCTGAATCGACCGTCAAGCAGCGGGCGGTTAAAGCCTGCGCCAAGCTGGGTGCGAAAAGCCGCACCCAGGCCGTGGCGATTGCAGTGGCGCGAAATTACCTCTGAGCGGTCCTGATAGCAGGATATGCGTCCCTGAACCCTTCATAGGCCAGATCGAAGGCATCGCGTAGCTTTGCATCGGGGCTAATGCGGTCTGTTATGTCGGGCGGCGTCATCACCTCGGGGATGCTGCCTGCCCCTGAGGCGACCATCGCCAGTCTTGCAGCACCAAGGGCAGCCCCGAATTCACCCTGCGCCGGCAGATCGAGCGTGATATCAAGCGCGGTGGCGATCACCTGCAACCAATAGCGGGATCGCGCGCCACCGCCGATGGCCATCAGGCTTTCGGGACGGGCACCGGTGCCACGCAGCGCGGTAAGGCTGTCACGCAACCCGAATGCGACCCCTTCCAGCACGGCGCGGGTCATGTCGTCGCGATCGGTCGCAAGCGCAAGCCCCGTAAAGCTGCCACGGATTGCGGGATCATTATGGGGGGTCCGTTCACCCGACAGATAGGGCAGGAACCTGACGTTAGCAGGGGCCCTAAGATCGCCCAGATCGGCTGTCAATTCGGCTGGTGTCGCGCTCGTAATACGTGCCAGCCAGTTCAGGCTGTCGGTGGCCGACAACATGACCCCCATCTGGTACCATGTGTCCGGCACGGCATGGCAAAAGCTGTGCAAAGCGGTTTCGGGCGCGGGGCGATAACCGTCCCTTGCCATCAACAATACGCCCGAGGTTCCCAGCGATACAAAGCCTGCGCCTTCGGTCATGGCGCCGATGCCGCAAGCCGCGGCTGCGTTATCACCCGCGCCGCCGGCAACCGTCACCGGCCCGCGCAGCCCCCATTCGCGGGCCAGATCGTGACGCAGCTGGCCAGCGGGTGCACAGCCTTCGACCAGTTCCGGCATATCGTCGCGTCCAAGTCCGGTTTCGGCCAGCAGATCATCGGCCCAATCGCGAGCGCCGACGTCCAGCCAACCGGTTCCCGATGCGTCCGAAAGATCGCCGACATGTTCGCCCGTCAGCCACAGGTTCAGATAGGCAGCAGGCAGCAGCACCCGTGCGACTTTGGCACGCAGATCGGGTTCATGTTCGGCCATCCAGTCCAGCTTCGGGGCGGTGAAGCCGGGAAAAACGATATTGCCTGTCTTGGCGCGAAACTGCGGCTGTGCATCCAGTCTTGCCGCTTGTGCGTGACTGCGGGTGTCATTCCACAAGATGCAGGGACGGATGACATTGTTATCGGCGTCCAGCGCCGTCGCACCATGCATATGACCGGCAACTGCGATACCGCGCAGATCGGCAAATTCAGGGTGGTTTGCACGCAATTCATCGACCGCACCGCGAAACGCGGTGATCCAGTCGGCGGGGTCCTGTTCGGACCAACCGGCATGGGGGTTGCGCGCGGAATAGTGACGCTCGGTCGAGGCCAGGGGCTGTCCGTCCTGATTGACCAATAGCGCGCGCAGACCGGATGTTCCCAGATCGATGCCAAGATAGCTCATGTCGTTATTCCCCCGACTGACTGCGTGCTGTTTGTGACGCAGCGATGCGGGCGCGTCAAACTGTGAACGTCCGGTCATCTCAGGTTATTGTTCGCATTGGGCAAAATATCACGGTGGCATTGACCTTGGCCGCCGAAAAGCCCAACAAGCAGCATCATTTTACCTTGGGAGGGGCATTTCCATGATCCGACGCAATCTTCGTCCGCATTTGATGGCAACCAGTCTGGTCGCGGGCGTGCTGATGTCAACCGCCGCCATGGCGCAGGATTGGCCCAGCCAGCCGTTGCATGTCTTCGTTGGCTTCCCTGCCGGTTCGTCCCCCGACACCATCGCGCGACTGGTCGCCGATCCCTTGGCTGACGCGCTTGGCCAGCCGGTGGTTGTGGAAAACAAACCGGGTGCAGGTGGCGTGATCGGCGTGCAGCAGATGCTGGCCAAAGGCGCTGACGGATATAACTTCGGGATCAATATCAACGGCCCCATGACCACCGCGCCCCGCCTGATCAAGGATCTGGGCTATGATCCGGCCACCGACATCGCGCCCATTGGCCTGATCGCGACCAGTCCGCTGGTTCTGGCTGTTTCATCGGAATTCGAAGCCGCGACAGCAGATGAATTCATCGCCGCCGCCCGCGACGAGCCCGAGGCGATCAGCTATGGTTCGGTCGGGGCAGGGTCGGGGGCACATCTGACCGCCGAACTGTTTTCGGACGCCGCTGATGTCCAGCTGTTCCATATCCCTTTCCAGAGCTATGCCGAAGTGACCACCTCTATCCTTGGCGGAGAGATTGACAGCGGGTTCATGGCACCCTCGGCTGCACTGCCGCATGTACAGGCGGGCACGATGAAGATGCTGGGCATCACCTCGCTTGAGCCTTTCGCGCAGGTGCCTGATGTGCCGGTGCTGGCCGGTCATGCTGGCCTGCCCGATGATTTCCGAGCCGAGCTGTGGAACGCCCTCTTTGCCCCTGCAGGCACGGATCCTGCTATCATTACCCGCCTGCATACCGAGCTGGACACAATTCTGAACACCCCCGAGGTGCAGGAAAAGATGCTTGCCATGGGTTGGCAGGTCCAACCGGGCACGCCAAGTGATCTGGCCGATCGCATCACGCAGGACACCGCCATGTGGGGCGGCGTCATCGACGCGATTGATCAGGGCAACTGATCCTTTCCAAAGCATAACGGCAAGGGCGACCCATGCAGCGCGACTATTACGATTTGATATGGGGCGGTATTCTGGCCCTGCTGGGCCTTGGCGTGGCGGCTTATGCTGTCGCGCATTACGACTTTGGCAGCCTGCGCCGGATGGGGCCGGGGTTTTTCCCCGTGCTGCTGGGGATCGGGCTTGCCGGACTGGGAACCATCATTGCCGTCCCCGCTTTCGGTCGCACGACCGAGGCGCGAGCCTTCGCGTGGCCCGAGACTATCGGCGTCATCGGATCGTTGCTGTTGTTCGGTCTGTTGCTGAACCGGCTTGGCCTGATGGGGTCCACCGCAATCACCGTGCTGGTGGCCAGTTCGGTGGCACCGCGCAAAGGCATCTTGTGGCGTCTGGTTCTGACGGTCGTTGTCACCGCACTGGTCTGGGTGCTGTTTGTTCTAGGACTGGATATGTCCATTCCAGTCTGGCCGCAGGGGTATTGAGATGACGACGCTTGAAGGTCTTGCACAGGGACTGAATGTCGCCCTTGACCCCTCGGTCCTGATCTACAGCCTGTTTGGCGCGCTTTTGGGGACGCTGGTCGGCGTGTTGCCGGGGATCGGTGCCATGGCGGCCATTACGCTGTTGCTGCCGATCACCTATTACATCTCCTCCCAAGCGGCGTTGGTGATGCTGGCGGCGGTCTATTACGGGGCGCAATATGGCGGGGCCGTCGCCTCGATCCTGCTGCGATTGCCCGGCACGCCGCAATCGGCAGTCACGACCCTGGACGGCTATCCCATGGCGCAGCAAGGGCGCGCAGGGGTGGCGCTGTTTACCGCAATGATATCGTCATTCGCGGGGTCGATGCTGGGGATCGTCATCCTTGTGATGCTGGCAGGGTGGTTGTCGGACTTGGCGACCAGCTTTGGTGCAGCCGAATATACGGCGATGATGGTCATGGGGCTGGTGGCCGCATCGACCGTTGGCACGGGGCGTCCGGCCAAGGCGCTGGCGATGGTGGTTCTGGGCGTCATTCTGGGCTGCGTCGGGACGGATGTGAATTCCGGCGTCCAACGCTTTACGTTCGGGCAGGTGCAACTGCTGGATGGCATCAACCTTGTTGCATTGGCCATGGGTCTGTTCGGTCTGGCCGAGGTGATCGGCAACATCCGCAAGGCCGAACGCCACGGCCCACCGGCCAAGGTATCGCTGCGGCAGTTGATCCCGACCCGCGACGATGTCCGCCACCTGTTCGCCCCGATCACCCGCGGCACCTTGCTAGGCAGTTTTTTCGGCGCGCTGCCTGGGACGGGATCGACGATATCATCCTTTCTGAGCTATGCTTTGGAACGCAAAGTCTCGCGCAATCCGGAACGGTTCGGCCATGGCGCAATCGAGGGAATTGCAGGGCCGGAATCTGCAAATAACTCGGCATCTATTACGGCTTTTGTGCCGACACTGACTTTGGGAATTCCGGGTGATCCGATCATGGCGCTAATGCTGGGTGCATTGGTCATCCATGGCATCCAGCCCGGCCCGATGATGTTGCAGGACCATCCCAATATGTTCTGGGGTCTGGTGGTCAGCTTCGGGATCGGCAACCTATTTTTGCTGATCCTGAACCTGCCGTTGATCGGCATATGGGTTTCGATGCTGCGTATCCCGTTCCGCTGGCTTTATCCGGCGATTATCGTTTTTGTCTGTCTGGGCGTCTATTCGGTGCGCGGCGCGACATTCGATATTGTCATGGTCGCGGGGATCGGTGCCATCGGCTATGCCTTGGCTGTCGCAGCCTTTAGTCCGGCGCTATTGTTGCTGGGCTTCGTTCTTGGTCCGCTGATCGAAACGAATATGCGTCGTGCCCTGCTGATATCGCGTGGCGATGCGATGATCTTTATCGAACGCCCCATCGCCTGCGGTTTCGTGATTGCCACTGTACTGTTGCTTGCCGTGCCGCTGGTCAAACGGATCAGGACCCGCTAGCGGGTTCCTGATCGGCAACGGTTCCGCCCCTTGTCCGCAACTGTTCGCTTTGTTCATCCATCAATTCGCGGGCACGTTTCAGATAGGCCGCGTTCTGATGCGGCGGAATGGCCGGATCATGCAGATCGGCCAGTTCGCGTAATGTCCGGCGGTTATGGACCTCAAACTCTTGTGTCAGACGTTCGGCCTGATCGGCTGGAACGCCAAGCGCCTCGTATACGGAACGCCCTGCGCGGACGGCGCTGTCGAATGTCTCGCGGATGACATCCCGACATCCTGCTGACCACAGTTCATAGACATGGTTCTGGTCACGGGCGCGGGCGGTGATATGCACATGCGGATAGTTTTGCGTGACATAGCGCACCAGTTCGGTCGCCTGATGGCGATTGTCGATGGCGATCACCAGAACGGTGGCGGTTTCCAGCCCTGCGGCCTTCAACAGGTCCGGGCGCGTGGCATCGCCATAAAACGCACGGACACCGAAAGCACGCAAAACCTCCAGCTGGGCCGAGGAATGGTCCAGCACGGTCGTTTCATGCCCCTGGCTTAACAGCATGCGGTTGATTATGCCGCCAAAGCGGCCATGACCGGCGATGATGATACGGCTTGGAGCGGTGATCGTGTCCGCCTTGGCAGGTTCGGCAAAGCGGTATCGCGGCAGGATCATCCGGTCATACAGGATGAACAGCAGCGGCGTCAGCATCATCGACAGCGTCACGACCAAAGTCAGTCGCGGGGCGATACTGTCAGGCAAAACCGAGGTTGCCGTCGCAAAAGAAATCAGTACAAATCCGAATTCACCAGCTTGGGCCAATGCAATGCCGAACAGCCAGCCCTGTTCGTCGCCAATCCCGAATGTCCGCGCTAAAGACAGTAGCACCGCCGCCTTGATGGCCATTACGCCAAAGGCAAGTCCGATGATTACCAGCGGTTCGGAGGCCAGCAAATTGAAGTCGATCGCCGCACCGACGGTCATGAAAAACAACCCCAGCAGCAGGCCGCGGAAAGGATCGATATCGCTTTCCAGTTCATGCTTGTATTCGCTGTTGGCTAGCACCACCCCCGCAAGGAAGGTGCCAAGGGCAGCCGACAAGCCGACCAATGTCATCAAAAGTGCGGTGCCGATCACGAAGGTCAGGGCTGCGGCGATGAAAATCTCGCGCAGGTTGGCTTGGGCGATAAAGCGGAAGGCGGGGCGTGTCAGATAGGTCCCACCTGCGATCACCAACCCGATGGCCAGCAAGGTGACCAACCCCGTCTGCCACCCCTCAAGCCCTTGAACCAGTGATAATGACGCGTCGTGGCTGCCGGATGCAGTATCGCTGGTGCCGGACATGGCCAGCAAAGGCAGGAATGCCAGCATCGGAATGACGGCGATGTCCTGAAACAGCAGTACGGAAAAGCCGGCCTGCCCGCCGTCGCTTTTCATCAGCCCCTTTTCACTTAGCGTCTGAAGGACAATCGCGGTCGAGGAAAGCGCGAAGATCAGGCCGATTGCCAATGACATTTGCCAACTTAAGCCGAATGCAATGCCGCCGCCCGCAATCAATGCCGCACTGAGGGTGACCTGCAAGCCGCCCAACCCCAGAAGCTGCATCCGCGTATCCCACAACAGTTTGGGTTCAAGCTCCAATCCGACAAGGAACAGCATCATTACCACACCGAATTCGGCGAAATGCTGGATGGACAGAACATCGACATGCAGCAATGTCAGGATAGGGCTTAGGACGATCCCCGCGATCAGATATCCCAACACCGATCCCAGACCCAGACGCGATGCAATGGGGACAGCAATGACCCCCGCGATCAGAAACAGGAATACCAGAAGCAGGACGTCCGTCATGGGCTAGGCTTTCACATCGAATGGCAAGGGTTTCCTGACCATCGCAATTTTTATCGCCCATTGCCACGGTCTAACGTCGGCGCGCCATCATCCAGATGAAGAACAGTCCGCCGCACAGGCCGGTAATGACGCCCATCGGCACATCCTCGGGGGCCATGACGATGCGGGCAAGGGCATCGGCACAGATCAGGAAGACTGCGCCGCTCCACCCGGATGCGGGCAGCACACGGAGGTTGTCACCGCCGACGACCAGCCGGACCAGATGCGGCATGATCAGCCCGACAAAACCGATCAGCCCTGAAAACGCGACCATCACGCCTGTGATCAAGGCGGCGACCACAAAAACGGTCAGGCGGAAGCGGCCGACCTCTATCCCCAGACTGGCGGCGGTTTCGTCGCCAAGGCTCATGGCGTTCAGGCGACCGGCTTGCGCCCACAGCCACAGGCCGCAGGGTAGAAGAACGGCCAGAGGCCACAACAGATGTGACCATTGCGCCAATCCCAAGCCGCCCAACATCCAGAAGACCACGGTATGCGTGGCTTTGGGATCGCCCAGAAAAATAAGAATATTGGCACAGGCCATGATGATAAAGCTGACTGCAACACCGGTCAGGACCAACCGGTCCGCGCTGGTGGCCCCCGAAATGCGGGCGACCCCCAAAACCAGAAGCGTTGCAATCAGCGCTCCACTAAAGGCCATAAGGGGAACCGTCATTGCCCCGATAAACATTCCAGTATGCAACAGGGCTGCAATGGCGCCAAATGCTCCGCCTGACGAGATGCCCAGCAGATGCGGATCGGCCAATGGATTGCGCGTCACCGATTGCAGGGCCGCGCCGACCATACCCAAGCCCGCACCCACCAGCCCTGCAAGGATGACGCGCGGCAAGCGGATCTGCCAGATGATATTGGCCATGCCGGTACTGACATCGGGCGCGTTTATGCCCGGTAACATCCGGTCCAATATGACAGCCCAAACTGTCGAAAGGGGCAGCGGAACCGCCCCGACCGACACTGCAAAACAGACCGCCAACAACAATAACGCCGCCAGAATGGCCCCAAGACCAAAGCGCAGGCCGATCCATTGGGCGCGGATGATGGTGGCGGTGCTGTCGGTCATGTCCTAGTTGTCCCGAAACGCTGCGACCAGCTTTTCGACCGCGTTGATATTGCGGGGGCCGGGTGTCGCCTCGACATATTCCAACACGACGAAGCGATCGTTACGCACCGCGTCAATGCTGGAAAACGCCGGATTCGTTTTCATGAAATCGATCTTTTGCTGTGCTGTGACATCACCGTAATTGACGATGACAATCACTTGCGGATTGCGGTCGATGACCGGTTCCCAGCTGATTTCGGCCCAGTTCTTTTCAAGATCGTCCATGATGTTGCGACCACCTGCAGCCTCGATCAGGGCGGTGGGCATGGCACTGGCACCGGCGGTAAAGGGGGCTTCCTCGCCGCTGTCATAGACGAAAACCCGAAGTGGCGCATTATGGTCGATATCACGGGTCAAATCATCCAGACGGGTTTTCCAGTCTGCCACCAGCGCCGTGGCGCGATCTTCGACATCGAAGATGCGGCCCAGATTCAGGATGTCGGTATACATATCATCCATGCTTGATCGCGGGCGTGGACCCAGATGGACGCAGCTTTCGGTCAGCTCGTAGACCTGAATGCCGAAGGGGGCCAAGGTTTCGGGCGTTACCTCTCCACCGACTTTCATGCCGTAATTCCAACCGGCGAAAAAGAAGTCCGGCTCGACCGCGGCCAGAACCTCTTTGGTGGGATATTTGGCGGAAAGTTCGGGCAGTTCCGCAATGCCGCGCCGCATGACGGGATCCAGAGTTTTCCACCCCGATATGCCGGTATAGCCGACCATCCTGTCACGCAGGCCCAATACCAGCATCATTTCGGTCAGGTTGACATCGTTCGAAATGGCACGACGGGGCGCGGCATCGAAGGTCACCTGCCGGTTGCAGCTTTGCACCGTGACGGGATAAGCGGATGCCGCACCGGCGGACAGCAGGAATGCAGCTATGGCAAGACGGATCATCGGTGGTCCTTTTCGACAGGCATCACAGGTGGAAGGAAAAGCGCGGTGCATCACCGCTGCGATCAATTTTTGCTTTGACTTGAAACGCCTGCGCCAATGTATCTTCGGTCAGGGCCAGTTCGGGTGGGCCATCAGCAACGATACGGCCTTGGCCCAGCACCAGAATGCGTTCGGCGAAATTCGCGGCCAGTGTCAGGTCATGCAATGTGGTGATCACTGTCAGCCCCAACCCAGGCAGCAATTCCAGCAGTTCCAGTTGGTGGCGGATATCAAGGTGGTTTGTCGGTTCGTCCAGCACGATGACACGGGGCTGTTGAACAATGGCACGGGCCACCATCACCCGCTGACGTTCACCACCTGATAAAGTGTCATAGGCGCGGTCTGCCATGCCGACCAGATCCATCCGCAAGATTGCGGCTTCAATGATCTGGGCATCCCCGCCCGCGGGCGACGACAGGCCAGAAACCCAGCCCGTCCGGTGCGGCAATCGGCCAAGGCTAATGATCTGACGGGCTGTTAGTGCAAAATCGGAGGGGTGTTCTTGCAAAACCGCCGCCAGATTGCGGGCGATCTGGTTTGCGGTGATATTCTGTAGGTCGTGCCCCATAACACGGACAGAACCCAGCCGCGGCTTGTGGTGGCGATAGATCAGCCGCAAAAGCGAGGTTTTACCAGCGCCATTCGCGCCGCAGATCGCCATAATCTGGCCTTGCGGCACGCGAAAGCTGATATCCGACAAGATATCGGGCCGACGTGCAGGCCCCCAACTGACATTCGACAATTCGACCGCATCCGGCATCACGCGACGTTCTTGACGTCTTGCAGCGACACCCTTGCTTGCCCCGCGATCAGGGTCTGGCGACCGGCGCTGACTACCGTAGGGTGCGATGTTGGCGGGACAAGCGTGACCGCATGTCCGGATAAAGTATAGACCATCGAATGCTCCTTCCGGGACACCCCGCCCGGTGGTTTGTGACATCGATGGCAGGTCTCCTGACTTCGCGGGTCGTGGCTTTCTCCACCTTCCCGCACCCGACGGAGTGCAGTGGTGTCGGAAAAAGCCCACCGCTTACAGTTGCGGGGGCAGTCACGGATTCGGCGCCTTTTGGCTACACCTCACCGTATTCCCTTTTCACCCGGCCGCGCGTGGCTTGGCCGGGAACCATCATTGGCGACCAATGGCAGGGGCACGGTCGCGGGTCAAGGCGGATTGGTCCTGCAGGGTGGACGCGCGGGGGGCGATCCACGGATATTTGTACCCTAAAGGCGGAATCGGCAAGCTTTCCGCCGTTTCCATCGGGCAATCAACGGCAGGACAACGACCGCGAGACAAAGCAATAGTAAAAGCGCTGAAATGGGACGTTGCAGGAATATTTCCCATGATCCACGGCTGATCATCAGGCTGCGACGCAGGTTCTCTTCAAGAATAGGACCAAGGATCAGGCCGAACGCCAAGGGCGTCACCGGCAGGTCCAGTTTCGCAAAGCTGAAACCTATGATGCCGAACCCGATCATCACATAGATATCGTTTAGGTTGTTGCGAATGGCGAAGGCCCCGATGACACAGAACAGCGTCACGAAGACATACATCAAGTGCGGGGGAATTCTGGTCACAAGCACTGCGATGCGGATCATGCCCAATCCAAAGACCAATGTAGCCACCAGCGCCATCAGAACTGCGACATAGATCCATGCGACGAAGGTGGGGTCCTTGGCGAACAGCAACGGGCCGGGCGTCAGGCCATGGACCATCAATGCCCCCATCAGGACGGCGGTGATGGTATCGCCGGGAACACCTAGAGAGATCAGGGGGATCAGTGATCCCCCGACGCTGGCGCTGTTTGCGGCTTCGGGGGCGACGACACCGTCGGGATGTCCGGTGCCGAAAGCCTCGGGTGTTTTTGACAGGCGGCGTTCCTGCGCATAGGCAATCGACACCGCAACCGCCGATCCGGCGGCAGGAATGGCGCCTATTAAGGTTCCGATCAGCGAACCGCGTCCGATGACTTTCCACCGGCCCAGCAAGTCACGGAGCGGAACAGAGATCTGGCCGATTTTCGGGGTATCGGCGGGTGTGCGTCCGAAGCCGACAAGGTTTTGCAGAACCTCGCCTAGACCGAAAAGTCCGATGATGACGGGGATCAGATTGAAACCCGATTGCAGCATCGGCGCACCCATGGTCAGACGCTGCGCATCGGTCAGTGAATCAAACCCGACCGCCCCCAGCACCACGCCGATCAGGCCAACGACAGTTGCAATCAAGATCGAACCGTTCGAGGCGAAGGACAGCATCACAATGCCGAACAGAGCAACCGCCGCAAACTCTGGACTGCGGAAGTTGCGTGCAAAACCTGCAAGAACCGGTGCCAATGTCACCAGAATGACCAGTCCGATCAAGCCTCCGACTGTCGAGGCTACAAGGGCATAGGTCAGCGCCTGACCGGCACGCCCCTGTCGCGTCATGGGATATCCGTCAACTTGCGTGAATATAGATGCAGGTGTTCCCGGCAACTTCATCAGGATTGCCGATATCGACCCGCCGTAAACACTGGACATGAAAATAGAGATCAGCAGCAGAATTGCGGCGTCAGGTTCCATACCGAAAGTGACAGGCATTAGAATTGCCAGCGCCATAGTCGAGGAAATTCCGGGAACTGCACCCAGCACAAGGCCCAGAACCGTGCCCAATGCCACCAGCCCCAGCATCGCGGGATCGCTCAGGTATTGACCCAATACGTCGAAGAAGGCGGACATCATAACCCAAAAATCCTGTTTTTCAGGGCAACGGCAACGTTAGCAGGCGTACGAAAACCAGCTGGATGAATAAGGCAGCACCAATGCCGAAACCCGATGCCGATATGGCAATGCGCGGGATTGACGTTCCTTGGCGATACATAAGTACGGTAATCCAGATCATCGCGAAAATTGAAGTCGCAAGCGTTGTTCCCAGCGACCGCATAGCGATGGGCATCACAATCAGCGCGATGACATACGCCGCAGGTAGCCCTGTGGTTGCCATTGAAAACACAGGACAACGAAGCGACGCTTTATTCCGCCGAACTGCAAGGCCAAGCATGATCGTTCCGGTCAATCCTGTGATCGACAGGCAGATGCTGATCAGGAAAAACGGTCCGGGATCACCGGGAATAGGGGTCCCCAGCCAATTGAAACGGCTGTGACGCAGCATTGTGCCACCCGATGCTGCAACTACAAGAAAGAGTAGACCGATGATGGCATTCTTACCGCTTGATCGGGGGACAGTTGTCATCTGTCACCTCTTGTTGGTTTCAGTGACAAGGCCCGCGTCAAGCAGAACGGGATAGATGACATTTTCCTGGGCGGTCAGTTCTTGTGCTGCCATATCAGGGCCGCCCTGGCGCAATGCCAGACCGTTCTTGGTCGCAGAGGTCACGAAGCCTTCACCTTGAGATGCCGTCAGCAAAGCATCGGACAGTTTCTGCCGTATCGCCGCATCCATACCCTTGGGGGCAACCACCATGATAAAATCACCGCCGACGACGTCATATCCCTGTTCTTTGAACGTCGGGGCGTCGGGCAGCTGGGGCTGGCGTTCTTCTGATGCCACACCAAGAATTGTAAGGGCACCGCCCTTTGCCTGTTCCATCACAGGCGATAAGGGCAATGTGGCTGTCTGCACCTCTCCAGTCAGCAGGGCGGTCACTGTCGCCGCGTGGCCGGCATAGGGCAGCTTTAGTGGCTCGACGCCTAAGCCGTTAGAAATCACGCTGGCAAAGACAAAAGAGTTTCCGCCCTGCGGATCGTTGCCGTTGATCAGGGACATCGGATCGCTGTGCATTGCGGTGACATATTCATCAAGCGTCGTGATACCGGTGTCGGGGGAAATTTCCAACGCGGCGGGTTCGTCCGAAATAAACAGCAGCGGGTCGAATTGATCCAGTTTTGGCGCACTGTCGTTCATATATGACTGGCTGATCGCATGAAGCCCCATGACCCCGATGGTATAGCCGTCGGGTGATGCATCAGCGACGTGCTGCATCCCGGTCGTTCCTCCGGCACCTGTCACATTGTCGATCACAACGGGTGTCCCCATTTCGGTCGAGAGTTCATGACCCAGAAGCCGTCCGACCAGATCATGCCCGCCGCCTGCAGGCCAGACGACTGTTATATGCACAGGCTCGGATGGATAGCTGTCTTGTGCCAATGCCTGCTGGCCCAGAACCGCGCAGGCAAGGCTGACGCTCGTGGCAAGAAGATGACGTCTGTTCATGGTGCTCCTCATAAAGTTTATGCCGACCTAGGAAGTCCTAGGTCATAGCCACGAAGGACCAATGTCGAGGTAAATGTATTGTGCGTATAGAAACGAATTTTCTTGGCGAGGTTGTATCCGGCAAGCTGCCGCGATTTTCATCACGACGATTCAGAATCGTGCAGATGGGTAACTGAGGTTTTCGCAGTGAGGGCCGACGCAAAATAGCGTGTGGCAAACTGCCAACCTTGTTCCGGATCAGGGCGTCGTCCGGACATTTACTAGGCTTGTCTATCCAGAGAGGTGATCCATGCAAGCATCTCGGTGCTATCGGTCACATCGGCATATTTTTGCGCCATGTCGTAAAGATTGGCGTCATGTGGGGCCTTGGCGCGGTCGGCGCAGCAATCTTCGGGGACCAGAACGTTAAAGCCCGATTGCACGGCATCCACCACCGTCGCGCGCACGCACCCCGATGTGGTCGCACCGGTTACCACCACTGTGTCCACCCCCGCCGAGGCCAGCATGGAGGCAAGCGAAGACCCGAAGAAAGCCGAAGCGCCCTTTTTGGTCACGACCGGATCATCGGGCTGGATACCTGTCGCATGGTCGATCTGGACCAGCCGTGATCCTTCGACCAGCGCTGCCATGCCGGTCGCTTTCTTCAACCAAGGCAGCATTGTGACCTCGGACGGATGGAACGCAATTGTGGTATAGATCACCGGATATCCCGCCGACCGCGCGGCATCTGTCAGCCGACGGGTGGCCGTAATAGGCGCTGCCATATCGGCTGCCGTAGGATACTGTGTATCGGTAAAGCCATAGGTGAAATCGACAACGACAATGGCGGGGCGTTGTCCACGCGGGACCGGACGGCCAAAGCCGGCCAGATCATAGACCTGATGTTGGGACATGATAAACCTTGAAGGTGATTTGCCCTGCGATCGGGACCGCCGGGCAGGTCTGGCTAAACTTAGCGGGCAAGCTGGATGTCTTTGACGACGATGTCGCCGTCGATCACGACAGCTGCATCGTCAAGGAACAGCGAACAATCGCGCATCGGAATATCCAGATGGCAGGCAGTGTCGTTCGGGCCTCCAAGCTCGTTGTTCGGACCGGTCGAGAACATGACGTTGCCGTAGAAGCTGCGCGGCTCCATACCCATGCCGCCGGGGAATTCACCGGGGACAAAGTTGTGCCATTTCGCATTGGGGTTCATGCCCCAGCCGACATGGCTCATCCCGAAGCCCCGCTTGTCGTTGAAGCTGGCCATATAGGATTTGACGATCTGCGCCTCCAGCCCGCCGCGGATATCGGTCACCCAGCCTTTTTCGATGGTATAGGTAATCGGTTCGCGCACCATCAGGTTTTGCGGCAACAGGATATCACCCGGGGCCACAACAATCTGACCGTCGACCCCATCGTCATCCCCGCCGGTGAACACAAAACCCGAAGGCCAGTGATCCCAACGCCCCGGCGTGTCGGTGCAGGCATATTCAGGCACGGTGGGATAGGTGTTCAGCTTATAGGTCACATCGGTCCCATGCTCCGAGGTGATACGCATCACCTTGGCGCGGTCCAGCATGTCGGCAGCCATAGTGACCTTTTCGCGCAGTTCGGGATAGGGCAGCATACGGGCTAGAAGTTCGGGCGGCTCTACCGCGGTCAGAATGCGGGTGCCTGCATCCTGAATGGCGAATTGTTCGGGGCTGAAAAGCAAGAAGATGCAGTCGATCAGCATGTCGCAATTCTTCAACGCATCGACCGCTTCGGGCATGGCAGCAAGGCCGGTGACCCCTACCGACCATCCCGATGTCGGCAGTGGTGTGGGCAGGCGCATGTGATACATCCTGGCGCCAAGCCGCTGGCCCGCCGCCATGAACGCATCGGCATAATCCAGACGTTCATTTCCTTGGGTCAGGACGATAAGTTTCTCGTCTTCGTGGACACCTGACATCTTCAGCTGATGCAGGCAGATTTCTGTAAAGCTGGTCTGGTCCATCTGCGTGTTCCCCTTGGGTTAGGTGTTGAAATCCATAACAGTGTCCAGAAATCCCTGAAGGTCGTCCCAAGGGATCATATGGCCGGCGTCCTTAACGGTTCTGATGTCAATATTCGGGGCAAGGGCGCAAATTTCGGCAATGTCACCGGATTGGATAACAGGCGCACCGCCCGCCACCACAAGCCGGACCGGCAGATGCAGATGCGGCAGATCAAGGTGGATGTCGTCGCTGTGGAAGCCGTCATAGGCTGTCTTGATCGCAGTATACTGGCAGCTGTGCAGCCATTCGGCCCGCAACGCGACCTGTTCGTCGGTCCATGTCGGGCAAAAGGCCCGCATTTCTTCAGCCGTGCAGCCGCGCTGTGCCATACGGATTGAATCCCCATACCAAGCCCAGGGCGAGGGGTAGGGACGGCGGCCCGGCCCGCTGACGGGCGGATCGACCAGCACCAGACCGCCGAATGCCGCAGGCGATTTGCGCGCTGCGCGGATGGCTGTGCGGGCCCCCATGGAATGGCCAAGCAGAATGGGTGTGGTCAACCCGCACGCCTTGACCAAGGCCACGGCGTCGTCGGCCATGGCATCCAGTGAATAATCAAGATCACCCCCTTCGCTAAGGCCTCGCCCGCGGACGTCAAGAACATGGACGTCAAAGCCCTCGACCAGTCGCGCGGCGACAAAGCCCCATGTCACCGCCGGTGAGGTGATGCCCGGGATCAGAAGCATCTGCTGACCCGTGCCCGCATAATGGATCAGGTGGTGGCGGATGCCATTGGCGCGGACGTGATAGCCTTGCGGTGCCATACCCATCAGTAAGCCCCCGACAAAAGCGTGCCGCCGCCCGGAACGCGGGTCGGTAGATTAAGGGCGTGCAGCATGGCCCATGTGGTGGCGACAGCTGCCGTGACGACGGGCTTGCCTGTCTGTGCCTCGACAATGGAAACGGCGGCCAGCGATGGCATTTGGACACAGGCCGATAGGACAATCGCATCGACGTCATCGGTGTTCATGCCCGCGACAATTTGCGGAAGGTTCATCGGGTCATGCGCGGCCACGGCCAGATTGTCCGAAATTTCAAGCGCAACGTAATCCGCGACCTCTATCCCCTCGTTCCGGATATAATCGACAACCATTTCGGTTAGCGGCTTCATATAAGGGGTCACAACTGCCACGCTTAGCGCACCGATCGCGCGGATGCCGTCCGCAAGCGCACCCGCCGATGTAATAACCGGTGCGGGTGCATCATTTCCTGCAGTCACCGCACGCAGCCGTTCCGCCGATGCGTGATGATAGCCGTATCCCATCGACATGATCGCGACCAGACAGGCGTAACCCATCACATCCACACGCGCATCCGACAGTTCCAGCGCGCAACGATCGCTGTCGCCATCCATAGCGGCCAGTTCCGATCTTGTGACATGCTTCATGCGCATGCGGGACGAATGGAAGGTGAAACGCTCGGGCGACACCAGTTCCCGCGCGCGAAGCAGGGCAGGTATCTCTGTCTCCATCGTCACGTTAGAACTGGGTACAATCTGACCTATCCGGATATTCGCCATGGGCCTGCCTTTCGTAATGTTAGGCCAAGCTTAAATTGGGCGACCGAATAATATCAACAATAATTATATGTATACATGCAAAATAAAGCGGCCTAAAATTTGGTGAACAAGAATTAGGCGGATGGCTTAACAGGCGGGCTCGGAAAGGCCTGCTGACAGGAATGCCGTCAGTTAGGACAGCACGTCGTCCGCCTTGCCGCCAAGATCATCCAGTCGCGCAAGGTCATTTAGAACAAAAAGATAGCTGCCGACAAGAAAGCCCATGCGGCGGGCAATGACATTGCGGGGAAAGGGAATGACGCGTGCCAGGGCATCTATGTATGCGACAAGCGGGGCGTCATAGATTTCACGCCGCAAATCCAGCAGGTGGGGTTGGGCCGCAGCATGGACTGCCGCCTGAAGCGGAAGAAATGCCGCAGCATTCCCGCCTGCCAGCTTCATGTCCCGTTGTGGCTTAAGATAGGCCGTGACAATGGCCTCGACGGTCGCATCGTGCGGCAGTTATGCCTAAAGTGCAATGCGGCGCTGCGCCGGAAGCGTGCCCCTTCGGCGGAACACGGTATCGAACAGATCCTGTTTGAAGCCGAAGTAATCGCGCAGCAAGGCTTGGCTGACCCCTGCCTTGGACGCAATTTTGCGCAATCCGGTTTCGTCAACGCCCTTGTGTGCAAAGGCCAGCTTGGCCGTGTCCAGAATGGCTTGGTGCAAATCGACGTCCTGCGTGGGGCGGCCACGGCCTCGGGCAGGGGAGCGCGCCATATTTAGCTGATCTTGCGCAAAAGGGCGCGCAGCATGTCACGTTCATAGGGTTCAAGCGGTGCCAGTGTCAGGTCGGTAATTTCATGCATCAGGGGCAATGCCTCCTCAAGCAGTGCGCGACCTTTTTCCGTGGTGGACAGCATGTGGCGTCGCTTGTCGCCAAGGTCGGGGCGACTTGTCAGAAGGCCGCGTTCCTTCAGGCGTGACACGACGCCCTTGGTGGTCGCCGCATCCATTGCCACCATCCGGCCCAATGCGTTCTGCGAAACCGGAGCGGGTTCTTTCGCCAGTCTATACAGGGTCGAGAACTGCACTGGCGTTAATAAACCTGCCAGCTTTTCCGTGCATATGGCGATATGTGCCTGATGTGCCTTGCGCAGCAAAAAGCCCACCTGATCATCCAGGTTATAATTTGATCGGCCTTCATTCGCCATCTTGTGCAATTCCATTTTTTCAATCACGGGTCCGTATGGTTGCCTATCTTTAGCGCGATCGCTTCCATCGCTCCACCATCAGATTACAAATTAGGCGATCATATAATTACATGACCCGCATTGGTAAAATATGTTTGTGTGCACCTGATTAATGGTTCAGCGTGATCGAACGCATGGGCAAACGGGGGCATTTAATGGGGCGCATGGATTTTCAGCTGAACGGTCAGCATCGTGAATTGACGATAGGCGATCGGGAAATCCTGCTTGACGTGCTGCGCGACCGTCTGGGGCTGAACGGCCCGAAATACGGCTGTGGATTGGGGCAATGTGGTGCCTGCACCGTTCTTGTCGACGGAGCGCCTGCGCGTGCTTGTGTCATGCGGGCTGCGCGTGTCGCAGGCCGCAATGTGACAACGCTGGAAGGGCTTGCCAATCGTGTGACAGGGCAGTTGCATCCCGTCCAGCAAGGCTTTCTGGACGGGCAGGGCGCGCAATGCGGCTATTGCCTGAACGGAATGGTGATGACAACTATCGCCCTGCTAGAGCGTCATCCCCACCCGACCGACAGCCAGATAACACTGGCGTTGCGCGATAATCTGTGCCGCTGCGGGACGCATCAGGAAATTGTCGTCTCGGTCCACCATGCCGCGCGCCGTATTGCCGAGGCCGCCGATGTCGAATGATCTTGCCCATGGCAGCCTGTCGATCTTTGATGATCGACCCGAAGGCCGCATTGTCTTTTTGCATCTTGATACGAATGGCATTGTCACTGTTCGCAATGGTCACGTCGATCTTGGAACAGGCGTCGAAACCGCCCTTGCCCAGATCGTGTCCGAGGAACTGGATATTGCGTTGGACAGGGTGTTTGTTGTTCTGGGCGATACCGACAGCACCCCCGATCAAGGCCCGACCATTGCCTCGGAAACGATCCAGATCACCGCTGCGCCGCTTCGATCCGCGGCGGCTCAAGCACGGCTGGCGATTTTAGGACTTGCCGAACGACGGTTCAATACGCCTGCCTGTGATCTGCTGTCCAAGGATGGCACGGTCTTCGGACCTGATGCGGCGTATGGCTATGGTGCATTACTGGCAGACCATGAGCTTGTCATGCGGCTGGACCCCGAGGTGCCGGTAAAGGACCCTGCGCTATACCGTATTGTCGGACAGCCGGTAAGGCGTCGCGATCTTCCAGCGAAGGTGACGGGCGACTTTATCTATATCCACGACCTGCGCCTTCCGGATATGCTGCATGGACATGTGATCCGTCCCCCTTATGCGGGGCGCGACAGCGGCGATTTTGTCGGACGCAGCCTGATATCCGTCGATAAAACCTCGGTCGCGCATATGGCGGGTCTGATCGCCATTGTGCAAGAGGGTGACTTTCTTGGGGTCGTGGCCGATGACGCGCGCCGCGCCACGGATATCGCAAATGCCCTGAAGGTGACGTGGCGGATGCCACCGGACTTGCCACCGTTGGATCACCGTCTGGAACAGACGATCCGCGACCAGCCCTCGACTCCGCGCGTTGTCGATGCAACCGGTGATTTCGAAAGTGCATTTGCAGAATGCGGTACACAGCTGTCGCGGACCTATCTTTGGCCATACCATCTGCACGGATCCATCGGGCCATCTTGCGGGGTTGCGGACTGGAATGGCGGTGCACCACTGGTATGGTCGGGAACACAGAATCCGCATATGTTGCGGGCCGATCTGGCTGTCCTTTGCGGTCTGGATGCCGGTGAAATCGAGGTCAGGCGCCTGCAGGCGGCAGGGTGCTACGGCCGCAACTGCGCCGATGACGTTTGTGGGGATGCGCTGCTCATGTCGCGGGCTACGGGGCGACCGGTACGTGTCCAGCTGACACGCGAACAGGAAAACCTGTGGGAACCCAAAGGCGCTGCCCAGTTGATGCAGGTGCAGGGGGGGATCGGACAGGACGGCGATCTTGGTGCCTATGCGATCGACAGCTGGTATCCGTCAAATCGCGGGCCGAATCTGGCGTTGTTGTTGACGGGCCGCATTTCCCCTGAACCGCATCACGCGATGATGGGGGACCGGACAATCGTGCCGCCCTATCGCGTTCCGCACAAACGTATCATCTGTCATGATCTGGCACCGATCGTGCGGGCGTCATGGATGCGGGGTGTATCGGCGCTGCCGAATACATTTGCCCATGAAAGCTTTATGGATGAACTGGCAAACGAGGCTGGCGAAGATCCTGTCGACTTTCGTTTGCGTCATCTGGATGACCCGCGTCAGGCGGATCTGATCCGTCGCACGGCACAGGCGGCGGACTGGAATACGCATGCCGGACCAAGGTTCAAAAAGCAGGGGCGGATGGCTTATGGTCAAGGCTTCGCCTATGCCACCTATGTCCATGGTGCGTTTCCCGGGACGGCAGCCGCATCGGCGGCATGGGTCTGTGATGTGGCTGTCGATACCGAAACGGGTGAGGTTACCCTGACCCGCGTTTTCGTCGGGCAGGATCAGGGATTGGTGATCAACCCCGATGGTGTTCGCGCCCAGATCCACGGCAACGTCATGCAGACCACAAGCCGCGTCCTGTCCGAGGAAGTGACATTCGACGCCATCGCCCCGACGCCGAAAAGCTGGGCCAACTACCCTATCCAGAGCTTTGACCGGTTACCCCAGATCCAGACCTTGCTGATCGAGCGTCCCGGCGATCCAGCCCTTGGCGTCGGGGAAAGCGCCGCCGTTCCGGCAGCCGCAGCCATTGCAAATGCTATATTTGACGCCACAGGTATCCGCCTGCGAGAGGCGCCCTTCACGCCCGAAAAATTGCGCGCGGCGCTTGTCGGGCAAGGACAGGGACCAACATCTTTACCGGCGCCCAAAGTGACGTCCCGTCGGCGCCGGATCTGGGCTGCGCTGGCATCTATCGGTAGTGCATTGACTTTCGGTGCGCTGGCCTTGCCGATCCATTCCGCCATCCCTGTTAGCCGCGCACCCCTGGCCGCACAATTCACCGCCGAAACCTTGACGCGGGGCGCGCAGGTCTTTGCGACAGGCAATTGCGCGGGTTGTCATACTGCACCTGACGGCGTGCCCAATGCGGGCGGATTGGAAATGCAGACGCCTTTTGGCACCGTGGCAACCACCAATCTGACGCCCGATCCGGAAACCGGCCTTGGCCTTTGGTCATTTTCCGCGTTCGAACGGGCGATGCGGCACGGGATCAGCCGCGACGGGTCTAATCTCTATCCGGTCTTCCCTTATACATCATTCGCAAGAATTGACGATGGGGACATGCAGGCGCTTTACGCCTATCTGCAGACCTTGCCACCGGTGCGTTCGGCGCCCGCAGGGGCGTCGATGTTAGCACCGTTGAACCTTCGTCCGGTGAACGCGGCATGGAATCTGATGTTCCACGATCCGGCGCCCTTGCCCGTCGACCCGGCGAAAAGCGACCTGTGGAACCGTGGGCAATATCTGGTCGATGGCGCGGGCCATTGCAGCGCATGTCATACGCCTCGCAACGCATTGGGTGCAGAACAGGCGAAACGGGCCCTGACCGGCGCAATGGTAGGCGAGGCATGGGCGCCTGCGCTGACTGGTCCGGATGCTGATGCGCGCGGTTGGGATGAAGACAGCCTGTTCGTCTATCTTCGACAGGGATATGCGCCGGATATTGCCGCGGCACATGGAAAAATGGCGCAGGTGGTCGACAGCCTCAGGTCGGTGCCGGACAGCGATATTCGTGCCATGGCGACATATATCGCGTCCGGTATCACCCCGACGCCGGTAATACGATCCAAGGCAATGCCACAACCGGGACCCGCGTCGCGGATCTATCAGTCCACTTGTGCCGGATGTCATACGCCGGGCCTGCCCGGTGCAGAAACCGCCGCCCGCATTCCATTGACCATGTCGGCTGCAATACGTGCGCCGCAATCCGACGCGCTATTATCCGTTATCCGGAACGGGGTCGAGGCACCCTTGACCCTGCCGTTGCGCGATATGCCTGCCTTTGACGATCAGTTGAGCAGCGAACAGATGGATGCATTGGCCAATTATCTGCGGGAACGTTTTGCGCCTGATCTTCCGGCATGGGGGCGATAGCTATGTCTGCCTATGAAATACGCATTATGAAATAAATATTTCCGAGGATATTTTAAAAGATTGTCGGTTATAAGTCATTTGCATACGAATGAATAATATCGAATAGCAAAGGGAAGATATCGTGACCGACCTAGATCGTATCGACATCGCGGTAATCGGCGCCGGACTGGGGGGTGCCGCAGCTGCTGCCTTATTGACTGACGCGGGTTTCAGCGTGGATGTCTTCGAACAGGCCCCCGAATTTGTCCGTCTTGGCGCGGGTATCCATATCGGCCCCAATGTCATGAAAATCTTTCGCCGGATCGGTCTTGAAGACCGGCTGGCCGCCATCGGATCGCATCCGGATCACTGGTTTTCACGCGACGGGATGACGGGCGAATATCTGTCGCGTATCCGCTTGGGCGATTTTTCCCTTCGCGAATACGGCGCACCCTATATCACGATCCACCGCGGGGATCTGCATGCCGAACAAATCGGCGTGTTGGACAAGAACCGCCTGCATTTCGACCACGGCCTGACGGATCTGGAAGAACGCGATGACCATGTTCTGCTGACCTTCGCGAACGGGCGTCAGATCGCGGCGGGCCTTGTGATCGGCGCGGACGGAATTAACTCGATTATTCGTGAAAAGCTTCTTGGCATAGAAAAGCCCCGTTTTTCGGGCTGGGTCGGACATCGTGCGCTGGTCGATATGGACAAGCTGCGCGCCACTGGACTTGACTATGAACGCTGCGTGAAGTGGTGGTGGAGCCAGTCGCGCCATATCATGGCCTATGCCACCACGAACGATGCCAGCGAATATTACTATGTCACCGGTGTGCCCGTCGACAGCTGGGACCATGAAACCGGTTATGTGGACAGTTCGCGCGACGAAATGGCCGCGATTTTTGGCGATGGTGCACATCCCATGGTGCAGGGACTGATCGATTCCACGACCGAAGTAACGAAATGGCCCTTCTGGAACCGCGATCCCATGAGTTTATGGAGCAGTGGCCGCCTGTGTCTTCTGGGGGATGCCTGTCATCCGATGCGCCCCCATATGGCACAGGGTGCAGGAATGGCGATCGAGGATGCCGCCGTTCTGACGCGTGCATTGTCACTGACCGGTGCCGCCGATTACCGCAATGCGTTCACCATCTACGAGAACGCCCGCAAGGAACGCGCCACGATGGTGCAGACCATCTCGAATGCCAATACATGGCTGAAAGAACCTGAAGATCCGGCTTGGGTCTACGCGTATGACCCGATGACGGTGGCGCTTCACTAGGCATCCGGAATGCCCGTGATCTGCGCGTTTGCGCGCTGATCCAACCATAGTAACGAGACGGTCCGGATCACCGAGAACGTCCATATTCCTTCAGAGAGGACCCTACATGTCTCGTAGCTTGTCTTTCAAACTTGTCGCCATCGTTATTCTGGCATGCTATCTGGTGCCTTATGCACTGATCGGTCAGGTCGCGGCATGGTACGGCAGTTTTCTGTTCTGGTGCCTTGCCGGCGTTGCAGTCATCATCCTGAACATCACCGCAACTGCCGGCTTTACGGAGGATGCGGAATGACGACCTCACTCGTTGTTGCGGGCATTGCGATCTATGTCGTCTTGTCGCTGCTTGTTGCCTGGCTTTCCAGATCGGGACCAAGCACATCAATGTCCGGCTATTTCCTTGGCGACAGGGGTATGGGTGGTATTGTTTCGGCACTCAGTTATTCGGCGACGACCTATTCCGCGTTCATGATGGTCGGTCTGGCCGGTTTGACTTATCGTGGCGGCGTCGGGGCGCTTGGTTTCGAAATCGTCTATTTTGCAGGTGTGTCACTTGTCGCGATTTTCGGACCAAGGTTCTGGCGCGCGGGAAAAAAGCACGGTTTTGTCACCCCGTACGAGATGCTAGGCGTGCGTTACGGCAGCAAATGGGTGGCCGTTCTGGCGGGATTGACCAGCCTAGTGTTTCTTATCCCCTATTCGGCGGTCCAGCTGTCGGGTGTGGGATATCTTCTGTCCGGCATGACGAATGGCCAGATCAGTTTTGGTACAGGCATCATTGTTGCCACGGCCCTTGCGATTGTCTTTTCCTATATTGCGGGCATCCGTTCGGTAATGTGGACCGACAGCCTTCAGGCATTGGTGATGATCATCGCATCGGTTGCGGTCTGTGTTCTGGTCGTTTCGGAACTGGGCGGATTTTTCACCATGTTCGACCAGATCGCCGAGGCGTCCCCTGCAATGCTTCAGGTGCCCGGACCGGGGCTGTTCAGCTTCAAGACATTCCTTGGACTGACGCTTCCGTGGTTCTTCTTCGCAATCTCGAACCCGCAGGTCAGTCAGCGGTTGTTCATGCCAGCGTCGCTTCCGGCGCTGCGCCAGATGCTGATTATCTTTCTGGGCTTCGGGCTGGTTTATACGATCGTATCGGTCATCTGGGGCTTTTCGGCCTTCCTGATCTTCCCCGCGCTCGAACGTCCCGATCTAGCGACCTCGATGTTGCTGTCGTCAGATTATGTGCCGCCCGTCCTTGGCGTGGTCGTCATGGTTGGCATTATGGCGGCGGCGGTTTCGACCATCGACTCGATCCTGTTGACGCTGTCGTCAATATTTTCGCGCGATGTCTATGGCAATCTGGCGGGCAAGCATGATGACCAGCAGCAGCTGAAGATCGGCAAATTGGTCATTCCGGCGATTTCAGTTCTTGCACTGGGCTTCGCCGCGATGGAGTTCAGCATGATCGCGATTTTGTCCGTTGCCACATCGGTTGGACTTGTGGTGATTGTCCCGTCGACCATCGGTGCCTTCTTCTGGTCGCGCAGTACGGCGGCGGGAGCGCTGGCCTCGATCGCAGGTGGCGTGGTTTTTGTAACGACGATGTATATGACCGGCAACCAGTTGATGGGTCTGAACGCAGGCGTACTTGGGTTTCCTGTCGCGGCTTTGATCTTTATCGGTGTCAGCTTGATCACGCGGCCGTCGCCAGCACAGGTCACCGACGGCTTTATCAAGGTGCAGCCCGCGCCTGTGACCGTTTCGACGGCCACAGCCTGATTGGCACACAGAATACAAAGCAGGGCTTCGTTATTACAAGGCCCCGCTTTTTACGTTTCGTCCGCAATGGACATTGCACCATCAGGCGTCCCGAAAGATATCCGTCTGGAAATCACCATCCTGCGTCACAGTTCCGCGATACATGCCTTCACTGTTGAACGGCCGGGACAGGTTGCCTTGTGCATCAACGGCAATTAACCCCCCTGACCCGTCATTCTGGGCCAGATCCTGCATCACCACATGCTTTGCGGCTTGATCCAGCGATTGGCCACCATGGCGCATTCGGGCGGCAATTTCTGCCGCAGCGGTAAAGCGGATGAACACCTCGCCATGGCCGGTGCCAGACACGGCACAGGTGGCATTATCGGCATAGGTGCCAGCCCCGATTACGGGCGTATCGCCCACCCGACCTGGGGCCTTGGCCGTCATTCCACCGGTCGAGGTGGCGGCAGCCAGATTGCCCTGCATGTCACATGCAACTGCGCCGACCGTACCGTGGCGCCGCGCAGGGTCGCTATCCTCTATCCCGTCGCGGCGCATTTTCAACGTCGATTGCAATGCGTCCCAACGTGCCTGAGTGAAGAAATAGCCCGCATCCTCGAATGGGACGCCAGCATCGCGGGCGACTTTCAGCGCGTTGGGGCCGATCAGCATTACATGGTCGGTGTGTTCCATGACGGCACGTGCGGCCATGACCGGATTGCGCGGGCCAAGAATGCCCGCGACTGCCCCTGCCATACGAGTCGCACCATCCATCACGGCGGCATCCATTTCCTGCACCCCGTCCGAGGTGAAAACCGCACCACGACCTGCATTGAACAACGGTTCGTCTTCCAGCACACAGACCGCCGCGGTTACAGCGTCCATGGCGCTGCCATGATCGGCAAGAACCGCGTGGCCCGCCTGCAATGCGCGCTTCAGGCCGTTGTGATAGGCTGCCTCGGCCTGTGGTGTCAGATTGGCGCGACGGATGGTTCCTGCGCCACCGTGGACGGCCAGCGAAAATCGGGTCATCGTGTTTCCTTTTGCATCAATCCAGCCTGTCCGGCGCAATAGCGCGCAATCTCGGCATGGGTGGCGATCCAGCAATCGCCTTTATCCATGATACGTTCAATCAGCTGTTCCAAAATGAAAATACGGCTGCGGTATCCTGTGACGTGCGGGTGCATGGTCAGCAAGAACAAGCCGTTTTCGGCATAGGCACCTTCGAATTCGCGCAGAAAAATGTCCAAGACATCCGCAGGCGGGGTATAGGGCCGTTGCGCGCCAAAGCGGTTCATCATGAAATAGACAGCGTCGTCGCGGATCCATTCGACCGGCAGTTCGACGATGCCAGTGGGATGACCATCCTGCAGAATTTCATAGGGATCATCGTCGGAAAAGAGCGAGCTGTCATAGATCAGCCCCATCTCGCGGGCGATGGTCAGGGTGTTCGGGCTGTAATCCCATGACGGTGTCCGCATGCCGACAGGGCGCTGCCCGCTGACCTTTTCCAGCGTATCGGCGGCCCGCAACATCAGATCCCGTTCGGTTGTGCCATCAAGCGTGGTATTCAGTTCGTGTATCCAGCCATGCAGGCCGATCTCATGCCCGTCATCCGCCAGTTCCCGCTGTTCCTCGGGATGCAGCAGCGCGGAAACTGCGGGCACGAAAAAGCTGGCTTTGACATCATGCCGGTGCAGAACCTTGCGGATACGCGGGACGCCGCGCCTTGCACCGAATTCGCCCCAGCTTAGGCGTGCGACGGAATTGCCGCCATCGCGCAATTCATTGGTTTCGTGGTCGCTGTCAAACGACAGGGCGACCGCACAACGCGCGCCATTCGGCCACCGTGCGGGCAACAGATTGCGGCCTGCGCGTACAGCCCCGACCTTGCTGCGCCATATGTCTTCTGTCCATTGGAAGGGTTCCATTAGCCATGTCCTCCGTCGACCTGCAGAATTTGTCCGGTGATCCAATCCGCCTGCTGCGAACACAGGAATGCCACGGCATTGGCGATGTCACTGGCCTGTCCAAGGCGGTGCAGGTGGATATTCTGAAGAATGCTTTCCTGACGCGCGGGTCCAAAGGCCTTCCACTGACGCTCGGTCGAGGGGTTGGACAGGATAAAGCCCGGTGCAACGGAATTGACGGTGATACCTGACGGCCCAAGTTCCAGCGCCAGCTGTTTGGTCAGCCCGACCAATGCATGCTTTGCCGCCGTATAGGCCTGAATGCCGGTCAGGCTGGGCTTCAGACCCGCGCCCGATGATATGGTCACGATCCGGCCCGCGCCATTGGACTTCATTGCGGGGGCAAAAGCCTGTGCACACCACATGACGGCATCGACGTTGGCCGCAAAGATAGCCTGCCAGTCGGTCGCATTGATCTGTTCAAGCGGCTGCCCGACCTGCCCGCGTACGCCACCAGCCGCAGTAATAAGCCCGTCCACGCGCCCGTGGCGTTCCAGCACCGTCGCGCATAGGTCCGATGCGCCAACCTGCTGCCCAAGATCGCCGGCATGGCAAGTGACACCGTCCAGACCGGCCAAAGGGGCAAGGCCGGTGTCATCGATATCCATCGCCGCGATTGTTGCGCCACTGTCCGAAAGCCTTTTGACAATCGCTGCGCCAATACCTTGCGCGGCACCAGTGACGGCGAAGACCTGTCCTGCCAAAGTTAGCTGCATGCCGCCACCATCAGGTCCAGAAGGGCAAATGACTGCGGCTTCCTGCCATCCTCGATATCATGGATCAGCGCGGTCAGCTGCGCCAATGCGGGTGTCGGAATGCCGTGCTTATGGCCCATGTCGACCAGAACGCCGACTTGCGCGTCCACCTCGGTCTTGCGTTTGCGGATGGCAAGGTCGCGATAGATGCCCGAATGAGTCTTTGCCGTCTTGCGGTTATGGGCGACCATTGCATCAAGCGAGGCATTGATCGCGACCACATCATTGCGCAAAAAGGCATCCGGATCGAAACCGTTGAACCCCAAGGGCGTCACATTTTCGACGGCCGAAAGGCACATCACCTCGTGGCCAAGGGCGGCATAGGCGGGGCGATACATGATCGGGTCCATGGCATCGGACATGGATTCCGGCGTTAGCGCAGTGGCAAACAGCAGCGACCCATACCCCAGTTTGCCCCAAAGATAGCCCCAGATATTGTCAGTGGCTACGGCATCGGGTTCGACCAGCGAAAACAATGCGTGCATATCGCGCACGCGGGGGCTCATGCTATTGTCCAATTCACCAATCGCGACGGCAGCGCGGTTGCCGTAAAGGATGCGGCCCGGTTCCAGCCAATCCGCCCCGAAGTTCACAAAACATCCGATCGTGCGATCCGCGCCGATTAGATCGGCAATAACGTATTCATTCAGGCCGTTCTGGGCGGATACGACAAAGCCGTCAGGTGCCAGATGGGGCGTCAGCATCTGCATCGCCTCAGCCGTATGATGGGCTTTGACAGCCAGGATCACACGACTAAAGCTGCCGGTCAGGGTGTCGGGGGTATCGGCGGGCAGGATTTGGGTAAATTCTTCGACCGGGCCTTCGATATGCAGGCCGGTTGTTCGCATCGCTTCGACATGATCGGCGGCGATGTCGACCATATGCACGGCGTGTCCGGCCCGCGCAAAATAGGCCCCCAGAATGCCGCCGATCGCGCCGGATCCCCAGATCAGGATCGGGTCGTTCATGTCCAATCCCCTTCCAAAAGGGTGCGCGTTTCATCGACTGCAACCTGCCAGATGCGATGCATGTCTGTGTCGGGTTTCTGATAATGCCCGCCGTAATTACCGTCACCGATCAATGCGCGAACGCCTTGTGCGTTGCGATCCCGCAAGCGGTCGAAATCGACATAAGGTTTCTGTTCAGGCGGCACGGGGCGACCTTCAAGCCGCGTCCATTGAAAATTCTCCATCCATGAGGCATGCGAGGCAACCGGATCGACGGCTTGGACCGCCGCCCATGTGCGGGGCGCACGCCACCAGTCGTGGAAACGGCAGCGCGCGCCGTCACGGGCCTGCATCCATTCAGCACAGACCGGCTGGACAGGACTGTTGCCGCCATGACCGTTCACGATCAGAATGCGGCGGAAGCCGGTATCATAGAGGCTGTCCAGAATGTCGCGGATCACGGTGGCATAGGTTGCCAGCTTGAGTGAGACCGTCCCCGGAAAAGCCATAAAATAGGGCGTTAGCCCATAAGGGACTGCCGGAAAAACCGGAATGCCAAGTGGGGCGGCAGCATCCGTTGCGATTTTTTCGGACAGGATGGAATCAACCGACAAGCTTAGGTGGGCGTGCTGTTCGGTGCTGCCCAAGGGCAAGATGCAGCGGTCGTCATATTCCAGATAGGCCTCGACCTCGAACCAGTTGCTGTCGGCGATCTTCATCATGTCTCTCCTTTTCCGGCGGCGCGGGCGCGCAGATTGTCCAGCGCAGGCAGCAATTGCGTGCGAACTGCGTGGCTGTCGGGGGTGTGGCGGTATTCGATTGCCGTCTGGTTTTCGCGAAGGTCGTGCTGCAGGTTCTCTGCGCCGGTGGCATAGATCACCACCTCGCAGTCACTTAACTGCATGTGCAGGTCGGGGGCGCAGCGCGGAATTGCGGTCACGCGACCCAGATGCGGGGCAAAGCGCGAAATTCCGGCCTTAAGCACGGTCAGGAAGTCGTCAAAATACGACACCAGCAGCACTTTGGCATCGGGTTGCAGGCCGGCAAGGGCGATGCGCGTGGCCTCGTTCGGGATCATGATCATGCTGACATGCGGTGTGTCTGGAAACAGCCTTTCAGCCTGTGCGGAAAGAGTGCGGGGACAAAAGACTAGATCTGCCTGCGGAGGCGGCGCATCTGTCCGGTCGATGGTCCATGGCACCGCTGTATCCTGTTCCGACAGATAAGGCCGCAGATCGGCGGCATAGGCCTGCGTCGCGTCGCGGAATGTCCCCAGAACCAATATCCGCAAGGCGCGCGGTGCGGTATTTCCAGCCATGGTCACGCGAAATGCCACATCCTGCGCGGTCAGCCCCAATTCGCGTCCCGCTGCCACCAGCTCGGCGATTTGCTGTTCGAAGGCAACCAGTTGCTTGCTGCGGATGACGCAAGGAATTCCGCGATCGGTCACAAATGTGCCGGACCCGATCCGTCCTTCGATCTGGCCACGGTCCTGCAAGGTTGCAAAGACGTTACTGACGGTCACGGGCGATAACCCCAACGATCCGGCCAGTTTGCGCACGGAAGGCAGCTTGCTGCCGGGCGGAATATCCCCCGTCGCAATGCCATATTCCAGCGCCCCGCGCAGCTGCACAGAGACCGGAATAGAGGAAGACGCATCGATTGCCGCTGCGATACGGGCAAGTGCAGCATCAAGTCCAGAGATGGAATTACTGTTCATAACAGTATCAATGCAACATAACACTTATTGGCTCAAGACTAATTCTACATAGAAAAATGCCGCGGGACTTGGTCAATATTTGCGCGAATTCTGTAATAATCATAAATTAATCATCAAAATTACTTGACCGTTAAAAATTCGACCGCCTAGTGTTACAGCTAATAATAACAGGTGAGGTTCGGAAATGTTGAAACATGCTTTGCAGTCGGGAATCGCGGCCATCGCCCTTCTGGCCGCTGCGCCATCCGTCATGGCGCAGGATCTGATGATCGGACTGCGCGCTGGTCCGGATTCCATCGACCCGCATTGGTCCACTTTGGGCAGTCAGGCCGAAGCCCTGCGCCACGTCTTCGACACATTGGTCGACGTCGATGAAACGCTGCAACTCAAGCCCGGTCTGGCGGTCAGCTGGACCCCGCTGGATAACACGACGTGGGAATTCAAGTTGCGCGAAGGCGTGACGTTCCATGACGGCACCCCGTTCACCGCCGAAGACGTCAAATTCTCGATCGAGCGTATTCCGGAAGTGACCGGTCCGATGCCGATGACGCTTTATACCAAATACGTCGATACGGTCGAAGTCGTCGATGACTTCACTTTGCACATCAAGACCAAAGGCATGGCACCGTCGCTGCCCAACGACTTTACCCGCCTGTTTGTCGTGCCATCCGAAACCGGCATGGACGCCCGTAACGAGGAATTCAATTCGGGCGAAAAGGCCATCGGCACCGGCCCTTATAAATTTGTCAGCTGGCAGCCCAAGGGCGATCTGGTGGTCGAACGTTATGACGATTACTGGGGCGAAACATCGGCGTGGGAAAAAGTGACCCGTCGTGAAATTCCCGATGATGCGGCGCGGGTTGCTGCGCTGAAATCGGGGCAGGTCGATCTGATCAACTATGTCCCTGCCACCGATTATCTGTCGATGCAGGGGGACAGCAGTCTGGATACTTTCGTGTCGGACTCGATCTATATCCTGAACATCGCGCCTTCGGTCAAGGATGAGGAACCCCAGCCCATCAAGGTCAATGGCAAGGAGGTCGAGGGCAACCCCCTGCAGGATCTGCGCGTCCGCAAGGCACTGGATCTGGCGATCAACCGCGATGTGCTGGTCAATGTCGTGCTTGAAGGTCTGGGAACCCCTGCCAACCAGCTGATGCCCGAAGGGTTCTTCGGTTATTCGGCCAATATCCCCACGCCGGAATATAATATCGACGAAGCCAAGGAACTGCTGACGGAAGCCGGCTATCCCGACGGGTTCGAGATTGATTTCACCTGCACCAACAACCGCGTGCCCGGCGACGCCGTCGTCTGCGAGGCTTTGGCACAGATGTGGTCCCGCCTTGGTCTGACGGTCAACGCACAGGCCCTGAACGGCACCGTCTATTTCCCCGCCGCCGCGCGCGAGGAATACACCATGACGATGTCCGCATGGGGAACCCTGACGGGTGAGGCTGCCTATACCTATGGCGCGCTGGTCCACACCAAGGACGCTGAAAAGGGCTTTGGCAACTTCAACCGCTCGGGCTATTCGAACCCTGAATTCGACAAGTTGTTCGGCGAAGGCAGCCAGACGCTGGACGAAGAAGGCCGCCGCAAGCTGTATGAACAGGCCTCCGAGGTGGCGATGGAAGATCGTGCCCTGATCCCGACCGTCATTCTGCAAAGTGTCTGGGCAGCCAAAGCCGGTGAATACGAATTCACCCCGCGCACCGATCAGGAAACCCGCGCTTACGCGATCACGCCCAAGGGCTGATCCGATGCACCGGTCGCGGGGCGCATCGTCCCGCGACACTGCCATGCCGCAAAAGGCATGACGCACGAAACGAGAGGTTTTGATGTTAGGCTATCTTGTCGGCAGACTGTCACAGGCGGTGGTGGTGGTGTTTGTCATGTCGGTCATTGTGTTTGTCGGCGTTTACGCCATCGGCAATCCGATCGATGTGATGATCGACCCCGGCGCGACACAGGAAATCCGTGAAAACCTGATCCGGCAATACGGGTTGGACCTGCCGTTGTGGCAACAGTATTTCACCTTTGTCGGCAATGTGTTTCAAGGCGATCTTGGACGGTCGATGGTCTATAACATCTCGGTCACGTCGTTGGTCTTCTCGCGGCTGCCGGCGACGGTCGAACTGGTCATGGTGTCGGTCTGTATCGCGACGATCATCGGCATTCCGGCGGGTCTCTATGCCGGATACAAACCCGACAGCATTGCCGCCAAGCTGATCATGGCGTTGTCTGTCTTGGGATTTTCCGTGCCGACCTTCTGGATCGGCATGCTGCTGATCATGGGGTTCGCGGTCAATCTGGGCTGGCTGCCGTCTGGCGGTCGAGGCGAGGTCGCGCAGTTTTTGTGGTTCAAAACCTCGCTGGCCACGGGGGATGGCTGGGCGCATGTGATCATGCCCGCGGTCAACCTGTCGCTGTTCAAGATGGGCCTGATGATCCGCCTGACCCGCGCCGGTATGGTCGAGGCGATGGGCGCCGAATATGTCCGCTTTGCCCGCGCCCAAGGGCTGCCCGACCGGCAGATCGTTTTCGGTCATATCCTGCGGAACATCTCGATCCCGATCATCACGGTTTTCGGTCTGGAACTTGGGTCAACGTTGGCCTTCGCCGTCGTTACCGAAACGGTCTTCAACTGGCCGGGCGTTGGCAAGCTGATCATCGACAGCATTCTACAACTGGATCGCCCTGTCATGGTGTCCTATCTGGTCATGGTCGTTCTGCTGTTCGTCCTGATCAATCTGGCAGTCGATCTGATTTATGCCCGCCTTGATCCGCGTGTCCGCCTGAAAGGAGGCTCGTGATGGTTGATGTGACTGTCCAGACACCGCCGGTGGAAACGCGTGCGGTGCGCCTGCGCCATTTCTGGTCGGATTATCGCCGGTCTTGGGTGGCGGTCTTGGCTTTGGCCATCATTACCACGCTGGTCCTTGCATCATTCGGCGCGCCGTTTCTTGTGCCGCAGAACCCCTATGATCTGGCGCAGCTGGATTGGGCCGATGCGTTTTTGCGCCCCGGCCAGACCGGTTCGGGCGGTTATGTGCATCTGCTGGGGACCGATAATGCGGGCCGCGATATGCTGTCGGCCATTCTTTATGGTCTGCGGACCAGCTTTGTAATCGGCATCACCGCCGGTATTCTGGCGTTGATCCTCGGGATCAGCATCGGGTTGACCGCGGCCTATTTCGGTGGCCGGATCGAGGCGCTTTTGATGAGGATCGTTGATCTGCAATTGTCGATGCCCGCGATCCTTCTGGCACTGGTGATGGCGGCGATGCTGGGGCAGGGCGTTCCACAGATTGTGCTGGCACTGGTCGTCGCACAATACGCCTATTTCGCACGGACTACGCATGGCGCCGCATCGGTTGAACGCCGTAAGGATTATATCGAGGCTGCGCGTTCCACCCCGCTGCCTACCCGTCGTATCCTGTTCAAGCATCTGCTGCCAAATGTGCTGCCACCGCTGATTGTGGTGGCAACGGTGCAGGTCGCCAGCGCGATCTCGCTTGAGGCGACGTTGTCGTTTCTGGGTGTCGGCCTGCCACTGACGGAACCGTCGCTGGGATCGCTTATTTCCAACGGGTTCAAATATATCCATGCGGGCCGGTCGTGGCTGTCCATCTATCCGGGTATTTTCCTGATGGTCACGGTTGTGGCAATCAATCTGGTCGGCGATCAGGTCAGAACCGTTATCGATCCAAGGAACAGCCGATGACAGCAGCACTTGAGGTCAAAGGCCTGACCACGCGTTTCGAAACCCGCGCGGGTCATGTTACGGCGGTAAATGGTGTCAGCTTTGCCGTTCAACCGGGTCGCATTCTGGGGCTGGTGGGTGAAAGCGGATCGGGCAAATCCGTGACCGGTTTTTCAATCCTCGGGCTGATCGACGCGCCGGGTCAGGTGACGGCGGGGGCCGTTCTGGTAGATGGTATCGACCTGCGCCAGTTGTCGGATGATGATCTGCGGAAAATGCGCGGCAGCAAGGTCGCCATGGTGTTTCAGGACCCGATGATGACGCTGAACCCTGTGCTGCGCGTCGGTGACCAGATGGTCATGGCCGTGCGCGTCCATCGCGCCATGTCGAAATCCCAAGCGCTGGATCATGCCCGCAAGGCGCTGGAGATTGTCGGCATCCCGTCGCCCGCCGAACGCCTGCGGGCCTATCCGCACCAGCTGTCCGGCGGTATGCGCCAAAGGGTGGCCATCGCCATGGCATTGTTGCACAGCCCGTCCGTGATCATCGCGGATGAAGCGACGACCGCGCTGGATGTGTCGATCCAGGGCCAAATTCTGGCCGAGGTCCGCGATCTGGCCGATACAACCGGCGCGGCAATTGTCTGGATCACCCATGATCTGGCCGTCGTCTCCAGCTTGGCTGACGACATTTGCGTTATGTACGCGGGCCGGATTGTCGAACGCGGCACGGCGGATCAGGTCATCGGGCATCCACGTCACCCCTATACACAGGGGCTGCTGGATTCGATCCCCGCGCTGCACGAACCGGGGCAGAAGCTGCCGCAGATCCCCGGTTCGACCCCGCAACTGTCGCGTCTGCCGCAGGGCTGTGCGTTCCGGCCCCGTTGCCCCCGCGCGACCGACCTGTGCCGCACCGATCCACCGCTGGACATCCGCGACGAACAGGCCGTCCTGTGCCACCATCCGCTGGAGCGCAAATGACCGATCCGATCCTGAAAATCGACGCCGTCTCCAAACGGTTCACCCGCATGCCCGGGCTTGCAGAACGCATGATCGGCAAATTTACCGGCGGGGGGAAACCTGTTGTCGTCCATGCCCTGTCAGATGTCTCGCTTCAGGTGATGAAGGGTGAGGTTCTGGGTGTTGTCGGTGAATCCGGCTGTGGTAAATCCACACTCGGGCGGGTCGTGGCGGGCATCCATGCGCCCAGTTCCGGCAGTGTGACATTGAACGGCCAGCCGATCGCGGATCAGCGGGGCGGCAATATCCACAAGCGGACAACACAGGTCCAGATGATCCATCAGGACCCTTTCGCCAGCCTGAACCCGCGTATGAAGGTCGGTGAAACGCTGGCAGAAGGTCCGCGCCACCATGACATCATCCCCGCCCGCGACGTGCAGGCCCGCATCCGCGAATTGCTGGAACAGGTCGGGCTGGAGGGGGCCTATGCCGACCGTCTGCCGCATCAGTTTTCCGGCGGCCAGCGTCAGCGTGTTGCCATTGCCCGCGCCTTGGCCATGCAGCCCGAGGTGCTGGTTCTGGACGAAGCCGTCGCCTCGCTTGATGTGTCCATTCAGGCGCAGGTGCTGAACCTGTTCATGGATCTGCGCCGCGATCTGGGGCTGACGGCGATGTTTATCAGCCATGACCTGTCTGTCGTGCGCCACGTCTGTGACCGCGTTGCCATCATGTATCTGGGGCGGCTGGTCGAGCTGGCTCCTGCGGACCGGCTGTATGCCGATCCGCGCCACCCGTATACGCGGGCGTTGTTTGCATCGGTGCCCACCGTGGGCACGGGCAGGGGCCGGTTCGAGACGATCAAGGGCGAGATCCCGTCCCCCATCGACCCGCCCTCTGGCTGTGCGTTTCACCCGCGCTGCCCTTTTGCCGGTCCCCGCTGCCTTGTGCAGGTGCCCGAACTGGGCGCCCTGGGGCAGGGCCGGACTGTGGCCTGCCATCTGAACGATGGTGGTGTGGAATTGCAAAAAGGGGCCGCGTGATGACCGAACTGGCGATGCGTGTGGGACGTCTGAATGACGTCCTGTGTACGGTGAATATATTGAACTGGGACGCACGTACCCAGATGGCGGCGGGCGGTGCGGAAACCCGTGGTCAGCAGATCGCCACGCTGATGGGCATTGCACGGCAGATGATCCTTGACCCCGCGATGCAGGCGGCGGTCGATGCGGCGGGGGGTGATCCCGCAGGGCTGGCCGTGCGTCAGGCCATCGACCATCACCGGCGTCTGCCTGCCGAATTGCTGCAGGCCAAGGCGGAACATGCGACCGTTGCAGGTGCCGCTTGGGCCAAAGCACGGTCGCAGAGCGATTTTACCATCTTCCAACCGCATCTGGAAAAGGTTGTGGCGCTGGCCCGCCAGACTGCTGATGCCTTGGGCTATGACGGGCATCCCTATGATCCGATGGTCCAGATCTTCGAGCCTGAAGAAACCGCTGCCAGTCTGACAGGATTGTTCGACCGCTTACGTGCAGGTATTTTGCCCGTTCTGGAGAAGGCCCGTGGCCGACACCTGCCGCGCACCGATTTCCTGTATCGCGATTATGACCCGCAGGTTCAGAAACGCTTTGTCGCCGATACAGCAGCTGCGCTTGGCTACGACTTTGATCGTGGGCGCATGGACACCGCCGTCCACCCGTTCGAGGTCAGCTTTACCCGCAACGATGTCCGCATCACCTCGCGTTGGCCGCGCAACTACCTTTCGATGGCCATCTTCGGTTCCATCCACGAGGTAGGACACGCCCTCTACGAACAGGGCGTCGATCCGGTCCATACGCGCGGGGCATTTGCCACCGATATGATCGGGCTGTATGCCGTAGGCGGCACCAGCTTCGGGATGCATGAAAGCCAGTCACGCCTGCTGGAAAACCACGTCGGGCGCAGTCCTGCCTTTTGGCAGGTTCATTTTCCCCGCCTGCGCGACAGCTTCCCTGACCAGCTGGCGGATGTCACAGCCGAAGAATTCATCGCCGCTATCAACCGCGTCGAACCTGGCCCCATCCGCGTCGAGGCGGACGAACTGACTTATGATTTGCATATCATGTTGCGCGTGCGGATTGAAATGGCCCTGATGGAGGGCAGTCTTCAGGTCGCCGATATTCCCGAAGCGTGGAACAGCGCCATGAAAAGCGATCTGGGCATTACCATAATGGATGACGCACAGGGCTGTCTGCAGGATGTCCATTGGTCGTCGGGCTATATCGGGTCCTTTCCGACCTATACCATCGGCAATGCCACCGCGGCGCAGTTGATGCAGCATTTCGATGCCACAAAGCCCGCCATCCGACAGGCATTGGGCAACGCAGACACTGGTCCGTTACGGAATGCATTGCAGGACGCCGTTTGGCAACACGGCAGGTCACGATCCCGAACCGATATTCTGGGGCGCCTCGGGTTAAAGGCAAATGATCCAAACGCTTATCTGGCGTATTTAACGCAAAAGTTTAGCTAGTCCTAACCCCACACGTCCCGCAGACATATATTCAAACGCATGCACAGCAATCGCGTGCGCGTTTTTCAGGCATTGTGGCGATGCGTGTACATATCATCTGCAGGATCATGCAAATGTGAAATGTAGGACGCAGGCTGGTTTTTGGAAATATCATATCTGCGGTTTTCAGGACGGCACCGAAGGGACTTCGTTACCGCACTGATATGACGGCTTATAATTTGCCGCATAGTCCGTAAACCTTCGTTATCTTCTTTTAAAAGCGACCGCACAGGCGCATATATTTTGCGTTAATATACGACTAGTATACTAGTAATGAATTGGGTATCTCGGTTCTGACGGAGGTCGAATCGTATCGTCGGGCCATATTCAGGCCCATCGAACGCGATCGCATTGCAAAAGCCCCCACTCCGCAGGCCCGTTTTATTACAGCGGCGCGTGCGTATCGGGATGGTCGAGGGAGAACAGACTGTGGAAAACGAAATTGTAGCCGCGATTTTCGAACGAAGGGTCGATTTCGCTCTGGTCGTTCTCTATCTGGTTTTCATTGTTGCCATAGGCTTCATGTTCAGCGGAAAGTCCAAAGACCCCAGCGAATATTTTCGTGGCGGCGGCAAGATGCTGTGGTGGATGACAGGGGCCAGCGCGTTTATGGTCCAGTTCAGTGCCTGGACGTTTACCGGTGCTGCGGGCAAGGCCTATTCCGACGGGCTTTCGGTCGCTGTCATCTTCATCGGGAACGCTGTCGGCTATTTCGTCTCGTTCCTGCTGGTCGCCGAGATTTTCCGCCAGACACGTTGTATCACGCCGGTCGATGCCATTCGTCGCCGTTACGGCCCTGTGAACGAACAGTTCTTTACATGGGCACAGGTTCCGCTTGGTGTTATTCAGGCAGGTATCTGGCTGAACGGACTTGCGATTTTTACGTCGGCTGTTTTCGGGATCAGTATTGAGTGGACCATCGTGATCACCGGCCTGATCGTGATGTTCGTTTCGCTTAGCGGCGGCGCATGGGCGGTCGTGGCCAGTGACTATGTCCAGATGCTTGTCATCATGGCAATCTCGATTACCGCAACCGCGTTCGTTGCCTTTGAATACGGTGTGGGAAATGTCATCGCAGAATTTCCGGGGCATCTTCTGACCAATGACGTCAATTATGTCGGGCTGTTCGTGGTCTGGTGTTTGATGTCGATCACCAAGCAGATATTCAGCACGAACAATCTGTATGATGCGTCACGGTATCTGGTCGCAAAGGACAGCCTGAATGCCAAGAAAGCTGCATTGCTGGCGTCCGTCCTGATGTTTGCCGGTGCGTTTATCTGGTTCCTGCCGCCAATGGCGACTGCCGTGATGGGCATCGATCTTGGCGCGATGTATCCGACCCTTGGCAATAAGGCGGGTGATGCGGCCTATCTGGCATTCGTCGATATCGCGATGCCTGTCGGTATGGTCGGGATCATGATTGCGGCGATGTTCTCGGCGACGATGTCGTCGATGGACACGGGGTTGAACCGCAGTGCGGGCATCATGTGCATGAACTTCTATCAACCGGTGATCAAGAAGGGCACGGCGGGCAATGCCGAACTGATTGTCGCTGGTAAGATCATGACCTTTCTGTTCGGCGTCGCCATCATTCTGGTCAGCTTGTTTATTTCGTCACTGCAGAACATCAGTCTGTTCGACATCATGTTGCAGATGGGCAGCTTAATCCAGATGCCGATCCTGATCCCGCTGTTCCTTGCGATCTTTGTGCGCCGCGTGCCGGATTGGGGTCCATGGGCCACTGTGATTGTGGGTCTTGGGGTGTCTCTGGCATCGAAATACCTGCTGACACCAGACCTTCTGGGGAACATCACGGGGATCGATTTTACCGGACGTGAAAGCAGTGATCTGGTGTTTACCGTTTCGATGGCGCTGCATCTGACGGTCACGACAGGCTTCTTCTTTATGACGCGTCTGTTCTATAAGGGCCTGTCGCCTGTCCGCCATCAGGAGATTGATAATTTCTTCGAGGATATTTCCACGCCCGTAGTCTCGGCCCCCGGTGCTTCGGAAACCGATCTGGAACAGCGAAACAAGCTGGGAACGCTGGCGCTGGTCTATGGCGCGACGATCTTCCTGCTGCCGTTGATCCCGCAGCCTGACGGGCGCATGGCCGCATTTCTGGGCTTTGGCCTGACCGGCGGCATTGTCTTCGGTATCGGCTTTCTTCTTAAACTGTCGGCGAAAAAGGGCGCGGCTGTCGCGCGCCCCTGATACGGGTGCGATCAATGCCGGACACTGCAAAACCGGGCCTATGGGATGTGTTCAACATCGCATGGCCCCTGACCCTGATGGCAATGATGCTGAACGGCATCGTTGTCATCGACGCCTATCTGGTCTCTTCACTGGGTGAGGAAGCATTGGCCGCCATGGGCCTTGCGACCGCCTTCGGCAGCCTGCTGCTGGGGGTCCTGTTTGCCTTTTCGACAGCCACCCAGATCCGGATTGCCCAAGCCTACGGATCGGAACGACCTTTCGCCTTGAAGACGGGCTTCTATGCCGGTCTGGTCATCAACCTGTGTGCGGCTGGGATCGGGGTCGGCATCGTCTGGATTGTCAGCGGCCCGTTAATCGATACATTTGCCCATAATAGGTGGATCGCCGAACAGGCCCGAAGCTATCTTGGGGTTTTCCTGATCCTGATCATGATCGAGGCTGTCGCCCAATGCCTCAGCAGCTATTTCAATGGGCGCGGCAAATCCATTATGCCGTTCCGCAGTTATCTGATCGCTGTTCCTGTCAATGTGACGGTCAGCTATACCTTGATCCACGGTAATTTCGGCTTTCCGGCACTAGGCGTCATGGGCGCAGCAATCGGCAGCGCTGTTGCCTCGCTGGCGCGGGCTGGTTTCCTTTGCACGGTTTTTTACAGGATGACCATGGCCCATCTGGCCGAGCAAGGCTGGTTGAACGGGACGTTCCTTTTGTCCGTTCGCCGTCACTTGGTGTTTGCCCTGCCAATCGCGGGCACATTTATCAGCAATGCGGTTGCGACCTCGGTCCTTGCATTGCTTTTTGCCAGGCTAAGCGTGAACCAATTTGCTGCCATGACGCTGATTACGCCGTGGATCAACCTGACAGGACATATCGGAACCTCGATCGCGCAGGCGTCGGGAATTATCGTCGCACAACTGTTGGGACGTAAATTGCCACCGCCCCGGATTGACGCCTTCCTTAGCCGTGCATGGCGTATGGCGTTTGTCGCTGCCGGATTGGTGTCGCTGACCTATCTGGTGATCTGTCTGGCATCCCAGACCCTCTATGGTAATCTTGAACCTGAAACACAGGCCGCTTTGATCAGTTTCCTGCCGGTGCTGTTGTTGCTGCCTTTTCCCAAAGGCTCGAACGCGATGTGTGGACATACGCTGCGTGCGGGAGGGGATACCCTTTACGTCATGAACATTTTCATTGTCGCGCAGTGGATGTTCCGCGTCCCGCTGACTGCCGTATTCATCCTGTTTCTGGACCTGTCAGTGACCTGGGTCTTCGCCCTGTTTCTGGCCGAAGAGCTGGTCAAACTGGGACCGTTCCACCGGCGACTTTTCAAGGGTGAATGGAAACACCGACTGGAGCAGGAGTAGCCAGATCCGCTATCTGACAGCAAAGCTCATCGCGGACAGCGCGGTCATCCAGTTGACGACATCGGCCATTGTGGCGCAGTCGAAAGCAACCGTCATGGCGTCGACGCGGATGGCGGGTGGAAGGATCGCGAATTGATCAGCAAGGACCGCAGAGTTAGCGACAAATTCGGCACGGAACGGGCCAATGGGTGGCTGGGGCGCAAATTCACCAGCTGCTTTGACCGCACGCGTGGCTGTCACACGCAGCAAATCCCGTGCACGCAATACTGAAAGCGCACGCGCCGCGCGCTGGCCGAACGCCTGTTTGACCACGGCAAATTCCGCTTGCGGAAACAGCGACCGGTTTTCGGCATAGGTCACATCATCGCCCGATATCATACCGACCGGCACACCCAGTTCCGCGGCATAGGCACCATAGATCGCCGGTTCGCCGCAGGGCATGCCGTTGATGCGCACTTGATGAAATGCAAAGCCGTTGGTCGTATGGGACAGAACGCCACCGGCACCAGCCCGGGAATGGTGGCCGATCATGCAGAACAGATCATATCCCGCCTCCAGCCCGCAGGCCATATTTATGGGTTTGGGTTTGCCAAGAATAATATCGGCTGCCGGATGCAGCAATTCGGGCAGCAGATTGGTCATCTGTCCGTGCGAGTCATTCACCACAATCTCGGACGCGCCGCCTTCCAGAAGGCCCTCGACCACTGCGTTGACCTCTTTCGTCATCAGGATACGGGCTTTTTCATATTCCGCATGACCTGCCTGACATTGGGCGGGGGTGACGACGCCTGCCACCCCCTCGATATCGGCCGAGATATAGATCCGCATTTTAACCCCCTAGTGTGAACGCAGTTTGGGGTCCAAGGCATCGCGCAGCCCGTCACCCAGCAGGTTGAAGCCCAGCACCGTCAGGAAAATGGCCAGACCGGGGAACATCGTCAGGTGGTCAGCGACCCCCATATAGGTCCGCCCGTCAGCCAGCATGGCACCCCATTCCGGTGACGGCGGCTGTGCGCCCAGCCCGATAAATGACAGCGCCGCCGCCGTCAGAATTGATGTGCCGATCCGCATCGAGAAATAGACGATCACATTCGGCAGGGTGCCGGGCAGGATATGGCGCAGCATAATCACGCTGTCAGCCACGCCGACTGCACGGGCGGCATCGACATAGACCGCCTGCTTCAGCTGCAATGTCGTTCCGCGGGCCAGCCGTGCAAAGACCGGCACCGAAAAGATCGCCACGGCATAGATAACATTGGTGATCCCCGGTCCAAGGATGGCGATCACTGCGATTGCCAGCAGGATCCCCGGAAAGGCCAGCAACAGATCACACAAACGCATGACGGCGCTGTCGATCCATTTGCCATAAAAGCCCGCGACGATCCCCAGACCGACGCCCCCGATCGCACCCAGACTGACCGAAAGGAAGCCGACCGCCAGCGAGATGCGCGCCCCCCAGATGATCCGGCTGAAAATATCTCGGCCATACGTGTCGGTTCCCGCCCAATGCTGCGCCGATGGCCCTTGCAGGACATTCATATAATCGGGCGCCGAAGGGTCATAGGGCGCAACCCATGGGGCAAAAGTCGCAGCCAGGATCAGAAGGCCAAGGAAAGCCAATGCGACCAAAGCCACCTTCTGACGCAGGAAACGGCGCCAGAATTCGGCCAATGGCCTGCGGGTTTTGCCGGGCAGATCCGTATTTGTGCTTGGAACGCTCATTTGTAACGGATCTCCGGATTGACAAGAACGTAGAGGATATCGACCAGAAGGTTGATGAATATGAACTGGAGCGAGAACATCAGCACCAGCGCCTGAATGACGGGATAGTCGCGATAGCTGACGCTATCGACCAGCAGTCGACCAACACCGGGCCATGCGAAGACGCTTTCGATGACGATCGAGCCGCCCAGAAGAAAGCCGAACTGCAGGCCGACCATGGTGATGATCGGGATCAGGGCGTTGCGCAGTGAATGGTGCCAGATCACAGACCGTTCGGGCACACCTTTGGCGCGGGCCGTGCGGACGTAATCCTCGCGCGCGATCTCGATAAAGGCGGAACGGGTAAAGCGTGCCATGACTGCGGCGACGCCCAGACCTAAGGTAAAGGATGGCATCAGGAAATGCTGCCATGTCCCGTATCCGCCGGTCGGCAGCCACCCCAAGCGGACCGAAAACAGGTTGATCAACAAAAGACCCAACCAGAACGGAGGGAAGGAAATTCCTGACACTGCAAGGATCATGCCGCCATAATCGGGCCACTTCCCGCGCTTGACTGCCGAGACGACGCCGATCAGCAGACCCAATGCCACCGACCATATCATCGCGATCACCGTCAGCCAGACAGTGGGCATCAGCCGCATGCCGATTTCCTCGACCACCGGACGGCGGGTTTTCAGTGAAACACCGAAATCGCCCTGCACCGTATGGGTAATATAGGTCAGGAACTGATGCGGCAGTGACTGGTCCAGCCCCAAGGCCGCGCGTACGGCAGCAACATCACTGGCCGTCGCCTCGGGTCCGGCAACAAGCCGCGCGGGGTCCCCAGGCAGCATATGCACAAAGGCAAAGACTGCCAGTGTCACCATCAGGATCACCGGAATCGTTCCAAGCAGTCTTTTGATCAGATAGGATAGCATGTGATCTTCTTATCTTGGTCGGGGCGGGCCCCTGACATGTGTCTTGCCCCACTGCGGTCAGGCAAAGGCGTGCGGGGACAGCGCGAACTGTCCCCACGTGTGATCATTCGCTGAAAGCTGCATCTTCCAGCAGGAAGCCACGGTCGGGCAGCATATGGACGCCCGTAACATCCGCCGTCTGCGCCGCAATCAGGTCGGCCACGCCAAGGAAAATCCAAGGCGCACCTTCCCAAGCCAGTTTCTGGGCGGTTTCGTAATGGGTCGCGCGTTCTTCGGGATTGGCGGTGGAAATTGCGCCATTGATGGCCGCGTCGACCTTGTCATCGGTGAAATAGGCGACGTTGAACATATTCGGAGGGGTGTTTTCACCCAGCAACAGGGGGCGGATGCCCCAGTCGGCGTCACCGGTCGACGACGACCAGCCCCCGTAATACATCTGCACCTCGGCATCCTCTGGCGTTTCGATAGACCAGATGCGCTGTGCGGCAACGCCGGCTTCCAGCGGAACGATGTTCAGATCGACGTTGATCTGCGACAGCTGCTGTTGAAGGAACTGCATGGCGCGCAGGGATTCCGTGTTGGAATTGGCCCAGATCTCGGTTGAGAAGCCATCCTCGTATCCGGCTTCGGCCATCAGCTGTTTGGCCTTATCCAGATCATAGTCATAATCGCCCGCGTTCACATGGAACGACAGACCTTCGGGAATGATGGAATCTGCCGGTTTGCACAATCCGCTGAAGACGATCTTGCAGAAAGCATCCTTATCCACGGCATAGTTCAGGGCCTGACGTACCTTCTTGTTACCGAAAGGTTCCTTGTTGTTATTCAGCGCAACGTAATATTCCACGATCGAAGGAGAGGTTTCGACCGTCAGATCGGGGTTATTCTCAATCACCTTGATCAGTTCGGGCGGGAAGTTCGGGACAAATTGCGCCTCGCCGGTTTGCAGCATCGCCATGCGCGCACCCGATTCCGGAACCGAGCGGATGATGACGTTGTCGACTTTGGCTGGTCCTTTCCAGTAATCGTCGTTACGCGACACTTCCAAGGTATCGGCGGCCCAGTTCTGGAAGATGAACGCGCCGGTGCCGACGGGGTGACGGTCGATATCATCGCCATATTCCGCCAGCGCGGCGGGCGAGATGATCATCGCACCCGGATGCGCCAAAGACGCGATCATCGCGCCGAAGGGCGCATCAAGGACCAGTTTGACGGTGTAATCGTCAACGACCTGAACGTCGCTGATCATCGACACCAAACTGCGGCGCGACAGGTTGTTGTCGGGGTTGCGAAGGCGATCCAGATTGGTTTTGACAGCATCGGCATTGAAATCGGTGCCGTCATGGAATTTGACATCATGGCGCAGCTTGATGGTGAATTCGGTCGCGTCGCCGTTGCTTTCATAGCTTTCGGCAAGCAGCGGGACCAGATTCATATCCTCGTCAAAGCCGAACAGACCCTGATAGATCAGCCGCAGCGAGGTTTGCGACAACGTGTCGTTGACATTGGTCGGATCAAGGCCGGTCAGGTTGTTCTGGATCGCAACGGTCAGATCCTTGGCCAGCACTGCGCCGGGGGCAAGCATCGCAACACCAAGTGCGGATGAGATCAGCAAAGATTTCAACGTCATGTACCTATCCTTCTTTTACGTAAGATCAACTGGACCAAAGTTCCCGATCGGGTGGCGGGCAACGAAATGCCGTGGCCCGACCTCGACCAAGGGGGCAACAAAGGGCGGGTCATCGACACGCCGCATCGCGCTTGGAATTTCACCCTCGATCAGGGAGCGGTTGCGGTCGCGCGCTTCCGGGGATGCGATGGGCACCGCCGACAGAAGCCGTCGCGTATAGGGGTGCTGGGGGTTTTCGAAAATCTGGCGACGCGGCCCGATTTCCACAATTTGCCCCAGATACATGACGGCGACGCGGTGGCTGACCCGTTCGACAACCGCCATGTCATGGCTGATAAAGACATAGGACAGCCCGCGTTTGCGCTGTAATTCCATCATCAGGTTGATCACCTGCGCCTGAATGGACACATCCAGCGCGGCGACGGCCTCATCCGTGATCAGCACGTCGGGTTCACCGGCCAAGGCGCGGGCAATGCAGATACGCTGGCGCTGGCCGCCCGAAAACTCGTAGGGATAGCGTTGTGCATGTTCAGGCCGCAGCCCGACATCCTGAAGCAATTGCGCCACCCGTTCATCGATTCCGCGACCCGATGCCAGACCATGCGTAATCAAGGGTTCGGCGATCGAAAAGCCGACCGTCAGGCGCGGATCAAGCGATGCGAAAGGGTCCTGAAATACATATTGAATTTTGCGGCGGACGGCTTTGCGCTGTTTCGCAGGCAGATCGAAAATGTTCTGGCCGTGATACATCACCGCGCCCGAGGTTGCCTCTTGCAGCATCATCAAGGTGCGGCCGGTGGTGGATTTGCCGCAGCCGGATTCCCCGACCAAGGCAAGGGTTTCGCCCTGACACAGATCGAAGCTGACATTTTCGACGGCATGGACACGGCCCGAAATGCGCGACAGCAGCCCGCGCCGGATATCAAAGCGGGTGACCAGATTGCGCACCTCTAGCACGGGCTTATCCGCCTGCACCGTGTCCTGCGCCGCATATTCGTGGAAAGCCTCGGCGGCACGGTAATCGCCGCCTTCTTTCAGCAAAGGAAACGGGCGGGGCAAATCCTGACCGTTCAACGCGCCCAAACGTGGCACAGCCGACAGCAATGCTTGCGTATAGGAATGCTGCGGTGCGTTGAAAATTTGTTGGACGGTGCCTTTTTCGACCTCTTCGCCGTGGCGCATGACCAGCACTTTATCGGCCACCTCGGCCACGACACCCATGTCGTGGGTGATGAACAGCACCGCCATCCCCATTTCCTGCTGCAACATCCGGATCAACTGCAGGATCTGCGCCTGAATGGTCACATCCAGCGCGGTCGTCGGTTCATCGGCAATCAGCAAGCGCGGCTTGCAGCACAGTGCCATGGCGATCATCACCCGCTGGCGCATACCGCCGGACAACTGGTGGGGATGGCGGTCCAGAATGGATCTGGCGTCGGGAATGCGGACCTTTTCCAGCATCCGCAGCGCCTCGGCCCGTGCCTGCGCGGCCGAGCAATCCTGGTGCAAGCGCACCGCCTCGGCGATCTGTTCGCCAACCGTGAATACCGGATTGAGCGACGTCATCGGTTCCTGGAAAATCATCGCGACGTCGTTGCCGCGGATCGCTTCCATTTCAAGCAGGGGGGTCTGTGTCAGGTCGCGTGCGGTTCCGTCGCGCCCGACCAACCGCACGATCCCGCTGGTGATTTCGCCGCCGCCAAATTCGACCAGCCGCATCACAGACAGCGAACTGACCGATTTTCCGGAACCGGATTCCCCTACAACCGCCAGTGTTTCACCGGCACGGATGTTGAACGACAGGTTTTTCACCGCTTGAAACACGCCACTCTCGCCGCGGAATTCGACGTTCAGGCCGTCCACGGTGATTGTAGGGGCCATGTCATGTTCTGGTGCTGTCGTCATTGCGGTTCCTTGGGTGGGGGCGCGGACGATGCATCGCCCGTATAGGGATAGAGAAAAATCGGACGCGCCATCGTCGCTGATCTGGTGGTGTGGTCATGTCTGGCTGTCAGCAGGGCGGCAATTGCCTCGAAAAAGGCGATGCTTGCCACGCCTGAACTGTTCAGCACCGGATGGGCGGCGGGCAGCAGAATGCTCTGGTCACATAGTCCGGCAAAAGACGTCGTATCGCTGTCACTTAGACCGATACAGGGCACACCCGACGCACGTGCCAGACGCATAAATTCCACAGTTGCCGCCGAATGGTGGGGCAGTGTCATGGCAATCAACAGATCGCGTGAACCCATCCGACCGATCAGGCAGGCCATGCGTTCATGCCCGCCAGTCCCGTCCAGCAGAAACTGGTGGCGCAGAAAAGGTTCGGTCAATTCATGCAGATAGCCCATATAGCCTGCGCTGCTGCCAAGCCCCAGCATCCCGACCTGTTCCGCACGGACCATCCTGTTCACAAGGCTTCCTGCGGTTTCGGCGGATATACCGGTGCTTAGCCTGTCCAGATTACGACTGATCGCAATTTTGCGGAATTCGGCATAGTTGGTTAACCCCAAAAACCGGACAAAACGGGTGATCGTCGGGACAGAGACTGTGGTCGCTTCGGCCAGATCCTCGATCCCCATTGTGGCGACGCGGAAGGGATGTGACAGGATATAATCTGCAATACGCAGATGGTTGGGCGTTAGCTTTTCCCAACGGGTTTCGATCAAATTTCGCAAGTCGGTCATCACGTCCCCCGTAGTTTAAAGTTCATTTATGTTAAACCCGCATCGTGTAACTATATGTTCACGCGTTAGGTTTTCTGCTTTAAGTGTCGGTTATGTCTTGGTTTTGCAGCCAGTCGGACAGCAGCGGCCTGTGCTGGCCGTCACGTCCATCGACATCTGTTGCCATCGTCAGGGCATTCAGGATCGCTTCCTGCGTTGCCTCGCATGCCGCACGGAAGGCATGGTCGATCTTTGTGTCGGACATTCGTTCGGTGACGGTCACGTCTTCGTCTGGACGATGGGCGATGCGGTTGCGCGTGGTGAAGCCCAGCACGATATCCCCGCTGCCATTGCCATAGAATGCACCAAGGCGCGCAATACCTGCGCCCGCGCGTCGGCACACACGGGCCATCTGGCGCTGGTCCAGCGGCAGATCGGTGGCAAGGACAACGATGATCGAACCTTTTTCGGCCTCGGGCGGCTGCGCGGGGTCGGGCTTGCGACCATCGGGCAGGGTCAGATCGCCGGCCTTGCCGAAATTCGCCAGAACCAATGCCCCCAGAATGTAGCTATTCCCGCCCAATACCATTTGACGAGAGGCCGTGCCGATCCCGCCCTTGAAGCCGAATGACACCATGCCCGTTCCAGCCCCGACCGAGCCTTCGGCAACATTACTGCCGGCATCTGCAATTGCACGAAGGGCATCGTTTTCCGTAACAGCAAAGGCCTGAATATCCGACAGGACGCCATCATTGCATTCACAGACAACCGGATTCACCGTCGATGTCGTCTGGCCGATATCCGGAGTTTGCGCGATTGCATTACGGATCAGGGCTGTCGTGCAGGTTCCGACCGCAAACGTATTCGTCAGCAAGATCGGGGTTTCGATGCTGCCCAATTCGGCGACCTGTACCAAACCCGCGCTTTTGCCGAAACCGTTGATGACCTCGACTGCGGCGGTCAGTTTATGTTCGAACAGGTTTCCGGATTGCGGAATGATCGCCGTCACGCCTGTGTTCACCGCCCCTTCGCGCAGGGTCACATGCCCGACCTGAACGCCGGCAACATCGGTGATCGCATTGCGCGGACCGGTTGCCATAGTTCCTGTCGTGATACCGAAATCGCGGGCTTTGGGCATATGGGGTTCTCCGATCAGACGATGCGTTCGCCCTGACGTGCGGCGGTAATATAGATGTCTTGCAGGCGGCGCGTCATCGGGCCGGGCGTGCCATCGCCGATCACATGCGGGCCAAGGCGGACCACCGGCTGCACCAGACTTGAGGCGCTGGTCAAAAACGCCTCGGAGGCGGCATGCAGTTCATCAACGCGGATCGCGCGTTCCTGCAGTGTCAGACCGGTTTCTTTGGCAAGGGTCATGACAGCCTGCCGCGTACATCCGGGAAGGATTGCCGATGAATTGGGCCGCGTCACGATGGTCCCTTCGGCGGTGATGATGAATGCGGTCGAGGATCCACCTTCGGTGATGCAGCCGTCTTCATACATCCAGACATCGTCAAAACCGTCTGCCTTGGCTTGCTGTTTGACCAGAACCTGTCCCAGCAACATGACCGTTTTGATGTCGCGGCGGGTCCAGCGCGGGTCCGGCATCAATGCGACGGCCACACCGTTTTCCTGCGCAGGGGTGCCATACAGCTTTTTAGGTTGGGTGAAGGCCAAAAAGGTCGGCGTCAGACCGGCTGAGGGGATAAAGTTCCGCTCCTCGACCCCGCGCGAGACCTGCATATAGATCGTGCCATCGGTCAATGAATGACGACGCGCCAGTTCGATCTGCATATCGCGGATCTGGTCCAGCGGGATCGGCAGCGGAATGCCGATTTCGGTCAGTGACCGTTCAAGACGGGCAAGGTGCAGATCGTTGTCGATCATCCGGCCATCCAGAAGGGCCGTAACCTCGTAGATTGCATCGGCAAAAAGCAGGCCGCGATCCATGACGGGAATATGCGCCTGATCTTCGGGTAGGAATACCCCGTTAAGAAATATCTGCCGTGTCATTGCCTGCTCCTGCCAAGTCCGGCAGAAGCTAGAAGAACGGTCCTGACAAGGCCAATGCCCAATTCCGGAATGCTTATGCAATTCTTGCATAACATTGAAAGTTCAATTTTACCAACGGGATCAACATGGAACTTAAATGGCTGGAAGACTTTGCGGCTCTTGCGGCCACTGCCAGCTTTTCGCGCGCGGCCGAGCAGCGCAACGTCACCCAATCGGCCTTCAGCCGCCGGATCAGGCAGCTTGAGACATGGTTGGGGGCTGATCTGGTCAGCCGCGCGACAATTCCGGCCGAACTGACGCCCGAAGGCGTGGCCTTTTTGTCGGTTGCACAAGATACGATCAGGACAATGTCGGGCGCGCGTGCTGCGGCGCAACCCCGTCAGGCGCCGGACCGGCCGGTTCTTAGCATTGCCGCATTGCAGACCCTGACGGTTACCCTGATGCCGCAATGGTTGGCGCAGGTTGATCAGGCTATTCCTGATGTCATGACCAAACTGATCCCCGACCGTGGCGGGATCGAGGCAAATCTGGACAGCCTGATCACCGGTGAAGTCGATCTGTTGCTGACCTATTCGCACCCCTATGTGTCGATGCTGCTTGATCCGCAGAAGTTCGACTGGATCACGCTGGCACATGATCAGGTCATTCCGGTCATGGCCCCCGAACTGGCGTGTTCGGGGAAAGGGCTGACCACGGATCTGGCCAAAGCGTCATCCAACACGGACATATCCGCCATACCCTATCTGGATTACGGGCCAGTTTCCTTTTTCGGAAGCGCGCTAGAGCGGTTGTTCGCGCGCCATTCCCTGAAGCGTCGGGTAATGCATGAAAATTCGATGTGTATCGGCCTTCGTGCTTTGGCGCTGGAGGGGCATGGTATCTGCTGGCTGCCGCAGTCGTTGATCGCGCAAGATCTGGCCGAAGGGCGTCTGGTCGCGGCATCGGATGACCCGATCTGGCTTCTGGACCTTGATGTCAGACTGTACCGGTGCCGGACCGATAACGCGCATTCCCGAATGCCCGAAACGCTCTGGAATGATCTGGCCCGCGTTTCCTTGGAACCGATACCTTAGGTGTTTCGGGGCAATGTAACGGCGTTGTCCCGTCATTCGGTCCGAAATAGCTTCAATGAACTTGGAAAAGAACAAAAGCGAAAATAAATCGCTTTCCTTTTGGCGCGTTTGTCGACACACAATAGGAAACAGCAAAGAACCTGGAAGGAGCGGGCCCTTGTCCGACAATGCGACACCGGATCTGGTCGATCTTTTTGTCATCGGCGGCGGCATCAATGGATGCGGTATTGCGCGTGATGCGGTCGGACGCGGCCTGTCGGTCACCGTGGCCGAGATGGGTGATCTGGCACAGGCAACGTCATCCTCCTCTACCAAGCTGTTTCACGGCGGGCTGCGGTATCTGGAGTATTTCGAATTCCGTCTGGTCCGCGAAGCCCTGATCGAGCGTGAAAACCTGCTGCGTGCCATGCCGCATATCAGTTGGCCGATGCGGTTTGTGCTGCCCTACCATCCCGAGATGCGGTTTGAATCCGATACGCCGACCTCGAAGCTGCTGGGGCTGGTGATGCCGTGGATGAAGGGGCGTCGTCCGGCATGGCTGATCCGGCTGGGGTTGTTCATGTATGACAATCTGGGCGGTCGCAAAATCCTGCCCGCGACGCGCACCGTTTCACTGGATGGCACCCCCGAGGGCGCGCCGTTGCAGGAACGTTTTCACCACGCCTATGAATATTCCGATTGCTGGGTCGAGGATTCGCGACTGGTCGTCCTGAATGCCCGTGATGCCGAGGCGCGTGGTGCAAAGATCATGACCCACACCAAGGTCATTTCCGCCGAACGGCATCCCGACAAATGGATCGTTTCGGTTCAGGGACCGGATGGCCAGACACGGACCCATCACGCCAGAATGCTGATCAACGCGGGTGGCCCTTGGGTCGGCGATATTATTCAGGGCAAGATCAGGTTGAATTCGACCGAAGGCGTCCGTCTGGTGCGCGGTTCGCATATTGTGACGCGCAGGCTTTACGACCACGACAAATGCTATTTCTTCCAGGGGACCGATGGCCGGATCATCTTCTCGATTCCTTATGAAACCGATTTTACCCTTATCGGCACGACCGATGCGGAACATGATGATCCTTCGGTCGAGCCGGAATGCACGCCGCAGGAACGCGATTATCTGCTGAACTTTGCCAACCAGTATTTCACGCAGCAACTGACGGCGGATGATGTCGTCTGGTCCTATTCGGGTGTGCGGCCTTTGTATGACGACGGGGCGCAAAGCGCGACGGCTGCAACGCGGGATTACACGCTGAAGGTTGATACGAACGGTGGCGCACCGGTGCTGAACGTCTTTGGCGGAAAAATCACCACCTATCGCCGTCTGGCCGAATCCGCGATGGAAAAGATCGGCGCGCATTTCGACGCTTTGCCCGACCCGTGGACCAGAGGCGTCGCCTTGCCCGGCGGTGATTTTCCGGTCGATGGCGTTCAGACGCTTGTGGCGCAGTTGCGTTCGGCGCATCCTTTCCTGACCGACAGATGGGCGCTGCGGTTGGTTCGCGCCTATGGGTCCGAGGCGGCGCAGATCATGGGGGGGGCTGCACAGCCAGCCGATCTTGGTGTCGATTTCGGGGCAACCCTGACCGAGGCCGAGGTGATCTGGCTGATGGATCGCGAATATGCCACCTGCGCTGCCGATATCATCTGGCGTCGCAGCAAGCTGGGACTGCGGATGGATACGGAACAGGTGCAGGGATTGGACAACTGGATGAAGGCGCGACTGGCAAAATAGACGCCGCAACATAAGCGGCGCATCCTTGGGAGGGGAAACATGTCACTGGAATTGAAAGGCGTCAGCAAGGTCGTCGACGGGCAGGTGCACATCCACCCGACCGACCTGACATTGGAACGCGGCACGATGAACGTGCTGTTGGGCCCGACCCTATCCGGGAAAACATCGCTGATGCGTCTGATGGCAGGGCTGGATAAGCCGACGCAGGGGCGGGTGTTCTGGAAGGGCGACAATGTTACAGGCATGCGGGTGCAAGACCGCAAGGTCGCGATGGTTTACCAGCAGTTTGTCAATTATCCGGCGATGTCGGTGTTCGATAACATCGCCTCACCCTTGCGGTTGATGGGGGTCAGTGCTGTAGATATCGACGCCCGCGTGCGTGAAACCGCCGAAATGATGAAGCTGACCCCTATGCTGCAGCGCAAACCGCTGGAGCTGTCGGGCGGCCAGCAGCAGCGTTGCGCTTTAGCGCGGGCCTTGGTCAAGAATGCGGGGCTGGTCCTGCTGGACGAACCGCTGGCGAACCTTGACTATAAACTGCGGGAAGAACTGCGGGTCGAAATTCCGCGCATCTTCGAAGCATCGGGCGCTATCTTCGTCTATGCCACCACCGAACCAGAGGAAGCCTTGCTGCTGGGCGGCAACACTGCTGCATTGTGGGAAGGGCGACTGACGCAATTCGGGCCGACGCCGCATGTCTATCGCCAGCCCGCCTCGGCCACGACGGCGCGGGTGTTTTCCGATCCGCCGATGAATTTCGTGACGATGGAAAAACGCGGCGACCGGCTGTCCTTTGATGGCGGGCGAGAAGCGGATGCGGGTCTGCTGGGCAGTTTGCCGGACGGGCAATACCAGACGGGCTTCCGGCCCAACCATTTGCATCTGTCACAACCATCCGCCGATGCCTTGCGGTTTGACGCCACGCTGGTTGTGACCGAACTGACCGGCTCGGAAACATTCATCCATATGGACCATCACGGTGAACGATGGGTGGGGTTAATGCATGGTGTTCACGACCTGACGCTTGGACAAAGCCTGCCCGTGTGGTTGGAACCGCGCCACGTCTATGTCTTTGCCGCGGATGGCCGTCTGGTCACCCCCGCAGCATATGCAATCGCTGCATAGAGGGGCGATCATGGCAAAAATCACGCTTGAAAATCTGGCACATTCCTATCTGCCGAACCCGCAATCGCAGGATGATTATGCACTAAAACAGCTGGACCATGACTGGGACGACGGGGCGGCCTATGCGCTGCTAGGGTCGTCGGGTTGCGGAAAATCGACGCTGCTGAACATCATCTCGGGGCTTTTAGTGCCGTCGCAGGGGCGCATCCTGTTCGACGGTCAGGATGTCACCCGCGCACCTACGGCAGAACGCAACATCGCGCAAGTCTTCCAGTTTCCTGTCGTTTACGACACGATGACCGTGCATGATAACCTTGCCTTCCCGCTGCGTAACCGCGGTCGGGATGAAGCTTATGTCGCCGAACGTGTGAATGAAATCGCCCAGATGATCGGCATGGAACATATGCTGTCACGCAAAGCTCGTGGTCTGACAGCCGATGCCAAGCAGAAAATCAGTCTGGGACGGGGCATGGTCCGCAAGGATGTGAATGCCCTGCTGTTTGACGAACCGCTGACAGTGATCGACCCGCATATGAAGTGGGAATTGCGGACGCAGCTGAAAAAGCTGCACCAAGATTTCGGCCACACGATGATCTATGTCACCCATGACCAGACCGAGGCGCTGACCTTCGCCGACAAAGTCGTTGTCATGTATGACGGACGCGTGGTCCAGATCGGCACCCCCGAGGAATTGTTCGAACGCCCCGAACATACCTTTGTCGGTTACTTCATCGGATCACCGGGGATGAACCTTCTGCCCGCCAAGATTGATGGCAATCAGGCTCTGGTGCCGGGTGGAACTGTTGCACTGACGCAGGGTTATGGCCCGCTGGCCGGAAATATTCAGATTGGTGTCAGGCCGGAATATATACGGCTGTCGCGTGACGAAGGATTGCCTGTCACCATCCGTCGGATCGAGGATGTAGGCCGTCACAAAATTATCCGCGCCGACCTGATGGGCCATGAGATCAATATCATCGCCCCCGAGGATCAGCAGATTACGCCAGACATGACCCGTGCAGCCTTCGATCCGGCACATATCAACGTCTATGCCGATGACTGGCGTGTCACAGGCCGTTAGGCCGCAATCAGAGGGAGGGGGATAAAATGGATAAGACAGTCAATAACAAAGCCTGGTTTCTGGTCCTGCCGGTGCTGGTTCTGGTCGCATTTTCGGCGGTGATCCCGCTGATGACGGTGGTCAACTACTCGGTTCAGGATACTTTCGGGAATAACGTCTTTTTCTGGGCGGGGCTGGAATGGTTCAAGGATCTTCTGTCCTCGGACCGGATGTGGAACGCTTTGGGACGCCAGCTGGCGTTTTCGACCATCATCATTGCAATCGAGATTCCACTGGGTATCTTTGTTGCCTTGCATATGCCCAAGCGCGGCTTCTGGGCCAGCGTTGTGCTGGTGCTGATGTCGCTGCCTTTGCTGATTCCGTGGAACGTGGTCGGCACGATCTGGCAGATTTTCGGGCGCGTCGATATCGGCCTGCTGGGCTATGTGCTGGACGCTATCGGGATTGATTACAACTATACCCAGAACACCTTCCATGCATGGGCGACGGTCATCGTGATGGACGTCTGGCACTGGACATCCTTGGTGGCGCTGCTGGCCTATGCGGGGCTGCAATCCATCCCCGACGCCTATTATCAGGCTGCCAAGATCGACCAGGCGTCGCGCTGGAAAGTCTTTCGCTATATCGAGCTGCCAAAGATGGCGGGCGTTCTGATGATCGCCATTCTGTTGCGCTTCATGGACAGCTTCATGATCTATACCGAGCCTTTCGTCGTTACCGGCGGCGGTCCGGGCAATGCCACGACCTTCCTGTCCATCGATCTGGTAAAAATGGCGCTTGGACAGTTCGATCTGGGTCCGGCGGCGGCGTTCTCGCTGATGTATTTTCTGGTGATCCTGCTGATTTCATGGGTCTTCTATACGATCATGACCAATCTGGACAAAAGGGGCTAAAATGATGGCAAAAACACCCCGCCTGAACGGCAGCGCCGTTGTCATGGTCCTTTATCTGCTGTTCTTGTTGCTGCCGATCTATTGGCTGATCAACATGAGCCTGAAGACCAACGCCGAGATTACGGGTACCTTCAGCCTGTGGCCGCAGAACCTGACACTGGCGAATTACGCCACGATCCTGACCGATCCCAGTTGGTATATGGGCTATGTGAACAGCTTGATCTATGTGGTGATGAATACGGTGATTTCCATCGGGGTGGCGCTGCCTGCGGCCTATGCCTTCAGCCGCTATCACTTCATGGGCGACAAGCATCTGTTCTTCTGGCTGCTGACCAACCGCATGGCGCCGCCCGCGGTGTTCGCGCTGCCGTTCTTCCAGCTTTATTCGTCGGTCGGACTGTTTGACACGCATATCGCCGTCGCGCTGGCGCATTGTCTGTTCAACGTGCCGTTGGCCGTCTGGATCTTGGAAGGCTTCATGCGCGGCGTTCCGAAAGAGATTGATGAAACAGCCTATATCGACGGCTACAGTTTCGGCCGCTTCTTCATCAAGATTTTCATGCCGTTGATCTCTTCCGGGATCGGGGTTGCGGCATTCTTCTGCTTTATGTTCAGCTGGGTCGAATTGCTGCTGTCGCGGACGCTGACCTCGGTTGACGCAAAGCCGATTGCTGCCATCATGACACGGACCCAAGGGGCGTCAGGCGTCGACTGGGGCGTTCTGGCTGCTGCGGGTGTGCTGACCATCGTGCCGGGGGCTTTGGTCATCTGGTTTGTTCGAAACTATATCGCCAAGGGCTTTGCCCTGGGCCGCGTGTAAGGGGGGATTGCATCATGTCCTGGATGGCTTGGACCATGCCGACGGCGCTTTTCTTCGCCACCATTGCCGGCCTGCTGATCGTCTTCTCGATCCTTGCGATCCGCTTTCCCGAAACGCCGCGCACCGGCGTTCTGGGGATCGAGACGACACGCGGCGACCGCCTGTTCATCACGCTTCTTGGTTCGGCTTTCATCAATCTGGCATGGCTGGGTCTGATGGGGCTGGCACAGCCATGGGCGTTGTTGGTCTGTCTGGTCTATGCAGCTGCCGTTTTCCGGTGGGTGTAACAAGACAGGGCCTGCCGGAGGAATGGAGCCTGCAGGTCTGAAACAAGAAACTGAAAATTCCTGGGGAGGGAAACATGAATAAAAGATTGCTATCTACAACAGCGGTGCTGATGGCCCTGACGGGCCCCGCATTCGCGGATATGGACGCCGCCCGCAGCTTCTTGGATGCGGAAATCGGCGATATGTCGGTGCTGGACCGCGCCGGGCAGGAAGCCGAGATGCAGTGGTTCGTCGACGCAGCCGAGCCGCTGGCCGGTATGTCGATCAATGTGGTGTCGGAAACCATCACGACGCATGAATACGAAAGCCGCGTCCTTGCACCGGCCTTTACGGCTATTACCGGCATCAAGGTGACCCATGACCTGATCGGTGAGGGCGACGTCGTCGAAAAACTGCAAACCCAAATGCAGACCGGCGAAAACGTCTATGACATGTATATCAACGATGCCGATCTGGTCGGTACGCATTGGCGTTACCAGCAGGTCCGCAACATCACCGACTGGATGGCCGAAGACGGTGCTGATTTCACCAATCCGGACCTTGATCTGGATGACTTTATCGGTCTGGCTTCGGCGACGGGTCCCGATGACAAGCTGTACCAGCTGCCGGTCCAGCAGTTTGCCAACCTTTACTGGTTCCGCCATGACTGGTTCACCGATCCCGACATCATGGCCGAATTCCGCGCCGAATACGGTTATGATCTGGGCGTTCCAGTCAATTGGTCGGCCTATGAGGATATTGCCAAGTTCTTTACCGGTCGTGAAATTGACGGGCAGGAAATCTTTGGCAACATGGATTACGGCAAGAAAGACCCCAGCCTTGGCTGGCGCTTTACCGATGCATGGATGTCCATGGCCGGTATGGGCGACAAGGGTGAGCCCAACGGCTTTCCGGTCGATGAATGGGGCATTCGCGTCAACGAAAACTATCAGCCTGTCGGGTCTTGCATGGCGCGTGGCGGGGCGACTAACAGCCCGGCAGCGGTCTATGCCATCGATAAATATATCGACTGGTTGAAGAATTATACGCCCCCCGCCGCCGCGGGCATGACCTTCAGCGAGGCTGGCCCTGTCCCCGCCCAAGGCAATATCGCCCAGCAGATGTTCTGGTACACCGCCTTTACCGCCGATATGGTCAAGGAGGGCCTGCCGGTCATGAACGACGACGGGACGCCGAAATGGCGCATGGCACCGTCGCCCTATGGTGCCTATTGGGAAGACGGCATGAAGGTCGGCTATCAGGATGTGGGTGCCGCCACGCTGATGAAATCGACGCCTGTTGATCGTGCGCAGGCCGCTTGGCTTTATGCACAATTCATCGTGTCGAAAACGGTGGATACCAAGAAAAGCCACGTCGGCCTGACCTTTGTGCGTGACAGCAGCATCCGTCATGAAAGCTTTACCGAACGTGCGCCCAAGCTGGGCGGACTGGTGGAATTCTATCGTTCACCCGACCGGACGCGTTGGTCGGACACCGGTCTGAACGTGCCGGATTACCCGCGTCTGGCGCAGCTATGGTGGCAGAATATCGGGGATGCATCCTCGGGTGCTAAAACCTCGCAAGAGGCATTGGATGCGCTGTGCGAACAGCAGGAATCCGTGATGGAGCGGCTTGAACGCGCCGGCATTCAGGGCGATCTTGGCCCCAAACTGAACGAGCCGCAGGACCCTCAGGTCTGGCTTGATCAGGAAGGTGCACCAAAGCCTAAGCTGGACAATGAAAAGCCGGCACCGGTGACCATCGCCTATGAAGAACTTATCAAGCGCTGGCAGGAATAAGCCCGCGTATCACACTTGGGGGGTGCGGTTCGCCGCGCCCTTCGGCATTTGCCTGACAGGACCCAGAACATGACCCATATCCTTGCCATCGATCAGGGGACAACCTCGTCCCGCGCCATTGTCTTTGACGGTCAGATGACCGTCGTTGCCAGCGCGCAAGAGGAATTTCCACAGCATTTCCCGCAATCGGGCTGGGTGGAACATGATCCGGGCGATCTTTGGGCAAGCGTCGCCGCAACCTGTCGCGCCGCCATTGAAAAGTCGGGAAATCCCGAAATTGCCGCAATCGGCATTACCAACCAGCGCGAAACGACTTTGGTCTGGGATCGCAAGACGGGGAAACCCATCCATAACGCCATCGTCTGGCAAGATCGCCGCACCGCCGATTTCTGTCGGGAGCTGGAGGCCGCTGGTCATGGCCCCATGATCACCGAACGCACGGGCCTGCTGGTGGACCCGTATTTTTCAGCCACCAAACTGAAATGGATATTGGACCATGTCGACGGCGCCCGCGCCCGCGCCGAGGCGGGTGAACTGCTGTTCGGCACCGTCGACAGCTGGCTGATCTGGAACCTGACCGGCGGCAAGGTGCACGCGACCGACGCGACGAATGCCGCGCGCACGATGCTGTATGACATCCACAAAGGTCGTTGGAGCAGGACGATCAGCGACCTGTTCGGCATCCCCCTGAAGATGTTGCCCGATGTCCGCGATTGTTCGGCGGATTTCGGCATGACACGGGCTGATCTTTTCGGACGCCCCATCCCGATCACCGGTGTGGCGGGCGACCAGCAGGCAGCGACCGTGGGGCAGGCCTGCTTCCAACCGGGGATGATGAAATCGACCTATGGTACGGGGTGCTTTGCGCTGCTGAACACGGGGGACACGCCTGTCACCTCGACCAAGCGCCTGCTGACGACCATTGCCTATCAGTTGGACGGAAAGCCGACCTATGCGCTTGAAGGTTCGATCTTTATCGCCGGTGCCGTTGTGCAATGGCTGCGTGACGGGTTGCAGATTATCCGGAATGCCGAAGAAACCCAGCCGTTGGCCGAAAAGGCAGATGCTGGCCAGCAGGTTATTCTGGTACCCGCCTTCACCGGCCTTGGCGCGCCCTATTGGCAGCCTGATTGCCGTGGCGCAATCTATGGCCTGACCCGCAATTCAGGCCCCGCCGAACTGGCCAAGGCTGCGCTGGAAAGCGTCGGCTTCCAGACTCGGGACTTGTTGGAAGCGATGAAGGCTGACTGGCAGGCCAAAGGCGAAACCGCCCTGCGCGTGGATGGCGGGATGAGCGCCTCTGACTGGGCGATGCAGTTCCTGTCCGATATTCTGGGCGCACAGGTTGACCGCCCCCGCGTCACCGAAACCACCGCCCTTGGTGCCGCGTGGCTGGCGGGCCAGAAATGTGGCATTTACCCGGATGCACAGGGATTTGCCGCCGAATGGCGACTGGATCGCAGTTTTACCCCCGATATGAGCGATGATGACCGCGATGCCCGATATGCAGCATGGGGCCGGGCTGTTAAGGCAACAATGACCATTTGACCTTGATTTGATGGTCCGATGCCTTGCGTCGGACCCTTCGACCGCGCAGACCTGCGGGTAAGGTTTTTAAAGGTTCGCGATGACAGATCCATGCAATATCGTACTGATCGGCGCAGGTCACGCACATCTGGTCGCCTTGCCCGCCCTGCGGCGCAGCCTGCCGGATGCCAGGATCACGATGATCGACCCCGCACCCTATGCCGCCTATTCGGGTATGCTGCCAGGGGTGATCGCGGGTCATTATGATATGGCGCAGGCCCGCTTTGATCTGGCGTTGATCGCGGTGAAATATAACGTCCGGCTGATACGGGCCCGCGTGATCGGCTTCGATCCCGTCAACCGTATCGTTCAAACCCGTCAGGGCGGCCTTTCGTTCGATCTGGCGTCGCTGGATGTCGGTATTCAGGCCGATATGCCAAGAATTGCGGGCTTTGACCAATATGCCGTGGCGGTCAAGCCGCTGGCCCCCTTTGCGGAACGATGGACAGGCTTTGCCGCGCAGCCCGGCCCTGTGACCGTCATCGGTGGTGGCGTCGCAGGGGTCGAGATTGCCTTGGCCGCAGCACATCGTATCGGGCCAAAGGTGACCGTGGTCGAGGCAGGCCCGCGTGTCCTGACCGAACTTCCGATTGGCCCCCGCAAGCTGTTGTTAGAGGCTTTGGCGAGCTATAATGTCACCGTCCATCTGAAATCACGCGTGACATCCATCGGGGTGGGGCAGGTGGTCTTGGCGGATGGGACGCGCATCGACAGCGCCCTGACCATCGGTGCCGCGGGCGGACGACCGGCCTCTTGGCTGGCGCGTGACCTGCCGACGGATGAAGGCGGCTTTGTGACCATCGGGGCAGATTTACAGGTCAGCGGCCATCAGGGCATTTTTGCGACGGGGGATTGTGCGATCATGCAGCACGCACCGCGCCCGCGCGCAGGTGTCTATGCCGTCCGGCAAGGGCCGGATCTGGCGCGCAATCTGGTCGCGGCTGCAAAGGGTCAGACGCTGTCCCGCCATAATCCGCAGAAACACCATTTGAAGATCATCTCGCTTGGGGGGAAGGTCGGGCTGGCGACATGGCGCGGGGTCCATGTGTCGGGCCCTTGGGTCTGGCGCTGGAAGGACCGCATCGACCAGCGCTTTATGTCCCGCAATAGCACCTAAGAGGCACAACTTCCCGCACCCAGCCTGATTTGCGACAGGATGGGATAATGGTCACTTGGCCAGATGCCGTCAAAACGCTGACGGATGGCCACGGGACGTTCGGGCATGGCGGTGCTGCAATCATGCATGACATGGTCGATGGCGCCGAACAGATTCAACCCGTGGTTCAGGTGATAGGTCGAGCCTTTGACCGGTATAAGTTCCAGCCCTGCCTGTTTCAGAACATCAACAGTTTTCGATCCGGCCATGGCGTTCAGATCGCCGACCAGCACGACGTTCTCTCCGGCTTTGGTCCATTCGGCAATGCGGTCACGAACAAGATTAGCTGTCTTCACACGGTTTTCGCCGCTGCTGTAATCGAAGTGGACATTGACGACGCGCAGGTTCTGTCCACTGCGCATGTCAAAGAATTCGGCCCAAGAGGCGAAGGCCGGAAACGACCCATTGAAGGTGCGCGAATAGATAACGTCAGGTGTTTCGGAAAAGAAGAACCAGCCCTGATCCAGCAGGGTCAAACGCTCGGTCCGGTAGAAGATCGGCTGGGTCGTGGGGAATATCTCGGGGTCGCCATTTGCAGCCGCTGCATAGGCGGGCATTGCCTCAAGCAATGCGTCGCGGGCCAGATTGACCGATCCTTCGTCACCGCGACGAAAGCTTTCCATTTCCTGAAAGGCGATAATGTCAGCGCCAAGGCTGGTGACGGCTTTGGTCATGGCGGGTTTACGGCGTTCCCAATCGGCGACAGACCACGGACCATCCGGTTTGTTCAGCAAAATATAATGGACATTGAAGCTGGCCACCCGCAAATCATGGGGCGTTGCCGCCCCCAAAGCCTGCGCACCCGCGCCGCGGCCGTTCCACAGTTGCGTACCGCCAAGAAGCAGCGCCAGTACCAGGAGGATTCCGGCAGAGATCTTGGCCAATCGTTTCAGAATACGCATTTGTGTGCTCCGACCAGTGCGTTTTGAGGACGCTTTATGTTGACGTGGGCGGGCAGCAGGTTAAGCAGCCCCTCTTTGTATAAGTAGGGTCACGATATGAACACGCATAAGGTTATTTTTGATACGGACCCCGGTGTGGACGATGCGCTGGCCCTGTATTATCTGATCCGTCATCCGCAAATCCAGTTGCTGGGCGTCACGACCGTGTTTGGTAACGCACCTGTGACGCTGACGACCCGAAATGCACGTTTCCTTCTGCGGTCATGGGGCGCTGATGTTCCGGTGCATGCAGGGGCGGCCGCGGCGATCACGCCCGATATGCCCGATGAATCGTTCCCCGTGCACATCCACGGTGAAAACGGCATGGGTGACATCGACATTCCCGATGCACCCGTTGAAGAGGCGGATACCGCCGCGCAGTTCATTATTGATCAGGTGCGCGCGCATCCCGGCAAAGTCCGGATTTTGGCCGTAGGGCGGATGACCAATCTTGCCCGTGCTTTGCAGATCGACCCTGAAATTGCCGATCTGGTTGGTGATGTGGTGATCATGGGGGGGGCGTTCCGCGTGGCCGGTAATATCACCCCCGCAGCCGAGGCAAATATCTGGGGCGATCCTTTGGCCGCCGATAGGGTCTTTGGTGCGGATTGGCATGTGACCGCGATCCCGCTGGATCTGACGACGCGCACGATGATCGGGCGCCGTGAATTGCAGGCGCTGGCCGATAAGGGCGGCGAGGGGATGCAGCTGGTTGCCGATCTGTCGCAGGATTATATCGGGTTTTATGCACAATCAGGGTATGACGGCATGGTCATCCACGATTGTTGCGCGGCGGTATTCCTGACCGATCCCGATCTGTTTCGTCTGACGCACGGGCAGGTGCGCGTGCTGTGGCAGGGAATTGCCCTTGGTTTGACCATTATGAACCCGCAGGATCGCAAAGGTCCGATGGGGGCATGGGACGACTTGCCGGTGCAGGCATATGCCAGTGACGGGGATGTCGATCAGATTATCGCACGGATAGGTGAGATATGTACTGCGGTTAATGGCTGATATGTGAACGATGGCGCGCGATTATATCGTTTTATCGAACACAGAAGGCGATATTTTGTGACTAATCAATGACAGTGTCCCGACTTATCTGACAGTCATCGGAGCAAGACTGACGCTCCACAGAAACACATCGGAGATTACGATAATGAAAACCCTTATGATCGCATTGACCGCCCTGACCATGGCAACCGGCGTTGCTGGCGCTGCAACCAATGCCCGCAACGAACGTCCTGACGACAGCTCGACCGCGACCGCGAATGTTCAAACCGTTCAGGTTCGTGCAGATTCCGTGATGACCGCGGTCGAGCTGACCCGCGCTTCGCTGGAAGCCGATGACATGGTCACCATCACCGCATTCCCGACCAACACCCAGATTGCAAAAAACAATCAGGATCGGTAATGATCGCTAAGCTGGACGGTCCCTTGATGGAACGCTCCGACCGCGGTGCCTGTAACGGGCACGGCGGTCTTTCTTTATCTGAAGCAGGGCATGCGCATGTTGTGGCTGGACATGACGGACCCCGGACAGGTGGCGGCATGGATATCAAGGTTCTTCGCAGCTTTGCGGCCATTATCGACGAAGGCAGTTTCGCCAATGCGGCCCGCAAGGTCGGCATTTCGAAAAGCATGTGCAGCAAGCTGATTTCCGACCTCGAGGCCAATCTGGGTACGCGTCTGCTGACCCGCACAACCCGTGCGGTCAAGCCGACCGCCATCGGCCTAAGCTTTTACACCGAGATCAGTGATATCCTGTCGCGCATCGATGCCGCGACCGAGGCTGTGCGCTCTGCCTCGCAACGTCCGTCGGGTCCGTTGAAAATCGGCAGTCCGGTGCAATACACGCTGAAGGTGTTCCAGCCCCATCTGATCCGCTTTATGGAAGAATATCCTGATATCCAGCTGGATATGGTGCTGGAGGATACCCGTTCGGATCTGACCCGCGAAGGGTTCGACGCGATCATCCGTATCGGGACATTGGAAGACAGCACGCTTCATGCCCGCAAATTGCATGATGCCCGTATCATGCTGGTTGCGTCACCCGAATATATCGCGGCCAAAGGTAGTCCCGACAGTCCCAGCGATCTGCGTGATCACCAGTGCCTCCATTACACTAATATGCGGGGGCCAAGCACATGGCCGTTACGTCACGAAAACGAAGTGATCTATCAAAAGATTACCCCGGCGTTTTCGTCGAACAACGGAGAGCTGCTGAAGTCCCTGGCCGTCGGCGGCAAGGGGATCGCACTGGCACCGGAATTCCATGTGCATGACGATCTGGTACAGGGGCGACTGGTGCCGGTGATGCAAGATTACGCACTGCCGGGTGTGCCGGTCCATGTGCTTTATTCCAGTCGCAAACTGGTCACGGCGGCGCTGGCCAGCTTTCTGGATTTCGTTGGACAGCTGCATCTGGACTGAAATTACCAGTCTTTGCATGGACATAATCGACAGTAGCGATTGGCGGTCGTCCGCAGAATCTTGCGTTGGTCGTGCATGCCCCCTTATAATGTAAATCTATTTATCCGACGTCATCGATTGAGATGCCGCAAGTAAATTCGTTTTCATCAAGGTTATCGGTGGAAGGGCAGATAAGTCATGGTATATGCCTATTTTATGACCACCGTGAAACCGGCAGCAAGCCGGACATGAAAAATGACGTTCAACAGAGACCAGAAGGATTTTTCCATGAAATATTTTTCGCGCAGCCTGATTGCCGTTTCGGCAGTGGCGCTGATGTCGGCAGCTGCGGCAGCCGAGGCCAAGACATTTGTATATTGCTCGGAAGCCTCTCCCGAGGGTTTTGATCCGGCACCCTATACCGCAGGTGGCACGTTCGACGCCTCGGCCCATCCGATTTACAACCGCCTGACCGAATTCAAGAAAGGAACGACCGAGGTCGAGCCCGGTCTGGCCGAAAGCTGGGATGTGTCGGAAGACGGAACCGAATATACCTTCCACCTGCGTGAAGGCGTCAAGTGGCACTCGAACGAGGCATTCACCCCGTCGCGCGATTTCAACGCCGATGACGTGATCTTTTCTTTCGAACGTCAAAGCGATGCCGATAATCCGTGGCACCAGTATATCCCGGGCGTGACCTATGAATATTACACCTCGATGGCGATGCCATCGTTGGTGAAATCGATCGAGAAAATCGACGACTACACCGTGAAGTTCACGCTGAACCAGCCCGAGGCACCCTTCCTTGCCAATATCGCGATGGCCTTCGCGTCGATCGTGTCTAAGGAATATGCCGATACGCTGGAAGCGGCGGGCCGTCAGGAAGACCTGAACAACATGCCGATCGGCACCGGTCCGTTCACGTTCCTGGCCTACCAGAAAGATGCGGTTATCCGTTACCGCAAGAACCCAGATTACTGGGGTACCGCGCCCAAGATCGACGATCTGATCTTTGCAATCACCCCCGACAGCGCCGTGCGTTTGCAAAAGCTGAAGGCCGGCGAATGCCACCTGATGCCTTATCCGGCGCCTGCCGATATTGAATCGATCCGTGCGGATGACAGCCTGACGCTGGACGAACAGCCCGGTCTGAACGTCGGCTATCTTGCCTATAACACCACCGTCGCGCCCTTTGACAATCCGAAGGTCCGCAAGGCACTGAACATGGCCATCAACAAAGAGGCGATTGTTCAGGCGGTGTTCCAGGGTGCAGCAGAACCTGCCAAAAACCCGATCCCGCCGACCATGTGGTCCTATAACGACGCAATTCAGGACGACCCCTATGATCCCGAAGCCTCCAAGGCGATGCTAGAGGAAGAGGGCGTTACCGATCTGTCGATGAAGATCTGGGCGATGCCAGTTCAGCGTCCCTATATGCCGAACGCGCGCCGCACCGCCGAACTGATGCAGGAAGACCTGTCGAAGGTCGGCGTCAACGCCGAGATCGTGTCCTATGAATGGGGTGAATACCTGTCCAAATCGATGGAGCCGGGCCGCGATGGCGCAGTTCTTCTGGGGTGGACCGGTGATAACGGCGATCCCGACAACTTCCTGTCGGTTCTGCTGTCCTGCGATTCGGCGGGTGACGGCGGCGCGAACCGCGCTTTCTGGTGCAACGAGGAATTCTCTCAGCTGTTGCAGGATGCCAAGGTGACATCGGATCAGGCAGAACGCACCGCTATCTATGAACAAGCCCAAGAGGTTTTCAAGGATCAGGCACCGTGGTTCACCATCGCGCATTCGACGCAATATGTGCCGATGTCGAACAAGGTATCCGGCTTTGTCATGAGCCCGCTTGGCGATTTCACCTTCGAAACCGTGGACTTGGCTGAGTAATCGGCCCGACCCGTTTTTGATAACCGGACGCGCGGGGCCCATGCCCCGCGCTTTCCATAAGGTAAGGGGCATATGGTCCGTTTCATTCTTTCAAAACTTCTGTTCCTGATCCCGACATTCCTTGGGATCACGATCATCGCATTCGGCTTTGTCCGGATTTTGCCGGGTGACCCCGTGCTGCTGATGGCGGGAGAACGCGGCGTATCGCCCGAACGTCATGCCGAATTAAGCGCCCAGCTTGGCTTTGACCGTCCGCTGGTGATGCAATATTTCGAATTTCTGGGCCGGCTGTTCCATGGTGATCTTGGCAATTCGCTGGTCACAAAAAAGCCGGTTCTTGGCGAGTTCCTGACCCTGTTCCCTGCCACGGTCGAGCTGGGGTTGTTCGCCATCGTTCTGGCCACGCTGATCGGCGTGCCGGTAGGCGTTTTCGCCGCTATCAAGCGCGGCAGCTGGTTCGATCAGGTGTCGATGACCGCCGCACTCGTCGGTTTTTCCATGCCGATCTTCTGGTGGGGCCTGCTGCTGATCATCTTCTTTTCGGGCATCCTTGGCTGGACGCCGGTATCGGGCCGTATCAGCTTGATGTATTACTTCCCTGACAGCACCGGATTCATGCTGATAGACAGCCTTACGTCAGGACAGAAAGGCGCCTTCACATCGGCAGTAAGCCACCTGATTTTGCCGTCTGTCGTGCTGGCCACGATCCCGCTGGCCGTGATTGCCCGCCAGACCCGTTCCGCCATGCTCGAGGTAATGGGAGAGGATTACGTCCGTACCGCCCGTGCCAAAGGCATGCCGCAGCGCCGTGTCATCGGCGTGCATGCCCTGCGCAATGCTATGATCCCCGTCGTCACCACCATCGGCCTGCAGATCGGCGTGCTGATGGCCGGTGCCATCCTGACCGAGACGATCTTTTCATGGCCCGGCATCGGCAAATGGATGATCGACAGCATTTCGCGCCGTGATTATCCGGTGGTCCAATCCGGCCTGTTGTTGATCGCAGGCATGGTCATGCTGGTCAACCTGCTGGTCGATCTGACATATGGCCTTATCAACCCCAGGATCCGTGCATCATGAGCGATACGACCGTCAAGCTTTCAGACGCCGCCATCCGTCGCAGGATGCTGGCCGAATTCTGGTTTTATTTCAGCCAGAACCGCGGGGCCGTTGTCGGCCTTGTTGTCTTCACCCTGCTGGTTGTCGTGGCACTTTTTGCGCCAGTTCTGGCCCCGCATGGTGCCGCGACGCAATATCGCGATGCGCTGCTGCTGCCCCCTGTCTGGCAAGAAGGCGGGAACAGCCAGTTCCTGCTGGGCACGGACGCTGTGGGTCGCGATATGCTGTCGCGCCTGATTTATGGCGCGCAATATTCGCTGTTTATCGGCATCGTCGTCGTCTCGATCGCGCTGTTTGGTGGCATCATCATCGGTCTGGTTGCGGGTTTCTTCCGTGGCTGGGTCGATAACGTCATCATGCGTGTCATGGACCTTATCCTTGCGTTTCCGTCGCTGCTGCTGGCGCTGGTTCTGGTTGCCGTTCTTGGGCCGGGGTTGACCAATGCGATGATCGCCATCGCCATCGTCTATCAACCGCATTTCGCCCGCCTGACCCGCGCCGCTGTCATGAGCGAGATGGAGCGGGAATACGTCACCGCCGCCCGTGTGGCCGGTGCCGGCAACCTTCGCCTGATGTTCAAGACCATCCTGCCGAACTGCCTTGCGCCGCTGATCGTTCAGGCAACACTGTCGTTTTCATCGGCGGTTCTGGATTCTGCGGCGCTTGGCTTTCTGGGTATGGGCGCACAGCCACCCACCCCTGAATGGGGCACGATGCTGGCCGAGGCGCGGGAATTTATCCTTCGCGCATGGTGGGTCGTGACTTTCCCCGGTCTGACGATCCTTGTGTCGGTTCTGGCCATTAACCTGATGGGGGACGGTCTTCGTGACGCCCTTGATCCGAAACTGAAGCGGAGCTGAAGAATGTCCATTCTGAATATCCGTAATCTGACCGTCAAATTTGCCACCGCAACCGGCAGTTTTACTGCTGTTGACGGGATCGACGTCCATGTCTCCAAGGGCGAGGTGCTGGCCATTGTCGGTGAATCCGGTTCGGGAAAATCCGTGTCCATGTTGGCGGTGATGGGGCTTTTGCCCGATACCGCCACAGTGACGGCGGATGAAATGACCTATGACGGGCGCGACATCAGCAAGATGTCCAAGGCCGAACGGCGCAAGCTGATCGGTCGAGAGATCACGATGATCTTTCAGGAACCTGTCGCCTCATTGAACCCCTCCTTTACGGTCGGCTTCCAGATCGAGGAGGTGCTGCGCATCAATCTGGGCCTGTCAGGGCGTGACGCGCACCGGCGCGCGGTGGAGCTGTTCACTGCCGTCGGTATTCCTGATCCAGAAGCCAAGCTGAACGCCTATCCCCACCAGATGTCAGGCGGCCAGTGCCAGCGTGTGATGATTGCCATCGCGATTGCGTCAGAACCGCGTTTGTTGATCGCCGATGAACCGACGACTGCATTGGACGTGACGATCCAGAAGCAAATTCTGGATCTGCTGATGAAGCTGCAGGAAGATTATGGCATGGCCCTGATCCTCATCACCCATGATATGGGCGTTGTGGCCGAAACCGCTGACCGTGTTGTTGTGCAATACAAAGGCCGCAAGATGGAGGAGGCAGACGTTCTGTCGTTGTTCCAATCGCCGCAAAGCCCTTACACGCGTGCGCTTCTGGCAGCATTGCCCGAACATGCAACAGGTGATCGCTTACCCACCGTGTCCGACTTTTTCCAAGAGGAGGCCGCAAGATGACGCCCGTTGTCGAAGGCCGTGCCATCACCCGCGATTACCATTCCGCAGGCGGAATGTTTTCCAAGGGCAGTACTGTCCGCGCCCTGAAAGGTATCGACTTTCAGGTGCAAAAGGGAAAGACGCTGGCGATTGTCGGAGAAAGCGGATCGGGCAAATCAACGCTTGCCCGCATCATTGCGCTGATCGACCCATCCTCCAGCGGTGACATCATGATCGAGGGGAAAGCTGTCGACATCAGCGCCCGCCGACCCGGTCCGGATATGCGGTCCAAAGTGCAGATGGTGTTCCAGAACCCCTATGGCAGTCTGAATCCGCGCCAGAAGGTTGGCGACGTGTTGATGGAACCGTTGATCATCAACACCAAAGTTCCTGCCGCCGAACGTCGCGAACGTGCACAAGCCATGTTGCAGAAAGTCGGCCTGCAGCCCGAACATTTCAACCGCTATCCCCATATGTTCTCGGGGGGGCAACGGCAGCGAATTGCCATTGCACGTGCCTTGATGCTGAACCCGTCATTGCTGGTGCTGGACGAACCAGTCTCGGCGCTGGATCTGTCGGTGCAGGCGCAGGTGCTGAACCTTCTGGCCGATCTGCAGGATGAATTGGGGCTGACATATGTCTTCGTCAGCCACGATCTTTCTGTCGTTCGCTATATCGCGGATGATGTGATGGTCATCTCGAAGGGTGAAGCGGTCGAACAGGGAAGTCGTGAGGAATTGTTCAGCAATCCCAAACACCCTTATACCCAACAGCTGTTCGCCGCGACACCGGCAACCGATCTTGAGGCCATCAAGGCCCGCGTCGCTCGCCGTAAAGCGGCGGGTTCAGGTGCGGCTGTTCAAGGGTAGGCCATATAGAATGGTTCTGACGATGCGGCGCAAACAGCGGGGCGCAATGTGTTGGCCCTTGGCATTGTCAGAACCTATCTAACTTAATGTATTGCGGTAAAAAGCTCTATTTTATTCGGAGCGGTGGTTTTGAATTCTGCACTTCCCCGTGCCAGCAGCCAGCCGTCCTTACGTTCAAGATAGGCAACGATCTGCACGCCTGATTTTGTCTTTATATTTACCGGTAATGGCAGGTCGAACAGGATTTGCCGTGATTGACCGTCGCTTGGCATACGGAAGGTCAAAGCGGACGGCTGATTTTCGCTCTGCAGACCGGCGTTTTCGATCACAACTTCGATTTGTCCTTCGGGAATTGGCATATCGCCTTCGAAGGTGACGATGCATCTGATGCCGTCCGACGCCCTGACGGCTTGTCCGCTGACGACCGCAAATGCTGCGATCCCTGCGGTCATGAAAACAGTTCGGCGTTTCACGTAAACCTCCGGTCAGGTGTTGAATGGATAAGGGGGACCGATTGGCCACCCTTAGTTTTTTGATCAAACGATGGTGAAATCGGCTGCCGTCAGATTCAGGTTTGCGCTTATATGGGCAAACTGGATTGCCGCGTCATCACCGCTGCCGTCAGCGTCATAGAACAACCCGCCAGAGTTGCTGTTATAGATAATACGATCATCTGTATCAGCTGCAAGGCCGCTGGTGCTTGCAAAGAAAGCGTCACCGGCAAGCGCGCCGCCGCCGCCCAGATTGTCGAATACAAAGCTGTCCAGCACGATCAAATCGTCGGTCACATTGAAGTCGGCAATCCGGTCGATGTTGCCGTCGCCCAGCTCGGTCGAGAACCGGAATGAATCCGCGCCCGCTTCACCGCTCAGGGTATCTGCCCCAAGACTACCATCCAGCAGGTCATTGCCGGCCCCACCGCGCAAACGGTCATTGCCAACCTCACCGGGTTGAACGGCGGGTTCGGGGAAGTCGATCGAAACGTTCAACTTATAGTCGGACCCTGCAGGGACCGCTTCTTCCCATCCGTCGCCGGGCGCATCGCCGCTCCAGCTGCCTTCCAGAATATAGTAGGTTCCGGTTTCCTCGATTGTATGGACCAGCCCGGAATCGCGGGTAGAGGTCGATCCGGTATCGGACCCGCCGTCATCGTTCTGGGCAACAATATTGCCCGCACTGTCAAGCAACCGGACCCAGCTGTCGTGCACATTGGGATCGGGGATGCCATCAATGTCGATGGTGACGATCATGCCGGCAGTCAGATTGATACCATAATATCCGCCTGCGCCATTGCCGGTCGTATTTACTGTCGTATGCAGGACCGTGGTCGAATTTGCGATATCCGCATCCTCGGCCAGCGAGAAGTTGTCAGAAATGTCTAAGGCGGTCTCAATCGAGTTGTTGCTGGCATCAGCATCAAGCGTTGCATATCCCGAACCCATACCGGGCAGCGGAATGCCCTTCTCATAGGTGAAATCACCCAGCAGGGTATCATTCCCTGCACCACCTATGATGACATCCGCACCGCCCTGACCGGTCAGGACGTTATCGCCGTTGTCACCAGTGATTTTATCCCCGAAGCTTGTGCCCGACAGGTTCTCGATCGAGATGTATTTGTCGCCACCCATTCCGGTGCGATCTAGAATAAGTTTGATGCCCTTTTTAACGCCGGAATAATCAGCAGTGTCGCTGCCGTCACCGCCATTCAGGATATCGGCCCCGCCACCACCTGTCAGGGGGTCGTTGCCCGCGCCACCTTCCAGAACATTGACGCCAGTAGTTCCGGTCAAATGATCGCCGAACGCCGAACCGACCGCGTTTTCGACATCGACGATGATGTCATGGCGGACAAGGGTTCCCACGCCGACAATCTGGACGGGACCGTCGCCATCGCCGCCTTCGGCCGTGCCATTGGCAGATCGACCATCACGCCGCTGCTGCTGTCACTATAGACAACTGTATCATTGCCCGCGCCGCCGTCACCTGATTTGTGCATGTATTGATGCCCCCGTTGGTGCAAGTGATTTTGAACGGCGCGAGCGTGTGATCGGGTGCGGTCATGTATCAGGCCTCTGTATGCGGCGTTGATGTGACCGCGGGCCGGTATGGCGATGCGCGGACCAGAGGCATATCAACAAACCGAGCTCGTGGCCCCTGCACAAATGCTGCTTTCTCTGACCCGGATCTGATCAATCCTTTGCCGTTACTGTTCAGTGACCTCCTCACACCCCCGACTTACCGGGACGTCGTGACGCGCAATTTCCGCTACGCCATCGTCGTCACCGGATTCCGATAATCCTC
>NZ_QQVY01000070.1 GCF_003590715.1 Paracoccus sp. JM45
AGGTTGATCGGTCTTCGGTGCGGTATCTGTCGCGACGGGGTAATGATGCCGAGCTAAGGGATGCCATCAAGCGGGTTTCGAGGGAACGGGTCGGTTTGGTTGTCGTCGTATCCACGTGATGATCGCGCGGGAAGGTTTTGCTCTGAACCCTAAGAAAGTCAGGCGCATCTATACCGAAGAGAAGCTGCAGGTGCGCCGCAGACTTGTCAGAAAGCGTGCTTTGGGCACTAGGGAGCCAATGGTGCTGCCGGATGGGCCGAACCACCGCTGGAGCTTGGACTTCGTGTCAAACGCGCTGACAGACGGGCGCAGGTTTCGCATCTTGGTAGTCGTCGATGACTTCAGTCGTGAGAACTTGGCTCTGGTTGCTGATACATCGCTGTCCGGCCACCGCGTTGCTCGTGAACTGGACAAGGTGATCGCAGAACGAGGCATGCCGAAGACAATAGTTTCAGACAACGGCACTGAGTTCACCAGTATGGCGATCCTAAAATGGGTTCAGGAAACGGGTATCGATTGGCATTACATAGCGCCTGGAAAGCCCCAGCAGAACGGCTTTATCGAAAGCTTCAACGGCAAGCTTCGAGACGAATGTCTCAACGAAACGTTGTTTGGTACATTGCGCGATGCCCGCAACACGCTTGAAAAATGGCAGAAGAATTACAACTGTCGCAGACCACATTCAGCATTGAGCAACCTCACCCCGATGGAATTTTTGCAGAGAAAGGCAATGGACAAGATGGCGGCCTA
>NZ_QQVY01000071.1 GCF_003590715.1 Paracoccus sp. JM45
TCTATGAACGACGCGATGCGCTGGCCATGGCCGAGGGCGTGAAGGTCCATCACTCCTCGATTGCGGCGCTGCTCAAGCGGCTTGGTTTCACCTATAAAAAAATCGTTGGTGGCCTCTGAACAGCACCGCGCCCGTGTAAAACAGACCCGGCGCGCGTGGCAGGAACGGCGCATTCCCTTCATGCGTCGCCAGCCCGAACGGCTGGTGTTCATTGACGAAACCTTCGTGAAAGACGAACCTGACCCGACTGCGGGGGCGCGCCTGCCGCGGCCAGCGGCTGCGGATGGACGCGCCTTTGGGTGGCCGGGGCACGCAGACATTCATTGCGTGCCTCACGTCGGAGGGGCTCATCGCGCCTTGGGTGATAAACAGGGCGATGGATGGCTCCGCTTTCGCGACTTATATTCGCGATGTCCTGGCCCCGGAACTGACGCCCGGCTCGGTCGCCATCCTCGACAACCTCGCGACCCACCGCAACGTCGAAGCCGCCGAAGCCATCCGTGCCGCCAAATGTTGGTTCCTGTATCTGCCGCCCTATTCACCCGATCTAAACCCCATTGAGCAGGCATTCTCGAAGCTGAAGGCGCATCTCCGCAAAATGGGCGCACGAACCTTCAGTGATCTGTTCAAAGCCCTCGGCGACATCTGCAATATGTTCTCGCCCCAAGAGTGCTGGAACTACTTCCACGCGGCAGGGTATGTAT
>NZ_QQVY01000072.1 GCF_003590715.1 Paracoccus sp. JM45
TCTCCGAGAAGGAGGTCGAGAAGCTGCACGCCAAGATCGGCCAATTGGTCGTGGAACGGGATTTTTTGGCCAGTGCCTCCAGTCTCATTCTCGGCTCTGGAGGCAAAAAGCGGTGAAGCACGATCATCCCGATCTCAGCGTGCGGCGGCAATGCCGTCTGTTGTCACTGACCCGCTCTAGCCTGTATTACCACCCGCGCGGCGAGAGTGCCGAGAACCTGGTATTCATGGAAATCATCGACCTTCAATTTTTGGAAACGCCTTGGTACGGCTCGCGACAGATGGCTCGTCACATGCAACGAGAGGGGCACAAATGCGGCCGCCACCGTGTGCGTCGGTTGATGAGGCTGATGCGCCTTGTGCCGATCTTCCAGGAGCCGAAGACCAGCAAGAAGCACCCGGCCCACAAGATATACCCATACCTTCTCAGGGACCTGGAAATCACACGGCCCAACCAGGTTTGGTGCACTGACATCACATATATTCCGATGCGGAATGGGTTCCTTTATCTGGTGGCAGTGATGGACTGGTATAGCCGGAAGGTGCTTAGCTGGCGGTTGTCGAATTCTATGGATGCCGGGTTCTGCATAGAGGCTTTGAAAGAGGCGCTGGCGAGATATGGGGTGCCCGGGATCTTCAATTCGGATCAGGGCTCGCAGTTCACCAGCACCGATTTCACTGAGGTGCTACTCGACGC
>NZ_QQVY01000073.1 GCF_003590715.1 Paracoccus sp. JM45
AATCCCGCGATCAAAAGTGATGGATTTTCGGGCAGGTTGGGGCAGGGGTTCCATCACGCTCATCAACCGGTTCATTAGGTGTGTTGTGCTGCGGTCGTTGTTGCGGAACAGAACAGAAAAACGGGTCTTGCGCTCCACCAGCGATGCGACATTCATCTTGCCCTGAGCACGCTCTGGATTGACCGTCAGGGCCCTAAATATAGGTGTAGATCGTCTCGTGGCAGACGCGCACCGTTTGACCTTCAAATGCAATCGACCGGCGATCTGTTCCGGCGACCAACCTTCTTTGAGTTGCTTGATCACTGCCTTGCGCAGGCCGACAAGCCGCACCAATTTCCTTCGCCGCGCACGTCTTTGGGTCGCTGCGCGTTGGGCGACTACGCCGTAGTATCTATTCAACGCTGGAAGTTCGTGATCGGTGTAACCATTGCGTTTGATGTCTCGGTAAACTATCGAAACATGCCTGCCGATCTCCACCGCGATCTCGGGCACAGGGACCTTGGCATTCAGTATATCCTCGATCGTGCGCCGTTCGCGCAGGTTCAGCGCAGTATGCGCCATCTTTCATTCTTCCTGCTTTCCAGCAAGATAGGGGAAATTTCGCAACCCAGTTTAGAATGGGCCCGGCTAGAAAATGATAAAATAATAATCCATGTTATGTA
>NZ_QQVY01000074.1 GCF_003590715.1 Paracoccus sp. JM45
TTGCCGCCGGGCAGTCTTCTTTCCACGGCCGACCATTCTTTCGGATCAGGATGATCGCAGTAGCATGACAGTCGATGATGGCGGTATGGCAGCGGCGGGTGTCATAGGCCCCGTCGGCGGTTACCTTGCTGACGTCTTCGCCCTCTGGGATCTGGCCGAGTAGGTCCGGCAAAACCAGACTGTCGCCGTCACTGCTGGAGGTAAACTCTACCGCCCGAATGTCAGACGTAGCCGTGTCCATCGCCAAATGCACCTTGCGCCATTAGCTTCGGCCCTGAACACCGTGTTTTCTGGCCTGCCACTCGCCATCACCGAGGAACTTGATCCCGGTGCCGTCGATCATGAGGTTCAGGGAGCCATCGGCGCGCCGATACGGGATCTGGACAGACAGCGTCTTCTGCCGTCGACACAGGGTGGTGTCGTCGGGCACCACCCGATCCAGGCCAGCCATCTTCAACAGGCTGGCCACCATCCCGGTCGTTTGCCGAAACGGCAACTTGAACAGCACTTTGATGGTCAGGCAGAACTGGACCGCCGCGTCGGAAAACACCGCAGGGCGACCGGGGCTGCCGTCATGCGGCGCAAGCCAGGTCA
>NZ_QQVY01000075.1 GCF_003590715.1 Paracoccus sp. JM45
AAGCCCTGCCACGTCGACACGTAGGTAAAATCGCTGACCCAGAGCAGATTTGGCGCAGGGGCCCGGAACACGCGGTTCACCTTGTCACGCGGACAGGGCGCTGATGGGTTAGGAACCGTTGTTTTAAGCACCTTTCCACGCACTGCCCCCCGGATGCCGATCTGTTTCATGAGCCGTTCCACCGTGCAGCGCGCCAGCGTAAAACCCTCGCGCTTCAGCTGGTGCCACGCTTTTCGAACGCCGTAGACCTGATAGTTTTCATCCCAGACCCGTTTAGTCTCGGGCCGAAGCTCGGTGTCACGCTGATGCCGTGCAGAAGCTTTGGAAGGGTCCGCTCGGCACGCAAGACAGTGATAAAATGTTGACGGCGCGATCGGCAGGACCCTGCAGATCGACTCGACACCGTAGACAACGCGCTGATCTTCAATGAAGGCGATCATCGTTTCAGTGGGCGGTCGAGTTCCGCCTGCACAAAATACGCCGAAGCCTTGCGCAGGATCTCATTGGCCTGGCGCAGCTCGCGAACCTCACGTTCCAGTGCCTTAATACGGTCCCGTTCTTCAGTGGTCACGCCATCGCG
>NZ_QQVY01000076.1 GCF_003590715.1 Paracoccus sp. JM45
CTACGTCCGCTATGCCGTTTCCTATCGTGATCTCGAAGAGATTATGCTTGAGCGTGGTATTAATGTCGATCATGCGACGCTAAACCGCTGGGTGGTAAAGTTCGCTCCGCTCATTGCGGCAAAGGCCCAAGCCAGAAAAAGGGCTACAGCTAAATCGTGGCGCATGGACGAGACCTATATCAAGGTTCGTGGCCGATAAACCTATCTCTACCGTGCCGTTGATCGCAACGGCCACACCCTTGATTTTATGCTATCCCAGCAAAGAAACACGGCTGCGGCGCGTCGCTTTTTTAAACGCGCCATCGCCAGTCATAGCGTGCCGGACAGGGTTGTGATCGATAAAACCGGCGCGAACCTGGCAGGCCTGAACAGCATTAATGCCATCCTGAAGTTTGTTGGCACGGGCAAACGCATCAAGGTTCTGCAGGTCAAATACCTCAACAACATCATTGAGCAGGATCATCGCTTCATCAAGCGGATCACAGGACCGATGCAAGGCTTCAAGGCGTTTCACTCAGCCCAAGCGACACTTGCCGGAATAGAAACAGCCCACATGATCCGCATGGGCCAGCTC
>NZ_QQVY01000077.1 GCF_003590715.1 Paracoccus sp. JM45
CTAGGGTCTAGACCCATTGATTTCATTCCTCTGGCGTGATTCAGGCTTCGCAAGGAGACCTGATCAATGAGCAACTTGTTCTGGCTAACCGAAGCGCAAATGGCGCGCCTTCGTCCCTACTTTCCGAAAAGCCACGGCCGTCCGCGGGTTGATGATTTGCGTGTGCTGAGCGGCATTATCTTTATCAATCGCAATGGCTTGCGATGGTGCGATGCGCCGAGGGAATATGGGCCGGCCAAGACGCTTTATAATCGCTGGAAGCGCTGGAGTGACAACGGGGTCTTTGCCCGGATCATGGTCGGCCTGGCCGCCGAAGGCACCGATCCGAAGACGATCATGATCGATGCCACGTATCTCAAGGCGCATCGCACGGCTTGCAGCCTGCGTGCAAAAAAGGGGGGCGCGGTCGCCAGATCGGCCGAACAAAAGGTGGCATGAACACAAAGCTGCATGCCGTCACCGATGCGAAAGGCAGACCGATCCGGTTGTTCATATCGGCTGGGCAGGTCAGCGACTACACGGGAGCGGCGGC
>NZ_QQVY01000078.1 GCF_003590715.1 Paracoccus sp. JM45
ACGACGACAACCAAACCGACCCGTTCCCTCGAAACCCGCTTGATGGCATCCCTTAGCTCGGCATCATTACCCCGTCGCGACAGATACCGCACCGAAGACCGATCAACCTGAAGCACTTCACACGCCCGCCGCTGACTGACCTGATGAGCGTCCATCAGATGCGCCACCGCTTTCCGCTTTCGAACGGGCGTCACCATTTTTTTAAATTGATGTCTCGCAACATTGCGCACGACCATTGTTCTCGGACCAATGGCGGACAAAGTCACGCTTCAACATCTGTTCTGCCAACAGCTTCTTCAGCTTGCCGTTCTCGTCTTCCAACGCTCGCAACCGCTTCGCGTCAGACGGCTCCATACCGCCATACTTCGGTTTGTATTTATAGAACGTCGCCGAACTGATCCCGTGCCGCCGACACACATCAGAGGTCTTCTCGCCAGCTTCCTGCTCCTTGATCATCGCAATGATCTGTTCGTCCGTAAATCGTGCCTTCATTTGTCCGTCCTTTTTGTTAGGCGGACT
>NZ_QQVY01000079.1 GCF_003590715.1 Paracoccus sp. JM45
CCCTATCTTGATACGGGCGGCCGGTCGTCAGGCGGATATCCTGCTGAAGTTCTGCAAGTCTTCCGGTCTTTACCGGCGCGCGATTGGTGTTGACGGCGCGCCCACTGGCAATGCGGGTGATGAGGTTGCGCGCAGCTATGACCAGTGTTTTGTCATTCTTGGACTGTCGACGTGGAACAGGCTTTCGCCCTCGGCCCGGCAAGAGGCCGCGATCGAGGATTGCTGGCAGGCGCTGTCTACGACGCTGACCGATCCGCAAACGGGGCTGCTGCTAGAGGATGATACAGTCACCGATCCTGCGGCACCCGATGCGCCGCCGCGATCGCAGAACCCCCATATGCATCTTTACGAGGCTTGCCTGCAATCCTACGAGATGACCGGCAATGCGCTCTGGCTGGAACGCGCGACACATTTACGCAATTTATCTCTCCGACATTTTTTTGACGATGATACGGATAGCCTTGCGGAGTTTATCTCACCGGATCTTTCGGCTTTGGCGGGCCTGACGGGGGA
>NZ_QQVY01000008.1 GCF_003590715.1 Paracoccus sp. JM45
CGTGCGCGGTCGAGATCGTGATGCCGCGTGCCTTTTCTTCGGGCGCGCCGTCGATCTGGTCATAGGCGCGGAAATCGCCGAAGTACTTCGTGATCGCTGCCGTCAGAGTTGTCTTGCCGTGGTCAACGTGACCGATGGTCCCGATGTTGACGTGCGGTTTGTTCCGTTCAAACTTTGCCTTTGCCATGTGGGCCTCCTGATCAGCGGGGCATGGCTGTTCGGCCCCGGATTTGACGTGCGCAGCGATGTATAAGCCGTCGAAAGGAAAATCAAGGGGATCATCAACGATCCCTGCCCTGTCCGGCATGACAACCACAGCCGCTTTTACCCTTTCCTTGCGCATGATCATTGTCGATGCGCCGCAAAGCCCCATATCCTTTGATGAAGATGCCCCGCAGCATCCTGCGCGGGCGCCAAATCATAAGGGGATTCGCATGAGCCTGATGAAAAGCCTGACCAAAGTTGCAGCCGGTGTCATGGTGGCCAAGGGGATCGGTGCCGTCATGAACAATCGTCAACAAACCAGCCAGACCCCGACCAGCGGGTCATCCGGTGGTGGCCTGTTGGGCAGCCTTCTGGGAAACAATACCGGGGGCACCGGCGGTGGCATGTCACAAACACTGGGACGCGCCTTGGGTGGCGGTTCGGGCCAGTCGGGTGGTGGCCTTGGCGGGTTGCTGGACAGCCTGTCGGGAAAATCGGGCGGGACCACCGGTTCGGGTGGCGGCATTGGTGGAATGCTGACCGGCCTGCTGGGCGGCGCGGCTGCTGGCGGTGCCGCAACCGGTCTGGCGCAAAAAGGTGCGCAGGAATCAAATAACGCCACCTTTGGCGACCTCTTTAACGATTCGATTGCCAATGGCGGTGAACCCACTGTTGCCCCGACCGTCGAACAGAATGCCGTCGCAGGCCTGATGCTGCGTGCCATGATCCAGGCCGCCAAATCCGATGGCCATATCGATGATGCCGAAAAGCAGCGCCTGTTGGGGCATCTGGGTGATGATCTGGACGATGACGAACGCCAGTTCATCCGCGACCAGATGGCCGCCCCCGTCAATGCACAAGGTCTGGCTGCCGAAGTCCCCGAGGGGATGGAATCCCAGGTCTATCTGATGTCCCTGCTGGCCATCGATTTCGACAGCGAGGCCGAGGCCCGTTATCTGAACGATCTGGCCACAGCGATGAAGCTGGACCGTGCTGCAGTTAATCAGATCCATGAAAAAGCCGGTGTCATGCCCTTGTACAACCAAGACTGATACCTGCGCGGCTGCGTGGACCCCATGCAGCCGCATAGCATTATCGTGATGGTCGATACGCAAGATTGATCAAAAGCGCCTGCTCTGCCACTCTGACATCTTACACCTATGTCCGAACAGCAGGAGCCAGCCATGCGCCAGTCCATTCTTGTCGCCTCCCTTTGCCTTATCGGCAGCGCCGCCTTGGCAACCCCCGCCGAAGATGCGCTGGAAGCGCGCCACGGGTTGATGAAAATGATCTCGATGGAAATGGGCACCCTTGCAGGGATGGCCAAAGGCGAGGTGGATTACGATGAAACTGCAGCTAGCGCCGCTGCCAAAAACCTGATGGCGCTGGCGCAATATGATGCACCAAAGCTGTTTATCGAAGGCACATCCTCGGATGACATGGAGGGCTCGGACGCTTTGCCCGCCATCTGGTCCGACACCGAAGATTTCGCCGCCAGATACGCCAGCTTTGCCACCGCAACCGACGGCATCGATCAGGAAGTCATGGGCGGTCAAGGCAACCTCGGGCCGGTTCTGCAAAAACTGGGCAGCACCTGCAGCGAATGCCACAAACCCTATCGCGCAGACCGCTGATGCACGCCCGGCAGGCACAAAAGGTCAAGGTTTGGGATCCGGTTCTGCGGATCTTCCACTGGTCGCTGGCAACCCTGGTGATCGCGAACTGGCTGCTGGGCAAATTCGGTCCGACGGTGAAAACCTATCATTTCTGGATCGGCTATACGATTCTGGGTCTGGTGATCTTCCGCATCATCTGGGGGATCATCGGGCCTGATCCGGCACGATTCGTGAATTTCCTGCGCGGGCCCAAGGCGACGCTAGCCTATATGCGCCATCTGCCCCGCCGCCAGCCGAGCCTGTCACCGGGCCACAACCCGATGGGTGCGCTGTCGGTCATTGCGATTTTGCTGGTGCTGTTGTGGCAGGTCGGCAGCGGTCTGGTCATGGACCCTGACGATTTCATCAACGTCGGTCCTTTGGCGGATCAGGTCAGCCGCGACATCAACCGTTCAGCTGTCGGCTGGCACAGCTTGGGGGCAGATCTGATTTTTGTCGTGGTCGTCCTGCATATTGCCGCCATTGCCTTCTATCGCATCTGGAAGCACGAGGATCTGGTCCGCCCGATGATCACAGGTTGGAAGTGGGTTCGCAAAGGTTAACCCGCCTTTGCAGGAACCAAGAACGCGGGACTTTGTTGGCTTCGTGAAACAACCGCACGAGGTTACGATGTCCAGTGACAGCATCCAGCCGCCGTTCCGCAGCGGCGCAATTTCCGACCCCACGCTGCATGTTCCGGATTTTCCGGCACAAGAACAGGCCTTCCCCGGTCTGGCCCGCGAAATGTCCCCCCTGCCCGATCATGGTGAGACGAGCTATCGCGGGACAGGTCGCCTGACGGGCAAACGCGCCCTGATCACCGGCGGCGACAGCGGGATCGGCGCGGCCACCGCCATCGCCTTTGCCCGTGAAGGGGCCGACGTCGCCATCACCTATCTGCCTGATGAACAGGCCGATGCCGACCGCGTGGTCGCCTCTATCCGTGCTGACGGACGGACAGCCGTCGCGATTCCGGGCGATCTGCGCGAAGAAGCTTTCTGTAAAGAGATGGTCGAAAGCGCCACGTCCCAATTGGGTGGATTGGACATTCTGGTGAATAACGCCGGACGCCAGCAGTTCTGCAACCATCTGGAGGACCTGACGACCGAAAACTTTGACGCCACGATGAAGACAAACATCTATGCGCCTTTCTGGGTAACGCGCGCCGCATTGCCGCATATGTCCAAAGGTGCGTCGATCATCATCACGTCTTCGGTGCAGGCATTTTCACCTTCGGCACATCTGTTCGACTATGCCCAATCCAAGGCGGCGAATGTCGCCTATGCCAAGTCACTGGCCAAACAACTGGCCCCGCGCGGCATTCGCGTGAATGCGGTCTGTCCCGGTCCTTACTGGACGCCGCTGCAAACCAGCGGTGGCCAACCCACTGAAAAAGCGATGGAGCACGGGAAAAGCGCGCCCCTTGGCCGTCCGGGCCAGCCGGTCGAAATTGCCCCGATCTATGTGCTGCTCGCCTCGGATGAGGGCAGCTATATCACCGGTGAATATTTCGGATCCGTTGGCGGCAGCGGATTGTAAAACACAAAGGGCGGGGAATTTCCCCGCCCTTTCTATTCAGTTTCCGGCAAATTTGTTATCGCGCGGAAAACCCCTTGGCGCCATCCGCCCCGAAGTTCCCCGTTTGCCGATCCAGTCCGACAGATCGCTTTCGGTGCGGGTTTTGCCCCCGCCCATCGGCCATGACATGCCCTCGGCCAGCGTCAGGGTAATGGCATCGGTCAGGAATTCATCCTTGAACAGACCGCCCGGCTTCAGTTTCATCAGGCGAACGCCTTTGCCGCGCGACATTTCCGGCAATTCTGTCAAGGAGAAAACCAGCATCCGGCGTGTGCCTGCCACTACGGCAACATGGTCACCCGTCACGGGGCGGCACAGCAAAGCCTCTCCGTTCAGGACCTGCTTGCCGGATTTGGTCTGCGCCATAATATCTGCCGAACTGACGATAAACCCGTTCGCATCCTTGGAGGCGACCAGATATTTCGCACCAGCCTGCCACGGGAACATGGCGATCACCTCAGCCTCGTTCGGCAGATCGACCATCAGACGCAAAGGCTCGCCCATACCGCGCCCGCCGGGCAGAGTATTGGTTGCCAGCGTATAGAACCGCCCGTTCGAGGCATAGACCATCAGCTTGTCGGTCGTTTCCGCATGGACGGCAAAGCCCGGTCCATCGCCATCCTTGAACTTCAGTTCCGCATCAAGCGGTTGATGGCCCTTCATCGTACGGATCCAGCCCATCTTCGACAGGATCACCGTCACGGGTTCGCGCTCGATCATCGCGTCCATATCGATGACCAGCGTTTCGCCTTCTTCCTGAATCCGCGTGCGGCGCTGACCTTCGGGGGTGGATTTGCCAAAGAGGTTGCGCACCTCTTTCAACTCGTCCGAGATTTTGCCCCATTGCAGGGTTTCGCTGTCCAGCATCGCCTGCAAACCGGCACGTTCGTCCATCAGGGCATCGCGTTCGGCCCGCAGTTCGATTTCTTCCAGCTTGCGCAGGGCGCGCAGACGCATGTTCAGGATCGCTTCGACCTGAACATCGCTCAGCTTGAATTCGGCGATCATCAGGGCTTTGGGCTCATCCTCGTAGCGGATGATCTCGATCACGCGATCAAGGTTCAGATAGGCAACTAGATAGCCTTCCAAGACCTCAAGCCGTGCGGCGATCTTTTCCAGACGGAAGTTCGTGCGGCGGACCAGCACCTCGCGGCGGTGGTCAAGGAAAGCGCGCAGAACCTCTTTCAGGCTGCAGACCTTGGGCACGCGGCCATCGATCAGCACGTTCATGTTCAGGTTGAACTTGATTTCCAGATCACAGGACCGGAACAGCGCACCCATCAATTGTTCAGGATCAACCGTGCGGTTCTTGGGTTCCAGAACAATGCGGATGTCTTCGGCGGATTCGTCGCGCACATCACCCAAGATCGGGATTTTACGTGTGTGGATCAGCTCGGCCAGACGCTCGATCAATTTGGATTTTTGGACCTGATAGGGGATCTGCGTGACAACAATCTGCCACAACCCGCGACCCAGATCTTCCTGTTCCCAAGATGCGCGCACGCGGAAGGCACCACGTCCGGTGCGATAGGTTTCCGCGATGGATTCGCGGCTTTCGACGATGACGCCGCCTGTCGGGAAGTCCGGCCCCTGAATGATTCCCGCCAGCGTATCGTCGCGGGCTTCGGGGGTTTTGATCAGATGCAGGCAGGCATCGACAACATCATGCAGGTTATGTGGCGGAACGTTCGTGGCCATGCCAACCGCAATGCCTGACGACCCGTTGGCCAGCAGGTTCGGGAAGGCGGCGGGCAGGACCACAGGCTCGGTCAATGTGCCGTCGTAATTGGGGCGGAAATCGACCGAATCTTCCGTCAGGCCGGTCAGCAATGATTCTGATGCCTGCGCCAGACGCGCTTCGGTGTAACGGGCGGCGGCGGGGTTATCGCCGTCGATATTGCCAAAGTTCCCCTGACCATCGACCAGCGGATAGCGCATGGCAAAATCCTGCGCCAGACGGGCCATCGCATCATAGATCGCGGCATCGCCATGCGGGTGATAGTTGCCCATCACATCGCCGGTGATCTTGGCCGATTTACGGAACGGCCCGTTCGGCGCAAGGCGCAATTCGCGCATCGCATAAAGAATGCGGCGATGCACAGGTTTCAGGCCGTCACGCGCATCGGGCAAGGCGCGATGCATAATCGTGGACAGCGCATAGGTCAGATACCGTTCGCCAATAGCCCGGCTGAGCGGTTCTGTTTCAAAGCCCTTATCGGGTGCGGGAAGTTGATCATCGGACATGCGTCTTGGATAGGCTGCGTGGCCCTGACGGTCCAGACGGAAATGCATGCCATCCGGTTGGCCTTATGTCCTCATTTGGTTTAATGGTGCCTGAAACGCGTTGCGAAGGGCTGCAGGATGATCAGACTTGGATTGCTGATGCTGGCAACATTGCTGGGGCTTTTTGTGGCGTTGCAGACCTTCGGGACCGGTGATCTGCGCAGCCGCCAGCACCCCCCGCGCCCCGAAAAACCGGTCAGCGCGGCGCAGGATGCAGGCCGCGACCCCTTGGCGCAGACGGCCCCCATCCAGCCGGTTGTGCAGGCCGAAGCACAGACACCCGAAAAAAAGATCGAATATCCGGGACCGGAGCTTGTCCCTTCGCCCGAATATGCGGGGCGCACGCCAGCGGCCCCTGCGGTGGTTCTGGGCGAAGATGGTGAGATCATGTATGTGACGGCATCACGGGTAAATATGCGGTCGGGTCCGGGCACGCAGAATTCGGTCGTCGACAGTCTGGCGCGCGGCACCGCGGTCGAGGCTGTGGCCAGCGCCGACGGCGATTGGGTGCAGATCCGCACCGCACAGGACCAGTTGGGCTATGTATCGGGGCAGTTCCTGTCGCCTGACGCACCATGATAAAGCCTCGCGTTCTGATCACCGGCTGTTCGTCAGGCATCGGCCTTGATGCGGCGCGTCACTTGCAGGCGAATGGCTGGGATGTCATCGCAACCTGTCGCAAACCTGAAAACATCGCCGCCCGTCAGGCAGAAGGGATGGAATGCCTGCATCTGGAACTGTCAGACGAAGACAGCGTCGCGGCCTGTGTCGCGCAGGCATTGGCGGGCGGCCCGATCGATGCGCTGGTCAATAACGCTGCCTTCGCCCTGCCCGGCGCGGTCGAAGATATGCCGCGCGGTGCGATGCGCGCCATTCTGGAAACCAACCTGCTGGGCACCCATGATCTGACCACGCGCCTGATTCCGCATTTCCGCCAACGGGGCGCGGGACGGATCGTGACCATCAGCTCGGTCCTCGGGCTGGTCGGCATTCCTTGGCGCGGCCCCTATGTCACCAGCAAATTCGCGCTTGAGGGGCTGACCGATGTCCTGCGGCTGGAAATGCACGGCACGCCCGTCAAGATTGTGCTAATCGAACCCGGCCCCATCACCAGCCGCATCCGTGAAAATGCCATTCCGCATTTCGAAAAATGGGTCGATTGGCAGGCCAGCCCGCGTGTCGAACAATATCGTGCCAGCCTGCTGAAGCGGCTTTACGAACCTTCGGGCAAGGACCGGTTCGAATTACCACCATCTGCTGTCAGCGCACGTATCCTGACTGCTTTGACAGTGCCGGACCCCAAAGCGCGTTACTATGTCACAGCGCCGACGCGCATATCGGCGGTGGCGCGGCGGGTTCTGCCGGGGCGCGCTCTGGACTGGTTTGCGCGGCGCAGTTAATCTTTGCGCCGAAAGGCGGTGCGCCCATGCAAGATAAATCCCTGTTTGTCGTCTCTGTTCTGGCCATCGGCGTTGTGCTGGCGGTTCTGATGACCGGTATCGGCGGCTTTGCCCGTGGCGGCGAATTCAACAAGAAACATGGAAACCGGATGATGCGCTGGCGGCTTTATGCACAGGCAGCCGCAATCGTCATCATGCTGCTTTTCGTCTGGTGGAGGGCCTGAACCATGGTCGTGCTGAACAAGATCTATACCCGTACCGGCGATAAGGGCGACACCGCCCTGTCGGACGGCAGCCGTGTGGCCAAACATGATCCGCGTGTCGAAGCCTATGGCACGGTTGATGAACTGAACGCCACGCTTGGCCTGTGCCGCCAACATGCCACCGGCGATCTGGCCCGACAAATGGCAGTGATCCAGAACGATCTGTTCGATCTGGGCGCAGACCTGTCACGCCCGAATATGGCGGCTGACGATCAGGCGGGTTACCCTGTGCTGCGCATCATTGACGCACAGGTGGATCGGCTTGAGGCCGAGATCGACGTGATGAACACCGACCTGCAGCCGCTACGCAGCTTTATCCTGCCCGGCGGGACTGCATTGGCTGCGCATCTGCATCTGTCGCGCACTGTCGCGCGCCGCGCCGAACGCCGCGCGACCGAAATGCTGGTGGCTGGTGACGTGAACCCTGCGGCCATCCGCTATCTGAACCGGCTGTCCGATTGGCTGTTCGTGGCGGGACGTGTGGCCAATAACGGGGGGACCGATGACATCCTGTGGGTGCCGGGGGCCAGCCGTTAACCTATGAAAACAAAGGGGTTCCTGCCGCGATTTTCTGCAAACGCTGCGTCTTTTCGCGTTTTTGCACTGTTATCGCGGCGTTTCCCTGTCTAACAATTTGCCCGGACAGATGACGCATATAAGGGAGAGAGACCAATGAAGGTGCTCGTGCCAGTCAAGCGCGTGATCGACTATAACGTGAAGGCCCGTGTCAAAGCGGACGGATCGGGTGTCGATCTGGCCAACGTTAAAATGTCGATGAACCCATTCGACGAAATCGCCGTCGAGGAAGCCATCCGCCTGAAGGAAAAAGGCGTTGCAACCGAAGTTGTCGCCGTATCCATCGGCGTCAAGCAATCCGCCGAAACGCTGCGTACCGCGCTGGCGATGGGTGCGGACCGTGCGATCCTTGTGATTGCAGCCGACGACGTCCATCAGGATATCGAACCGCTGGCCGTCGCCAAGATCTTGAAAGCCGTGATCGATGAGGAACAGCCCCGTCTGGTCATCGCCGGCAAGCAGGCGATCGACAACGACATGAACGCCACCGGCCAGATGCTGTCCGCCCTGCTGGGTTGGAGCCAGGCAACCTTTGCCAGCAAGCTGGACATCGAAGGCGACGCAGCCAAGGTCACCCGCGAAGTCGACGGCGGCCTGCAGACCATCGAGGTCACGCTGCCCGCGATCATCACTGCAGACCTGCGCCTGAACGAACCGCGCTATGCGTCCTTGCCAAACATCATGAAGGCGAAGAAAAAGCCCTTGGATGAAAAGACCGCCGCCGATTACGGCGTCGATGTCACGCCGCGCCTGACGGTTGTCAGCACGCGCGAACCCGAAGGCCGTCAGGCCGGGATCAAGGTCGGCTCGGTCGATGAACTGGTGTCGAAACTGAAAGAAGCGGGGGTCGTGTGATGGCTGTTCTACTTCTTGCCGAAGTCACCAATGGTGAACTTAGCCGCGATGCGACGGCCAAAGCCGTTGCCGCAGTCCAGCCTCTGGGCGATGTGACCCTGCTGTGTGCAGGGGCATCCGCCCGTGCCGCCGCAGACGAAGCCGCCAAGATCGACGGCGTTGCCAAGGTGCTGGTCGCCGAGGATGCGCGCTATGGCCATCGCTTGGCCGAACCGACTGCCGCGCTGATCGTCAGCCTTGCGGGCGATTACAGCCATATCGTCGCGCCCGCCACGACCGATGCCAAGAACGTCGTGCCGCGCGTGGCCGCCTTGCTGGACGTGATGGTGATGTCGGATGTGTCCGCCGTTATCGACGCTGACACGTTCGAGCGTCCGGTCTATGCCGGTAACGCAATCCAGACGGTCAAATCTACCGATGCGACCAAGGTCATGACCATCCGCACCGCCAGCTTTGACGCAGCGGGCGAAGGCGGATCGGCTGCGGTTTCCGATGCGGCAATTGCCGATGATCCGGCGCTGTCGAAATGGGTCTCGGACGAGGTTGCCGAAAGCGACCGCCCCGAGCTGACCTCGGCGGGTCGTGTGGTTTCGGGTGGTCGTGCGCTTGGTTCGAAAGAACAATTCGCCATCATCGAGGCGCTGGCCGACAAGATGAATGCAGCCGTCGGTGCATCGCGTGCGGCAGTTGATTCGGGTTATGCGCCGAACGACTGGCAGGTCGGGCAGACCGGCAAAGTGGTCGCGCCGGACCTGTATGTTGCCATCGGCATTTCAGGTGCAATTCAGCATCTGGCCGGTATGAAGGACAGCAAAGTCATTGTCGCCATCAACAAGGACGAAGAAGCGCCGATCTTCCAGATTGCCGACTACGGTCTGGTTGGCGATCTGTTCACCATCGTGCCGGAACTGACCGAAAAGCTGTAAGGCTTCCGACAATCCGACCTGAACCGCCCCCGATATTTTCGGGGGCGGTTTTGCATTGCAGCACCTTTCCCCCCGCCCTATCGTCACGTCCAAAGAATATGAGGGTGCAAAATGGCAATTCAGTCGGTTGGCGTGATCGGTGCGGGTCAGATGGGCAACGGAATTGCCCATGTCTTTGCACTTGCGGGGTTCGACGTTCTGATCAACGACATCAATCAGGATGCGCTTGATAAGGCAGTCTCGCTGATTGATCGTAATCTGGAACGGCAGGTCAGCCGTGACAAGATCAGCGCCCGGATCAAATCCGATGCCATGGCCCATATTAAAACTACGCTGAAACTGTCCGAATTGGGCCAATGTGATCTGGTAATCGAGGCTGCGACCGAACGCGAAACGGTCAAACAGGCAATTTTCGAAGATCTTGTTCCGCATCTGAAGCCTGAAACGATCCTGACCTCGAACACCTCCTCCATCTCGATCACGCGTTTGGCCAGCCGCACCGACCGGCCAGAAAAATTCATGGGTTTCCACTTTATGAACCCCGTTCCCGTGATGCAGCTGGTCGAGCTGATCCGCGGAATTGCGACGGATGAACCAACCTATACCGCCTTGCACGAGGTGGTTGAAAAACTGGGCAAGACCTCTGCCACGGCAGAAGATTTCCCCGCCTTTATCGTCAATCGCATTCTGATGCCGATGATCAACGAAGCTGTTTATACGCTGTATGAAGGCGTCGGATCGGTCAGTTCGATCGACAGCGCGATGAAGCTGGGGACCAATCATCCCATGGGACCGCTGGAACTGGCGGATTTCATCGGTCTGGATACCTGTCTTGCGATCATGAATGTCCTGCATGACGGTCTGGCAGATACGAAATACCGCCCCTGCCCGCTGCTAACCAAATACGTCGAGGCTGGTTGGCTGGGCCGCAAAACCGGTCGCGGCTTTTACGACTATCGCGGCGAAACGCCGGTTCCGACCCGCTAAGGCCCGAAGTCAGGCGGCGGGGCCGTTCACCGGCCCCGCTTGTCGCATTACGCTGCGTCTTTGGGTGCGCGGCTTTCCATGAACTGATCGAATTCGGCTTTATCCTTGGCTTCGCGCAGCTTCTGCAGGAAGCCGATGAATTCGTTATGTTCATCCTCAAGGCGCTTGAGCGTCTGTTCGCGGTAAGCGTCGAAAGCATGGTTGCCCGTGCTGGGCGCGGCATAGGTGGCGCGGGCCGTATAGCTGCGCTTGTTACATCCGAACATACGTTTGCTCCAAATCATATAGGTTAATAGGGCCAGACCAACCGGCCAGAAGGCGATGAAGCCAAGGATCATCGCAGCGATCCAAGCGGGTCGCCCCTTGCTGTCCAGCCAGTCACGACCGCGCGCTAGAAAATCGCTGAAACGCGTCTTGGCGGGATCGGCCGGATAGATTGCCTGAGTGGCGGTGTTCATGTGGTGTTACTCCCAATGTTAATGTTAATCACATTTACATAGATTGGCATGACAGGGCCATCCGTCAAGGGTTCAAGGATGAAATTTCAATCGGGGATCAGGCCAAGCCCGCGCAGATAGATGATCGCGCCACTTTCCAGCATCTCGGACGGGGCCACGGGACTGCGGCTGCCGGGCTTGCCACGGGAAAACAATTCGACCACGCCGTGACTTAGCGCCCAGATATGGTTGGCCACCATGCGCGACGGCGGGCGCTTGTCGACAGGCAGGCGGATTGCCAAAGCCTCGGCTGCCGAGATCAAGACACCTTGTGCGCGATCGGACGCTGCAGAAAGCTCGGCGTTACCTGCGACCGAGATTCCTGATTCAAACATTGCCATATAGAAACCGGGCCGCGCTGCAGCGAAATCAAGATAGGCCTGGCCCGTGCGAAGGAAAGCCGTCAAAGGACGGGGACGGCCATCATCGAAGGCGGCCTTCAGCCTGTCGGCAAAATCGACGAACCCTTGGCGGGCAACCTCTTCCAGCAGGTCTTCACGTCCTTTGAAATGGCGATAGGGCGCGGCAGGGGACACACCTGCACGGCGCGCAGCCTCGGTCAGGGTGAAAGCTTGGGGGCCGTTTTCTTCAATCAGGGTGGCGGTCGCATCCACCAATGCCTGACGAAGATTGCCGTGATGATAGGATTTCCGGTCGGCCACTACATGCCTTCGCCGAAGAAATCCTTGACCAGGGCTTCAAGCGCGTCTGCCAGTTCCACAGCTTGCGGACCACTTGTGGTCACGCGGATTTCGCTGCCACGCGGGGCAGTCAGCATCAGCAGACCCATAATGGAATCGCCGGACACGCCCTGCCCGTCCTTTTCCACATGCGCCTGTGCATCAAAGCGTTCGACCACATCGACGAATTTCGCACTGGCCCGCGCATGCAGGCCTTTGACGTTAATGATTTCGAAGGTGCGCGTCACAGGTCCGGTCATCAGGCATGGCTTCTTGTAATGATGCCAGCCTCGGGCGGGACATTGTATGAATTGATATATTTGCGGCCAGCTTCCTTGGCAAAGGACACCGCATCGACAACCGACAGCTTACGCGATTTTGCCAGTTTGACCAGCATCGGCAAATTGGCACCGTAAAGGATCGTCCGGTCCTGCACCGCACAAGCGGGCAAAGACAGGTTCGAGGGTGATCCCCCGAACAGATCGGTCACCAGAATGACGCCATCGCCGCGATCCACAGCATCGGCGGCGTTTTTGATTTCCGCAGTTTTGGCCGCGCGGTCATGATCGTCTTCGATCGCGACAGCAGCGATACCCACCTGCGGGCCCACGACATGTTCAACCGCCGCGAGATATTCTCGCGCCAAGCCGCCATGTGCTACGATGACTATTCCGATCAACGCGTCCTACCAAGTTCAAAAGCCCGCGTCATCATGACGCCTGCCTCTGCGTCGGTTTTGCCTCGCCGTTAGGCGACGCGTCCCCGCCAGAGTGCAACGCCGCATTGCGACGCTCTAGTTCTCTATGTCTTATTGACACCGGCCAGCCAGCATTCGCAAGCGCCACGGCCATCTTTTCCACCAAAGTGACGGAACGGTGTTGCCCTCCGGTGCAGCCAAAGCCCACTGCCAGATGGGATTTACCCTCTTGCAGATGTGCGGGCAGCAGAAATTCAACCAGACCTTGGGTCCGGTCAAAGAATTCATCGAATCGCGGATCGGCAGTGACATGGTCTTGAACACGAGTGTCGCGACCGTCGAAGGCGCGCAAACAGGGTTCCCAATGCGGGTTCGCCAGAAAGCGGCAATCGAACATCACATCGACCCCACGCGGCACACCCCGTTTATAGCTGAAGGAATGCAGTGACACGCTCAGGCTTTTTTCAGGCTTCAGATCGAACCAGCGGGTCAGTTCCGCCTTCAGATCGTGGGGCGACAGTTCGGACGTATCAAGAAGCACATCGGCACGGGTCCGGATGGCCGCCAGCAGGTCGATTTCGGCCTGCACCCCTGCCATCGGTTCGCTATCCGGTGTCAGCGGATGGCGACGTCGTGTTTCATTATAACGGCGCACCAGCACATCGGCCTGACAGTCCAGAAACAACACCTCGGGGGAATATTGCGGCAGACGGGTCAGACGGTCGATGAGTTCGATCACGTTGCTTGATGAAAAATCCCGGTTGCGGACATCCAGCCCCAAGGCCAAAGGTTCCGGCCTCGCCGGACCGTCCAGCAAGCGCGGGATCAGCGACAACGGCAAGTTGTCGATCGCCTCGAATCCCAGATCCTCCAGCACGTTAATGGCGGTCGATCGCCCTGCCCCCGAGGGTCCGGTCACAAGCACCAGTCGCTGCACCCCTTCGGGCGGGTCTTCGGGGGTCGTGCTGTCGTCGGCCATCCGTCTTCCTTTATGCGTCAGGCGGGGCAGCTATGCCAAGCGATGTCCCAGCATCAACTGCCGCAACGCAGCATAAAGATGCGACCGATACGGCCCCGATACAAGGGGAACCCTGATCCCCAGCCATTCCTGATGGCGCAACTGTGGCAAACGATCCTCTTCCATATGTCCCAGATCGCAAGCCTGCGTCACGGGAACAGGGGCGGAAGGGGTGGCCTGCAAGATGCCGACACCGCGCGCCTCGATCTTGCCCAGCAGCGGATGTGGCGCTTGCGCAATCAATCGCCCTGCTGACAGACGCAGATCGGTGCGGTCATCAGCCACCAACAACGCACCCACTGCCATCAGCTGCAGCGCCACGGAAGATTTGCCAGATCCCGACGGGCCAAGAATGACCAGCCCTTTGCCGTTGATTGCCACAGTCGTTGCGTGAATCTGGATCATGCGAATCACCCTGCCTTCGGTTTTCGGGTTCACAAGCCTGATGGTCCGCCCGAAACTGTCGCAAGACTAGTCTGTTGGCGATAACATTCAAAGTTTGCGCTAACTGTTAGCGCTGGCTTCTTTCGCAATAAAAAGCCCGTGCTATAGCCGATTCATCCGCATCACACAGCATTGCGGACAGCTTACAAAGCAGGAGCTTCAAATGACGACGCGCGTGAACCCCGATTGCCGGCTAGAGGATCAAGGCATTAACGGGCTGGGACAGGTCTATTACAACCTGCCAGAGCCTGCCTTGATGACCGAAGCAGTCGCACGCGGCGAAGGCAAATTGGGGCTGGGCGGCGCGTTCCTTGTTTCGACCGGTGCGCATACGGGCCGATCGCCCAAGGATAAATTTGTCGTCCGCACGCCCTCGGTCGAAGACACGATCTGGTGGGAAAACAACGCGCCCATGTCGCCCGAGGCGTTCGATCTGCTGCATGCGGATATGCTGGAACATATGAAGGGCCGTGATTACTTTGTGCAGGACCTGTTTGGCGGCGCCGATCCGGCTGAACGTCTGGATGTGCGTGTCGTCACCGAACTGGCATGGCACGGCTTGTTCATCCGCCACCTTCTGCGCCGCCCCGAAGCCGAAGAGCTGGCAGGTTTCGCCCCGGAATTCACCATCATCAATTGCCCGTCTTTCAAGGCGGATCCCGCGCGCCATGGCTGCCGCTCCGAAACCGTCATCACGCTGAACTTCGACAAGAAGCTGATTCTGATTGCGAACACCGCTTATGCCGGTGAAAACAAGAAATCGGTCTTCTCGCTGCTGAACTATATCCTGCCGTCCAAAGGCATCATGCCGATGCATTGCAGCGCAAACCATGCGCCGGACAATCCTGATGACAGCGCGATTTTCTTCGGCCTGTCGGGCACGGGCAAGACCACGCTGTCGGCTGACCCGTCGCGTGTGCTGATCGGCGATGACGAACACGGCTGGTCCGATGATGGTATCTTCAACTTTGAAGGTGGCTGCTATGCCAAGACCATCAATCTGTCCCCCAAGGCCGAGCCTGAAATCTATGGCACCACGACGCGCTTTGGCACCGTGATCGAAAACATGGTCTACGATCAGGACACGCTGGAACTGGATTTCGAGGATAACTCGATCACCGACAATATGCGCTGCGCCTATCCGCTGGAGGCGATTTCGAACGCATCACCGACCAGCCTTGGCGGTCACCCGAAAAACGTGATCATGCTGACCTGCGATGCCTATGGGGTGCTGCCCCCGATCGCGCGACTGACACCAGCACAGGCGATGTATCACTTCCTGTCGGGCTTCACTGCCAAGACGCCGGGGACCGAGGTCGGGGTGGTGGAACCGATCCCGACATTCTCGACCTGTTTCGGCGCGCCCTTCATGCCCCGCCGCCCCGAGGTCTATGGCAAGCTGTTGCAGGAAAAGATTGCCCAGCACGGCGCGTCCTGCTGGCTGGTGAACACCGGCTGGACCGGTGGTGCGTTCGGAACGGGTTCACGCATGCCGATTGCGGCCACCCGCAACCTGCTGGCCGCAGCATTGGACGGTAGCCTGAACGAGGTCGAATTCCGCAAAGATCCGAACTTCGGCTTCGAGGTTCCGGTCAGTGTGCCCAATGTCAGCGACATCCTGCTGGACCCGCGTCGCACATGGGATGACCCGATGGCCTACGACGTGCAGGCCGCAAAGCTGGTGCAGATGTTCTGTGACAATTTCGCGCAATATCTGGATGCCATCGACGATGAAGTTCGCAGCGCGGCTATCGGCTGACGCAGGGGCCGCCGCAGCCGGCGGCCCATATCATCCTGCTATGGCTAGACAAATAAGAGTGCCCCGGAACGGCATGATCAAGCGTTCCGGGGCATCTTACATATAATGTCGCGGACTAGAGTCCGAGGCAATGGCGCATAACGGCTTTTTGCGCGTGAAGCCTGTTTTCCGCTTCGTCAAAAATGACCGAATGCGGACCGTCCATCACTTCGCTTGTCGCCTCATCATCGCGGTGTGCGGGCAAACAATGCATAAACAGCGCTTCAGGCTTGGCTTTTGCCATTAAGGCCGTATTGACCTGATAACCGCGCAATTGATTGTGACGACGCTCTTTTGCGGATTGGGGATCATGCATGCTGACCCATGTGTCCGTGACAACCAGATCGGCACCTATAACGGCTTTATGCGGGTCGCGCTCGATCGTTACCGGATAACCTTTGGCGGCTGCGTAATCCAGCCATTCGCGTTCGGGGTCCAGCGGGGGCGGGCCGGTGAAGGTCAGGTCAAAGCCGAACTGGCCAGCTGCCTGCGCGAAACTTGCAAAGACGTTATTGCCATCGCCCGACCAGACCACCTTTTTGCCCGCAATCGGACCGCGGTGTTCCTCGAAGGTCATGATATCGGCCATGATCTGGCAAGGGTGGGTACGATTGGTCAGGCCGTTGATCACCGGAACGGTGGCATGTTCGGCCATTTCCAGCAGGGTTGCTTCCTCGAACGTGCGGATCATGATCAGATCGACATAGCGCGAAAGGACCCGCGCCGTATCGGCAATGGTTTCGCCGTGACCCAGCTGCATTTCCGATCCCGACAGGATCATCGTCTGCCCGCCCATCTGGCGCACACCCACATCGAAACTGACGCGCGTGCGGGTCGAGGGCTTTTCGAAAATCAGCGCGACCATATGGCCTGCCAGCGGCGTTTCGTCGTCCGGCGTTCCCTTGGGCTGGCCTTTACGGGCCGTTTTCATCGCTTTGGCATTGTCGATGATGGACCGCAGGTCCTCGGGGCTGGTCGTGTGGATATCAAGGAAATGGGTCATCTGTCTGTCTTTCGGCGATTTTCGCAAGCAAGCCCGCTTGAGAGGGCGGGGTCAAGGGGGCGTTGCCCCCACCGCGCATTCACGCGGCCCCTTGGAATGTTTTCACACCAATGATGCCCTCATCGAAGGCGTTTTCGCGATTTACCGGCCAGACACAGCGACATCCTTAGGCCGCCAGATCGCTGGCGGCCTGATCCAGACGGTCCACCGCCTCGGCAATATCCGCATCCGAGATATTTAGCGGCGGCAACAGGCGCAGGGTGTTGTCGGCGGCAGGTACCGTCAGGATGTGCCGGTCATAACCTGCCCTGACCAGATCGACCGGAGCCACCTTGCACTTCAGGCCCAACATCAAGCCCTGACCGCGCACGCCCTTGAAGACATCGGGATGGGCCGCAATCAGCCCTTCCAGCTTTTGCCGGAACAAACCGCCCTTGCGGTTCACCTCGGCCAGAAACTCCGGCTCGGCCACGATCTCCATCACACGGGATCCGACAGCGCAGGCCAACGGGTTGCCGCCATAGGTCGAACCATGCGTCCCCGCCACCATTGCAGCCGCCGCTTTTTCCGACGCCAACACCGCCCCCAAGGGGAAGCCGCCGCCGATGCCCTTGGCGATCATCATCACATCCGGCGTCACGCCGGAATATTCATGGGCGAACAAACGTCCGGTCCGGCCAACACCACATTGAACCTCGTCCAGTACCAGCAGCGCGCCTGTTTCATCGCATAGCTGGCGAATGGCGCGCAGATCCTCATCCGCGATGGGACGAATGCCGCCTTCGCCCTGCACGGGTTCCAGCATCACAGCAGCAGTCCGGTCCGACATCACGGCCTTCAGTGCCTCCAGATCACCCCACGGCAGGGTCCGGAAACCGGGCATCAGCGGACCAAAACCCTTAACCATTTTTTCGGCGCCCGATGCGGCGATGGCACCAGTGGAACGGCCATGGAAGGCACCTTCAAAGGTCAGAACCTCGATCCGGTCGGGGTCACCGGCGTGATCCCAGTATTTGCGAATCATCTTGATCGCCAGTTCCGCAGCCTCGGTGCCGGAATTGGTAAAGAAGACCGTATCGGCAAAAGTTGCTTCGACCAGTTGCGAGGCCAGTTTTTCCTGCTGGGCGATCTGGTACAGGTTCGACACATGCCAGATCTTACCGGCCTGTTCGGTCAAAGCGGCCACCAGCTCGGGGTTTGCGTGGCCCAGAACATTGACTGCGATGCCCGCGCCCAGATCCAGATATCGGGTCCCGTCAGCGGTAATCGCCCAAGAGCCTTCGCCCCGTTCGAAAGACAAAGGGGCACGGTTATAGGTCGGCAAGACATGCGAAATCATGGGAATGCTCCGGCAACGGGATCAAAAGAAGCGGGAAGAAGAAGACAAACGGGGGGCGGGACGCGGCCCGCGGGGGCTGCGTCAGCGTCGGTTGATGCGGGCACGTCGTTTGCTCATGCCGGCAAAGATGCGCAGGATGCATCTTCGACGCAAGCGCTATTTGCGCATTTATCAGGGTTTCATGCGATATCCCGATTTCAGCCAGCGCCACGCGACATAAAGCACAACCACTGCCACAGCCACGCAGATCAGTGCACCACGCAGGGGCGGCGCATCACTGACGCCTGTCACGCCAAAGCGTGCGCCGTCGATCAGATAAAAGATGGGATTCCAATGCGACAGTGTGTTGAACGGCTGTGGCAAGGTTTGCACGGAATAGAACGTCCCCGACAAAAAGCTGAGCGGTGTGATAATAAAATTCGTGATCGCAGCCATTTGATCGAATTTCTGAGCCATGATTCCGGCCAGAATGCCCAGACCGCCCAGCAGCACTGCCGCCAGCAGGACAAAACACAGCGCCCACAAAGGATGGGAAATTCCCCGTCCCGTGACCAGCACCATACCCGTGCCAATGACCGTCGCCACCAGCCCTGCGCGCACGACCGAACCGGCCAGATAACCGGCCAGCAATTCGCCCGCCGACAAGGGCGGCATCAGCGTGTCGACGATATTCCCCTGCACCTTGGCCGAGGTGATGCTGCTGGAAGTATTGGCAAAACTGTTCTGGATCACTGTCATCATCAGAATGCCCGGTCCAAGGAAAACCAGATAGGGCAGGCCCATGATTTCACCGCGCCCCTGCCCCAAAGCCAGCGCGAAAACGACAACGAACAACCCCGCCGTCATCAGGGGGGCAAAAATTGTCTGTTGCCAGACGGCCATGAAACGCATGACCTCTCGTCGGGCCAAAGTGCGAAGGCCCAGCCAGTTTACACGTCCGAAACGGCGGACGCCCATTGCGGGGCGGTCAGGTATCATCTGCAAGGTCATCATGCGGTCCTTGAATTTCTGCGCATCGGCGGCTAAATCTCGGCATCCCGTTTCTGACGGGACCAATCGCAGGTTACAAGATGGGGCGGCAGGTCAGACCCGCCCGGAAAGGCAGCCATGTCCTGGACGGATGAACGTGTCGAGACGCTGAAGCGCATGTGGTCCGAGGGCCAGTCGGCCAGTGCCATCGCAAAAGAACTGGGGGGCGTCACCCGGAACGCCGTGATCGGCAAGGTGCACCGCCTTGGCCTGTCCAACCGCACCGAAGAGCCCGAGGCAACGCCTGCACCCGCAGCAGCAGCCCCCGCGCCCGAAGCTGTGGCACCCAAAAAGCCGGCAGCACCCAAGGCCGCAGCCCCCGCGCCGCAGCCCGCAGCCCCACGCCCCGCACCTGCCGCGGTCGAGCCCGAGGAAAAGGAAGAACCCGCGCCCCAGCCCGTGTTCACCCCCGTCCCCCGTCGTCCGATCGTGCCCGCAGGTCAGCCCCTGCCGCCGCAGCCTTCTGCAAACGAGATCAGCCCCGAGGCGCTGGCCTCGGTCCGCGAAGTCGAAAAGAAGGCGTTGAAGCTGTCGTTGATGGAATTGACCGAACGGACCTGCAAATGGCCGATCGGCGATCCGGCAACGGAGAAATTCTGGTTCTGCGGTCTGCCCAGCCAGCCGGGCAAACCTTACTGCGAGGCCCATGTCGGTGTCGCCTTCCAACCCATGAGCTCGCGTCGCGACCGTCGTCGCTGAATGCCACGCCCATAGAAATCACGAAAGGCCGCCTGCATGGGCGGCCTTTTTCATGTCAGCCCTTGTTTTGATGTGCCGAGATCAGGGCGACCACTTGCAGGATCAGGATGGCGGCCACCAGTTCAAGCGCCTCCTCGGCGCGGCCCGCGACTGTATTGGTCCAATCTGACAGATTGATCCCCCAAGGCGCCAGTTTGCGACCCAGACCGTCCAGCGTTTTTGCAATGACATGCAGTCCAAGGCAACCAGCAACCAGCCACGCAGCCACATCACCTGCCCGCAGTGACATCACCCAAGGTTTGAAATCACGGCGCAGCAAACGCAGCCCCGCCGTCATCAATAAGACCAGAATCACCAGACCGGCCAGCTTTTGCCCCCAGCCGCTGTCACCTGAATAAAGCCGCAGCGATAAGATCCCGCTGTCGGTAAACGCCTTGTCCCAATCCAGCTCGCGCAACCCGCCAGCAGCGATCAGCACCACCTGATGCCAGCGTGACAGGTCGGTTATGACACCCAGCCATATGGCTGCGCAGACCAGATAGATTGCCGACAAACGCTCGATCGGGCCGCTTTCGGCAAAAACATCCTTGGGCGTATGGGCCATCACCAGCCCCGCCATGACAACTGTCAAGGTCGACAGGCAAACAACAGCGAACAGAAGGACAGGATCGAAGGGGCGGTTCTGGGCGGAATAGGGCAATGCAGGCTCTGTGACAGTTATGTGAAAGCAGGCCAACTGTCGAAAGTGGCGCGGGGTTGCAATGCCCCGGCACGCTGACGTTGCGTTAATATGGCCGGCATTCATTCCACCGAAAATCCAGCCCAGACTTTCAATCGCATCCAACAAGGGCTAGAGATGCGCCGACTGAAAAGGACGCATTCCATGGCCCGCCATCTCATCACCTCTGCCCTGCCCTATATCAACGGGATCAAGCATCTGGGGAACCTTGTCGGGTCCCAGCTGCCCGCCGATCTTCTGGCCCGCTATCAGCGCGCAAGGGGGCACGAGGTGATGTTCATCTGCGCCACCGACGAACATGGCACGCCCGCCGAACTGGCCGCCGCCAAGACCGGTGAAGCGGTCGAGGATTACTGCGCGCGGATGCATGGCGAACAGGCCGAACTGGCCCGTGGCTTCGGGCTGTCTTTTGACCATTACGGCCGGTCCAGCAGCCCGCAGAACCGTGCACTGACCCAGCATTTCGCAGGTCAGCTGGCCGATCAGGGCTATATCCGCGAGGTGTCTGAAAAGCAGGTCTATTCCAACGCCGATGGCCGCTTTCTGCCCGACCGCTATATCGAGGGCACCTGCCCCAATTGCGGTTACGACAAGGCGCGCGGCGACCAATGCGAAAACTGCACCAAGCAGCTGGACCCCACCGATCTGATCGACCCGCGCAGCGCCATCAGCGGCAGTACCGATCTGGAAGTGCGTGAAACCAAGCATCTGTATCTGCGCCAATCCGCCCTGAAGGACGAGATTGCCGCATGGATCGACAGCAAAACCGACTGGCCGATCCTGACGACCTCAATTGCCAAGAAATGGCTGACCGATGGCGACGGCTTGCGTGACCGCGGCATCACGCGCGATCTGGACTGGGGCGTTCCCGTCAAGCATGGCGACAAGGATTGGCCGGGGATGGAGGGCAAGGTCTTCTATGTCTGGTTCGACGCCCCCATCGAATATATCGCAGCCACCGCCGAATGGGCCGATGCGAACGGTCGTTCCGATGCCGACTGGCGCAGCTGGTGGCGCAAGGATGAGGGCGCGGATGACGTGACCTATACCCAGTTCATGGGCAAGGATAACGTTCCCTTCCACACGCTGTCCTTCCCGGCGACCCTGATCGGCTCGGGCGAACCGTGGAAGATGGTCGATTACATCAAGTCGTTCAACTATCTGACCTATGACGGTGGCCAGTTCAGCACCAGTCAGGGACGCGGCGTTTTCATGGACCATGCGCTGTCGATCCTGCCCGCCGATTACTGGCGCTGGTGGCTGTTGTCCCACGCCCCCGAATCAGGCGACAGCGAATTCACGTGGGAAAACTTCCAGCAGTCGGTGAACAAGGATCTGGCCGATGTGCTGGGCAACTTCGTCAGCCGCATCACCAAATTCTGCCGCAGCAAGTTCAGCGAAGCCGTCCCTGAAAGCGCCGATTACGGCCCCGAGGAACTGGAACTGATCGCCGATCTGACGTCCCGCATCCGCACCTATGAGCGGATGATGAACGATATGGAGGTTCGCAAATCCTCGGCTGAATTGCGCGGCATCTGGGTTCGTGGCAATGAATACCTGCAAGCCGTAGCCCCATGGACGGCCTTCAAGACCGATCCGGACGAGGCCGCGATGCAGGTCCGTATGGGCCTGAACCTGATTCGCCTTTATGCGATCCTGTCAGAACCCTTCATCCCCTTTGCCGCCAAATCGACCCTACAGGCGATGAATGTCACCGATGCTGCATGGCCCGATGATGTCACCGCAGCGTTGCGCGCCCTGCCCGCAGGCCATGTCTTTACTGTCCCCGATGTGCTTTTCGCCAAAATTTCGGATGAAAACCGCGCCGAATGGGAAGAACGTTTCAGCGGCGTCCGCAGCTGACCGTTTGCACCGCCGTGACAACAATCACGGCGTCGCCCCCGAGGTGGACATTCCACCGCCGGACAGGTCTTATCCGGATCAACCCTGAATAACGGAGATCCGGATGACCCATTGCATCCTTATCGGCGCCCCCGTGGACGAAGGGCAGCGTCGCCCCGGCTGCCTGATGGGCCCTGCCGCCTATCGCACCGCAGGTCTTGCCGGCACCCTATCCGCCCTTGGCCACACGATCGAGGATCGCGGCGATGTCGCACCCGCCCCCATCGGGCAGGAAACCTGCGCCAATCCCGCTGTTCATCACCTGCCTGAAACTATCGCATGGACCAAGGCGCTGGCATCTGCGACCCAAAATGCCCTGCCTGACGGCATGCCCATCATTATGGGCGGCGATCATTCACTGGCCTTGGGAACGGTCGCGGGCGTTGCGGCGCATGCTGCGAACATCGGACGCCCGCAGTTCGTGATCTGGCTGGACGCGCATAGCGATTTCCACACCGTCAATTCAACCACATCGGGGAACCTGCATGGCACGCCGATGGCTTATGCCAATGGTCAGGACGGCTTTGACCCCTTCCCGCCTTTTCCAAACCCGATCCCCGGTGACAACATCTGCATGTTCGGTATCCGCAGCGTCGATCCCGCCGAACTGGCACTGATGCAGCCAACCGATATCACCGTGAACGATATGCGGGTTCTGGATGAACAGGGCATCGTCGCGCCGCTAAGGACCTTCCTCGACCGCGTCTGTGCGGCAAACGGGTTGTTGCATGTCAGTCTGGATGTCGACTTCCTTGATCCCTCCATCGCACCAGCTGTCGGCACAACCGTCCCCGGCGGTGCCACTTTCCGCGAGGCGCATCTGGTGATGGAGCTGCTGCACGAATCAGAGCTGGTGACATCGCTGGATCTAGTCGAATTGAACCCGTTTTTGGATGAACGCGGCCGGACAGCCAAGCTGATGGTCGATCTGGTCGGCAGTCTGATGGGCCGCAAGGTCTTTGACCGTCCGACTCGCAGTTACGGATAAGGGGCAGCCCCCGACCAAGACAAAATCCGGGGGCATGATGCCCCCGGGATACTGGTTACCAAAGCTTGTTTTCGCGGTCATAGAACCGCTTTGACGCGGCTGCCACAAATGCATCTGCATCCAGCGCGGTAACGCCGTCGTCAGCTTCGACGCCTGCAGCCTTCAGCAGGGGTGCCGCGGCATCATCGGCAGCGATTGCTTTCAGGTGCGCGAAGGCGTCCGATACAAAGTCGATGGCGGGTTTGTATTTGGCGAATTTTGCCCCGTCATCTTCGCCCAGAACCAATGCAATCGCGTCCAACAGGACCGAAGGCGTGCCTGCCAACTGCGCCTCTGCCTTGCCGCGTTCCTTTGCGATCATGGTGACCTTGCCACCCTGCGCCTCGACGGCGGCCTTGATGGCATCTGCCTTCGCCGTATCGCCCCCATCGCCGATCAGAATGCCGACACTCCGGCCTTTCAGCGTATGCTTGGCATTCTTGACGATCGACAGCGCGTCCGAGACGGGCATGTCGATCGGGTCACGGAAGGGGGTCGCGGCCTCTGGCAGTTCCTCGGCCAGACCTTCTGCGACCATCTTGGCCAGACCCTCGTCCACGACGCGCAGATGTCCCAGAATGCGCTGAATCACATGACCCAAGCCGACCTTTGACAATTCGAACGTAATTGCATCCGCAATATGATGCTGTTCAGCCTCGGTCTGGCTGCGATAGAACATGCGGGCCTGACTATAATGGTCACCGAACAGCTCCGAACGCACGCGCAGTTTCTGGTCCGGCTCATTCCCCAGATCGGTCATGGATTTGACTGTTTTGAAGCCCTGATCAACGGCGCGGGGGCCAGTTTCCTCACCCACTTGGCTGAGGCTGTTGGGTTCGTAATTGGCACGGCCTTTGGGCACGGCCATTTGCATCATACCGTCGCGCTGGAAGTTGTGCATCGGGCATTTGGGCGCATTGATCGGGATCTGGTGGAAGTTTGCCGTCCCCAGACGGGATTTCTGCGTATCCAGATAGCTGAACAAGCGACCTTGCAGCAGCGGATCATCGGTGAAATCGATGCCGGGAACGATATTGGCAGGACAGAAGGCGACCTGTTCGGTTTCGGCAAAGAAGTTATCGGGGTTGCGGTCAAGCACCATACGACCCACGATGCGGACCGGAATATCCTCCTCGGGGATCAGCTTTGTGGCGTCCAGCACGTCATAGGGCTGCTGTTCGGCCCATTCGGCGTCAAATGTCTGGATGCCCAGTTCCCATTCGGGGTAATCGCCGCCCTCGATGGCTTCCCACAAATCCTGACGGTGGTAATCCTGATTGGCACCGGCGGTTTTGACAGCCTCGTTCCAGACCTGACTTTGCAGACCCAGTTTCGGCTTCCAGTGGAATTTGACAAAGGTCGATTTGCCTTCGGCATTCACCAGACGGAATGTATGGACGCCGAACCCTTCGATCATACGATAGCTGCGTGGAATGCCGCGATCGGACATGGCCCACATGATCATATGCATCGATTCGGGCATCAACGATACGAAGTCCCAGAAGGTGTCATGGGCACTGGCGGCTTGGGGATAGCCCTTGTCCGCCTCCATCTTGACGGCATGGATCAGGTCGGGAAATTTGATGGCATCCTGAATGAAAAAGACCGGAATGTCGTTGCCGACCAGATCCCAATTGCCTTCTTCGGTATAGAATTTCACCGAAAATCCGCGAACATCGCGGGGGGTATCCACACTGCCCGAACCGCCTGCAACGGTCGAGAACCGCGTAAACACCGGAATGCGGGATTTTTTAGTCAGAAAACTGGCCGAGGTCAGCTCGGGAATAGGATCCGTGCATTCGAAATAACCATGTGCGCCTGACCCGCGGGCGTGGACGATCCGTTCCGGAATACGTTCATGGTCGAAATGGAAAATCTTTTCACGCAGAACAAAATCTTCCAGCAGAGTTGGCCCCTTGGCCCCTGCTTTCAGGCTGTTCTGGTTGTCTGAAACGGGAATGCCCTGATTGGTGGTCAGCGTTTCGCCGCCCCGCTGGTGCAATTCGCCGCCGTTGCCTTGCGTCTCGGTGATATCGGACATGCTGGCCTCCTCTGGTCGCTTGCGCATCTGGGCAAGTAACACGTGCATCAATCACGCAGTTCCCGATTTCATCGGCTGATATACATCAACCCGCTTGCCGAAGGCGGCAGCATTTGTCATATGCAGGGACGGTCACGCGGACGTGGCGAAATCGGTAGACGCACCAGACTTTAAAATTTGGAGTGCCCGGCGGGAAATCGTCGGAGTAGAACCGCTCAAATTCGGGGAAAGCTGTGGGGGTCAAACCCCGTGCCAATCCCGAGCCAAGCCCGAGCGATCGGGAAGGTGTAGAGACTAGACGGGCGGCACCTAAGACCCCTTGCGGGGAGATGGTGAAGGGATAGTCCAGACCACGAACGTCGAAAGACGGCGGCGAAAGTCGAAGTGGTACGAAAATCTGTTTTCCGTAAGGAAGTGCGGGTTCAAGTCCCGCCGTCCGCACCACCACCCCCTTGTTTTACCGGCGGCCCGCCGCCATTCTGGCGGCCTGCGGCAGCCCCCGCAGGCGCATCATGGCCCATGCACCCATGAAAGGTCCGGGCATCAGGGCCAGAAAAACCCAACGCCATCCGCCAAGCAGCGTTGCCAATACCGGCATCAGCCAGATTGCCACCACCGTCAGCGCAAAGCCCAAGGCCAGCTGCATCGTCAGCGCCGTACCGACAAGGCGCGGGTCGGACAGCTCTGTCAGGGCGGCGGAAAACTGGGCGCTGTCACCGATGATGCTGATCCCCCAGATGATGGCAATCAACGCCACCACCCATGCAGGCCCAGCCCATGCCAGACAGATCAGCACGGCACAGGACCCCGAAACAGCCATCATGCCTGCGGTGGTCAGACAACGCCCGACCAGATCGGACAAAAAGCCGCCAAGTGCACATCCGATGACCCCCGAGGCGATCACAACAAATGTCAGGACCGAAGCGTTGCCGAACGGCAAATCGCCCGCCTGCCCTGCCGCAATCGCAAAAGACAGGAACCACGCCCACATCGCATAGAGTTCCCACATATGGCCGAAGTAGCCCAGATTGGCCAAGCGGACCGGACGGTCGCGCAGAACGGCCAGCGTCTGGCGGGGATCAAAGCTGGCGCGGGCAAATCCGTGCGGACCCTCACGCACGGTCAGTCCGAAGATACAGGCCGATGTCAGGGCCGCAATGCTGGCCCCCGCCACGACAAGGCGCCAATCCAGCCCCTGCCCCAAAGCCCGCAACAGATGCGGCATGGCAGACCCCAAGGTCAGCGCCCCGACCAGCAGACCCATGGCAAGACCGCGCCCTTTGACGAACCATGTTGCCATCAGCTTCAATGCTGGGGGATAGACACCGGCCAAAGCCACACCTGTCGCCAGCCGTGCCAACAGCAGTCCGGCAAAATCCGGTTCCAGCAAAACAGCACCATTGGCCAACGCCGCCAGCGTGGCTGCGATGGTAATCAGCCGCGTCATGGGCATAATATCGGGCAGGTTCACCGCCGAGGACGCAAGCGCCCCCAGCACGAAACCGATCTGGACCGCATTGGTCAGCCACGCGGATTGCGTATTGCTTAGCCCCCAATGGCTTACCAGATCGGGACCGATTGCCGTGGTCGAAAACCAGCACGCCATTGCACCGATGACACCGGCACAGATCAGCGCCAACGCTTTCCAGCGTCCGTCCGCGACCACAGCGGACATCAGGTTTCGACCTGCTGCGGCTCGCGCGGGGGGCGGCCGATGATGTCGCGCAGGGCGTCCAGCTCGATGAAGTTATCCGCCTGACGACGCAATTCATCGGAAATCATGGGCGGCTGGCTGCGGATTGTCGAAACGACCGACACCCGCACACCTTGCCGTTGCAATGATTCCACCAAAGGCCGGAAATCACCATCGCCCGAAAAGATGACCGCGTGATCCAGCCGCGGGGCCAGTTCCATTGCGTTCACCGCCAGCTCGATGTCCATATTGCCTTTGATTTTACGGCGTCCGACAGCATCGGTATATTCACGCGCCGGTTTCGACACGACACAAAAGCCGTTGTAATGCAGCCAGTCCACCAAAGGACGAATGGGGGAATATTCGTCGCCCTCGACAAGGGCGGTATAATAATAGGCGCGCATCAGCTTGCCACGTCGGTCGAATTCCTGACGAAGCAGTTTATAATCGACATCGAACCCAAGCGCCTTCGCTGCCGCATAGAGGTTCGCACCATCTATAAAAATTGCCAATCTGTCGTCTTTGTAGAACATTCAATGTTGCCTTTAATGGACTTGAGGATTCAAGGCGCGTATCAAAACCGGGGTGAGGGACCCGGAAATTGAGGCCCATGGCGTAACCTGTAGGACAAAGCGGAAAGCGTGGTTAACCTATCTTTTGGTATCGTTGCACTTGGTGCGAACCTTCCGGTGTCAGCGCAGAGTCTTTGGGCGACCTTAGGGTCGACCTTGGGCATTCTGCACAAACATGCTGATATTTCAATATGTTCAGTAAGCCGGTTTTGGAAAACACCGGCCTTCCCTGCGGGCTCTGGCCCTGATTATGCAAATGCTGTGGCACTTGTCTCTACTAAACTTTCCCCTACGGCACTTTTGACGGAACTGCACAGGATCGAAGCGGGGGCCGGACGCGACAGAACCAACGGGCGCTGGTCCGCACGGGTTTTGGATCTGGATCTGGTTGCTTATGACCGGGTGATATTGCCCGATGCAGCGCATGTGGAAAGCTGGATCGACCTGCCTTTGGACCAACAAAAGATCAAGGCCCCCGACCAGCTGATCCTGCCCCATCCCCGCCTGCAAGATCGCGCATTTGTGTTGGCACCGATGGCGGAAATTGTCCCGAACTGGCGTCATCCGATGACAAGCCGCACCGTGGCGCAGATGCTGGCCGATCTTCCCCCCGATGCACTGGCCGGAATACAGCCCATGCCAGCCGCTGATTTACCGGCTTTTGCTTGACAAAACCGCCGCATCTGCCCACTAGTCCTTTTTCGCCCCGAATATTCGATTCGCAACTGCACAGGTGATTCCATGGCCCGCGTAACGGTTGAAGACTGCGTCGACAAAGTTCCCAATCGCTTTGATCTGGTGATGCTTGCGTCGCATCGCGCCCGTGAGATCACGGCCGGCTCTGCGCCGACTGTGGATCGTGACAATGATAAAAATCCGGTCGTCGCCCTGCGCGAGATCGCTGATGAAACCCAGCCCGTCGATGATCTGCGCGAGCGGATGATCGAATCGACCCAGACGCAGATCGAAGTCGATGAACCCGAAGAAGACGCGATGGCGCTTTTGCTGGGTGCCGAGGTTGATCGTCCCAAGCCCGCCGATGAAGAATCGGAAGAACGGATGCTGCGGATGATGCTGGAAGCCAACCAGCGCGGCTGATACAAACACGCGAAAGCACAGGGCAGACGAGGTCTTCGACAAAGCTATGATTGACGTCGAGGATCTGCTTGCCCTGGTGCGAAACTATAACCCGCGCAGCAATGCCGCGCTGATCCGCGACGCTTACGAATATGGCATGCGGATGCATGAGGGGCAGTTCCGGCATTCCGGCGAACCCTATTTTACCCACCCCATTGCTGTCGCTGCCATCCTGACGGAAATGCGTCTGGATGATGCCACCATCATCACCGCCCTTCTGCATGACACGATCGAGGATACGCGTTCGACCAAGGAAGAAGTCGCGGGCATGTTCAGCCCCGAGATTGCCGAACTGGTCGATGGCGTCACCAAGCTGACCAATCTGGAACTGTCCAGCACCCAGTCGAAACAGGCCGAAAACTTTCGCAAACTGTTCATGGCCATGTCGCGCGACATGCGGGTCATTCTGGTCAAACTGGCCGACCGTCTGCACAATATGCGCACCATCCGGTCGATGCGCCCTGAAAAGCAGGTCAAGAAAGCCCGCGAGACCATGGATATCTATGCCCCCCTTGCGGGCCGCATGGGCATGCAATGGATGCGCGAGGAGCTTGAGGATCTGGCCTTCAAGGTCATCAACCCCGAGGCGCGTTCCTCGATCATCCGCCGTTTCGTCAGCCTGCAAAAAGACAGCGGCGATATCATTGGCCAGATCACCACGGACATCCGCGCCGAACTGGAACGCGAAGGCATTGATGCCGATGTTTTTGGCCGCGCCAAAAAGCCGTTCAGCGTCTGGCGCAAGATGCAGGAAAAGCAGCTGGCGTTTTCGCGTCTGTCCGACATCTATGGCTTTCGGATCATCACCCGCTGTGAAATGGACTGCTATCGCACACTTGGTGTGATCCACCATCGCTGGCGCGCCGTTCCGGGCCGGTTCAAGGATTACATCAGCCAGCCAAAAACCAACGGATATCGGTCCATCCACACGACGGTTTCGGGCCGTGACGGCAAGCGGGTTGAAATCCAGGTTCGCACCCGCCAGATGCACGAAGTCGCCGAGGCTGGCGTTGCGGCCCATTGGGCTTACCGCGATGGCGTTCGCACGAAGAACCCCTTTGCTGTCGATCCCGCCGAATGGGTTGCCAGCCTGAATGACCGTTTCGACACCGAGGATCACAACGAATTCCTCGAACATGTCAAAATGGAGATGTATCAGGATCAGGTCTTCTGCTTCACCCCCAAGGGCGACGTGATGCAGCTGCCGCGTGGTGCAACCCCGATCGACTTTGCCTATGCCATCCATACGCGTCTGGGCAATTCCTGCGTCGGCGCGAAAATTGACGGCATCCGCGTCCCCTTATGGACACGCCTGAAGAACGGCCAATCGGTGGATATTATCGCCGCGTCCGGCCAGCGCCCGCAGGCGACATGGCTGGACATCGTCGTTTCGGGCCGCGCCAAAGCCTCTATCCGCCGCAGCTTGCGCGAGGAGGACCGCGACCGCTTTATGCGTCTGGGTCGCGAATTGGTCCGCGTCAGTTTCGAACATGTGGGCCGCAAGGTCACCGATAAGGCGCTGCGAACCGCTGCTAGACAGATGGGCATCGCCTCGGCCGAGGATCTGCTGGCCCGCATCGGCAGTGCCGAAAATTCCGCCAAAGAGGTTCTGGGCGTCCTTTATCCTGAACTGGCCGACCGTCAGGATGAAATCGACGGCAAGCGCCCCTTTTCAGGGTTGGAGGCTGACGCGAATTTCAAACGTGCGCCCTGCTGTAATCCGCTGCCCGGTGAACGCATTGTCGGCATCACCTATCGGGGTGCGGGTGTGGTGATCCATGCGATCGATTGTCCGGTTCTGGCCGAATTCGAAAGCAGCCCTGATCGTTGGGTCGATCTGCAATGGCGTGACGGGCGCCATCCTGCCGCTTATTCCAGCGTGTTGAATTTGACGATCCGCCATGATGCCGGCGTGCTGGGACGCATCTGCACCTTGATCGGGGCCCAAGGGGCGAATATCTCGAATCTCGAGTTTATCGCACGCAAGCCTGATTTTTACCGGATCGAGGTTGAAATTGAACTGCGTGACCATGAACATCTGCATAATCTGCTGACCGCACTGGAAGCAGAGAGTGATGTTGCACAGGTCGAACGGGTCCGTGATCCGGCGCTGAAACCCTAGGGCATGTCGGGCCAAAAGGCCCGCATCCCCCATTTATCGGGTGCCATTTTGTTTAAACGACGCAAGCCGCGCAGCTATGGGCAGATCGCCAGCGAGATGATCTATCCCCGCGGGGGGTGGCGACGTGCCACACGATACGTGATGTATCGCCTGCGCCGCCTGCCCGACCAGCCGCATCGCATTGCCCGAGGGGTGGCTGCGGGGGTGTTTGTGTCCTTTACGCCGCTTTTCGGGTTTCACTTTCTGTCAGCGGCGGCTGTGGCATGGATCATCCGCGGCAATATCCTTGCCGCGCTATTGGCGACATTCGTCGGCAATCCGGTAACGCTGCCCTTTATCGCCTTCGCCTCGACCGGCGTGGGGCGGCATATTCTTGGCCTGCGGGGTGATCTGTCGCCGCATTTCATCTTTCGCGAATTTTCCCGTGCCACAGGGGAAATCTGGCACAATATCCATTCGATGTTCGGCCCCAAGGTCGCGCATTGGAATATGCTGCACGATTTTTTCTTCCAGATTTTCTGGCCCTATGTGGTCGGCGGGACAATCCTCGGGCTGCTGATATCGGTGGGGGTGCATTATCTGACGGTGCCGGTCTTTCGCGCCTATCAAAGACGGCGCGAAAAGAAGATGGCGGACCGGATCGAACGCGCCTCGCAGCGGGCCATCGCGCTGGCGGCCCAACGTGCAGCCGCCCTGTCCAAGGCCGAAGCTGACAAGGATCTTCCCTAATACCCTTTGTTGCGGTCGACCAGGTTCCTCACGGGCTGCCCGTTCATGGCGCGCGAAATATTTTCGACCGCCACCTTGGCCGCCGTTTGCGCCCGCGTATCGGCGGCAATATGCGGGGTGACGGTGATCGCCGGATGGCCCCAGAACGGATGGTCCTTTGGCAAAGGCTCGGTCCGGAAGACGTCCAGAACCGCATGGGCGGGTCTGCCGCTTTCCAGCCCTGTCAGCAGGGCCTCGTCGTCAATCAGCGTCCCGCGCCCCGGATTGATCACCCATGCCCCTTGGGGTAACAGGGCCAGCCTGCGGGCATCCAGCAGGTTCCGCGTCTGCGGCGTATCGGGCAGCAGGCAGATCAGGATCTGCGAGCTGGTCAACACATCATCCAACTGCGCCAATGATCGGACATCGATACCATCAACCGGACGCCCCGACGCGCTGACCCCCGTCACAGGAAAACCGACCGCTGACAGCATTGCGGCGGTGGCGCGTCCCAATTCCCCGACACCAAGGATCGTAACGGGGCGTTCGGATGCCAAAGGGGGCACCGTGCTGTTGCGCCATGTCCCGTCCTGCGCATAACCGTCCATCCCCAGATGCGCGCGCATGGTCCAGCCGGTGCAATATTCGGCCATGCCCTGCGCCAGTCCCGGATCGACCATACGGGCCAGCGGCTGGGTCAGCGTCTTGTTCGTGACGATCTTTTCGACCCCAGCCCATAGGCTCTGGATCAGGCGTACATTCACATAGGGGGTGAAATCCGTAATATCGCCGTTCGGGGCATAGATGATCGCATCAAAGCTGGCCGGATCGCCGTCCTGATGCAGCGACAGGTCGGAATCGGCGGCGCGCAGGGCCGGTGCCCATTCTTCCCAAGAGGCGGCAGAAGCGGAAAAACGGACTTTCATAGGATCACCTTGGTCTGTGGACGTGGGCTGACTGCACCAGACCAAAGCCCAGCATCAGGATCATCAAGGATGTTCCCCCATAGCTGACCAATGGCAAAGGCGAGCCCTTGGCGGGCAGCAGCCCCATCACTGTGGCCATGTTGATCGCGAAATACAAAAAGAACGTGGCACTGATGCCGATTGTAATCAGGCTGGCAAAGCGGTCCTTGTTCGAAAGCGCGGAATACAGGCAAAATCCGATGATCAACATATACAGCGACAACAGGGAAAACGCGCCGATAAAGCCGAATTCCTCGGAAAGGACGGTAAAGATAAAGTCCGTGTGCTTTTCAGGCAGGAAGTTCAGGCGGGACTGCGTGCCCTGCATAAAGCCGCGGCCCGACCAGCCCCCCGATCCAAGCGCGATCTGGCTTTGGATGATGTTATAGCCCGCGCCCAAAGGGTCGGCTGTGGGGTCCAGAAAAGTGTCGATCCGCCGGAACTGGTAATCCTTCAACAGCTGCCAATCGGTCCCGCGCGAATGCAGCACTGCATAGACAGCCCCCACCGCCGCACCGATCACCGCCGCAAAATACCACAGCGAAACCCCTGCAACGAACATCACGATCCCGCCGCCCGTGATCAGCATGATCGAGGTGCCAAGGTCAGGCTGCATCAACACCAAAGCCGTCGGTGCCAGAATGATGATCACGGGGATCAGCACCCAAAGCGGGCGCGACACCTTCTTCAGGTCCAGCCAGTCGTAATAAGCCGCCAGCAGCAGCACTTGCGCGATCTTCATCAGCTCGGACGGTTGGACGCGGATGGGGCCGATGTCGATCCAGCGCTGTGCGCCCATGCCGATGGCACCGAACAGATCAACCGCGATCAGCAGCAAAAAGCAGACCACATAGGCCGACACCGAAATGCCGCGCCAGAACCACATCGGCACGAACGCCAGCCCAAGCATGATCACCATGCCCACGGCAAAGCGGTACATCTGCGGTTCGGCCCATGTTTCGATCTTTCCGCCCGCGACGGAATACAGCATCAGAAAACCGATGCAGGATACGGCGGTGATCAGCAGGACCAAGGGCCAGTTGATAAAAAAGACCTTGCGCAGTCCGGTGGGGACCTGCGCGACCTTGTAATTCAGATATGACATCTATCCCTCAGGCGCGGCTGCGACCGGGGCGCGGGGCCTCGGGGGTGTAAAGCTGCATGGCGTTATGGCGTTCTTCCATCTCTGCCCGCTGGTTGGAAGGCACGGCGTCCAGCGGTGGCAGTCCCCCGTTCAGGGCGAACAGCATGATATCGCGGGCAATCGGCGCGGCCACGGTCGATCCGCCACCGCCATGTTCCACAACGACCGACACCGCATAGCGCGGCGCGTCATAGGGGGCATAGCAGACAAACAGCGCATGGTCGCGGCGTTCCCAAGGCAGCTGGTCGTTGGAAATGACGCCACGCGCGCGTTCTGCGGCGGTAATGTTTCGGACCTGACTGGTGCCGGTCTTGCCGACCATGCGCCATTCCTCACGCTCGATCCGGGCTTTGCGGGCTGTGCCGCGGGCGCTGTTCATCACCGCATCCATTCCCGCGCGCGCCACCTTCAACGAGGCTTCGCTGATATCCAGCGGGGGGAAATCCTCGGGCAGTTTCTTGACGCCGTCGATGGACCGGATCAGCTGCGGGTCGATCTGGCGACCAGAGGATATCCGCGCCGTCATCACCGCCAGCTGCAAGGGCGAGGCCAGCACATATCCCTGCCCGATCGAGGCGTTCAGGCTGTCGCCGATCTGCCATGCCTGACCATAACGCGCCTCTTTCCACGCGCGGTCGGGGGCGATGCCTTCTGAAACCGCCGACATCGGCAGGTCATGTTTGACCCCGATGCCCAGCTTGCGGGCCATAATCGCCATGCGGTCAATGCCGACGCGCTGCGCCAGTTCGTAAAAATAGACGTCGCAGCTTTCCTGCAGGCTTTTGACCGCATCGACGGACCCGTGGCCACCGCGGCTCCAGCAATGGAAACGACGACCACCCAATTCGGTATAGCCGGGACAGAAAAAGCGACTGCCGGAATTGATGACACCGGCTTCCAACCCCGCCAGCAGGGTCACCATCTTGAAAGTAGACCCCGGGGGATAGACCCCCTGAACGGTCTTATCGGCCAAGGGACGATGGTCGTGATCCATCAGCCCGCGGTAATCCTTGGTGGAAATCCCGCGCACGAATTTATTAGGGTCAAAACTGGGCGATGAACAGATCGAGACCAATTCCCCTGTCCGGCAATCAATGACGACAGCAGCGGCACTTTCCTGCCCCAGACGTTGGGCTGCATAATTCTGCAGGGCGGCATCAACGGTCAGTTGCACCGTCGCCCCCTGTTCACCTTCCTGACGCGACAGCTGGCGCATTTCGCGGCCCATGCTGTTCACTTCGACCCGACGGGCACCGGCTTTGCCGCGCAAAACCTCCTCCAACCGGCCCTCGACACCGATCTTGCCAAGCTGGAAATCCGGCAGGCGCAGAACGGGATCGGGGTCCTCGATACGCGACAGATCATAATCCGAAACAGGCCCGACATAGCCCATGACATGCGCCAGATCGCCCGCCCGCGGATAGGCCCGCGACAGCGCCGATTCCGGCGTCACACCCGGAAGCGAGGGCGCATTGACCGCAATTGTGCTGAATTCTTCCCACGTTAGGCGGTCAGCCAGCACAATCGTGGTGATCGCGCTGCGCTTGGAAAATTCGTCGCGCAATTCGGTCATCCGCGCATCGCTGATCGGGATCAGCTGGGCCAGACGCTGCAACACGGGTTCGACATCACCGCCCGCTTCTTCGCGGGTCAGGGTAACGCGGTAATTCTGCTCGTTTCCGGCCACGATCAGGCCGGTGCGGTCAAGGATCAGCCCGCGTGACGGTGGCAGCAGACGGATCTTGATCGAATTGCCGTCCGCCAGCGTCCGGTATTCCTCGGCGTGATCCAGCTGCATTGACCGCATTTTCAGCGCCAATGTCGTCACGGTGCCGATCTGGATCCCCGCCAGCAGCAGACCACGACGCGTGATCTTGCGATTGCTGTCCACGATTTCGCGTTGAGACTTTTTCATTCGCGGTCCCTTTTTACGTCCCCTCGCCATGCCCCACGCGGCGCAGGCCAATCAGCAAGCGCGCCACGAAGATGACAAGCGGATAGACCAGCACTGTCGCCAGATATTGCAGGATCACCTGACCAAGTGCCGGCACCGGCAGTATGAACAGGATCTGGACCAGACGGCTGCCCAGCAGCATCAAACCGATCAGGATGGTCACCCGCAGCCATTCAACCATAAATGGCTGGTCCCGCCAACGGTGCTCTCGAACTCGTGCGGCCTCGCTGCCCATCAGGACAAAGACGGCCCACAGACCAAGCGGACGCATCAGCAAGACATCCTCGACCAGAACGGCCAGAACGATGACGGGGGCAGACAGCTGGTCGGGGCGACGCAGCACCCATGCAAGGATCAGGGCCAGCAGCATATCAGGGCCGGGCCAGCCCATAATACCGCCCTTCAGTGGCAAAAGCCGCAGGAACAGCAACAGGGCTGCCGACAACAGAAAAACGAATGTGCCGGTCAGAAAGCTGCGGCTGGGCAATTGGATCATGGCGTGGTGCCGGGGTCCAGTGGATCGGTCGCCGATGCGGCGTCCACAGGACTTTCGGGCAGCATCGGCCCGATGAACCCTTCGGGACCACGGCGGATGACGGCACTGGTATCAACCACCGATTCTGCCGGATGGGACCGCAGAACGCGCAGGAATTCCAGCCGGCCATAATCAGCCGCCATACGCAGACGCATCCGGCCATCGGCACTCTGTGCCACCTGCCCGACCAGCAGGCCCGGCGGAAAGACCCCGCCATCCCCCGAGGTGACAATCCGGTCACCCGGACGGACGTTATCCCCTGATTCGATAAATTCCAGCACCGGCAGCGGGGTATTGTCCCCCGTGGCCAGTGCACGTTCACCAGTTGGCTGAACCACCACCGGAATGCGCGACGACGGATCTGTCAGCAGGATGACGCGGCTGGTGCGCTGCCCGACCCCTGCAATGCGGCCCACAAGCCCCAACCCGTCCATCGTAGCCCAACCTTCGATGATGCCATCGCGTGCACCGACATTCAGCAACACCGATTGGCGAAACGCCGAGCCGCTGTCCATGGTGACAACGCCCGTCACGCTGGTCAGCGCGGGATCAATGCGGACATTGTTCTGCGCCAACAGCTTGCTGTTTTCCTGTTCCAGCTGGACGGCGGCTTCTTTCCATGCGGACATGCGCTGCAATTCGCGGCGCAATTCCTGATTCTGTTCGTAAAGCCGCGAATAGCTTTGGAAACCCGCGACCATTTCGGACAAGCGGGTCACCGGCACCAGGGCCCATTCGAAACGCGGCACGATGCGGTCAATCATCGCGGTGCGCATCTGTTCGGCACGTGGACTGTCGATGCGCCAGAACAGGAACAACGCCAACAGCGCAAGCGCCATCAGCGTTATCAGGACGCGCCGGACCGGCGTCGCGAAATCTGGTCCCTTGCGGGCCATTCAGGATCAGCTGTCGTAGTCGATGACGTGGCGCAGCTGCTTCTCGAATTCGAGCGCTTTGCCGGTACCCAGTGCGACGCAGCTCATGGGCTGGTCGGCTAGGCTGATCGACAGGCCGGTCTGTTCGCGCAGCGCCAGATCCAGCTCGCCCAGCATCGCGCCACCACCGGTCAGCATCACACCGCGATCGACGATATCGGCGGCCAGATCCGGCGGGGTCGCTTCCAGCGCGACCATCACAGCCTCGCAGATGGCCTGAACCGGCTCGGTCAGGGCTTCGGCGATCATGGCCTGGCTGACCTCGATTTCCTTGGGAATGCCGTTCAACAGATCGCGACCACGGACCATCAGCGTCGCGCCACGGCCATCATCAGGCATGCGGGCAGTGCCGATGCTGGTCTTGATGCGTTCGGCGGTCGAATCACCGATCAGCATGTTTTGGTTGCGGCGCAGATAGTTGATGATCGATTCGTCCATCCGGTCGCCACCGATCCGGACCGAACGTGCATAGACCACATCGCCGAGCGACAAAACCGCAACCTCGGTGGTGCCGCCGCCGATATCGACGACCATGCTGCCGGTCGGTTCGGTGATCGGCATGCCTGCCCCGATGGCCGCTGCAATCGGTTCGGCAATCAGACCGGCCTTGCGCGCGCCTGCTGACAGAACCGACTGACGGATCGCCCGCTTTTCGACCGGCGTTGCGCCATGCGGCACACAGACGATGATTTTCGGCTTGGAAAATGTCGTGCGTTTGAACACTTTTTTGATGAAATGCTTGATCATCTGTTCGGCACTGTCGAAGTCGGCGATAACGCCTTCACGCATCGGGCGGATCGCCTCGATGCTGCCGGGCGTGCGGCCCAGCATCAGTTTCGCATCCTCACCCACGGCCAGAACCTGCCGTTTGCCGTCCTTGACGTGATAGGCCACGACGGACGGTTCGTTCAGGATGATACCCTTGCCCTTGACATAGATCAGCGTGTTCGCCGTCCCGAGGTCGATTGCGATGTCGGTCGAAAACAAACCACCGAATGCCATGCCCGTATCCTTTTCGCGCCGGTTGGCCCGGCCTGCCCTGCTTTGAAATCAGTCTTTCGGACTTATAATGCCCTGAATCGCCCCTGCAGGCGTGGCCCCGTATAGAACCCAGACCCGCAGGCGAAAAGCCCCGATACACGCAAAACGAGGTAATGGCGGCTTCTTGCGCGTGATGTGATGGTCCGGACCCGCAATAGGTCCGGACCGGTTAATCAATGTGAATACATGCTGATCTGCTTGGCGTCGCTGCCCTGCGCGGTCATCGCACGGCGAAGGATCAGGCGGTTCAGCGCGCCGACATAGGCTTTGACAGACGCCAGAATCGTGTCCGTATCGGCGGCCTGACCGGTGACGATGCGGCCCTCTTCCTCCATCCGGACGCTGACGGTGGCCTGCGCGTCTGTGCCTTCGGTCACAGCATGCACCTGATACAGCTGCAGCCGCGCGTCATGCGGAAAGATCTGCTGGACGGCCTTGAAGCAGGCATCGACCGGACCGTCACCGCTTGTTTCGGCCTGTTTTTCAACACCATCGACCACCATCGTCAGCTGGGCGGACTGCCCGTCGCTGCCGCAGATGACGCGCAGATGCTTGACCTGAAGATGGTCATCCTGGGTGTTGGCAGCCGCATCCAGAACCAGCGCAATGATGTCTTCGTCAAAGACCTCTTTCTTGCGGTCGGCCAGCGCCTTGAAGCGGACGAAAATATCCTTCAGCTGGTTGTCGCCAACCTCGTATCCCAGATCCGCCAGCTTGGCGCGCAGGGCGGCGCGGCCCGAATGCTTGCCCATGGCGATGTTGTTTTCGTTCAGACCGATATCGGCGGGGCGCATGATTTCAAACGTCTCGACGTTTTTCAGCACGCCATCCTGATGGATGCCCGATTCGTGCAGAAACGCGTTCTTGCCGACGATCGCCTTGTTGAACTGCACCGGAAACCCGGAAACCGAGGCCACGCGCCGCGAGATTCCCATGATTTTCGTTGTATCGATGCCTGTCTGGAAGGGCATGATGTCGTTGCGCACCCGCATCGCCATCACCACCTCTTCCAGTGCCGTATTACCGGCGCGTTCGCCCAGACCGTTGATGGTGCATTCGATCTGGCGGGCGCCCGCCTCGACCGCGGCCAGCGAATTCGCGGTCGCCATGCCAAGATCGTTGTGACAATGCGTGGCGAAGATGATGTCGTCCGCGCCGGGAACGCGTTCCAGCAGCATACGGATCAGCTCGGCGCTTTCACGCGGGGCGGTATAGCCGACGGTGTCGGGGATGTTGATCGTCGTGGCACCTGCCTTGATGGCAATTTCGACAACGCGGCACAGATAGTCATGTTCGGTGCGCGTGGCATCCATCGGTGACCATTGCACATCCTCGCACAGGTTGCGGGCGTGGCTGACGGTCTGATGGATGCGGTCTGCCATCTGGTCCATGTCCAGATTGGGAATGGCGCGGTGCAGCGGCGAGGTGCCGATAAACGTGTGGATACGCGGGCGTTTGGCGTGCTTCACAGCTTCCCAGCAGCGGTCGATGTCGGGCAGCTGGGCGCGGGCGAGGCCGCAGATCACGGATGTCTTGGCCTGCGCCGAAATCGCGGAAACAGCGGCGAAATCACCTTCAGAAGCAATGGGGAAGCCGGCCTCGATCACATCGACGCCCATTTCATCCAGCATGCCCGCGATTTCCAGCTTTTCGGCATGGGACATTGTGGCACCGGGTGACTGTTCGCCGTCACGCAGGGTGGTGTCGAAAATCACGACGCGGTTTTTATCGGTCATTTGTTCTGTCTTTCTTACGGCCCGTATCGGGCTTCATGCGTGTCTTGGGATAAACCCGGACCATGACCTGACTGAGCGGCGGCCCGGACGACCCGCTCAGCGCAGCGTAAGACGCAACAAACCACGGAGATTCACGGCCGACAGCGCCCCGTAGGGCGTTGAAATTGCAGTGGCGATATGGCGCATCCGTGTCATGGGCCGAATATGCAGCCCCTGCCCCCGGTTGAAAAGTCAAAAATTCGCCAATCGACCGGAAACCCGCGAAAAACCCTGCCCATCACACGGGCAGAATGCCCGTCACGAATGCGCCACAATATGTATCGCTACATTTTCTCTGGCCCAAACACAAAGCTGTGCCTATCCTTTCAGCACCAATACAAAAAACAAAACCAACAGATGAGGGTAAGATGTCACGCAAATTAGTCGTCGGTTTCGACGGCAGCGATGCCTCCCTGCGGGCGCTGGATTTCGCCATTACCCGGGCCCAGACCCAAAGCGACAGCCTGCTGATCGCCCATGTCCTTGAATGGTCACCCTATAGCTTTTTGACCCCGAGCGAACTGGAAGACCGTCACCGTCGCCGCAAGGAAGAACTGCAGCGTGCGGAAACCTCGGTGATGGGGCCCGTGATGAAACGGATGGAGATCGCCAATATCCCGTTCGAAACCACCATGCGTTACGGCCATATCGCCGAAACCCTGTGTCGCGTCGCAAAAGAGGAGGTCGCCGCCATGATCTTTATCGGGCGGATGGGCAATTCCGGTTTCGCCAGCCGCATTTTCGGCTCGGTCGCGGCAACTCTGGCGCAGGTCGCACCTGTGCCGGTCGTCATTGTTCCCTGAACCTCAGCGCGCGTAAGCAATAAGGACTGAAGATTATGAAGACATCGACACAAGCGCTGATGTCGGCAGCCACGGGGGCCATGTTGGCCACAGGGCCAGCCGCAGCGCAGGGCATCGACGAAACCATCAATACCGTTTTTGCCAATTCGACGGGCTGGTTCGTCAGCCTGATCTTTGCCAACTTCCCGGGAACGACCTTCCCGTGGATCGTCGGCTGGCTGGTGATCGGAGCGATCATTTTCACCATCTATTTCGGCTTTGTTCAGTTCCGCGCCTTCGGTCATTCGATCGCATTAGTGCGCGGCGATTATTCCGACCCTAATGACGCGGGCGAGGTCAGCCATTTTCAGGCACTGACCACCGCATTGTCGGGCACTGTCGGTCTGGGCAATATCGCAGGCGTTGCCGTTGCCATCGGCATCGGCGGGCCGGGCGCAACCTTCTGGATGATCCTTGCAGGTCTTCTGGGAATGGCGACCAAATTCACCGAATGTACGCTTGGCGTGAAATACCGCAACGAATACGCGGATGGCACGGTTTCCGGCGGACCGATGTATTACATGACCAAAGGGTTCGCGGAACGCAGCCTGCCGGGGGGAAAATTCCTTGCTGTTCTATTCGCGATCTTCTGTATTCTCGGGTCGTTCGGCGGCGGGAATATGTTCCAGTCCAATCAGGCACATGCGCAGATCATCAACGTCGTTGGTGACTATCCGGGCTGGATTACCGGTGTCGTCATGGCGGTCATCGTGTTTCTGGTCATCGTCGGCGGTCTGAAATCCATCGCCAGCGTGACCGAGAAAATCGTCCCCTTTATGGCCGCGCTTTACGTTGGCACGGCGTTGATCATCATTTTGATGAACTTCAACATGATCGGCACGGCCTTCGGCCAGATCTTTGCCGGTGCATTCACCAATGACGGTGTCGTCGGCGGTGCTATCGGCGCGTTGATCCAGGGCTTCCGCCGCGCTGCGTTCTCGAACGAGGCTGGCGTCGGTTCGGCCGCCATCGCGCATAGTGCGGTCCGCACCAAGGAACCTGTCACCGAAGGCTTTGTATCGCTGTTGGAACCCTTTATCGATACGGTCGTCATCTGCACCATGACGGCTTTGGTAATCATCATCACCGGACAGCTGGTCACCGACCCTGCAACCGGAATGTTCTTGTTGAACGAGGCGGGCGACGCAATCCAGACCGTGGATGGCAATTCCGGCGTGGCACTGACCTCGGCTGCGTTCAGCAGTTCTTTTGGCTGGTTCCGCTATATTCTGGTGGTTGCGGTGGTTCTGTTCGCCTTCTCAACCATGATCTCGTGGAGCTATTATGGCCTGAAGGCGTGGACCTTCCTGTTTGGCGAAGGCCAGACCAAAGAGCTGGTCTTCAAGATCATCTTCTGCCTGTTTGTCGTCATCGGCGCGTCCGCCGGTCTGGGTCCGGTCATCGACTTTTCCGATGCGGCGATCTTTGCCATGGCAGTCGTGAACATCCTTGCGCTGTATATGCTGATGCCCGTCGTGAAGGCCGAGATGACCCGCTATCTGGAGCGTTTGAAAACCGGCAAGATCCGCAAGTTCGAATAGGCCATTGGGTCTTTTGCCATAAGCCGCCGAAGGGCGGGCGCATCACGCGCCTGCCCTTTTTCCATTCCGCCGGACCGTCGCGCACATAAAAATGGCCCGATCAGGGATCGGGCCATCGCGCCATATCTTGGTAAAAACAGGCTGTCAGTCTTTGCGGGGGATCAACTGTTGCACCGCCCCTGCCAGCAGTAACCAGACCGATGTCGCAACCAGCCCCCAGATCGCCCAGCTTGAGGGATGAAATCCGACCCAGGCCGCACGTCCTGCGAACAGCACCCAAAGGATGGCGACAGGCAATGAAATCGCACGCCAGCGTTCGGTCCGTACCGGGTGGATGAATTTGATGTTGGTGAACATCGCGATGCTCAGGATCAGAACGATGGCCAGACTGACGGTCCAATGTGGCTGGACCGCGAATAGCACCAGCACCACCATGTTCCAGCAACCCGGAAAACCGGCAAACGAATTGTCTTTGGTCTTCATCCGCGTATCCGCGAAATAGACCACACTGCCGAAAACAATCACGATATTGGCGACCCAGCCCATCCAGCCCGCCAGCAGCCCCGATTGGAACAGCGCGAAGGCAGGAATGAACACATAGGTCAGATAGTCGATAATCAGATCCATCAGGACGCCATCATAGGCGGCCCAATTCTTCTTGACGTCATAACGACGTGCCAATGGCCCGTCGATTCCGTCGACAACAAAGGCGGCCACCAGCCATAAAAACATGATGGCCCAATCGGCATTGGCCGCCGCCAGCATCGCCAGCATGGACAGGACAGCGCCGGTGGCGGTCAAAAGATGGACGGACAAAGCTTTGTGTTCAATCTGCATCCGCAGGTTCTCGCAGGTTGATGCAATCCGTGCAACCGAGGAAGAATCATCAGCGCAGGATCGGTGGTCCCTTGGGCTTGGGTGGCACAATAACCGGTTCCGGCGGCGTTAGATCGAAAATCAGTGCACCAGAGGGGGTTACCGCCTCAGCAAAGGTAATATCGACGCCACCGGGTTGGGGCGGCAGGAAGGCAAGCGCCTCGGACAGGGCTTTTGCGATGGCGGGCTGACGTTCGACCGGTGCCCCCGAAATCAGCAGAAGATGCGCCGCAGGGCCGTTTTCACCTGCAACCCCCACCAGCGCCGCACCTGCAATCAACCCGCGCATATCGGCCAGCCGGTCGGCAAGTGCAGGGGCCAGTTCGTCAACCACCGCCGCATCCGGTGTCACAAGACGCATCCGCGCCTCATCCTGTTCGGGGCTGTTTTCCAAGGCACCCGTCAGCCAGTCCAGCATCGACGCATCCAGCATCATTTCGGATGGCGCACCGGGATTGACCAGCACTCCGGCCCCGTCAGCTTTCAGCAAGGATGCCAGCACCCGTCCGGGCAAGGCGGCATAGGCAACGGCATGGCCAAAGAAATCGGCCAGACGGTCTTCGGAATCACAGGCCAGTGCCATGCGGGCGCCCTCCAGATCGAACAGCTTCAGTTCGACTTGATCGTGCAGAGGTTCTTTCACCAAGGCGACAGAAAGTTCGGTATCAGCCAGACGCGACAGCATGCGGGCGCGTTGCGGCGCATCGGCGTCGTGGAACGGAACAATAGCTAGATCATCCAAAGCGGTCATGTTGCGGCCTTTATGAATGCGGGTTGCCCTGCCCTAATCGCAGCGACGCGACGGGACAAGCCCATGACACTGTCATAGGCGATTGCGTCTTCGGCGAAAATTCGCCCATATTGTGCAGATGAAACGTCGCGACCTGATCATGACCGCCGCCCTTGCCCCGCTTCTGGCCGCACCCCGTGTGGCGCAGGCAGGACTTCTGCCCATTATCGAGGAAGCCGCCAGCCTTGACCCGCTGCGTAGCGTTGCCATGTGGTGTGACGACGAAAGCGGCGGGCAAGAGATCGCAGCACAGGGTTTTCATGGCGCGACACCCGACACGCCAACGAATATCAAATCGGCATCGAAATCCATCATCTCGGCGATGGTCGGCATTGCGATCGGACACGGCCTGCTGGAAGGGACCGATCAACCCATTGCCCCCTTGCTGCGCCCCGACCTGCCCGCAGATCCCGACCCGCGCCTGATGCAGATCACCCTTGGCCAGTTGCTGTCGATGCAGGCAGGGCTGGAACGCCAGTCGGGCCCGAACTATGGCCGTTGGGTCAGCAGTGGCAATTGGGTCAAAGCGGCATTGGCGGCACCCTTCACCCAGGACCCCGGCGGCACGATGCAATATTCGACCGCATCGTCCCATCTGGTGGCAGCGATCCTGACCCGCGTGACGGGCAGACCCTTGCTGGATGTGGCGCGCGACTGGCTGGGACAGATACCGGGGTTCCGCATCACCGGCTGGGACCGCGACCCGCAAGGCATCTATATGGGCGGGAACCAGATGGCGATGACCACACGGTCACTTTTGGCCTTTGGCGCGACCTATGCCCGTCAGGGGCAGGCGGCAGGCCGTCAGGTCATTCCGAAATCATGGATCCACGACAGCTGGCAAAGACAGACCACATCGGTCTTTACCGGTCAGGCATATGGTTATGGCTGGTTTCTGGGGCGAATCGGTGGACGTCCAATGCGCTGCGGCTGGGGATATGGCGGGCAGATGATCTATGTCTTCCCCGCAACCTTCACCCATCCGGCCATGGCCATCGCAATTACATCCAATCCGGACCAGCCTTCATCCCATAACGGATACAGGATCGAATTGAACCGGCTTGCCGACAGGATGGTGCGCGCCGTCTGATCCGGCGCGCCACCCGTTTAGTCGATAAAGTCGCCAGCCTGGAAGTTTCCAAGGTTGCCCAGCAGCTGTCCGATCAGCGACACCTCGATCACGCTGCCTTCTGTCACACGGCGCGACAGCGACACGACACGACCGCGTTCCAGTCCGAAACGTTCGACATTGCTGACAACACCCGTCGGCGTGAAAGAGATGGCAACAACCTGCCGCTCGATCTCTTTCGAGGGGGCGGGACCGTAACGCCGCCAGCGCGATCCGACGTAATACCAACCCGATCCCGTCAGCAGACCCTGCGCCGAGGGGCGCCCGATCAGGGTGGACAGATCATCCATCGTCGTCTGGCCGACAACAATTTGTGCCAGATCGATATCGGGCGGGACATAGCCGTGGTTGCGATAGACCGGGGCACAGGCTGCAAGCCCGAGAATGGCAATGAACGCCAGTGTCATCAGACTTCTGATGGCAGTCATGGGCAAGGTTCCCTTCCTGGGGCGGTTGACGCGGCCCGCCCTGCCTAGCAAACTCGGGCACCCTGCTCAAGAATATCAATCGGCTGGCGGGTTCAGGACAATCCGATGTCCGCCTCTGCCATCCGCCGCATCCGCACACGAACCCCCGAGGCCCCTATGATCGCCCCCGAATCGCATCCGCAGCGCCTGCGCGTCGCGCATCTGAACCCGAACGCGGCAAACCCTTTTCACCTGAAGCCTGGTGAACAGCCCCGTCTGGATATCGCGGACGAACTGGGACTGGACGGCCTGACGCGGCTGGACTTTCAGGGCAATATTCGTGGCGAAGGCCGCGATGGCTGGGTTTTGATCGCAAAATTGCAGGCGCGTGTGACGCAGCCCTGCGTTGTTTCATTGAAACCCGTGCGTACGGATATCGCCGAAGATGTCCGCATCCGCTTTACGCCCCACATGCCGAAGGTCGAAAGCGAAGAGACCGAAATGCTGGATGAGACGTTAGAGCCTTTGGGCAGTTTCATCGACCTGACCGCCCTGATGGTCGAGGCGCTCAGCCTTGCCCTGCCCGAATATCCGCGGGCCGAAGGGGCGCAGTTGACGACGGGCGCACAAGATAGTGATGACGCACCCGCATCCGACACACGCCGCCCCTTTGCAGGACTAGAGGGCCTTTTGCGCGACAGCAAACGCGAATCCTGACACCTATAGCCCGGCGCGATACCTGTGAATCGGTCTTATCATGGTGCCTGTTTGCAGCATCGCGCCGAATATCGGGTCATTTCGCCCGCAAATACGCCCAATTCGGCCTTGCCAGTGACCACGAGGGCTTGCGGGCAGGGCTTTGATGCCGTATCTGCGCGGTTCATTTACGAATTCAAATCCACGGTGTACGCGCGTTTCGACGCAACACCCTGACAACTCGAGGTGGTGACATGGCTGTCCCTCAGAATCGCGTAACCCGCTCGAAGCGTAACATGCGCCGCGCGCATGATGCCCTGGTTGCGGGCAACCCGAACGAATGCACTAACTGCGGCGAACTGAAGCGCCCGCACCACGTTTGCCCGTCCTGCGGTCATTACGCGGACCGCGAAGTGATCGCGCAGGCGAACGAGATCGATCTGGACGACGACGCAGCCTGATAAGGGCCAGCGTCGCATCTAAATGATCGTCGATTCAGCGACCACAGCGTCACCACGTCCTTCAGAAGACGAAGGCACCGTGGTGATATCGGTTGACGCCATGGGCGGCGACCGCGGCCCTTCGGTCGTGGTGGCTGGCATGGCGCAAAGCGCCGAAAAGAATCCTGAAATTCGCTTCATCGTCCATGGCGATGAAGTTGAATTGCGTGGTTTGATCGCCCGTAAGAAATCACTGGTTGGTCGTTGTGACATCCGTCACACCGAATCAGTCGTGACGATGGACGACAAACCAAGCCAGATCGTCCGCAAGGGCGCGGGCACCTCGATGTGGTCCACAATCGAATCGGTCAAACAGGGCGAAGCTCAGGTCGCTGTGTCCTGCGGCAACACCGGCGCGCTGATGGCGTTGTCGATGCTGCGGCTGCGCAAACTGCCGGGCGTCAACCGCCCCGCCATCGCCTGCCTTTGGCCGTCGCGGAACCCGCAAGGGTTCAACATCATGCTGGACGTTGGTGCCGATATCCGCGCCGACGCGCATGACCTTTTGCAATATGCGCTGATGGGCACCTCTTATGCCCGCAACGGCCTTGGGCTGACCTGCCCGCGTGTCGGTCTGTTGAATGTCGGCACCGAAGAACACAAAGGTCGCCCCGAACTGAAGCAAGCCCATGACATGATCGAAGCCGCCGCCAAAACCGGTAACTTCGAATACATCGGCTTCGTCGAGGGGGGGGATCTACCTTCGGCACGCGTGGATGTGATTGTCACGGACGGCTTTACCGGCAACGTCGCCTTGAAGACCGGCGAAGGCACCGCCAAGTTGGTTGGTGCGTTTCTGAAAGACGCGTTCTCGAATTCACTGATGTCGAAATTCGCGGCCCTCGTTGCAATGACGTCATTGAAACGATTGCAAAAACGTATCGATCCCCGTCGGGTCAACGGCGGGATATTCCTTGGCCTGAACGGAACGGTCGTGAAATCGCACGGCTCTTCTGACGCGACGGGTGTCTCCGCCGCGATCAAGCTGGCCTTCACATTGGCCAAGTCGGGCTTTCAGGACCGGCTGGCCGCCCGAGTCGCCTTGGGTGCAGCAGCCTCGGCCGACACGGCCGAGACAGGAGCATCGTCTTGATTCGACGTTCGGTCATCCGGGGCAGCGGACATTACCTGCCAGAACGCATCGTAGAAAACAGCTGGTTCGAAGAACGGCTTGAGACGACTGACGAATGGATCCGGTCCCGCACCGGCATCGAGCGTCGCCATTTCGCCGCCGAAGGTCAGACCACCAGTGATCTGGGTATCCGTGCTGCCCGCGTGGCGCTGGATCGCGCTAGTATGACGGCGGCTGATATCGACGGCATCGTTCTGGCAACCTCGACCCCCGACCTGACCTTTCCTGCCGTTGCGACGATGGTGCAGGCAGGTCTGGGCATGAAACGCGGCTTTGCCTATGACGTGCAGGCCGTCTGCGCGGGCTTTGTCTTTGCGTTGGCAAATGCCGATGCGATGATCCGCGCTGGTCTTGCCGATCGGGTGCTGGTCATCGGGGCCGAAACTTTTTCGCGCATTATGGATTGGACCGACCGTGGCACCTGTGTGCTGTTCGGTGACGGCGCCGGCGCGGTTGTTCTTGAAGCGCAGGATGGAAACGGGACCAGCGATGATCGCGGTATCCTTTCAGCCGACCTGAACAGCGACGGGACCTATCGCGATCTGCTTTATGTCGACGGCGGCGTTTCCTCGACCGGATCGGCAGGACAGTTGCGCATGCAGGGCAATCTTGTCTTCCGCCACGCGGTGGAAAAATTGTCCAAAACTGCTGCCGCCTGTTTGGCCAAAGCCAACCTGACCGATCAGGATGTCGATTGGCTGGTGCCGCATCAGGCCAATTTGCGGATCATCACCGCAACCGCGCAAAAGATGGGTCTGCCACTGGACAAGGTTGTCCTGACAGTTGCAGATCACGGCAACACCTCGGCGGCTTCGATTCCGCTGGCGCTGTCGGTTGCCGATCAGGAAGGTCGCTTCAAACCCGGCCAGTTGCTGGTTACCGAGGCGATCGGTGGCGGTCTTAGCTGGGGGTCGGTGGTTCTGCGCTGGTAACCAGCGCGGACCGTTACTTCAGCAAGGCATCCTTGCTGGCACGCCTGTTTATCCCGCCAAATTGCCGATGCGACCTGTCTTGGCCGCTTTGGCATGACACACACAGCTTGACCCCCGGCACGGCCTGACGGCGCGCCTGCGGGATCGGCTCATCGCAATCCGCACAAAATTCCGCACTGTTCCCACGTGCTGTCTGTCGGGCAGCGTTTTGACGTGCGCGGGCGACAGCCTCGGCTGTGTTGATGTCGATCTAGTCGTTTACCGCGCCGTCGCGGGCCCATCCTCCGGCCATGACAGTCCTTTCTGTTACCTGTCCTTTCAGATGGGGATTGCGGTAACAGGATGCAAATCCGGTCAGCACGGTTGACACAAGGGCAACCATTGGGAACACTTTGATGTGCAGGTGCAGAAAAAAGCCCTGCAACTCTGGGGAGGGTTCACAATTTGCCGATTATCCGTCTTATCGACGGCATAAACGAGGCCGTCGGGCGAATCGTTTCGGTCGTCGCGCTCGTTTTTGCCGCTATGATTATCTATGACGTTTTCATGCGCTATGTCTTGGGTCAGCCGACCCGCTGGGCCTTTGATGTCACCAAGCAGCTGTACGGATTTTATTTTGTTATGCTGGGCGGTTACGCGCTGCGCCATCAGGCCCATGTGCGTGTTGATCTGGTCACATCCCATCTGACCGGCCTGCCCCGCCGTCTGGTCGAGATTGCCGGTTACATCATCTTTTTCTTCCCCTTTGCATGGGTCTTTGCCACCCGCAGCTGGTCCTTTGCCATCACATCGTGGCGGCAGGGCGAACTGACCTATGGTGCGGTGCAACTACCCGTCTATCCGCTGAAAATGGCCATGTTCGTGGCCGCCGTCCTGCTGTTGATCCAAGGCATCAGCGAGGTTCTGAAACTGGCCCTGAACAAGGCCGACCATCTGGAGCCGCATGATGTCGGGTGAAACGATTGCACTGATCATGTCGGGCCTGCTGCTTCTGGGCCTGTTCATGGGACATCCGCTGGCGATGGTTCTGGGCGGCACCGCCGTTCTGGGTGCGCTGATCGCGGGCAAACCGATGGTGCTGGGCATCGTCATCAACCGCATCTTCGGCGACGTTCTGGACAATTATGTCCTGATCGCCATTCCGCTGTTCGTGCTGATGGCGCGGTTCCTGTCCGACAGCGGCGTCACCGACCGCATGTTCGAGGCACTGCGCCACCTGATGTCCCGCGTCACCGGCGGGTTGGGGTTGGCGGTCGTATTCATATCCATCCTGCTGGCCGCAACGACGGGGATTATCGGCGCATCCATCACCGTGATGGGCATGATGGCCCTGCGGCCGATGCTGCAATACGGCTATGACAAGCGGCTGGCGACGGGGCTGATCGCGGCCTCGGGCTGTCTGGGCATCCTGATCCCGCCGTCGATCATGCTGATCCTTATGGCATCCTATGCCCCCGGTCTGTCGGTTGGACAGCTGTTTGCAGGGGCGATGGTGCCGGGCATGCTGCTGGGGGTCATGTATGCGATCTATGTCGCCTTCATCGCATGGCTGCGTCCCGAATGGGCACCAAAGGTCGCGGACGCCGATAAGATCAGCCGCGGTGCCATGTGGCGCATGCTGATCGTCGAGGCTGTGCCGCCGCTGATCCTGATTCTTGGCATCCTTGGATCACTGCTGGCCGGTATTGCGACGGCGACCGAGGCCAGCGCCATTGGCGCGGTTCTTGCGCTGCTGATCGTCATCATGCGCGGGCGCTTCGAGTGGAAAACCTTCTATTCGGCGCTGCTGGAAACCGGACGCACATCGGCGATGATCCTGTTCATCGTCATCGGGGCCACGGCCTTTACCGGCGTTTTCAACATTACCGGCGGTCTGCGTGCCAGTCAGGACCTGATTCGCGGCTTGGCAGATGATCCCTATACGCTGGTGGCCGTCATGCTGCTGGTCGTGTTTATCCTTGGCATGTTTCTGGACTGGACGGGCATCGTGCTGCTGTCCTTCCCGATCTTTCTGCCCTTGGTCAGCGAAATGGGCATCAACCCGCTATGGTTCGTGGTCCTGATGGCGGTCGTGTTGCAGACCAGCTTCCTGTCGCCGCCCTTCGGCTATGCGCTGTTCTATATGCGCGCCATCGCCCCGCCCGAAATCAGGACAGCCGATATCATCATGGGCGTGCTGCCCTTTATCGGGCTGGTGCTGTTCATGTGCCTGATGATGATCCTGTTTCCGGCGCTGGTCACATGGCTGCCCGCCGTTCTGTACGGCTGATATTTTCACCCTGAGGAGGATAATATGAAACATCTGCTGACCACAGCCGCCCTTGCGTTGACCGTCGCCACCCCCGCCCTGTCCGAAAACTGGACGATGACCACGACGTGGCCCTCCAGCCTCGAACTGATCGAGCTGGACAAGCATTGGGTCGAACTGGCCAACAAGCTGGTTGATGACGACAAGCTAACCATCGAATTCTTTGACGGCGGCAGCCTTGTCCCCGCGGGCGAGGTTTTCGGCGCCGTCGAATCAGGCACCATTCAGGCCGGTGCCGACTGGCCGGGCTACTGGGCAGGCCGCGACAGTGCCTTTTCACCATTGGCCACCACCACCAGCCTGTTCAACGCTGTTGATTACGTGAACTGGATTCAGGAATGGGGCGGCAAGGATATCTATAATGAAGTTTATGGCAAATTCGGCATGGTCTATCTGCCCTATGGTGTGACCAACAACGAATCAGGCTTCCGCACCGTCAGCCAGCCGATCAGCACTCTGGAGGATCTTCAGGGCCTGCGTCTGCGGCTTTCTGGTCTGGAACAGGGTAAGTTGCTGGAAAAGCTGGGCGGCAATCAGGTCAGCATGGCGGGTGGCGAAATCTATCAGTCGCTGGAGCGCGGCGTGATTGACGGGGCCGAATTTTCCACGCCGAATGTCGATTTTTCGGGCGGCTTCCAGCAGGTGACAAAATACTGGTCGACGCCCGGCTGGCACCAGTCGTCTTCGGTCTTCGGGGTCATGATCAACAAGGGCGCGTGGGACGCGCTGGATGACGAAACCCGCGAACGTCTGGAAATCGCGGCCGAGGCGACGATGCTGTGGTCGCTGTCCTTTACGGAAAAGCGCGCGACCGAAGCCTATGGGCAGTTTCAGGAAGCGGGCACCGAAATTACCCGTTTGGACGATGCGGCACTCACGCGCGTGCAGGAACTGGCCAATGAAACCATCACCGAGGTTGCCTGCGAAAACCCGTTGTCGGCCAAGGTCTATGCCAGCCAGCTAAGCTATCTTCAGGATTACAGCAGCTGGCGCGAAGCTTCGGCGCCATTCAACCTTGGACGGACGCCGAATGGTCCTGATCTGGCTGAAATTCAGGCCTGCGCCGAATAATACGACATTAAACTTACAGCCAAGTATCGGGCGGGGAACAGTTTCCCCGCCCTTCTCGTTGACAGGGGACGCAAACACACCCATCCTTGATCCCAATCCAAGAGGACTGACCATGGGCTATAAGACTCTGACCCGAATGGACTTGGCCGAAGCGGTGTTCCGCGAAGTCGGCTTGTCACGTCACGAATCGGCACAGCTTGTCGAAAGCGTTCTGGATCATGTCTCGGACGCGCTTGTGCGCGGCGAACAGGTCAAGATATCGTCTTTCGGCACATTTTCCGTTCGCGACAAGAATGAACGAATCGGACGCAATCCCAAGACCGGGGAAGAGGTTCCGATCACCCCCCGTCGCGTCCTGTCTTTCCGCCCCTCGCATCTAATGAAAGATCGCGTGGCGGAAGGAAACAAGCGATAGGATCTGACTGACAGCATGGCCAAAAGCGCAGAGGCATTCCGATCCATCGGCGAGGTCGCCAAACTGATCGGGGTGGCACCCCATGTCCTGCGCTATTGGGAAACGCAGTTTACCTTGCTGCGTCCGATGAAACGCGGTGACGGCAGGCGGTATTACCGGCCTGCCGATGTCGCATTGATTGCTGGCCTTTGCGAATTACTACGCGATCAAGGTCTGACGATTCGCGGCGCCCGCAAGATATTGGCCGAAGATAAGGGCGCATCCGTACGCCATTTAGGCAATGAACGCTTGTCCCGCGATAACGCCGGAGCGTCTGGCACCACCGACCCGTTACCGCCCCTGCCCCGGACCGACTGGTTACTGCAGTTGCATGATCTTGGCCGCAGATTGCGCCATCTGGGGCCACGCGACCCACGCTGGCAGGCAGCAAGACCTGTTGCCATACGTCTGGGTCGGCTGCTGAACGCCGTTTTGTGACAGGTCATTGCAATTTGGCAAAGAATTCCGCCTCTCAGCCCTTGTGCCCGCTTAGGAAATCGCACTATACGGTGCGCGTCGGGCCGTGGCGCAGCCTGGTTAGCGCGTCCGTCTGGGGGACGGAAGGCCGCGAGTTCGAATCTCGCCGGCCCGACCATTCCGAAAACGCCCATTCTCATCCGAGAATGGGCGTTTCCCCTTTTTAAGACCACGATCAGGAGAGATCTGGATGAACGGTGTCCTGTCCGACAGTGAAATCCGCAACCTGATCAGCACTGGCGTTATCCGTGCCGATGCCCCGATTATCCCCGAACAGATCCAGCCAGCCTCGCTTGACCTTCGCTTGGGCCAGACCGCCTATCGTCTGCGCGCCAGCTTTCTGGCCGGTAAAGGCAAACGGATTGCCGACCGGATGGACGATCTGCAAATGCACCAGATGGACCTGTCTGGCGGCGCAGTTCTGGAACGCGGCTGCGTCTACTTGGTCCCGCTGCAGGAACGCATCACCCTGCCCCACGGGCTGACGGCGGTGGCCAACGCCAAATCATCGACCGGACGTCTGGACCTGCTGACGCGGCTTGTGACCGACGACGGCACGGAATTCGACCGCCTGCCCGAAGGTTATGACGGTCCACTTTATGCCGAGATTTGCCCGCGCAGCTTCTCGGTCCTTGTCCGCCCCGGCATGCGCCTGAACCAGCTGCGCCTGCGCCGTGGGCAGGCTGTTCTGAACGACGACCAGCTGCGCGATCTGCATGCCGACCAGCCCCTTGTCGGGGGCGGCGAACCGCTGATTGATCAAGGTTTGGGATTCTCTGTCGATCTGCGGCCCGAAACCGGCGATCTGGTCGGCTATCGTGCCCGCCCGCACAGCGGTGTCATTGATCTGGACCGGATCGGCAAATACCCCGCGTCGGAATTCTGGGACGAATTGCACAGCACCGAAGGTCGCCTGATTCTGGACCCCGGCGCGTTCTATATCCTTGTCAGCCGCGAATCAGTGGCCATCCCTGCCGATTACGCCGCTGAAATGGCCCCCTATCTGGCAATGGTCGGTGAATTCCGCGTCCATTATGCGGGTTTTTTCGATCCGGGTTTTGGCATCGGCGACACAGGCAACGGCGCGCGCGGCGTGCTGGAGGTTCGCTGCCACGAGGCGCCCTTTGTGCTGGAACACGGGCAGGTCGTCGGACGGCTTGTCTATGAACGCATGGCGACCCGCCCCGAACGCCTTTACGGCGAAGGGATCAAGTCGAATTATCAGGGTCAGGGCCTGAAGCTGGCCAAACAGTTCCGCTAAAGCGCCGCTGTCTGCCACAAACGAACCTTCAGCCCGCCATGCGCCACGATCGGGCCTGCGGGCTTGAAGGGCAGGCCGGTCGCCTTGGCCAGCCCCGCCTCGCTGGTAACGATGCCGATGCGCCAGCCTTGGAAGCGGGTGCGGAACACTTCGCCCATATTGCCATGCAAGCCGAACAGCGGGCCTTTGTTGCCGATCCTCGCGCCATAGGGCGGGTTCAGGATGACGATCCCCGGTTCGCAATCGGGGCGCTGCAAATCGGCAATCTGGCAGGCGTCAAATGTGATCAGATCCTCAACACCGGACCGTTCGGCGTTTGCGCGGCTCATCCGGATGGCACCGGGGTCGCGGTCACTGCCAAAAAACGGCGTCGAAACCGGGCGGCGCTGGACCTGCGCCTTCATCTGGTCCCATGCTGCAGGATTGTGGTTGGCCAGACGTTCAAAGGCAAATTCACGGCTGCGTCCGGGGGCAAGGCCCGCTGCCATTTCAGCAGCTTCCAATAGAAACGTCCCCGAACCGCACATCGGGTCCAAGACAGCTTGCGTGCCGTCATACCCCATTTCGGCCAGAAACATCGCGGCCATGGTTTCGCGCATCGGCGCTTTGGCCACCGCAACCTTGTGACCGCGTTTATGCAGCGATTCGCCCGTGGTATCGATGCTGAAAGTGACCAGATCATCCTCGATTCGGGTCTTGATGGTCATCGGCGCATCGGCGGCGATGGGCGCGCCCAGTTCTTCGGTGATCGCACGTTCGATCCGCTGCGTCGCCGCCCCCGCGTGATAGATTTTCGAGGCTTTGCACACCGCCTCGACCTTGACGGGCAGATCGGGGCGCAGGATGTCGCCCCATGCAAATTTACGCGAACGCTTGTCCAGCTGCGCCAGATGCATGGCACGAAAGCTGCCGATGCGGGCCAGAACGCGGGTCGCGCCGCGCAACATCAGGTTGGCGCGGCGAACATCTGTCCAGCCGCCCTGAATGGTTACGCCGCCCGGCTGGATCACCGGTTGCCAGCCCAAAGCAGCAGCCTCGGCTGCCAAAGGGGCTTCAAGACCCGGTGTTGCCACCAGAAAAATTTCGAAATGATTGTCGCTCATATCGCAGCCCTAGCGCGGGTTGCGCGAAAAGCAAAGCCTCAGCGGCGCGTCATGCGGTTCAGGTTCTTAATCCGCTTGGCAACATCTTGCGTTTGCTGGTTCGGACGTTGCTTTTTCCCCGCGATCTGGTCATCGGGTTGGTCGCCCTTGCGCGCAAAAGAGTTCACGCCCTTGTTGATCCCCCAGTTCATCGCCTTTCGGGCGATCAGCTTGGTAAACATATTGATCAGCATGTTCATATTCATTGGCCTGCCCCTTACGTGTCCTTGAACAGATCCTCGGGGGGATCCACATGTTCAATATCGTCATCCTCACCCCGTCCGGCAAGGGGCATGGCCAATCCTTCTGCCGGTGGACGCGAATCCAGCAACCCTGCCGCGCGTAATTCTGACAAACCGGGCAAATCGCGCGAGGTTTCCAGACCGAAATGATCCAGAAATCCGTCGGTTACCACAAAGGTCGCGGGGCGGCCGGGCGACATCCGGCGACGGCCCATGCGGACCCACTCCATCTCGATCAGTTGATCCAAAGTGCCGCGGCTGACGGCGACGCCGCGAATCTCCTCGATCTCGGCGCGGGTGACGGGCTGGTGATAGGCAATGATCGCTAGCGTTTCGATGGCCGCACGCGACAGGCGGCGTGATTCGACGGTCTGTTCCTGCATCAGGAAGGCCAGATCGGGGGCCGTGCGAAAGGCATAACCGTCACCAAGATGTTCGACCGTTACACCGCGCCCGTCATATCGGCGGCGCAGGGCGGCCAAAGCCTCGGCGGGGTCACAGCCATCGGGCATCCTTGCGGTCAGATCACGCATGGTGACAGGCACCGCAGAGGCGAACAGGATCGCCTCGACCATGCGTTCCTGCTGGTCCAGCGAGGGGGGCGGAAAATCATGGCTCATGCGTGGTCTGCCGATAACTGATGGGGGAAAAACTTTCGCCCTGCCGTATCTCCAGCCGCCCCTGTCGCGCAAGCTCCAACGAGGCGGCAAAGGTGGCGGCGGTCGCGCTGCGGCGGCGCTGGCCGTCAGCCTCCCACCCTTGGGGAAGAAAGACAGAAAGGTCGGTCCATTCGCCCGCAAAGCCGATCATCTTACGTAGTCGGTCCAGCGCCTGCTCCATCGTGAAGACATCCTTGCGATCAAAGGCATAGGGGCGGAATTCATCGCGGGTCTTCAGTCGGGCATAGGCGCGCATCAGGTCGATCAGGCCGGCCTTATATTCGGTGCGACGACTGCGGGCGATGGTGTCAGGTGCCCCGCGTGCAAAGCGGTCGATGCCCAGCCGGTCCCGCGCCATCAATTGCGCCGCCGCTTGGCGCATGGCCGACAGGCGTTCCAGCTGGAACGCCAGATGTCCGGCCATGTCTTCGGCAGTGGGACCATCGGCTTCGGGGTCGGGTGGCAACAACAGGCGCGATTTCAGAAAGGCCAGCCATGCCGCCATCACCAGATAGTCCGCCGCCAGTTCGATCCGCAGTTTGCGGGCCTTTTCGACAAAGCGCAGATATTGTTCGGCAAGTTCCAGAACCGAGATGGTCATCAGATCGACCTTCTGCGACCTCGCCATCGTCAACAGCAGATCCAGTGGCCCTTCATAGCCTTCGACATCGACGATCAACGCCTCATCCGCGCGGCGCTGCGCGACGTCCTCTGCCGCGTCGAAATCGGGCATATCTGCGGAAGACTGGGGCACGCGGCCTCCTGTTCGGGGGATCACCGGAGGGTTCGGGTCAGATTATGCCGGATTGCCGGTCAGTTCACGCCACTCAGCCATCAGACCGGCGATATCGGCGTCTTGCGGCGCATGGCGGCGTGCAATGGCAGCGTCCGCACGGCGTATGGCATCAGGCGACATGGCCCCTGCGGCCTGCACCACGGGCTGCATATCGGCAACGCTGCCATTGCAATGCAGGACCAGATCGCAGCCTGCCGCAATGGATGCCGCAGCCCGTTCGGCTTGCGTGCCTGACAGCGCATTCATTGTGATGTCATCGGTCATCAGCAGGCCATCGAACCCGATCAGATCGCGAATCAGTCCGATCATCCGCGCCGAGGCGGTTGCGGGGGCATCGTCCAGTTCCGTGAAACGGATATGCGCCGTCATCCCCATCGGCAGGTCCGCCAAGGCATGGAAGGGCGCGAAATCCAGCGCCTCCAGCGCGGTCTGCGATGCGGTTACGGTCGGCAAGCCATGGTGGCTGTCCGCGATGGCGCGTCCGTGTCCCGGCATATGTTTGACGACGGGCAGCACACCTGCTGCCAGCAAACCATCCGCCGCTGCACGCCCCAGTTCGGCCACATGCGCCGGATCGGTGCCAAAGCAGCGGTTGCGAAGGAAGGGGTGGGTGTCCGCCTGCGCGACATCCAGCGTGGGCGCACAGTTGGAATCGATGCCGACGGCGCGCAATTCCTGCCCGATCAGGTGATAACGCAGCCACATGGCGCGCAATCCGGCCTGTGCCTGATCCAGCGGGGCGGGCCAGTCGATCCATTGCGGACCGCGCAGACGTTGCACGCGCCCGCCTTCCTGATCGACCGTGATCACGGCGTCACGACCCACGGCGTCGCGCAGATCGCCGGTCAGGCGGCGCAATTGTTCGGGGCTTTTGACGTTCCGCCCGAACAGGATAAAACCCCACGGGTCGGCGTTACGGAAAAAGGCAGCCTCGTCGGGGGTCAAAGACGTACCGGCGATGCCGCCCAATATGGTCGCATTCTGGGTCATAGGGATGGGATCAACCGCCCAATGCCAGACAATCGGTCCCCGACGTTTTCAGTGCCGAACAGAACTGCCGCGCCTCGCTAAGGGACCCAAAACCGGCGACCCGCAAACGCCAGAAACTGCGCCCGTTGGAATCATGCTGCTGGATCACAGGTGATTTCCCCGAGAAAAGCGACGAATTTTTGCCCGACAGGCGCGCCCATTGGTTCTGGGCAATCGCACTGCTGTCAAAGGCACCGACCTGCACAACAGGCCCATTGGCCGAGCTGGCAACAACTGCCGGCTTATCCGCAGGCTTTTCGGCCACCGCAGCAGCGGGGGCCACAACGGGCGCGGCGGCGGCCACTTGGGTCACGCGCGGACGGCGCGTCGGACGCGAGGATGCAACCAGCACGCCGGGGTTTGCTTCGGCTTGGGCTTGGGCCAGCGCCTCGGTGATGGCGGCGGCTTGGGTGGGGACACCGTTTTCATCGGTCACGACACCGGTCACGGTACCCTCGCTTGCGGGGGCATCGATGATCGCGGCTTCTGCCACAGCCTGATCGGCCAGCGCGCGTTCAGCGTCGGCGGCGGCTTTGGCAGCCGCTTCGCTGTCGGACATTGGCACGATCGGTTCACCGGCAAAGGTCAGTGGCGTTTCGGACGGGTTCATCGGTTCGCGCGCTGTGGCACCCAATTGGCCCATCGCAACATCCTCGTCCGAAAGCTCGGTCGCGGCGGGGGCAATGGCCACCTGCTGGGCAGGGGATGCGGTATCGCCACCGGCAACTGTGTTCACCGCTAAACCGGTGTGATTGGTCAACTGGCCACCGGGATCATCGGCGGTAGTGCGGGCTTCGCCCTGAACCGCGCGGATGACCGGAACGCCCGACACATCGCGTGACACCAGCTGCCAGCCCCAAGCCAGCAGACCGACCATCAACCCGACCGAGGCGACAGCACCGACATAATGGGTCAGACGCCCCAAACGGGCCTGCAGACCATCCCCGTCAACGGCTGCGCCGTATCGGGGTTCTGCCTGCCCCTGGGCTTGGGTTTCATCCCATCCCTGCTGGTCATACGAGAATTCGCGCTTCACCTTGTGACGCGAGAACACATAGCCGCCTTCGCGGAAATCCATCACTGCCATGTCTGTCTGCCTGCCCGCCGGTTGTTCCGGATTAACGTTGTGACTGCTCTAGCATGTCCTGCAGCGGCACTGTTGATCAGCGCATTTCTTCTGCAGGTGCGACGCCAAGAATACCCAGACCACATGAAATAACAACGCCAACCGCCCGAACCAGTGCAATTTTTCCCTGGCTGGTTGCCGCGTCGCCATCTTGCACAAAGCGCAAGGAATGGTCTTCATTCCCACGATTCCAAAGGGAATGCAGGTCCGAGGCGATGTCATAAAGGAAGAAAGCGATGCGATGCGGCTCGTGTGAACGGGCTGCATTTTCGACCAAACGGGGCCATTCCGCGATCTTGCGGGCCAGTTCCAGTTCGGCCGGATGGCCCAAAACGGACAGATCGGCAGCCGCCAAGGCAGAATCGCTGACGTCGATACCGGCTTCTGTTGCCCGGCGCAGGATCGAATGGACCCGCGCGCTGGCGTATTGGACATACCAGACCGGATTGTCCTTGGACTGTTCCAGAACCTTGGCAAAGTCGAAATCCAGCGAGGCGTCGTTCTTGCGGGTCAGCATGATGAAACGTGTCACATCCGCGCCCGCTTCCTCGACCACGTCGCGCAGGGTGACGAAGGTCCCTGCCCGCTTGGACATCTTGAAGGGCTCGCCGTTCTTATACAGCTTGACCAGCTGGATCAGCTTGACGTCCAGCGGCACGCGACCGTTGGACAGCGCCTTGACCGCGGCGTTCATCCGCTTGACGTAACCGCCATGGTCAGCGCCGAAGACGTCGATCAATTGGTCAAAGCCACGGTCGATCTTATCCCAGTGATAGGCGATATCAGGCGCGAAATAGGTCCATGCACCGTCCGATTTCTGGATTGGACGGTCCACGTCATCGCCATGTGCTGACGACCGGAACAACAGCTGTTCGCGGGCTTCCCAATCCTCTGGCAGTTTGCCTTTCGGTGGTTCCAGCACGCCGCGATAGATCAGGCCCTGACTTTCCAGCCGCGCAATGGCGGATTCGATGCGACCCGTGCCGTAAAGCGCCTTTTCGCTGGAAAAGACGTCCATCTGCACGCCCAAAGCGGCCAGATCGCCACGGATTTCTTCCATCATCGCCTTTGTGGCGAATTCACGGATATCTTCCAGCCAGTCTTCTTCGGGGCGGTCCAGAAGGCTGTCGCCATACTTTTCCTTCAACGCCTCGCCGACAGGGATCAGGTAATCGCCGGGATAAAGGCCTTCACGGATCTCGGGCTCCAGCCCGTTCGCCTCGCGATAGCGTTCAAAGGCCGAACGTGCCAGCACATCGACCTGCGCGCCGCCGTCGTTGACGTAATATTCACGCGTCACATCATGACCGGAAAAGTCAAGCAGCCGCGCCAGCGCATCCCCGAAGACCGCGCCACGTACATGGCCGACATGCATCGGGCCGGTCGGGTTCGCGCTGACGAACTCGACGTTGACCTTCAGCTGCGCGCCCATATCCGAACGACCAAAGTCTGCACCTTTGGTCAGGGCCGCGGCAACCACGCCCTGCCAGACTGTGGGGGACAAACGCAGGTTCAGGAAGCCCGGCCCCGCAACCTCGGCTGCGGTGATGCGCGGGTCGGTCAGGCGGGCGGCCAGTTTGTCCGCAATGTCGCGCGGCTTCATTCCGGCAGGCTTGGCCAGCACCATTGCAGCATTGGTTGCCATGTCGCCATGCGCCGTATCGCGCGGCGGCTCGACCGTGACGTTGCCGTAATCCAGACCGGCGGGCAGTTCGCCCGCGGCAGTCATTTGGTCAAGCGCCTCGACGACGACGCCGCGAAGATCGGTGAATAGGTTCATCATTAGCTTCCTGATTGATGCTTGCGGGTTAACGCCACAGGTCGGGCAAGGTCAACACTTAGCCCCGAAACCGCGCCCTCAGGTGCCACTTTCCTTCTTGTTGCGCTGTTCTTCGGCCACGTCCTTGGCATCCTCCGCCAAGGCACGGGCGGCAGCATCACGCGCCGCCGCAAGTTCGGGCGGAAGGAAGGCCGTGATCCAGTCGCCGGAATTAGCCGCAACCGGCTGATCCGGCCCCAGAAAGCGCAAATCGCCGCCCTTTGTGACCACGACGAAAGGTTCGGCCCCCGGACGTTCGCTTTCCCATGTCTCAAGGTCGTATTCATCGGTCAGACGGGTGCTGCGCAGACCCCATCCTTCGGCCAGACGCTGGTTCACATCCTCGAATGTCATTTTTCCGACAACACGCTGTCCACCCAGCTGTGCGGGCAGGGCATGGCGGGAATTGTCCTTGACGCGGCTAAGTTGCCAGATCGCCTCGCGTCCCATTTCCGGCCCCAGATCGGTGGCGACCAGCGTATTATAGGCATCATTATCCGACGCCGTCAGAACCGAGGGGTAGGCGATGAATTCCACCTGGTGCTCGGCAGCCTCACCCAGAATATCGCCATAGAAGGTCGCAATGCCGGCATGGCGGGCCTTCGTCAGATGCTGGCGGTTGGTATCGGCAATCAGCGAATTGACCCCCGCCTTGTCCAGCGCCTGCGACAGGGCCACGGCAAAGGGCGAACCGCCGACAATCAGCAGGCCGGGGTTTTCCGCGCCCGACAGTTCCAGCCGTCGCGCCAAAGGCGCAAGGGTAAAGCCGTGGATAATGACCGTTGCCAGCACGATGATGAATGACAAAGGCGCAAGTGCTGCGCCATCCTCGATTCCGACGCTGACCAGCTGTTGCCCGAACAACCCTGAAATCGCCACCATCACCACACCGCGCGGTCCGGTCAGGGCAATCAACACACGTTCCTTCATCGGAAGCTTCGTTCCGATCAGTGGCAACAACACTTGCAATGGACGAACGACAGCCACCGTCAGCACGACGAACAGGGCAGCGCGCCATGTCAGCTGTGTCAGGGTCGCAAAATCAAGCGATGCTGCCATCAGGACGAAAACACCCGACACCAGCAGAATAGTAGCATGTTCCTTGAAACGGTGCAGTTCGGTATAGGAAGAGAGGTTGGCATTCGCCAGAACCATCCCCATCACCGTCACCGCCAGCAGACCGGATTCATGCAGGACCGTATCGGTCAGTGCAAAAATTGCGATCACAACTACAAATAGAACCGGCACCTTCATATATTCCGGCACCCAAGCGCGGCGGAAGGCAATTTCCAGCCCCTTGCCCGCAGCCAGCCCCGCCAGCAGGGCAAAACCGATCCCCGTTCCCAGCAGCATGACCGCATCGCCCGCCGAAAGGCCGGTTTCGATGACCAGAACCACCTCCAGCACAAGAACCGCGATCAATGCCCCCAAGGGGTCGTTCACAATCGCCTCCCATTGCAGGATCTGGGCGGGGCGGGCACGCAATTTGGCCTGCCGCAGCATGGGTGCGATAACTGTCGGGCCAGTGACGACCATAACGCCGCCAAAGACCGCTGCCGATTGCCATGACAGTCCGACGGCCAGCCACAGGACCAATGTCGACAGGGCCCACCCAAGCGGCGCACCAAGATAGACCAAACGTCGCACCGGACCTTTGGCATCACGCAGACGCTGGTATTCAAGGGTCAGGCCGCCCTCGAACAGAATAATGGCGACGGCCACGCTGATCAGGGGTTTATAGATCGGGCCAAGATCGCGGTCGGGCAGAAACAGCCCCATCACCGGACCGACCAACAGGCCGATGCCCAGCATCAGCACAATTGCGGGCAAGCGGAAACGCCATGCCAGCCATTGCGCACCCACGCCCAGCACGCCAACCAGCGCCACCACCTGCACGGGGCTAAGCGCCTGCATCACACCATCATCCATTCCTGCCCCTTCGCATCCTTGTCGTTCCAAAGCCCTAACTAACAGCTTGGGTTCCGCCCGTCTGCCATGACGCGGAAGATTGACGCGGCAGGCAGTTTGGTCTAGGCGATGCTGGCTTGCATCCGGCAGGCAAGAAGGCGGGGCGTCCGTAATTGCGTCCCAACTTTGTCGCGATTGCGCCGATCGGCGCGCGGCATGGAACGCATTCGCGCCGCAGACGGCGTGGCTAATGGAAAGCCCCCTATGATAAAGTTCTCTGATCTGAAGCTTGATCCCAAAGTGCTAAAGGCCATAACCGAAGCCGGTTATGAAAGCCCGACGCCCATCCAGCAAGGCGCGATCCCGCCCGCACTGGAAGGCCGCGACGTGCTGGGGATCGCGCAGACGGGAACCGGCAAGACCGCCAGCTTTACCCTGCCGATGATTACCCTGCTGGGCCGTGGCCGTGCACGTGCGCGTATGCCGCGCAGTCTTGTGCTGTGCCCGACGCGCGAACTGGCCGCACAGGTCGCGGAAAACTTTGACACCTATGCCAAGCACACCCGCCTGACCAAGGCCCTGTTGATCGGCGGCGTCAGCTTCAACGAACAGGACAAGCTGATCGACCGAGGCGTAGATGTGCTGATTGCAACGCCCGGCCGTCTGCTGGACCATTTCGAACGTGGCAAGCTCTTGCTGACCGGCGTGCAGATCATGGTCGTGGACGAAGCCGATCGCATGCTGGACATGGGCTTTATCCCCGACATCGAACGCATCTTCCAGATGACGCCCTTCACGCGCCAGACTCTGTTCTTCAGCGCGACCATGGCACCTGAAATCGAACGCATCACCAATACCTTCCTGCATGCGCCGGAACGGGTGGAAATCGCACGCCAGTCCAGCGCCAGCGAAACCATCACCCAGCGTCTGGTGGAAATCGCCGCAACGCGCCGCGACACAGCCTCGAAGCAAAAGCGCGACCTTCTGCGCGCCCTGATCGAGGCTGAAGGCGAAGATCTGAAAAACGCCATCATCTTCTGCAACCGCAAGACGGATGTGGATATTGTGGCGAAATCACTGGCCAAATACGGCTATGACGCAGCGCCGATCCATGGTGATCTGGAACAAAGCCAGCGCACGCGCACGCTGGAATCCTTCCGCGACGGCAAGCTGCGCTTGTTGATTGCGTCCGATGTGGCTGCCCGCGGTCTGGATATTCCGGCCGTTAGCCATGTCTTCAACTATGACCTGCCCACCCATGCCGAGGATTACGTCCACCGCATCGGCCGGACCGGTCGCGCGGGCCGTCTGGGAACCGCGATCAGCATGTCGGCCCCTTCGGATGAAAAATACCTGACGGCGATTGAATCGCTGTTGAAAACTACCCTGCCGCGCGTCGATCAGCCTGCCGGATTTTCGGCATCGGGTGCCCCTTCGGCCCCCGCACGCAAACCCGAAGACGCACCGCAGGACGACCGCAAGGGTGGCAGCCGCGAACGCAGCCGTCGCCGTCGCCGTGATGACGACCAGCCCGCAGCGCAGGCCAATGCCGCCCCCGCCCCCCAACAAGAACCCGCCAAACCCGAGGTTGTTATGCCCGAGGTCATCGAACAGACCCGCAAGGAAGCCCAGCCCCGACAGGAGCAACCGCGCCAGCAGCCCCGTCTTGCCGCTGCGGCAGCACCCGAACAACCGGCACGCCGTGACAACCGTCGCGATGGCCGCCGTGGGGGCAACGATGGCAATCGCGGTCAGCAGATCGTCGGCATGGGCGATCATGTCCCGCGCTTTATGCTGGTCGAATTGCGCACCACCGACACCCCCGAGGATGACGACACAGCCGTCGCCCCTGTGACGGATACCGCGCCGCAGGCAGCGGTCGAAGCGCCCGCCAAGCCCAAGCGCACCCGCAGCCGTCGCAAACCGGCAGCCGCCGCAGCACCTGTCGCCGAACAGCCCGCACAGAACACTCCCGCCGCGCCGCAGCCCGAGGTTGCCGCTGCACCGCAGGCAGAAACCGCACCCGAGCCGCAGGTGGAAGCCGCACCCCAGCCCGACGCGACGGAAGCACCGGTCAAGCCCAAGCGGACCTATACCCGCAAGACCGCTGCCAAGCCCGCAGCAACCGAAGGCGAAGAAGCCCCCAAGCCCAAGCGGACCCGCACACGCAAGCCTGCTGCGACCACCGAAGCCGCCGCGACCGAAACAGCAGCAGAACCTGCGGAAAAGCCGAAACGCACCCGCCGCAAGAAAGCCGAAATCGAGGCTGATGCTGCGGTTGAAAAGCCCAAGCGCACCCGTCGCAAAAAGGCCGATATCGAGGCTGAAGCAGCGGCCAAGGACACTTCCTCCGAGGGATAATGACCGCGGGTCTTTCCAGCCAGATCCCGTTAAGCCTGCATCGTAGGGGCCGACCGCCCCTGCGACAGCTGTGGCCGGATCTGCTGCTGGGGGCGGTTGCTGCCTTGGGACTTGCGCCTTTCGGCATCTGGGCTGCGACACCTGTTGTTCTTGCGATCCTGATCTGGCGGCTGGCGCGTGTGCGGGCCGCCGCCGTTTTCTGGCACAGCCTTGTCGCAGGCTTTAGCTGGTTCGCCCTTGCCCTGTTCTGGATCGTCGAGCCGTTTCTAGTCGAACCCGAAACCTATGGCTGGATGGCACCTTTCGCTTTGATGCTGATGGCGCTTGGCGGTGCCTTGTTCTGGGCCATCCCCGCATGGGCCGCTGCGATCTGGACGCGCAACTGGCGGTCCCAAGCCATCGGCATCGCCGTGGCGCTGGCCCTGTCTGACTGGCTGCGCGGCTGGATTTTCACCGGTTTTCCCTGGGCGCTGATCGGTCACATCTGGATCGACACCCCCGTCGGCCAACTGGCGGCATGGGGTGGCGCGCTGGGGCTGACTGTCTTTACCATGACACTGGCCTGCCTTCCGACGCTGCTGTGGCGTCCCCATATGACGCGCATCGCAGGCTATCTTCCCGCTATTTTCGTGATGATCCTGACCATCGGCGCGGCGTGGGCCGTGGGTCTGGCCCGATTGGCCAGCCCTGCCCCCCCAGATACGGGCAAGGTCGTCCGCATCGTCCAGCCGAATGCAACACAGCATCTGAAATGGGACCCCGAATGGTCACAGGTCTTTTTTGACCGCCTGATGGATCTTTCAGCCGAACCCGGCGCGCATGATCTGGTCATCTGGCCCGAAACCGCCGTGAACTTCCTGCTGGAGGATGCCACAGGCCTGTTACCGATCATGTCGCAAGCGGCAGGCGCGCCGCTGGTCATGGGCATCCAGCGTCGCGACGACAGCCGCTATTACAACAGCCTTGCCGTCGTCGACCCCGGAGGAGAAGTCAGCCAGACCTATGATAAATTCCATCTGGTGCCTTTCGGCGAATATGTCCCATGGGGTGACCTGCTGGCCCGCATCGGCATCAGCGCCTTCGCTGCCCAGCAGGGCCACGGCTATTCCTCGGGAAGCGGCCCGAAGGTCATCCGGACGGGCGATATCCCACCCTTCCAGCCGCTGATCTGTTACGAGGCGATCTTTCCCCAGCATCTGCGTAACCTGACGTCGCGACCCGCATGGATTTTACAGGCAACGAATGATGCATGGTTCGGTAATATTTCAGGGCCGTACCAGCATCTGGCACAGGCACGGTTGCGGGCCATCGAAAGCGGCCTGCCCGTGGCGCGGGCAGCAAATACCGGTGTCAGCGCGATGATCGACGCCAAAGGCCGCATTCTGGACAGTCTGGAGATGCAGGTGGCGGGCAAGATGGATGTGATGTTGCCCGGGGCATTGCCGACGACCCTGTGGGTCCGGATTGGCAATCTGCCATTGCTGATCCTGCTGTCGCTGGTGTTATTTGCAACCCTGCGGATCAGGCGGCGCTAAGGGGGCCAAAGCCCCCCGCAGTTGACCCGCGACATTCCTAGTCGCGGATAAAGCGGCTTTCCTTGATCTGGTCCCATGCCCAGACAACCTCGGACAGGCGATCCTCGTCCGAACGGTCGCCGCCGTTCATGTCAGGGTGCAGATCCTTGACCAGCGCCTTGTATTTCTTACGAATTTCAGGGCGGGTCCAGCTGTCCTTCGCTTCCAGAATATCCAGCGCGCGACGTTCGGTGGGCGGCAGCTTGCGGGTGCTGACCTGTGCGCGGGCTTCGGGGGCTGTGCCATTCGCGCCAAGGATCTCATGTGGATCGCTGACGCCGTGGCGGGCCCATTTCTGTTCCTCGGTGCTTTTGCTGAACGGCTTGGTCGGACGTTCCCACACCGTGGCATTGTCGATGAACTGCTGGAATTCTTCTTCGGACTGGCCTTGGAAGTAATTCCAGTTGGCGTTGTATTCACGCACGTGTTCTTTACAGAACCAGAAATAATCATCCAGATTGCGCGGGTTCTTGGGCGCGCGGTATTGACCTGGTTCGTCACAACCTTCGCGTTCACACACGCGGGTCGAGGTTTCGAAGGCACCCGACATCCCTCTGCGGCCTTTGGACTTGCGCTTTTTGTCCTTGGCAGCAGAAATGTCGAAACCAAACGGGTCGTTCTTGCTCATGGTTGGGGCACCTTTGCGACTCGGAGGCGGCAGTCTATGCTATCTGGCGGCACATGAAAGGGCTTGACGAAAAGTTATGCAGTTGATTTCGGATGAAATGACAGAGCGGCTGGAAAGCCTGACCCCCACCCGGCTGGAAATATTCGACGAAAGCGAAAGCCATCGCGGCCATTCAGGTTTCCGTGAAGGCGGGCAAAGCCACTTTCGCATTGTCATGGCAAGCCCTGCCTTTGCGGGATTATCACGGTTGCAAAAGCACCGGCTGGTGCATGAAACCCTGGGCGATATCGTTCCGCGCATCCATGCATTGGCGCTGGAATTAACCGAAAGCTGAAACGTTAGCGCCCCCAGTCTTGCCGCCCCGCGGTGTGATCCCTAGAAGCGCGGTAAATTTGCCCGAACCACACAGGGGATAAGGGATATGACCGCGTCGAAGGATTTTGACGATCGCCTGCTGTCACTGGGACTGGCGCGCGTCAGCGAAGCTGCAGCCTATGCTGCGGCCTCGCTGATCGGGCGGGGCAATGAACATGCTGCCGATCAGGCAGCCGTCAGTGCCATGCACGCCGCGCTGAACCAGATGGATATTACCGGCACAATCGTCATCGGCGAAGGTGACCACGACCAGACGCCGATGCTGTATCTGGGGGAAACCCTTGGCACCGGCGACGGTCCGCGGGTCGATATCGCGCTGGACCCGTTGCAGGGCTGCACGCTGACCGCCAAGGATATGCCGAATGCGATGACAGTCATTGCGCTTGCCCTGCGCGGCAGCCTGATGCAGGTGCCCGATGTTTATATGGACAAGCTGGCCATCGGGCCCGGCTATCCGCCCGATCTGGTCACGCTTGATATGTCCCCCGCCGAACGGGTCCATACACTGGCACAGGCACGCGGCTGTGCTGCCAGCGATATCACCGTCTGCATTCTGGAACGCCCCCGTCACGAAGACATCATCGCCGAGGTCCGCGACACAGGTGCCGCTGTGCGCCTGCTTAGCGATGGCGATGTTGCAGGGGTCATCCACACCGCCGAACCCGAACTGACGGGCATAGATATGTATATGGGATCGGGCGGTGCCCCTGAAGGCGTGCTGGCCGCATGTGCGATGAAATGTATGGGGGGCCAAATCTGGGGTCGCCTGATCTTCCGAACCAAGGATGACGAAGCCCGCGCACGGCAGGCCGGCATTACCGATCTGAACCGCATCTATGGGCGGGACGATATGGTCACCTCGGATGTGATTTTCGCGGCAACAGGTGTGACGGATGGAACAATCGTCGCGGGGGTCAAGCGTGAACCCGGCTATCTGACGACCGAAACCATTTTGATGCGGTCCAAGACCGGATCGGTGCGGCGGATGACCTACCGCAGCCCCGTCAAATAGGTTAGACGGGGCCTGATTAACGGGACCAGAACAAAGGCGGGCACGACGTGGCATTCCTAGGCATCGACACTTCGGTGACAGGGCGGCGCTGGATCGGCCCCGCCGCAGACCTTGAACGGTGGGCCGAAGGACTGGCGCAGCAGGCAAAGCTGCCGTTGCCGGTCGCACGGGTTCTGGCCGAACGCGGCATCGACCCGATCGATGCCGAGGCTTTCCTGACCCCGAAACTGCGCGACCTGCTGCCCGACCCCTTGGTCCTGCGCGATATGGAGGTGGCAGCCGCCCGCATTGTCGATGCCGCGATCAAAGGCGAACGCATCGCCATTTTTGCCGATTATGACGTGGATGGCGGTACATCGGCGGCGCTGCTGATCGACTGGTTGCACCAGCAGGGGCGGCAGGCGACGCTGTATATTCCCGACCGGATCGATGAAGGCTATGGCCCGAACGAACCTGCCATGTCGGCGCTGGCGGCGGAACATGACCTGATCATCTGCGTCGATTGCGGCACGCTTAGCCATGACGCGCTGGCGGCGGCCAAGGGCGCAGAAGTCATCGTGCTGGACCACCACCTTGGCGGGGAAACCCTGCCCCCCGCATTGGCCGTGGTGAACCCCAACCGCGTGGACGAAGACAGCAGCCTTGGCCATCTTTGCGCGGCGGGCGTCGTGTTCCTGACGCTGGTGCAGGCGGGACGTGTGCTGCGGGCCAAGGATCTGCCGCAGCCCGACCTGATGGCCATGCTGGATCTGGTGGCGCTGGCCACCGTGGCCGATGTGGCCCCCTTGGTCGGTGTGAACCGTGCCTTTGTGCGTCAGGGGTTGGCCGTCATGGCCCGCCGCCAACGCCCCGGTCTGGTGGCCCTATCCGACATCGCACGGTTGGACGGCCCGCCTGCGGCCTTTCATCTAGGGTTCCTACTAGGGCCGCGCATCAATGCCGGTGGCCGTGTGGGCCGCGCCGATCTGGGGGCGCAATGTCTGGCCTCGCGCGATCCGGTGCAAGCGGCGCAGCTGGCACAACAGCTGGACGATCTGAACCGCGACCGCCGCGCGATCGAGGCTGCCGTCCGCACCGAAGCCTTGGCGCAGGTCGAGGCGCGGATGGACAGCCGCCTGTCATGGGCCGCCGGTCAGGGCTGGCATCCGGGCGTCGTCGGCATTGTCGCCGCCCGCGTAAAAGAGGCGACCGACCTGCCCTCGGTCGTGATCGGGGTCGAAGGCGGCATCGGCAAAGGCTCGGCCCGATCGGTGCCGGGCGTCGATCTGGGGCGTGCCATCCAGCGACTGGCCCGCGAGGGGCTGCTGATCAAGGGCGGCGGCCACGAAATGGCCGCGGGTCTGACGGTTGCCGAAGACAAGATCACTGCGGCGATGGAACGTCTGTCGGACCTGCTGGAACGCGATCTGGCGGGCCGGACGGGCGGTGGCGATCTGCGAATTTCCGGCCTGTTGGAAACATCGGGGGCCACACCACAGATGTTCAAAATGCTGGAAGACGCCGGCCCCTATGGTCAGGCCGCCCCTGCCCCGCGCTTTGCCTTTGCCGATCAGGTGATCGACAGCGCCGCGACCATGGGCGACCGCCACCTGCGCCTGTCCTTTCGCACCCCCGGCGCCCCCGCGATGGAGGCTGTGGCATGGGGCGCGATGGACGGCCCGCTTGGTCCGTCGCTGATCGGGTCTAAGGGACGGCGCTTCCATCTGGCGGGCAAGCTGGAACTGTCCACATGGGGCGGGCGTGAAAGGCTGCGCCTGCGGCTGGATGATGCCGCCCCTGTGATCTGACGCAACCCGATCGGGCGGGCGCGGGTTCTGATACCGACTGAACGTGATATTCTTCAAAGACAGGAGCCTATGATGAAACTGATCTGGCTTGGCCATTCCGGCTTTCGACTGGAAACAGGGGATGCGGTTATTTTGATCGACCCGTGGATCACCGGAAACCCCGCCTTCCCGCAGGACCAGCGCGATCAGGCCATCAAGGGCGCCACCCATATTCTGCTGACCCACGGTCACGGCGACCACAGCGGTGATGCGCTGGCACTGGCGCGTGATCTGGATATTCCTATCGCCGGCATCTATGACCTGATCACCTATTGGGAAGCCGAGGAAAACATCACCGGCATCGGTTTCAACAAAGGCGGCACGGTCGATCTGGCCGGCGTGCAGGTGACCATGGTCAATGCCTGCCATTCCAGTTCCATCAGCGGACCCAACGGCCCGATCTATGCGGGGGCCGAGGCGGGCTATATGATCGCCGCCGAAGGTCACGTTATCTATCTGTCGGGCGATACCGACATCATGGCCGATATGGACTGGATGGGCGATCTGCATAAACCCGATATCGGCATTCTGTGTGCGGGTGGCCATTTCACCATGGATATGACCCGTGCCAGCTATGCCGCGAAACGCTATTTCAATTTCAAGACGGTCATCCCCTGCCACTACAAAACCTTCGACGCGCTGGAACAGGATGCATCGGTGATGATCCAGGCCCTGCCCGACGTTCAGGTGGTCGAGCCTGAAATCATGAAAGCCATTGAATTATGACCCCCTTCCAGACATTCGACGACCCCGAGGGCGGCGGCAACCACGCCCCCCGTCTGGCTGAACTTCGCACTGCATTACGGGATCAGGATCTGGTCGGCTTCATCGTTCCGCGCGCCGACGCCCATCAGGGGGAATATGTTGCCGATGCCGATGCACGGCTGGAATGGCTGACAGGTTTCACCGGCAGCGCAGGCTTTGCCATTGTCACGATGGATCGGGCCGGTGTCTTTATCGATGGCCGATACCGTGTGCAGGTCCGCAGCCAGATCGACCCCGCCCATTTCACCCCCGTTCCATGGCCAGAAACGCGCCCCTCGGACTGGCTACGAGAGGCGCTGCCGAAAGGCGGTCGCATCGGCTTTGATCCTTGGCTGCACACCCGCAAGGAAATCGAAGGGATGGAGCAGGCGCTTGAGGGCAGCAACATCGGCCTGATAGCCCTTGACCAAAACCCCGTCGATACCATCTGGCCCGATCGCCCCGCCACCCCCGTCGGGCAGGCCCGCATCCACCCCGCCGAATGGGCAGGGGAAGGCGGCGACGAAAAACGCGCAAGACTGGCCGCGCAGCTGAAATCGGCAGGACAGGCTGCCGCCTTCATGTCGCTGCCCGATTCGATTTCATGGCTGCTGAATATCCGCGGCACGGACGTCCCCAAGAACCCCATCGTGCAATCCTTTGCCGTATTGTCCGACAGCGGCCATCTTGCGCTTTTCGCCGATCCGGCGAAATTCGATGATCAGCTGCGGGCGCACTTGGGCAATCAGGTCACCATCCTGCCCCATGATGCCCTATCTGCTGCATTGACTGATCTGGAGGGCCCCGTCCGGCTGGACCCTGCCTCTGCCCCAGAAGCCGCCTTCCGCATCCTTGAAAACGCACAGACGGATATCGCCCGCGCGCCTGATCCCGCCATCCTGCCCAAGGCAATCAAGAACGGCCCCGAATTGGCCGGAATGCGCAAAGCCCACCATCAGGACGGCATCGCAATGGTCCGCCTGCTGTCATGGCTGGACCGGCAGCAACCCGATACGCTGACCGAAATCGGCGTTGTCCGCCAGCTTGAGGATTTCCGCCGCGAACAGGGCATTCTGGATATCAGCTTCGACACAATTATGGGGGCAGGTCCGAACGGGGCGATTGTCCATTACCGCGTGTCACAGGCAACGAACCGCACCATCAGCGCGGGCGATTTGCTGCTTATCGACAGCGGCGGACAATATGAGTGCGGCACCACGGATATCACCCGCACCGTACCCATAGGTGACCCCGCTCAAGAAGCGATCGGCCCCTATACTGGGGTTCTGCGGGGCATGATCGCCCTCAGCCGCGCCCGCTTTCCACAAGGCGTCACGGGCGGCCATCTGGACGCATTGGCGCGCCAACATCTCTGGGCGCAGGGACTGGATTTCGATCACGGCACCGGCCATGGCGTCGGCGCGGCCCTTTGCGTCCACGAAGGCCCGATCCGCGTCAGCCGCGCCAACGATGTTGCCCTGCAAGCGGGGATGATCCTGTCAAATGAACCTGGCTATTACCGCGAAGGTGCCTTTGGCATCCGGATCGAGAATCTGATCGCCATTGAGGAAGCACAGGCTGAAGCAGGCCGTCAGATGTTGGGCTTCCAGACACTGACCCTATGCCCGATTGATCGCAGATTGATCGATATTGCGGCATTGTCCCCCGATGAACGCGACTGGCTGGATGCCTATCACGCACAGGTTCGAGATGCCTTGTCGGATGACTTGGACGACAGGGATCGCGCATGGCTGGCCAAGGCCACGGAACCGCTGATCGCCTCGTGACACGACGCCCCGGGGGGGGGGTGCGGGGGGCAGGCAGCCCCCCGCTGCGCCGCGGGACGCAATTTACAGGGCGCTCAGAATCCGCTCGGCCTCGGCTTTGCAGGAGATCAGCTGGCTGCGATCCTCGCCGGGGAAAAACCGTGCGCGCACAGCAGTTGGCATGGGTGCGGGCGAATCAATCACCACACGTGGCCCCATACGGGCTGTTTCGGCCTGCCATGTGCGGGCCAGCGCAATCTGGGCTGCCTTGGTTGCACCATAGACGCCAAAAAACTTCTGTCCTTCGCGCGGATCGTCAAAGAACAGCGATGTACCGCCATTGCGCCGCAACAACGGCTCCAACAGTGCGATCAGACCGCGCGTCACCTCGACATTGATCAACATCGATTTGGACCAGTCGCGGCCTTCTATATGCGGCGCAGGCGACATGGGGGCCGCGTGGATCGCGCAATGCGCCCACAGGTCCAGCCCACCCCAACGGCCTGCAATCGCTTGCGCCATCTGCTGCATCGCCGCAGCCTCGCCCACATCCATCGGCGCAAGGGTCGCCTGACCGCCCGCCGCGCGGATACGGTCGTCCAACTCCTCCAGCCCGCCGACCGTTCGTGCCACTGCCAGCACGTGATACCCGCGTGCTGCCAGACTTTCGGCCAAAGCCGCCCCCAGCCCGCGCGAGGCCCCCGTCACCAACGCCACTTTTGGCGTCTTTGCCTGATCATGTTCACTCATGCCGGACCCCTTGCCACTGCCGCGCCTGTCACGCAAGCTTTTCGTTGTCGCATAAAAAAGGGGCCCGCGACGGGGCCCCTTTCCTTTATCCCCCGAAAACTTAGCGCTTCGAGAAATCTACATAGTCGCGGCGTTCCGAACCGACATACAGCTGGCGCGGACGACCGATCTTGTTCTGCGGATCGCCGATCATCTCTTTCCACTGGGCAATCCAGCCAACCGTACGCGACAGCGCAAAGATCGGCGTGAACATGGACGTCGGGAAGCCCATGGCTTCCAGAATGATGCCCGAATAGAAATCGACGTTCGGATACAGCTTCTTGCTGACGAAATATTCGTCCTCAAGCGCGATGCGTTCCAGTTCCTTGGCGACCTGCAGGGTCGGGTTGTCCCCGACGCCCAGCAGCTCCAGAACCTCGTCTGCGGATTCCTTCATCACGTTCGCACGCGGATCGAAGTTCTTATAGACGCGGTGGCCAAAGCCCATCAGGCGGAACGGATCGTTCTTGTCTTTGGCGCGGGCGATGAATTCCGGAATCCGGTCAACCGTGCCGATTTCACGCAGCATTTCCAGACATGCCTGGTTTGCGCCACCATGTGCCGGACCCCACAGGCATGCAATGCCCGCAGCGATACAGGCGAAGGGATTCGCACCCGACGAACCTGCCAGACGCACGGTCGAGGTCGAGGCGTTCTGTTCGTGATCGGCGTGCAGCGTGAAGATGCGGTCCATGGCACGGGCCAGCGCCGGATCGACAGTGTATTTCTCTGCCGGAACCGAGAAGCACATGTGCAGGAAGTTGGACGCGTAATCCAGCTCGTTGTCGGGATACACGAAGGGCTGCCCGATCGAGTATTTATAGGCCATCGCAGCAATCGTCGGCATTTTCGCGATCAGACGGATCGCGGCCACTTCACGCTGCCACGGATCGGCAACATCGGTGCTGTCGTGATAGAATGCCGACATTGCACCGATTACGCCAACCATTGTGGCCATCGGATGCGCATCGCGACGGAAGCCACGGAAGAAGTTGTGCATCTGTTCGTGGACCATCGTGTGACGGGTCACGCGGTGTTCAAAATCAGACATCTGCTCTGCCGAAGGCAGTTCACCGTAAAGAAGCAGATAGCAGACTTCCAGATAGTTGGACTGGCCGGCCAGCTGTTCGATGGGATATCCGCGATACCACAGTTCACCCTTGTCGCCATCGATGAACGTGATGGTCGAATCGCAACTGGCGGTCGAGGTAAAGCCGGGATCATAGGTGAAGACATCGGCCTGACCATAGAGCTTGCGGATGTCCAAAACATCCGGTCCCTGCGTCGGGCTAAGGATCGGCAGATCGTAATCCTGGTCGTTAATTCGCAGTTTGGCGCTTTTATCAGCCATCCTGTGCGTCCTTTCCGGCTAAGCCTTACAGCCTGTCGTTAAAACCGGCAGGCTGTATTGGCATGTGAAAGCAGGCTTCAGCCTGCCAAATCGGTCTGGTCCTGAAGCCGGGCCAGCGTTTCGTCGCGACCAAGCGCAGTCATCATGTCGAATACACTGGGGGTCGCGCTGGTTCCGGCCAAGGCTGCCCGCAAGGGGCCGGCAATCTTGCCAAGGCCCACGCCATGTTGCTCTGCGATTTGCTTGGCGAAACCCTCCAGCTCGTCTCGGCTCCAGCTAGCATTCTGCACCGCGGCAGTCAATGATTTCAGCATACCACGGGATACCGCGTCAAGATTCTTGGCCGCTTTGGCGTCGACCTCGATCGGGCGCTCGATCAGGGCGAAGCGTGCCTGATCCATCAATGCAGGCAGCGTTTTGGCTTTTTCTTTCAAGGCAGGCATGGCGCCTTCGATCCGTTGAAGCTGCACGGGCGTCAATGCCGCGCCATCCGATTCCGTAAGGTAATCCTGCAACGCTTCCATGACAGCGGCGTCGGACATGGTGCCGATATGGTGGCCGCTGACATGTTCCAGCTTCTTGAAATCCAACCGCGCAGGCGCACGACCAATGCCCGAAAGATCGAACCATTCGCGGGCCTGCGCGTCGTCGAACAGCTCGTCATCGCCATGGCTCCAACCCAAACGGGCCAGATAGTTACGCATGGCAGCGGGCGGATAGCCGAGGGCCGCAAATTCATGCAGGCCGACCGCGCCGTGGCGCTTGGACAGCTTCTTGCCATCCTCACCATGGATCAGCGGGATATGTGCAAAGACCGGACGGTCCCAGCCCATCGCGTCATAGATCTGGATCTGGCGGGCCGTGTTGGTCAGGTGGTCATCGCCGCGCACAACATGGGTGACGCCCATATCATGGTCATCCACAACCACGGCCAGCATATAGGTCGGTGTGCCGTCGCTGCGCAGCAGGACCATATCGTCCAGCTGGTCATTGGCCACACGCACATCGCCCTGCACTTCGTCGGCAATCACCGTTTCGCCGTCGCGCGGGGCCTTCAGGCGGATCGCATAGGGCGCATCCGGCAGGTCGGTCGCATCGCGCCACGGGCTGATGAAGGGCTGACGGGGGTTTTCTTCACGCCATGCGGCGATTTCATCAGTCGTCGAAAAGCATTTATAGGCCTTGCCCGCCGCCAGCATCTGGTTGGCGACCTCGGCGTGGCGGTCCTTTTGTTCGAACTGGCTGACGGGTTCGCCGTCCCAGTCAAGGCCCAGCCATTCCAGACCCTTCAGGATCGCGGCGGTGGCTTCGGGGGTGGAACGGGCGCGGTCGGTATCTTCGATCCGCAGCAGGAACTTGCCACCACGACCACGGGCATAAAGCCAGTTGAACAGCGCCGTTCTTGCGCCACCGACATGCAGATATCCGGTGGGCGAAGGGGCAAAACGGGTGACGACAGAGGGGGTTTCGGACATGGGGGCCTTCGGAAAATGTCATGATGCGACACGGCGGTCGGGCGTTAACGCTTTGGTAACAGTCGCCGTGCCATTCTTAGGGGCAATTGATAGTCAACAGGCCGCGAAAGGACAAGGATGTTGCCCCATACGGGTACGCCCCCCTTCCAGCCACGCCCGGCCGCCGCAACGCGTGCGGGCCTGTTCCCTTGGGTGCCTGTGCTGCTGTCGGTCGGTATCACCCTGTGGTTCTGGCGACCGGCGCTGCTTGGCGCGTGGCAATGGGTGGCCCTTGGCGCGCTGGTTCTTGCGGCCCTGACGCTGGCGGTATCGGCCCATCGTTTTGCCGATCGCGGGCGTATCGGCTGGCGCATGGCCGATGCGCTGCATCTGGGGGCTTTGGCCGTGATGCTGGTGGGCATCGGCACCGGTTTGGCCGGTTTTCGCGCGGCACATATCGCCGCGCCGGTGTTGCAATGGCGGTATTACGGCCCCGTCGAAGGCCGCGTGACCGAGATTGACCGGTCATCGCGCGACCGGATGCGCGTGACGCTGGATCAGGTGATGCTGCGCGATCTGGCCCCCGATCGCACGCCGGCCAGGGTGCGTCTGTCGCTGATGACGCCCGACGCCGATCTGCCGCCCGTCGGCCAGCGGGTGATGATGACCGGACATCTTGGGCCGCCTTCGGGCCCTGCCGCGCCGGGCAGTTTCGATTTCCGCATCTATGCGTGGTTTCAGGAACTGGGGGCGGTCGGTTATTCCCGCACGCCGATCATGGCGGTGGCAGCCCCCCAAGGCGGCATCTGGTGGCTGCACCGCGCCCGCCTGAAGGTCAGCGCCGCCATCCGCGACCGCATCGGCGGTCAGGCGGGGGGCGTCGCATCGGCCCTGATGACAGGGGACCGGTCGGGAATTTCGGAACAGACGAACGCAATCATGCGGGCCTCGAACCTGTATCACATCATCTCCATCTCGGGTCTGCATATGGGGATGCTGGCGGGGTTCGTGTATGCGGGGCTGCGGTTTTTGACCGTGGGCCTGCAAGGGGCGGGCATCGGGTTGGGCCAACCCTTGCACAAATGGGCGGCGGGCGGCGCATTGGCGGCGGCGGCGGCGTATCTGTGGCTGTCGGGGGGCGGGGTGGCGACGGAACGCGCGTTCATCATGGTTGCCGTCATGCTGGGCGCAATTCTGGCCGACCGGCGGGCAATATCGTTCCGGTCCGTCGCGCTGGCGGGGACCGTCATCCTGATCATCACCCCCGAAGCCGTCACCGGCGCCGGCTTCCAGATGAGCTTTGCCGCAACCATCGCCCTAATTATCAGCTATGGCCCGTGGTCGCGGATTGCCCCCTGGTTCCCGTGGTGGATCAAACCTGTGGCGATGCTGGTGGTATCATCGCTGGTGGCGGCGCTGGTGACATCGCCCATCGCTGCCGCGCATTTCAACCGGATGTCGCAATACGGGCTGTTGGCCAACCTGTTGGCGGTGCCGGTGATGGGGACGCTGGTCATGCCCGCAGGCGTCATCGGTGCGATTCTGGCGCTGATCGGGGCCGAGGCACCCGCCCTGTGGGTCATGGGCATCGGCACAAAATGGATGCTGTTGGTGGCAGGATTTGTCGCAGGTCTGGGTGGGTCGGTGATGGCCGTCTCCAAACCGCCTGCCGCCGTTATTCCAATGATGGAGTTCGGGGCCGTGCTGGCCATCCTGTGCTGGCGGTTGCGGGGGCAACGGACATGGGTGCTGAATTGCGGGTTGGTAGTGGGGCTGGTGATGATGGTCGCAGCGGGCGGGATATGGGCAACCACGCAGCGTCCGATGATCCTGATCGCGCCCGAGGGCGAGGCCGTCGGTCTGATGACCCCCCAAGGTCGCGCCGTGTCAAAACCGGCGGGCGGGGCCTTTGTCATCTCAAGCTGGTTGCAAGAGGATGGCGATATGGAAACGCAGGAAATATCCGCCGCCCGCCCCGCATGGCAGGGGGATAAGCGCGACCATTGGGCCGACCTGCCGAACGGTTGGCAGCTGTGGCATCTGACGGGCAAAGGATCGGGTGATCGCGCCCAAGGGGCCTGTAAGGCCAAGCGTATCGTTGTTGCCTCAGAAAAGCTGCCCGAAACCGGACATCTGCCCTGTCTGCTGTTCGATCCGGCCAGTCTGCGCAAGACCGGCGCGATTTCGATGGATTTCCGCGACGGCGCACCTGTCTGGCATCAAGGTGATGTCATGCGACTGCGGTGACATGCCCGCCCCTTTGACAGGGACGGGCGTTGATCCGGTCAGGCGACTTCGGCGAAGACCTTGCCCAGCGCCTTGTCCAGCTTTTCGAACATTTCATCCATCTGGGGTTCGGTCATGATGAACGCAGGGCACAGCACGATGGATTGGCCCAGCGGACGACAGATCAGGCCCATATCGGTGCAGGTATTGGCAATGCGTTCGCTGACCGACAGATGGCCGTCAAAGGGTGTCTTGGTGGCCTTATCCTTGACCGCCTCCAGCGCCCACATAAAGCCGATGCCGCGATATTCGCCGATATTGGGGTTCTGGGCCAATTGGCGCATGCCGTCTTCGAACCGCGGCGCAAGGTTGCGGACGTTTTCGGCCAGACCTTCATTCATCACCACATCAATAGCCTTCAACGCGATCGCGCAGCCGACCGGATGACCCGAGGCGGTGAAGCCATGCGGGAATTCCTCGATCTTTTCGATGGCGGCTTGCAGGCGGTCGGACAGTTCCGGCCCAAGGATCACAGCCCCCATGGGGAACAGGCCCGCCGTCAGGTTTTTAGAGCTAATGATGGCGTCCGGTGTGAAATCATAGGTTTCACAGCCCCATGTGTTCCCCGTGCGGCCAAATCCGGTGATCACCTCGTCCGAGATCATGGGGATGCCATATTTCTTCAGGATCGGCAGGACCGCCTGGAAATAGCCTTTGGACGGCGGAATAACCCCGCCAGCACCCTGCACAGGTTCTGCAAAGAAACCGGCGATGGTGTCTGCGCCTTCCTGCAAGATGGTGTCTTCCAGTTCGCGCGCAAGGCGGGCGGTGAACTGTTCTTCTGTCTCGCCCTCGGCACCGAAACGCCAGAAGTGAGGGCAGCCCACATGGATAAAGCCGGGCAGCGGCAGGCCGAAAACCTCGTTATAGGGCTTGGCGGTCATACTGGCCGACACAGCCGTCACACCGTGATAGGCATTGCCACGGGTGATGATCTTGCGCTTTTGCGGATTGCCTTCGGATGCATGCATGAACCACAGCATCTTGACCATCGTGTCATTCGCTTCGGAACCGGAGTTCGTATAGAACACCTTGCCGTTGGAAAAAGGCGACACCTCGATCAGTTTTTCCGACAGCATCACGGTCTGGTCGGACATCCGCCCGAAAAACGCGTGATAGCCCGGAAAGCGGTCGTACTGGTCTTTGGCAGCCTGCGCCAAACCCTTGTGGTCGAAACCGGCGACCATGTTCCACAGGCCCGAATTGGCATCCAGATAGCGGTTGCCGTTAACGTCTACGACATAGGGGCCTTCGCCATGGGTCAGCACGACCGCACCGCGTTTATGCACGCTGGGCAGGTCCGTGAAGCCGTAAAGGGAATATGCGTCGGCGCGTGCTTCCCAGCTTTGCGGTGTCGTCATGGTGATGCTCCTCAACCGGATATTGCTGGCAGGCTATCCGCCGCACACGGCGCGTTCAATGGGTGTCGCAGCGACTTGCCAACTGTGTGGACCGCACGCACAGTGCGCCGAAACTTCAGGAGGAGATATCCGTGAGACAATTTTTGATGGCCGCAGCCGCCGCCATGGTCTGCGCGACACCACTTGCCGCCGAAGAACCCGCCATGAACCGCATCGATATGATTCGCCCTGATGCGCCCGAACTGGCCGCTTATGGCGATCTGCCCGTTGGCGTCAGGACCGTGGAATTCACCGACCCCGACCGCATCAACGTTGCGGCCACCACTGCCGAAGGCACCCCGCCGACCGGTCCCCGCACCATGACTGTGGAAATCTGGTATCCCGCAGCCGAAGACACCCAAGCGGGCGGCACCTATGATGTCCTGCTGCGCGACGGTGAAACCCATGTGATCCTGACAGGCCGTGCCAGCCGCGATGCCGCCACCGCCACCGGCGAATTCCCCCTGCTGATCGTCTCTCACGGTTTTCCCGGCAACCGTTATCTGATGAGTCATCTGGCGGAAAACATGGCCTCAAAAGGTTATGTCGTTGTTTCGGCAGACCACCCCGAAAGCACCTATGACGATATGGGGCCTTTCATCTCGACCCTTGTGAACCGTGCTGTTGACCAGCGTTTCCTGCTGGACAGCATGGCGGGTCTTGATGATGAAATCGGCGCGATTACCGATGCCGATCATACCGGCGTTATCGGCTATTCGATGGGCGGCTATGGCGCGGTGATCTTTGCGGGCGGTGGCCTGACCGAAACCGCCGTTACCCGGTCCGAGCCTGACCGCTTCGTCGCCCCCCAGCCCCTGCTTTCCCGCCTTCAGGCCGGCAGCGACGAATTTGCCGAACTGGTCGACCCCCGCGTCAAAGCCGTCATGGCAATTGCCCCATGGGGTCGCCAGCATGATTTCTGGGACGCCGAGGGTCTGGCACAGATCGACAAGCCCCTGATGCTGGTCGCAGGCAGTGTTGATGACGTGTCGGAGTATGATGCCATCCGTCAGATTTTCGACGAAACCACCGGCACCACCCGCCATCTGTTGACCTTCAACCACGCCAACCACAATGCTGCCGCCCCTATGCCAGCCCCAGCCGAATCCTATGCGATGTCGGAAAAGCTGGGCTGGGCGCCTTTTGAACATTATGCCGATGCAGTCTGGGACACGGTGCGGATGAACAACATCCTGCAACATTTCAGCACCGCCTATTTCGATGTCCACCTGAAGGACAAACAGGACGAGGCGCGTTTTCTGGACCTGACGCCGGTCTCGGATGATGGCGTGACCGCGCTTGATGATGACGGCAATGAAACGCCCGAACACACCTATTGGGCCGGTTTCCCGGATCGCAGCGCCAAGGGCCTGCGGTTCGAAACCCACGCCAAAGGCGAATGACCTAACCGGGGCGGCGCAGGCCTATGACATCCAGTTCGGCCTCCAGTCCGGACAGGGGGTCGCCCCGCACATCTGCCACCAGCGCATCGAAGCGCTGGCGCAGGGCGGCCTTTTCGTCGCCCTTGCAATCATTCCACGGGCGTCCTTGCAGCGCCATATGCATCACATAATAGCCGATGAAATGCGGTCGCTCCCCGCCTGCCAGCAACATAGCGTAGGCCGCATCCGCCCCCAGCCGGTGCAGGGTTGCAGCATCGGGAATACCGACAGCCATCAGCGATTTCGCCGTCGCGGGCCCGATATTACGGATGGTCACCAGATCGCTGTCCATGCTCTGTCTTTCCAAAAGCCCGCCTTTCCTGTATCAGCGCGCGAACCCCAAGGACAGCGTGGCATGACCGAAGAAGCCAAGACCGCACCGGCGGCCAAAAAATTATTTATCAAAACCTATGGCTGCCAGATGAACGTCTATGACAGCCAGCGCATGGCAGAAGCCATGGGCGCCGAAGGCTATGTCATGACCGAGGATCAGTCGGACGCCGATATGGTCCTGCTGAATACCTGCCATATCCGCGAAAAAGCGGCGGAAAAGCTGTATTCCGATCTGGGTCGTCTAAAGCCGCTGAAGGCCGCGAAACCCGACCTGAAGATCGGCGTCGCAGGCTGCGTGGCACAGGCCGAGGGCGCCGAGATTACCCGCCGCATGCCGCTGGTCGATCTGGTCGTGGGCCCGCAATCCTATCACCGCCTGCCCGCCATGGCGCGCGGCGAAGGCCCAAATATCGACACCGACTTCCCCGAGGAAGACAAGTTCGACCACCTGCCCGAACGCATGGCCACCCGCCGCGCACCGGCTGCGTTTTTGACCGTGCAGGAAGGCTGCGACAAATTCTGCGCCTTTTGCGTCGTGCCCTATACCCGCGGGGCCGAGGTTAGCCGCCCCGTCGACCGCATTCTTTCCGAGGCACGCAATCTGGTTGCACGCGGCGTGCGTGAACTGACCCTACTGGGACAGAACGTGAACGGCTGGCATGGCGAAGGCCCCGATGGCCGCGAATGGGGCTTTGGCCGCCTGATCCGCGCCATCGCCGAACTCGACGGTATGGACCGTATCCGCTATACCACCAGCCACCCCAATGACATGGCCGAGGATCTGATCGCCGCCCATGGCGATGTGCCGCAACTGATGCCCTATCTGCATCTGCCGGTCCAATCGGGCAGTGATGGCATCCTAAAGGCGATGAACCGTAAGCATACGGCGGATCACTATCTGCGCCTGATCGACCGTATCCGTGCCGCGCGCCCCGACATCTTGCTGACCAGCGATTTCATCGTCGGCTTTCCGGGTGAAACCGATCAGGATCATCGCGATACGCTGCGCCTGATCGAACAGGTCGGCTATGGCATGGCCTACAGCTTCAAATATTCACCCCGCCCGGGCACCCCCGCCTATGACCGCCCCGAGGTCGAGGCCGCCGTCGCCGACGCCCGCCTGCAGGAATTGCAGGCCCTGCTGACCCGCCAGCAAAAAGCCGTCCAGCAGGATATGGTCGGTCGTACGGTCGGCGTGCTGTTCGAAAAACTGGGCCGAGATGCTGGTCAGATTATCGGCAAATCCGACTATCTGCATTCAGTTTTCGTCAACGCCCCGCAGGCGCAGGTCGGCGATCTGGTGCAAGTGCGGATTATTGAAAGCGCGACAAACTCCCTTCAGGGCGAATTGATCGCTTGAGCCGCCAGCGGGGGGTCCGGGGGGCTGCAGGCCCCCCGGCGTCGCGGGACGCAATCACACCCCGCGCAGGTTTCCCCACAGCATGACATGCAATTGCGGCAACACCCGTGGCCTGAACCAGCGGTCCGCAGTGACCTTATTCACCAGCCATAACAGCCGGTCCGCCACATCCTGCGCGGCAACAGGCACATCGGGGTCCACCTCGGGGTTGCCGGGTTGCAGATACAGCGGCAGGTTCGGATAGCGGGCCGCAGCCTCCTGCGCCCACCGGTAATCAGCATCGTCGAAAATCACGATCTTGATGACGGTTTGCTTGGCCGTCTGCCCCGCCTGAACGCAGGCATCAAAGGCATCCCAATCCACCACCTGATCGCTGGAGGGCGGCTTGGGGCTGAGCACCAGCATATCCAAATCGCCGAACCAAACCCGCGCGACCGACCCTTGGGTTTCGCAAGCAAAGCGATAGCCGTCGCGCTTTCCCATCGCAATCACCGGCCCGAAATCCTGAATCGCCGGATTCCCGCCCGAAATGGAGATCGTCAGCGGTACGCCCCCCGACAGATCGCGCACCTTGACCCAGACCTGTTCAGGTTCCAACGGCGTCCATGTCTCGCGGAAGGCGCTCTCCACCGCATGCAAGGAATCGCACCAGCTGCATCGGTAATCGCAGCCACCTGCGCGGATAAAGACGGTCGGTTCGCCGATCAACGCGCCCTCGCCTTGGATGGTCGGGCCAAAGATTTCAGCAATGCGAAGGCGGCTCATGGGCGGTACTCGGCCCATGTCTTGGGCGTCTCGCTGATCTTGACGGCGGTGGTTTCGGGCCAGCGGGCCTTGCACCAGTCAAAGAAATGCCGCGCCATGTTTTCGGCGGTGGATGGACCCTTTAGCACGTCGTTCAGATGGCGGTGATCGAAGGTGCCGTCGATGTAATCTTTCAGCGGCTTTAGTTCGTGGTAATCGCGCACGAAGCCATCGGCGTTCAGATCGGTCGATGCCAGTTCGACTACAACGATGTAGTTATGCCCATGCAGCCGCGCGCATTGGTGATCGTCCGGCAGATGCGTCAGCTGATGCGAGGCACTGAAGTGAAATTCCTTGCTGATCTTGTACATCACGGCCCCTCATGCGCGGCGATGGCCGCCTGCCAGAAATCGGGATCGGCATAATCGGTGGGGTCGGTAACGCCCGCCAGATGGAAGGCCTCGCGCCGCTCGACGCAGGTGCCGCAGCGCCCGCAATGCCGGTCGCTGCCCTTATAACAGGACCATGTTTCGGCAAACGGCGTGTTGTGACGCGCGCCTTCGGTCACGATGTCGGCCTTGGTCGCGTGGACAAAGGGCACATGCAGATCGATATCGGCATAGCCGTCCAGCGCCGCCTTCTGCATTGCACCAAAGGCATCCGTAAAGGCGGGGCGGCAGTCGGGATAGATGAAGTGATCGCCCCCATGCACCGCCGCAGCAACTGCATCATCACCATTGGCAGCAGCAATACCAAAGGCAATCGTCAGCATGATCGCGTTGCGGTTGGGAACGACGGTGACGCGCATCGTTTCTTCGGCATAGTGGCCGTCAGGAACGTCGATATCATCAGTCAGGGCCGATCCTGACAGTGCCGACCCAAGGCCGGACAAATCGACCAGATGGAACGGCACGCTCAGACGGCGCGCACAAGCGGCGGCAAAATCCAGCTCCTTGCGGTGACGCTGGCCATAATCAAAGCTGACCAACCGCGACAGGTGCCCCTGCCCCGCAAGGCTGTGCGCCAAAGAAACGGAATCGATTCCGCCAGAGCAGACGAGAGTAGTTTTCATATCTGTAACCCTTGTTTTTGTGACCCGGGTAGGCTGCGACCGGGTGCGCGCCGCCTAACAGGCAGCGCGCGGAAAGTGAAGCCTTGGCTTAATGGGCATCCGCCCAGTTCAGCCCCTGTCCCGCCTCGACCGTCAGGGGAACGGACAGCTTGATCACAGGTTCGGACGCGTTTTCCATGATGTCACGGGCGACTTTGATCAGATCGTCAACCGCATCGTCGCGCACTTCAAAGACCAGTTCGTCATGAACCTGCAACAGCATCCGCGCGGGCAGATGCTTGATGGCATCAGGCATTCGTACCATCGCGCGGCGGATGATATCGGCAGCAGCACCCTGAATCGGCGCGTTAATTGCCGCACGACGCGCACCACCTGCGGCAGGGCCGGACTGGTTGATGCCGGGCGTATTGATACGCCGCCCGAACATGGTCCGCACAAAGCCGTCCTGTTTGGCATCCGCCACGGTTTTGTCCATATAGGCACGGATTTCGGGGAAGCGTTCGAAATAGGTGTCGATGAAGCTCTGTGCCTCGGCCCGCGGAATACGCAGGTTGCGCGACAACCCGAACCCCGAAATGCCATAGATGACGCCAAAGTTGATCGCCTTGGCCTGACGGCGAATCATCGGGTCCATACCCTCAACCGGCACGCCGAACATCTGGCTGGCGGTCATGGCGTGGATGTCGATATCATCACGGAACGCCTGCTTCAGCGCCGGAATATCCGCGACATGGGCCAGAATACGCAATTCGATCTGGCTGTAATCCAGACTAACCAGTTTATACCCGTCGGGTGCCACAAAGGCCTGCCGGATACGGCGACCTTCTTCGGACCGGATCGGGATGTTTTGCAGGTTCGGATCACTGGACGCCAAACGCCCCGTCTGCGCGCCCGTGATGGAATAGCTGGTATGGACCCGCCCCGTTTCGGCATTCACATAGGTTTGCAGCGCATCGGTATAGGTCGATTTCAGCTTGCTGATCTGACGCCAATCCAACACCCGCGCCGGCAGGTCGTGACCTTCGGCGGCCAAATCCTCCAACACGTCGGCACTGGTTGAAAACGCACCGGTTTTGCCCTGCTTGCCGCCCTGCAAGCCCATGCGTTCAAACAGGATTTCACCTAATTGTTTGGGGCTGGCGATGTTGAATTTCTCACCGGCCAGTTCGTGAATCTCATCCTCTAGCTGGGCCAGTTTTTGGGCAAAGACGTTCGACATCTGGCTCAGGGTGGACCCATCGACGCGGATGCCGGTCATCTCCATTTCCGCCAATACCGGAATCATTGGACGTTCCAGCGTCTGATAGGCGGTCATCACCTGCTGGTCAGGCAGCATCGGCAGGAAATGTTGATACAGACGCAGCGTGACATCCGCGTCTTCGGCCGCATAGGGGGCGGCCTTTTCAATGGCCACCTGACCGAAATGGATCTGGCTTTTGCCCGTGCCGATCAATTCCTTGATGGGGATACATTTATGGCCCAGATAGCGTTCGGCCAACTCGTCCATACCGTGATTATGCGTGCCCGCATTCAGCGCATAAGACATCAGCATCGTATCGGCCAAGGGCGTCATCTGCACACCCAGCCGCGCCAAGATCTTCCAGTCGTATTTCAGGTTCTGCCCGATCTTCAGGATCGAGGGGTCTTCCAATAGCGGCTTCAACGCCGCCAACACGGCCTGCATGTCCAACTGGCCTTCAACCAGTGCGGATTTGCCGAACAGATCGTCGCCCCCCGCGACATGGCCAAGCGGGATATAGCAGGCCCTGCCCGCAGCCACGGAAAGCGAAATCCCGACCAGATCGGCCTGCATTTCGTCCAGTCCGGTGGTTTCGGTATCGATCGCCACCTGACCGGCATCGCGAATCGCGGCAATCCAGCCGTCCAGCGCGGCCATATCGGTCACGGTTTCGTAGCTGGCAGTGTCGATGGCGGGCTGTTCGGGTGCGGCGGGCGCATCGGCCACGGGGGGGGCCGTAATGGCGGGGGCTTCGGCGCCCAGCTTGTCGGCAATGCGTGTTGACAGCGTCCTCATTTCCATCACGGACAGAAACTCCAACAAGGTCTGCGGATCGGGGTCGCGCACTTCCAGACTGTCCAGCGTAAAGTCCAACGGCGTGTCGCAATCCAGCGCGACCAGACGGCGGCTGATGCGGATTTGTTCGGCATGGTCGATCAGGGTCTGGCGGCGCTTGGGCTGCTTGATTTCACCCGCCCGTTCCAGCAACGCATCCAGATCGCCGTATTCATTGATCAGCAGGGCGGCGGTCTTGATGCCGATGCCGGGCGCACCGGGCACGTTGTCGACCGCATCGCCTGCCAGCGCCTGCACATCGATGACACGATCGGGGCCGACGCCGAATTTCTCCATCACCTCATCGGAGCCGATCAGCTTGTTCTTGATCGGGTCCAGCATATCGACGCCATTGCCGACCAGCTGCATCAAATCCTTGTCGCTGCTGATGATGGTGACACTGCCCCCCGCATCGCGCGCCTTGCAGGACAGGGCAGCGATGATGTCATCGGCCTCATACCCTTCGGTCTCGATGCAGGCGATATTGAAGGCGCGGGTCGCATCGCGGGTCAGCGGGAATTGCGGGCGCAGATCCTCGGGGGCCTCGGGGCGGTTGGCCTTGTATTCGGGATAGATCTCGTTGCGGAACGTCTTCGAGGAATGGTCAAAGATTACCGCCGCATGGGTCGGCGCGGCATTGCCATCCTCGTTCTGGACATAGCGCCACAGCATGTTGCAGAACCCTGCGACGGCACCCATCGGCAAACCGTCCGATTTGCGCGTCAGGGGCGGCAGCGCGTGATAGGCGCGGAAGATAAAGGCCGAACCATCAATCAGATTCAGATGGCAGCCCTTGCCGAATGCGTCGCTCATGCTCAACTTCCCCTATGGTCCAAGCATGTCTTTTGGCACGGCTGGACCGAATCTTCCAGCCGCCGAAAAGGGGGGCTTATGCCCAAAATGCGCCGGAAAGCGGACTTGCCGCAAAAGACCTGCACAGCCTGCGGGCTGCCGTTCACATGGCGCAAGAAATGGGCCAAGGACTGGGATCAGGTCAAATATTGTTCGGACCGTTGCCGCAACAGCGGTCGCAAGGGTGGCGAAGCCACCCGGCCTTGACGCCCCCTCGACGGGGGCGGGCAAGGCCAGCCGTGCCGGGACGGATCAGTGATCGTCGTGGGCGTTTTCGCGGTCGATCACAAAGCGCTTGTCGCAATAGCCGCAATCGACAAACCCCAATTCCGGAGAGATTGCCAACCACACACGCGGATGGCCCAGACCTGCCGTATCGTCGCCATCACAGCAGACGCGCCACTTGGTGACTTTTTCGGTGACTGGGGCGGGCATTTTCATCGCCTCGGGACCCGTCTCGGTCGAGAGAGCGGTCCGTGACGTGACATGGCGGATGATGGGTTGGGTCATGGGCTGGCCTTCTTGTGGCGGCGGGCTTCATCTGGTCTAACTCCACCAATAGCGCAGCGCCGCCTGCCTTCGCAAGCACTGCAAGGATAGACCTATGACCGACGCTCTGAAAATTACGGGTCTTCGCAAGACCTATGCCGCCCAAGGCAGCGCCCCTGCCAAACATGCCCTGAAGGGCGTGGATATGACCATCAAGGCCGGCAGCATCTTCGGGCTGCTGGGTCCCAATGGTGCCGGAAAATCCACGATGATCAATATTCTGGCAGGTTTGGTGAATAAAACCGCCGGTCAGGTGGTCATCTGGGGCTTTGATCAGGATGTGAACCCGCGCCAGTCGCGGGCCGCCATCGGGATCATGCCGCAAGAACTGAACATGGACCCCTTCTTTACCCCGCGCGCCAGCCTAGAGGTGCAGGCAGGCCTTTACGGTGTCCCAAAATCCGAACGCTGGACGGATGAATTGCTGGCCCTTGTCGGCCTGACCGAACAGGCCAATGCCTATGCCCGCAACCTGTCGGGCGGGATGAAGCGCCGTCTGCTACTGGCCAAGGCCTTGGTGCACCGGCCACAGATTCTGGTGCTGGACGAACCGACAGCCGGCGTCGACATTACCCTGCGCGATATGCTGTGGGCCAATGTCCGCAAGCTGAACGAACAGGGTATGACCATCATCCTGACCACCCATTATCTGGAAGAGGCCGAACAGATGTGTGACGAAATCGCCATCATCAACCACGGCGAGGTCGTCATTCGCCAGAACACCAAAGAACTGCTGTCACGCACCGATGGCAAGACGCTGGTTCTGGACACCGGCGGTCCGGTCACCCTGCCTGCCCTTCCCGAAAGCGTGCGCCATGAACGCCGCGATGATGGACGGCTGGCGATCACATATCCGCCATCGACCCTGCGGGCGGACCAGATTCTGGACGCATTGCGCGGTGCAGGCATCCCGATTTTGGATGTTGCCACCGAACAGCCCGACCTTGAAGATGTCTTCGTCGAACTGACGCGCGGCAAGTAACCCCGCCGCGCCGGTGTTGATCAGTCGCGCAGGCTGACCATCGGTCCCATCATCCGGCCACCCATGATGTGCAGGTGGAAATGCGGAACCTCTTGCACGCCGTCTTCGCCGGCATTGGTGATGGCGCGGAAACCGTTACCGCCATCCAAGCTGACGCCCTCAGCGGCGGCAACTTCGGCGCACAGCCGCATAAAGCCGACGATCTCGGCGTCCGAGGCATTTTTCGAGAAATCGTCGAAGCTGACATAGGCCCCTTTCGGGATCACCAGCACATGCGTCGGCGCCTTGGGCGAGATATCCCTGAAGGCCAGCGCGTGGTCGTTTTCCGCGACCGTATTGTTGGGAATCTCTCCTCGCAGGATTTTGGCGAAGATGTTGCTATCATCATAGGCAAAGCCCATAGAAAGAACCTTTCTAATCGTCGAACAGATGCGGCGTTTCCGCCAGCGTACTGGCCTTATCTGCCGGAAGTTTCAGGAAGGCCGCAAGGGCTGCCGCATTTTCTTCCTGTGATGCCGTTTCGGAAATCAATGACAGATAGGTAAAGCCCGCTTCTTTCAGGCGGTCAGCCTCATGTTCCAGATCGCTGCGCACGACGGGCAGCAAGCTGTCGATCTGGCCGCTTGGGGCGTCATCTGCCACCAGACCGACACGTCCCATATGGCCACGAACGTAATCATCGCTGAACTTGCTGTCGACGAACAGGACGCGGACCTCGGACCGGTCGCTGTGGAAATCACGGACCAGATTAAGCGCCGAAGGATCGACGCAAAACGCCAACCGGTTCGCATCCAGCTGGTCGAACATCAGTTTGACCAAGGCCCGACGGTGGCGTTCCCGCTTGCCAAGGGATGATTCGACGCCACCCATTTCCGGCAGATTGGCCTCTTCTTCGTTGAAGACATAATCCACCGCGGGAATATCCGTATGATAGCGGATCGCAGCGGTCAGGCGTTTGGCAATATGCCATTTCTTGGCAACAATAATGTGGGCAACCCGATCATTTCCCAGACTGCCGTCCGTTTCCCAGAATCGCGGGGCGAAACGGCGACCGATTCGCCCCCGACCAGTCAGAAAACTGAACAGACGCCGCCCTTCGGCAGCAATAGGAAAATTCTGGCCGATTGTCTGCCACAGCGCGCCCAGCCTTGCACGCAGCTCGACAGCCTCGGTGCTGATCTTGCGGGCGAACAAATAATCCTGCCGCAACAGCAGATCGTAATGATCGTTATAAAAGGTCACCGGCATTCCGTAATCGGTGAAAATCAGGAATGTCAGCGTCCGCGTGCGTATCTGGGTCTTGGGCACGACATGGGCAACCAGTGTCTGGAAAAAGGTTTCATCGGGAATCCACGTCGTGCTGAAAAACCTGACAATTTCCGGACGTTCGCGGATCAGATCAAGGATCGCCTCGATGGTTTCGCGACGCAGGCACCACCATTGCGATCCGATCATGATCTGCAGATCCTTGGGAATCTGACGGGTGATTTTATAGCGTTTCTGGATGTTATAGCTGGTATAGAACAGCCATTTCTGGGTCCGCTCATTGAACCAATGCCTATAAATCAGGCGTTCTTCCTTGAAGCCGGTCTTGATCCAGTCGCTTGCCAGAAAATCAAAGCTTTCGATGTAATCGCAGTCTTCGTTGTCCAGAAACGCCCGTGCATATTCCCCTGATTTCACAGGCATGCAATCGCCGGATAGCATATAGAAATGCGTGGCTTGCGGAAATGCGGCCTCGGCTGCCCGCACAGCCTCCAACGTGGCGGCCACAAGGGACCAGGCACCCCAGCCACACTTCAACCGTCGTTGCGCAAACGTCACCCCGGGATGGTCAGCCAGCGCGTCATGGACCTGTTGGAACATGGCTGCAGGTGCACGCTTGTCGAAATGGATGGAAACAAAATCCCCGGTTGCTGTCAGACGCCGCGCTTGGTCAATTACGCCCTGAGGATCCTTATGGGTCAGCAAAATGAAGGCTATTCGTGCCATATTACGAAAACTTCCCCCGGACTGATTACATTTGAATAGACGTAAGGCGTTGAAAATCTCTGTCAGTTTTGCTTTGAGTGTGTAACCATTTTTAACGTTGGGACAAGCAGCACGGTCAGACCCTGATTTTACGTCGGGCCATAAGCTAGCAATTCGGAGTAGTGCGCATATGGGTTTTCCCGGCGTCTGGATGACGGAAAGTGAAAGCATGATCTATAGGGTCGTGCCTAAATGTGCCTGTTCGACCATCGGACAGATTATGTTTTATTCTGACCAAGGCCGTTTTTTCGATGGAGATATCCACGATTCGACCGAGGGGATGCATAAATGGGCCCAGGACTACAGCCATGAGCCGATCGAACGGGCTGTACGCGCACATGAGGCGCTAAGCTTTACCTGCGTCCGAAACCCCTATGCACGGCTTTTGTCGTCGTTTTTCGACAAGATCGCAGGCATCCAGCGTAATGGCCGCCGGTATCGTGGCAATCTGGTCCCGCAACTGGTCCAGCGTTACGGCATTGACGTCGGTACGCCGGAAAACGGCTTCGAATTTGACCAGATCGCCAGTTTCCGCCGCTTTTTGCTGTTTGCACGCGACACCATCCGCTTTCGCAAACCGATGGAGCCGGACATCCACTGGTCGGCCATGTCGGGCCATATCTCGACCTTCATCGTGAACGGTGGTCGCTATGACCAGATTTTCCACACCGAAGCCTTCAACGACGGGATGCAGAAGGTGCTGGATCAGGCCGATACCAAGGTCGAGATCGACCTGAACACGGTTCCGCGCTTTAACGAATCGGAAGGTCACGGGCCCAAGCGTGCCCATAAGGTCAGCGAATATTTCGATGATCTGTCGCGGCATCTGATTTGGGAAATCTACAAAGATGATTTCCAGCTTTTCAAATACGACTTTGATAATCCGGATAATAAATTCGCGACCGCCGAAATCGATATGGACGAGGTCCACGCCAAATTGGGTCGCTAGAATAAAAGAAAATGAAATTCAAAAGGGCGCCGAATTGGCGCCCTTTTGAATATGTAGATATTTATTATTCCAGATGGCTTTCCAGAAACCACAGATCTTTATCTGCCGTACGTGATGCGGCGGTAAAGATATCTGCCGTATTTGCCTCACCTGCTTCATCGGTCGTATCGATGGCTGCGCGCAATTTCGCGCCATGTTCGCGGAAACGTTCGCAAAGTTCGCGAATGTGATCATTGGCTTTGGTCACATCGGTCGGATAGGGCGTCAGGGTTGTTTCCTTGGCCACAATCTCGGCGGTTCCGACAGCAACGCCGTCCAGAATCTGCACGCGTTCGGCAAAGGTATCCAGATGCTCGTTCAGGCGATCATAGGCGCCGTCCAGAAATTCATGAACAGCGATAAAATTGATGCCCTTCATGTTCCAATGCGCCTGTTTGATCGACATGGCCAAAGCCAGACCATCGGCCAGACGGCCATTCAGTTCGGAAATTGCGGTTTTGCGGGCGTTATCGGTTAGCCCTTTCAGGTCAACAGCCATGATGTGCTCCTTTATCGTCATTCGGCCTCTCAACACGAATGCCACGACGCAGGTTCCACAAATGAAAAAACGGCGCCTCCCGTTCGGGGAAGCGCCGTCTTATTTGTTACCCTGAAGCGGGCAACCAAAAGCGTGGAATCAGACCGCGCCTTTGATAAAGCTCACAGCATCGCCAACCGTCTGGATGGTTTCTGCGGCGTCATCGGGAATCTCGATCCCGAACTCTTCCTCGAAAGCCATGACCAGCTCGACGGTGTCGAGGCTGTCAGCGCCCAGATCGTCGATGAACGAAGCAGCTTCAACCACTTTGTCCTCGTCGACACCCAGGTGCTCGACTACGATCTTCTTCACGCGATCAGCGATATCGCTCATGTTATATCCTCATACTCGCGGGCATCCGCCCATTTTTTGCACGGGCCGATGACCCGTTTCAGCACAGGGCGGTTCCCCTGCTACTAAAGCGGGGGATATAGCACCCATGAACCTTCATGCAACCGCTTTCGCATGGTTTGCAATGCAGCGATGCAAGGCGGCCAGCACCGGTCAGATCATCGCCATGCCGCCGTTCACATGCAAGGTGGTTCCGGTGACATAACCCGCCTGCGGGCTGGACAGGTAAAGAACCGCCGCCGCAATATCATCCGAAGTGCCCATAGCCCCTGCCGGAATCTGCGTCAGGATTTTGGATTTCTGGTCCTCGGTCAGCTTGTCGGTCATCGGCGTGGCGATAAAGCCGGGGGCCACGCAATTCACTGTGATTCCGCGGCTTGCAACCTCATATGCCACGGATTTCGACATGCCGACCAGACCCGCCTTGGCCGCAGCATAATTCCCCTGCCCGGGATTGCCCGTGGACCCCACGACCGAGGTAATGTTGACGATCCGCCCCCAACGCGCCTTCATCATGCCGCGCAGCACCGCGCGCGACAGCTTGAAGACGCTGGTCAGGTTCACATCCATGACCTGCGCCCATTCATCATCCGACATGCGCATGAACAGGTTATCACGCGTGATACCGGCATTATTGACCAGCACATCGATGCTGCCCATCGCTTCGGCAGCGGCCTTGGGCAAGGCGGCAACCGAATCAGGGTCGCCCAGATTTGCCAGAACAACATGCGCCCGATCACCAAGGCGGTCGGCCAGTTCGCGCAAAGGGGCCTCGCGCGTGCCCGACAGAGCGACAGTCGCACCGGCACCATGCAGCGCAGTGGCAATCGCGCCACCGATCCCGCCCGAAGCGCCGGTTACCAGCGCGGTCTTTCCTGTCAGATCGAACATATATGCCTCATCATCATTCGTGCTTAAATATCCCGGGGTCCGGGGCTGGCCCCGGTCCGCCTTATGCCTTCAGCGCCGCGATATCGGCAGTTGCACCGATATTACGGACCGCGGCATCCTTGACGATCCGCTTGATCATCCCCGACAGCGCCTTGCCTGCCCCGATTTCCCAGAATTCGGTCACGCCCGCTTCGCCCAAGACCGCCATCGACTCGCGCCAGCGCACGGTGCCGGTGACCTGTTCGACCAGCAAACGACGGATTGCACCGGGTTCGGTGACCGGTTCGGCCCGCACATTGGCAATCAGCGGAACCAGCGGCGACTGGATATCCACACCCGCCAAGGCATCCGACATGACGGCGGCTGCGGGCTGCATCAGCACCGAATGGAAAGGCGCCGACACCGGCAGCATCAACGCGCGCTTGGCACCGGCTTCTTTCATCGCGGCCGCCGCACGTTCCACAGCGTCCTTATGACCCGAGATCACAACCTGACCCGGATCATTGTCATTGGCGGACTGCACGACTTCATCGCCCCCAACATCGCGGGCAATACGGTCGACGGTTTCGAAATCAAGGCCCAGAATGGCGGCCATCGCACCAATGCCGACGGGCACAGCCTCTTGCATGGCCTGACCGCGCAGACGCAGAAGACGCGCGGTATCCGACAGCGTCAGCGCACCGGCTGCACAAAGGGCGGAATATTCGCCCAGCGAATGGCCAGCAACATAGCTGGCGTCATGGATGCTGAAGCCCTCAGCCTCCAATGCGCGGAATGCGGCAATGGACGTCGCCATCAGCGCCGGTTGCGCGTTCTGCGTCAGGGTCAGCGTTTCGGCGTCCCCTTCCCAGATCAGGGCGGACAGCTTTTCACCAAGCGCCTCGTCCACCTCATCGAAAACGGCGCGTGCGGCAGGATAGGCCTCGGCCAGTTCACGCCCCATGCCGACGGTCTGCGCCCCTTGCCCCGGGAACACGAATGCCCGCATTTTGGCCTCCTGATTGAATGATCGTTGCGCAAGGCAATAGCCTGCCCGCCCCGTTCCCGCAACCAAGCCCGACATATGCCCATGAAAAAGGGCCCCCGAAGGGACCCGTTTCCGATCGAAAAAAGGTGGCGATCAGCCGACCAGTTCAAGACCCGAGAAGAAGTAGGCGATTTCTTCGGCAGCCGTTTCCGGTGCGTCCGAACCGTGGACCGAGTTTTCGCCCATGGACAGTGCGAATTCTTTACGGATGGTGCCCTCATCGGCGTTTGCCGGATTGGTTGCGCCCATGACTTCGCGGTTTTTGGCAATGGCGTTTTCGCCTTCCAGAACCTGAACGACGACCGGCTCGGAGGCCATGAAATCAACCAGTTCGCCATAGAAGGGGCGGTCTTTGTGCACTTCGTAGAATTTGCCGGCTTGCGCGGTCGACAGGTGCAGGCGCTTTTGTGCGACGATGCGCAGGCCGGCATCTTCGAATTTGGCGTTGATCTTGCCGGTCAGGTTGCGGCGGGTGGCGTCGGGCTTGATGATCGAAAGGGTGCGTTCGGTGGCCATTTGGGTCATACCTTGTCTGATCGGCGGGCCAGGCCCGCCGTGAACTGAAATCCGCGTCCGATTAACAGGATTGGATGGATCGGGCAAGCCAAGCCATTGCTTTGCACGATCATACGGAACCGCAACGGCCAGCCGTGGTTGGATCGCAAAGCCCCCAGAACACAGGCCCCCCATGACCCGACCCATCACCCCGGAACCCCGCCGCCTGACGGTCGGCACGCTGGTTGCCGCTTTCGCAGTCGCATTGCTGATTGCTGCTGCATGGTTCTGGTCACAGATCCTGATGCTGGTCTTCGGGGCGGTGCTGATCGCCATCGCCTTGCGGGCGGGGGCGCAGGCCTTACACAACCATCTGGGGCTGAACATCAAGCTGGGGGTGCTGGTCGTGGTTCTGGCCGTCATCGCGGTGATCACCGGCGGCGTCCTTCTGGCGGGGCAACCTGTGGCCGACCAGTTCAGCCAGCTGGTGTCGGGTCTGCCTGAATCATGGGACCGCATCAGCAGTTGGGCGTCCGATAATACCATCGCCTCGGCCATTCAGGACCAGATGCCGTCTTCCGACCAGATGGAGGAGAGCGCCTCGAAGCTGGCCAGCAGTCTGCCCGACATCATGGGGACGCTGACCGGCGTTCTGGATACGGTGCTGGGCGGGCTTTCATCAATCTTGCTGATGGTGGTGGTGGCGATCTTTGTGGCGATGGATACGTCCGTCTACCGTCAGGGTGCGCTGCGCCTTGTTCCGCCCCGCCACCGCCCCCGTGCGGGCCAGATCGGGGATGAATTGGGCACCCAACTGGGTCGCTGGATGGCCGGACAGGCGCTGGATATGGCGATTGTCGCAGTGCTGGCAGGTGTCGGACTGTGGCTGCTGGGCGTGCCGCTGGCGTTGCTGCTGGCGTTGATTGCGGGACTGACCAATATCGTCCCGATCATCGGGCCGGTGTTTTCAGGTGGCATTGCCGCGCTGTTTTCCCTGTCCCAAGGTTTGGATACCGCGATCTATGTGGCCTTGCTGTTCACCGCCATCCAGATGTTCGAAGGCAATGTCCTGATGCCCGTCATCCAAAGCTATGCGGTGCAATTGCCACCCGCCCTGACCATCGTGGCCATTATGGCCTTCGGCAGCCTGTTCGGTTTTGCAGGGGTAATTCTGGCCGCACCTTTGCTGATTGTCGTCATGCTTCTGGTCCATCGCATCTATGTCGAGGACGTCTTGGGCGACGCAGACCGCAACTGATGCCAGAGGATCCGGCATTTTGACGGAAATTCTTCTATCACCATACGGCATTTCGTGATTTCGACACATGGGCGGGTTATACTGGCCGCAGGTTCCAGCAAAGGTCATGTCATGCAGCCCATTTGCAAAGGTCTCTATCGTGCGCGGCTTGCCGAAACGGCCGGTGATCTGCGCGCCGCCCAACGGCTGCGCTGGACCTGTTTTATGGCGCGTGACGGCCTGCCCGATGACGGTGTCAGCCTTGATCAGGACGCGCTGGACGATGAATGTAGCCATATGATGATCGAGGATCTTGCATCGGGTCAGGTCATCTGCTGTTTCCGTTTCCTGCCCCTGACGGACGGGTCGCAGATCGCGCGCAGCTATTCCGCACAATTCTATGATCTGGCCGCCCTGGGCAGTTTTGACGGCCCGATGATGGAAATGGGGCGTTTCTGCATCCATCCCGACATCCATGATCCCAATATCGTCCGTCTTGCATGGGCTGCACTGACCCGTTTTGTCGATCAGACCGGCGTCGAGATGCTGTTCGGCTGTTCCAGCTTTACCGGCTGCGAACCCGAACCCCACGCCGAGGCTTTTGCCATGCTGAAAGAACGCCATCTGGCCCCGCGCCGCTGGTGGCCTGCGGTCAAGGCCCCCAAGGTCTTCCGCTTTGCCCGCGCCTTACGGTTGCGCAAGCCCGACCCGCGTCAGGCCATGGCCGCCATGCCGCCGCTGCTACGCAGCTATCTGGCGATGGGGGGCTGGGTCAGTGACCATGCCGTTGTCGATCCGGTCCTGCGGACCATGCATGTCTTCACAGGGGTCGAAATCCGCGCCATTCCCCCTGCCCGCAAACGCCTGCTGCATGCGATGCTGGATCATCCGGCCTAGACCTGCCTTAAATACAGGCAAATATAAGTTCTGATGGCGAAACTCGGTGCCTTTGCCTGTCCGGCAAGCATAAATGGATGCACAGACGGTTGACCTTACCCCACCCCCCGCGCCCTTTTGCCCATATGTTCGACACAGCCACAGCCGGAGCCAAAATGCAGCGCAGCCATGGGGCGGCGCATGTGGTCATGGGTCCGCGTGGGCTGATCGACCTGTCGCAGGCCGGATCGGCCAAGGCGCAACTGCCCCGAATGACCAAGGGCTTGCCGGAAATCGTGTTCCTGAACACCTCGGGCGGATTGGCATCAGGTGACCGCCTGCGCTTTGCGGTCGATCTGCGGGATGGCACGCGGGCCTTGGCGACGACGCAGACCGCCGAACGCGCCTATCGCGCCAAGGATGCCCCCGCCCGCGCGCAGGTTGCGCTGACCGTTGGCAAGGGCAGCTGGCTGGACTGGCTGCCGCAGGAAACCATCCTCTATGACAACGCCAGACTGGAACGCGACACGCAGGTCGATCTGACCGGCGATGCGGGCTGTATGCTGCTGGAGATTCTGGTGCTGGGCCGTCTGGCCATGGGCGAAACCATCAGCCACCTGCATCTGCGTGACCGCCGCGTGGTGCGCCGCGATGGCCGCGTGATCCACCATGACGCGCTGGCGCTGGATGATGCCGCCCTGCCCCGCCTGAACGACCCCGCCATGCTGAACGGCGCGCGGGTCATGGCCAGCATGGCAATCATCGCCCCCGATGCCGCCGATCTGCTGCCGCGCGCACGGGCCGTGCTGGACGAACCGGGCGTGACCGCCGCCGCCAGCGCCCTGCCGGGGCGGCTGTGCCTGCGCATCCTGTCCCATGACAACTGGCCGCTGCGGCGGCAGGTGAACCGACTGTTGGGCGCGCTGCGTCCTGATCCCCTTCCCCGTATCTGGCAGGTCTGACATGAACCTTTCCCCCCGCGAACGTGAAAAGCTGCTGATTTCTGTGGCTGCGATGGTGGCACGTGGCCGCCTGCAGCGCGGCGTCAAACTGAATCATCCCGAAGCCATCGCCCTGATCACCGATTTCGTGGTCGAGGGCGCGCGCGACGGTCGCAGCGTCGCTGACCTGATGCAGGCAGGGGCCCATGTGATCACCGCCGACCAATGCATGTCCGGCATTCCCGACATGATCGAATCGGTTCAGGTCGAGGCGACCTTTCCCGATGGCACCAAACTTGTCACCGTCCACCACCCGATCCGGAGTCTGTAAATGCGCGCCCTTATCACCCTTGCCGTTCTTGCCCCCTCCGCTGCATTCGCCCATCAGGGCGATCACAGCCATTCATCCCCCACGCATCTGCTGACCCAGCCCGACCACCTGATTATGCTGGGGCTGGTGGCGACGGCGGGTGTGGCGCTGTGGGTCTGGTATCGGGGGCGTTCATGATTCCCGGTGAAATCCTGCCTGCCGATGGCGACATCACCCTGAACAAGGGTCGCCCGACCATTGATCTGATGGTGGCCAATACCGGCGACCGGCCCATTCAGGTCGGCAGCCATTACCACTTTGCCGAAACCAATCCGGCGTTGAACTTTGACCGTCCCGCCGCACGCGGGATGCGGCTGGCGATTGCGGCAGGCACGGCTGTGCGGTTCGAACCGGGCCAGTCGCGGCAAATCGCGCTGGTTGCCTATGCCGGTGACCGCATCGTTCAGGGCTTTCGCAAGGACATTATGGGGGCGCTGACATGACCACGCTTTCACGCGCTGATTACGCGGCGCTTTACGGCCCCACCACGGGCGACCGCATCCGTCTGGCCGATACCGAGCTGTTGATTCAGGTTGAAAACGACCTGACCATCGCCGGCGAAGAGGTGAAATTCGGCGGCGGCAAGGTTGTCCGCGACGGCATGGGCCAGTCACAGGTCACGCGCGCGGATGGCGCGATGGACACGGTCATCACCGGCGTCGTCGTCTTTGACCACCAAGGCATCACCAAGGCCGATGTCGGTCTGCGCGACGGGCGCATCGCAGGCATCGGCAAGGCCGGCAACCCCGACACCCAGCCGGGCGTGACGCTAATCATCGGGCCGGGCACGGAAATCATCGCGGGCGAGGGACGAATCCTGACGCCGGGCGGTTTTGATTGCCACATCCACTATATCTGCCCGCAACAGGTCGAACACGCGCTGCATTCCGGCTTCACCACGCTGCTGGGTGGCGGCACGGGTCCGGCGCATGGCACGCTGGCCACCACCTGCACCCCCGGCCCGTGGCACATCGCCCGTATGCTGGAGGCTTGCGCCGAACTGCCCGTCAATATCGGCATCGCAGGCAAAGGCAACGCCAGCCAGCCCGCCCCGCTGGAGGAACAGGTCCGCGCGGGTGCCTGCGCCCTGAAGCTGCACGAGGACTGGGGCACCACCCCTGCCGCCATCGACACCTGCCTGACCGTCGCCGACAAGATGGACGTGCAGGTGATGATCCACACCGACACGCTGAACGAATCCGGCTTTGTCGAGGATACGATGGCGGCGATCAACGGCCGCACCATCCACGCCTATCACACCGAAGGCGCGGGCGGCGGGCATGCCCCCGACATCATCCGCATGGTCGGCATGGGCAACGTGCTACCGTCCTCGACCAACCCGACGCGGCCCTATACCGGCAACACGATCGAGGAACACCTCGACATGCTGATGGTCTGCCACCATCTGGACCGGCGTGTTCCTGAAGACGTCGCCTTTGCCGAATCCCGTATCCGCCGCGAAACCATCGCGGCCGAGGATATCCTGCACGATCTGGGCGCGTTTTCGGTGATTTCATCCGACAGTCAGGCGATGGGCCGGATTGGAGAGGTGATCATCCGCACATGGCAGACCGCCGACAAGATGCGACGCCAGCGTGGCCGTCTTGATGGCGAACAGGGCGAAAACGACAACCTGCGCGCCCGCCGTTATATCGCCAAATACACCATCAACCCTGCCGTGGCCCATGGCGTCAGCGCCCATATCGGGTCGATCACCGCGGGCAAGCGCGCCGATCTGGTCCTTTGGTCGCCCGCCTTCTTTGGCGTAAAGCCGGAAATGGTGCTGGTCGGTGGCCAGATCAGCGTGGCGCAAATGGGCGATCCGAACGGGTCCATTCCCGTCCAGCCGGTCTTCAGCCGTCCGATGTGGGGCCATACCGGTCGCGCCTCGGCGATGTTCATCAGTCAGGCGGGTCTGGATGCGGGGGCGGCGGGCAATCTGTCCAAGACCTTGATTCCCGTGGAACACACCCGCGATATCGGCAAATCCGACATGGTGCTGAACAACGCCATGCCCGAGATCGAGGTCGACCCCGAAACCTATGAGGTTCGCGCAGATGGGGTGCTGCTGACCTGTGAACCCGCCAGCGAACTGCCGATGGCGCAGCGCTATTTCCTGTTCTGAGGACCTGACATGACGATCCATTCCCATTCGGTGATCCGCGCGGCGGACGGCCCCTTCGACGGGCAGGTCAGTCTGGATTACGACGCCCGCCTGCTGCGCCGCAAACGCCTGACCTCGGATGCCGGTGACTTCCTGCTGGACCTGCCCGAGGTGACCAGCGTGAACGACGGCGATGCCTTCGCCCTGTCCGATGGCCGCCGCATCGCGGTGGTCGCTGCCCCCGAACCGGTGATCCTTGTTCGTGGCCCTCTGCCGCGTCTGGCATGGCACATCGGCAACCGCCACACGCCCTGCCAGATCAAGGATGACCATTTGGTCATACGTCAGGACCACGTGTTGCAGGCCATGCTGGAACAGCTGGGCGCGGATCTGACCCTGACGACCGCCCCCTTCACCCCCGAAGGCGGCGCCTATGGACACGGTCGCACCTTCGGCCACGATCACGGGCCGGACACGCACAGCCATGACCACGGGCACGACCACCACCATCATGACCACGCCTGAAACCGCCCGCCTGCAACTGGCGCAATTCCTGTCGCCCGCCTTTCCGGTGGGCGGCTTTGCCTGGTCACAGGGGCTGGAATTCGCGATGGATCAGGGCGCGGTCACACGCGCGACCCTGCCGCAATGGCTGGCCGATTGGCTGGACCACGGCGCAGGCTGGACCGATGCTGTGCTGGTCGCGCTGGCGCTGGCGCCTGATGCCGATCACGACACGCTGGACGATCTGGCCCGCGCCGCCTGCCTGACCGCCGAACGGCTGTCGGAAACAGTCGAACAGGGCGCCGCCTTTGCCGCCAATGTCGCCGTGCTGACGGGGAACGGCCAACCGCCCGTCGCCCTGCCCGTCGCCTTTGGCCGCGCCTGCACCAATATGCCCCTGCCCGCGCCCGAGATCATCGCCGCCTATCTGCTGGCGCAGGTTCAGGCGCAGATCAGTGCCGCCGTGCGCTTTATGCCGCTGGGGCCGGTGCAGGGGCAGACAATGCTGGCCGCCATGCACTCCGCTATCCTGACCCGTGCAAGCGCAGCTGCCACCGCCACCCCCGATGATCTGGCCAGCGCCACTTGGGGGGCGGATATCGCCCAGATGCGCCACGAAACCATGACCACAAGGATCTTTCGATCATGAGCCTGAACGGACCCCTTCGCGTTGGCATCGGCGGCCCCGTCGGTGCGGGCAAAACCACGCTGACAGAACAACTGGCGCGCGCACTGGCCCCGCGCCTGTCGATGGCGGTCGTCACCAACGACATCTATACCCGCGAAGACGCCGAGGCCCTGATGCGCGCGCAGGTTCTGCCGATGGAACGTATTCGCGGCGTCGAGACCGGCGGCTGTCCCCATACCGCCATCCGCGAAGACGCCAGCATCAACCTTGCCGCCATCGCCGATCTGAATGCTGCCTTTCCCGATCTGGATCTGGTGCTGATCGAATCGGGCGGAGACAATCTGGCAGCGACCTTCAGCCCCGAACTGGCAGATCTGACCATCTATGTCATCGACACTGCCGCAGGTCAGGACATTCCGCGCAAGCGGGGGCCGGGGCTGGCGCGGTCCGACCTGTTGGTGGTGAACAAGACCGATCTTGCCCCCTATGTCGGGGTCGATCCCGTATTGCTGGAAAACGATGCCCGTGCTGCACGGGGAACGCGTCCGGTGGTCATGGCCCAATTGCGTCAGGGCGGCGGCGTGCAGGCCGTGGTCGATTTTCTGGTGGAACAGGGCGGGCTGACCCTGCGCGACACCGAAGCCGCCTAATAATTACACAAACCGGCCCTCTGATGCCCGCTTTTGCATCAAGGGGCGTAACTGCCTGCCTTCTACTGCCCTCTTCCTATCCAGATGCCCGTTTTTCACGTCTTTTTGAAACCGCGAGGGGCGACCCTCAAAAAGACAACGGGGAGATCGGCCAAAGAGCCGACGGAAAAGGGTAACAATGACCAATTTTACCAAAGCACTGCTGCTGACCAGCGCATTGACCGCCGCCGGTGGCGCATGGGCGCAAGAAGGCGAACCCATCAAAATCGGCGTGCTGCATTCGCTGTCCGGCACGATGGCAATTTCGGAAACCACGCTGAAGGACACGGTCCTGATGATGGTCGAACAGCAGAACGCCAAGGGCGGCGTCCTTGGTCGCCCGCTAGAGGCTGTGGTCGTCGACCCCGCATCCGACTGGCCGCTGTTCGCCGAAAAGGCGCGCGAGCTGCTGACCGTCAGCGACGTGGACGCGATCTTCGGCTGCTGGACATCGGTCAGCCGCAAATCCGTCCTGCCCGTGATCGAGGAACTGAACGGCCTTCTGTTCTATCCAGTGCAATACGAGGGCGAGGAATCCTCGAAGAACGTCATCTATACCGGCGCCGCGCCGAACCAACAGGCCATTCCGGCGGTCGATTACATGACCGAGGAACTGGGCGTTGAAAAATGGGCGTTGCTGGGGACGGATTACGTCTATCCGCGCACGACGAACAATATTCTGGACGCCTATCTGAAATCGAACGGCGTCGCCGAGGATGATATCTTCGTCAACTACACCCCCTTCGGCCACAGTGACTGGTCCAAGATCGTCGCCGATGTCGTGGCGCTTGGCGCCGATGGCAAGAAGGTCGGCGTCGTGTCCACGATCAACGGCGATGCGAACGTCGGCTTCTATAAGGAACTGGCAGCTGCGGGCGTTTCGGCGGACGACATCCCCGTCATGGCCTTTTCCGTGGGCGAGGAAGAGCTGTCGGGTCTGGATACCGCCAACCTTGTCGGCCACATGGCGGCCTGGAATTATTTCGAGACCGCCGAAAGTGACCAGAACGACGAATTCATCACCGCATGGCATGAATTCACCGGCGACGACAAGCGCGTGACCAACGACCCGATGGAGGCCACGATGATCGGCTTCAACGCATGGGTCGCGGCCGTGGAAGCCGCAGGCACCACCGATGTCGATCCGGTTCTGGATGCCATCGTCGGCGTCGAGGTTCCCAACCTGACCGGCGGCACCGCGCAGGTTCTGCCCAACCACCACCTGACCAAGCCGGTTCTGATCGGTGAAATCCGCGAAGACGGCCAGTTCGACATCGTCAGCCAGACCGAGCCTGTCGCCGGTGACGCATGGACCGATTATCTTCCCGAATCCGCCGTTCTGGATGCCGATTGGGCAGATAAGGATTGCGGCATGATCAACACCGATACCGACACCTGCGTCCAGCAGCAGTCGAATTACTGATCCTGCGGTCGGGCGGCATCCGTCGCCCGACCTTTCTTTTCAGAAGGCCATTTTCATGCACCGGATCCGCCTGATCGCCACCCTTGTCGTGGCGCTGCTGATGCCCCTTGCCGTCATGGCGCAATCGCTGGACGCGGTTGTGGCCGACAGCATCGACCAGATCGAAAAACCGTCGCGCCGGACAGTCGGCCCGCTGGTTGACCGGATCGCGGCCACCGGTCCGCAGGGTCTGGCGCTGTTGCAGGCATGGGCGGATCGTCAGCTGGTGCTGACGGAAACCGGTGATCTGCTGATTATCGACGGCGATGCCGCAACCGACGCCCTGACCGGTGATACCCTTGCCGCACCGGACGACCGCCCCCTGCGTCCCAACTCCGGTGTGCGCGGCCTGATCGAAAGCGCGCTGGTCGCCAGCCAATTGAAGGACCCCGACCCTGCGCGTCGCGCCATGGCGCTGGATACGCTGGCGCGGTCCGGCAATGCCGATCAGCTGGCCCCCTTGCGTGCGGCGCTGGATGACCCCGATCCGGCACTGGCTGCACGCAAGGCACGGCTGGAAAAGCTGATGACCATCCAGCACGGCACCGATCCCGCCGCCCGCATCGCCGCGATCGAGGCGATGGCAGGCGATATCAGCCTTGATTTTCGCGCCGTGCTGAACCCGCTGCTGGCCACGCGGCTGGTGGCCGATACCGACATGCCGCAAGGCAATGTCGCGCGCGAACTGAGCGTCGGTGACGACCTGCCCCGCGCCGATGCCCTGGCTGCGCTGGTGGATATGGGCGCGCTGCAGCCCTTCATGACCCCGGACGAACAGCGGACCGCGCTGGCCGCCAACATCGTCGATGGCCGCGTCGCAGACACCCCCGTGGCCGATCTGGGCGATTCCGACATCCGCGACACCACCTATGACGCGCTGGAGGCATCGGGCGCCGTCCCCCCCGCCGCCACCGAATCCGAAGCGCGTGAGGCGCTGGCCGCCCACCGCTTCTTCCAGCTTTACGCCGAACCCGACCGCGACGTGACCGACGCCGCCCGCGCCGCTCAGGTCAGCGCCGAGGTCCGCCTTGTCGCCATGAAGGGCGTCGATCTGGGGCTGGATGCGCTGTCGCTGGCATCCATCTATTTCCTTGCGGCCATCGGTCTGGCGGTCACCTTTGGCGTCATGCGGGTCATCAATATGGCGCATGGCGAATTCATCATGCTGGGTGCCTATACCGCCTATACCGTCCAGACGCTGATCGCTGATCGCACGCTGTCGCTGATCGTGGCGCTGCCGCTGGCCTTTGCGGTGACCTTTGCCGCGGGGGTAATCCTTTACCGCTTGGTCATCCGCCATCTGGCCCATCGCCCGTTGGAGACCCTTCTGGCGACCTTCGGTGTCTCCATCGCGCTGCAACAACTGGCCAAGAACATCTTCGGGACGCAGGCGCGTCCGCTGACCGCGCCTGCGTGGCTGGAGGGGTCGATCACCATCAACGACGTCATTTCCATCAGCTCGATCCGCGTGGCGATCTTTGTGCTGGCCCTGCTGTTTCTGGGGCTGTTCCTGTTCATCATGAAACGCACAAGGCTGGGGTTAGAGGTTCGCGCCGTCACCCAGAACCCCGGCATGGCGGCATCCATGGGCATCAACCCCGACCGCATTGCCATGATGACATTCGGCCTCGGGTCCGGCATCGCGGGCATCGCGGGCGTCGCCATCGGTCTGTTCGCGCAGGTCACATCGGAACTGGGCCAAGGCTATATCGTTCAAAGCTTCATGACGGTGGTTGTCGGCGGTGTCGGCAACATCTGGGGCACGCTGGCCGGTGCCGCGCTGATCGGCGGGCTGTCCAAGGTCATCGAATCGCTGAACCCTGCCAACACGCTGGCGGCGCAGACCTTCATGATCCTCTTCATCATCATCTTCATCCAGTTCCGGCCCCGTGGGATCATCCCGCAAAAGGGCCGCGCGGCGGAGGCATAGGCCATGACGCGAACCCCCTTCATCCTGCGCAACAAATCGGTCCTGCCGGTTCTGGCTGTGCTGGCGGTCTTTACGCTGGCGGTCACCTTCCTCAGCCACGCCTATGGCAACGGGGCGATCCCGACATCAATGGTCAAGGTTCTGGGCAAGACGCTGTGTCTGGCGCTGGCCGCCGTCGCCATGGATCTGGTCTGGGGCTATCTGGGCATACTGTCACTGGGCCAGATGGCGTTCTTTGCCCTTGGCGGTTACATGATCGGCCAATGGCTGATGTATGCCCGCACGGAAGACATCGTCGCCGCATCGCTGGCGCAAAACCCCATCCCCCCCACCCCGCTGGAGCTGCAACAGGCCACCGCCAACCAGATTTTCGGCGTTGTCGGGTCGGCTGATCTGCCGACCACATGGGCGTTTGCGCATTCCCTGCCGCTGCAACTGATGCTGGTCGTCGCCGTACCCGGTTTGTTGGCGCTGGTCTTTGGCTGGCTGGCCTTCCGTAGCCGCGTGAACGGCGTCTATCTGTCGATCCTGACGCAGGCGATGACGCTGGCACTGGCGCTGTGGCTGTTCCAGAACGACAGCGGCTTTCGCGGCAACAACGGGCTGTCGGGGCTGCAGAACCTGCCGGGACTGGAAGGGGTCGGTCAGGCCAAAGTCTCGGTCTGGTTCCTCTGGGCGTCGGCTGTCGCACTGGGGCTGTGCTATGTGCTGGCCGCCTGGATCGTCAGCGGCAAGTTCGGCAGCGTGATCCGCGCGATCCGCGACGATGAAACCCGTGTGCGCTTCCTTGGCTATCCGGTCGAGGGGTTCAAGCTGGTTGTCTTCACCCTTGCCGCCATGATCACCGCCATCGCGGGCGCGCTCTATTATCCGCAGGCGGGCATCATCAATCCGGCGGAGATGATGCCCATCGCATCCATCTATCTGGCGGTCTGGGTGGCGATCGGCGGTCGGGGTCGGCTCTATGGTGCGATCATCGGCGCGGTTGTCGTGTCGCTGCTGTCCAGCTGGTTCACCGGCGGGCGCGCACCCGACATCGCCCTGCCCGGCTATGTCATCAAATGGGTGGACTGGTGGCAGGTGGCACTGGGCCTGTCTTTCGTGCTGGTCACCCTGTTCGCCCCCAAGGGCATCGCAGGCATCTTCGACCTGATGCCCCGCAGAAAGGACAAGGCATGAGCGCGCTTCTGGAAGTCAGCGGAGTTTCGGTCAGCTTTGACGGGTTCCGCGCCATCAACAACCTGTCCTTCAACATCGGCGAACGCGAATTGCGCGCGGTGATCGGCCCGAACGGGGCGGGCAAGACGACCTTCATGGATATCGTCACCGGCAAGACCCGTCCCGACAAGGGTCAGGTGTTATGGGGCGAAACGTCGAAATCGCTGTTGAAGATGACTGAATCGCAGATCGCCCGCACCGGAGTGGGCCGCAAATTCCAGCGCCCTACTGTCTTCGAGGATCAGACGGTCGAGGATAATCTGGTCATGGCGCTGAAGGCCAACCGCAACCCCTTTGCGGTGCTGGCATGGCGCCCCGCCCCCGTCACCGGCGCCCGCGTCATCGAACTGGCCGCCGAGGTCGGCCTGTCCGACCACATCCACCGTCAGGCGGGTCAATTAAGCCACGGCCAGAAGCAGTGGCTGGAAATCGGCATGCTGCTGGCGCAGGAACCGCGCCTGCTGCTGGTCGATGAACCCGCTGCCGGCATGACGCTGGCCGAACGCGAACTGACCACGGCGCTGCTGGTGCGGTTGGCACAGACCCGCGCGGTCGTCGTCGTCGAACATGACATGGATTTCGTGCGCCGCCTGAACTGCAAGGTGACCGTCCTGCATCAAGGCTCGGTTCTGGCCGAAGGGTCACTGGACCACGTGACCCGCAATCCCGACGTAATCGAAGTCTATCTGGGGCGATGACATGCTAAACGCAACGAAGCTGACCCTGCATTACGGTGGCAGCCAGATCCTGCACGGGATCGACCTGCAGGCGCGCCTTGGAACCGTCACCTGCGTGATGGGCAATAACGGGGTGGGCAAGACATCCCTGATGAACCTGCTGGCCGGACGCCATCCGCGTTCGGGAGGGGAGATTACGGTTGATGGCAAACCCCTTGGCCGCATCAACGCCCAGCAGATGGCGCGGCTGGGTGTCGGTTATGTTCCACAGGGCCGCGCTATCTTTCCGATGCTGACCGTGCAGGAAAACATGGAGACCGGCTTTGCCTGCCTGCCCCGCGCCGAACGCCGCATCCCGCAGGAGATTTTCGACAGCTTCCCGGTTCTGGCCGAAATGTCGCATCGTCGCGGCGGTGACCTGTCGGGCGGGCAGCAGCAACAGCTGGCCATCGCCCGCGCCCTGATCACCAAGCCGCGCATCCTGCTGCTGGACGAACCGACCGAGGGCATCCAGCCCAATATCATCGCTCAGATCGGCCGCGTCATCGCTGCCCTGCGTGACAGGGGCGATATGGCCATCGTGCTGGTCGAACAGTTCTTCGACTTCGCTTGGGATCTGGGCGACGATTTTCTGGTGATGGAGCGTGGCCGCGCCGTCATGCAGGGCCCGAAAGCCGATCTGCGGCGCGAGGATCTGCATGCGCGGCTGGCAGGCCACGCCGCAGCCTAACGCTTGCGTTCCCAGCGGCCCGATTCCTCGGACCAATATTGCGCCTCGATGCCCGCGCCGGTCAGTTCGCGCCACTGATCGCGGGCGCGGGCCGTCGCGGTATCATCGCCGCCGTCGAAGATGATGCAGGCGCGGTCAAGGCGGGTCATTTCATCGGGCGTGACCGCCACACCGTCCAGCGCCATCAGGCAGGCCGGATCATTGCCCGCCTGTTGACCGGCCACCGTCAGCAGCACCGGCTGGCGCGCGTCATGCGGACCGCCCGCCATGCCATGCGGCAAGAAGCCGTCGCTTTGCCACAGATGGTGGTCCAGACGTTCAAGACGTTGCGCATCACCTGCACGCAATTCGACACGCCAGCCCGCCCCCATCGCCTTGCCCAGCAGCGCGGGCAGCAAATGTTCGGCGGGCGAGCGTGTCAGATGGTAAAACAGCGCGTTGCCCATCGGATCACGCTGCCTTCCGCGACCGGCAGATGCCGGACGCGGTGATGATGTGGTTCGGGATCACTTTGCTTCGAACTGGTCGCGGACCAGACGGTCCAGCGTCATCACGCCCCAACCTGTCGCACCCTTGGGTGCCAGATCGGTGGCCGAGGGCGGCAGCGCCACACCCGCGATATCCAGATGCGCCCAAGGCTGGCCCGGCTTGATGAAGCGTTGCAGGAACTGCGCCGCCGTGATCGACCCTGCTGCGCGTCCGCCGGTGTTCTTTATATCGGCCAGACGCGATTTGATCAGATCGTCATAGGGCTTGCCCAGCGGCAGACGCCATGCGCCCTCGCCCTCGGCCTTCGCGGCTGTAAGGATTTGGTCGGCGAAGGTGTCGTCGTTGCAGAAGACGCCCGCATTGTCATGGCCCAGCGCGATGATGACCGCACCCGTCAGCGTTGCCAGATCGACAATGGCGCTGGGTTCGAACCGTTCCTGTGCGTACCATAGCACGTCGGCCAGAACCAAGCGGCCCTCGGCGTCGGTATTGATCACCTCGATCGTGTCGCCCTTCATGGATTTCACGATATCACCGGGGCGCTGGGCCTTACCGTCGGGCATGTTTTCGACCAGTCCGACCAAACCGACGACGTTCGCCTTGGCCCGACGCAGTGCCAGCGTCCGCATGACACCGGCGACGACGCCCGCGCCGCCCATATCCATAGTCATGTCTTCCATGCCCGCAGCGGGCTTGATGGAAATACCGCCGGTGTCGAACACCACGCCCTTACCGACCAATGCCAACGGCGCTTCATCGCCACCGCCATTCCAGCGCATGACGACAACCTTGGAAGGTGCCTCGCTGCCCTGACCAACGGCCAGCAGCGCGCGCATGCCCAAGGCTTCCAATTCGTCTTCTTCCAGAACCTCGACTTCCAGACCGATTTCTTCCATCGCCTGCAGGCGGTCGGCAAAATCGCTGGTGGTCAGGATGTTGGCGGGTTCGTTGACCAGATCGCGGGTAAAGAAGACACCCTCGGCCAAGGCGGCGGCGTCGGATGCAACCTTTGCCAGTTCCTCGGGCTTTTTGACAAGGAAGGTGACATGCGGGCGGGTGCCGTCGCCGTCCTGCTGATCGGTATGATAGACAGAAAAGTCATAGCTGCGCAGTGCAAGACCCAAGGCCACATCATTGGCCTGCGCATGACCGCCCGCCATGACCAGCGTATGCGACTTGCCCAGACGCGCACCGATGGCGGCACCGGCAATCCGCGCTTCGGATTGGGTCGAACCATGCGGCAACATCACCAGCATCAGCGATTCTGCGGCCATGCCAGCCGGAAAGGCCAGTTCCAGAACCTGACCGGGCTTCAACGCCTGACCGGCTTTTGAATCCAGCGCACGGGTTGCGGCCTGACGTGTCGGGCGGGGCAGACCGCCGGGCAGACGGTCGGTTGCCGTCAGGATCAGGGCAACGCGGCCTTCGTGTTCTGCAAGCTTTTCGGGGGCGGTGTCGGTAAAGCTGATTTCAACTGGTTGGGTCATCAAAACATCCTTCACGTCTTGTTGCCTCTGAACCTAGACGCGCGCCCGCCTCTTTTCCAGAGCCGCCCTTACCGCTAAGCAGGAATGAACGTCACGCGCGAAAAGGCCACCCATGCCCCGGATCGACAAATATGTCCTTGGTCTGATGCTGACATTGTTCGGCTTCTTTGCACTGGTGCTGGTGTCTGTCTATTGGATCAACCGCGCGGTCAGCCTGTTCGATGACCTGTTGAACGATGGACAAACCGCCCTTGTGGTGCTGGAATTTACGGCACTGACCCTGCCCTTGGTGATTTCGGTGGTCCTTCCGGTCGCGGCCTTTGCGGCCACGGCTTACGGCACCAACCGCCTGTCGGGCGAATCCGAACTGGTCGCCATGCAAGCGGCGGGCCTGTCGCCATGGCGGCTGGCGCGGCCTGTGCTGGTTTTCGGCCTGACCGTGGGGTTGATGGTCGCGGTGCTGGTGCACGGGCTGGTGCCAATGGCGCGCACCCGACTGGCGGACCGTTCGGCGGAAATTGCCCAGAACGTGACCGCGCAATTCCTGCGACCCGGTTCGTTCCAATATCCCGCCGACGGGATCACGCTGTTTATCCGCGATGTTGCCTCGGACGGTCGCCTGCTGGATCTGTTCATCGAGGATGCGCGCAATCCCGACAGTCAGGTCATCTATACCGCACAAGAGGCTTTGGTCGTGCGCACAGACACCGGCCCCGTGCTGGTCCTGCTGGACGGCATGGCCCAGAACCTGCGGGTGCGTGGCACCGGTCCCGAACTGTCGGTCACGCGGTTTACGGAATTCAGCTATGATGTCGGGGCGATGTTTGCCGGATCGGGCAGCAAGGGGCGTGATCTGCGTGATTACGGCACGCCGCGCCTGCTGAACCCCGACGAGGACCTGCTGTCCGCCACCAATGCCACCCCCGCCGCCGCAAGGCGAGAGGCGCATGAACGCATTGCCCAGCCCCTTTTGTCCCCGATTGCGGCTATGCTGGGCTTTGCGACACTGCTGATCGGCGGGTTTTCCCGTTTTGGCGTCTGGAAACAGGTCGGTTGGGCCATTCTGGGGCTGATCATGATCCAGTTTCTGTCGAATGCCGTCGCCAATCAGGTGGGCAAGAATGCCGATCTTTGGCCGCTGCTGTATCTGCCTGCGGTGGTCGGTACGCTGCTGTGCACCGGACTTTTATGGCTGGCTGCGCGACCACGCGGGCCCAAAGGGGGTGCGGCATGATTCTGGCATTTTATGTCGCAAGGCGCTTTCTGCGCAGCTTCCTGATGGTCGCAGGGGTTTTCCTGCTGATCCTGTTCCTGATTGACATGATCGAGATGATTCGCCGCTTTTCCGACCGCGATATCGGCGTGACCGGTGCGGCCCGTCTGGCGGCGCTGAACATCGCCGACAGTTTCTATTCCATCCTGCCGCTGATCACGGTGCTGTCTGCCATCGCCATGTTCCTGAATCTTGCGCGCAGTTCGGAAATGGTGGCGATCCGCGCCTCGGGGCGGTCGGCATTGCGGGTGATTGGTGCGCCGGTCGTGGCGGCCCTGATGCTGGGGGCGCTGGCCGTCGGCTTGATCAACCCGCTGGTGGCGGCCACGGGGCAATCCTATGACGAGGCCGTGGCCCAGATCGACCGGCAGGGCCAGCAGACTGTCAGCGTCGGTGATAGCGCGGTCTGGTTGCGTCAGGCCATGCAGACGGACGGAGAGGACAGCGGACAGATTGTCATCCGCGCCCGCCGCGCCAGCCCCGATGCCATCACCCTTTACGGTGCCAGCTTTCTGGTCTTTGGCGAAGACAGCGGCCCCATCCGCCGGATCGAGGCCCGAGAGGCGCATCTGGGCACAGGCGAATGGGAACTGACCGATGTCAGCGATTTTCCGCTGGACCAGCCCAACCCGCAAGCCGCAGTGACCCGCAGCGATACCATGCGGCTGGCGTCCGACCTGACCGCGCAAGGCATCCGCGACGGCTTTGGACGCCCCGAATCCGTGCCGGTCTGGCAGTTGCCCGCCTTTATTGCCGGACTGGAACGCGCGGGCTTTTCCGCTGCCCGTCACAGCGTCTGGTTCCAGATGGAACTGGCCCGCCCCTTCCTGATGGCCGCTATGGTCATCATTGCCGCCGCCTTCACCATGCAGCATGTGCGTGGCAGAAATACCGGCGGCGCGGTCCTGATGGCCTTCGCCGCGGGGATAGGACTGTTCTTTTTACGCAATCTGGCGCAAATTCTTGGTGACAACGGCCAGATAACACCGTCCATGGCCGCATGGACACCACCCCTGGTTGGCGCGCTGCTGGCCTTGGCGCTGATACTGAAACGGGAGGACGGATGACCCCGCGCATTCACGGACTAAGCCGGGCCGCCGCCCTGTCATTGCTGGGGGCCACCGCATTGGTCAGCCCTTCGGTTGCAGAAACATTGTTCGAAACCTCGGGCACCGGAACGGGCATGCCCGATATGTCGGACATGCTGGACCTGCCATCAGTCCCGCTGACGGCCACCAGCGGGATTTCGGCACTGGCCCCTTCGGCAGATGCGCTGACCAGCGATCCTGTCGGCGACGGGACGCCATCATCCGATGTTCCCACAGTGGCGGACGCCGAAACCACGGTCACCATCGCAGGGGGCAACCAGAACCGCAGCGATGCAGCCGCAACCGTTCTGGCCGACAATGTGCTGGTCAAGGATGACCGGACGCTGATCGCCGCGGGTGGCGTTGTGGTCTGGTATCAGGGCACGCGGCTGGTCGCATCGCGCATCACTGTTGACGGAACATCCGGCGATCTGACCATCGAGGGTCCGATCCACCTGTCGCAACCGGGCAGCACGGCGGATGACTCGACCATTCTGATCGCCGATTCGGCGCAACTGGACCGCGAATTACAGGATGGCATCATCAACGGTGCGCGTCTTGTGCTGAACCGCGAATTGCAGATGGCCGCCACGACACTGGAACGGCGCGATGATGGTCGCATCAGCGAATTGACCAATGTTGTTGCCTCGTCCTGTCAGGTTTGTGCGTCAAACCCGACGCCTTTGTGGGAAATCAGGGCCCGCAAGATCACCCATGACGCCGAGGCGCAGGAGATTACGTTCGACCACCCCCAGCTGCGCGCCTTCGGTGTGCCGATCGCAGCGGCCCCCTTTACGCTGACCGCGCCCGATCCGACGGTCAAAAGGCGGTCGGGCTTTTTGTCGCCGGAATTCCGCACCACCTCCAGCTTGGGGTTCGGGGTGAAAATCCCCTATTTCAAGACCTTGGGCGACAGTGCCGATCTGACCGTCACGCCCTATCTGGCGGTGAATGAAACCACGACACTGGAATTGCGCTATCGTCAGGCCTTTACCAACGGGGCTGTCGAATGGAATGGCGCGATCACCCGTGATGACATCGAATCCGATGAAACGCGCGGCTATTTCTTCGGCGCGGGGCAGTTCGATCTGCCGCGCGGTTATAAGCTGGGTGTGCAGATACAGGCCGCCACGGACCGCGCCTATCTGCTGGATTATGACATCACCGATGCCGACAGATTATGGAGCGGCGTTTCACTGGAACGCGTCACCCGCGACAAGCTGTTCTGGGCAAGGGTCGGCAATTACCAATCCTATCGCGATGACGAGGATGACGCGACATCCCCGTCACAGGTGGCCGATGTCTTGTGGCGTCGCCGCCTGACGCCTTCCGTAATCGGCGGCGAGGCGACGCTGGAATGGTCCGCCCATGCCCATCGCCGGTCCTCTGACGAGGATATCGTCGGACGCGATGTGGCCCGCGCCTCGATCGGGGTGGATTGGCGGCGCAGCGCGATCCTGCCCGGCGGGGTGATGGCCGCAGCCATTGCGGGGCTTGATGCCGATATCTACCGGATCGCGCAAGACAGCGAATATGATGACGTGGTGACACGGGTCGACCCGCAGATCGGCACGGAATTCCGCTGGCCCCTGTCGACAACCCGCAATGGTGCCACCCATATTGTCGAACCGATCCTGCAGCTGATCTATTCCCCGAACCATCGTGGCGATGATGTCCCCAATGAGGACAGCCCCCTGATCGAACTGGATGAAGGCAATCTGTTCAGCGACGATCTGTTTTCGGGCTATGACGCACGCGAAACCGGTTTTCGCGCCAATCTGGGGACGACATGGACACGGATCGACCCCTCGGGCTGGTCGCTTGGGGTGACCGGAGGCCGAATTTTCCGTGCGCGGAACCAGACCCTGTTCGACGATGATTCGCTGGTGGGGGGATCGCGGTCGGACTGGCTGCTTTCGGTCAATTACGACAGCGGGAAAAATCTGGCGATCGCCAACAGGATGTTGTTCAACGACAGTTATAAGGTCTCTCGCGAAGAATTGCGCATGGGATGGTTGCGTGACGACCTGCAGGTGTCGGGTGGCTATCTTTGGATCGACAGCGAAAGCGACGAAAGCCGCGATGAGGATGTCAGCGAATTAAGCGCCACAATCGGCTGGCAGATCAAGGATGGCTGGTGGGGAACGGCTGAAACCCGCTATGATTTCATCGCCGACAGCGCCCAGAAGGCCAGTCTGGAAGTCGCCTATACCAATGAATGCATTACCGTCGAAACCGAATTGTCACGCCGCTTTACCAGCTCTGATACGGTGAATGCGGAGACAAGTTTGGGTGTGTCGGTGACCCTAGCAGGCTTTGGGCAAACACAAGACAGTTCAGGCACGGTGGCGCGGCGCAGCTGCATGCGCTAATCTGCACGACAAGAACCAAGATTGAGGGCAGCAGATGCGGCATTTCCTATCCGGTATCGCCTTGGCGGCGGTGGTGGCCACAGGCGTGGTGACGCCAGTCGTGGCCCAGAACCTGTTCCAGACGGTTGTCTATGTGAACGACAGCGCGGTCACCCGATACGAGGTGGACCAGCGGCTGCGCTTTATGAAGGTGATCGGCGCGCCCGACACCACGGCAAAGGCCGCCGAAGAGGCGCTGATCGACGACCGGCTGCGCGTTCAGGCCGCCCGCCAGATCGGGGCATCGCTGACCGATGAACAGCTGCAACGCGGGATGGAAGAATTTGCCGGTCGTGCCGGACTGGATTCGGCCACCTTTATCGCGCGGCTGGAATCCGCGGGAATCGAGGCCGGCGTCTTTCGCGACTTTGTTCAGGCAGGCACCTTGTGGCGCAACGTCGTGCGCGCAAGGCTGGTCAGCCAGATCAATGTCTCGGACGCGGAAATCGACCAGCAGATGAAGCGTGTGATCGAAACGCCGATCATCAACCGCGTGTCGCTGTCCGAACTGATCATCCCGGCGCCTCCGGGGCAGGAACAGCAGGCGCTGCAACTGGCGCAACGGATCGTCGGATCGAACCCGACGCCCGCGCAATTCGCGCAGGCCGCGCGCCAGTATTCGGCATCGCCGTCGGCGCAGGCCGGTGGTCAGTTGGCCACCGTGGCGCTGGACAACCTGCCCCCGTCGCTGCGCCCGATCATCACTGCCCTGCAACCGGGCCAGATTACCCAGCCCTTGCCCGTCGATGGCGCGGTCGTTCTGTTCCTGCTGCGTGATGCCCAAGGTTCACTGCGTCCGGGTGCCCGCGAACAGGTGCTGGATTACATGACCCTGCGTCTTGGATCGGTCGCCGAAGCCTCGACCTTGGCGGCCAACACCCGCAGCTGTGACGACCTTTACACGCAAGCAGGGCCGCAAGCTGCCGCGCAGATCCAGCGCCAGACGCAATCACAATCCGTCATTCCGACGCTGATCGCAACGCGCCTTGCATCGCTTGATACGGATGAGGCAGGCATTGTCCCGTCCGGGGCCGGTGCCGATCTGGTCATGCTGTGTTCGCGTCAGCCCGCCCTGACGGCGCAGGCCGATGTTCCCGTCACGGCACTGCCCGCGGATGGCGTTGAAAATGCCGTCCCCGGCCGCCCCCAAGGCAACAATGGTGCCCCGCAGGCCAACGGACTTCCCGACCGCGAGGCCGTGAAAGACCAGCTGTATAACGATAAGATCAACACCGCAGCCGACGGCCTTCTGGCCGATCTGCGCGCCGATGCGATTATCCGGCGGCCCTAAGCCATGGCCCATCGCATTCTGCTGACATGCGGCGACCCCGCAGGGATCGGCCCCGAACTGGCCCCCTTGGCACTGACCTCGGGGGTTGATCTGGTCTGGATGGGCGATCCGCGTCATCTGCCAGATGCGACCCTGTGGTCCGAGGTGGCCCAGCCCGATGATCCCGTTCCGACAGGGCATCTGCCGGTCCTGCGCCATAATTTTGCCACCCCCGCCACGGCGGGTGTGTCGGACCCCGCCAACGCACAAGGGGTGATCGATGTGATCGCCCGCGCGGTCAAGCTGGCCATGCAGGGGCAGGTTGCAGGCATCACAACAGCGCCGATCAACAAGCAGGCATTGAAAGAGGGCGCAGGCTTCGCCTTTCCCGGGCATACCGAATATCTGGCCCATCTGGGTGGGGATGTGCCGGTGGCGATGATGCTGGCCTCGACCACGGTGACGCCGCCTTGTCGGGTCGTGCCCGCCACGATCCATATTCCGCTGGCCGATGTGCCGACCGCTTTGACCCGCGATGTGCTGGAACAGGCGATCCGCATCACCCATGCCGCGATGATCCGTGATTTCGGCATCGCAGCCCCGCGCATCGCGGTGGCCGGCCTGAACCCCCATGCGGGCGAAGGTGGCAATATGGGGACCGAGGATCGCGACATGATCGCGCCCCTGTTGGACGATCTGCGGGCGCAAGGCTTTAACCTGTCAGGCCCCCTGCCCGCCGATACGATGTTCCACGCCCCTGCGCGCGCGAATTATGACGCGGCGGTCTGTGCCTATCATGATCAGGGTCTGATCCCGATCAAGACGCTGGATTTCGCAGGCGGAGTCAATGTGACGCTTGGCCTGCCGTTCATCCGCACCTCGCCCGATCACGGCACCGCATATGATATCGCGGGCAAAGGCCTGGCCGACCCCTCCTCGACCATCGCCGCACTGAAAATGGCCCGCGATATGGCAAAGGCCAGAACATGATCGACAATCTGCCGCCCCTGCGCGACGTCATTACCACCCATGACCTGCGGGCGAAAAAGCAGCTGGGCCAGAATTTCCTGCTGGACCTGAACCTGACATCGAAGATTGCCCGCCTTGCCGGTGATCTGGAAAATTGCGACGTGCTAGAGGTCGGCCCCGGTCCCGGTGGTTTGACACGCGGCCTGCTGGCCCATGGCGCACGGCATATCCTGGCGATCGAAAAAGACCCGCGCGCCATTCCCGCGCTTGAGGAAATTGCCGCCGCCTATCCCGGTCGGTTGACCATCATCAATGGCGATGCGCTGGATGTGAACCCGCTGGACCACCTGACCGGTCCGATCCGCATTGCTGCGAACCTGCCCTATAATATAGGGACAGAACTGCTGATCCGCTGGCTGACCCCGCGCGACTGGCCGCCCTTCTGGCAGTCGCTGACGCTGATGTTCCAGAAAGAGGTCGCCGAACGGATCGTCGCCACGCCGGGGTCCAAAGCCTATGGTCGTCTGGCCCTGCTGTCGCAATGGCGCGCCGATGCCCGCATCGTCATGCATCTGCCGCCCGAGGCATTCGTACCCGCCCCCAAGGTCCATTCGGCTGTTGTCCATCTGACCGCCCTGCCCAAACCCCGCTATCCCGCCGATCCTTCGGTGCTGTCGCAGGTGACCGGTGCGGCGTTCAACCAGCGACGCAAGATGCTGCGTGCCAGCCTGAAAGGTCTGCATCCGCAGGTCGAGGATCTGCTGAACGCCTGCGACATCCCACCAACCGCCCGCGCCGAGGAAATCGAGCTGGAACGTTTCTGCGCCTTGGCCCGCGCTTTGGCGACAGCCCGTGCAGCAGGCTAGGACGACGCCCTGAACACAGGACATAAAAAAGGGCCGTCAGCGATGCTGCGGCCCTTTCTTTTATCCGGTTGGATCAGCTTAGTCCTGATCGTTGCTTTGTGTAGGCGCTGCGTCCGATGCAACGGCGTCACCTTCAGCGACCGGCTTACGGCGGCTGCGGGTGGTCGGCGTTGCACTTGGCTTGCGCGGGGTCCGTGGACGCGTGCTGCGGGTGCGGACCGGCTTTTCGGCGGGCTCGGACTCAGGTGTGGTGACGGGCATGGCCGTATCGTCATCACCGGCGTTCACCGCATCGGGCAGACTGGTCTGCTGGACCGGCGTTTCGGCAACCTCGGCAGGGGCCGAGGGCTGGTCGGCCTGTTCCACGCGGGGTTGGCGCGGCGTGCGCGGCTGCGGATCGCGGCGCGGCTGCTGTTCGCGCGGCTGCTGTTCGCGGGGCTGCTGGTCACGAGGGCCATCGCCACGGCGCGGCTGTTGGCCACTTTGCCCGTGATCACCTTGGCTGTCGCTTTGGCTGTCACCCTGATTGTCACGCTGGCCGGACTGGTTCTGACCATTATTATGGTGACCGTTCTGACCGTTGTGCTGGCCATTCCCGTTATGGTTATTGCCGTTCTGGCTGTTCCCATATCCGTGGTTGGAATAGCCGCCATCATCGTCCTGACGGTGATGATGCGGGTTCTGGCTCTGGCGTTCGGCCATCTCGCGCTGCGCTTCACCCAGCATGCGGGTATAGTGTTCGGCATGCTGTAGGAAGCTTTGTTCAGCGACACGGTCGTGGGACAGCTGGGCGTCCCGCGCAAGCGTCAGATATTTTTCAATGATCTGCTGAGGGGTGCCACGCACCTTGCCCTCGGGCCCCGAGCTGTCAAAGACACGGTTGACCACATTGCCAAGCGAGCGCTGGCGATTCGATTTACTACGCGAACGGGTTTTTGATGATCTCATCAGTCTGTCTGTAATGTTTCTGATCGCAAGGGGGTGCCAGAGTGAACTGGACGGCGTTTGTCGGATGGCTACGGGGGCGTGAAATGACCTCTCCGTTCAGCCCTGCCCTAACCCGACCATGGCGCGTTAAGCACCCTGTCGGAATCGGCTGTGTCAGGCTGACCCATGCGGTTGCCGTTGGCCTGCCGCACATCGCTGACTAACCATGTCGCCAAAGACAAGACAAGCAAAAACTGCCAATCCGGTCCCGATTGCGCATTTATAGGCCGATTACCGGCCAAATTCCGCAAGAACGACCCTGTCACGGCCATCCAGATCGGGCAAGACCATCGTCACCGCCCCTTCGGCACGAAACAGCGCGGCCACCGCCTGTCCTTGTGTCGGGCCGATTTCGGTCAAAACAATACCCGTGGGCCCCAGAACGTCGCGCGCCCCTGCGGCAATAGCGCGATAGGCGGTCAGCCCGTCGGCATCATCGGTCAGCGCCTGACGGGGTTCCCAGTCGCGCACATCCGACGACAGCCCCGCCATTTCATCCGCCGCGATATAGGGCGGGTTCGAGACGATCAAATCGAAGCTGCCGCTGATGCCCTGATACCAATCCGCCTGCCGGAAGCGGGCATTGACGCCGATCTGGCGGGCGTTATGGCGGGCAACCTCAAGCGCCTTTTCGGAAATATCGGTGCCGACACCCGTCGCCCCCGCCCGCGCTGCCAGAAGCGAGATCAGGATCGCCCCCGTCCCCGTGCCCAGATCCAGAACGGTCTTCCACTTACGGGCTAAAGCAGCCTCGACCAGTGCCTCGGTTTCGGGGCGCGGGTCAAGCGTGTCGCGGGTGACCTTGAAGCGATGCGCCCAGAAGTCGCGAAAGCCGACGATTTGCGCCACGGGTTGATGCAGGGCGCGGGCGGCGATGCCCTTGTTGAAACGCGCCGCTTCATCGGTGGTCAGATTGCGGTCTTCGGTGATACGCAGGCGGCCCGGCTCCATCTCCAGCACGGCGGCCAGGATGCGGTCGGCATCGCGGGACGCGCCCTCGATACCCGCGGCACGCAGCAGCGATGCGCCATCGGACTGCGCCTGCGACAGCTTCATTCGGCGTCCGCCAGACGGGCCGCCTGATCATGGGCGGTCAGGGCATCGATGATTTCCGAAATCTCGCCGGTCATGATCTTGTCCAGTGAATAGAGCGTCAGGTTGATGCGGTGATCGGTCATGCGGCCCTGCGGGAAGTTATAGGTGCGAATACGTTCGCTGCGATCGCCGCTGCCGACCTGCGATTTGCGGTCGGCGGCGCGTTCATCATCGGCCTTCTGGCGCTGCATGTCGTAAAGCCGCGCCCGCAGCACGGCCATCGCGTTGGCGCGGTTCTGGTGCTGGGATTTTTCGCTGCTGGTGACGACGATACCGGTGGGCAGATGGGTGATGCGCACGGCGCTGTCAGTGGTGTTGACGTGCTGGCCACCCGCGCCGCTGGCCCGCATGGTGTCGATGCGGATGTCGCCTGCGGGAATGTCGATTTCCACATCCTCGGCGGCTTCGGGCAGGACGGCGACGGTGGCCGCGCTGGTGTGGATGCGCCCGCCCGATTCGGTTTCGGGGACGCGCTGTACGCGGTGCACACCGGATTCGTATTTCAGCCGCGCAAAGACGCCGTCGCCGGCGATGCGGGCCATGGCCTCCTTGACGCCGCCCAGTTCGGTCTGGGTCAGTTCCAGCATCTGGAAGTCCCAGCCCTGCTGTTCGGAATGGCGACGATACATCGACAAAAGGTTGCCCGCGAACAGCGCGGCCTCATCCCCGCCGGTGCCGGGGCGGATTTCCAGAATGGCGGGGCGCGCATCGGCGGCGTCCTTGGGCAGCAGGGCAACCCGCAACTGCTGTTCCAGATCGGGCAGTTCGGCGTTCAGGCGGCGCAGCTCATCCTCGGCCAACTCGCGCATCTCGGGGTCGGCCAGCATGGCCTTGGCCTCGGCCAGGGCATCGGTGGCATCGCGCCAATGGGCGATGCCTTCGACGACGGGCTTCAGTTCCGCATATTCGCGGCTGATCTTGGCGATCTGGTCGGGCGCGGCACCAGCATTCAACTGCGCTTCGAGATACTCGAACCGTTGGGTGATCTGGGCAAGGCGATCTTGGGGCAACATGGCTTCGGGTTACCCGCGCCTGTTCCAGCCGTAAAGCGCGATCAGCTCGAACGCGACATGCGCGCCTGCAATGGCTGTCGCGCCGGTGGTGTCATAAGGGGGCGAGACTTCGACTACATCGCCGCCGATCATGTTGATGCCCGCCAACCCGCGCAGCAGTGCCGCCGCCTGCCAGCTGGCCAGCCCGCCCCAGACGGGCGTTCCGGTGCCGGGTGCAAAGGCGGGGTCCAGCGCGTCGATGTCAAAGGTGACATAGGTGGGGCGGTCGCCCACCACCGCGCGGATGCGGTCCAGCGTGGCCTGCACCCCGTCCTGATGCACCGAGGGCGCATCAAGGATGGTCACGCCCAACGTATCTGGATTGTCGGTGCGGATGCCGATGCTGACGCTGGCGTCCGGATCGACCAGCCCCTGCTTGATGGCCTTATAAAGGAAAGTCCCATGGTCGATGCGGTCGGGGTCGTCATCGACCCATGTGTCGGAATGGGCGTCGAACTGGATCAGTGCCACGGGTCCGTGACGTTCGGCCATCGCCCGCAGAATCGGCAAGGTGATAAAGTGATCGCCGCCAAGCGTGATCGGCGCGGCCCCCGCATCCATGATCGCACCGATATGGGCGGTGACACGGGCGGGCACATCAGAAATATTGGCGTAATCGAACGGCATATCACCGTAATCGGCCACATTCAGTAGTGTGAGCGGGTCATAGCCCCAGCCATATGGCGCATCGAATGCCTGCAGGGTCGATGCCTCGCGGATGGCGCGCGGGCCAAAGCGCGTGCCGGGGCGGTGGGTAACGGCCTGATCGAAAGGAACACCCGTGACGGCCACATCCACTCCGGTCAGATCCTTGGTGTAACGACGGCGCAGAAAGCTGGTGGCGCCGCCAAAGGCGTTTTCGAATGACAGGCCGCGCGGGTCTGTCCGCGTGAAAGCCTGATCCACCTGATGTTTTGCGTCTTCCAGCGCCATCTTTATCCCCTGTGTTGCGGTGGGCAGACTGCCCTGCAGCCCCCGCCCCCGCAAGAGGTGATCAGCCCTTGGTCACAACAGGTGCGCCCGTCGACATATCGGTACCACGATAAGCCTCGCCCGCGTCTTTCCATGCGGCAAAACCACCCTGCATATGGGCAATACGGTCCGTCACTCCGGTTTCCAGAATCAGGCGCGCAACCTTTTCCGAGCGCTTGGCCGATCCGCAATACAGCACCACCGGCTTGTCACCGTCCAATGGCAGGCGTTCGGGAATGATAAAGGCCATGGGGGCCAGCAGGGCACCCTGAATATGTTCGAACAGATATTCGGCAGGGGTGCGGACGTCGATCATTGCGATCTCATCCGCCTTAAGCGCGGCGGCAACCTCGGCAACAGTCCACGTTTCAAGGGCGCCCTGCGCTGTCTCTTCGGTTTTCATGCTTTTCGGTCCTTAGAACTTGTTCGCAGGTATTTTGAAGTAACTGTGTCCGTCGGCTTCCACATCGGGCAACCGTCCGGCGCGCAGGTTTACCTGTAAGGCATGCAACATCCGGTCGGGCAAAGGCAATGTTGCATCGCGCGCCGATCGCAATGCAACGAAATCGGCACGGCTGGTTTCGCCGCCGATATGGGCATTATACGCCCGCTGTTCGGCCACGGTTGATTCCCATGCGGGGTCTTTGCGTGTCTTGGTGCCGTAATCATGCCCGATGAAAACGCGCGTATCGTCCGGCAGCGTCAGGATGGATTGCAGGCTGTCATATAACTGGTCCGCCGACCCGCCCGGAAAATCGGCGCGGCTGCTGCCGACATCGGGCTGCATAAAGGTATCATGCACAAATGCCGCATCGCCGATGATATAGCTGACCGATCCCAGCGTATGACCGGGATGCAGCATCACCCGCACTGGCAGGTTGCCAAGGGCAAAGCTGTCACCATCGGCAAAAAGGTCGTCGAAATCGGCGCGCGGGTTGAAGGCGTCGGGGGCGTGATAGATGTCCTGCCACAGCTTTGCGATCTCGAGCACTTTTTCGCCGATCCCGTTTCGCACTCCGGTCTTTGTTTTCAGCCAGTCGGACGCCATCATGTGATCCGCATGGGGGTGCGTGTCCAGAATACGGCGCAGGGTCAGGCCGCGTTCGGCAATCTGGTCCAGCGCCCATTCGGCAGCGTCATGACGGGTGGCGGCACTGCGCGGGTCGAATTCCTGAACCACATCAATCAGGGCGGCATCCTTGGTCGCATTGTCCCAGACCAGATACTGGCAGCTGCCAGTGTCCTTGTCATAAAATCCCAGAACCTCGGGGGAGGTGCTTCCTTTTGTTGCGCTGTGTCTGGTGAACATGATGCGGCCTCTTTTACATTCTGCTATATGAATGTAATCCGCGTCGGGCAAATGTGAAGCCCGCATTGCGGTTTCCTTTGCGACACCGTCGGTGAAACCCCGAATCACCTTGCATTGCTGGCAATCGCTGCTATGAAGCCGCATCCTTCCGCCTATATCTTGAAATTGCGCAGCCTCTCGTGACGGGTGCGGAAGGGACGACCCGTCGATGAAATGCGCCGAAATTCGAAAGGATCGCCATGTCTCTGTATGAGCATGTGCTGATCGCCCGCCAGGACCTGTCGAATACGCAGGCCGAAGGGCTGATCGAACACTTCTCGACCATTCTTGCCGACAATGGTGGCAAGGTTGTCGAACACGAATACTGGGGTGTCCGCACTCTGGCTTACAAGATCAACAAGAACCGCAAGGGCCACTATGCCTTCCTGCGCACCGATGCCCCTTCGGCAGCCGTGCTGGAAATGGAACGCCTGGCCCGCCTGCATGATGACGTGATGCGCGTGATGACCATCCGCGTTGAAGAGCATCAAGAAGGCCCCTCGGTCCAGATGCAAAAGCGCGAAGAGCGTGGCGACCGTCCCCGTGGCGGCGACCGTGATCGTGGCGACCGCGGCGACCGCCGCGAGCGGAACTGAGAGGATCTGAGACATGGCGAACAAACCGTTCTTCCGTCGTCGCAAAGTGTGCCCCTTCTCGGGCGATAACGCACCGGCGATCGACTATAAAGACACCCGTCTGCTGCAGCGCTATATCAGCGAACGCGGCAAAATCGTGCCCTCGCGCATCACCGCTGTCTCGGCCAAGAAGCAACGTGAGCTGGCCCGCGCCATCAAACGCGCCCGCTTCCTTGCCCTGCTGCCGTATGTCGTGAAGTAAGGAGACCTGAACATGCAAGTCATCCTGCTGGAACGCGTGGCGAAACTTGGCCAGATGGGCGAAGTCGTCAACGTCAAAGAGGGCTATGCCCGTAACTACCTGCTGCCGCAGCACAAAGCGCTGCGCGCATCGGATGCCAACATCAAGGCGTTCGAAGGTCAGAAGGCACAGCTGGAAGCCCGCAACGCGGATTCCAAAGCTGACGCCGAATCGATCGCAGCAAAACTGGACGGCGAAGTTTTCGTCGTTATCCGTTCGGCATCCGACGCCGGCGCGCTTTACGGTTCGGTGACGACCCGTGACGCAGCCGAAGCGGCAACCGAAGCCGGCTTCTCGGTCGATCGCAAGCAGGTCGTCCTGCGCGAGCCGATCAAGTATCTGGGCATGCACGACGTTTCCGTCGTTCTGCACCCGGAAGTCGAAGCAACCATCGTCATGAACGTCGCACGTTCCACCGAAGAAGCTGCACTGCAAGCGCAGGGCAAGTCGATTCAGGAAATGGCTGCCGACGCAGACGCCGAAGCTGAATTCGAAATCGCCGAACTGTTCGACGATATCGGTGGCGCTTCGGACGACGAAGACGACGACCGCGATTAATTCTGCATCACATGCAGAAAAAGGGACCGTGCCGGGAAACCGGCGCGGTCCTTATACGTTCATGTGAAAATTATTCTTCACACGGCTATATTCACCATGGACCTGATGATTGCTGATCCCGACACGGGGTCAATGACCCTGCCTGCGAAGGATGCGATGATGACGGATGCGCTAAGCCAGATGCTGCGGACCACGCCCCATATTCTGGCTGACGGGGCCACCGGCACCGCGCTGTTCAACATGGGGCTGGACGGCACCACCCCGCCCGAGCTGTGGAACGCCACCCATCCCGACCGCATCGCCACCCTTTATCGCAGCGCGATTGACGCGGGGTCCGATTTGTTCCTGACCAACAGCTTCAGCGCGAATGCCAGCCGCTTGCGGTTGCATGGCGCCGCGGGCCGTGTGAGTGAATTGAACCGTCTTGCCGCAAGCATCGCCCGCGATCAGGCCGACCGTGCCGGACGCAAGGTCATTGTCGCCGGAAGCATGGGTCCCATCGGTGAATTCATGGCCCCCATGGGTGCCCTGACCCGCGCCCGCGCGACCGAGATGTTCCACGAGCAGGCCCAGGCCCTGAAAGACGGCGGCGCGGATATCCTCTGGGTCGAAACGCTAAGCTCGTTGGACGAACTGAAAGCCGCAGCCGAAGCCGCGCGTCTGGTCGATATGGCATGGTGCGGATCGCTCAGCTTCGACACGGCGGGACGCACGATCATGGGCACCACCTCGGCCGAGCTGGCCTCGGCGGTGGAACGTCTGCCCAACCCGCCGGTTGCTTATGGCGCCAATTGCGGAATCGGGGCGTCGGATCTGTTGCGCACGGTGACTGGTTTTGTCGCATCGGGCAACGAACGGCCCATCATCGCCAAGGGCAATGCGGGCGTGCCACATATGCATGATGGCAATATCCATTACGACGGCACGCCGGAACTGATGGCCGATTACGCCTGCCTTGCCCGCGATATGGGCGTGCGGGTTATCGGCGGATGCTGCGGCACGATGCCCGCCCATCTGCGCGCCATGCGCGAGGCGTTGGAAAACCGTCCCCTTGGACCGCGCCCGACGCTGGAACAGATCACCGCGCTGCTGGGGCCGTTCAGTTCAGCCAGCGACGGGACCGAAGGAACGATCATCGGTCGCCGTCACTAGAACAATGACATCTGGTCGCCTGCTTTCGGCGGGCGACCGAAGCGGCTGCAATCCAGCGCCGGGTGCCCCTCGTTATAGCCCAGCCTTTTGCGCGCCAGACGGAAGCGTTGCATCGCCAGTTGCGCCTCGATCCCCTCCCCTCGGAAGCGGTGTCCGAAGCGCGGGTCGTTGTCACGACCGCCGCGCATCGCCTGTATCCGGTTCATCACATGGGCCGCCATATCCGGGCGGTATCGCTGCAGCCACTCGCGAAACAGGGGCGCAACCTCGTTTGGCAGGCGCACAGGGATCATGCTGACGGTGGTGGCCCCCGCATCACGCGCGGCGGTCAGGATTGATTCGATCTCGGGCTCGGTCAGGACGGGGATGACAGGGGCGACCATGACGCGGATCGGGATGCCTGCGCGGGCCAGCGTGCGGATCATCCGCAGGCGGGCCTCGGGGGTGGGGGCGCGCGGTTCCATCGCGCGGGACAGGCCTGCATCCAATGTGGTCAGACTGATGCCGATGGTCGCCTGATCACGCGCAGCCAGTTCTGCCCACAAATCGACGTCGCGCAATACCGTATGCCCCCGTGTGATCAAGGTCGCCGGATGGTTCCAGTCGCGCAGCACCCGCAAGATATCAGGCATGATCGCAAACCGCGCCTCGGTCGGTTGATAGGGATCGGTGTTCGTCCCCAGCGCAATCGGCGCAGGGCGATAGCCGGGGCGACCCAATTCACGTTCCAACAGCTGCGCGGCATTCGGTTTGGCGGTGATTCGGGTTTCGAAATCCAGCCCCGGCGACAGTCCCAGATAGGCATGGCTGGGGCGCGCATAGCAATAGATGCAGCCATGTTCGCACCCCCGATAGGGATTGATCGACCGGTCGAACGGCACATCGGGCGATGTATTGCGCGTGATAATGCTGCGCGGCTGTTCGGTCACAACCTCGGTCTTCAACAGGCGTTCGTCTTCGGGAATATCCCAGCCGTCATCGACCCTTTCGCGCTGATGACGTTCAAATCGGCCATCCGGACGCGTGTCCGCGCCACGGGCTTTCAGGCGTTCGTCAGGGTCACGGGGCGGAAGCATAGGGCAATATAGAACATTAGCGGAACATTTGCCAAGTTCTTGCGTGTTCTTGATGTTTATCAATGGCGACCACATCTGGAAAGATAAGCAACGACAGGACATCACATGACCGAAGAATATACTCCGCCGAAAGTCTGGACCCCCAACAAGGAAAACGGCGGCAAATTCGCCAGCATCAATCGCCCCACCGCCGGCAAGACCCATGACAAGGAACTGTCGGTCGGCAAGCATCCGTTGCAGCTTTATTCGCTGGCCACGCCAAACGGGCAGAAGGTCACCATCATGCTGGAGGAGCTGCTGGAGGCAGGCCATACCGGCGCGGAATATGACGCATGGCTGATCGATATCGGCGAGGGCGATCAGTTCGGCAGCGGATTTGTCGATGTGAACCCGAACTCCAAGATCCCTGCGCTGATGGACCATTCGGTGACGCCCGCGCAGCGCGTTTTCGAAAGCGGGTCGATCCTGCTGTATCTGGCCGAGAAATTCGGGGCCTTCCTGCCCAAGGACCATGCGGCACGGACGGAAACCCTGAACTGGCTGTTCTGGCAAATGGGCGCGGGCCCCTATCTGGGCGGTGGCTTTGGCCATTTCTATGCCTATGCGCCGGTCAAAATTGAATACGCCATCGACCGCTTTACGATGGAGGTTAAACGTCAGTTGGACCTGCTGGACCAGCGTCTGGCCGATAACCGTTTTATCGCGGGCGATGAATATACCATCGCCGATATGGCCATCTTCCCATGGTATGGTCGCGTGATCGGCGGCGGGGTTTATGACGATGCCGCGACCTTCCTTGATGCGGCCAGCTATAAGAACCTTCACCGCTGGCGCGAAGAAATCGCCGCCCGCCCTGCTGTTCAGCGCGGCCAGATGGTCAATGCGACATCAGGCGATCCGTCCAAACAGCTGCGCGAACGTCATGATGCGTCCGATTTCCAGACGCGCACGCAGGACAAGCTGGAATCATAAAAAAAGCCCGGGCCATTGCCCGGGCTTTTCACATCGACAGGTCCGCAGATCAGTTGCGGGCTTTGTCGACCATTTTACCTTTGGAAATCCAAGGCATCATTTCGCGCAGCTTCGCACCAACCTGTTCGATCTGGTGTTCGTCGTTCGAACGGCGCGACGCTTTGAGGGTTGGCTGGCCAACCTGATTTTCGATCATAAAGTCGCGGACGAACTTGCCCTGCTGAATGTCGGTCAGAACCGCTTTCATGCGGGCCTTGGTCTCTTCGTAGGGCAGGATGCGCGGGCCGGTGACGTACTGGCCGTATTCCGCCGTGTTCGAGATCGAATAATCCATATTGGCGATGCCGCCTTCATAGATCAGGTCCACGATCAGCTTCACTTCGTGCAGGCATTCGAAATAGGCCATTTCGGGGGCATAGCCCGCTTCGACCAGCGTTTCAAAACCGCAACGGATCAGTTCGACCAAGCCACCGCACAGAACAGCCTGTTCGCCGAACAGGTCGGTTTCGCATTCTTCGCGGAAATTGGTTTCGATGACGCCCGAACGACCGCCACCGATGGCCGAGCAATAGGACAGACCGATATCCATCGCTTTGCCGGACGCGTCCTGATGCACTGCAACCAGGCAGGGCACGCCGCCGCCTTTGACGTATTCACCGCGGACCGTGTGGCCGGGGCCCTTGGGGGCCATCATGATGACGTCAACGCCGGGCTTCGGCTCAATCAGGCCGAAATGCACGTTAAGGCCGTGGGCGAAAGCGATCGCCGCGCCGTCGCGCAGGTTGTCATGGACGTATTTCTTATAGGTCTCCGCCTGCAGTTCGTCGGGCATGGTGAACATGATGACATCGCACCATGCAGCCGCTTCGGCGATGCCCATGACCTTCAGACCTTCGCCTTCGGCCTTGGCTGCCGAGGGGCTGCCTTCGCGCAAGGCGACGACGACGTTCTTGGCACCCGAATCGCGCAGGTTCAGCGCGTGGGCGTGGCCTTGGCTGCCATAGCCAAGAATGGCGACTTTCAGATCCTTGATCAGGTTCACGTCGCAATCGCGGTCGTAGTAAACGCGCATGATGAAATCCTTTGTCTTTGCTGGCATTGTTATAGCCCGCAAAAGCCGATGACAGCATACAATCATCGCGTTTATTTACATCTTTATGAAATCATCATGCTTCTTTATGTAATATATAATGAAATTCATGCCTGATGACACAGACCGACGCATACTTCGCCAGCTTCTAGCGGATCCTTCGGCATCAAACGCCCAACTTGCCGAACGCGCCAGCGTCACGACCGCCAGCCTGTGGCGCCGGATGGAACGCCTGCGTGAAGCTGACGTCCTGAAAGGCGTTCAGGCCCGCATCAACTGGCGCGCCTTGGGGTGGGAGGTTCAGGTCAGCCTGCGGTTCACCTTGGACAAGACCAATCCGCGCGCCTTCGACGAATTTCTGGTTGCCGTCCGCAACGTCCCCGAGGTGATCGAGATTCAAAGCTTTCTCGGCAGTGTCGATTGGCGTCTGTCGGTGATTGCCCGCGACATGCCCCATTGGCAGCAGGTTTACCGCGACCGCATCCTGACGCTGCCCCATATCGCCGACATCGACGCACTGATGCTGGTCTCGACAATCAAGGACGGTGAGGATCTGGCCCTGTGACCGAAATCGACGACACAGACCGTGCCATCTTGCGCATACTGGCGCAGGACGCCACGCAAAGCGCTGCGCAGGTCGGACGCGCTGTGGGCATCGGCCAGCCCGCCGCATGGCGACGCATCAAGCGTCTGACCGATCACGGCATCATTGCGGGTCGGCGGGTGGTCTTGGACAACGCTGCACTGGGCTTTGGCGTGACGGTCTTTCTGGGCATCCGCCTTGCCGCAAAAGGCCGCACCAGTCTGGAAGATTTCGAACGCGCCGTCACCGCCATCCCCGAGGTGCAGATGGTCCAGCATGTCCTTGGACAGTTCGATTACCGCCTACGGATCACCGCCCGCGACATCAGCGATTTTGAACGCATCCTGCGCCGACGCGTAATGACCCTGCCCGGCATCGGTCAGGTCGAGGCGAACGTCATGCTGTCCGAAGAACGCCGACCCGGCCCCCTGCTTTGACACACAAAAAGGGCGGACTATCGCCCGCCCTTTTGCAGAAATGCTATCGTGCTTATTCAGGAATGACGCGAACCGCACCCCGTGCCGCACTGGTGGTCATGGCCGCATAGGCCCGCAGCGCGGTCGAAACCTGACGCTTGCGTGGTTTTTCAGGCTTCCAACCGGCAGCTTCGCGCTTTTCACGACGGACGGCCAAGGTCGCGTCATCGACGACCAGCTCGATCACGCGGTTCGGAATGTCGATGCGGATCAGGTCGCCCTGTTCGGCCAGACCGATGGTGCCGCCTTCGGCTGCCTCGGGCGACACATGCCCGATCGACAGCCCCGATGACCCGCCCGAGAAGCGGCCATCGGTGACCAGCGCACATTCCTTGCCCAGACCTTTGGATTTCAAATAGCTAGTTGGATACAGCATTTCCTGCATCCCCGGCCCGCCGCGCGGTCCTTCGTAGCGGATCAGAACAACCTCGCCGGGTTTGACCTTGCCGGTCAGGATTGCCGAAACCGAATCATCCTGACTTTCAAATATATGCGCCGGTCCCTCGAACTTCAGGATCGAGTCATCGACGCCCGCGGTTTTTACGATGCAGCCATCCTCGGCAAGGTTGCCATAAAGCACCGCCAAGCCGCCATCTTTGGAGAACGCATGTTCCGCGCTGCGGATGACGCCGTTTTCACGGTCCAGATCCACCGTCTCGAACCGCTGGCTTTGCGAGAATGCAACCTGCGTCGGCACGCCGCCGGGTGCCGCACGATAGAAATCATGCACAGCCTCGGACTGGGTGCGCGACACATCCCAACGGTCCAATGCTTTGGCCAGCGTGCCCGAATGCACGCTGTTGACCGAAGTATCCAGCAGGCCCGCTTTGTCCAGCTGGCCAAGAATTGCCATGATCCCGCCAGCACGGTGGACATCTTCCATATGGACATCGTCCTTGGCAGGGGCGACCTTGCACAGCACCGGCACGTTGCGCGACAGGCGGTCGATGTCGGACATGGTAAAATCGATGCCCGCTTCATGCGCGGCGGCCAGCAGGTGCAACACGGTATTGGTGGACCCGCCCATAGCGATGTCCAGTGTCATCGCATTTTCAAAGGCCGCAAAGCTGGCCACATTGCGTGGCAGGACCGACATATCGTCACCTTCGTAATGGCGACGTGCAAGATCGACGATCAGATGCCCCGCTTCGACGAACAGACGCTGGCGGTCGGCGTGCGTGGCCAGCGTCGATCCGTTGCCGGGAAGCGACAGACCCAAAGCCTCGGTCAGGCAGTTCATGGAATTGGCGGTGAACATGCCCGAACAGGACCCACAGGTGGGGCATGCCGAACGCTCGATCGCGTCGACCTGCTCGTCCGTATAGGAATCATCGGCGGCGGCAACCATGGCATCGACCAGATCCAGCGCCTTCAGCTTGCCGTCTTCCAGCACCAGCTTGCCAGCCTCCATCGGGCCGCCCGACACGAAGACAGTGGGAATGTTTAGCCGCAAGGATGCCATCAGCATGCCCGGCGTGATTTTGTCGCAATTGCTGATGCAGACCATCGCATCGGCACAATGCGCGTTGACCATATATTCGACGCTATCGGCAATAATCTCGCGCGAAGGCAGCGAATAGAGCATGCCGTCATGGCCCATCGCGATGCCATCATCGACAGCGATGGTATTGAATTCCTTGGCGATCCCGCCAGCGGCCTCGACCTCGCGGGCGACCATCTGGCCCAGATCCTTCAAGTGGACGTGACCGGGAACGAATTGGGTAAAGCTGTTGACGATGGCAATGATCGGCTTGCCGAAATCGCTGTCCTTCACACCGGTCGCGCGCCACAGGCCACGTGCGCCGGCCATATTACGACCATGGGTGGTTGTGCGGGAACGATAGGCGGGCATAGCTGATCTCCTTTGGCTGCCGTTGCGTTTAGCACTGTGGTGGACGGAAGGAAATTACCCACAGCACCAGTTTTTATATGTTTTCTATCTTTTGCATTTCAAAGACGCCCTGCGGGGGGTCCGGGGGGCGGCAAGCCCCCCGGCGGTCGCGGGAC
>NZ_QQVY01000080.1 GCF_003590715.1 Paracoccus sp. JM45
TGCGCCATCTTTCATTCTTCCTGCTTTCCAGCAAGATAGGGGAAATTTCGCAACCCAGTTTAGAATGGGCCCGGCTAGAAAATGATAAAATAATAATCCATGTTATGTAATTAATAATGTTCGATGTGCTATTTCTGACAGCTCCAATAAGATCTAAGTCTGGAAATTGTTCATTATACTCTAAGTCCTCCGGAAGCCGAATTTGGTGACTTGACGGCTGGGTTTGGAACGAGTCAGCTATGGCTATGATCCGCCCCGGCTTTCTTTCCTCAGTAGACCGCCTTGAGCTTGAGGCTTGCGTGCGTCGCCGGCGCGAAGATCACGGTATCGCCCGTCGGGAAAATGCGATCCTGCTGCTTGACGACGTGACCTGAGCCTCTAAAATTTTTCCCGGTTTGTGTAAAGTCCGCCTAACAAAAAGGACGGACAAATGAAGGCACGATTTACGGACGAACAGATCATTGCGATGATCAAGGAGCAGGAAGCTGGCGAGAAGACCTCTGATGTGTGTC
>NZ_QQVY01000081.1 GCF_003590715.1 Paracoccus sp. JM45
CAGTGACCTCCTCACACCCCCGACTTACCGGGACGTCGTGACGCGCAATTTCCGCTACGCCATCGTCGTCACCGGATTCCGATAATCCTCTTGTTTCGTCATCATGGCCCAGAGGCCACGTGCTATCTTGTTGGCCAGCGCAATCGCGGCAACCATGCGTGGCTTGCGGGTCAGCAGGCGCTTCAGCCAGCCATTGTTTGGGGTGTCGAACCGCTCGACAGCCTGGAGGACTGCCATGGCGCCAGAGACCGGAAGGGTGCGGATGTCGCGCTGTCCCATCTTCGAGGTCTTCCCCAACCGGGCCTTACCACCTGTTGAATGCTATTTAGGCAAGAGACCCAGCCACGCGGCAAAATCGCGACCGCGCTTGAAGGTCGCCAGGTCAGGGGCAAACGTCTCGATCGCAAGAGCCGTGACAGGACCCACGCCCGGCATGGTCTGTGCGCGGCGGACCGAATCCGCTTTTTGGGCGGCACATCTCATCTTCGTGTCGAGCTCTGCAACACGC
>NZ_QQVY01000009.1 GCF_003590715.1 Paracoccus sp. JM45
CGGTGAAGCGGTGTTTAGGCAAACCAATCCAAAGGCGCAAGCAGGTTTTTGGAAGTTTTGTGAAATCAGACCGAATTAACCCGTAACACACTGTAATGAAACAACTTCACACACGGCCCAAAACCCGCCCCCACGACACACGACCCCGAATCAAAACCCGGAAACCAAGAATCAACAGAATCGCGAACAGCCAGAAATAGGGTTCGCGCTCATTCACCTTGACGGCCCAGACCCAATGCAGGCCGACCAGCAAGGCCGCCGGATAGACCAGCTTATGCAGTTTGCGCCACTGCATCCCGCCCAAGCGCCGGATCGACAGATTGTTCGAGGTCACCGCCAAAGGCAGCAGCATCAGAAACGCAACCAACCCGAACAGCAGATAACGGCGCTTTAGCAGATCCTGCCCCATCTGTGACCATAACAGCCCCATATCAAACACCACCCATGCCAGAACATGTGGCAGCGCATAGGCAAAGCACAGCACCCCAAGCGCACGACGAAAGCGCATCAACGATATGCCCGTCAGCCGCAGCAGCGGCGTCACCGCCAGCCCCGCAACCAACAGGTACAACGCGGTCCGGCCCAGACGATGTTCAATCGCCTGAACGGGGTCCGCACCCAAACCGCCCGTAAACGTGTCCCATAACAACAGGGCAAAGGGCAGCGCCCCTGCCAGCCAGATGACCGGAACAGGAATGCGGCGCAGGATATCGTTGATTGCGCGGATCATCAGTAATCCCTCGACAGGTCCATGCCGGCATACATGTCTGCGACCTGATCGCCATAGCCATTGAACATGAACGTCTCTTGCCGCCCGCCAAACAGGCCAGCGCCAATGCGACGTTCCGTGGCTTGGCTCCAACGGGGGTGATCAACGGTCGGGTTCACGTTGGCATAAAACCCGTATTCAGAGGCCTGCAGCTGGTTCCATGTGGCAAGGGGCTGTTTATCAGTCAGGGTAATCCGGACAATCGACTTGATGGATTTGAACCCGTATTTCCACGGCACCACCAGACGGATCGGGGCACCGTTCTGGTTGGGCAGAGTTTCCGAATACAGACCCGTCGCCAGCAATGTCAGCGGATTCATCGCCTCGTCCAGACGCAGACCTTCGCGATAGGGCCAATCCAGCAAGGCGCGCTGTTGTCCGACCATCTCTTCTGGGCGCACCAACGTTTCAAACGCGACGTATTTCGCACCCGCCTGCACGCCAGCTTTGTTCAGCGCCGATGCCAGCGGCACGCCCAGCCACGGCACGACCATCGACCATGCCTCGACGCAGCGCAGGCGATAGATGCGTTCTTCCAGCGCATTGTCGGGGGCCAGATCCTCGACCCCGTAACTGCCGGGGCGGTCAACCATGCCGTCGATTTGCACGGACCAGTCAGCGGTCGTCAGGGCACCTGCATTGCGCGAAGGGTCTTCTTTGCCGGTCCCGAATTCGTAAAAATTGTTATAGCTGCTGATCTCTTCCAGCGTATTGGGTGCCTGATCGGTGGAATATGGCGACGGCTTGCCCGTCAGCGCCATCGCGGGACGGCCCATCAATGCGGGGGCTGCCAAAGCCACAGCGCCTGCCGCCATAAATTTGCGACGGTCCATATAGATGGCCCTGGGGGTTACGTGTGACCAAGTCAGCTTCATGTCATCCTCCGGATATGACGGGCGCGTGCACGCGACCCGATGCATCATTGCACATGCACGCACACCCCGCAGGATTTGGTGCATCACATTCGATTGACACTACGTTGGCCAAGGCCAAAACGTTACAGGTCAGCCTGCCAGAATCCGGTCTAGAAATGCCGCTCCGAAACGATCGACGCGCGGTTCGTCCAGATAACGCCCCATCGAATCAAGGTTTTGCGGCTTATGTTCGGCGATCCGCTTGATCTGCTGGGTCGTGCAGGACAGCGGCTTGTCGATGCCATCTTCGCCCCGCGCCAAACGCAGCTGAATTTCTTGCAGATCATCAAACAAAGCCCCTGAGGGACGGCCAGCCAAGGCGCGACGGGCCGGATGCATCTGGGGTTGATCGCCCGCAATCACCGACAGGAATTGCTGACCATAGCTTTCCAGCTTTTTGGCCCCGACGCCGCTGATGCCCGCCATCTCGTCGATGTTCTGGGGGCGGCGCTCTGCCATTTCGATCAGGGTCCGGTCGGGAAAGATGACATAGGCCGGCACACGGGCCGTTTCAGCCATCGCACGGCGCTTGGCCTTGAGGGCCGACAACAGCGGTTCATCTTCTTCGGAGACTTGGGTCCGCAAGACATTTGCGCTTTTGGCGTTTTTGGTGGTGTCCTGCCGCAAGGTGACGCTCTCGTCGCCGCGCAGGATGGGGTGTGCGGCTTCGGTCAGGTGCAGCGCGCCGTGGCGTTCGGGGTCGGGGCGGCACAGGTCCAGCCCCATCATCTGCCGGAATATCGCCTGCCACTGGCCTTTGCCGAAATCCTTGCCAACACCAAAGGTCGGCAGTTTATCATGACCACGTTCCAGCACCTTTTCGGTCTGGTTGCCGGTCAGCACATCAATCAGATGCCCGCTGCCGAACCATTCGCCGGTGCGGACAATCGCCGACAACGCCTTGCGCACCGCCATCGTGCCGTCAAACAGCTTTGGCGGCGTCTGGCACAGATCGCAATTGCCGCAATCCTGCGTCATCTCTTCGCCGAAATAGGACAGCAGGCGACGACGGCGGCAACCTGTCGCCTCGGCCAGTCCCAGTAGGGCATTCAGGCGGGCGTGGTCGGCGGCCTTGCGGCCGGGATCGGCCAGACCTTCGTCCACCTGCGTGCGGCGCAGGCGGATATCGTCGGGGCCATAGAGGGTCATCGTATCCGCCGGATCGCCATCACGACCCGCACGCCCGATTTCCTGATAGTAACTTTCGATGCTTTTGGGCAGATCAGCATGAACAACCCAGCGGATGTCCGGCTTATCAATGCCCATACCAAAGGCGACGGTCGCCACGACAATCAAACCGTCCTCGCGCTGGAACCTCGCCTCGGCTTCGCGGCGCTGATCGGCCTCCATCCCTGCGTGATAGGCGATGGCAGGGTGGCCTTCGTCGCGCAATGCCTGCGCCAAGGTTTCGGTCCGCGCCCGCGATCCGCAATAGATGATGCCCGACTGTCCCCGACGCGCAGCGACATAGGATGTCACCTGCTGGCGCGGGCTGTTTTTGGGCTGGAATGCCAGACGGATATTGGGACGGTCGAACCCGCGCAAAAACGTGACAGGCGGCTGGCCGTCAAACAGGCGGGTGACAATTTCAGCCTGCGTTTCGACATCGGCGGTGGCGGTAAAGGCCGACAAAGGCACATCCAGCGCCCGCTTCAGATCACCGATACGCAGGTAATCGGGGCGGAAGTCATGGCCCCATTGGCTGACGCAATGCGCCTCGTCCACGGCAATTGCCGTGACATTGGCGCGGCGCAACAGGTTCACCGTTCCGCCGGATGCCAGCCGTTCGGGCGCCATATACAGCAGCTTCATCTCTCCGGCTTGCAGGGCCTGAAAGACGGCATCGGTTTCTTCGTCGGTATTGCCGCTGGTCAGGGCACCGGCATTCACACCTGCCGCGCGCAGGGCACGGACCTGATCGCGCATCAGGGCGATCAACGGTGATATCACCACCGTCACCCCGTTCCGCATCAGCGCGGGCAGCTGGAAGCACAGCGATTTGCCGCCGCCCGTGGGCATGATGGCCAGCACATCGCTGCCACCGGCCACAGCCTCGACAATATCCTGCTGGCCGAGCCGGAAGCCGTCAAAGCCCCAGACCTGACGCAGCAGATCATCCGATGCCAGATCCTGTGCCATCATGCGCCGTAAAAGAAGCCTGCGTTATTGGCCAGCGCGCGTTGCAGGATGATGATCGCGATAAAAACGATCAGCGGTGCCAGATCCAGACCGCCCATATCGGGCAGGCGGCGACGGATGGGCGAATAGATCGGCTCCAGCAACCGGTTCAGACCATCCCAGATCTGGCCGACCAATGGCTGGCGCAGGTTCAGCACCTGAAAGTTGATCAGCCATGACATGATAATGTGCACGATCATGATGAACCAAAGGACCTGCAAAACCAGTTGCAGGGCTTCATATAGCGTACCCATCGTCACTCCTACTGCGTCTATATGGCGATTTTCACCCCTGTATGCTTGTGCAGGTGGCAGGACGCAAGCGGCTGCGACCCCATGCCGCCGCGTTCGGGTTGACGGGGGCACGAACACGGCCCACCCAAGGTGCAAATGAGAGGGCCTGCATGTATCCGTTATTCCGCTTTGCCAAAGAGCTGCTGAAATTCCGCAATGCACCTGCATTGCCCGTCACCGGCACGCATGTGTCCACCCATATCTGCTGGCCGTGGGATCTGGACCCTTGGGTCGAGCTGAATAACGGCCGCACCCTGACCCTGTTCGATCTGGGCCGCATTCCCTTGGCGCGCCGCACCGGCATGATCCCCGTGATGCGGGCGAATAAATGGGGAATTACGGTCGCCGGAAACTCGACCCGCTATCGCAAGCGGATCAGGGGGTTCGACCGCTTTACCATGCTGTCGCGGATGGTCGGCTGGGATCACCGCTTTATCTATATGGAACAGACGATGTGGCGCGGCCAAGATTGTTGCAATCAGGTGATGATCCGCAGCGCCGTCACATCGGCCAATGGCATCGTCCCGCCTGCACAGGTCGTCCGCGCGCTTGGGCATGATATGGAAAGCCCGCCCCTGCCCGACTGGATCACCGCATGGATCGCGGCGGATGCCCAACGTCCGTGGCCCCCCGCCATCCCCGAGGATGCGAAACTGTCCTTGTCACAGTAACGGCCCTTGGGCCTTATATCGCCAAACGGGGCAGAAGGGGCCGATATGAACCGCAAACGCATCTGGGGGTGGTGGTTTTTCGACTGGGCCAGCCAGCCTTTCCATACGCTGCTGCTGACCTTCATCTTCTCGATCTATTTTGCGGAAGTGGCGCGTCGCCATTTTATCAACATCGGCGACAGCAGCACCTTGGCGGGGGCCAATGCACAAGCGCTGTGGGGATACGGGTTGTCGATCGCAGGGGTGATCATCGCCCTGCTGGCACCGGTGCTGGGCGCGGTGGCCGACAGTTCGGGCCGCAGGATGCCATGGGTCTGGCTGTTTTCGGCGCTGTATGTCGTCGGATCGGCGGGACTGTGGTTCCTGATGCCGACGCAGCCCGCCCTGATACAGGCGGTGGTGCTGTTCGGCATCGGGCTGATCGGGGTCGAGTTCGCGACCATCTTTACCAACGCCATGCTGCCATCCCTTGCCCCGCGCGATGAAATTGGCCGCCTGTCCGGTTCCGGCTTTGCCTTTGGCTATCTGGGCGGCGTCGTATCACTGGCAGTCATGCTGGCGCTGTTTGCCGAAACGCCAAGCGGGCGGACGTTGATCGGTATTCCACCGCTGTTCGGGCTGAACCCGACGCTGCGCGAGGGCACCCGCTTTGTCGGTCCCTTCACCGCCATCTGGTATATCGTCTTCATGGTGCCGTTCTTCCTTTGGGTCCGTGACACCAAGGGCAGCACCCGCCCGATCCGCATTCGCGCCGCCCTGCGTGACCTGTGGACGCTGGTCCGTAGCCTGCGCCAGCGTGACAGCCTGCGGAACTGGCTGGTGTCGTCGATGCTGTCACGCGATGCGCTGAACGCGCTTTACGGCTTCGGCGGCGTCTATGCAGGGACGGTGCTGGGCTGGCCGGTGTTTCTGGCGGGGGTCTTTGGCGTAGTTAGCGCCATTTCAGCCGCAATCATCAGCTGGCTGGGCGGGCGGGCCGACCGGCGCTTTGGCCCGCGAGGCGTAATTAGCATCTGCATTCTGGCGCTGATGGCGGTCTGCACCCTGCTGGTCGGCATGGACCGCACCACGATCTTTGGGATGGCCGTTCCTGCCGACCCTGTGCTGGCTGGGCTGCGCCTGCCGGACATGTTGTTCTTTATCTGTGGCGCGGTGATCGGCGGGGCGGGCGGCGCATTACAGGCCGCCAGCCGCACGATGATGGTCCGTCATACCACTCCTGAACGCGCGACCGAAGGGTTCGGCCTTTATGCGCTGTCAGGCAAAGCGACCGCGTTTCTGGCACCGTTCCTGATTGCGCTGACCACCGATCTCAGCGGCAGCCAGCGCATCGGCTTTCTTCCGTTGATCGTGATCTTTCTTGTCGCGCTGGTTCTGTTACGATGGGTCAACCCGGAAGGAGAGGCATAATCGTGATCCGCAAGACCCTGACCGCCGCCGCCATATTGCTAAGCCTGACGCTGCCCGCCACCGCAGCGCCGCTGGCCAAGGATGTATTCGGCCATGTTCCCGGCCCGACCGCAGGCACCGCCGCAGCATTCGGCACCTATAGCAAAGGCTGCTTTAACGGCGGCGTCCAGATGCCCGAAAGCGGGCCGACATGGCAGTCGATGCGCCTGTCGCGCAACCGCAACTGGGGCCACCCCGAACTGGTGAACTTCCTGACGGGCCTGTCGCAGGCCGCCACCAAAATGGGCTGGAACGGCCTTTATATCGGCGACATGAGCCAGCCGCGCGGCGGCCCCATGCTGACCGGCCACGCCAGCCATCAGATGGGGCTGGATGCCGATATCTGGATGCTGAAACCGCAAAGCCTGTCGCTAGGCCGCCAGCAACGCGAAAACATCTCCTCGGTTTCGGTGGTGGCATCGAACGGCTTGGGGATGTCAGGGTATTGGACCCCCTCGCACGCTGCGCTGATCCAGTCGGCGGCCATGGACCCGCGCGTGGACCGCATCTTCCTTGATGCTGCCATCAAGGACACCATGTGCAAAGCCAACGGCAACCGCGGATCATGGCTGCAAAAGCTGCGGCCGACGCCGAACCATGACTATCATTTCCACGTGCGCCTGAACTGCCCCGCCGGAAACAGCGGTTGCACCAATACTGCCGCACCCGTTGCTGCGCTGTCGGGCAATGACAACGGCTGTGGTGCTGCGGCGCAGGAAATGGCCTATCGGGCCAACCCCTCCAGCCGCCCCAAGGCGGGTCCGGGCAACCCCAACTATCGCCACCCCCGCACCTTTGCCCTGTCCGAACTGCCGCGCCAATGCCAGATCATCGGCACCGCGCGCTAGGCGCAGCCCTTGCCGGATTGCTGTTAACCGCGCCTGCCGATGCAGGCGCGGTTCTTGATTATGTGGGCACCTATGTCTGGCACGAGGACGAGGCCAGCTTCGGCGGTTTTTCGGGCCTTGAAATCAGCGCCGATGGCAACAGCTTTCATGCGCTGTCTGACCGCGCCTATCTGTATTGGGGCCGGATCGAACGCGACCCGCGTGGCATTGTCCGCGATATGGTCGTGGCAGGGCGCGCACATCTGCAAGACAGCAAGGGCGTTCCGCTGCCGCCGGGCTATATCGGCGACAGCGAAGGTCTGGCCATCGGCGACAATAACGACACATGGGTCAGCTTCGAGGGGTTCATCCGCATCGCCCGCTATGACGATCCTGACAAACCCGCCGTTACCCTGCCCCCGCCCCCCCATATCGCGGGCATGGGACAGAACGCCGGGCTAGAGGCGCTGGCCATCCGCAAAGACGGCACTGTCATCGCCGTGCCCGAAAAATCGCTGACCGAGGCGATGCCTTTTACCGTGCTGGCCTTTGCCGATGGCACATGGTCGGAAATGACGCAGATCAGGCGCGATCCCCGCTGGTTGCCGGTGGGGGCGGATTTCGGTCCTGACGGGTGGTTCTATCTGCTAGAGCGGAATTTCCACGGCATTCTGGGGTTTTCATCACGGGTCCGCCGGATGCACCTGTCGAATGCAGGCGTCACCGACGAGGAAATCCTGCTGGAAACCAGCCCGCTGCAATATGACAATCTTGAAGGTATCTCGGTCTGGGATGACGGCACGGGGATCCGGCTGACCATGATGTCGGATGACAATTTCCTGTTCGTCCAACGAACCGAGATTGTCGAATACCGGCTGCGCGCCGACAACCATCATCCGTAAGGAAATTGACAAGGCGGGGTACGGGCGCGTATGGCCCCCGCTGCCCCTGCACAAACGGGGGCCGAGTTCTTCCGCAACCTTGTAAAACGGAAATCCTGATGACCCGCTTTTTGCCCGGCATACTTGCCATGGCCGCCATTGTCGTGGCCTCTAATATCCTGGTCCAGTTCACTGTCGCCAACTGGCTGACATGGGGGGCCTTTACCTATCCTTTGGCCTTTCTGGTCACCGACGTGATGAACCGCGTCTATGGCGCGCCCGCCGCGCGGCGCGTTGTGGTGACGGGCTTTGTCGTCGGGGTGATCTGTTCACTGGTCGCGGCACAAATGGATGCCACAACCCTGCGTATTGCCATTGCATCCGGCACTGCTTTTCTGGTCGCCCAACTGGTCGATGTGTCTATTTTTGATGCATTGCGCGACGGGCGGTGGTGGCGTGCGCCGCTGGCCTCGACCTTGGTCGGATCGGTGCTGGATACGGTGCTGTTTTTCGGCATCGCCTTTGCCCCGATTTTCCCCGCCGATATCAATACAGACTGGTCGAACGAGGCTGTTCCCCTGATCGGACATGGCCCCGAAACCGCCCTTTGGGTGTCTTTGGCGCTGGCGGACTGGCTGGTGAAACTGGGGCTGGCCCTACTGGCCCTTGTGCCGTTTCGCATGATTGTGCGCAAATTATTGCGTGATCGGGTCAAAAGCTGATTGACTTGGAAGCTAACTGTGGCACCCTCTGAGTTATAACGGCAAACTTTTGAAAGGAGGTGGTCCAGTGTCTAGAGTGATATTGGAGAACGGTGTCGGAACAGTTTTGGTGATCGTGACCTGAGGGCAGCCCCGAAGGACATTGAACCTCGATTGGGACCGTACGGGTTTTTTCCCTAACCGGACCATCTCCGTGGAACTCGCGGACCGCTTTTTCAGCGGTCCGTTTTCCAGTTCGGGACATCCGGCATCTGCTGTGATCCCCCGCACTGAAAAAGGGCGGTCCTTGCGGGCCGCCCTTTCCATTTGTCAGCCGCGGTTCAGGCGCATTCCGCCGATCACGACCAGCGCCCAGACGACAGCCGCCACCCACCACAGGCCGCCACTGATCAGCGCCATACCGATCAGCCCCGCCTGCACCACATAATAGGCCATGGTGATCAGCGTTTTGCGAATCAGATCGCCTTCACGGTCGGTCAGCCCCACGGTCGCGGATGCCGCGACGACGTTATGCACACAGATCATATTGCCTGCGGCCCCGCCAACGGCCTGCAACACGACCACAACCGTGACACCCGCCAGATCCAGCCCGATGCCCTGCGCCGTTGAAAACTGGAAAAGCGAGAACATCATATTTGACACCGTGTTCGACCCGGCGATAAAGGCACCCAATGCACCGACAACCGGCGCAAAGATCGGCCATGTCGCACCGGTCGCCGCAGCCATCCCTTCGGCCAGAACGATCGGCATCGAGGCAATCCCCTCCGAGCCCGAGTTGATGAAGACCTGCACCATCGGCACCGCCAGCAACAGCGCAGGGGCCGCAGCCAGCATCGTCCGCCCCGAAATCGACCATGCCCGCGCATAATCCCGCCCCCGCATCCGGAACAACAGGACCGAAATCAACGAGGCGACAATCATCACGCTACCCGGTGCATATAGAAACTGCGCCGAGGCGTTGATCCCCGATCCGAACAGATCACGGAAGGCGATGGTCGTAGACGGCCCCGTCAGCCATGCCTTTAACGGTGCAATCGTGCGGGTCAGCACCAGAAGCACCGCGACGATGACATAGGGCATCCATGCCGTCATCAGGGATATCGGGCGGTCCTGCGGCCCCAGATCGGCCTCTTCGGGTTCGACGCTGCCTTGCCAGCCGTCTTCCCACTGGTTGCGGGGTGGAAAGTCGAAACTGTCGGACGGCAGAAACCACCCTGCCCGCGCCGCTGGCACCACGATCAGCAAACCGATCAACCCGCCCAAAAGCGACGGAAACTCGGGTCCCAGCACCCGCGCCACCAGAAGATAAGGCAGCGTAAAGGCCACGCCTGCAAAGATCGCGAATTTCCACGCGCGGAACCCTTTGGCAAAGCTGCGGCTTTTGCCGAAAAAGCGTGTCAGCATGCCGATCATCAGCAAAGGGATCAGCACCCCGATCAGCGCATGGACCAAGGCGACCTGCGCGGCAACCACCGGCACATAATCCACCACTGTCATCGGTGCGATGGCTGTATCGACCGCTGCGCTGTTGGACAGGCCGGTGTTGATGCCGACCAGCATCGGCGTGCCCACCGCCCCGAAGGACACTGGTGTCGACTGGATGATCAGCGTGACCATCACCGCAGCCATCGCCGGAAAACCGATCGCCAACAACAAAGGTGCCGCCACGGCCGCAGGAGTCCCGAAGCCCGAGGCACCCTCGATCATCGACCCGAACATCCATGCAATGATGATCGCCTGAATACGCCGGTCGGGTGAAATATCGGTAAAGCCGCGCCGGATGGTGCGGATCGCACCGGATTCCTGCACCGTATACAGCAGCAGGATCGCGCCGAAGACTATGTAAAGCAGCGTCACCGCCGTCACCAGACCATTGACCGTGGCACCGGCAATTTTGGTGATTGGCGCCCCCCACAGCACCAGCGCCAGCATGACGGTGACAATATAAGCCGCCATCATTGCCAGCTTGGCCGACCGCCGCATGACGACCAGCAAGATAAACACAATTGCGACGGGCAAGGCCGCAGCAATAAAGAACACTCCCTGTGACACCTCGTTTCCTCCTCGATTTGTCTTGGCCAGTCGAGGCAGCTTTGAATTCAAAATCAAGAAAAAACCGGTCTGTAAAACAGACCGGTTTCCCGAATGCCCTATATCCGTCGCTGTAAAAGCGTCGGGACTATGCCCGCTGGATCGCGATTGCGATGCCTTGCCCGCCGCCAATACACATGGTGATCAAGGCAGTACGCCCACCGGTGCGTTCCAGTTCGGACATCGCCTTGACCATCAGGATCGCGCCGGTGGCACCGACGGGATGACCCAAGGCAATCGCGCCGCCGTTGGGATTGACGCGCGCGGGGTCCAACCCCAGCCCCTTGTTCACGGCCAGTGCCTGCGCGGCAAAAGCCTCGTTCGATTCGATCACGTCGAAATCGGCGGCTTGCAGACCGGTCTTTTTCATCAGCGCCTCGACAGCGGGAATGGGACCGATGCCCATCACCTCGGGGCGGACGCCTGCAACGGCATAGCCGAGGATACGCGCACGCGGGGTCAGCCCTGCCCGTTTGGCCGCATCGGCCCGTGCCAGAACCAGCGCCGCCGCACCGTCATTGATGCCGCTGGCATTGCCTGCCGTGACCGATCCGCCCTTCTGGAACACAGCCTTCAGTCCGGCCAGCTTTTCGGGACTGGTTTCCTTGGGGTGTTCATCGGTATCGAAGGCGACCATGCCCTTGCGGGTTTTCACTTCGACCGGCACGATCTGGTCGCGGAAATGGCCCGCAGCAATCGCCGCCGCCGCGCGGCGTTGGGATTCCATAGCGAATTCATCCTGCTGTTCGCGGGTGATGTCATGTTCTGCCGCGACGTTTTCTGCTGTCACCCCCATATGGCCGGTGCCCATCGGGCAGGTCAGCGCGCCGGTCATCATGTCCAGCATCGCCTGATCGCCCATCTTGGCACCGAAACGCGCCGAAGGAATGACATAGGGTGACCGGCTCATATTTTCGGCCCCGCCTGCGATGGCGAAATCGGCATCGCCCAATAACAGCGCCTGCGTGGCCGAGACAATCGCCTGCGCCCCCGAACCGCACAGCCGGTTCACGTTCATTGCGGGCGTGGTGTGGGGAATGCCTGCCTCCAGCATGGCGACGCGGGACAGATACATGTCGCGGGGTTCGGTGTTGATGACATGGCCAAAGACCACATGGCCAATCATATCGGGCGCGACGCCGGCGCGTTCCAGCGCGGCGCGGGTCACGATGGCGGCCAGCTGGATCGGCGGCACGGCGGCAAGGCTGCCACCGAAGGTGCCGATGGCGGTGCGGGCGCCTGACAGGATGACAATTTCTGATGCGGACATGGGCGGGCCTCCTCTGGATTACGCCGAAAGAATAGGCGGGGACCGTGCCGCGGCAAGGCGCTGTTGCTATTCCGTCGCGGAACTTGCCCCGCCTGATCACGATTTGCCTTGTGCAAATTGCGGCCAGCGGAGCAAAGCGCTATGCTTGCAAGGAATAACGGAACAAGAGGCGACGCATGACCCAGACCGGCCCCCGGCTGCGAATCAAGCTGCGGCTTGAATATGATTCGCCCCTGATCCTTGGGCCCGGCAAGGCCGAACTGCTGTCGCGCATCGCACGCCTCGGCTCTATCTCGGCAGCCGCGCGCGAAATGGGGATGAGCTATAAGCGCGCATGGACCCTGGTCGAGGAAATGAACATCGCCTTTGCCCTGCCCGTCATCGAAAGCGCACGTGGCGGCCCCAAAGGCGGCGGCGCAACCGTGACGCCAACGGGCGAAAAAGTGCTGCATCATTACCGTGCGCTGGAAACCCTGCTGTTGAACGAAGGGGCAACAGATCTGAACGCGCTGAACGATCTGCTGCGGCCCGAAGGCAGCACCTAGGCTGGCAGTCGCCCATCCAATGGCTTTGTGATTTCAACGCAGCGTGATTTTCCCTATGATCCTTGCAAAAGACGAAGCAAAGCAGGACGAGGGCAGGATGAACACGCTATTGAAGCTGGCCATTGTGGGGCTGGTCGCCTCTTGCGGCGGCGGCAACTACAGCGCGCCGCGCCAGTTGGACAACGCATGCGCCATTGTCGGGGAACGCCCCGCCTATCTTCGGGCGATGAAAAAGGCGGAACGCAAATGGGGTGTGCCGGTGCATGTCCAGATGGCGACCATGTATCAGGAATCGAAATTCATCGGCGACGCGCGCACCCCGCATCAATACGCCCTTGGCGTCATTCCGATCGGTCGCCAAAGCAGCGCCTTCGGCTATTCCCAGGCATTGGATGCGACATGGGAAGAATACCAGAAAAAGACCAATAACCGTCGCGCCAAGCGGGACAATATCCGCGACGCCACCGATTTCATGGGGTGGTATATGGACGGCAGCCAGAACATGCTTGGCCTGTCAAAATATGATGCCACCTCGCAATATCTGGCCTATCACGAAGGTCGGGGCGGCTTTTCACGTGGCAGCCACCGCAGCAAGGGCTGGCTGATGCGGGTGGCCGCACAGGTTGGACAGCGGTCGGAAATGTATCGTCGCCAGTTGATCGCCTGCCGCAAAGCGTGATCTTATCGATCCGGCAGGGCGGGCGGTCTTCGCCCCCCCTGATCTGCACCCAAGGGGGACGACCTATGTACAGTGTCATCGGTACCGCCAAAAGCCGCGCCTTCCGAGTCCTGTGGATGCTTGAGGAATTGGGCGAACCCTATACCCATATTCCCGCCAATCCGCGCAGCGACGGCGTGGTGGAATTCAACCCTGCAGGAAAGGTGCCGGTGCTGATTGACGACGGCACCCCGATCACCGATTCCACCGCGATCCTGACCTATCTGGCCGATCGCCACGGCAAGCTGACCCATCCGGCAGGCACGCTGGACCGCGCCTGTCAGGACAGCCTGACCCAATTCCTGCTGGATGAATTCGACGCCGCCCTCTGGCTGGCCGCCCGCCACAGCTTTATCCTGCCCGAGGAAATGCGCCTGAGCGCGATCAAGAACACCCTGCGGTGGGAATTCGAAGGCAGCCAGAAAACGCTGGTCAACCGCATGGGCGAAGGCCCGTTCCTGATGGGTGATATGATGACCGTGCCCGATATCATCCTGACGCATTGCCTTGGCTGGGCTTTGGGTGCGCGTTTCCCCATTGTCGAACATGATCTGACGACCTATCTGGAACGGATGCGCGAACGTCCGGCCCACCAGCGGGCCACCGCGCTTTAACGCGCCAGCACTGCCGCCGCTGCCAGACCGGCGCGGCGGCCACTGTCCAGACAGCCGGTCAACAGATAGCCGCCTGTCGGGGCCTCCCAATCCAGCATTTCGCCGGCGGCAAAGACATTGGGCAGGGCGTTCAATTGCAGATCGGCATCCACCGCCTGTCGGGTGATGCCACCCGCCGAGGAAATTGCCCGATCCAACCCCATCGCCCCGTCATGCCGCAGAGGCAATGCCTTGGCACGCGCTGCCCATCCGGCGGCATCTTGCGGCAAAGGTTGCCCCCACTCCAGCAACAACGCCACCTTGACCGGATCGCCCAGCACCCGCCGCAGCCAATTACCAAGCGACAGCTTGCCTTTGGGCTTGGCAAAACGCGCGGCCAAAGCATCAACGGTCAGATCGGGGGCCAGATCGACACGGGCCGGAACGCCGTCGCGGATGGCTGCGGCGACCTCATAGATGCCGCCCCCTTCGATCCCCTGCCGCGTGATCACCCATTCGCCACGGCTGACCAGATCGCCCGCATGGATCGCAACGCCTTTGACGGCATGCCCCGTGACGCGCCCCATCGCCGCCGTCCAATCCACCGCGAACCCCATATTCGCAGGCCGGAACGGCGCAATCTGCACCCCTGCATCTGCCAGAACTGGCACCCAAGCTGCATCCGACCCCAGCCGTGGCCAACTGGCCCCGCCAAGCGCCAGCACCGTGACATCGGCATTGATCACCCGATGTCCGTCAGCGGTCTGAAAGCCGACACCGTCTTTCAGATCGACCCATCGCCAGCGCGACCGCAGTTCGACCCCGCCATCGCGCAACCGCGCCAACCATGCCCGCAACAAGGGCGAGGCTTTCATTCCCACCGGAAACACCCGCCCCGTTGATCCGGCAAACAGCGGAATGCCCAAACCTTCAGCCCATGCCATGACCTGCGATGGCCCGAAACCGGCGTGTTCATAGCCCGCCAGACGCGGCCAGAAATCGGTATCGGATTCCGCTTTGGTCAGGTTCAGGCCGGATTTTCCCGCCATCAGGAATTTGCGGGCGGGGGTGGGCATGGCCTCGGCCACGACAACACGGCGACCTTCGGCCATCAGAACCTCGGCGGCCATCAACCCTGCGGGGCCTGCACCGATAACCAGCGCGTCAACGCGTTCGGTCACCGCCGCCCCCTTGGCTTCATCGACAGACGCAACAACGCCCGTTCGACCAGCGGCATCTGCGGCGCGCGGCTGGCGCTGCGTAATGTCATATCGGTCTGCAGCAGGGTCGAGACAGCTTCCTCTAGCGGGCCCATGCCCCAGCTTTGCGCCTGTCTTGTCATGCGGTCACGACGGGGACCGAACACCGGCGGGCGGGCGCGGGCCAAGGCCACCCCCGGTCCTGCCGGATCGGCGGCGGCCAGATGCAATGTCCGGAAATGCCGCAAGGCCGCGATGCACAGGGCGACGGGGGAAATGCCCTGCCCCTCGATCCGGCGCATCAGCGGGCCGAATTCCCCTTCGCGGCGTTCGGCGACAATATGGATCAGCTCATCCAGATCGGCCTCGATGGTGGCGGGGGCCATCAGGGCAATATCTTCGGGCGTCAGCGGGGCCGGGTCCTGATATTTATACAGCCCGATCTTTTCGATCGTCTGGCGCAGATCTCCGGGGTCCAGCGCCCGCGACAGCAACATCATTTCCTTCATCGCATCGCGCGGCACATCGGTCAGCCCGACATCGGCCAGCCAGCGCGACATTTCCTCGGGGCCGGGGGGATCGTCATAGATCGGGGCCGTGACCGCCTGCCCGTGGGTTTCAAACAGTTTGCGCAGCGCCGAGGATTTTGTCAGCCCGCCCGCCGCCACGACGATCACCGCATCGCCCTGACGCCAATCGGTCAGGGCCGCACGAATCGCATCGGCGGCGGAATCGGGGGTGTCATCCAGCAAGACGACACGCGGGCCGGGAAAGAATCCGACCTCGCGCACAGCGTCGATCAATTGGGCAGGGTCTTTCTTCATCCCCGCGCCGGGCAGTCGGGTCAGGCGCATTTCTTCGTCGGCCTTATCGCCGACTAGGGCCAGAACCGCCTCGGCCCGTTTCATCGCCACCCGCATCGGGTCCTGACCATAGATCAGAAGCGCAGGACGCGACGGGTCCGGCTTGGCGATATAGCGCGCAATCTCGCCGCCTTTCAGCAGCATAGAACCCTCATTCCGGCAATTGTGACGCGGCGGCCAGCAAACGGGTGACCACCTGATCGGCCAGCATACGCGCCAGACGTTCGCGCGAGCTGCCTTCAGCGGCCAGTGTGGCCACCGTCGTTCCGGTCGTCGAATAAGAGGTAAAGTTGCTGACCCGCCCTTCGGTCACGACATTTCCCTGTTTGTCGGTCAGCTTGAAATCAGCCGTGCCGTTCAGGGAATAACGGGTCGTGATTTCCTCGGTCGTGATGGCCTGACCGACCGCGCCGACGCTGATCCGGTAATCCAGATCATAGGCCGAGGCGCTATCCGGCCCGATCCGTTCCGCCAGCCGCTGGTTGAAGACGAAATCGATCGGCGTGTCGGGGTCGCGCGGGCGCACCTTGCCAAACAGCTTGGTGCCGCCCCCGTTCGGGCCATAGACTGGCGTCAGCCCGCATCCTGCAAGGGCCAGCGCCGCCCCAAGGCCCAGAACGACAGTGCGGCGGGACAGGCGGTCAGGCAACGACATTGACGATCCGCCCCGGTACAACGATCAGCTTTTTGGGCGCTGCGCCTTCAAGGAAACGCTGCACGGTGTCGTCGGCCAGAACCAACGCTTCGATCTGGTCTTTGGGCATATCCTTTGGGACCGTGATTTCGGCGCGGCGTTTGCCGTTGATCTGGATGGGCAGGGTCACGCTGTCATCCTCCAACATGGCGGGATTGGCCTTGGGCCAGCCGGCATCCACCACCATGCCCTGCCCGCCCGATTTCGACCAGACCTCTTCTGCCAGATGCGGCACCATCGGGGCCATCAGTTGGGCGATGATGCGCAATGCGGCACGGCGCGCTTCGCCCCCTGCCTTGGATTTGCCCACGGCATTGGCCAGTTCGTAAAGCTTGGCGACGGCCTTGTTGAAGGCAAAGCTTTCAATGGCGCGGGTCACATCCGCAATGGCGCGATGGGCGGCGCGGGTCAGGTCCAGATCCTCGGGGCCGTCGGCGGGGGCTTCGTCAGCCATCCGCCAGACGCGGGACAGGAACTTATAAGCAGCCTCGGCACCGGCAGCCGTCCATTCGACATCGCGTTCGGGCGGGCTGTCCGACAGCATGAACCAGCGCGCGGTATCGGCGCCGAAGTTTTCGACGATATTGACCGGATCGACGACGTTCTTCTTCGACTTCGACATCTTGGCCGAAGGAATCACCGTCACCGCCGTGCCATCCGCCAGCTTCCCGTCCGTCACATCCTCGGGCAGGTGATAGACGGGGCGGTCGCGGTCGTCGCGGGTGGTATAGATTTCGTGCGTGACCATGCCTTGGGTGAACAGGGCATTGAACGGCTCTTTTGCTGCCTCGGGCAGATGGCCGGTCTTGACCATCGCGCGGGCAAAGAAGCGCGAATAGAGCAGATGCAGAATCGCATGTTCGATGCCGCCGATATACTGGTCGACATTCATCCAGTAATCCGCATCCGCGCGGTTCGTCGGTGTATCGGCATCGGGGCTGGTAAAGCGGGCGTAATACCAGCTGCTGTCGACGAAGGTGTCCATCGTGTCGGTTTCGCGCCGTGCAGCACCGCCACATTTCGGGCAGGTCGCCTGACGCCATGTCGGATGACGGTCCAGCGGGTTACCCGGCACGTCGAATGTCACATCCTGCGGCAACAGCACGGGCAGGTTGGCCTTCGCCTCGGGCACCGTGCCGCAGCTGTCGCAATGGACGACGGGAATCGGGCAGCCCCAATAACGCTGGCGCGAGATGCCCCAGTCGCGCAGGCGGAACTTGGTAACCCCTTCGCCATAGCCTTCGGCTTGGGCATGCGCGATGGCGGCATCAACCGCTGCTTCACCGGTCTGGTCGGCTTCACCCGAAAATCCGCGAACATAGCTGACGGTTTCGGATTTCAGCGGCACAAAAGGGGCGTTGGCGACCAGATCATCGGCCTGATCCTGATCCATCCCGACCTCACCAAAAGTGGCGCGGATTGGCAGGTCGTATTTCAGCGCGAATTCATGGTCACGTTCGTCATGCGCGGGGCTGCCGAAGATCGCGCCGGTACCGTAATCCATCAGCACGAAATTCGCGATCCAGATCGGCAGGTGCCAATCGGCATCCAGCGGATGGGCGACATGCAGGCCGGTGTCGAAGCCCAGCTTGGGCGCAGTTTCGATGGCCTCTTCGGTGGTGCCGATACGAGCACATTCCTCGCGGAAGGCTTCGACCTTGGGGTCGTTCGCGGCTAGTTCCTTGACCAGCGGATGGTCTGGCGAAAGCGCGACAAAGCTGGCACCCATCAGGGTGTCGGGGCGGGTTGTGTAAACCTCGATCCGGTCGAAACCTGCGGGGGCATCGACGGTGGTGAATTCGAATTGCAGACCGCGCGACTTGCCGATCCAGTTCGCCTGCATCAGACGCACCTTTTCCGGCCAGCCGGTCAGACCGTCCAGCGCGCCCAGCAGTTCGTCGGAATAATCGCTGATCTTAAAGAACCACTGCGTCAGCTCGCGCCGTTCGACCGTGGCACCCGACCGCCAGCCCTTGCCGTCGATGACCTGTTCATTGGCCAGCACGGTCATGTCTTCGGGGTCCCAGTTCACCTGCGCTGACTTGCGCGTGATCAGGCCTGCGTCCAGCATATCAAGGAACATCGCCTGCTGCTGGGCGACATAGGCGTCGTCACAGGTGGCAAACTCGCGGCTCCAGTCGATGGACAGACCCAGCGGCTTTAGCTGGTCGCGCATGGTGGCGATATTGGCATAGGTCCAGTCGCGGGGATGACCCCCTTGTTCCATCGCGGCGTTTTCGGCGGGCATACCAAAGGCGTCCCAGCCCATCGGATGCAGCACACTGAAACCTTGGGCGCGTTTGAACCGCGCCACGACATCGCCCATCGCATAGTTACGGACATGGCCCATATGGATGCGCCCCGAAGGATAGGGGAACATTTCCAGCACGTAATATTTGGGGCGGTCGTCGCGGATGGCGGTAAAGGTCCCAGCCTCGGCCCAGGCCTTCTGCCAGTTCGCTTCGCTTTCGGACGGAGTATAGGGCATGGGGTCAACCTTCGGGCATTTGCGTTGCCTTGCGGTTTATACCCCAGCCGAGTGCGGGTCCAGTGGCCAGACCCGCCCTTTGATCAAAGACGGCCGTCCTGAATGCGCAGCTGGCGTGCGCGGGTCAAGATCGCATCCTCGACGGCGCGGACGGTGCCGGCCTCGACGGTGGCGCCACCGGCACCTTGCAGCGACAGACGCAGGCTGCGGGCATCCAGTGCAGGGTCGCTGACCTGAATCGTCGCGCGATAGGAACGTCCACCACCCGGCGGGGTGCCATAACCCGTCTGGATCACGCCCGTGAAGGGATCGACCGTCTGGACCGGTAGAAAGTTCAACACTTCCAGACTGGCGTTCCAAAGGTATTTGTTCACGCCAACAGTCGCGCTGGGGTTTTCCGAGTTGCGAAACAGATCCTGGATCTTCATTTCGGCCTCGGGCTCTTTGGTGGTCGTGGCGCGCCCGTTTGTTCCGCCACAGGCGGCAAGCCCCGCGCAAAGCGTCGTGACAAAGATCAGGCGTGCGGCGCGTGCGGTCTTCATACTGTCCCCCGGGCGTATTTCGCGTGTGCAAGCCTTAACGCGGAACAGCCACCCGCGACAAGCACCTTGGAATATGTGCATCCAAAACCGTTCGCCCTTTATTACAGGGCATAAAATCAAGGGTTCCATGCCTCACGGAAAGGTGTGGCGGTTGTGCACCACAGAAATGGCGAAACAATTCGGGCCGGGGTGATTCCGTTGCATCACAATTCCGAAAGGGGGAAACAACATACATCCCCAAGGCGGTGAGGCCGGTTTGGGCAACAGAGAGACAAGAGGGAACACGACCATGAAAAAGGTTCTTTTCGCGACGACCGCACTGGTCATGACTGCAGGCTTCGCTGCCGCAGACGTCACGATCTCGGGCTACGGCCGTACCGGCGTTCTGTACGTCGAAGACGGTGTTGACGGTGAAGGCACCAACGACGCGATCATCCAGTCGCGTCTGCGTATGAACATCGACGCGACCACGACGACCGACTCGGACGTTGAATTCGGTGGCCGGATCCGCATCCAGTGGGACCAGGGCGACGACGAAACCACCGTTGCACCGGGCTACATCTACGTCACGTCGAACGGCCTGAGCGTTGAAATCGGTAACTCGAACACCGCTTACGACTCGGTCGCTCTGATGTACAACTCGGAAATCGGCATCTACTCGCGTTCGTTCGGTAACTCGCGCGGCGATTTCTTTGCCTATAACACCGATGGCTATCCCAGCTTCGAAAACGACACCGACAACGATCTGGACACCGACTATCTGGGCGTCATGGTCAGCTACACCGTCGACAACCTGACCGTTCGCGCGTCGCAGGTTGACTCGAACCAGGTTGTTTCGAACGACGGCTTCGAAAAAGAATACGGTTTCTCGGTTGATTATGTCTGGAACGACATGCTGACCGTTGCGGCTGCCTTCGTCAAAGACGGTTCGGGTATCGACGGCAACGACCAGTACTTCCTGGGTGCAGAATATGCATTCAACGAAAAAACCGACATCGGCCTGCTGTACTTCGACAACGGCGAAGATTCGGACGGTAGCGATGCTGATCTGGGTAACACCGTCACCCTGTACGGCAGCTATGCAGTTGCTCCGATGACGCTGATCAATGCTTACGTCGCCAACAACGACGCAGACAGCAACGATACCGACAATTCGTACGGTATCGGTGCTGAATACGACCTGGGCGGCGCCAAGCTGGCCGGTTCGATCCAGCGCGGCTACGACGAGCTGGTCACCGCCGACATGGGCGTGCGCTTCGACTTCTGATCGAAACCACTTCTATCGGTTACAGGAAAGAGCGGGCCTTGCGCCCGCTCTTTTCTTTATGTTCTGTAGCATCATGGGACTTACAGATATCACCAGCCGCATTGCCGCGGCCGAAACCGCCGCAGGACGCGCCCAAGGCAGCGTCAGGCTGATCGCCGTCAGCAAAGTGCAACCCAATGAACGGGTCGAGGCTGTGCTGAATGCCGGCCACCGCGTCTTTGGTGAAAACTATGTGCAGGAAACCCAAGGCAAATGGCCCGACTGGCGCGACCGCTTTGACGGCATTGACGGCATTGACGGCATTGACGGCATTGACGGCATTGACGGCATTGATCTGCATATGATCGGCCCGCTGCAATCGAACAAAGCCAGACAGGCCGTGCAGCTGTTCGATGCCATTCACACGCTGGACCGCGCGACACTGGCGCGCAAACTTGCGGCACAAATTCAGGAACAGGGCCGCCAACCGCAGCTGTTCGTTCAGGTCAACACCGGCGACGAACCGCAAAAGGCCGGTATTCTGGTCGATGAGCTGCCGGGCTTTCTGTCATATTGCGCCCAACTGGATCTGTCCCCCAGCGGATTGATGTGCATCCCCCCCGAAGGGCTGGACCCGCAACCGCATTTCGCCATGCTGCGCAAACTGGCTGCCGAACACGGCCTGCCCAACCTCTCAATGGGGATGAGCGCGGATTTCGAAACCGCCATCGCCGAGGGTGCGACCCATATCCGTGTCGGCTCGGCGATATTCGGCGCCCGCGACTACAGCTAGGCAGCCAGCGGCGGCACGATCAGCTTTGTGCCCGGCTTGGCACGTATCGCCACCCAAAGCAGGTCGGGCCGCGCAAAGGCAATGCAGCCTTCCGTTCCGAAACGCGGCCGCCGCCATTGATGCAGAAAAATGGCCGAGCCGCGCCCCGCTTGCGCATCCGGCCAGTTCCAATCGGTTGTCATCACCAGATCGTAAAGCGGGTCCGGACGGCGCAACCTCTCATGGCTGGGGGCGAATGGTGCGCGGACGTGATGGTTGTAATCCTGATGTCCGCTGGCATCGCACCACAAATCCGTCGGCCCGATCGGCTGCGCCCAAGGGGCCGGACAGGCCAGCCGGTCAGAGCGATACCATAGGCCGGTCACTGTATGCACGCCGACCGGCGTCGCCTTATCGCCCTCTTGCTTTGTCTGGCTTAGGCCGGTTTTGCCAATCGAACAGGGCAAGACCCGCCCCATAAACCGCAACCCCATCGGGGTCAGAACCATATCCGTCGCCTTCATAGCAAATGCCCCGATTTTTCGGCCTTGGTGTCCAGATAGTCGGTGTTAAAGCGGTTGCGCGGGGTGATCAGCGCGACGCGTTCGGGCACCGCAATACCGTGGCTTTCCATCATGGCCACCTTGCGGGGGTTGTTCGTCATCAGCCGCGTGGCCGAAAAGCCCATCTGACGCAGCAGGGCGGCACCGATGCGGAAATCGCGCTCGTCATCCTCGAAACCAAGGCGATGGTTGGCCTCGACCGTATCGAACCCCTGATTTTGCAGATCATAGGCGCGCATCTTATTGGCAAGCCCGATGCCGCGACCTTCCTGATTCAGATAAAGCAGCACACCGGCACCCGCCTGCCCCATCGTCGCAAGGGCGGCGTTCAGCTGGGGCCCGCAATCGCATTTCAGACTGCCCAATGCGTCGCCGGTAAAGCAGGCCGAATGCAGCCGCGCCAGAACCGGCGCATCACGGGGCGGATCGCCGATTTCCACCGCGTAATGTTCTGTTCCACCATCATCGGGGCGAAAGATATGCAGCCGCGACCGTTCCGACGATACCAAAGGCAGGCGTGCGGCGATGACGGGGGTCATTGCAGATTCGGCCGACAGCTGCGCCAGCACAGGTTCAGGCGGCAACCGTGTCAGCCCTTCGGTCGGCGGGGCCGCGACCAGCAACATTGCGGGCAGCAATTGCGCCGATTTCGCCAGCCCCAAAGCCACGCGATGGGCGGTGACATCACCGCCGCGTTCCGCCCGAAGCGGCCCCTTCATCGGCACGCGCAGGTCATCGGACGGGTCGGCCAAAGCCCGCAACCAGTCCAGATCAGCATCAGATGGCAGGGAAATCCGCGCCACACCCGCATCATAGGCTGTTGTTTTCAACGTCAATGCGCGCCGGTCTGTCAGCGCAAGAACCGGTTGCCCCAATGCTTTCAGATCGGCCAGACGGATTGCAGACAGGGTTTCCACCGCCGCCGCGATATAGCCGCCGATGACCACGGGCAAACCCATACGCAAATCGGCGCGGGCACGGGCGATGGTTTCAGACAGGGTCGGGATCAGGCTCATGGGGCCACGCAATTTTGAAACATATTGAAACATAACGCGCGAATCCGACAACTCCATGTGAGAATTCCGACATGTTGCTGGACGGATTGGACCGCGCACCCCACTCAAGTATCAACAAGCCATAGGAGGCAACATGCCCGGACTTAAAAAAATCTTGTTGGTCGATGACGAAGAAGACCTGCGCGAAGCCCTGGCCGAACAGCTGGTGGCCACAGATGATTTCGACGTGATCGAGGCTGGCACCGGTGCCGAAGCCGTCGAGGCAACGAAAAACGCCATTTTCGATCTGGTCGTTCTGGACGTGGGCTTGCCCGACACCGACGGCCGCGAGCTGTGCAAGAAGCTGCGCAAACTGAATGTCAAATGCCCCATCGTGATGCTGACCGGGCATGACACCGATGCGGATACTATCCTTGGCCTTGATGCCGGTGCGAATGATTACGTCACCAAGCCGTTCAAATTCCCCGTCCTGCTGGCCCGTCTGCGCGCCCAGCTGCGGACGCATGAACAGTCCGAAGACGCGATCTTCCAGCTTGGACCATATACGTTCAAACCCTCGATGAAGATGCTGATCGACCAGAAAGACCGCAAGATCCGCCTGACCGAAAAGGAAACCAACATCCTGAAATTTCTGTACCGCGCACAGGACGGCGTCGTGCCGCGCGATGTGCTGCTGCACGAGGTTTGGGGATATAATGCGGGTGTGACCACGCATACGCTGGAAACCCATATCTATCGCCTGCGCCAGAAGATCGAACCCGATCCCTCGGCTGCGCGTTTGCTGGTGACAGAATCAGGCGGCTATCGTCTGGTTGCCTAAATCCGGAACAGCCCGCTTCGGCGGGCTTTTTCAATCAAGAACCTTAAGGCCCAAGCTATGCCAAGATCGCTTTCCCTGCTGTCGATCCTGATCGGCACATTCGCGGTTATTTTCACCCCCATTGCCACGATCTATGTCATCGCCATGGATTGCGCGTTCCAGCCCCTTGGCTGTCACGGCACCACAGCCGTGATGATGGCCGATTTTGTGATGTCGCCATCGGTGATCTATCCGGTCATTCCGATCGTCATCGGCATCGTGCTGATCTGGCTTGGAATGCGTCATCGCCGGACGGTCTATCGACAAAAAGATGCAGGTGAAAATTCTGCGGGAACCGGGGCGCGGCAGTGACGTTACATCCCCGAAGCCCAGTGGTCGGAGGATACGGCCACACTCTTACCTCCCTGTTGGACTTGCCCGGTGTGTTATCACCGGGCATTTTTTTATACTGTCCGATCACGGTGATGTGGGGCGGACCAATCATCATCCGGCCCGATCGGCACGATCCGGTGCGGATTGATCATATCGTGGCTGACATAATAGTGGTGCAGGTAATGGTCGGGGCGCACGGTTTTTGCGACCCCGGGCCATTGATACATTTCCCGCGCCCATCCCCACAGGTTGGGATAATCGACAATCCGGCGCCGGTTGCATTTGAAATGCGTGTGATAGACACCATCAAACCGCAACACCGTGGTCAGCAGCCGCCAGTCCGCCTCGGTCACGCGATCACCGGCCAGATAGCGGTGATCGGTTAGCAACCCTTCAATCCAGTCCAGACTGTCGAACAGCGGACCGACCGCCTTGTCGTAAGCATCCTGCGATGTTGCAAAACCCGCTTTATAGACGCCGTTATTCACCGTTTCATAGATGCGGGTGTTGATGGCATCGATCCTGTCGCGCAGACCAGCGGGATAGTAATCGTCGTGATTTCCGGTGATGTCATTGAAGGCGGAATTGAACATCCGGATGATGTCGGCGCTTTCATTCGACACAATCGTGCCGGTTTCACGGTCCCACAGAACCGGCACCGTCACCCGCCCCGTCATATCGGGCTGCACCCGCAGATAAACCTCGCGCAGGTAGTTCAGGCCGAATTGCCAGTCGCCGGTCGCGCCGTCGAAATCGGTGCGAAATTCCCAGCCTTCGTCCAGCATTTCGGGATGCACGACCGAAACGCCGATATGGTCCTGTAGGCCCTTCAGCGCGCGGAAGATCATGGTGCGATGCGCCCAGGGGCAGGCATGGCTGACATACAGATGGTATCGCCCGCTGGCGGCCTTGAAGCCGCCCTGCCCTGTCGGACCGGCACTGCCGTCTGCTGTCACCCAGTTGCGGAATTTCGATGTGTCGCGCACGAAAGCGCCGCCCGTACTGCTGGTGTCATACCATTGGTCTTTCCAGACGCCGTCCACCAATTGGCCCATGCCTTATCCTTTCGCGATGTGACGCGCCAACGGATGGCGCGCCAATCTGTTCCGACCCCTAACCGATGGCGCGGTCGCGGGTTTCGTGTTTGACCAGCAACAAAGCCAGTGCCGCCAGCACCAGCAACAGGGCAAACATGCCGATGGCCAGTGTAAAGCTGCGGGTAAAGACAAAGGCCAGCAGGCTGGGGGCCAGAATGCCGCCCAGACGTGCAACGGCGCTGGCCGTACCCATCCCCGTGCCGCGCAGATGCGTCGGGTAAAGTTCGGGCGTGAAGGCGTAAAGGGCGCCCCAGCTGCCCAGCAAGGCAAAGCTCATGATGATCAGCGATGCGGCGACCATCGCGGTGCCGCTGGCGACGGTGAACAAGAAACAGCCCGCCGCGCTGAGCAGCAGGAAACCGGCCAGCGTGGGACGGCGGCCAACAGCCTCGACCCCCCAGGCGGCAAGGGCATAGCCGGGGATTTGTGCCAGCGCCAGAATCACAAGGAAACCGTATCCGCGGACAAAGCCGAAGCCCTCGGTCGCCAGTTGGCCGGGCACCCAGATAAAAACGCCGTAATAGGACAGTGATACCAGAAACCAGACGGCCATGACCCCAAGGGTGGCACGACGCAGCTGCGGGGACAGGATCGATTGCGCCACGCCCGCAGGAACCTGTGCAGGGTTCAGATGCACATCTGCGGGCAAGGGCGATTCTCCGTTCACGCGCAGGATGCGGTTGATCACTTCGCGCGCCTCGGCCTGACGGCCTTTGCGAACCAGATACATCGGCGATTCAGGGATCCAGAAGCGCAAGAAAAATCCGATCAGCGCAGGCAATGCCGCAATCAGGAAGATCCAGCGCCAGGGGGCAGCAGCCTGCAGCTCTGCGGCGGTCCATGCGGTCATGGCGACAACGATGGTGCCGATGGCCCAGAACCCCTCCAGCCAGACCAGCCAGCGGCCCCGCGATCGGGGGGGCAGAAATTCGGCCATCATCGCGTAATCAACGGGCAAGGTGCCGCCAACCGCGATGCCCGTGAAAAAGCGCAGGACCAACAGCAAGGTGAAATCATTCGCCAGAACCGAGGCCAGACCGAAGACCGCATCCATCGCGACCGTGCCGATCAAAACCCATTTCCGTCCGATCCGGTCGGCCAGCCGCCCGAAAAAGAAGGCCCCGACAAACATACCCAGAAAAAACACCGTGCCGACACGCAGGGCCGTCACACGGTCGATATCGAATGTCAGTGCGATGGATGGTGCGGCAAAGCCCACCGCGATCACCTGCATCGCATCGGCGGCCCAGACCAGCCCGAAGATGCATAGTAGCCGCCATTGGAAAACGCCTGTCCCGCCCCGTGTCAGTGCATCGTCGATGGTCAATTTCATTGCAAATCCCCTATCCCGATAGGTTCCTGAATAACGCCGGCACGGTATATGGCAAGCCTTCTCCTCGACACGTGGCGGACCCGCCGCTAGGGTCCGCGCAAAACCGCAAGGAGTGCCGTCATGTTCACCATCGCCACCTGGAACATTAACTCGGTCCGGCTGCGTGAAGACCTGGTTGCGCGCTTTCTGGCCGAAGAAAGCCCCGACATCCTGTGCCTGCAGGAATGCAAATCACCCGTCGATCTGATCCCCGTCGAACAGTTCCGCGCGCTTGGCTATACCCATATGGTGGCGCGCGGTCAGAAGGGCTATAATGGCGTGGCGATACTGTCGCGCCTGCCGATCACCGATGCGGGCGACCGTGATTACGCGCAGATGGGCCATGCCCGCCATGTCGCCGCGCGGCTGGAAAACGGTGTGACCATCCACAATATGTATATTCCCGCAGGCGGTGACATCGCCGACCGCACCGTGAATGAAAAATTTGGCCAGAAGCTGGATTTCCTGACCGAGATGCGCGACGTCTGCCATGCCGAGCGCCCTGAAAAATCGATCATGGTGGGTGATTTCAACATCGCCCCGCGTGAAGACGACGTCTGGTCGCACAAGAAACTGCTGAAAGTCGTCAGCCACACCCCGATCGAGGTCGAACATCTTCAAGCCGCGCAGGATGCCGGTGGCTGGGTCGATGTGACCCGTCAGGACATCCCACAGGGACTGCTTTATTCATGGTGGAGCTATCGCGCCAAGGATTGGGACGGGGCCGATAAGGGGCGTCGTCTGGACCATATCTGGGCCACCGGCGATATCGCCAATGCCGCCCATGGCAGCCGTATCCTGCGTCCGGTCCGCGGCTGGGAAAAACCAAGCGATCATGTGCCGGTGCTGGCCAGCTTCGATCTGTAACCGCGCCGCCCCCTTTCATGCGGGGGCGACGCCACGCCTGTCAGGCGTTCTCGGCATTCTCGCTGTCAAACAGCGCATGGCCGTCAAGGTCCAGAATATCCTCGTCCTGACGGTCCCATTCCTGACGTTCGTCATCCGTCGCGCGGGGCGAGAACCAGCCCGTCAGCGCATAGAGGATGCCGATCAGCGGCGCGGTCCAGCAGGCGAAAGCCAGCGGAATATAAAGCAGGTTGGTCAGATTGCCGTCCATGATGTCCAGCGACAGCGCGGTGATCACAAATGCGCCGCCCGCGTTCCATGGAATCAGCGGTGACATCAGGGTGCCACCTTCCTCGACCGCGCGCGACAGGTTCAGTGTCGAATAGCCCATGCCGCGATACAGGGGCGCATACATCCGTCCTGGCAGCGCGATCGAGATATAGGGATCACCCGCCACCACATTCGTCGCAAAGGCCGTGGCGATGGCGCTGCTTTGCACTGCGGAAAAGCTGGTGACGCGGCTGATGATGGCATTGATGATCGCTTCCAGACAGCCGGTGCGTTCCAGCGCACCGCCAAAGCCAAGCGCGATCAGCATCAGAGAGATCGTCCACATCATCGACTGGATACCGCCTGCGTTCAGCAGGCTGTCGATATCGGCCACGCCGGTTTCGATGGTATAGCCGGATTGGGCATAGCTAAAGACATCGTGCAGTCCGGCGCCCTGCCAGAAGATCGCGATAATCCCGCCCAACAGCACACCGGTAAACAGCGACGGCAGCGGCGGACGTTTGGCAATGGCCAGAACCACCACCACCAGCGCAGGGATCAACGGCACCAGCCCCAGACTGAACTGTGCTGACAGCGTATCGGTGATGGCGTCGATCCGCGCGAAACTGGTTTCGGCGGGGGTAATTAACGAAAAGCCCGCCACCAGATAGACCGACAGTGCGATCAGCATTGCCGGAACCGTCGTCGGCAGCATATTGCGGATGTGGTCGAAGATATTCACCCCCGTCACCGCAGGGGCAAGGTTCGTGGTATCGGACAAGGGCGACACCTTATCGCCGAAAAACGCGCCCGATACGATGGCACCCGCCGTCCAATAGGCCGGAATACCGAAACCAGCCCCAATGCCCATCAGTGCAACACCGATGGTGCCGACAGTGCCCCAGCTGGTCCCCAGCGACAGCGAAACAACCGCGCAGAGGATCATCGCAGCGGCCAGAAATATCTGCGGGTTCAGCAAGGTTAATCCATAATAGATCAGCGTCGGAACCGTCCCCGAGGCAACCCAGACGCCAATGATCATTCCCACGACGATCAGCACGGACAAGGAAGGCATGGATACGTGGATGACATGGAACACCCCTTCGCGGATATCCATCCATCGCTGGCCGCGCATGACGCCCAGAAGGCCGGTGATCGCCAGCCCCAGGATCAGGGGAATATGCGGGGTGAAATCCCCATAATAAAACAGCTGTATCCCCAGCAGCCCCAATGTCAGAACAATTGGCAGCAGTGCTAGTCCCAGTGGCGGCAATTGCTGCCTAGAGTCGGTGGTGTCAGTCATCCCTGTCCCCGCTTTTATGGTGCCAATACTCACACGGGCGTGAGCACTCTGTGATCGCAACGCATAATCCGCCCTTTTGTTCAACGCCGTGACGCCCCATATTGAAGGCAACCACGCGAACCGAATGATCCGGGGACAAAATGACAATGCTTTTCGATGGTGCCGGCAACGCACCCCAGACCGACGACTTTATCAAAGACGTATCCGAAGCCGACTTCATGAAAGAGGTCGTCGAGGCCTCGATGGAGGTTCCGGTCATCGTCGATTTCTGGGCGCCCTGGTGCGGCCCCTGCAAGACCCTTGGCCCGATGCTGGAAACCGAAGTGTCGCGCCACAAGGGCCGCGTCCGCATGGCCAAGGTCAATGCCGATGAAAATCAGGCCATCCTTGGCCAGATGCAGATCCAGTCACTGCCGACGGTCTATGCCTTTTTTAAGGGTCAGCCGGTTGACGGCTTTCAAGGCGCTGTTCCGCAAAGCCAGATCAAGCAGTTCGTCGACAAGCTGGTCGAAATGGGCGGCGATGACGGCGGTCTGGGCGATGCCATCGCCGCCGCCGAACAGATGATTGCGGATAACGAAGCCGCGGACGCGATCGAGACGTTTACCGCCATCATCGGTGAAATGCCAGACAGCCCCGAAGCATGGGGCGGTCTGATCCGCGCCCATCTGGCCGCCAATGATCATGCCGCCGCCGCTGCGACCCTGACGCAGGTGCCTGCCCCCATCGCCGGTTCGGCCCCGATCGAGGCTGCCCGCGCCCAGCTGCAACTGGCCCAGCAGGCCGAAAGTGCCGGTCCGCTGGATGATCTGCAGGCACGCGTGGATGCAGATCCCGATGACCAGCAGGCGCGGCTGGAATTGGCGCAGGCATTGCATGCCGACGGTCAGGTCGAACAAGCGATCGAGATTTTGCTGGACAGCTTCCGCCGCGACCGCGACTGGAACGACGGCGCGGCCAAGGCCCAGCTGATTACGGTGTTCGACAGCCTGAAGGCCAATGACCCGATTGCCCAGAAGGGTCGCCGCCGCCTGTCCTCGATGATCTTTGCCTGACGCCATGAGCCTTCGTTTCGATCTGCCCGACCGCATCGCATTGTTCCCCTTACCGGGGGCCGTGCTGATGCCGCGGGCCCGTATTCCGCTGCATATCTTCGAACCGCGCTATCTTCAGATGGTCGAGGATGCGCTGAAAACCGACCACCGCGTCATCGGCATGGTCCAGCCCGAGGCGGACGGATTGTCCACCATCGGCTGTGCCGGGCGTATCGTGTCTTTTAACGAAAACGACGATGGCCGGATGATGATTTCGCTTGGGGCGGTGTCGCGGTTCCGGTTGCTGGATGTGCAGGACAGCTTTGCGCCCTATCTTCAGGCGCAGGTTGATTGGTCGTCGTTTTCGCGCGACCGTGGCCAGCCCGAACATGACCCTGCGATGGATCGCAAGGTGCTGTTCGACCTGCTGGCCCGCTATATGGAATCGCATGACCTTTCGACCGATTGGGACGCCGCCGCCCAATCCGAGGACGAGATGCTGATCAATTCGCTGTCCATGATGCTGCCTTTGTCCCACAGCGACAAACAGGCGCTGCTGGAATCCCCCACCCTTGTTGACCGGCGCGAATTGCTGGTCGGCCTGATCGAATTCGCCCTGCATGGCGGAGAACCCGAGGAACGACTGCAATGACCGAATCCACCTATGACCGCCACATGCTGGAAGCATTGGTCTGTCCGGTCACTCATACGACCCTGCGCTATGATGCCGACAAACAGGAACTGGTTTCGACCGCCGCCGGTCTGGCCTTTCCCATCCGCGCAGGCATCCCGATTATGCTGATCGACGAGGCGCGCCAGATCCGCAAGGATGACTAGGACCCCGCGCCTGCCCTTCTGGGTCGGCACCCTGATCGCGGTCTGCATCGTGATCGAAGGGGTTCTATCTGTCGCCGACCTGCTGGGCTATCCGGCCCTGCGCCCCGGCGCATATATGCTGGGTGCATTCTGGTCGCCGTTGCTGGTCCATGGCACCGGCCTTTATACCGGCCAACCGGTTTTGATGTTCCTTAGCTATGGCCTGCTGCACGGCGGCGTGCTGCATGTCGCCGTCAATATGTTCTCGCTTCTGGCTGTCGGCCGGGGGCTGGCCGGAATGATCGGCAGCCGTGCCATGGCGGTGACCTATCTGCTGTGCCAGATCGCGGCGGGCCTGCTTTTCGCAGTCATGCAGCCACAGGCCGGCCCGATGGTCGGCGCATCAGGTGCAATTTTCGGCCTTGCAGGGGCGATTGTGGGCTATGCCGTGATCAATCTGCGTCGCAGGCATAAAAGCATCGCGCCACTGGCCCGCTCGGCCGGTCTGATCATCGCATTGAATGTGGGACTGACGTTGGCGATGCCGGAAATTGCATGGCAGGCCCATCTGGGCGGTGCGGCAGCCGGTCTGCTGATCGGCGCCTTTCTGGCGTGGCGCAAACCCTGACCCCCTGAACCGCCACAGCGGGGGGTGCGGGGGGCGGCAAGCCCCCCGCCTGTCGCGGGACGCAATCAGTTTTTGTCCGCATCTGGCGAACCGGCATCGGCGGGCTTTGCATCGGCGGCGTCGCTCTCGACAACCTCATCCGGCGTGTCATCCCCTTCCCCTGCCAACAACCGGCGCATAACAGGCCGGAAGGTATCGGCAGGCGCTGCGGCCAGACCGGCTGCGCTATCTTCGGGGGCGGTCGCCAGATGCTCGGCAATCAGTTTATGGCCCAGACCATAGCCCGTCCATTTCCGCAGATCGCCACGCCCAAAGAACCAGCGGGCGTGGTCGTAATCCAGCCGCGACCATTCGTTCATCGCCTGCCGCGCCACGCCCGATGACGGACGCACCGCGTCCCACGGGTCCGGTTTTCCGCCAAGAACCTGCAAAACGAAATGCCCCGCCAGCCCTTCGCTGACCAGCGCGGCCCCCAGTGATTTGCCATAGCCGGGGCCATCCCATCGCATCAGATGGTGCATTTCATGGATCAATGTGCGGATCAGATAGGCATCGGAATAGCGGTCGGGGTTGACTGTCACCTCGATCACGCCCGGCGACGGGGCATGGCCACCCACGCCCCAATCCGGGATGCCGCCATTCGGCAATGCACGGATCACCAGATCAAAATCCGGCACATCCGCATGCTCGCTGGCCAATGCCACGGCCTGTTTGGCGGCTGCCCGTATTTCGGCCATGTGGCGCGTCACAGCGTGACGCGCATTCAAAAAGTGCAAATTCCAAGTGGTCATGTCGTTCCTGACGGTGCCTTAAACTTCCGGCACCAGAACCTCGCGCTTGCCGACATGGTTGGCCGAGGACACGACGCCCTGATCTTCCATCTGTTCGACAAGACGCGCGGCCTTGTTGTAACCGATCGCCAGCTTGCGCTGGATATAACTGGTCGAGCATTTGCGATCGCGGGCCACAATCATCACAGCCTGATCGTAAAGTGCATCATCCCCGTTGTCGCTGCTGCCCAACCCAAGAACGGCGTCGATATTGTCGGCCTTGTCATCTTCGGGGCCTTCGACGACGCCGGATTTATAGCTGGGCGGACCAAAGGATTTCAGGTGGTTCACGATCTCCTCGACCTCTTCGTCGCTGACGAAAGGACCGTGGATACGGGTGATGCGCGCGCCATTGCCCATATACAGCATATCGCCCTGCCCCAGCAGCTGTTCGGCACCTTGTTCGCCCAGGATCGTGCGGCTGTCGATCTTCGAGGTCACCTGGAAGCTAACCCGCGTAGGGAAGTTCGCCTTGATTGTGCCGGTGATGACATCGACCGACGGACGCTGCGTCGCCATGATCAGGTGGATGCCCGAGGCCCGCGCCATCTGCGCCAGACGCTGGATGCAGGCCTCGATTTCCTTGCCCGCGACCATCATCAGGTCGGCCATTTCATCGACAACAACAACAATATAGGGGAAGGATTCGGGCTGGAATTCCTCGGTCTCCCAAATTGCATCGCCGGTGTCTTCGTCGAAGCCGGTCTGGACGGTGCGCTTGAACATCTCGCCCTTGGACAGGGCTTCGGCCACGCGACCGTTATAGCCTTCGATATTGCGCACGCCCATCTTGGACATCTTGCGATAGCGATCTTCCATTTCGCCCACGACCCATTTCAGGGCGACAACCGCCTTTTTGGGGTCGGTAACAACAGGCGACAGCAAATGCGGGATGCCGTCATAGACCGACAGTTCCAGCATCTTGGGGTCGATCATGATCAACCGGCATTCATCGGGCGTCAGCTTGTACAGCAGCGACAGAATCATGGTGTTGATCGCCACCGACTTACCCGAACCCGTGGTCCCTGCAATCAGCAGGTGGGGCATCTTGGCAAGGTTCGCCACGATGGGATCACCGCCGATATCTTTGCCCAAGGCCAGCGGCAAAGGCTGCTTGCCGTCAGCAAAGGCGCGGCTGGCCAGAATTTCGCGGAAGGCCACTTTTTCGCGACGGGCATTGGGCAATTCGATGCCGATGACGCTGCGGCCCGGCACGGTCGAAACACGCGCTGACAGGGCAGACATCGACCGCGCGATATCGTCAGCCAGACCGATCACACGGCTGGCCTTCAGGCCCGGCGCGGGTTCCAGTTCGTAAAGCGTGACGACAGGACCGGGGCGAACCTCGGTGATCTGGCCTTTGACGCCGTAATCATCCAGCACTGCCTCCAACGCGCGGGCGTTTTCCATCAGCATCTCTTCCGAGATGGGGGCCTGATCGCCTTCATCCGGCAAGGACAACAACGACAGCGGAGGCCGCTCATAGCTGCCATCGGTGATTTCGACGACGGGCTTGGGGGCCACCGATGCAGGTTCGGGGGCGGCTTTGCGCGGTGTCACCTGCGGCGCATGGGCTGGCGGTGTGTCCAGCAGCATTGGCTGTTCGGGCTGTGCGGGGATGCCTTCACGGTTCAACCGCGATGTCACCGCCGCCAGAACCGAGGATTTCGCCGTCTGGCTGCGGATCGCATCGCTGATCCGGCCACGCACTTCTTCCTCGCTGGGGGCAGCGCCATCGTAATCCGAATCACGCTCGATCAGCTCGGGCTCGGGCATTTCTTCTTCCAGCTCGAACTGCATGGGGGCGGATTTTGCACGAGTGGGGGCGGGTTCGACGCGGTCATCCTGATCGATCTGTTCACGCGGCTGACGCAGGCGCTGCACAAATGCACTGCCCGCATCATAGGCCCGCAATGACAGATGCAGGGCCGTTGCCAACCCGCGGAAAAAGCGTGATTTCAGGGCCAGCAGTTCGGCCTTGCTGAAGCCAAGAACAAAGGCCGCAGTGCTGACGGTTGCCACCGCCACGATCAGCGCCGCAAAGCGGATGCCGAATTGCGCCTTCATCGGCAGCAGGCTGAGGAAGGCACCCATGATCATGTCACCGAAATGACCGCCCATGCCGTAATTCTGCTGCCACGCCGCGTCGGGCGTCAGCGTGCTGCAATAGACGGACACAAGTGCCACGGCGATGGGCGTAAACAGCCCGCGCATCAACCGTTCTTCGCCTTTGTGCAGCATCATGCGCAGGCCCCAGACGACACCGGCGGTGACCAGCATCCATGCGCCATAGCCCGCGATCATCATCAACGGCGCCGCAATATAGGCCCCCAGACTGCCCAGCATATTCTGCGCGGGCGCATCGGTGGCCGACAGGAAGCTGGGGTCGTCGGCAGACCAGCTGCCCAGCATCATCCCGATCAACAGGGCCAGCAGGATCAGTCCCGCGCCTAGCAATTCCTTGCCGCGCCGTTCCAGCGCCGCCTGAGTGGTCTGATCAAACAGCGGATCGCGGTTTTTTGCCTGCCAGCTTGCCATTTAATCATCCCCTCCCGTTGTTATGTCATCATACAGCACCGCGCGCAGTCGGGTCAGAGCTGTTTCGGTTTGTGCCGCATCAGCGACCAGCGCCACGCGGATAAAGCCCTGTCCGGGGTTCCGGCCATCGACATCGCGCGATAGATAGGCCCCCGGCAGCACCTGAATGCCCGCCGTCGCCCATAGCTTACAGGCCGCAGCCTCGCCGTCTTCGACGGGCAGCCACAGGAAAAACCCGCCATCGATGGGCAGATATCCGGGGATATTGCCCAGAATGCGGTCGGCGATGTGGTATTTTTCCAGATAAAGCGCCCGGTTCGCATCGGCATGGGCATCATCTGCCCACGCAGCCTGCGACACACGCTGGACCGGCAAGGGCAAAGGCGCGCCTGCAAAGCTGCGCAGCTGGCGTATCTTGACCATCTGTGCCTTGCTGGCTGCAACAAAGCCTGACCGCAGACCCGGCAGGTTCGACCGCTTGGACAGCGAATTGAACATCACGACGCGGTCGGCCAGCCCCATGTCTGTGGCCACAGCCAGCGCACTTGGGGGCGGCGCATCGCGATAGATTTCGGAATAGCATTCATCCGAGAAGATCAGGAAATCATGGCGTTCCGCCAGCGTGACCAGCGTTTCCAGATAATCACGGTCGGCCATCGCCCCTTGCGGATTGGCTGGCGAACACAGATAGGCAATGGCCACACGGTCCAGCACATCGGCAGGAACCCCTGCATAATCGGGCAGATTACCCGTTTCAGGCGTGGCGGGCAGAAAGATCGCCTCGGCGTTCACGGCAGCCGCGGCCACAGCATAGACCTGATAAAACGGGTTCGGCACCAGAATGGCCGACCGCTGACCGTTTTTGATTTCGGGGCACAGCGCAAGGGCGGCGTTGAATAGCCCCTCGCGGGTGCCGTTCAGGGCCATCAGCCGGTCGGTGGTAATGTCCAGCCCGTGACGGCGTTTCAACCAGGCGCTAATCGCGTCCAACAATTCGGGCGCGCCTTCGTTCGTGGGGTATTTCGCAAATTCTGCGATGCTGTCGGCCATCACCGGCCCGACAAAATCGGGCATGGCGTGACGGGGTTCACCGATGGTCAGGACCATCGGCGATTCACCGGGCGCAAGTCCCGGTTGAATATTCGACAGCAACGCCCGCAATCGCGGGAACGCGTATTCCGGCAAGTTCGAGAACCGCTCGGGGAATGTCATCTCTGCCTCGCTTTCGGGGTCTACGCCCCGTTCCTTGGCCGAAACATTAGCGTGATCATCCCCTTGCGTCCAGCGAAACACCCAAAGCCTGCGGGCGGTTGCCTATGTCACAGCCAGCGCTGCCTCGGCCCCTGCGGCGACGCGCAGAAGATGGCGGTCCAGCCCTGCATGCCCCATGACAGATATCCCGCAGGCCGGCAGCCCCGTCGGCAATGTCACCGAAGGCAAACCCAACAGGTTCGCGATACGGGTATTGCGCAGGGTCAGCAGGTTGGCGCGGACAAACTCGTCCTGATCCTCCATCAACTGCTGGGTGATGGGCGGCAGGATCGGCACGGTCGGCACCAGCACGGCGTCATAGCCGCCCACCACTTCCTTGATCCATTTGCGGCGGATGCGCGTTAGGGTTTCCCATGCGGCGACGTAATCGGGGCCGCTGACCTCGGCCCCGCCACGGAAGCGTTCAAGGATGGGGGCCCACATCAGTTCGGGCGCATCCTCGATCTGGGCGCGCCAGATGCCATAGGCTTCGGGGGCAAAGACCTGCGATGACAGCACCATCGCCTTATCCAGCCAGTCGGTCGAGACATGCGTAATCTGGGCACCCGCGCGGGCCAGCCGGTCGACCGCATCCTGAAACGCCGTGACGACACCTGTTTCGGCACCGTCGAAGGGCAGCCCCTCCAGCACCATCAGACGCAGCCCCTTGACCGAGGCACCTTCCAGATCGGGAGCGGATTGGTCGGCCATGATTGCGAACAGTTCGGCGCAATCCTCGACCGTGCGGGCAATCGGGCCGGGAATGTCGAATTTGCGCGCCAGCGGCACCACGCCTTTTTCAGGCAATGCGCCATGCGTCGGCTTGAAGCCCACCAGCCCGTTCCATGCCGCAGGCACGCGGACCGAACCGCCGGTATCCGTACCGATCGCCGCTGCCGCAAGGCCCAGCGCCACAGAAACCGCCGCCCCCGATGACGACCCGCCCGGCGCACGGATCGGGTCCAGCGCATTCGGCGGCGTTGCCGTTACAGGGTTAAGGCCCAGACCCGAAAAAGCCAGTTCCGTCATATGCGTCTTGCCTAGACAGACCAGACCGCGACGCGCACCACGTGCCAGAACGATGCCGTCCTTGCGCGGAACGCGACCCTCCAACAGCTTGGAGCCTGCCTCGGTCACGGTGCCGCCGCTGTCGATATTGTCTTTCCAGCTGACCGCCACACCGTCCAGCAGGCTGTGACGGCGGTCCTGTTTGGCACGATCATGGGCGGCAACCGCTTCCGAACGGGCGCGCGACGGAGTTGTACGCGCATAAATGCGGTCGCAATCGGGGTGCGCCTTGGCCGCAGCCAGATAGGCCTCGGTCTGGTCGATGGGATCAAGAAGGCCGGCCAAAATCGCGCGGCCCTGCTGGGTGGCAGACTTCAAACGCCACTCCATTCAGAAATCCACCGCGATGCCGTTCTTTTCGTAATCGCCGAAACGCACGGCTTCGGGGCCGTCGCGACCACCGTATTCAACCGGCAGTTCCTTATCCTTTGCAGCTTTGCGGCGTGCTTCAGCCTCGGCCAAAGCGCGCTGGGCGGCAGGTGGCAGGTCGGTCTGATGGGCGTTGGTATCATCACTCATGGAAAGATCCCCCGAATAGGCGTATGGGTCGCGCTTAGTCTTAGACAACATCTAGGTGAAGGAAAACGTTTTGGCAAAGCCGGGCGGCGATATGGCGCGTAATGGCGCATTACGATTGATCCAAGGGGTGCGTGACGGGCTGTCACTCTCCGACCAATCCGGCGTTCTGCGCAAGATGCCGGTGGCCGAACAGGCACGCGCGGCACGCTTGGCGGCAGAAACCCTGCGCCATCAAGGGCGCGCCGATCAGGTGATCGAGACATTCGTGAACCGCAAACCCGCACCACAGGTGGCAGATGTGCTGCGTCTGGCCGTGGTCGAGATGCTGGAACTGGGCGCCCCTGCCCATGGCGTCGTGGGTGCGGCGGTCGATCTAACGCGCACCCTTGGCCAGCGTGGTCAGGCAGCGGCAGGCATGGTGAATGCGGTGCTGCGCAAGGCGTCCGCCTATGAAGGCTGGGCCGATTTGCGGCCCCAACAGCTGCCGGAATGGCTGCGCGATCCGTTGCTGGATGCCTATGACGAAGGCACAATGTCCGCGATGGAGGCAGCGCATCAACAGGGCGCGCCCATCGACCTGACGCTGAAATCCGGATCAACCACGATCGAGGGCGCAGAACTGCTTCCGACCGGATCGTTGCGGTTGCATGGACATGTCCATGTCTCGGCCCTGCCCGGGTTTACCGAAGGCGACTGGTGGGTGCAGGACGCGGCAGCGGCGCTGCCCGCGCGTTTGCTGAACGCCGAAGCCGGTGAACGCGTTGCCGATCTATGTGCCGCCCCCGGTGGCAAGACGATGCAGCTGGCCGCGACCGGTGCGGATGTCATCGCCGTCGATATCAATGAACAACGCCTGAAGCGCGTGACCGAAAACCTGACGCGTTGCGGACTAAGCGCAAAGCTGGTCACCGCCGACGCGCTGGAATGGCACCCCGATGCGCCCTTGGATGCGATCCTGCTGGATGCGCCCTGTTCGGCCACCGGCACTATCCGCCGCCACCCCGACCTGCCCTTTATACGCGACGGCTATGGCATCGGCGATCTGATCGAATTGCAGGAAAAGCTGCTGGATCACGCGCTGTCGCTGCTGCGTCCGGGCGGGCGGCTGGTCTATGCCACCTGTTCGCTGATACCGGACGAAGGTGAAGTGCAGGTGGACGAGGCTTTGGCACGCCACCCCGGCCTGACGGTCGAACGCCCCGTGCTGGACGGTATCGACCCCGCATGGATCACTGAAGAAGGCGGCTTGCGCCTTCGGCCCGATTACTGGGCAGATAACGGTGGTATGGACGGCTTCTATATGGCTGTCCTTAGAAAGCCCGCCTGATTTCGATCCCTGCTGGACCTTCGGGTCCCGCAGGGGTAACTGACGCCTGACCAGACACACGAGGCCCATATGACCCGTCCCGTCGCCCTGAAGCGCGCCCTGATCTCGGTATCCGACAAAACCGGCTTGATTGACTTTGCACGGGCGCTTGACGCCCGCGGGGTCGAAATCCTGTCCACCGGCGGCAGCGCCAAAGCGATGAGAGAGGCGGGCCTGACCGTCGTCGACGTCGCGGATGTCACCGGCTTTCCCGAAATGATGGATGGCCGCGTCAAAACGCTGCACCCCGTCGTCCACGGCGGCCTGCTGGCCCTGCGCGACAATGACGAACATCTGGCCGCGATGGAGGCCCATAACATCGGCCCCATCGACCTGCTGGTCGTGAACCTGTATCCGTTTGAAGAAACCGTTGCCAAGGGTGGCGATTACAACGATTGCATCGAGAACATCGACATCGGCGGCCCCGCCATGATCCGCGCCGGTGCCAAGAACCATGGCTTCGTCAACGTCATTGTCGATGTGCAGGATTACGACGCCCTGCTGGCCGAACTGAACGACAACGACGGCGCGACCACGCTGGAATTCCGCCAGCGTCAGGCCCAGATCGCCTATGCCCGCACGGCAGCCTATGACGCCGCGGTCAGTACGTGGATGGCTGGCGCAATCGGTCAGGACACGCCGCGCCGCCGCGCATTTGCAGGTACGCTGGCCCAAGGGCTGCGTTACGGCGAAAACCCGCATCAGCAGGCCGCGTTCTATACCACAGGCGACGTTCGCCCCGGTGTGGCAACCGCCCGCCAGTGGCAGGGCAAGGAATTGTCCTATAACAACATCAACGATACCGATGCCGCGTTCGAGCTGGTGTCGGAATTCGATCCCGCCCAAGGCCCGGCCTGCGCGATCATCAAGCACGCCAATCCATGCGGCGTGTCGCGCGGTGACAGCGCATTGGACGCCTATAAGCGGGCGTTCGATTGCGACCGCACCTCGGCCTTTGGTGGTATCATCGCGCTGAACCAGCCGCTGGACGGCGCGACGGCGGAAGAAATCGTCAAGATCTTCACCGAAGTCGTGATTGCCCCTGACGCCGACGAAGACGCCAAGCGCATCTTTGCCGCCAAGAAAAACTTGCGTTTGCTGACCACGGGCGGCTTGCCCGATGTGACCGCCGCAGGCACCAATTTCCGTCAGGTTGCCGGTGGTTTTCTGGTGCAGGGCCGCGACAATGGCCGCATCACCCGCGATGATCTGGAAATCGTCAGCGAACGCCAGCCATCCGAAGAAGAGCTGGCCGATCTGCTGTTTGCATGGACCGTCGCCAAGCACGTCAAATCGAACGCCATCGTCTATGCCAAGGATCTGGCGACTGTCGGCATCGGCGCGGGCCAGATGAGCCGCGTTGACAGCACCCGCATCGGTCGTCGCAAATCCGAGGATATGGCGCAGGCCATGGGCCTGACCCAACCCCTGACCATCGGATCGGCTGTTGCATCGGACGCGTTCTTCCCCTTTGCCGACGGCATCGAGGCACTGGCCGAGGCGGGCGCACGCGCCGTTATCCACCCCGGTGGCTCCATGCGCGATGACGAAGTGATCGCCACCGCAAACCGTCTGGGTCTGGCCATGGTGCTGACCGGCCAACGGCATTTCCGTCACTGATGGGCGGCCCTTCCAAGACAGGCGGGGCGAAAACGGCGCGCGGCAAGGGGAAACCCGCGCCGCGCAAACCCGCGCCCGTTATACGAACCGATATGCGGCTGGTCACATGGGTGGCCGCAGCAGTCTTTGGCGTCGATCAGGCGTTGAAATATCTGGTCGTCCACATCCTGCAACTCGATCTGAAGCGGTCCATTGATGTCCTGCCGCCATGGTTGAACCTGCGGATGGCATGGAATCAGGGTGTAAATTTTGGCCTGATGTCATCAGAACAGCATCTGATGCGCTGGATTCTGGTCGTCATCGCCATTGCCATCTGTCTGTGGGTCTGGATCTGGGTCTGGCGCAACGGCTTTGGCCGGATCGCCAAAATCTCGGCGGGGATGCTGATTGGCGGCGCGTTGGGAAATGTCGTGGACCGCGTGTTTTATGGTGCAGTGGCGGATTTCCTGAATATGTCGGTGCCGGGCTGGCAAAATCCATACAGCTTCAATGTGGCGGATATCGCTATTTTCGCAGGGGCCTTCGGGCTGGTGCTGATGCCCCAGAAAAAGCCAGAAGCCGCACCGGTTAAAGTCGCAAGGAAAACGACCAAGGCGCAGGCGAATACAGCACAGGGCTTGCGCAAGCAGGGTGATGTGGTCCACGACCACCCCAATGACGCGACGCGTGACGACGACGGAAAATCGGGCTAGAACGTCGCAAAGGACGAAGGGGCAGGACATGCGGACTATTGCGCTGATGATCGGAATGACGGCTTTGATGGCCCTTGGGGCGTGTTCGGGGGGAAAACCGCTGAACAACCTGAAGGCGGGTCAGGCCGGACCGGATGAATTTGCCATTATGCCGACACGAAGCCTGTCGATGCCGCCCGATCTGGCGGTCTTGCCTGCGCCGACGCCGGGCGGTGCGAATATTACCGATCCCAACCCACAGGGCGATGCCGTGGCAGCCCTTGGCGGCAACCCCGACCGACTGGTCGATCAGGGCATCGGTGCCGCCGATCAGGCCTTGGTGGCGCAGGTCTCGCGTCAGGGAAATGACCCACAAATCCGCCAGACCCTTGCCACCGAGGATGCACAATGGCGCGCCAGAAACGGTCGCCGCGCGTTGGAAACCCTGTTCGGCAGCTCGGTCTATCAGCGGGCCTATTCGGCCATGGCGCTGGACAGCCGCGCCGAACAGCTGCGCTGGCAAAAGGCAGGTGCTGTGACATCGACCGCTCCGGCCCCGCTGGAGGAGTAATCCTTTGACCAAGCTGTTCGATCCGGCGACGCCGGATTTCGGGGCAAACCCCTGGCCTGCCTATGCGGCATTGCGTGATCGTCCCGGCCTGCCCTATTGGGATGAATTCGACGGCCATCTGGCCAGCCGCATGCAGGACCTGCGCGAGATTACGCTGGATCGCCGCATGGTGCGCGGGGCCGCCGCCTTTGCCGATGCCGACGAATTGCGCCGCATTCAGGTGGCCGCGAATTTCCATGATATGCCCTTCCACGAACGGCTAGTGCAGACATCCATGCTGGAAATCGACGGACCGGCGCATGACAAGCTGCGCCGTGCCGTCTTTCCGTTTTTTACTAAATCGCGTCTGGAAAGCCTGCGCGGGTTTGCAACCGGATGGGTCGATCAGTCGCTGGACCGACTGATCCCGCAGGGGCGCATCGATTTTATTGCCGATCTGGCGGCACATCTGCCCGGGCAGGTCATCGGCCATCTGATCGGCACCGCCCCCGAACTGGCCCCGCAGATGACCATCTGGTCCGAAGATGTGGTCAGCTATTTCGACATGGACCGCACAGCGACAAAAAAAGCGCGGGCCGAGGAATCGACCCGTCTGTTCGCAGAACTGCTGGAAGATTTGCACGCTGCCCGCCGCATTGCCCCGCGCGACGATCTGATGTCGGCGATGATCGAGGCTGAAACAGCCGGTCTGATGACGCATGACGAATTGATCGCGACGATCATGCAGATCCTTCATGCCGGTCACGGGTCGACCATCGACGTCATGGGTAGCGGGCTGCATGCGCTACTGACCCATCCCGACCAGCTGGCGCTGCTGCGCGACGATCACGCGCTGATGCCATTGGCGGTACAAGAGATGTTCCGCTTTGCGGCCCCCTTGCCTTTCTTCCACCGCTTTGCATCCGAGGATATGACCATCTGCGGGCAGGACTGGCCCAAAGGGACGAAATTCGGGCTGCTCTACGCCAGTGCGAATCGCGATCCGGCTGCATTTGCCGATCCGGACCGGTTAGATATTGCCCGGCGCCCGAATGTGCATCTGGCCTTTGGTGCAGGGCCGCATGTCTGTCTGGGGAACAATCTGGCCCGTCTGAACATGGAGATCCTGTTCAAGGCCTTGCTGGATCGCGCACCCGATATGGCGCTGGACGGTCAGGCACGATGGAAAACCGGTTTGCAGGCCCACGGCCCGACATATCTGCCCTTGGCGCTGACCGCATAGGACACGACCCCAGCCCCCCATCGAAGGGGGCCGTGGTCGGGGGCATCCGCCCCGCGCGCGCCAGATGCCATCCCTGCACAATCCCGCGAGGGTATCTTGTACCCATGCTGTCAGCGGTCCAAGTTTCCGCCCAGCAAGAGGAGGTTGCATAACCGATGCGTCGCCCCACCATTCGTCCTGCCCTGATGCTGTCTTCGGCACTTGTGCTTGGAACCACTTTTTCGGCCATGGCCGAAATGCCCGAAGACGTCACCCATTTCACCCTGCCAAACGGTCTGGAAGCTGTCGTCATTCAGGATGACCGCGCCCCTGTCGTTGTTCAGATGGTCTGGTACAAGATCGGGGCCGCAGATGAGGTCCCCGGCAAATCCGGCATTGCCCATTATCTTGAACATCTGATGTTCAAGGGCACAGACAAGCTGGAGGCAGGTGAACTGTCGAAAACGGTCACCGCCAATGGCGGCAGTGACAATGCCTTTACCAGCTGGGATTACACCGCCTATTTCCAGCGCATTGCCAGTGACCGGCTGCCCCTTGTCATGGGGATGGAGGCCGACCGGATGGGCAATCTGAACATCTCGGATGACGATTGGAAGGCGGAACGTCAGGTGGTTCTGTCCGAACGCGCGCAACGGATCGACAGCGATCCCGCCGCCCTGTTCAACGAGGAAATGAACGCCATTGTTTATGACAACCATCCTTATGGTCGTCCGATCATCGGCTGGAAGAACGAAATCACTGACCTGACGCGTGAAGATGCCATCGACTGGTATGACACGCATTATTCCCCGAACGAGGCGATTCTGGTCATCGCGGGCGATGTGACCCCCGAAGAAGCCCGCCGTCTGGCCGAAGAAAACTATGGCCCGATCCCTGCCAAGGGCAAGGCCGAGCCGCGTGTCCGTCCGCAGGAACAGGTCAAACTGACCGACCGCCGGATCAATATGTCCGACCCGCGCGTCGCACAGCCACGCATGACGCGCAGTATGTTGGCCCCCGAACGCAATGCCGGTGATCAGGAAAAGGCCGCCGCGTTGACGGTGCTGGCCGATCTGCTGGGCGGATCGACGCAAACCTCGGTTCTGGGGCGTGAGCTGGTGTTGAGTGGTAAGGCGCTTTGGGTGTCTGCGTCTTATGAAGGGCTGTCGTTTGACCCGACAGAATTTACGCTGCAACTGATTCCGCCACAGGGCACCGAACCCGCCAAGGCGGAAGCGGCGCTGGACGCGGCATTGGACAAGTTCCTGACCGATGGTGTGGATGCAGCTGATCTGGAACGGGTCAAGACCCGCATTCAGGCGGCACAGGTCTATGCCAAGGACAGTGCCCATGCCCGCGCATATGATTACGGGCAAGGTCTGGCCACCGGCCTTACGGTCGAGGATGTGAACGACTGGTCCGATATCCTGTCGGCGGTCACCGCAGATGACGTCATGGCCGCCGCGCGTGATGTTTTGACCGAAGGTGGCGCTGTGACCGGCTGGCTGACCCCCGAACCCGCAGCCGAACCTGCCGCCAAGGCGGCACCGCCGAAACCCGCAAACGCCGAGGTGCAAGGATGATCCGTGCCGCAATCGCAACGATCCTGACCCTGCTGGCCCTGCCCGCCCATGCGATCGAGATTCAGGACGTCACCTCTCCGGGGGGTATCAAGGCATGGCTGGTGCAGGATGACAGCATCCCGTTTGTCGCGCTGGATATCCAGTTCAAGGGCGGCGCCAGCATGGATGCCGAAGGCAAGCGTGGTGCCACGAACCTGATGACCGCGCTGCTGGAAGAAGGTGCCGGAAAACGCGACAGCACCCAGTTCGCCCAAGCGGTCGAGGATCTGGGCGCGCGCTTGTCCTTCGACACCGATGATGACACCCTCAGCATTAGTTTTCGCGCCCTGTCGGAAAATCGCGATCAGGCAGGTGACCTGTTGGCGATGGCGCTAACCCAACCGCGTTTCGACGAAACCGCCGTGCAGCGGGTCCGCTCACAGGTTCAGGCCGTGATCCGGTCCGAAGCGACAGACCCCAACAGCATCGCTGCCAAAGAACTGGCCAAGCAGGCATGGGGCAATCACCCCTATGCCACGTCGCTGAACGGCACCGAAGACAGCGTCGCGCAATTGACGCGGCAGGATCTGGTCGCCGCCAAGAACCGCGTTCTGGCGCGGGATCGGGTGGTAGTCGGTGCATCGGGTGATATTTCAGCCCAAGAACTGGGCCCGCTGCTGGACCGTATTTTAGGAGGGTTGCCTGCACAGGCGACCGCACCACTGCCTGAAAAGGCCGAATTGCAGGTCGCCGGCGGCACCACGGTCATCGACTGGGACAGCCCGCAGACCATCGTGTCCTTTGCCGGTCCGGGCATCGGTATCGAGGACCCCGATTACTTCGCGGCCTTTGTGGCGAACCACATCCTTGGGGGCGGCGGCTTTAGCTCTCGCCTGATGACCGAAGTGCGTGAAAAGCGCGGGTTGACCTATGGTGTCGGAACGGTTCTGGCGACGGGCATCTTTGGCCAGTCTTGGCAGGGCGGCATGGCCGGTGCCAATGAAACCACCGGGCAGGCCGTCGATCTGATCAAGCAGGAATGGGCCGGCATGGCCGATGGCGTCACCGATAAGGAACTGAACGACGCCAAGACCTATCTGACCGGTGAATATCCGCTGCGTTTTGATGGCAATGGCCGGATTGCCGCCATCATGGCAGGAATGCAGCTAATCGGATTTCCCATCGACTATATCAACACCCGCAACGAAAAGGTCGAGGCTGTGACCGCCGAAGACGTGGCCCGCGTATCCAAACGTCTGCTGGACCCCGAACAGCTGCGCTTTGTGCTGGTCGGTCGCCCCGAAGGCATCGAAACCAGCCAAGAATAACCGTTGCCGCGCCTGTCACGGGCGCGGCAACGCCTCTGGCGGTGTCAGGGGCCGGATGTTAGTTTCGGGTCCATGACCAACCAAGCCCCCCAATTCCGCCCTGTCATCCGTCAACTGGACGAAACCACCGCCAACCGCATCGCGGCGGGTGAAGTCGTGGAACGTCCGGCATCTGCGGTGAAAGAACTGGTGGAAAATGCGCTGGACGCAGGGGCGACACGCATCAGCATCGACATCGAGGATGGCGGCAAGCGTCTGATCCGCGTGACCGACAATGGTTGGGGAATGACGCCCGATGAATTGCCGCTGGCCCTGTCGCGCCACGCCACCAGCAAGATCGACGGCAGCGATCTTCTGGCCATCAACAGCTTTGGCTTTAGGGGCGAGGCGCTGCCTTCGCTGGGGGCCGTTGGTCGGCTGACCATCACATCACGCACCGACACATCGGAAGGCGCGGTGATCGCCGTCACCGGCGGCAAGGTCACGCCCCCCCGCCCTGCCGCCGCCAACCAAGGCACGGTTGTCGAATTGCGCGACCTGTTCTTTGCCACCCCTGCCCGTCTGAAGTTCCTGCGGACAGATCGTGCCGAGGCGCAGGCCGTCGCCGATGTCATCCGCCGGCTGGCCATGGCCGAACCCTTTGTCGCCTTCCATCTGACCGCCGATGGCCGCGACATCTTTCGCGCCGATGCCGAACAGGGCGAATTGTTCGGTGCATTCCAGACCCGCCTGACACGGGTAATGGGTGTGGATTTTATTGACAATACTTTGCCGATTGATGCCAAACGCGACGGGATCACCCTGACCGGCTTTGCCGCGCTGCCAACGTTTTCGCGGGGCGCATCGGTGGCACAGCATCTGTATGTGAACGGCCGTCCGGTGCGCGACAAGCTGCTGACGGGGGCGTTGCGGGCGGGCTATATGGATGTGCTGGCACCTGGGCGCTATCCGGCGGCGGTGCTCTACCTGACCTGCGATCCGCAGCTGGTCGATGTGAACGTCCACCCCGCCAAGGCCGAGGTGCGTTTTCGTGACCCCCAAGCGGCGCGCGGCCTGATCGTCAGCGCTTTGCGTCATGCCATGGCCCATGCGGGGCATCTGGCATCATCAACCGTGGGCGATGCGACATTGCAGGCCTTTCGCCCCGAACCCGCGCGCCCGTCCACACCCCAATATACGCAGACATGGCGTCCAGGCACGCCATCACAATCCAGCATCCGCGCCGCGTTGGACCTGCAATCGCCCGTACTGGACAGCGGCTTTTCCGAAAGCCCCTCTGCAAGGTTCGAGGTGATCGAGGATGACCCCCCCGTCAGCGCCCCCTTGGGTGCCGCGCGGGCGCAGATCCATGAAAACTATATCATCGCCCAGACCGAGGACGGATTGATCGTCGTCGACCAGCATGCCGCCCATGAACGTCTGGTCTATGAACGGCTGAAGATGCAGGCCGCCACCCGCACCATTCCCGCACAGGCCATGCTGATCCCCGATATCATCGAGCTGCCCGACGCAGACGCCGCCCGCATCCTGTCCATCGCGGATGACCTGGCAGAAATGGGTCTGGTAATTGAACCCTTTGGCGGCGGAGCGATTGCGATCCGCGAAACCCCCGCCATGTTGACCCGCCTGAATACCAAGGCACTGATCAACGATATTCTGGATGATCTGGCCGATCAGGGCACATCCGATCGGCTGCGGGCGCGGCTGGATGCTGTGTTGTCATCCATGGCGTGCCACGGGTCCATCCGGTCGGGCCGCCGGATGTCCGCCGATGAAATGAACGCCCTGCTGCGCGAAATGGAGCGGACGCCCAGATCGGGCCAGTGCAACCACGGACGCCCGACATGGGTCAAACTGCGCCTGACCGACATTGAACGCCTGTTCGGTCGCAGCGATTAACTGCCGCGACTGACGCGGACCAGCTTGCCGTCATCCTCATCGGTGATCAGCATGACAGCGCCGTCCTGTGCCACCTCGACATCGCGGACACGGCCGATGCCTTGCAGGTGGCGCGCCTCGTCCGTGACTTTTTCACCGTCGATGTCCAGACGGATCACGGCGCTGGCCTGCAGGCCACCCAGCAGCAGATCACCCTGCCATTCGGGGAACATCGCACCGTCATAGAACGCCATTCCGCTAAGCGCAGGCGACGGATCCCAATAATAGACCGGCTGGACCGTGCCATCTACCTGCGTCTGGCCCATTTGCGCGCCGCTGTAATCCGTCCCATAAGTGGCGATCGGCCAGCCGTGGTTTTGTGCGGGCTTGATCAGGTTCAGTTCATCCCCGCCTTTGGGACCGTGTTCGGACATCCAGATCCGGCCATCCGGCCCGACTGCCGCGCCCTGGATATTACGATGCCCCATGGTCCAGATTTCAGGCAATGCGCCATTGATCCCCGCCCCTGCCGGACTGCCATCCGGCGCGTTGATCCGCACCGTTTTGCCAAGAGTCGCAGAGGGGTCTTGGGCGTATTGGCGCGGTTCGGGCAGTGAGCGTTCCCCCACCCCGATATGAAGGTGCCCCTGCCCGTCATGTACGATACGTGCACCAAAATGCTTGGTTGAATTCCATGCGGGATTCTGCTGCCAGATGCGGGTGACCTGCTGCATCTGCGTGCCATCTGCCGACAGGATGCCAGTGGCGACGGCGGTGGCGTTCTTGCCTTCGTCGCGTGGTTCGGCATAGGTCCACCAGACACGGCGGGTATCGGCGAAATCATCAGCCACCGAGACATCGTGCAAGCCGCCCTGATCCCGCGCATCGACTGCAGGCAGACCCTGCACCGGTTCACCCAGCGTACCATCCGCTGAAATGACCCGCATCCGGCCCGGTCGTTCGGTCACCAACCAGTTGCCATCGGGCAAAGCGGCCAGACCCCAAGGATGTTCCAGCCCAGACACCAGCACCGTCTGGTCCAGCGCAATATCATCAGCCATTACAGGCGCACGTGTCTGCCCTGAAAATGCAGGCGCCTGATCATATGCTGCCCCGTTTGGCGGGGCATCGTTAAACCCCTGTCCGGTGGCACAACCGGCCCCCAGAAACGTGACAAAAGCAGTTGCTGCGTGATGTAGTCGAACCATGTCTTCTCCCTTTCCATGAATATCGCGTTGCGTTTTCTTCGGGATGCGGGGGCTGCATCTGGTATGTCGAACCGCTGGTCGTATGTGAAGCAAACGCAGATCTATCCGCATCGGGTCCGTAAATCGTTGCAATCAGGTACTGATAGAGACGTCAGTGTAAACCGGCATGACCCCGCAATGATTCACGTGGAAACGCGTACTGTCGATCACCCCAACATTGCATAGCTCGAGGTGATCAGGGGACAAAATCCGTCCGGTCATTCATGTGATCCCTGCGACGGCAGCAGGAAGGACCGGAAAGTGGAACCCGAAGGCCCTTGATGTGTTTGGACAGATAACCTGACGTCTAACCCATGAAGGAATCATCATGCTGCTGACCCGTCGTACTGGACTGAAACTTGCCGCCGCCCTGCTGGGAACCGCATTGATCCCGGCATTCGCTATGGGTCAGAACGCCGAGGCAACCTCTTATACCCACACGACGGACGCAGGTGACGTCATCATCCATCCGGTCGATCACGCCAGTATGGTGTGGGAGACCCCGGCAGGTGTAATTTATGTCGATCCGGTCGGTGGTGCGGATGCCTATGCGGATATGCCCGCGCCCGATTTCATCCTGATTACCCATCAGCATGGTGACCATTATGACCAGCCAACGCTGGACGGTCTGGCCGAGGCCCCGATGATCACCAACCCCGCCGTCTTCGACATGCTGCCCGAAGCCATGCAAGGCCGTGCGACCTCTATGGCCAATGGCGATACCGGCACCATTCTGGATTACGATATCGAAGCCACCCCCGCCTATAATATTACCGAAGACCGGCTTCAGTATCACCCCGAGGGGCGTGACAACGGTTATATCCTGACCATCGGGGGCAAGCGTTTCCTGATTGCCGGTGATACCGAGGATACGCCCGAACTGCGTGCCATGACCGATATCGAGGTGGCGTTCCTGCCGATGAACCTGCCCTATACGATGACGGTCCAGCAGGCAGCCGATGCGGTTGCAGCGTTCAAGCCCAAGGTTGTCTATCCCTATCACTTCAATGACAGCGACGTGCAGGAATTTGCACGGCTGGTTGGTGAAACCGACGCAGGCACCAAGGTGGTGATCGCGGACTGGTATCACGGCGCCACCGAATAAGGACCAGACGCGATGCCGGCCATGCTGCTGCGTATCGCGCTGATCGGGGGCTGGATTATCGGAATGCTGGCCATTGCCTTCTGGCTGTGGCCCTCGCTTCCTGCCCTGCAATCGGACCTGACGGTCCTGCATGAAAACTTGCAGCATGGTCAAGGCTGGCGCGACCGGAACCCCGAATTGGCCATCCTGTCCTTCGTTGCGGTTTTTACCGTGGCGGGGGCTTTGCCGATTCCGGCAGTGGTTGCCATGACCTTGGCAGGCGGGGCATTTTTCGGGTTCTGGACCGGATTGATCCTGTCACTGGCTGGAACAGTGCTGGCGGCAGTGGTGTCTTTCCTGATGGGGCGGCATTTGCTGGCCGATCTTGTGCGGCGCTATCTTGGCAGGCGCATCGACCAATTGGACCGGATGGTGGATCGCGACGGGGCGCTGGCCCTGCTAAGCCTGCGCCTGACGCCCGCCCTGCCGTTTTTCGTGCTGAATACCATGTCCGGCCTTAGCAAAATGTCGCTGCGGCTGTTTGTTGTCGTGACGACTTTGGGCGTTCTGCCCAATAAGATCATTCTGTCAGGCGCAGGTACGCAACTGGCCGAGGTTCAGGATGTCTCTGATATCTTCGGACCGCGACTGATCGCAGCGATTGCGGCATTGGCGGCCTTCCCGTGGATCGCCCGCTGGCTGTCGCGCCGTATCCGGCAGCGGACTGCCGTTAGAACGGAACAGGCGCGCTAAAGCTTTCGTGGATACCTGTATCAGGATGGCGGAACCGCAACGTCTGGGCGTGCAGCATTAGCCGCGGAAAATTTGCCGCCGGACCGCTTGCATAAAGCGGATCGCCCAAAATTGCATGACCACTTTCGGCCATATGCACCCGCAGCTGATGCGTCCGGCCAGTGACTGGCGTCAAGCGCACGCGGGTTTCCGTATCAGTGGTTTTCATCACCCGCCAATCCGTCTGCGAGGGACGACCCTCGGCGTGGTCAACCTTTTGTCGCGGGCGGTTCGGCCAATCGACCATCAGCGGCAGATCGACGCGACCGGTTGCAGGCTGCAATTGCCCCCATACCCGCGCAACATAGGATTTCTTGGTCTGCCGGTCCTCGAACTGTTTGGACAGATGACGTTGTGCATGGGGCGTCAGGGCAAAGACCATGACGCCCGATGTGTCCAGATCCAGCCGGTGGACCAGCAATACGGTCGGAAAGGCCAGACGCAGACGGCTGATCAGACAATCGGCGCGGTCATCCCCGCGCCCCGGTACGGACAACAGACCTGACTGCTTGTCGACCACCAGAACCTCGTGGTCGGCATGCAGGATGACAGGGGCGTCGGCGGGCGGGGTATAGATGAATTCTGTCTGGGTCATTTCACCACAAGACGTATCGCCAGACCCGCGAACATGACAGCGGCGATTTTATTCACCAACCCCAAGCGGCTGCTGATCACATGCCCCGCCAGACCGCCGACAATGCCATAGCCGATGGTGACCAATGTGCCGGTAAAGGCAAAGATCAGACCAAGACCCAGAATCTGCTGCCAGATCGGCCCCCATGCGATATTGGTAAACTGCGGCAGGAAGGCCAGCAGGAACAGGACCGGCTTGGGGTTCAGCGCATTGGACAGAAAACCGCGACGGATGATATTCCATACCCGCACGCTGCCTTTGGCTGAAGGGTCGATGTCACCCGCGCGCCAGCTTTTCCACGCCAGCCACATCAGATAGGCCGCGCCGATATATTTGATGGCGCGCAATGCTTCGGGGTGGGCCGCGACGACAGCGCCAAGGCCGATAGTGGCCAGCGTGACATGCATCAAGACGCCCAAGCCCACGCCGAATCCGGCCCATGCCCCCGCCTTGGGGCCACCCTGAATCCCGCAGGCGCTGGCAAAGAACACATCCTGCCCCGGTGCAAAGTTCAGCACCAACCCGCCTGCGACAAAGGCCATCATCTGGCCCATGGGAATATTCGCCAAAGTATCCCAGATCATCGGATGCCCCTTTCAAATGGCTCGGGCGAAGGCCCGCGTCAGAATTACAAATGACCGAATATGTCTTTCAAAAGCCCCGCCAACACATCCGCATCGCGTTGATCGAACGCATCGGGCTGGTTGCTGTCGATGTCCAGAACACCGATCAGCCGGTCATCCTTGCCCAGAACCGGCAGAACGATTTCCGATCGGGTCGAACTGGAACAGGCAATATGGCCGGGGAAATCCTCGACATCGGCAACCAGTTGGGTCTGGCGTGTGCGGGCCGCTGCGCCGCAGACACCGCGGGCAAAGGGAATCACCAGACAGCCGTGACCGCCCTGATAGGGTCCGATCTTCAGCAGTTCCGGTCCCACCACCCGATAAAAACCGGTCCAGTCGAACCGGTCATCGGATTGATGCAATTCACAGGCCAATGTGGCCATCAGGGCAACCTCGTCGGTTTCACCCTCGCATAGGGCCCTGATGCGGGCCGTCATATCGTCATAATCGCTCATCCATCCTCTCTACGATGGGGGAAAGGCACAGGAAAGCCCGCCCCTGCATCGGCGGCCAAATATCGTACCGTGCGTCCTGACCCACTGCCTGTTCGGATGGCATCGCGGATCATTGCGGATCGCGCTATAACCACCCTGCATAGGCATGGAGAAACGCGATGCTGGCATGGTTCACCCTTGATAAAACCGCAGCACCCGGAACGGCGGATCGCCTGATCGCCGATCTGGCGCGTGATTTGCAGGACCGCGGATTGGCCATTGCAGGGGCCACGCAGACCAATCACGACCTTGGTCCCGATTGCGCCTGCGACATGGATATGCAGGTCATCGGTGATGATGCCGGTCCGGTCCGGATTTCCCAATCGCTTGGTAATGGCGCATCGGGCTGTCGTCTGGACACCGGCGCGCTGGAAACGGTTGTTGCCCGCACCGCCCCTTATCTGGCGGGGGCCGAACTGATGATCATCCCCAAGTTCGGCCGGCAAGAGGCGATGGGCCGCGGCTTTTACAGCCTGATCGCCCAGGCCGCCCAAGCCGATCTGCCGGTGGTGTTATATGTTCCCCGTCAGCAGCATGACGCCTTTCTGGAATTCGCGGGCGATCTGGCCGTGCGGATGCCACCCGAAGATCTGCATCACTGGTGCCTTGATCGATTCGCGCAGGCCCTATGACACAACTGCCCGTCATCGATGCACGTGGATTGTTATGTCCCTTGCCGGTCTTGCGATTGCGCAAAGCCCTGATGATGCTGCCGGAAGGGGCAGAGTTGCGTCTGATTGCGACCGATGCGATGGCGGTGGTCGATGTGCCGCATTTCTGTCGGCAGGCTGGTCATGTCATGGTGGCCCAGCGCGACCTTGAAAACGGCGCGTTCGAATTCACGGTGCAACGGGGGCTGTCTGCCCCCTCGGCCGCAAGCGGCCTCACCCCCGAGGATATTTGAGCACGAGTGATGACCCTGTCCTTCCTGTCGACCCGCAAGCGCCTGTCCGACCTGTCCGAGCGCGAGATTCTGGCGCTTGCCATCGCGTCCGAGGAAGATGACGCCCGCATCTATCGCAACTGGGCAGACTTCCTGCGCGCCGATTATCCCGCCACCGCCGCCATCTTCGACGGCATGAGCGAGGAAGAGGACGGCCACCGCCGGCTGCTGATCGACGCCTTCAGCGCGCGTTTCGGCGATTCGATCCCCGTGATCCGGCGTGAACATGTTGCAGGCTATGTCACCCGCCGTCCGGCTTGGATGATGCAGAACCTGTCACTGACCGCCATCCGCGCCGAAGCTGCGGGCATGGAACATGACGCTGCCGAATTTTATGCCAAGGCCGCCCAGGTCAGTCAGGATGCAGGAATGCGCAAGCTGTTGGGTGATCTTGCCGCTGCCGAACGCGGACATGAAACCCGCGCCACGGAACTGGCAGACCAGCATCTGGATGAGGATACACGCGCTGATGAGGATGCCGTGGCCCATCGGGAATTCGTGCTGACATGGATCCAGCCGGGGCTTGCCGGTCTGATGGATGGCAGCGTATCGACCCTTGCGCCGATCTTCGCCGTGGCCTTTGCCACACAGGACCCCTGGACCACCTTCCTCGTCGGGCTGGCAGCCAGTATCGGGGCGGGCCTTAGCATGGGCTTTACCGAAGCGGCATCCGATGATGGCGTCGTGTCGGGGCGCGGATCGCCCTTCAAGCGCGGGCTGTCATCGGGGGTCATGACCGCCATCGGCGGGCTGGGGCATGCGCTGCCCTATCTGATCCCCGATTTCTGGACCGCGACGACAATCGCCATCATGGTCGTCTTCGTCGAACTGTGGGCCATTGCATGGATCCAGAACCGCTGGATGCAGACCCCCTTCTGGCGGGCTGTCTTGCAAGTGGTCGTCGGCGGTGGTCTGGTGCTGGCGGTGGGGGTTCTGATCGGGTCCGGCTGAGGTCGCCCCCGTCAAAGGGGGCATGACAGTTGATCGAGATTTTTCTTAAAACGCTGCCTTTTTTCGCGTTGATCGGATTGGGCTGGGCTGCCGCAGCGACGCGATTTTTTCCCTCCGAAGCTGCTGTCTGGCTGACGAAGTTCGTTTTCTATTTCGCGCTGTCGGCCATGCTGTTCCGCTTTTCGGCGGGACTGGATCTGGCGGCTGTCTTCGACACCCGCTTTGTCATCGCCTATCTGGCCGGATCGTCCCTTGTCTGGGTTTTGGGCTTTCTGGTGGCCCGTGCCCGCAGCATGCCCCTGCCCGATGCCGCCATGGAGGCGCAATGCTGCATGACCGGCAATACCGGTTTTCTGGGCGTGCCGATGCTGGTCCTGCTGATGGGACCGGCGGCAATCGGTCCTATCCTGATGGTCCTGACGGTCGATATGCTGGTCTTTGCGACATTGATCACATTGATCATCCATGCCGTCCGAAACGGCGGGCTGCGTCTTGCCACGGTTCTGCCGGTTCTGCGCGGGATTGCCACGAACCCGATGATCTTCTCGATGGTCGCGGGCTTGGGCTGGTCATGGCTGCAAATTCCCCTTCCCGGGCCGCTGGATGAATTTCTGACCCTGCTGGGCGCGGCGGCCACCCCCGGCGCATTATTCGCCATCGGGGCCAGCCTTGCGGGGCGACATCTGGGACGTCTGGCCGTGTCAGGTTGGCTTGCTTTTGTGAAACTGCTGCTGCACCCGCTGGCCGTTGGTGTCGCGGCGCTGCTGCTGTCGGTCGACCCCTTCGCAGCCTCAGTCATGGTGGCCACTGCCGCGCTGCCAGTGGCGGGAAATATCTATATTCTGGCGCAATATTTCGGCGTTGGCCAACAGCGGGTATCAGCCGCAATTGTTATCTCGACCGCGGTCAGCATTGTGACATTGCCGGTGATCATCGCACTGATGGGGACATAGGCACCGGACACTCGACCATAACAAGCCGTCAGGCTATCCCTGAACGCAGCGAATTTACGGGGGAGGAGAACTGAATATGCGTGGTATCGCGGACCTGAAGCTGTCCAACATCATCCTGGAGGTCGACGCGGATGATATCGCCACCGTCACCCTGAACCGTCCGGCCAAGCGCAACGCGCTGGATTCCGACACGATCGAGGAACTGATCGACATCTTCACCACCCTGCCCCGCGCCGGTGTCAGGGCAGCGATCCTGCGCGCCAATGGCGATCATTTCAGCGCCGGTCTGGATCTGGTCGAACATCACCGCGAAAACCGCAACGCCAGCGATTTTATGCATTTGTGCCTGCGCTGGCACGAGGCGTTCAACAAGATGGAATATGGCGGCGTTCCGATCATCGCCGTGTTGAAGGGCGCGGTTGTGGGCGGCGGGCTGGAGCTGGCCAGTGCGGCCCATATCCGCGTCGCAGGCCCGGACACCTATTTCGGCCTGCCCGAAGGACAGCGCGGGCTGTTCACCGGCGGGGGCGCGACGATCCGCGTCGCCGATCTGATCGGCAAGGCGCGGATGATCGATATGATGCTGTCGGGGCGGCTCTATCGCGGGGCCGAGGCCGTGGATGTCGGGCTGTGCCAATATCTGGTCGATGATGCCGAGGCGAAAGCCTATGAGATCGCCCGTGCAGCGGCAAAAAACCCGCCGCTGTCGAATTTCGCCATCTGTTCGGCCATCAGCCATATGCAGAACATGAGCGCCTTTGACGCTGCTTACGCCGAATCAGTGGTGGCAGGCGTGGTGAATACACAAGAGGCTGCGCGCGAAAGGCTGGCTGCCTTCGCCACCGGATCGGCTGCCAAAATCAAACCGGTCGGCTGAAGAACAGGTTCGCCCCGACGTCGGCCATCGAGGCCGACACCGTGGCAGCGCATGCTCCGGCCTCGATGGCCGGTTCATGCGCACCCCTTGCCGCCAGTGCTGCGCTAGCGGATGAAAGTCAAAATCAGCATCGAGAATCCACCGACCGCCGCCAGCCCCATCAATGTGAACAATCCGTCGCGCGCCAGCATGCCGAAGGCAAACAGGCAGACGACCACACCCATCAGTGACGACGTGAAGGGCACCAGTTCCAGAAAAGGCATCACCAACCCGCAGATCAGACAGATGGCTTGGGTGATCCACAAGAAAGGTCGTCGAACCAGCAGGGACAGACGCTCTTTCGTGATGCGGTCCAGAAATCCGGCAGGTTTGCGCATCCAATCCGTTGCTGTTTGCACCCGCCGGGTTTGCAGATGCTTGCGCATCACGAAATTGGGCAGCCAGATGTGGTCCCGCTGGAACAGCATCTGGCTGGCGACCAAAGCGATGGTCAGCCCGCAGATCGACGAAAACAGCGGCACACCCGATAGGGGCGACACCACCGCCAGTGCAGGGATCATCATGTTCGGCAGGAAAGAGGTCGCGCCCAACGCCGATACGATCTGTGCAACACTTGTCTGGTCCCCGTCCGACGCAGTGCTGACGCGATCGATAAGATCCGTGATGCTGGGCTGATCCTGCATGAAGCCTCCTGCGGGTTGGGTATGGCCCGACAACGCAGGCGCCCCTGACAGGTTTCCCTATCCGCGCAGGGCTTTCACCAGTTCGCGGTCAAGGGCCTGTAAAAAGCGCGCGCGGTCGGCTTTCCCGAAGGCAGCCCCGCCCCCCTGCATAAAGGGGTTCGATTCGCGCAGGTCCGCCATCAGATCACGGGTGGCAAGACGCCCGCCGATATTGGCGATGGTTAGCGGTTCACCGTCATGGCGCAAGACGCGGGCACCGGCTTTCAGGCAGCGGTCGGCCAAGGGCAGATCGCCTGTCACCACCACATCGCCCGGCCCGCAGTTTTCCGCGATCCAGATATCGGCGACATCAGGGCCGTCGGGGACGATCTGCAAGGTTACGAAGGGGTTCTGCGACGGACGCAACCCGCCATTGCAGACAAGGATCATCGGAACGCGCAGCCGCGTGGCCACGCGTTCCGCTTCGGATTTAACGGGGCAGGCATCGGCGTCGATATAAAGCGTTGTCATATGCTTGCCCCCTTGGCGATCAGTCGCGCAGCAGTTCGTTGACCGAGGTTTTCGACCGCGTCTGGGCGTCCACACGCTTGACGATCACCGCGCAATAGAGGTTCACGCCGTTTTTCGACGGCATCGAGCCTGCGACCACAACCGATCCTGCAGGGACCTCGCCATACATCACCTCGCCGGTTTCGCGGTCAAGGATCTTGGTCGACTGGCCGATATAGACGCCCATGCCCAGAACCGCGCCTTCGCGGATGATGCAGCCTTCGACGACTTCGGAACGTGCGCCGATAAAGCAGTTATCCTCGATGATGGTCGGGCCGGCCTGCAGGGGTTCCAGCACGCCACCGATGCCGACGCCGCCGGATAGGTGGACGTTCTTGCCGATCTGCGCACAGCTGCCGACCGTGGCCCAGGTATCGACCATCGTGCCTTCGCCGACATAGGCGCCAAGGTTCACGAAAGACGGCATCAGGATCGCGCCTTTGCCGATGAATGCGGAACGGCGCACAATGGCACCCGGCACAGCGCGGAAGCCTGCATCGCGCCATTGGTTCGCACCCCAGCCATGGAATTTGCTGGGCACCTTGTCCCACCAGTTGGCCCCCTGCGGTCCGCCCGACATTTCTTCCATGTCGTTCAGGCGGAATGACAGCAGCACGGCCTTTTTGGCCCATTGGTTCACATGCCAGTCATCGCCGCGCTTTTCAGCCGCGCGCAATTCACCGCTGTCCAGCTGCAACAGGGTCTGTTCCACAGCTTCGCGGACGGGGCCGGTGGTGCCGGTGTTGATTTGGGCGCGGTTTTCCCACGCGGCTTCGATGGCGGTTTCCAGGGCTTGGGTCATGGTGGCCTCTCTTCGGTCGGGTCTGCGGGTGGAAAAGGTCTTGGTCGGGCTATAAGCATCAGGGAAAGCCCGCGCAATCCGCGCGTGCCCCAGATGAGGCCATGAATGACCGACACGCCGAAAGATGACCGCATTCACGCGCTGCCCCACAGCGATCAGGATGTCGCCCGCGCCAAGCGCACCCCTGACACGCCACAGACACGTGCGCCATCCTATCAGCTGGCCTTCACCGACAATGATTTCATGCTGCGCGAGGAATTGCGCCCCGTCCGCTTGCAGCTTGAACTGCTGAAGCCGCAGATGATCATGGACGAGGAAGGCATCGAATCAACCGTTGTGATCTTCGGTGGTGCACGCATCCCCGCCCCCGACCGCGCCGAACAGGCCCGCACGCCCGAATTGGCAGCCCTGTCGAAATATTATGATCAGGCGCGGATTTTCGGCCGGAACATGACCGAGCGCAGTCTGGAAACCGGCGGGCATGAATTTGTCGTCTGCACCGGCGGCGGCCCCGGCGTGATGGAGGCGGGCAATCTGGGCGCCCATGACGTCGGTGGCAAATCCATCGGCCTTGGCATCGTGTTACCGCACGAGCAGGCCCCGAATATCTATGTCACGCCGGACCTGTGCTTCAACTTCCACTATTTCGCCGTGCGCAAGATGCATTTCCTGATGCGCGCCCGTGCCATTACGGTCTTTCCGGGCGGCTTCGGGACATTGGACGAACTGTTCGAAACGCTGACCCTGATCCAGACCGGCCGCATGGCCCGCATTCCCGTCCTGCTGTTCGGCGGTCCTTTCTGGGACGAGATTATCAACTGGAAGGCACTGGCCCGCGCCGGCACCATCAGCGATGCCGATCTGGACCTGATCCATTATGTCGAAACCGCGGATGAGGCGATTGCCATCATCGACAGTTGGCCGCGCCCCGACTGTTAAGCCGGTTTCAGGACGGGGCGGCGGCGCATCAGCATCAGAACGACGCCCGCCCCGACCAGCAGCCCTGCCAGCAGGAAGTTTTGCGGCAAAGGCTCGGCGAACATCCACAGCGCGCCTGCGGCACCGGTCAGGGCCGCAACAGGGCCCAGCAGTGACAGCGTAACAGGACCGCCAAGGCGCTGAAGCTGAAAAAATGCGATATACTGGATGACAAAGACCAGAATATCGATGGCGATGATCAGCCGCATATTGCCGCTTTGCCACAGGATGTCAGGCGCGCCGTCCACAAAAGGTGCCACGACCATACAGACCAGCCCGCCCATCAGCAGCGTCATCGCCGATAACGTCAAAGGCCGCGCCCCTTTGGGCCAATAGCGGCTGCGATAGATATTGCCACCCGCCACCACGACCGGCATCGCGGTCGCAAGCACCAGCCACAGAATTTCGCCCGAAGGCAGTTCGGTCAGTTTCGACATCGCCAGCAGCATACCACCCGCAAGGCCCAGACCGACGGCAAAGGCGCGGCGGGGGTTGGCACCCTCCAGCCCGATCAGGCGGGCCAGCGCCCATGTCAGCAGGATCGGGAATGCATAAGTCAACGAGATATAGCCCGCCCCCACATGCGCCACCGCCAGATAGCCAAGCGCCATCGGCGTCGCCATCAGCGCCCCTGCCCCCAGCGCGAACAGAAGCATATGTCGCACGGATTGCCCCTGCCCCAAGGCCTGCGCCAGAACCAGCTGGACGACACCGCTACCGATCAGCACAAAGCCCAAAAACCAGATCATCGGCGCGCCTGCATCCGATACGATCCGCGAAATCAGGATCGTCACCGCCAGGGCGGCACCCGCTGTCAGCAGACAGCCCAACATCATGATACGCGCTTGCAGCTCGGTCATTGAATCACTCCGGTATTCGCGTGATAGTGTCTTTACGAAAACAATCTTGATGGCAAGACATATGGCCGAAAAAGACCGCGCAGCCAAAGCTGCCGATGCATGGCGACGTGAACGCCCTGATCTGGATGTTCAGGCGATGGAGATTATCGGCAGGCTGAACGAGGTTTCGGCCCTGATCACCCGCGAGCACCTGCAACCGGGTTTTGACCGATTCGGTTTGCAGGGGGGGGAATTCGATGTGTTGGCAACCTTGCGACGCGCAGGCGCGCCCTTCACCCTGACGCCGACCGCCCTCTATGAGGCGACGATGCTCAGTTCGGGCGGAATGACAGCGCGTCTGGACCGTTTGCAGGCGCGGGACCTGATTCGTCGCCAGCCGAACCCTGATGACAGACGTGGAACATTGGTCGCACTGACCGACGCCGGTCTGGCGCTGATCAATCAGGCCATCGGACCACATGCGGAAAACGAAACCCGCCTGATGTCGGCCCTGTCGGCGCAAGAGCGCACGCACCTGAACAATTTACTGCGTCAGCTGCGTGCGGCGTTGTGATTATTCGGCAGCCTCGGCCGCAATAGCGGCGCGTGATTTGCGGCCACGTTCGGTTGCCGATTTCAGCTGCCCACAGGCGGCCATGATGTCTTCGCCGCGCGGCGTGCGGATCGGGCTGGCATAGCCCGCCTTATAGATGATGTCCGCGAAGGCATGGATGCGGTTGTTGCTGGACCGCTTATAGGGCGCACCCGGCCATTCGTTGAACGGGATCAGGTTGATCTTGGCAGGGATGCCGCGAATCAGTTCGACCAGACGATGTGCGTCTTCATCCGTATCATTCACTCCAGCCAGCATCACATATTCAAAGGTGATGCGTTCGCTGTTGGTCAGTCGCGGATAATCACGCAGCGCGTTCAGCAGGGTTTCGATGTTCCAGCGCTTGTTGATGGGGACCAGCTTGTTGCGGACCTCATCGGTGGTGGCGTGGAAGCTGACGGCCAGCAAGCAGCCGATTTCTTCGGCGGTGCGGGCGATTTCGGGAACCACGCCGCTGGTCGACAGGGTGATCCGGCGCCGCGACAGGGACAGGCCTTCGTTGTCCATGACGATCTTCATCGCATCACGGACGTTTTCAAAGTTGTACAGCGGCTCGCCCATGCCCATCAGGACCATATTGCTGATCAGACGGGTTTCATCCTTAGGCGCGCCCTGAACCGGCCATTCGCCCAGATCGTCGCGGGCCAGCAGCAATTGTCCGACAATTTCGCCCGCTGTCAGGTTGCGGACCAGCTTTTGCGTGCCGGTGTGGCAGAAGGAACAAGTCAGCGTGCAGCCAACCTGACTGCTGACACACAGCGTGCCACGACCCTCTTCGGGGATATAGACCACCTCGACCTCATGGCCGCCGGCGATACGGACCAGATATTTGCGCGTGCCATCGGTGCTGACCTGACGTGACACGATTTCGGGCAGGGTAATTTCGAATTTATCGGCCAGCAGTTGGCGATAATCCTTGGCAAGATTCGTCATCTGCGCGAAATCGCGCACGCCCCAGTGATAGATCCACTGCCAGACCTGTCCGACGCGCATCTTCGCCTGACGTTCCGGAGTGCCTGCAGCGACCAGCGCTTCAAGCAGCTGCTCACGGGACAAACCGACGATATTCGTGCGGCCCGTATCGGGCAGCTTGCGGGGGATGGTCAAAACATCCTGCGTGATCGGGGCGGACATGACGATACCTGAAGATTGGGTGAAACGACGCAGATATGCCAAACGGGACCGGAAATCAACCAGCCCCGCCTAATTGTCCTGTCATACCTGCAATGAACGGGGCGGGTGCCCCGTCCGGATTATTTGCAGCGTTCGCGTGCCGTATTGGTCGCGGCAGTGATGCCCGACAGGCTAAACGTGTCCTTCGTGGTCGTCCCGCGCGCCGAACGGCCCGTGATGACCGCCGAGGAACCTGCGCGCAACGAACTGATCATTGCCTGATCATCCGAGGGGCTGCCCGTCCATGCGCTTTCACCTTCGGTGAACAGGTTGAACTTGCGACCACCGACATCAACCTCGACGGTCGAATCGGGCGCGAAGGGATAGCCGCCGGTAAAGGACACTTCACCGTCCTGACCCGGACGATAGGCCACATACAGGCGGATATCGCCGCGCTGCACCTCGGTCGGCTGACCGTCTTTGGTGTTGATCGTGGACTTGGGCGGGGAAACCGCCCAGCATTCGCGGGGGCTGTCGGCTGCAAAGACCGTCCAGTCACCCTCGGTTGCCACGACGTTGTTCGTTTCCTGGGCAATCGCCGTACCAAGTCCGGCGATCAGGACAAGACTTGCGCCGAAACCGCGCAGCGTAGTTTTCATCATGCTCTGCCTCCTGAGATTCATTTCGCCACTCGATCGGCGTTGTTCCCGATTGCGGTGGTCTTTTCAACCATCTCTCGTCAGGATAGCGAAAATCGCGGCACCCGAAAGGGCGTGCAAGCGAAATCGCGCAATTGTCAGGGAGAATTTGCGAATGCGTTCCGCAGATATGATTGAACTGTGGCGCGGCGGAATGAGAGAGAGCCTGCATCGCGGCCATGCCGTGATCTGTGATGCCCACGGCCTGGTCGAGGCATGGGGCCAACCGTCGCGCACCATCTTTCCACGGTCGTCCTGTAAAATGATTCAGGCGCTTCCCCTGATCGAAAGCGGTGCCGCCGATGCGGCAGGGCTGACGGACCGCCAGCTGGCACTGGCCTGCGCCAGCCATTCGGGCGGTGATCTTCATGTCAAAGCCGTCGAAAGCTGGATCACCGGCATGGGGCTTGCCGAAGCGGATTTGCGCTGCGGCACCCATATGCCCCGCGATCCCGCCGAAAACCGCCGTCTGACCTGTTCGGATGAAAGCCCCTGTCAGTATCACAACAACTGTTCGGGAAAACACGCCGGTTTCCTGACATTGAACAAACATCTGCGCGGCGGCGCGGATTATGTCGACCCCGACCACCCCGTCCAGCAGGCTGTCAAAGCCGCATTCGAGGATGTGACAGGTGAAACCAGCCCCGGCTTCGGCATTGACGGTTGTTCGGCCCCCAACTGGGCGTCGTCGCTGGAAGGTCTGGCACGCGGCATGGCCCGCTTTGCCAATCCCGGTAACGACACCCGCGGGCAGGCCATGCAGCGACTGGCCACTGCCATGCGGACATATCCCGAATTGGTCGCGGGTGAAGGCCGCGCCTGCACCCTGCTGATGCAGGCGATGGACCATAAGGTCACCGTCAAGACCGGTGCCGAGGGGGTGTTTGTCGCCATCCTGCCCGAACAGGGTCTGGGAATCGCGCTGAAGATTACCGATGGCGCCACCCGCGCCGCCGAGGCTGCTATTACCGCGCTGCTGATCCATCTTGGCGCGCTGGACGCCAGACATCCGGTGGCGGAAAAGCTGCTGAACGGACCTATCCTGAACTGTCGCGGCATGGTGACCGGCGACATGCGGACCGCACAAGCATTCCCGCATTAACACACGTCACGAAAACGACGCAGATCTATGCTTGGATGACGGTGCGGAAGTTCCCCGCTCCGTTGTCCCTCATGCCTGTCGCCGGCGCCCCTTGGCAGAGTGGCGCCGGTTCTGCCCTTACAGCATCTGCCAGATCAACCGCAGCGCCAGCACGGTCGATGTGATGACAAGCAGGGGCTTGATCAGTTTCGACCCGATACGCGACGCCAGACGTGCACCCAAAGCCGCGCCGCCGATCTGCGCGACCCCCATACAGATGCCCAAGGCCCACAGGGGATTCCCGATCAGCGAAAATGCCGCCAAGCCGCCCAGATTCGACGCGAAGTTCAGCATTTTGGTATGCGCGGTGGCCTTCAGCACGCCGTATCCGGCCAGCATCACAAAGCCGATCATATAAAAGGCCCCTGCCCCCGGCCCGATCAACCCGTCGTAAAAGCCGATAAACGGCACCATCGTCGCGGCAAACATGGTCGGCGTCATCCGGCGTGTGCGGTCCAGATCGTTCAACCCCGGCTTTAACGCGAAAAACAGCGCGATGCCGATCAGGATGACCGGCAGGACAATCCGCAAACCATCCGTGGGAATTGCCGTCACCAGCGCTGCGCCTGCAGCACCGGCAGCACCCGCAACCAGCGCCGAACGCCATTGGGTGCGCGGATCGACCAACCCGCGCGCAGCATAGCTGATGGCCGCCGTTGCCGCGCCGAAAACGCCCTGAACCTTATTGGTCGCCAATGCCTGTGCAGGCGGAATGCCCGCAAGCATCAGAACCGGCACGGTGATCAGCCCGCCTCCGCCCGCGATGGCATCGACAAAGCCCGCAGCAAAGGCGGCTCCGATCAGAAGAATCAGCAGATCGACAGAGAGGTCCAGCATAGCGCCCCCGCATGGCGGGGCAGTTGTCCCGCAAGACCCGCCACCCCCGTTACATTATTGGAAATTCGGGCGTTAGCCCGCGACGAAGTCGGCTTTGTGATACCCCTGCAGATACAGCAGCGCCGTCAGATCACCGTGATTGATGCGAATCTGCGCCTGCGCCGCAACTGCGGGTTTGGCATGCAGTGCGACGCCCGATCCGGCCAGTTGGATCATGCCCAGATCATTGGCGCCGTCCCCCACTGCCATCACATCCTGCGCCGTCAGGCCGAAGCGGTCGGTGATGCGGTTCAATGCCTCGATCTTGGCTTCGCGGCCAAGAACGGGCAGTGCGACATGGCCCGTCAGCACCCCCTCATCCGCCAGAAGGACATTGGCACGATGTTCGTCAAAGCCCAGCTGGGCCGCGACAGCTGTGGTGAAGGCCGTGAACCCGCCCGACACCAGCGCCGCATGCGATCCATGCGCCCGCATCGTCGCCACAAGTTCCCGCCCCCCCGAGGCCAGAGTGATTCGCGTTTCCAGCACCTGCTGAATGACATTTTCATCCAGACCCGCCAGCAGGGACACACGCTCGATCAAGGCTTCGTGAAAATCCAGCTCTCCGTTCATGGCACGGGCGGTGATATCGACCACGCGCGGGCCAACGCCTGCAAAATCAGCCAGTTCGTCGATGCATTCCTGATTGATCATGGTTGAATCCATATCCGCCAGCAGCACCTTCTTGCGACGGCCTTCGGCGGGCTGGATGACCAGATCGATCCCGATGGATTGCAGGTCGGACCAGACCTGATCCAGATCGACCGGAATATCGGCCACGTCAAATTCGGCAGCAATATCAGTGGCCAGCCAGCGCGGTTCGGACCCGCCCCAACGTGCGGAAATGCCCTGCGGAAGATCGCCATCAAGGTTGGCGGCAGCAGGGGCGGCAATCAGCGAGACGGTGAACATGGCGCTTCCTTCAATCGACTGTCTTGGGGTGTAGATCAAAGATTTTCCTTGCGCCAGAGACCTGCGGCCCCTAAGTCCGGCAGTGGGACACCCTTCCCCAACGAAGGGCTTTATAGCTGGAAGGCTAGTCACATGACCGAGTTGAAGACCCCGGAAACGCGTCCGGCAAACCCGCGCTTTTCTTCTGGCCCTTGCGCCAAGATCCCCCAATACAATCTGGACATGCTTGCCGACGCGCCCTTGGGCCGCTCGCATCGCGCTGCCATTGGCAAGTCGAAACTGGGCGAAGCCATCGACTTGACCCGCGAAGTCCTGAACGTTCCCGCCGATTACCGCATCGGCATCGTCCCCGGTTCCGACACCGGCGCGGTCGAGATGGCGATGTGGACCATGCTGGGTGAACGCCCCGTGGAAATGCTGGCTTGGGAAAGCTTCGGCGAAGGCTGGGTCACGGATGCCGTGAAACAGCTGAAGCTGGACGCCACCGTCCGCAAAGCCGATTACGGTCACATCGTTGATTTCGCCGAAGTCGATTTCAACAAAGACGTCGTCTTTACATGGAACGGCACCACCAGCGGCGTGCGCGTTCCCAATGGCGATGCGATCCCCGCCGACCGTCAGGGCCTGACCATCTGTGACGCCACCAGTGCGGCATTCGCCATGGACCTGCCGTGGGACAAGCTGGATGTCGTGACCTTCAGCTGGCAGAAAGTGCTGGGCGGCGAAGGCGCGCACGGGATGCTGATCCTGTCGCCCCGCGCGGTCGAGCGCCTGGAAAGCTTTACCCCCGACCGCCCCCTGCCCAAGATCTTCCGCCTGACCAAAGGTGGCAAGCTGATCGAAGGCATCTTCAAGGGTGAAACGATCAACACGCCCTCGATGCTGGCGGTTGAAGATTATTTGGTCGCGCTGAAATGGGCCCAAGGACTGGGCGGTGTATCGGGTCTGGTTGCCCGTGCGGATGCCAATGCCAAGGCAGTTCGTGATTTCATCGCGGACAAAGACTGGATCGCCGATCTGGCCGCTGATCCCGCCACCGGTTCGACCACCAGCGTCTGCCTGAAGTTCACCGACCCTGCCATCAAGGACGGCGCTGCCTTTGCAAAGGCTGTGGCCAAGCGGTTGGACAAGGAAAACGTGGCGCTGGACGCCGGTGCCTATCGTGATGCGCCTGCCGGTCTGCGGATCTGGTGCGGCTCGACGGTCGAGACCAGCGACGTGGCAGCCCTGATGCCGTGGATCGAATGGGCCTATCGCGCCGAGCTGGCCGCGCAGTAATTTGCGTCCCGCGATGGCCGGGGGGCTGTCTGCCCCCCGGCCCCCCCGAGGATATTTCCTTCACGAATGATGAAATGCGCATCTGCGAGGCCAAGCCCGGATGCCGCCCCCGATAAGGATGAATGACATGCCAAAGGTTCTCGTCTCTGACAAACTGTCCGAAACCGCCGTCCAGATTTTCCGCGACCGTGGCGTCGAGGTCGATTACATGCCCGACTTGGGCAAAGATAAAGACAAGCTGGCCGAAGTGATCGGACAGTATGACGGTTTGGCGATCCGCTCGGCCACCAAGGTTACCGACAAGCTGCTTGAAGCCGCGACCAACCTGAAGGTCATCGGCCGTGCCGGTATCGGGGTCGATAACGTCGACATCCCCGCCGCCAGCAAGAAGGGCGTGATCGTCATGAACACGCCCTTTGGCAACAGCGTGACCACCGCCGAACATGCCATCGCCATGATGTTTGCCGTGGCCCGCCAGCTGCCCGAAGCCAGCGTCAGCACCCATGCCGGCAAGTGGGAAAAGAACCGCTTTATGGGCGTCGAGCTGTTCAACAAGACGCTTGGCGTGATCGGTGCGGGCAATATTGGTTCCATCGTGATTGACCGTGCGCTTGGCCTGCACATGAAGGTCGTCGCCTATGACCCCTTCCTGTCGGAAGACCGCGCCAAGGAACTGGGCGTCACCAAGGTCGATCTGGATGAATTGCTGGCCCGCGCCGATTTCATCACCTTCCACGTGCCGCTGACCGACAAGACCCGCAACATCCTGTCGCGCGACGCCATCGCCAAGCTGAAGCCGAATGTCCGCATCATCAACTGTGCCCGTGGCGGCCTGGTTGACGAAGAAGCATTGGCCGAAGCCCTAAACGAAGGCCGCGTTGCCGGTGCTGCATTCGACGTGTTTGCGGTCGAGCCTGCCACCGACAGCCCGCTGTTCAACCTGCCGAACGTCGTCGTCACCCCGCACTTGGGTGCCGCCACGACCGAAGCACAGGAAAACGTGGCCCTGCAGGTCGCGGAACAGATGTCGGATTACCTGTTGACCGGCGCTGTCGAAAACGCGCTGAATATGCCCTCGGTCACGGCGGAAGAAGCAACCGTCATGGGTCCGTGGATCAAGCTGGCCTCGCATCTGGGCGCTTTCGTCGGCCAGATGACGGATGAGCCGATCAAGGCGATCAACGTGCTTTATGACGGCACGGTGTCGACGATGAACCTGAACGCGTTGAACGCGGCTGTGATTGCGGGCGTGATGAAGGCGACGAACCCGGATGTGAACATGGTCTCGGCCCCCGTGATGGCCAAGGATCGTGGCGTGCAGGTGTCGACCACCCGTCAGGACAAGGCCGGCGCATACGAAGGCTATATCAAGCTGACCTGCGTCACCGACACGCGTGAGCGTTCGATTGCGGGCACGGTCTTCAGCGACGGCAAGCCGCGCTTCATCCAGATCCGCGGTATCAATGTCGACGCCGAGGTGGGCGAACACATGCTGTATACCCGCAATAAGGACGTTCCGGGCGTCATCGGCCAGCTGGGCATGACCTTGGGCGATCTGGGCGTGAACATCGCGAACTTCACGCTTGGCCGTTCGGCCAATGACAAGGATGCGATCGCGATTCTTTATCTGGACGAAGCGATCAGCAACGACGCTTTGGCCACCTTGCAGAACACCGGTAAGTTCCTGCAGGCCCGCGGATTGCAATTCGAGGTTTGACCTGAACCCCGCGCGCCCTTACCCAAGGGCGCGCGGCACCCCTGCCTTGCCGCGCGCCACGGATAAGGATGACAGGATGCGACTTTACGCAATCGGCGATATCCACGGACAATTGGACCTGTTGAAGGCCGCGCATCAGCGCATCTTCGATGATGGCGGGCCGGATGCGACCATCGCCCATGTGGGCGATCTGATCGACCGCGGACCGGATTCTGCAAGTGTGGTCGAATACCTGATGCAAGGACGCAATGCGGGCCGACCTTGGGTTATTACGCGCGGCAACCATGACCGCTTTCTGCCGAATTTTCTGAACACGCCGGATTGGACAGACAAGGGTATGTCGACTGGCGCGCATTGGGTGGATCATCCGGGGCTGGGGGCGGCTGCGACGCTGGCCTCTTACGGGGTGGACATTGACCAGCCGCGCGCCGATCTGCACCGCGATGCCCTGCGTGCCGTGCCTGCCACCCATGCCAAGTTTCTGGCGACCCTGCCCCTGTGGTATCTGCATCCACTGGCGCTGGTCGTTCATGCGGGTGTGCGTCCGAGTGTCGATCTGCAAGCGCAGGACGAACATGATCTGGTCTGGATCCGCAAAGGTTTTCTGGAACACGAAGGGGGGTATGGCCCGTTAGTTGTTCATGGCCATACCGCGCTGGAACGTCCGACGCTTTATCGCAACCGGCTAAATATCGACAGCGGTGCCGCCTATGGCCGCAAGATGACCGCCGTGGCGATCGAAGCGGACGGCGTCCATGTGCTGACAGAAACGGGCCGCGTGCCCATGCAGGTGGAATAGATGATACGGAATTTTGCAGCAGCGCTTTTGATGGCAGCCCTTCCCGCGCAGGTGATGGCAGAGGAAGTCGCCCGTGTCGGCGTCGATTGGGTCGGCAATGATGTCATCGTCGAGGCGATCCACGACCCCAAAGTCTCGGGCGTGACCTGCCATCTGGCCTATTTCAGCCGCTCGGTTCTGGACCGGCTCAGTCAGGGCAACTGGTTCGAGGACCCTTCGAACAGCGCCATCCAGTGCACCCGCACGGGTCCCATCAACCTGTCCGAGATTGACACAGGCGATGACGGCGAAAAGGTTTTCAGCGAAGGCCGGTCGCTGGTGTTCAAATCGCTTAGCGTGCGGCGCATCTATGATGCGGAAAACCGTGTGCTGATCTATCTGGCCCATAGCGCGGAACTGTCCGAAGGCTCGGCCAAGATGTCGCTGGCCACGGTTCCCCTGACGGATGAGGATCAGGCCCCCTGACCTGCGTTGCGTCACCCCGCTGTCATCCGGTGGACAGAATCGCATTCAACAGCTAAACAGCCGCTGTCTTTTAAGGATATCGGACGTTGACGATGGAAGCCCCCCGGATACCGGTTGAAAGCCGCAGTGCGAAATACAGCTTGGGCCAGGTGGTCAAGCACCGGAACCGCCCGTTCCGCGGGGTGATTTTCGATGTCGATCCGGAATTCGCCAATACCGACGAATGGTATGAATCCATCCCCGAGGATGCCCGACCGGAAAAAGACCAGCCCTTCTATCACCTCTTTGCCGAAACCGAGGCGACCTATTACGTTGCCTATGTGTCGGAAGGCAACCTAGAGCTGGATATCTCAGGCGAACCGCTAGAGCATCCCGAGGTGGATGAGATGTTTGGCGATTACGAAGACGGGCGCTATCATCTGGCGGCGCATATCAACTGAGGTTTTCATCCTCCCTTTCCATGAATGGGATGTTGAACGCCAGATAGTTGCGGCTGGAGGCGCGGTAATAACATAGCGCCTGCGTCAGGTTCTGCACCAGAAACCAGCCAAAGCCACCTTCGGGCAGATTATCCGCAATGGCGGGTGGCAGACTGCGTGGCAGCATACACGCATCAGGCAATGACACCCCATCATCGGCCAGTGCACAGGCCAACCCCGCCTGATGCCGCACGATACACAGATGGATGACGGGCAGCCTGTCACTGGTGGCGACAGGCGCATGTTCGGCGACGTTGTTCATCAGCTCGGCCATGACCAGTTCCAGCCGCCCCAGCGTATCATCGCAGACATCACGGGCAAAGCGGTGGCGCATGTCGGTCAGCGTGGCACGGACAACAACCGGATCGGCATCCAGCACGCGATGGAACATCGGCTGGGTCTTCGGGGGCACGACAGCCTTCAACCTCATTCATTAGCTTCCTTCTGGATCGCATCGGGGCGGATGTCGAAGACGCGGTCCATCCGCGTCAGGCGGAAGACACGTTCGACGTTGGGGGTCATCGCGCAAAGCACAATCGCCAGATTGTCAGGCAGGCTTTTTCGCACCGCGATCATCGCCCCAAGGCCGGAGCTGTCCATGAAGGTGACGTTTGCCATATCCAGATGCACCGGCTTGCGATGCTTGACCACGATTTCGCGCAGCTTGTCCTTGAAGGGGGTGGCAATGGCAGCATCGATCCGCGCCTCGGTCACCTTGATTTGCAGATAGGCGCCGGCGTCTTCGACGATGAACTTCATAACGGTGACCTTTCTTGCGTTGCCGTCTCATCACTAGACGCAAAAGGTTACGATCCGGTAAGCGTGATGCAGGGGGGATAATCATGACACATCGACAGATCTATATTTTGGGGGCAGCCCGCACACCGATGGGCGGGCTGCAAGGCGCGTTCGCAAACGTCACCGCGCCGCAACTGGGCGGCACGGCCATCGCGGCAGCACTGGCCCGCGCTGGCGTGGCGGCGGATGCGCCGCAAGCGGTCTATATGGGCTGCGTTCTGCCTGCCGGTCTGGGTCAGGCACCGGCCCGTCAGGCAGGCTTTGCCGCATGTATGCCGGATTCGGTGCCCGCGACGACGCTGAACAAGATGTGCGGATCGGGGATGCAGGCGGCGATGATGGCCTGTGACGCCCTTCGTGCAGGCAGTGCCGATCTGGTTGTGGCGGGCGGCATGGAAAGCATGACCAACGCCCCCTATCTGCTGCCCAAGATGCGCAGCGGTGCGCGGCTGGGGCACGGTCAGGTCATCGACCATATGTTTCTGGACGGTCTGGAGGACGCCTATGACAAGGGCCGCCTGATGGGCACCTTTGCCGAGGATTGCGCCAGCGAATTCGCCTTTACCCGTCAGGCGCAGGATGATTACGCCCTTGCCAGCCTGACCCGCGCGCTGGCTGCCATCGACAGCGGTGCGTTCAAACCCGAAATCGCCCCTGTCACCGTATCGGGTCGCGGCCGCGATACCATCGTCGATACCGACGAACAGCCCGCCAAGGCCCGCCCCGACAAGATCCCGCATCTGAAGCCCGCCTTTCGCAAGGATGGCACGGTGACGGCGGCCAACAGCAGCTCGATCTCGGACGGGGCGGCGGCGCTGGTGCTGGGCACGCAGGGCGATGGCGCGATGGCCCGCATTGTCGGCTATGCCAGTCACGCCCAGGCGCCCGGCCATTTTCCGACCGCCCCTGTGCCTGCGGCGGAAAAGCTGCTGGCGCAGATCGGCTGGTCAAAAGACGACGTTGACCTGTGGGAGGTGAACGAAGCCTTTGCCGTCGTCCCGATGGCCTTTATGGCGCGGATGTCCCTGCCCCATGACAAGGTGAACGTGAATGGCGGGGCCTGCGCCCTTGGCCATCCGATCGGCGCGTCGGGTGCGCGCATCATCGTCACATTGGTCCATGCCCTTCAAACACGCGGCCTGCGACGAGGCATCGCAGCCATTTGCATCGGTGGAGGAGAGGGCACCGCATTGGCCGTGGAACTGGTCTGACCTCTGCCCAAGAATAAAGCAGAAAGGCGCGTCGATGCACATTGCGCCTTCTGCATTCGGGGTGCATTGCGGAACTAACGGGCAATATCTGCGGTTCGTCTGTAGACTTGGCACGAAGCTTGGGGATCATCCTGTCACAAGTGACCCGAACAAACATGCGTCAGGCAGTGGGGGGATAATGAGTTATTATAACGAAATGTTCGAAGGCGATCAGGTTCGCGACCCCTATGCGCGCCTGCGGGAATGGGTCGACACCATGCCCGATGATTTCCGCCAGATGAAACAGGCCGAGGCCGAAGCATTGTTCCGGCGCATCGGCATCACCTTTGCCGTTTACGGCGAAGGCGGCGATCCCGACCGTCTGATCCCCTTCGACATGATGCCCCGCGTTTTTGAACAGGCCGAATGGCGCAAACTGGAACGCGGTATCAAACAACGCGCCCGCGCCCTGAACGCCTTTCTGCGTGATGTCTATGGCCGCGGTGAAATCGTCCGCGCCGGACGGATCCCCGCCCGTCTTGTCTATCAGAACGAGGCTTATGAAAAATCAGTGGTGGGCTTTGTGCCGCCGCGGGGAATCTATTCCCATATCATCGGCATCGACCTTGTGCGGACCGCCAAGGACGAATTCTATGTGCTGGAGGATAACTGCCGCACGCCCTCGGGTGTCAGCTATATGCTGGAAAACCGCGAAATCATGATGCGAATGTTCCCGCAGCTGTTCCGCAAGAACCGGATCGAGCCTGTGGACCAATACCCCGACCTGCTGCGCCGCACGTTGGAATCGGTCGCCCCCGCCAAATGCGAAGGCCGTCCGACCTGCGTGATCCTAACGCCGGGTCATTACAACAGCGCCTATTACGAACACAGCTTCCTTGCCAACCTGATGGGGGTCGAGCTGGTCGAGGGGCAGGATCTGTTCGTAGATGGTGACTTCTGCTATATGCGGACAACGACCGGCCCGCGTAAGGTCGATGTCATCTATCGCCGGATCGACGACCCCTATCTGGACCCGCTGTGCTTTCGTCCCGACAGCATGCTGGGCATTCCGGGCCTGATGAATGTCTATCGTTCGGGCGGTGTGTCGATCTGTTCCGCGCCCGGTGCCGGAGTGGCCGATGACAAGGCAATCTATACCTTTGTGCCGGAAATGATCCGCTTTTATCTGGGCGAACAGCCCATCCTGAACAACGTCCAGACATGGACGCTGTGGAAAGATGACGATTACCGCTATGTGATGGAAAACCTTGGCGATCTGGTCGTGAAAGAGGTTCACGGGTCCGGCGGTTACGGCATGCTGGTCGGCCCCAAATCGACCAAGGAAGAAATCGAGATGTTCCGCCATAAGATCAAGGCGAACCCCTCGAACTATATCGCGCAACCGACGCTGGCGCTGTCCACCTGCCCGACCTTTGTCGAAGAAGGCATCGCGCCGCGTCACGTCGATCTGCGCCCCTATTGCCTGTGCGGTGACCGGATCGAGCTGGTGCCCGGCGGTCTGACCCGTGTGGCATTGCGCGACGGCAGCCTTGTGGTCAATTCGTCCCAAGGGGGCGGCGTCAAGGACACTTGGGTGTTGTCAGAATGAGGGGAAATTCCACCATGCTCAGCCGCACCGCCGCTAACCTGTTCTGGATGGGCCGTCATCTGGAACGCGCCGAAACCGCCGCCCGTCTTCTGGATGTGGGCCAGCGCATCACCCTGCTGCCCAATACCGAAGAAGGTTATCAGAACGAATGGAATTCGTTGCTGCAGGCGTCGGGGACGTCGGAACTGTTCACCGGAAAATATGGTGAGATCAGTCAGGAAAACATCGAGGAGTTTATCTTCTTCGACCGTGAAAATCCGTCTTCCGTCGTCAATTGCATCGAAAAAGCACGCGAGGCGGGGCGTATCGTCCGTACCGCCCTGACCAGTCAGGTCTGGGACGCCCTGAACGTCACCTATCAGGACCTGCGCAAGATCGAGAATACTCCGCGCAGCCGTCTGGACACCGCATCGCTGACCGATTTCACCACCAGCCACACCTCGACCGTGCGCGGGGCGATCAATGCCACGCAGCTGCGTAATGACGGCTGGCACTTTATGAATCTTGGCTATGGTCTGGAACGGGCCGATGCCACCGCCCGTCTGCTGGATGTAAAGTATTTCGTCCTGTTGCCGCGCATCGAATTCGTGGGGTCGGGGCTGGATACCTATCAATGGCAGGTGATCTTGCGGTCGCTTTCGGCGCACCGGTCATATCATTGGGCCTATGGCGGCGATATCACCGCCGGTCAGGTAGCCGATTTCCTGATCCTGAATGGCGAAAGCCCGCGGTCGCTGATCACCTCGCTTTACGAGGTCGTCTGGCATCTTGAGGGGCTGGCACGCCGCTATGGCGATGCCGTCAGCGCCGAGGCACGCGACAAGGGCCGCGATGTGATGGAACAATTGCAGGCCCGTGATATCGATATGATCTTCGATGAAGGTCTGCATGAATTCCTTAGCTGGTTCATTCAGGAACTGGGGACAATTTCGACACTGGTGCATCAGGATTACCTGTTGGGGGGCGCATAGGCCATGAAACTGCGTATTTCGCATGAAACGACCTATCGCTATGGCCGCCCGATCCGGAATCTGGTGCAAAGCCTGCGACTGACCCCTTCTGTTTTTGAAGGGCAGAAGGTCCATGAATGGCAGATCGATGTGACTGACGGTATCCGCGGTCCGGGGTTCCGCGACGGGGCCGGTGACTGGATCGAAGGGTGGAACGTTCGTGGCCCCGTGGATCAGGTGACAGTCCGCGTGCAGGGGCGCATCGACACCCGCGATATGGCGGGCGTACTGCGCGGCCATCGCGAAGTCGTCCACCCGTTGACCTATATGACCCATACAGATTTCACCCAGCCCGATGACGCATTGCGCGATCTGGCCAATTCGGTCAACGGCACCAGTGACAATCTGGATCTGGCGCACCGGCTGTCTTTGCAGATCAGTGACAGCATCGCTTTTCAAAACGGCGTGACCGCAAATAACACCACCGCTGCCGAAGCTTTGGCTTTGGGCGCTGGCGTTTGTCAGGACCATACCCACGCGCTGATCGCGCTTGCCCGTATCCGGCATCTGCCTGCACGCTATGTTTCGGGCTATCTGCATTCGACGATTGACGGCGAACCCCATGATGCCGCCCATGCATGGGCCGAAATCCATGTCGAGGGTTTGGGCTGGGTCGGCTTTGATGCTGCCAACAAATGCTGCCCCGACGAACGCTATGTCAGGTTGGGGTCGGGATTGGACGCATCGGACGCCGCCCCGATCCGCGGCGTCGCCATGGGCAGCGGGGCCGAGGATATGGCCGTCGCCGTTCAGGTCGAGGAACTGGCCCAGTAAAATAGGGGCCTGCAATCGCTGCGGGCCCCTTTTGCGGTCACATAACCCCTTACAGCGTGATGCGATAGCGGGCAAAACCGTCCGCCCCCTCGCCCGCAGCCGCGATATCCAAGGTCGTGATGTCGTCGACATATGCCGCAGCACCCGGCCCCGTATCGAACAGCACCGTTGCACCATCCAAAGGCGCGAATGACCAGTTTTCATCCGCCTGCGGGTCGATGGTGCCCTGTTCGACGATATAGCGCACGATGATATCGCGGTTGGTGTCCGGGCCTTCAAAGACGACAGTCGTGCCATCCGCACCGGGGAAGGACCCGCCCCCCGAAGCGCGATAGTTATTCGTCGCCACGATGAATTCCGCCGCCATATCCAGAGGTTCGCCCTGCCACGTCAGATCGGTGATGCGGTTCGCATCGGCATGCGCCACAGCACCTTCCTTGTCGAAACGGGCGGGCTGGGACAGGTCGATGCGATAGCTGACCCCGTCCATGACGTCGAAATTATAGCTGGGGAATTCGGTGTTGATCAGGTCCTGATCCGCCTGCCCCGCAGTGATCTGGTTAAAGGCACCGGCGCTGCGTTCCAGCCAGTCCTTGACCTGCTGACCCGTGATCCGCACCGCGCGGATGGTATTGGGATACAGATACAGATCGGCGACGTTCTTGATGGCAATGTCGCCCGTCGGAACATCGGTATAGTAATCCGCACCGCCACGACCGCCCGCCTTGAAGGGGGCTGCTGCCGACAGGATCGGCAAGCCTTCGTGTTCGGTTCCCGCCATCATCTGTTCGATATACCACGCCTGCGCGTTCGACACGATCTGCACCGACGGATCATCGGCCACCATCGCGAAATAGCTGTACAGCGGCGCGCTGGTCTGACCCACCGGACGGCGGATATAGTCCAGCGTTTCCTCGTGTTCCGCCTTGGTCACATCCTGCACGGCGGCGACGCTTTCGACCAAGGGCGTGACATTGCGATCCTCGTCCCGTTCATAGATGGGGCGCGCCTCGGACTGGTGACTGGCGATGACCCAGCGGTCGCCCTGACGTTCCATCATCAGGTCGATCAGACCCATATGCGACCCCCAGAAGCCGCCCATGACGGCGGGCTTGCCGTTAATGGTGCCTACTTCGATGTCCACGGCTTCGACGCCTTCGAAATCGGGGCCGGGGAAGACCAGATGTTGGTGGCCGGTCAGCACGACGTCAATGCCCTGCACCCCCGCCAGCGCGACAGAGGCGTTTTCCATCTGCGGCACAGCCGTCGCGCCGCCGATGCCCGAATGGGACAGCGCCACGACCAATTCGGCGCCTTGTTCCAGCAGCTTGGGCACCCAGGCCTCGGCAGCTTCGACGATGTCGCGGGTGGTGACATTGCCTTCCAGATGGGCGCGGTCCCATTGCATGATCTGCGGCGGCACAAAGCCGATAACACCGATGCGGATCGGATGCTGTTCGCCCGCACCATCGGTCAGCTGGTGATCCAGAATGGTATAAGGCGGCACCAGCGTCTGATCCTGATCGGGGGTGGCCCCGCGTTCGGTGACGACATTGGCACAGACAACAGGATAACCCGCCCCGGCCAGCGTGTTTTTCAGGAAATCCAGACCATAGTTGAATTCGTGGTTACCAAGGGTGCCTGCGGCAACGCCCACCTCGTTCAACGCGGAAACGATCGGATGCATCTGTCCGTCGGACATGCCGCGTTCATAGGCAATGTAATCGCCCATCGGGTTGCCTTGCAGAAAGTCGCCATTGTCGAACAGGATCGAATTGGTGGCCTGCGACCGGATTTCCTGCACCAGCGACGCGGTGCGCGCCAGTCCAAGTGTATCGACCGCCTTGTCGGCGTAGTAATCATAGGGCCAGACATGCACATGCAGATCCGTCGTTTCCATGATCCGCAAATGGGCCTGCCCCGCTTGGGCGCGCGCGGAATAGGGGTGCAGCGCGACAAGGGTCAGACCTGCGACGCTGGATGTCAGAAAGCCCCGGCGGGTCAGGGAAAAGGGATGTGTCATAAGGGACTCCGAAAATACTGTTGGGCAAGATTTGCACGATATGAACCTGCTTTGCCAAGGATTGTCATCACTTTCATGACAGTTGCATGACAACCTATCCGAACGGAGACATTGCACCGCGCGCCGCCGGCCCCTAGTCTGCCGGCTGGAATACGAAGAGGAAACATCTGCCGATGACCTATTGCGTCGGACTGAAACTGGACGCCGGACTGGTGCTGCTGTCAGACACCCGCACCAACGCGGGGCTGGACAATATCTCGTGCTATCGCAAGATGTTTTTCTTTGAAAATCAGGGCGAACGCATCATCACGATCATGACTGCGGGTTCGCTTTCCGTGACCCAGACCACCATTGCCCGTCTGGAAGAGGCGATCAACGACGATCTGGCAGATGAAACCACCTCGATCCTGAAGGCCCCCACAATGCTGCGCGTGGCCACGATCATCGGCGATACGCTGTGTCGTACACGGCGTGAAATTTCGGACCAGTGCCGCGAACTTAAGCAGCAAGCGTCGGCCAGTATGATCGTCGCGGGCCAGCGTCAGGGCGGCGATATGCGGATGTTCCTGATCTATCCCGAAGGCAACTTTATCGAGGCAACGGAAGATACGCCGTTCCTGCAGATCGGCGAACATAAATACGGCAAACCGATCCTTGACCGTGTGGTGACGCCGCAGACCGACCTGCAGGACGCACAGAAAGCCGTCCTGCTGTCGATGGATTCCACGCTGCGGTCAAATCTGTCGGTTGGCATGCCGCTGGATATGGCGGTCATCGCACGTGACCATTGTGGCGTGACCCTGCGCCGCCGCATCGAAGACGGCGACGCCGATTTCATGGAGATGAGCGCCGCTTGGTCCAATGCCCTGCGCGACAGTTTCAGCAAGGTCACCATCTGATCCGATGTTAGCGCGCCCCGTCAGGGTTGCGCGTTTATGCACTGAAATCCCCCCGTTAAGCATGATGGACACATCATTGGGGGCCATCATGGCCGATAGAACCACGTGCAGCGGTCTAGGAATGGGCCGAGGACGTGGCCAATATGGCCACCCGTGGGGCAAGCCCTCGCCCGCGGTCTGGGTCTGGACCCCGCGGTGCCTTTCAGTCATTTTCCAACTTCGGCTATCAGCTTAGCGAACGCACTATCAAGCTAGCCGATGCAGTTAGCGTGTTGGATGCTCGCATCGCGGATTTAGAATACGAGGGCGAGATGGACGTCGTCATCCCGCTGAACATAGACGCGGCGGCGCACTATCTGTTCAGTCGCCTGACCGGTCCCGCCAATATGCTGGTGGTGCCGGCGCGGGATTCGGCGTCGATCCCGGACCAGCTGTTGCGGAAAATGGCGGGGGAGACGGTGATCGGTGTGCAACAGCCTATCCAGATCTGTTCAACGAACTCGACCGTCAGCGATATTCTGAACATGGCGGCAATTGTGGCAGGCGGCGTTGCCGCAGCGGAATAAAGGATGGGGGCGCTGCCCCCAGACCCCCGGGACATTTCGGCACGAATGAAGGATCAGGCGTTTCGTTCGAATTGACGCTGGCGTTCGCGGAAGCGTTCGCGGTCTTCGGGCGTGTATTCGTCGATGCAGCGGTGGCAGCAGGCACCCAGTTCGAATTCAGGGCGCTGGCGGTCTTCGGGCGACAGGGGGCGACGGCAAGCGTGGCACAGGTGGTATTGTCCCTGCTGCAGCCCGTGACCAAGACTGACGCGCTGGTCGAAGACAAAGCATTCACCCTGCCACAGGCTGTCTTCCTGCGGGACTTCCTCAAGGTATTTCAGGATGCCGCCCTGCAGGTGGAACACATCATTCACCCCCTGCGAGATCAGATAGTTTGTCGACTTTTCGCAGCGGATGCCGCCGGTGCAGAACATCGCGATCCGCTTGTTGTGGAAGCGGTGGGCGTTTTCTTCCCACCATGCCGGAAAATCGCGAAAGGTGGTGGTATCGGGGTCCACGGCGCCTTTGAATGTGCCGATCTGCACCTCGTAATCATTACGGGTGTCGATAACAGCCACATCGGGGGCGCTGATCAATTCGTTCCAGTCCTGCGGCGCGACGTAATTTCCGACCGAGGCTGTCGGATCGACATCAGGCTGACCCATTGTCACGATTTCCGCCTTGAGCCGGACCTTCATGCGGGCGAAAGGCGGCGTCTGGGCGGCGCTTTCCTTCCAGTCCAGTCCAGAAAAGCCGGCCCATGCGCGGATATGGGCCAGAACGGCATCAATGCCACCACGAGGGCCTGCAATGGTGCCATTGATCCCTTCGGGCGCCAACAGCAATGTGCCGCACAGTCCCTGCGCAAGGCACAGGTCAAGCAGCGGTCCCTGCCGGACCGCAGGGTCGGGCAATCTGGCGAAATGATACAAGGCGGCGACGGTCAACATGGGCTGGGATTTAGACAGCCCGAGTGTATTGGGCAAGGGCTGCGTCGCATCTGGGGTTGACCCCTTTGACCCTTTTTCGCCTTATTGACGCCCGAAAGCCAAGAACAGGTGCCCGATGTCCAACGCGCTGATCGTGATCGACATGCAAAACGACTTCTGCCCAGGCGGCAATCTGGCCGTGGCCCATGGCGACCAGATCGTCGCGCCGATCAATGCCATGATGGATAATTTCGACGCGGTGATCCTGACGCAGGACTGGCATCCTGCCACACATGCCAGCTTTGCCGACAACCATGATGGCGCTGCCCCCTTCGATCTGGTGCAAATGCCCTATGGCCCGCAGGTGCTGTGGCCGCGTCACTGTGTCATCGGCACCCCCGGTGCAGCGTTCCACCGTGATCTGGCCGTCCATCGCGCCGATATAGTTTTGCGCAAGGGGTTCCGTGCAGATATCGACAGCTATTCCGCGTTTTTTGAAAACGACCATGTGACGCCGACGGGTCTTGCCGGATATTTGCGGGAACGCGGCATTGACCGGCTGTCCTTTGTCGGGCTGGCCCATGATTTCTGCGTCGCGTGGAGCGCGATCGACGCCGCCAAGCTGGGCTTTGACACGCAGGTCATCGAAAGCGCCTGCCGTGCCATCGATATGGATGGCAGCCTGTCTGCCGCCCGCGATGCGATGCGTGATGCCGGTGTTGCCTTGGTTTAGCGCAGGCTTGCACCACACGCCCGTAACGGGCACCACAGATAAAATGACATAAGGAAAGCGGTCATGGTCGATATCGCCACGCGCGTTTATAACCACAAGTGGAAGATCGACCCCATCGTGCGGTCGTTGATCGACACCGATTTTTACAAGCTGCTGATGTGCCAGTCGGTGTTTCGCAACCGCCCCGACACGAATGTCACTTTCAGCCTGATCAACCGCAGCAAATCCGTGCGGATGGCCGATATCATCGACGAAGGTGAATTGCGCGAACAGCTGGACCATGTGCGCGGCCTGTCGCTGACACGTGGCGAAAGCACATGGCTGCGGGGCAACACCTTTTATGGCAAGCGCCAGATGTTCCGCCCCGACTTTATGGAGTTTCTAGAGGGGCTGCGCCTGCCCGCCTATCACCTGCAAAAGGTCGACGGGCAGTATGAACTGACCTTCGAAGGCAAATGGCCCGAGGTGATGTTGTGGGAAATTCCCGCGCTGTCGATCCTGATGGAACTGCGGTCACGGGCGGTTCTGAAAGACATGGGCCGGTTCGAATTGCAGGTGCTTTATGCCCGCGCCATGACCCGCCTTTGGGAAAAGATCGAGGCCTTGCGCCAGCTGGACGACCTGCGAATCGCCGATTTCGGCACGCGTCGGCGTCACAGCTTTCTGTGGCAGGATTGGGCCGTGCAGGCGATGATCGAAGGTTTGGGGGACCGCTTCATCGGCACCTCGAACTGTCTGATCGCCATGCACCGCGATATCGAGGCGATCGGCACCAACGCCCATGAACTGCCCATGGTCTATGCCGCGCTGGCCAAGGACGATCAGGCGCTGAAACAGGCCCCCTATGACGTGTTGGCCGACTGGCACGAGGAACACGAGGGCAATCTGCGGATGATCCTGCCCGACACCTATGGCAGCGAGGGCTTCCTGAAGGACGCCCCCGACTGGCTGGCGGGCTGGACCGGCATCCGTATCGACAGCGGCGATCCCGCAACCGGTGCCGAAACCGCGATCCGCTGGTGGCAGGATCGGGGCGAGGATCCGCGTAACAAACTAGTCATCTTTTCAGACGGGCTGGATCAGGACAAAATTGTGGCCCTGCACAAGCAATTCTATGGTCGTGTCAAAGTCAGCTTTGGCTGGGGCACCTTGCTGACCAATGATTTCCGCGGGCTGGTGCCGGGCGACGGGCTGGCACCGTTCAGCTTGGTCTGCAAGGCGGTTGCTGCGGATGGCCGCCCCACTGTCAAACTGTCGGATAACCCCGCCAAAGCCACCGGCCCCGCAGATGAAATTGCACGTTATAAGCGGGTCTTCGGCGTAGGTGACCAGACCTCGCAGCCGGTCAGGGTCTAAACGCCGGTCGTCCACAGGACCAGCGCACAGGCCGCAGCCCCCAGCCCTGCCGTAATCGGCAGGGTTACCAGCCAGGCAGCCGTGATGGTGACAACATGGCTGCGGCGGACCAGCATGCGGCGGCGCGTTTCCTCGGCAGGCATGGCGTCATGGTTGGTATCGCGGCGACGGTCCAGAAATTCGCGGGCAAAGCCCACCCCGAAAATACCCCCGACCGCCACATGGGTGGTCGAAACCGGCAACCCCATCCCCGAAGCTGTCAGCACCGTCACAGCCGTTGCCATCGATACGCAAAACGCCCGTCCCGCGTTCAGGCGGGTGATACCGCTGCCGACCATATTCACCAGACGGCGACCGAAAAACAACGTGCCGATCGCGATCGACAGGCCACCACCGATCAGGATAACGGGGGGAACGATGCCGATTTCACCGTCAAGTATCTGGCCTTTCAGGATCACCGACAAAGGCCCCGCGATATTGCCGACATCATTTGCCCCATGTGCGAACCCCATGATGACGACGGCAATCAGCAGGGCGGGACGCAACAACCGCTTGGTCCCCGGCTTCTTGGGATGCAGCTTCAATTCGCGCAGAACCCCACGCAGTGTCATGCCATAGCCGGTCGAGACACCCAGAATGATTGCCAGCGGCTGCATAAGATACAGCTGCGGACCATCAAACAGCAGCACCGTCAGATAAGAGGCGAACACAGCGCACATCACGCCGACCATGACCGGCAGCCAGCGCAGGGCGGCCGCCCCCCTGTCTTCGGCATCAACGACATAGGCCCGCAGAAAGATTAGCAGCAGTCCCGCCAGCGCCCCTGCCGCCAATGGGGTAATGACCCAGACAAGGGCGATCATCAGCACAGTGCCCCAAGCAACACCGCTGACGCCCAAGGCCACAGCCCCTGCGCCTGCAATCCCGCCGACAATCGAATGGGATGTACTGACCGGCAGTCCGATCCCTGTAGCCATCGTAATCCACGATGCAGCCCCGATCAGAGCCGCAACCATGACCATAGGCCCGCGAATCCCGTCCATCATGGGGGCAAGGTCAATAATGCCCCCTGCCAGACGTTCGGACACGGCCCCTCCGGCCAGAAACGCGCCAAGCATGCCCGAGCCTGCGACCAGAAAAAGCCCCGGAAGCAACGAAATCGCCCCTGCCCCGACCGCGGGACCAAGCGAGTTTGCAACATCGTTCGATCCGATCGCCACGCCAAGCCAAGCGGCCACGATCAGGCCCGCCCCCATGGCCAGCACGCCAGGCGCTGCCCCTGACAGGGCCAGAAACACTAAAAGTGCGCCCACCAAAGCAAGCACTGTCATGCCCAGCCGCCACACAGGGCGGAAGGCATGCATCTGTGCGACTTCGGCATGGCCGATGCGGCCAAGATCCTTGTCCAATGTCCGATAGGCGGGGCTGTTGCTCATGAAGCAAGCGGGCTGTTATTTTTGAACTTCATAGGGGTCTAAAGCGTTCAGAATGGCTTTCAGTTCCGGCTCGGCCACCAATTCTGCCGCCTTCTTCGGGGCGAACCAACGGCGCTTGCGCTGGCCTGCTTCCGGAAACTCGTCCTCCAGCGCGGTGACAGTCAGCAAGAAGACCCGCACCTGAACAGGAACAGAAAATCCGCTGTCTTGCCCTTTGTTATAGCTAAAGCGACCCAATTCGCGCTTTTCGATAGGACCGCGCACACCGGCTTCTTCCCACGCCTCTTGTGCGGCCGCGCCTGACAGGCTGCGACCTGCCATTGGCCAGCCTTTCGGGATCACCCAGCGACCACTGTCACGGCTGGTCGCCAGCAAGACCAGTCCGGTTGTCGGATCGCGGCACACAGCCCCGACCTGCATCGACACGGGACGGCGGCCCAACAGCATTCGAAAGCATTTACGCAGAAACCTCATTCGGAATCATCCACCTTGCCACGCAGCGACTTGACGCCCGCACGCACGGTTTTCGCCTTTAGCCGGCGTCTTTGGCTGCCAAGGGTCGGACGGGTGGCGATGCGGCGCTTGGGCGTCGTCAGCGCCTGCCGGATCAGATCGGCCAGTCGTTCACGGGCCAATTCGCGATTGCGCGCCTGACTGCGGGTTTCCTGTGCCAGAATCAGCACCGCCCCTTCGGATGTCCAGCGTCGTCCGGCCAGCCTTTGCAGGCGGCGCTTGACGGAATCGGGCAGGTGGGGGGAACGGGCAGCCTCGAACCGTAATTCGACGGCGGTTTCGACCTTATTCACGTTCTGTCCACCCGGACCTTGCGATCGGGTGAATTGTTCGGAAAGCTCCCATTCCTGGATAGAGATGTTGTCATTTATATATATCATAACTTTAGAATATGGCGCGTTCCTGTGTCAGTTAAAGCACAATCGGGTTAATTTGCCGTAAATACTGATGTCGTTCTGCAGTCAGAGCGCAGTGATACCGATCCGTTCTGTCATGAAAAAGGCCAAAAGCCTTTCCGGCATCACCGGCGCTTTCTTGCACCGGTCAGCGCGGCTTTTCCGCCTTGCAGGAACCAGCGGCCCGCCGCGTGGTTTCTTTCTGCTTGCCGGACAACCGGCTGCTTGCCGTGTCAGCGTCTTGTATCTAACCTTGAACCTGTTAGCGCTGATAACAAAGAGACCATCGGAGAGTATGGAATGACCCAAAAAGATCAGCTTGGCAGACGCGAGATCACTTGCTTCAAAGCCTATGACGTCCGCGGAGAGCTGGGCAAGAATCTTGACCCCGACGTTGCCTATCGCATCGGTCGCGCTTTTGCACAGGCCCGTGATGCCAAGCGCGTGGTCGTGGGCCGCGACAGCCGCGAAACCTCGCCCGAACTGGCGGCGGCCCTGATCGAGGGTTTGACCGACGGTGGCGCGGATGTGCTGGATCTGGGTCTGGCCGGCACCGAGGAAGTCTATTTCCACACGGGCAATCAGGACACCGATGGCGGGATCGAGGTCACGGCCTCGCATAACCCCATCAACTATAACGGTATGAAGATCGTCGGTCGCGGATCTGCGCCGCTGGACCCCGCGACGGAACTGCCCCCCATTGTAGAACTGGCGACAAACGGCGATTTCGCCCCCGCCACCAAGGGCAGCGTCACCGATTTCAGCCATGCCCGTGCCGAATACGCCAGCCGCATGGCCGATTTTGTCGATATTGCGGCGCTGAAACCGATGAAGATTCTGGTCAACGCCGGCAACGGCACGGCAGGCCCGACGTTTGACGCCATCGCCGAGGAACTGGAGCGCCGTGGCGCGCCGCTGACCTTCGTGCGGATGCACCACAATGTCGACAGCAGCTTCCCGAACGGCATTCCGAACCCGCTGCTGGATGAAAACCAGCCGCCCACCGTCGAACGCATGATTGCCGAAAAGGCCGATCTTGGCGTTGCATGGGATGGCGATTTCGACCGCTGCTTCTTCTTTGACGAAAATGGCCGCTTTATCCCCGGCGAATATATCGTCGGGCTGCTGGGTGCTGCTTTCCTTGAAAAGTCGCCCGGTGAAAAAGTCGTGCATGACCCCCGTGTCATCATGAATACCCGCGCCATGATCGAGGAAGCCGGTGGCGAGGCTGTGGTCAGCAAGACCGGCCATGCCTTTATCAAGCGCAAGATGCGTGATGTCAGCGCCATCTATGGCGGCGAGATGTCGGCCCACCATTACTTCCGCGATTTCTATTACTGCGACAGCGGCATGATCCCGTGGTTGCTGATGATCGAACTGCTGTCGCGCAAGGGCAAGACGCTGGCGGAACTGCTGGAAGAACGGATGCGGCTTTACCCGTCCTCGGGGGAAACCAACTATACCATCGCCGATCCCGATGCGGCCATCGCGCGCCTGATCGACACCTATGAGGCGAAAGCCGACAGCCGTGACGATCTGGACGGTGTGTCGCTGAACTTTGGCAACTGGCGCTTTAACCTGCGCAAATCGAACACCGAACCGGTGGTCCGCCTGAACATCGAAGCCGACGGCGATGCGGCATTGGTGGCGGAAAAGCAGGCCGAACTTGCAGCATTGCTGAAAGCCTGATCCCGCAAGGGGCCGCATCCTGAAGATGCGGCCCCTTTCTTCAGGCAGGGTCTTCGAAACCGAAGGCGATATAATCGCGCAGATAGACTGCTTTGGCTTTATTGATAAGATTTTTCTCTAGCAGGAATTCTGGCATTTTTTCTGGAACCAGCGTCGGCAATTTGCTGGTATTTGCACCCGCCGCAGCTGCCAACATGGAAATATCATCCGCCATCCGGTCTTCGCGGATCAGCATGTCCGGCGTGGCAAAGCGTGAAAATCCTGACACGACCTCGGACTGGCTGGCCCAATCGGGATGTGTCGGCAATGTCGTTTGCCCGTTCAGGTTTCGCCGTAAAAAACCCAGAAAATCGTCGAACAGCGCGACCTTCTGGTCCTGAGGCATCTCTGCCAGAGCCTCATCTGCGGGCAAGGCGACATGATAGATGTCGCGCAGCATCTGGCGCAATTCGGGCGATGCCTGCGTCAGCACATGACCGAAGGCCGTCCATGCCCGATGCAACGGATGGCGCAACACGGTAAAGCTGCGATGGCCCGGGTGTTTGCGTTTCCATTGGCGCAGACTGGATTGGGTAAAATCCTTGCTCAATCCGCCCGACGCCGTCAGCCATTCGCGCACAATTGGCCCCGGACCGCAGCGCACCGGCATATACAGCATCCCATTGCCAGCCTCACTGGCCATAAAACTGGGGACCGATGGCCCCCTTCGGGGTTCGAAATTCGGAATACGGCGCAGGGTGAAGGGATCGACCTGTCCCAGATCTTCCTGCATCTGGTCGAAATTCTGCACCTTATCCGACAATTCGCGTGCATTTTGCGGAATCTGGTCACTTGCAGGGTCCAGACGGCCAACATCACTGCGTCCCATCCAATGGGCCAGTCCGGTCATCACCTCGGCGTCGCGCAGATCCTCGTATCCCAGCCAGAAACCGCTTTGTCCGGTCACCTGCAACCGGTGCATTACCCGCATCTGGAAGCTTTCGATCGCCGATAACATGTCGCGAAATTCGGGGCCGTCATAGGTCACGGTGGCGGGGATCGGAATTTCGGTCTCGTTCAGTTTCCACTGGTTGGTTTCCCGCGCAACCAAGGTCGAGACATAGCTGTCCAGTGGATTGCGCGTCAGAATGATCTTGGCGCAAAGCGGATCATTCATGATGGCATCGAACACGCGCGGATCATGGTCGTGGAAATAGCGGAAACCGGCCATATGGCCAGGCTTGTTGAACAAGGTGTTCAACAACACCATGGGATCGGCCTCACGCTCGGCGCGGGTTACACCTTCCAGTTCGTCCTTATCGGGCCAGCCCATCATATAGGGATTGAACGCCTCGCCAAAACAGGTGACGCCCCGCAGCCCGTTTAACGTAGCCTCCAGCAGGTTCGATCCTGTCCGCATTTCAGCGAAAATCACGAAGCTGCGAAATGGTTCGGTCATTCGGCGGCCGTCCTTTCAGACATAAGTGAATCAGGTATCGGCAAACCATCACCCGACAAACGCGGCCGGAGTCCGGAATTGCGCAAGCGACGCAACAATTGGGACAAGCCATCCAGATTGCGCATATGGGGCAAACTGTCTAGCACCGTTGGCGGGGACGGCATCTGTTGAACCGCCTGCAGCAGGATGCTTTGCGGACGCGCCAGAAAATCGGTCAGTTCATGGACCTGCACGCGCGCCTTGACCCAGACGGAATTCAACACCTCCAACTGGGCAATTTCGGCGCGTTGCAAAATGGCCGTCACCCGCCGGATATCGTCAAAGGGCATATCCGATTCCAGCAAAGGCAGCATCCATGCCCCCGTCACGACATGCAGATGCGCATTCGGGTCCGTGGCGATGAACCAGTTCAGCGACTGGTTGTCGCGCGGGCTGAACTGGAACACCTGCATTTTGGGGGCAATGCGGATCAATGCGGTCAGGAACCCCTGCGGATCACCGTCGCGGATCTGAGGATTGGCCGAAATGGCACCTGGCCCTATTTCGCACCGGCCCGCGAATTCGACCTGCTCGGGACCAAGCAAATGGCCATGCACATCGGCATCGACAATGCCTGACAACCAGTTGTCAAAGTCGGGGAAGATATCGCTGAAGCCTTGGAACAGCACATAAGGCGCCGAGGTCTTGCCATTTTCGGCGTCCTTGCGCGGATAGCGGCTTTGCATATAAAGCCCCGGCCTGCCCAGCAAGCGGCGCCGCACGGTGCGGTTGATCATCCGTTCGAAGCGCTGGGGCTGCGGGTGGCCAAGATCGGGATAACCGTCGCGCTTGGCCGGAAAATGGTCCAGCAAACGGGTTGCCCCCTCCCAGACCTTGCGGGCAACGAAGCAGCGTGATTCCTCCAGCATCAGGGCATGGTCGTCATACAGCTGATAGGGACGGCCATCATGATCGAATTTTGCCAGTGTCAAAGACTGGCTTTCGATACGCACGGCATGCCGCCGCGCCAGCGTCTGGAAGTAACTTTCGTCCGGTATCCATGACAAACGGAAATAGCGGTCGAATTCGTCGCGGCGCGGATCTTCCAGAATGGCGCGCAGCGTGCGGGTCGTCAGGCACCACCATTGCGATCCAAGATAGGGCGAAACCCCTTTCGGCAGTTGGCGCTTGATTTTAAAACTGCGCTGCCATGCCACAAATCTATCGAACATCCAGCGCTGACGCCGCCAGTCCAGCGGGTAATAGAGGGTGAATCTTTCCTCGTTCAGGCCGCCGACAGCCCAGCCGACGTCATTGGCACTGACGCTTTCGATATAGTCCTTTTCAGGGTCTAAAGCCAGATAGGCACATAGATCGGACACCGGCCGCAGCGGCAGACAGGACCCCGATGCCAGATAGACATGTGTCAGATCGGGGAATGTATCCAGCAACAGCTGTGTCGCATCCTGTGTCGCATGGACCAGACTAAACCTGCCCCAGTCACAAGACATCCGCGGCGAATAGAGAATATCCGGCAGGTCCGACAACGCCTGCTTCATGGTGTCGACAGATTTCGCCGATGCCTTGGCATCGATATGGATCGCGACCCGTGCCCCGCCGTTCACCCAGATGCGCGCCATATGCGCGGCCACATCCAGTCGGGCGTGACATAGCAAGACCACACCCAGTTGGACCCCCTCTTGTGCGACGGCCGTGATCATGCCCAATTCCCCCGCGATATCAGGCCAAGATCCTCGAGCTGGCGCCAATCCTGAAATTCGCGGGACTCGCTGCACCAGAGGTCTGTGCCGCTGGTCAGCCGCGAATGATAGGCTTTGTATTCCTTGCTGTTGGCGTAATGCTGGCGACGGTCCAGTTCCTCGGCCGATTTTTCAACAAAGGTCGACAGGAATTTGGCATGCAACAGACAACCCGACGCCTGTTCACCGCCATTTTCATCATAAACCTCGTTCAGGGATTTGGGCAGTAACATATGGGTCGAGCTGACATAGGCATAACGCCATGACCATTTGACCAAAGGCGTCTTGTTCAGCGCCGGACCCGCCGTAGGGTCCGATTTGAAAAAGTTACGCGTGCGCGGGCCGCCCTGTATCCACAGATTCCCGTAATACCAGTTTTTATGGATACTGTAATTCGCCGGATCGAACCATTTGGCAATGCGGAAGGGATCCGCGCCTTCTTCGTATATCTCGTCCTCGATATTGCCGCGTGGATACATATCCAGCAGCATCGACGGGAAAGACATCCGCCCCGATGATTCAAGCCACCCTGTTAGCGCCGACAGCGGGCGTGTGTCGCAATGCGGATAGATCAGGAATTCGTCAGGATCGACCGTCAGGCACCAATGGCCGTCGCCGTATTTCATCAGCAGCCGGTTGATCCAGTCCATCCCGAAACGCGCACGTTTATAGCTGGCATTGGTCCACCACAAAGACACGTCACGTTGTTCGGCCAGATAATTGCCGCTGCCATCCTGACTGTTGTTATTGACGAACAGGAAATGCTTCACGCCAAGGTTGCGGTAATAGTCCAGAAAATAGGGTAAGCGCACCCGTTCGTTGCGCATTGTTACAAAGGCCAGAACATCGCCGGTCCGGATCTGCTCGGTGCGGTTGACGACCGGTTTAAGGGCGTTGCGTCGGTTGAACGCACGCGCAATCAGATATTGACGCTCGATACGTCGCCGCAGCCGGTCCGAGATGGGCAATTTAGCCAGTTTCATGGCTAACACCGATGGGAATACGGAAATTTGATAACCATTTCATACCTACTAGCAATGTGCTGCAAGAGGCGAATTGGCAAGGCTTTTTCAGGATTTTCCTGCGGGTTTCCAGTTGCCCGTACCCATTAATCCCAATTGAACCAGCTGTTCCCACCCCTGATATCTAACGGAATTTCCGTCGCACAACACAGGGCCGGCTGCGACCGCCTGATGATAACCGGCATAAGCTTCCGGCCGGACGAAATGTTGACGGCGATCCAGTTCCTCTTGTGATTTTGCAACAATATCGGGAAGAAATTTTCCGTGCAAAAGGACACCGGACAAATGCTGTCCCGATGGACCGTTATAAAGGTCATTTAGCCTGCGTGGCAGCACGGAATGGGTCGAATTTACGTAAACCTGTCGCCAGTTCCAACGCATCAGCGGCAGCTTGTTCAACGTAGGGGACATATTCGGATCGTCTGCAAAGAATGCCCGTTCGCGAAGACCGCCTTGCACCCAAAGGTTGTTGCGGGGTTCCATGCGGCTTTGGCGGAAAGGACCTGCGTCGTACCACGGCAGACATTCTTCCAAGGGGGCCGTCAACGGGGCGTCACTGGTGCCGATGGGCCCTGTGGGATATAAATCCAGCATCAGCGCACCCATGCCGGTCAGACCCTGCCCTTCCAGATGGGCGACCAGATGGGGCAACGGTCTGCTGTCGTGATGGGGATAGACCAGCAATTCATCCGCATCGACGGTCAGACACCAATGCCCGTCGCCGTATTGCATCAATAACGAATTGGCCCAATCCAGCCCAAAGCGTGCCTGACGGTAGCTTGCGGTGCAAGACCACAACGACACATCCGGCTGGCTGGCCAGAAATTCAGCCGAACCGTCATTGCTGTCGTTATCGACAATCAGGAATTGCGCCACGCCCAAGCCGCGGTAATGCGCCAGAAAACGGGACAAATGCGGCAATTCGTTGCGAAGCGTTGTGACGACCAGAATATCGTTAACTGCAATCGCGGCGGTGCGATCCACCACTGGCGAAAGCGAATGGCGCGCCTTGATAGCGCGCCACAGCAGTTCACGTCGCTTCCATCTGACCCGATAGGCGTGCCAAAGGTCACGAAGCTTTGGCAGGCTCACTTCTGGTAATCGCCCGCCTGATGCCAGCGCCACGCATCCGCGATCATCTGCTTCATGGTCGAGCGGTCGGGCGTCCAACCCAGATCGGTCTTGGCCCGCTGGCTGCCACAGACAAGCTTGACCGCATCGCCGCCACGGCGTGGACCATCAACCATCGGAACCTGACGGTTCGTCACATGACGGGTTGCATCGACAACTTCACGCACCGAAAACCCGTCACCCGTTCCCAGACAGAACACCTGACTGCCCTTATCAGCGCGCAGCCATTCCAGACCTTTCACATGCGCATCGACCAGATCCATCACATGGACATAGTCGCGAATGCATGTGCCGTCTTCTGTCGGGTAATCGGTCCCATGGATGGTCAACGCAGCGCGCTTTCCATCAACCGCATCCAGAATCAGCGGAATCAGGTGCGTTTCGGGGCGGTGGAATTCGCCAACTTCACCCTCGGGATCGGCACCTGCAACGTTGAAATAGCGGAAGATAACGTGGCGCAGCCCGTAAGCCGCCTCGAAATCAATCAACATATCTTCAATCGCACGCTTGCTGGCACCATAGGCGTTCAGCGGCGCTTGCGGCGTGTTCTCGTCCAGAACCTCGCCGTCGCGGTCGCCATAGGTGGCGCAGGTCGAACTGAACACAAAGTTCATGCAACCTGCTGCAACAGCCGCCTCGATCAGGTTCAGTGACCCCGAAACGTTGTTGCGCCAGTATTTCCCCGGCTCGGCCATTGCCTCGCCCACTTGGGACAAAGCGGCGAAGTGCAGAACGGCAACAGGCTGGTATTCGGCAAAAGCCGCATCCAGCGATGCACGGTCCATCAGGTCGGCCTTGACGAAAGGTCCGAATTTGACCGCGTCTTGCCAGCCCGTCGACAGGTTATCCAAAGTGACAGGGGTATAGCCTGCCTGCGAAAGGGCTTTGCATGCGTGCGAGCCGATATAGCCCGCACCACCCGTGACCAGCACATTTTGTGACATCAAGATTACTCGGCCGCCCGACGCATCGACATGACATGGTGCAGATATTCCGCGAATTCGTCTTTCAACTCGTCACGCTCAAGGCCGAAGGCCACCGTGGCTTGCAGGAAGCCCGCTTTCGAACCGCAGTCGAAACGCTGGCCGCGGAAGCGCAGGCCAAAGACGTCGCGGCCTGCCTGAATTTCTTCGCCGATTGCGTCGGTCAGCTGGATCTCTCCACCGGCGCCCTGCTTCAGCTTGGCAAGGTTTTTCATGACAGTCGGCGCGAGGATATAGCGACCGATCACGGCAAGATTGGACGGCTCGGTTCCCATAGCGGGTTTTTCGACCATGCCTTTGGCACGAACCAATGCGCCCATATCTTCAGCCACATCCAGCACGCCATAGGACGATACTTTTTCCGGCGCGACTTCCATCGTGGCAACCATGCTGCCGCCGGTTTCCTGATAGGCCTCGATCATTTGCTGCAGGCAGGGCGGTTCGCCCTGAATAACGTCATCGGTCAGCACGACCGCGAAAGGTTCGTCGTCGGACAACAAGCGGCGGGCACACCAGACGGCATGACCCAAGCCCAGTGCCTTGTGCTGGCGGATATAGGCGATTGCGCCCGAATCCATATTTGTTTCGCGCAGAACTTCCAGCAGCTTGTCCTTGCCGGCTTTGCGAAGATTGCTTTCCAGTTCGTGCGAATGGTCGAAGTAATCTTCCAGTGCACCCTTGCCACGCGAGGTGACAAAGATGAATTCCTTGATACCCGCAGCGCGGGCCTCGTCGATGGCGTATTGGATCAGTGGCTTGTCGACCAGTGACAGGATTTCTTTCGGGATGCTTTTCGTCGCGGGAAGGAAGCGTGTTCCCAAACCTGCAACCGGAAAGATGGCTTTTGTAACCTTGCGACCCATTTCAACTACCTCTGATGACGTGGCGGACCAAATTTCCGCCGCAATTGTTGCCACTGCCTACACGCAGTAACGTAAACTTCAATCCAAAGACTATATTCTAGGCAGTTACTCGCCAAGACATTCCGCCGGAACGATACAAATAATTCACAGTAGGCCGCTGTAAGTTGCACTGTTCTGATGAATGCGTGATCACTCCAGCCCCATTTCGGACATCATTTGTTCGAGGCGTATAACGTCTTCGGGATTGTTTAGTTCCCAGAATTGCCGCCCCTTGGCCTGAACCTGCACACAAAGGACCTGTCGTCCGCGTTCCAGAAACCGCAGCTGTTCAAGACCTTCAAGTTTCTCCAGCGGGCCTTCAGGCCATGTGGCGTATTCGGCCAGGGCCTTTGGCCGGTAAGCATAGACACCGACGTGATGGAACACCGGGCTGTCAGCATCATCGGCCACATTGCCCGCCACGAAGGGGATGACCTCTTTCGAAAAATAAAGCGCCTGCCCGTCATGCCCGAACACCGCTGTGGTTCCTCCGACGCGACCGGCATGGCGATCCGCGACCAGATCGGCCCGCATCCGGCCCGAACAGCGCAGAACCGGCGTTGCCACTTGTGCGGCAGGGGCAGCGCGCAGACCTGCGACCAGATCCTCGACGAACCAAGCGGGGGTCAAAGGCGCATCGCCTTGCAGGTTCACCACAATTTCCGGACTGATGCCCAGATTGGTGATCGCCTCGGCGCAGCGTTCGGTCCCGTTGCGGCATCCGGTGCCGGTCATCACAACCTGTGCGCCAAAACCCGTCGCATGATCGCGAATGCGGTCGTCATCGGTGGCAATCACCACCTGATCCACGCCGGACACGGCCATGGCAGCATCCCAGCTGCGGCGGATCAGGCTGCGCGCTTGCCCGCCAGCGCCGCGCAATTCGACCAAGGGCTTGCCTGGATAGCGCGTCGAGGCGTGGCGCGCCGGAATGACGATAACGACCGACATCTTATGCCTTCACCAGCAATACACCCGGGGCATAGGCAATGAAGAACGGGTTTTCGAAGCCCGACTTGCCATAGACAAACGTGCTGTGATCATCAAAGCGGACAACTTCGCCGCCCGCACCGCGCAAGACAGCATCACCTGCCGCCGTATCCCATTCCATCGTGCGACCCAGACGCGGATAAAGGTCCGCCTCGCCCGTTGCCACCAGACAGAACTTCAGCGACGACCCGGCACTGGTCATATCGCGCACACCGTATTGCCCGATATAGGCATCGGTTGCAGCATCACGGTGCGATTTCGAAGCTACGACCATCAACCCGCGGTTGTCAGGTGTTGCATTCACACCGATCGGCGATACGGCACCGGGCTTGTCACCGAAAGGTGCCTTTTCCTCGACCGACATACCATCGGCGGCGGTATAGAACAGACGGTTCTTGGCGGGGGCATAGACGACACCGCGAACCGGGACGCCGTTTTCGACATAGGCGATGTTGACGGTGAAATCGCCGCGGCGCTTGACGAATTCCTTGGTGCCGTCCAGCGGATCGACAATCAGGAAGGTCGACAGCATCTGGCCGTGGGTATCGGCCTGTTCCTCGGTCACCAGCGGAATATCGGGAAATGCCTCGCGCAGGCCGGCCGAGATGATGGCATCTGCGGCTTCATCCGCTTCGGTTACCGGCGAATCATCAGCCTTGGTCCGTGTCTCGAAATCGTCGGACTGATAGATTTCCATGATCCGTTCCCCGGCCAGCAGGGCAAGGCGGCGCATCTCGGTGGTCAATCGATCGAATTGCATTCACTTTCCTTTACGTGACAAGGCCAAGCCAGCCAAGCCGGATTGTGTGAGGGTCCTGCTATCCTTATGATAGCATGACGGGATATCGGCAAGCGTTGCACCGTTTTCACAGCAGCGCCTGCGACAATCCAGCACCAATTCGGATCGGAGTGTCAGGATGCTGTTCAAGCAACGCCAAAGCCGGAACATGTTACAGGCGGCATTCACGACGCTTGCGCTGATATACCACCAAACGGTCTATAACCTGCGAAACGGACACCGGAATGCGGCGATTGGCCTGCTTTTGACCGTGGTACAAACGACTTTAATGTTGCTCATTTTCTTAGGCTTGTATCGACTGGTGGGGATTAAAAGCACGCCTCTACGAGGCGACTTCCTTCTATATATCATGTCGGGAATTTTCGTTTTTATGCTTCACGTACAAACAGTTGGTGCAATTGCAAGCTCTCACTCTGTTTCTTCTGGGATCATTAAGCACCAGCCTTTGAACGCTGCTGTTTTGATTTCGGGAGCAGCACTGGCAGCCTTGTACAAGCAGGTGATCAGCATTCTTGTACTGCTACTTGCTTATAATGCTTTTTTTTCACCGATCGAAATTTATGACCCATTAGGAGCAGCAATGCTCTTTGGCCTAGCGTGGTTTTCAGGTGTTTGTGTCGGCTTCTTGTTTCTTGGTATTCGGCCTTGGTCTCCCGCCACAGCTACTTTGTTAACCACCCTCTACCAGCGGGTGAATATGTTTGCCTCGGGGAAATTCTTTGTTGCCAATGTCATGCCCAACTTCCTGCTGCCGTGGTTCATCTGGAATCCCCTGTTCCACCTGATCGATCAGGAACGCGGATTTCTGTTCATCAACTACTCGCCGCATAAAACATGGCTAATGTATCCTTTCTGGTTCTCGATCGCGACGCTGATGGTCGGACTGCTGATCAACTTCACGACCCGCAAGCACGAATCGATCAGTTGGGCGGCAACTCAGTAAGATCCACCCTGAATTCACGACAAAAGGCAGCACATAAGGCCGATTTTACGGCCTTGCGGTGCTTGCGGGGCTGAATTGCATCCCTATATACACCCCCGAAGCACTCCGGAGGTTCCGGATCGGTTTCACGCAGAAGGGATCGGGCCTCGGGGGCCAAAACGGACCCGAAGCTCATAATATCGCCGCAAGAGAGGTTATATTCATATGTCTAAAGTCATCGGCATCGACCTTGGCACCACCAACAGCTGTGTGGCCATCATGGACGGCAGCCAGCCCAAGGTTATCGAAAACAGCGAAGGCGTCCGCACCACGCCATCCATCGTCGGTTTCACCGACGGCGAGCGTCTGGTCGGCCAGCCCGCCAAGCGTCAGGCCGTCACCAACCCGACGAACACCGTTTTTGCCGTCAAGCGCCTGATCGGCCGTCGCATCGGCGATGATGCCGTGGAAAAGGACCGCAAGCTGGTCCCTTATAACATCGTGGACGGTGGCAACGGCGACGCATGGGTCGAAGTCAAGGACGAGAAATATTCCCCCTCGCAGGTCAGCGCGATGATCCTTCAGAAGATGAAGGAAACCGCTGAATCCTATCTGGGCGAAACCGTGACGCAGGCCGTGATTACCGTTCCGGCCTATTTCAACGATGCACAGCGTCAGGCCACCAAAGACGCCGGCAAGATTGCCGGTCTGGAAGTCCTGCGCATCATCAACGAGCCGACCGCAGCCGCATTGGCCTATGGTCTGGACAAGAAAGAAACCAAAACCATCGCGGTCTATGACCTTGGCGGCGGTACTTTCGATATTACCATTCTGGAAATTGACGACGGCCTGTTCGAAGTCAAATCGACCAATGGCGACACCTTCCTTGGTGGCGAAGATTTCGACATGCGCATCGTCAGCTATCTGGCAGATGAATTCAAAAAAGAGCATGGCGTCGATCTGACCAAAGACAAGATGGCTCTGCAGCGTCTGAAAGAAGCTGCCGAAAAAGCCAAAATCGAGCTGTCCTCCTCCAGCCAGACCGAAATCAACCAGCCCTTCATCAGCATGGGTTCGAACGGCCAGCCGCTGCACATGGTGATGAAGCTGACCCGCGCAAAGCTGGAAAGCATCGTTTCCGATCTGATCAAGCGCACCATGAAGCCGGTTCAGGAAGCCCTGAAAGACGCCGGTTGTGCCAAGTCGGAAATCGACGAGGTTGTTCTGGTCGGCGGTATGACCCGCATGCCCAAGGTCATTCAGGAAGTCACCGATTTCTTCGGCAAAGAGCCCCATAAAGGCGTGAACCCCGATGAAGTTGTTGCATTGGGCGCTGCCATTCAGGCCGGTGTTCTGCAAGGCGACGTCAAGGACGTGGTTCTGTTGGACGTGACGCCGCTGTCGATGGGTATCGAGACCCTTGGTGGTGTGTTTACCCGCCTGATCGACCGCAACACGACGATCCCGACCAAGAAAGGTCAGATCTTCTCGACCGCCGAAGACAACCAGAACGCCGTGACGATCCGGGTCTTCCAAGGCGAGCGTGAGATGGCTGCCGACAACAAAATGCTTGGCCAGTTCAATCTGGAAGATATTCCGCCCGCTCCGCGCGGCCTGCCACAGATCGAGGTTACCTTCGACATCGACGCCAACGGCATCGTGTCGGTCAGCGCCAAAGATAAAGGCACCGGCAAAGAGCATAACATTACCATTCAGGCTTCGGGTGGCCTGAGCGATGAAGACATCCAGCGTATGGTGCAGGATGCCGAAAACAACGCCGAAGCCGACAAGGATCGCCGCGATCTGGTCGAAGCGCGCAATCAGGCCGAAAGCCTGATCCATTCGACCAACAAGTCGCTGGCCGATCATGGCGATAAGGTCGACAGCTCGACCGTCGAGGCGATCGAACTGGCCGTTGGCGCATTGGAAGAAGCCTTGAAGTCGGAAGACGCAGGCAAGATCCGTGCCGGCATCCAGAACGTGATGGATGCCTCCATGCGTCTGGGCGAAGCGATCTACAAAGCCCAAGAGGGTGCTGAAGAAGCTGGCGCCAAGGACGATTCGGAACGCGAAGTCGACGAAGATATCGTTGATGCCGATTTCGAAGATCTGGGTGAAGACAAGAAGCGCGGCTAATCAGGGCCGTATCCCAAAAAAGGGCCGATCCGCAAGTATTGCGGGGCGGCCCATTTTATTTTGGGACAGTTGAATAGGACGACACATGAGCAAGCGTTGCTATTACGAGGTGCTCGGGGTCAGCCGCGGGGCCTCGGCCGACGAGATCAAGAAAGCCTATCGCGGCAAGGCCAAAGAGCTGCATCCCGATCGCAATCCGGGTGATACGACTGCCGAGGCCCGCTTCAAGGAAGCGAACGAGGCTTATGATTGCCTGAAAGACGACCAGAAGAAATCGGCCTATGACCGCTTTGGCCATGCTGCCTTCGAAGGCGGTGGTGGCGGATTCGGCGGGGGTCGCGGCGGTGCCGGACCACAAGGCGATTTCGGATCGGCCTTTGCGGATGTTTTCGAGGATCTGTTCGGGGATATGATGGGCCGTCGCGGTGGCGGCGGAGGTGGACGGTCGCGCGCACAGCGCGGTCAGGATCTGCGCTTCAATCTGAACGTGACCTTGGAAGACGCCTATGTCGGCGTCCAGAAGCCGATCACGGTCACCGGATCGACAGCCTGTGACGAATGCGACGGAACGGGGGCCGAAGGCTCGACCCAGCCCGCCACCTGCCCGACCTGTGCAGGTATGGGTAAGGTCCGCGCGCAACAGGGCTTCTTTACCGTCGAACGCGCCTGTCCTACCTGTGGCGGCGCAGGCCAGATCATCAAGAACCCTTGCAAATCCTGCCACGGCGCAGGACGCATGGAACGCGAACGCACCTTGTCGGTCAATATTCCGGCAGGCGTCGAAACCGGTACCCGCATCCGCCTGACGGGCGAAGGCGAGGCTGGCTTGCGCGGCGGTCCTGCGGGCGATCTTTATATCTTTGTCGAGATCGGGGAACATTCGATATTCCTGCGCGACGGACGGACATTGGCCTGTCAGGTCCCTGTCAGCATGGCAACCGCTGCGCTTGGCGGCGAGGTCGAGGTTCCGACGATCGACGGCGGTCGCGCCAAGGTCAAGGTTCCCGCCGGCAGCCAGACCGGACGCCAGATGCGCCTGCGCGGCAAAGGCATGCCCCCCTTGCGTCACGGCCCCGGTGCCGGTGGCGATCTGGGCGACATGCTGATCGAGCTGACGGTCGAAACGCCCGTCAATCTGACCACGCGCCAGCGCGAATTGCTGCGCGAGTTCGAAGAACAGAAGGCCGACAACAGCCCGCAATCCGACAACTTCTTCAGCAAGGTAAAAACCTTCTGGGACGGGATGACCCGCTGATCGCGGATTAACCCTTTATTTACCGTTCGGGCCCATGCTTGCAGGCATGGACCCGAATCGATCTTTTGGCGAAATGCCCATGTCTTTATTCACCCCCGCGTCCGACGACGTGGCGCAGGTGGCTCCGCAGCCGCGCGGCAAGACGTCCCCCTCATATCTGGCAGACCACCGTGCGCGATTGCGCGACCGCTTTTTGCAAGGCGGTGCGACAGCCATGCCCGATTACGAACTGCTGGAACTGATCCTGTTCCGCGCCATTCCGCGTCAGGATGTCAAACCGCTGGCGCGGCGCTTGATCGAAACCTTCGGCGATTTCAACCGCGTGCTGACAGCAACATCTGCCCGATTGCAAGCCGTGGAAGGTGCTGGTCCCGCCGTGGTCACAGAACTGAAAATCGTTGAAGCGGCAGCCCAACGTATGGCCCGCGCCCGTGTGATGAACCGTCCCGTGCTGTCAAGCTGGCAGGACCTGCTGGATTATTGCCATACTGCCATGGCACATCGCGAAATCGAACAGTTCCGCGTGCTGTATCTGGACCGCAAGAATGTCCTGATCGCGGATGAAGAGCAGGCACAGGGTACTGTGGACCACGTTCCCGTCTACCCGCGCGAAATTATCCGCAGGGCACTGGAACTGAATGCCTCGGCCCTGATTCTGGTGCATAATCATCCCTCGGGCGATCCTACTCCGTCCGATTCAGATATAACCATGACGGCCCGCATCGCGCAGGGTGCCGACAGCATGGGGATCACGATCCATGACCATCTGATCATCGGCAAATCACGCGAACTCAGCTTCTGCTCGGAAGGGTTACTGTAACCGTTGCGTTGTGCATTTGCGACAGATGCGTCGAAATGCGCGGGGCGCTTCCGGCTTACCGGCTAGACTGACGTAAAATTGAACGATAGAACCGCAACGCGAAGGCTACGTCTTGGACGTGGCCCGGAATGTCGTATCGGCCTGAATTTCGGCCCGAATTGGAGTATGACCCGTGTCCCACGCAGATGACCACGTAGGCACCCGGAGGGATTTCCTCTATTATGCCGCGGCGGGCGCAGGCACGGTGGCCGCCGGAGCCGCCGCCTGGACGCTTGTGAACCAAATGAACCCATCGGCAGATGTTCAGGCCCTTGCCTCGATTCCGGTCGATGTCAGTGGCGTAACCGCCGGCACCCAGATCACTGTTCTGTTCTTGGGCAAACCGGTGTTTATCCGCCGCCGCACCCCCGAAGAGATCGAGGCGGGACGTGCCGTTCCGCTGTCGGATCTGACCGACCAGAATTCCCAGAACCCCAACCTGTCGGCCGGCGAACCCGCAACCGACGAAAACCGCACCATGGACGAGGCCGGTGAATGGCTGGTCCAGATTGGCGTCTGCACCCATCTGGGTTGCGTGCCGATCGGCGATGGTGCCGGTGATTTCGGTGGCTGGTTCTGTCCTTGCCACGGCAGCCATTATGACACGGCTGGCCGTATCCGTCGGGGCCCCGCGCCCCAGAATATGCACATTCCCGTGGCGTCGTTCATCAACGACACCACCATTCAGCTGGGCTGAGGAGGGTTCTCATGGCCGGAATACCGCACGACCATTATCAGCCCCAAACGGGCTTCGAACGCTGGCTGCACCGCCGCTTGCCGGTTGCCGGCCTGTTGTATGACACGCTTGTCATCCCGACACCAAAGAACCTGAACTGGATGTGGATCTGGGGCATCGTCCTGACCTTCTGTCTGGCGCTTCAGATCATCACCGGCATTGTTCTGGTGATGCACTATACCCCGCATGTCGATCTGGCCTTCGCCAGCGTCGAACATATCATGCGCGACGTGAATGGCGGCTATATGCTGCGCTATCTGCATGCGAACGGCGCATCGCTGTTCTTTGTGGCCGTCTATCTGCACATTTTCCGCAGCCTGTATTACGGCAGCTATAAGGCACCCCGTGAAGTCACGTGGATCGTCGGCATGCTGATCTATCTGCTGATGATGGCGACGGCTTTCATGGGTTACGTTCTGCCTTGGGGACAGATGTCCTTTTGGGGCGCGACCGTGATTACCGGCCTGTTCGGCGCCATTCCCGGCATTGGTGAATCGCTGCAAACATGGCTTCTGGGCGGACCTGCTGTCGGCAACCCGACGCTGAACCGCTTCTTCTCGCTGCACTATCTGCTGCCTTTCGTGATTGCAGGTCTGGTGATCGTCCACATCTGGGCCTTCCACACCACCGGCAACAACAACCCGACCGGCGTCGAAGTGCGTCGCGGTTCGAAAGAAGAAGCGCAGAAAGATACCCTGCCCTTCTGGCCCTATTTCGTGATCAAGGATCTGCTGGCGTTGACCGTCATCATGGTCGTTTTCTTCGCGATTGTCGGCTTTATGCCCAACTATCTTGGCCACCCCGACAACTATATCGAGGCGAACGCTCTTGCGACGCCTGCGCATATTGTTCCCGAATGGTACTTCCTGCCCTTCTACGCGATCCTGCGCGCCTTTGATGGCGATGTCTGGGCCGTGCAACTGGTGCAGTTCCTGTCCTTCGGCATCGTCGACGCCAAGTTCTTTGGTGTTCTGGCCATGTTCGGCGCGATCATTGTCATGGCACTGGTGCCTTGGCTGGACACGTCGCGCGTACGCTCGGGCCGTTACCGTCCACAGTTCAAGTGGTGGTTCTGGCTGCTGGCCGTCGATTTCATCGTGCTGATGTGGGTTGGCGCCATGCCGACCGAGGGTCCTTATCCCTATATCGCTCTGCTAGCCTCGACCTATTGGTTCGCCTACTTCCTGATCATCCTGCCGCTGCTGGGCGTTATCGAAAAGCCCGAACAGATGCCTGCCACGATCGAGGAAGACTTCAACGCGCATTATAGCGCCAAGGCGACACCGGCCGAGTAAGGAGAGCCAACGAATGACCCTGAGAACCAAGACGCTCACGGCCGCGCTGGCCCTGACGATCTCTGCGACCGGCTTTGCGCTGGCGCAGGAAGGCACCACGACCACGGTGCCGATGCAGCCGGCGGACGCACAAGAAGCGCCCGCCGAGGGTACGACCTTTGTCGCGACCCCCGCAGAAGAAGCGGCACCTGTCGAAACCGCAGCGGAAGAACCCGCAGCGCCCGAAGCCGAGGCGGAACCCGCCGAGGTCGCGGACGACCATGGTGACGCCGATGCGGAACACGCGGATGCAGGTCACGATGATGCGGCCGAAGACCATGGCGACAGCCATGCGACCGCCCATATCGAGGATATCGACTTCAGCTTCGAAGGTCCCTTCGGCAGCTATGACCAGTTCCAGCTGCAGCGCGGCCTTCAGGTCTATACCGAAGTCTGCGCCGCATGCCACGGCATGAAGTTCGTGCCGATCCGCGCCCTGTCCGACGATGGCGGCCCCGGCCTGCCAGAAGATCAGGTGCGTGCCTATGCTGGCGACCTTCTGCCCATCGTAGATGCAGCCACGGGTGAAGAGCGCGATCGCGTTTCGACCGACCATTTCCCGACCGTGTCGGGCATGGGCATGGGTCCCGACCTGTCGCTGATGGCCAAGGCGCGTGCCGGTTTCCACGGCCCGATCGGTCTGGGTGTTAACCAGTTCGTCAATGGTATCGGCGGACCGGAATACATCCACGCGGTTCTGACCAGTTATACCGGTGAGGAAAAAGAACAGGCTGGTTCCGTGCTTTACGGCAACAGCGCCTTTCCCGGCGGCTGGATCAGCATGCCGCCTCCGCTGTCGGAAGACCGCGTCACGTACGAGGATGGCACCCCTGCCACCGTCGATCAGATGTCGACCGATATGTCGGCATTCCTGATGTGGACTGCTGAACCCAAGATGATGGACCGCAAGATGGTCGGCCTTGTTGCCGTGCTGTTCCTGATGGTTCTCAGCGCGCTGCTGTATCTTGTGAACAAGCGCCTTTGGGCACCCCACAAGGGTAAGCTGAAGCACTGATCGCCTGCAATCATGACGACCTGAACGAACGCGCCCCGCAACGGGCGCGTTTTTTCGTCTCTGGACAAGCCGTAAGGCCATCAGTCACATAGCGACCGTTGGAACGGAGGAGACGGCAATGGCGATCTGGAATCTGGGCTCGATCAATATCGACCAAACCTATCGGTTGGACAGCCTGCCCAAACCGGGTGAGACATTGGCATCGCGCAACCACAGCTTCGGTCTGGGCGGCAAGGGTGCGAACCAGTCGGTGGCCGCAGCCATGGCAGGGGCCGTGACGCATCACTTGGGGGCAATGGGAACCGGCGATGACTGGGTTCTGGACAGTCTTGCCTCCAAAGGCGTCGATACCACCCATATCGCCCGCCTGCCGGATGAGGCGACGGGCCATGCGATTATCATGGTGGATCGCGATGCCGAAAACGCCATCATCATCCATCCCGGTGCCAATCGCGCCATCGACGAAGCTGCACTGACCGAAACGCTGGCGGGTTTTTCGGATCGCGACATCCTGCTGATCCAGAATGAAACCAATGGTCAGGTCGCCGCGGCCAAGGCCGCTAGGGCGCAAGGGGCGCGGGTCATCTATTCTGCCGCACCTTTCGATCTGGACGCCGTGCGCGACGTCCTGCCCCATGTCAGCATCCTTGCCATGAACGAGGGCGAGGCCGCCCAGCTGTTCGCATCGCTTTCGGGCGATATGACGGTGCAGGGTTTGCTGATCACCCGCGGGTCGCAGGGGGCCGAATACCACGATCTGACCGATAACCAGACCTATGAACAGGCATCCTTCAAGGTGACGCCCGTGGATACGACCGGCGCGGGCGATACCTTCGCGGGCTATTTCGCCGCCGGTCTGGATGCGGGGCTGGCCATTCCCGGCGCGCTGCGCCGCGCATCGGCTGCTGCCGCATTGCAAGTCACCCGCGAAGGCGCGGGCGATGCCATTCCAACCTCATCCGAGGTTGACGCCTTTCTGGCCGATCAATCCTGACCGATGCGCCCGCGCAGGCCACCGGTCTGCGCGCGGTCCATCAGCAGGTGATCCAACAATACGCAGGCGGCCATCGCCTCGGCCACGGGCACGGCGCGGATGCCAACGCAGGGGTCGTGGCGGCCCTTGGTGATGACCTCGATTTCCTCGCCCCGCGAATTGATCGACCGGCGCGGCGTGGTGATCGAGCTGGTCGGTTTGATCGAAAACCGCACCACGATGTCCTGACCCGTTGAAATACCGCCCAAGATACCGCCCGCGTGATTCGACAGAAATTCGGGGCCGTTTTCGCCCATGCGAATCTCGTCCGCGTTTGACACGCCAGTCAGGCTGGCCGCGGCCATACCCTCGCCGATCTCGACGCCTTTGACGGCATTGATCGACATCATGGCGGCGGCCAGATCGGTGTCCAGTTTGGCATAGACCGGCGCACCAACGCCCGGCGGGCAGTGCCGCACCAACACTTCGATCGCGGCGCCGACGCTGTTCTGGTCCTTGCGGATGCCGTCCAGATAATCAGACCAAGCCTCGACCGCCCCCGCATCGGGCAAAAAGAACGGGTTGCCGTCGATGGCATCCGCGTCAAAGCGGTTGCGGTCCAGATGCATATCGCCCATCTGCACCATATAGCCGATGATCTGCATATCGGGTGCCAGCTGCGCCAGCACCGCATGGGCCACCGCCCCTGCCGCCACCCGCGCCGCCGTTTCGCGGGCTGATGAGCGACCGCCGCCGCGATAATCGCGCACACCGTATTTCAGGTGATAGCTGATATCGGCATGACCGGGGCGGAAACTGGTGGCGATATCGCCGTAATCCTTGGACCGCTGGTCGGTATTCTCGATCATCAGCTGGATCGAGGTTCCGGTCGTCACGCCTTCAAACACCCCCGACAGGATGCGGACCTGATCGGCCTCGCGCCGTTGGGTGGTGTGTTTGCTGGTGCCGGGGCGGCGGCGGTCCATGAAGCGCTGGATATATTCCTCGGACAGCGGGACGCCGGGGGGGACGCCATCGACGGTCGCGCCAAGCGCAGGGCCGTGGCTTTCACCCCAAGTGGTGAAACGGAATTCGCGGCCGAAAGTGTTATAGCTCATGCTCGGGCGTCCTCGGTCAGGGCTTTCAATTGATAGACCAGATCCAGCGCCTCGCGCGGGGTCAGGCTGTCGGGATGCACCGCTTTCAGCGCCGCGTCCAGCGGGGATGCCTTGGCAGGTGCGGGGGCTGGCGGGGCCGCGCGGAACAGCGGCAGATCGTCGATCAGCGCGGCGGGACGGGCGGCACCTTGGCGTTCACCCGATTCCAGCGCGTCCAGAACCTGCCTTGCGCGGTCCACGACCGATGCGGGCAGACCGGCCAGACGCGCCACCTGCACGCCATAGCTGCGGTCGGCGGCACCTTTGCGGACCTCATGCAGGAAGATCACGTCACCTTCCCATTCGCGCACGGCCACGGTGGCGTTTTCAACGCCGTCCAGCCGCGCAGTCAGGGCGGTCATTTCGTGGTAATGCGTGGCAAAGAGGGCGCGGCAGCGGTTGGCGGCGTGCAAATGCTCCATCACCGCCCAAGCGATGGACAGACCGTCCCATGTCGCCGTGCCGCGCCCGATTTCATCCAGAATGACCAGCGCGTGGTCGTCGGCCTGATTCAGAATGGCGGCGGTTTCTACCATCTCCACCATAAAGGTCGACCGGCCCCGCGCCAGATCATCGGCGGCACCCACACGGCTGAACAACTGGCTGACGATGCCGATATGGGCATGGCGGGCGGGCACGAAACCGCCCGCTTGTGCCAAGACCGCGATCAGGGCGTTCTGGCGCAGGAAGGTCGATTTACCCGCCATGTTGGGACCGGTCAGCAACCAGATGGCCGGCGTCGCGCCTTGGGTCAGGTCGCAGTCATTGGCGACAAAGCTTTCGGCCTTGCGCTTCAACGCGCGTTCCACGACCGGATGCCGCCCGCCGGTGATGGAAAAGGCGCGGCTGTCATCGACCTGCGGGCGCACCCAGCCTTCGCCGGATGCAATATCGGCGAAGGCGCCCGCCAAGTCGATTTCCGCCAGCGCCCGCGCCGCCTGTCCGATGGGTCCGGCGTGGTCCAGCACGGCGGCGCGCAGGCGGTCATAGATGCCGCGCTCAATCTCCAAGGCGCGGTCGCGGGCGTTGAGGATGCGAGTCTCCAGTTCCGACAGCTCGACCGTGGTAAAGCGGATCTGGTTGGCGGTGGTCTGGCGGTGGATAAAGGTCTGGTTCAGCGGCGCGGCCATCATGCGTTCGGCATGGGTGGTCGTGGTTTCGATGAAATAGCCCAGCACGTTGTTATGCTTGATCTTCAGCGCGCTGACACCGGCCATGGCCGCATATTCGGCCTGCATTCCGGCAATGACGCCGCGACCTTCGTCGCGCAGGCGGCGGGTCTGGTCCAGATCCTCGTCATAGGTTTCCGCGACGAAGCCACCGTCACGGGCCAGAAAGGGCGGTTCTGCCACCAGCGCGTCGTCCAGCAGGTCGATCAGGTCGTCATGGCCCGTCAGGTGCGCCACCGCGTCGCGCAGGACCGGCGCAGCATCTTCGGGCAGGCGTTCGGCAATGGCCGCCCCTTGGGTCAGCCCAGCGCGGATCGCAGCCAGATCGCGCGGACCGCCCCGTTCCAGCGCCAGCCGCGACAGGGCGCGATCCATATCAGGCACGCGGGCCAGCGCGTTGCGCAGATCGGCCAGCAGGCGCGGATCATCGACCAGCATCGCAACGCCATCCTGACGCGCATGGATCAGCGTCAGATCACGGCTGGGCGCACTGACGCGCCGTTCCAGCAGACGCGCACCCGGCGCGGTCACCGTGCGGTCGATGGCGGCCAGCAGCGACCCTTCGCGACCACCGGACAACGCCTGCGTCAGTTCCAGATTGCGGCGGGTGGCGGCATCGATCTGCATCGCGCCGCCCGCCTGTTCGCGGACCGGATGGCGCAGCAGGGGTAGCTTGCCCTTTTGCGTCATGTCCAGATAATCGACGATCGCGCCCATGGCGCCCTGTTCGGCGCGGGTAAAGCTGCCGAACCCGTCCAGCGTTTCGACGCCGTAAAGCGCGCACAGCCGCCGCACGCCCGCGCTGCTGTCAAAGGCACCGGCATGCAGATCGGTCAGGGCAGCGCCGGCGTCCTGCACCAGTTCCTCGAACTCATAGCCTGCGGCCAGAACCTCGCGCGGGGTCAGGCGGGCCAGTTCGGGGGCCAGACGCGACGGCGGGCATTCCATCACCTGAAACGCACCAGTCGAAATATCAACCCATGCCAGCGCCCCTTCGTCACGAACCTGTGCATAGGCGGCAAGATAATTGTGGCGGCGCGCCTCCAGCAGCGATTCCTCGGTCAGGGTGCCGGGGGTGACAAGGCGGACGACATCGCGGGCCACGACGGATTTGCTGCCGCGCTTCTTGGCTTCGGCGGGGTCCTCCATCTGTTCGGCGATGGCGACGCGGAACCCCTTGCGGATCAGCGTTAGCAGATAGCTTTCGGACGCATGGACAGGCACCCCGCACATCGGGATCGGTTCACCCTGATATGTGCCACGTTTTGTCAGCGCGATGTCCAATGCGGCGGCGGCCTGCACCGCATCGTCAAAGAACATCTCGTAGAAGTCGCCCATGCGATAGAACAGCAGCGCACCAGGGTTCGCCTCGCGGATCGCAAGATATTGCGCCATCATTGGGGTGGGCTGGTCGGTCATGACGGTCCTTCGCTGTCCTCTGGCCCCTGTATCTAGCTGCTTGCGTGCGGCGGTTAAACCTTTACATTCACCCCAACCTCGGGGTGCCCAAATGGGCTGAGACGCAATCGCGGACCCGTTGAACCTGATCCGGTCTTACACCCGGCGGAGGGAAGGTGACGGCTGTCCTTTCTTTCGAAACCCGTTTGAGAGGAGACTGCCTTGAAACCCCTGTTGATCGCCACCGCCCTGCTGGCCGCCACCCCCGCCTTGGCGCAGGACCGAGTGCTGACCGTCTATGCCAGCGATTACATCGCCAGCGAATGGGGCCCCGGCCCGACGATCAAATCCGAATTCGAGGCCTTCTGCGACTGCACGCTGGATTTCGTCACCGGCGACATCCTGCCCCGCCTGCTGATGGAGGGTGAGAGCACCGATGCCGATATCGTTTTCGGCCTGAACACCGATGTCACTGCCCGCGCCCGCGCATCCGGCCTATTCGCGCCCCACGGGCAGGACACCTCTGGCCTGTCGTTGCCGGTGGACTGGAGCGATGACATCTTCCTGCCCTATAACTGGGGCGAAACGGCATTCATCTATGACAACACGCGGCTGGAAAACCCGCCCGCCAGCTTTCAGGAATTGCTGGATGCGCCTGACGATCTGAAAATTGTCATTCAGGACCCTCGGTCGTCCATTTCCGGGCTGGCGCTGCTGCTCTGGGTCAAGCAAGTCTATGGCGATGACGCGCCGGATGCATGGGCCAAGCTGGCCCCCAAAGTGCTGACCGTCACGCGTGGTTGGTCCGAATCCTATGGCATGTTCACCGACGGAGAGGCGGATATGGTCCTCTCCTACACCACCTCGCCCGCTTATCACATCGCAGCGGAAGACGATCTGACCAAAAAGGCCGCCATCTTCCCCGAAGGCCATTACTTCATGGCCGAACTGGCAGCGCAGGTCGCATCGACCGATCAGCCCGAACTGGCGCAGCAATTCATGGACTGGATCCTGACGCCGGAATTCCAGAAGACCATCCCGCTGGCCAATTGGTCCCTGCCCGCCAAGCTGCCCCAAGACGACTGGCCGCAGGTCATGCGCGATCTGCCGCGCCCCGACAAGACGCTGTTCTATTCCGAGGACGACGCCGAAGCCCTGCGCCAACCGGCGCTGGACGAATGGCTGCGCGCCTTCGCGGGGTGATATCCGGTCGCATCGTCGCCGCCGGTCTTGCGGCCCTGATCCTTGGCACACTGGCCGCTGTCGCATGGCAGGCGGGCGGATTGTCGGGTCTGGGCGAATGGGACTGGCGGGCGGTGCGGTTCACCGTCTGGCAGGCGGCGCTGTCGGCAACCCTGTCGGCAGTACTGGCCGTGCCGGTGGCGCGGGCCTTGGCGCGGCGGCGATTTCGCGGGCGCGGGCTGTTGGTCACCCTGCTGGGGGCGCCCTTTATCCTGCCGGTGATCGTGGCGATTATGGGGCTGATTTCGGTTTTTGGCCGCAACGGCGCGCTGAACGAAGGGTTGCGCGCATTGGGTCTGCCTGAACTGGGCATCTATGGCTGGCAGGGTGTGATTCTGGCGCATGTGTTTTTCAACCTGCCGCTGTCGGTGCGGCTGGTCCTGCAAGGCTGGCAGGCGATCCCGTCCGAACGCTTCCGGCTGGCCAGCAGCCTTGGCTTTACACCCGCCGATGTGGCCCGCCATCTGGAACGCCCGATGCTGCGCGCGGCCTTGCCCGGCGTCTGGCTGGCGGTTTTTCTGGTCTGCCTGACGTCTTTCACCGTCGCCTTGGCCCTTGGCGGCGGTCCCCGCGCCACCACTGTGGAACTGGCGATCTATCAGGCCTTCCGCTTCGATTTCGATCTGGGACGAGCCGCAACGCTGGGGCTGGTCCAGATCGGGCTGTGCATTGCGGCCATGCTGGCGGCGCGGTGGATCGCCATTCCGGCGGGCTTTGGCGTGGGCATGGACGCAGGCCAAGGGCCGGTCGGCCCGCGCGGCTGGCGGATCTGGTCCGATGCAGCGGTGATCGCACTAGCGGCGGGGTTCCTGCTGTGGCCACTGGGGGCGGTTCTGGCGGTGGGGGTGCCGCGCCTGCCCGCGCTGGCACCTGATGTCTGGTGGGCGGCGGGGCGGTCGGTGATCATGGCCATCACCTCGGCCCTGCTGGCGGTCACGATGTGCCTGATGCTGGCACTGACCATCGCACGCGGCGCGGGTCGCTGGGTCGAGGCGGCGGGCATGCTGCCCCTGATCGCGTCGCCGCTGGTCTTGGGAACGGGGCTGTTCATTCTGCTGCGCGGGGTGATCGGTCCACAGCAGATGGCCCTGCCCGTGACCGTGGCGATCAACGCGGCAATGGCCCTGCCATTCGGATTAAGGGCGCTGATACCAGCCGCGCGCAGTCTTCAGGATGATTACGGTCAACTGGCGGCATCATTGAACCTGACGGGATGGGCACGACTGCGCTATCTGACACTGCCCCGTCTGGCACGGCCCTTGGGGTTTGCTGCCGGATTGGCAGCGGCCTTGGCGATGGGCGATCTGGGTGTCATCACCTTATTTGCCAGCGACCAACCGACCTTGCCACTGAAGCTGTACCAGTTGATGAACAGCTATCGTATGGCAGATGCCGCAGGGGCGGCGGTGCTGCTGATGACCCTCAGTTTTGCCCTGTTCTGGATGTTCGATAGAGGAGGACGGCTGGATGCTTGAACTGCAAGACATCGCGGTCCGACAGGATGATTTCAACCTTGGTGCCAATATGACCCTGCCAACCGGCGGACGGTTCGCAGTGATCGGAGCCTCGGGGTCGGGGAAATCGACGTTGCTGTCGCTGATCGGTGGTTTTCTGGCACCGGATCAGGGGCGAATCCTTTGGGACGGGCAGGATATCACACGGATGGCGGCGGGGAATCGTCCAATATCGACCCTATTCCAGCACCACAATTTGTTTCCACATTTAAACGTTAAACAAAATGTAGGAATGGGTTTGCGTCCTGATCTGCGACTGGACCACGACCAACAAACCCGCGTGGCGCAGGTGCTGGATCAGGTCGGACTGGCCGGCACCGCCGATCGTAAGCCTGCTGCGCTGTCCGGTGGCCAGCAAAGCCGTGTTGCTTTGGCACGTGTTCTGCTGCGGGCACGGCCCGTTCTGCTGCTGGATGAACCTTTTGCGGCTCTTGGTCCGGCGCTTAAGGCGGAAATGCTGGGACTGCTGGCCGATATCGCGGACGACACGAATGCGACAGTCCTGATGGTCACCCATGACCCGCAGGATGCCCGTGTCTTTTCCCCTCAGACGATATTGGTCGAAGATGGCCGCGCCCACCCCCCGCAGGAAACAGCCCCGCTGCTGGACAATCCGCCCGCCGGACTGCGGGCCTATCTGGGATAAGATGCCGAACCACTGAAGAATATGTTCCCGCAAGGGAAACTCCTTGCTAACCTCCTGCCAGAGCATCATGGGAGGAGACCACATGTTCCATCGTATCGCCGCCGCATTGCCGATGGCTGCCTTCGGGGGCCTGATGGCAACCGCGCCGATGGCGCAGGCGCAAGATTTCATCAATGTGCTGACGGGGGGCACCTCGGGGGTCTATTACCCCTTGGGCGTTGCCATATCGGAAATCTATGCCGAAGGTATCGAAGGGTCGCGCACGCAGGTGCAGGCCACCAAGGCCAGCGTCGAAAACCTGAACTTGCTGGCCCAAGGCCGCGGCGAAATTGCCTTCGCCCTTGGCGACAGCGTCCAAGCCGCGTGGGAGGGGAATGAAGAAGCCGGCTTCCCCCGCCCGTTGGAAGAATTGCGCGCCATTGCCGCCATCTATCCCAACTATATCCAGATTGTCGCGGATGCTTCCGCAGGCGTGACCACTCTTGAGGATCTGCGTGGCAAGACCATGTCCGTTGGTGCCCCCGCATCGGGCACCGAACTGAACGCCCGCGCCATTTTTGCCGCCGCCGGCATGAGCTATGACGATCTGGGCAAGGTCGAATATCTGCCCTTCGCGGAATCGGGTGAGCTGATCAAGAACCGCCAGCTGCAATCGACGTTGCAATCATCGGGTCTAGGCGTGGCCTTCATCAAGGACCTGTCCTCGACCCATGACATCAGCATCGTGGCCATTCCAGAAGACACCGTCAAATCCATCGGCGCGCCTTTTGTGCCCGCGATCATCCCTGCGGGCACCTATTCGGGACAGGATCAGGATGTGCCGACCGCCGCTGTCGGCAATATGCTGATCAGCCATGAAGGCGTGTCCGAGGAAACCGCCTATCAGATGACCAAGCTGCTGTTCGAAAATCTGGACCGTTTGAAATCGGCCCATGCGGCAGCGGGCGGCATCTCGGCAGAAACCGCGCTGGACGGAATTTCCATCCCGCTGCATCCGGGGGCTGAACGTTATTATCGCGAGATCGGCCTGATCGAATAAGCGACTGTCGACCCGCAGCATCAGCTGCGGGTCAATTTCCATCGAAAGGTCCCCGATGTCCGCATCCCCTCCCCCCGCAAGCGGGTCCGCCACGCTTGATCCCACCGCCGAGGCCGAATTCAGCGAAGGACTGCCCCCCGGTTTCGGCACCGGCATTATGGGCCGCGTCGCCTTCTGGCTGGCGGTCGTGTTTTCCCTGTTCCAGCTGTGGGCCGCCGGTTACGGCAGCCTGCCCAGTCAAGTCGTCCGCGCCATGCATGTGGGGTTCCTGCTGCTGCTGGGCTTCGGCCTTGTCGGCAACCTCGTCGCCAGAACGCAACGTGGCCAGATTTTCTTCTGGGCGCTTGGTATCCTTGGTTTCAGCACCGGCATCTATAACTGGGTTGAATATAGCGACCTGATCCGCCGCACCGGTTTTCTGACACAGATGGATCTGGTGATGGGCACCATCCTTGTCGTTCTGGTGTTTGAGGGTGCGCGCCGCCTGATGGGATGGCCGCTTGCCGCGATCGCGGGGATATTTCTGGCCTATTGCTTCCTTGGCCAGCATCTGCCGCCGCCCTTCATCCATCGCGGCTATGGCTTTGAACAGATCGTCGAACATTTCGCCTTCGGGACCGAGGGCATCTATGGCAGCCCGATCTATGTCAGCAGCGCCTATATCTTTATCTTCGTGGTTTTCGCGGCCTTTCTTGAACGCGCGGGCATGTTGAACCTGTTCAACGATTTCGCCCTTGGGCTGGTCGGTGGCGTGCGCGGCGGGCCTGCACAGGTGGCGGTGCTGTCATCGGCGCTGATGGGGACCATTTCGGGGTCGGGGGTGGCGAATGTTGTCGCATCCGGTCAGTTCACCATCCCGATGATGAAGAAATCCGGCTTCAAACCGGCCTTCGCTGGCGGGGTCGAGGCGACGGCCTCCATGGGCGGCCAGATCATGCCACCCGTCATGGGTGCCGTGGCTTTCATCATGGCCGAGACGTTAAACGTTCCCTATGCATCCGTGGTCAAGGCGGCGATCATTCCCGCAGTGCTGTATTTTGGCGTCGTCTTCTGGATGGTCTGGCTGCAGGCCGGACGCGACAACCTGAAGGGTCTGCCCCGTGCCAGCTTGCCGAACCCGTGGCACGCTGTGCGCGATCAATGGCCGCTGGTGCTGCCGCTGGCCGCTTTGGTCTATCTGCTGTTCGCGGGCTATACGCCGATCTTTGCAGGCACGATGGGTCTGGCGCTGGTGACGGTGCTGATCCTTGGCGCACCACTGGCGGCGATGATCGGACCATACGCCTTCCGCGTCATCTTCTGGCTGGCGCTTGGGATCGCCTCGGCGCTGTTCCTGAAATACGGGATCAACCTGCTGGTCGCGGTGATCGCTGCGCTGGTGCTGGCCTGCGCGATGTCCAAAGGTGCCCGCCCGACCATCGGCATCATCCGTGATGCATTGGCCCAAGGGGCGCGTAACGCCCTGCCCGTCGGCATGGCCTGCGCCATCGTCGGCGTGGTCATCGGCACGCTGACGCTGACCGGCATCGCATCGACCTTTATCGGGGCGATCATCGCCATCGGTCAGGATAACCTGTTCCTGTCGCTGGTACTGACCATGCTGACCTGTCTGGTGCTGGGGATGGGGATCCCGACAATCCCGAACTATATCATCACCTCGTCCCTTGCGGGTCCGGCGCTAATGGAGCTGGGGGTCCCCCTGCTGGTCAGCCATATGTTCGTCTTCTATTTCGGGATTATGGCCGATCTGACACCGCCCGTGGCGCTGGCCTGTTTTGCGGCGGGGCCGATTGCCAAAACCTCGGGGCTGAAAATCTCGATGCAGGCCATCCGGCTGGCGGCGGCGGGGTTCATCATTCCGTTCATGGCGGTCTATACGCCATCGCTGATGTTGCAGGATGGTGGACCGATTGCCGCCCAATGGGGCTATCCGGTCGAGGTCGCCTATATCCTGCTGAAGACCGTTCTGGGCGTGGGGCTGTGGGGTGTGGCGATGGTCGGGTATTTCCTTGACCGCACCAATGTCGTCGAACGCACGCTGGCCTTCGCCGCAGGGGTGGCGCTGATTGTGGCGATGCCGCTGTCGGACGAATTGGGCTTTGCGCTGGCGCTGGCCTTCGGGGCGATGCACTGGCTGCGGCTGCGCAAGGTCGTGGCCTGATGCTGTGTGTGGCCAGCGGGGCGTTTCTGCTGTCGCTGGCCACGGCGGAATTTACGCTGGATTGGCAGCATTCGGTCGAACACACCCTCTGGTGGGAACGCTGGCGGATAACCGATGCGGGGCTAGCCCCCGTCGCGGCGCGGATCACCGCATCAGGCGCAGGGATGGAGCCCCCGCCCGATGCCGTTCTGCGGGATGGTGTGTGGGAATTTACCCCGACCGTCCCGCCACAGCGCGATATCTGGCTGGGCGCATCGGGCGCGTCAATGGGGGGCTGGCAGCTATGTGCAGGCGGTCAGTGCCATGATCTGCCGGAAGGGGACGGGCCACTGCATCTGTGGTCCGCCCCCGATTGCACCCGACCCTAGACGATCCACAGCCGGATCAGGAAAGCCACCGTTCCGATACAGGCAACACTGGCCAGCCAGATACCCACGAACCACGCGAATTTTCCAAGGCCTTGGCGCATCAGTGATATCCTTCACCGGGCATGATCTTGCCGCGGAACACCCAATAGGAAAACGCGGTATAGGCAAGGATGATCGGCACCAGAACCGCCGCCCCCACCAGCATGAAAATCTGGCTGTTGCGGGGGGCGGCTGCTTCCCAGATGGTGATCTCGACGGGGACGATATAGGGGAACATCGAAAAGCCCAGACCGATGAACCCAAGGACGAACATGCCCAAGGCAAAGAAAAACGGCCAGTAATCATGGTGCCGGACGGTCAGCGTCCGGAACATGCCAAAGGCCAGCGCCAGCACGGCCACCCCGACGCCCACGGCCAGCGCGATGTTCCAGCCCCCGAACCAGCGGCTGTAATAGCCGTCCTGCAGGAAGGGCGTCCACAGGCTGACAACGCCGATAAAGATCACCGTCGCGATGCCCAGCACCCATGCCTTGCGCTGCATCCGCGACTGCAGCGGGCCTTCGGTTTTCATGACCAGCCATGTCGCACCCAGCAACATATAGCCCACCATGACGGCCACCCCGACCATCACCGAAAACGGCGTCAGCCAGTCCCACCACCCGCCAGCATAGGCGCGGCCCGCCTTGTCGATGTCGATGCCCTGCAACAAACCGCCAAGTGTGATGCCCTGTGCAAGTGCGGCCATTGCCGACCCGCCGATAAAGGCCACATCCCAGACCCCGCGCCAGCGCTTGGTGCGCCAGCGGAATTCGAAGGCTACGCCGCGGAAGATCAGCGCCAGAAGCATGGCGATGATCGGTGCGTACAGTGCGGGAAGGATCAGCGCATAGGCCAGTGGAAAGGCCGCAAGCAGCCCCCCGCCCCCCAGCACCAGCCATGTTTCATTGCCGTCCCAGACCGGCGCGACCGAGTTCATCATGACATCACGATCCTCCGAGTCCTTCTCGGTCGCGAACAGCATGCCAAGACCAAGGTCGAACCCGTCAAGGACCACATAGACCAGAACCGCAAAGGCAATCACGAATGCCCAGATGACGGTCAGATCGAAAGAGACGCCTTCTGCAATGGTCATGTCATTCTCCGGTTTGGGCGGGGTTGGGCTTTTTGTTCAGATGCTGCTGGGCGGGCGTGGTCCCTGCCGTGCGCGTCGGGCTGTTGGTAACATCCTTCAGGCGCGGTTCGGCACTGGCAGGGGCACGGTTCATCAGGCGCATGATATAATATGTGCCTGCCCCGAAGACCGCAAAATAGACCACGACAAAGGCCATCAGCGATGCTCCGACCGCAGCGGAATCCAGTGGCGCGGCACTGTCGCTGGTGCGCAGGAAACCATAGACCGTAAAGGGCTGCCGACCTACCTCGGTCGTGACCCAGCCTGCCAGCACGGCGATCAGGCCTGATGGCGCCATGACAAGGGCAGCGCGGTGCAGCATTGTCCATTCGTAAAGGCGACCCCGCACGCGGGCCAACAGCGACCATGCACCGATGCCCAGCATTGCAAAACCGATCGCGATCATGATGCGGAACGACCAGAAGACGATGGCAACAGGGGGCTGGTCCTCGCGCGGGATGGTGTCCAGCCCGTCCAGCGGCGCATTCAGGTCATGTTTCAGCACCAACGAGGACAGCTTGGGGATACCAACCGCATAATCCAGCCGCTGTTCTTCCTGATTGGGAATGCCGAACAGGTACAGCGGCGCGCCGTCGGGGTGGCTGTCGAAGTGACCCTCCATCGCCATGACTTTGGCGGGCTGGTGTTCCAGCGTGTTCAGCCCGTGCAGATCGCCTAGGAAAATCTGGACCGGTGCAAAAACCGCGGCCATCCACATGGCCATGGAGAACATCGTCCGCGTGGCGGGGCTGACCATATCGGGGCGACGGCGGTGGCGCAGCAGATGCAGGGCCGCAACGCCACCGACGATAAAGGCCGTCGTCAGATAGGCCGCCGTGACGGTATGCATCAGGCGATATGGGAACGAGGGGTTGAAGATCACCTGCCAGAAATCGGTAGGCAGGAACTGACCGGTCTCGGGGTCGATCTCGAAGCCGGCGGGGGTGTGCATCCAGCTATTCACCGACAGGATCCAGAAGGCCGAAATCGCAGTTCCGACCGCCACCGCAAGGCAGCCGATCATATGCAGCGTCGCGCCGACGCGGTCACGACCGAACAGCATGATGCCCAGAAAGCCCGCCTCAAGGAAGAAGGCCGACAGCACTTCGTATGCCATTGGCGCACCGATCACCGGCCCCGCCTTATCGGAGAATACCGACCAATTGGTGCCGAACTGATAGGACATCACAATGCCCGACACGACGCCCATGGCGAAGGCAAGGGCGAAAATCTTCACCCAGTAACGGAACGCATCCAGATATTTGCTGTCTTTGGTCCATAACCACAATCCGTTCAGGACCGCCAGAAAACTGGCCAGACCGATCGTGAATGCCGGAAACAGAAAATGGAACATGACCGTGAATGCGAATTGTATTCGGGCCAGCAGGACGGCGTCTACGCTTTCGAACATCTGAGACCTTTCGACGTTCACCTTATACGGACGGCACCGGTTGGCAGGCTTTTCCTGCCCTGTCGCCGATAAGGCAGGGGCTGCTATAGGTTACCTATTGGTAGCCAAAGCACCCCCTGATCCGCAAGTGTCGTATCGCCGCAGGATCATAGGTCGCCGCAGGATCAGACGATGCCCAGCATCAGCGGGATCAGCACAAGGCAGGCCAATCCCACGGTCTGGACGGTCAGCATGGCAAATGCCGCCCCGCCCACATCAACCAGACGCCCCAGCGATGTCTTCATCCCCACAGCGGCCACTGCCGTCACCAGCAAGGACCGCGACAGGGTCGAGGCAGGCTCGATCAGGGCGGTCGGGACAAGATGCAGGGAATTCAGCGCGGCCAGCACCAGAAACGCGGTGACAAACAGCGGCATCAGGGGCGGACGCTTGCCCATGCCCGATGTATGGCGGCGCATCGCCAATGCGCCGATCAGAACCGTCGGTGCCAACAGTGTCACGCGGATCAGTTTGACAACTGTTGCAATATCGCCGGTTTCGTCACTGACGGAATAACCCGCCCCGACCACCTGCGCGACATCATGGATGGTGCCGCCAAGAAACAGCCCCGTCAGATGTTCATCCAGACCCATGGCGCTGGCCAATATGGGATAGAGAATCATCGCGACCGTCGAAAACGCCGTAACCGAAATGACGGTAAAGGCCAGATCGCGTTCGGATGTTTCCCGCTGTGGCAGGATCGAGGCGATGGCCATCGCAGCCGAGGCCCCGCAGATCGCCACCGATCCCCCCGTCAGGAACCCGAAGGCGCGGTCGCGGCCGACCAGCCCTGCCAGCAGGATGGACAGCAGGATCGTCGTCGCCACGCAGGCGATGATAATAGCCACAAAGCCCCAGCCGATCTCGCGCACCATGTCCAGCGATACCCGCAATCCCAGCAATGCCACACCCGCACGCAGGAACACCCTGCTGGCAAAAGCGATGCCCGCCGCAGTGCGTTCCTGTTCGGACAGGAAATTGAACGCAATGCCCAGCAGGATGGCCATCAACATCACCGGCGCGCCGTAATGGTCCGAAAGGAATTGCGCCGCCATTGCGACGATCAGGGCCAGCGCGACACCGGGAAACAAGCGTCGCAGCGCCTCGGCCAGATGCCGGGGACGGGTCATGGAAAACTGTGTCATGATTGTCTTTCGCTATGCGAAAAGGGGCCCGAAGGCCCCTTGCATATTTTACTGGATATCGCGGGCGCGGTTGGCGTCCATCTGGTCCTGCACGGTCTGGACCTCGGCTTTCAGGGTCGCCAGAATTTCCTCGCCCCCGTCAACATTCGAGGTGAACCAGTCATAGACGGGCTGGGCTGCGGTGGCGAATGCCTCTTTTTCGGCATCGGTCGGCACATAGATATCGCCGCCACCCGCGGTGAATTCCTCATATGCGGGAATCGACTTGCGCTTGGGCGATGCAAAGGTGGCCTGTTGCAGCTGATAGAAACCGTCATTGACGATCACGCGCATGTCTTCGGGCATGCCGGTAAAGGTCTGGTTCGACATCCACCACATCGCGCCCATATAGGCGTGGCCGTCCAGCGTCAGGTAATCCAGCCCTGCATCGGGGAATTTCATCGACATGATGTCGGTGATGCCGTTCTGCGTGCCTTCAACCACACCGGTTTGCAGCGATGTGAACAGTTCGGCCCATGGAATCGGGGTCGGCGATGCACCAACAGCCCGCACCAGTTCCTGCGGCAGGTCGGCCACAACGGTCCGCAGCTTCATGCCCTTCAGGTCGTCAGGGGTCTGGACGCGCTTTTCGGTATTGGCAAAGTTGCGCCAGCCGCCGGTGTTGCCGATGGTCATCAGGCGCATGGTATCGCCCGAATCTGCCAGCATGCGTTCGCGCAGATCGCGGACAAAGTCACCCGACAGAACCGCCTCGGCGACGCGATCATTGGGCAGGATATAGGGCAGGTCCAGAACCTGCACATAAGGGAACAGCCCCGCCGCCCCGTCCGAGGTCGAGATATAGACGTCGATCGACCCGTCCGCGATGCCCTGCAGGCATTCGGCACCGTTGGAACACAGTTGGGTGCCCATATAGATCTCGACCGCGATGGCGCCGTTCGACGCCGCCTCGACATAGGATTTGAAGACCTGAAGGCCGTCGTAATCCTCATCGTTCTCGTTCGAGTTGGCCACGGCGCGGATGGTATAATCCTGCGCCATAGCGGGCATGGCAATCGCCGTGCCCAGTGCCAGCGTCGCCGCCAGTGTCAGTGTTTTCATCATCATATCCTCCCACAGAATGAAATCAGTTGGCAAAGCCGGTCAGGCGCGGAATCGTCAGGGAAATGGCGGGGAAATAGGTGATCAGGAAGATCACGAAAATCTCGACCGCAAGGAAGGGCAGGATGGCCCGCGAAATGGTCGATACCCTTTCCCCCGAAACCGCCGAAGCGACAAACAGCACAAGCCCCATCGGCGGCGTCGCAAGGCCCACCGTCAGGTTAACGCACATGATCATGGCAAAGTGCACGCTGTCTACACCCATGCCGGTGAAAACCGGACCAAGGATGGGGCCAAGAATAATAATCGCCGGACCTGCATCAAGGAACATCCCCACCACGAACAGCAGGATGTTGATCAGGAACAGCAGCAGCAACGGATTGTCCGTCAGCACCAGAATGAATTCGGCCAGCTGTTGGGGTGCATGGCTTAGCGACACGACCGTCTTGAACGACATGGCCGCGCCCACCAGCAACAGCACCACCGCCGAGGTCAGCCCCGCCTTGCCCATCACATCCGGCAATTCGCTGACCTTCAGCGTTTTCAGCACGAAGAGGCTGATCAGCAGTGCGTAAAGCACGGCGATGGCCGCAGCCTCGGTCGGGGTGAAGACGCCGAACAGGATGCCGCCAAGAATGATCACCGGTGTCAGCAGCGGAAAGAATGCTTTTAGGCTGGCCTGACCGCGTTCCGGCCATGTGTATTTCTTGGACGCGACGGGGAAGTCGTATTTATCGGCCATCAGCTTGACCAGAACCATCAACCCCGCGCCGACCAGAACCCCCGGCACGATCCCTGCCAGAAACAATGCCGCAACGCTTTCGCCCATGACATAGGCATAGATGATCATGATGCCCGATGGCGGAATGATCGGCCCGATCACCGAACTGGCCGCCGTGATCGCCGCCGCGAATTTGCGGGTATAGCCCTGTTTTTCCATCGCGGGGATCAGCATGGACCCCAATGCCGATGTATCGGCCACAGCACTGCCCGACAGGCCCGCGAACAGCATGGACGACAGGATGTTCACATGCGCCAGACCGCCCCGCAGATGGCCGATCAGCGCCTGGCTGAATTCGACCAGACGGTGGGTGATACCGCCGCGATTCATAATCTCGCCCGCAAGCATGAAGAAAGGGATCGCCATCAGCGGAAAGCTGTCGATGCCGTTATAGAGGTTGCGATACAGCAAGGTCAGGTCGCGTTCCTGACCGTTCAGATACAGCAGCAAACCCGGTGCGGCCAGCAGGCCGAAAAAGACGGGCAGGCCGATCAGCAGGAACACCAGAAAGACCGGAAGAAACCATACAAGCATCATTCGGCCCCTTGTGCGCCGGTCCGCGACATCGCGGGCAGGTCAGTCACACCAAGCAGCAGCGCGATATTGCGCAGCAGCAGTTCCACATTCACGACAAACAGCATGACCATCCCGACCAGCAGCGATGACATCATCCAGCTGCGCGGCACGCGGTGCCATTCGCTGAAGTCCAGCGACACCGGCACATGCAATGACGCACTGGCAAAACGCCCGCCGATGCCCGTTACTTCGGCCCATGAGATTTTCACAGCGAAATAAAGGACCAGCAGGCATAGGACCAACAGCATCAAATTCAGGATGCGGGCGACGACTGGCGGCAGCATTTCGGGCAGCACGTCAATCGCCACAAAGCCGCCCGCGCGGAACGCGGTCGGTGCCATCAGTCCGGTCATCCACAGCATGCAGAAACGCGCAGCCTCGTCGGGCCATGCAAGGGCACTGTTCAGCACATAGCGGCTGAACACCTGCACCAGCGTCACCGTGACCATAACAGCCACTGCGGTGATGCCAAAGGCGCGACCTATCCGCAGGACGTGGTCGTTGATCCAGGATAAAGGCCGGATCAGCCCGCTTAGAAAATTCATGTTCCCCTCCACGCCCTATACCACAACCCGGTTCCTCCTCCGGGATGTCGCGGCGCCTAGTTAATGTCCAGCCGTGTCACCTTGCCGCCAAAGAATGCCAATGGATCGCCATCGCGCAGATGCGCATGCGTGACCTGCCCGACAATGATGGCATGATCGCCAGCCTCATGGACGGCGTGGCGCGTGCAGTCAAAGCGGGCCAGACAATCCGCAATGACCGGCACGCCGTCATCATTCAACTGCATCTTGTCGCCGGTCAGCGCTGCCTGATTTCGGGCCACATCAAAAGCCAGCGATTCCTGTTCGGCACCCAGGATATGGATCGCATAATGCTGTGCCCCGACAAAGGCAGGATAGCGTGACGAACTGCGTGCGGGCGACCACAGAACCAGCGGCGGATCCATCGAGACCGATGAAAAGCTGTTGGCCGTGATCGCGACACACCCGTCGCGGCCCTTTGTCGTCACAATGGTGACGCCGGTGGCAAAGCGTCCGAAGGCGTCGCGCAGCAACCGGCCATTATCAGGGGCGGGGATAAAACTGCGGTGACCGGATGCGAATGCCGTACCGGTCATTATGCAACCTCGTGGCCGAGGGCGGCCTGATACAGGCGGAACCACTGCTGGCGGTCCAGATCGACCTTGGCCGCATCCGAAATCGCCGCAATGCGCGACAGGGAATTGGTGCCCAGAACCGGCATGATGGTCGCCGGATGGCGCAACAGGAAGGCAACCGCCACCGCAGCACGGTCCACACCGAATTCATTGGCCAGTTCATCCAGCACAGCCGCCACAGGGCCATCGCCGGTCATCAGGCTGCCACCGCCCAAGGGCGACCATGCCATCACGGCATCGCCACGCTTCTGGTGGAACGCCAGATCGCCATTGTTGAACGGTGCGACACTTGCCAGTGAAATCTCGATCTGGTTAGTAACCAGCTTGGTGTTCATTGCCGATTGCAGCAGTTCAACATCCCATGGGCGGAAATTCGACACGCCAACCGCGCGCAGTTTGCCTTCGCGCACCAGTGCATCAAGAACGCCGCCGGTTTCGTGGTGATCCAGTAACGGATCGGGACGGTGGATCAGCAGCAGGTCCAGATGGTCCGTGCCGAAATCACGAAGCGAACTTTCGACCGAGGCACGGATATGCGCCTCGGAGGTGTCATAATGCTTGCACGACACATCGGCATATTTCCCACAGGGGGCCACGATGTCGCATTTGCTGATCAGTTCGATCTTGTTGCGCAGGCCGGGGTCGGCCTTCAACGCGGCACCAAGGATCGCCTCGGCAGTATAATTGCCATAGATATCGGCCTGATCCAGCGTGGTAATGCCCTGATCCAGACAGGCGTCGATCTTGGCACGCACATGCGTGACCGAGGTGTCGGTATCATCGCCAATACGCCACATGCCATAGACAAGGCGCGACAGCGAAAGACCTTCGGTAAGGGTAACACGTTCCATCAGCGGCGTTCTCCTGCGCCAAGCGGCGTCTGCGGCGTCGTTGCGGGGACGCGGCCCCATTCACGGTTCAGCTGGCAGGTTTTCATCTGCGGCAGCACGCGGGTTCCGAAATGTTCGGCCTCATCGATATGCGGATAGCCTGACAGGATAAAGGACCGGATGCCCATCTTCTGTAATTCTTCCAGCTTGGACAAAACCTGATCGGTCGATCCGACGATGGCAGCGCCACAGCCCGACCGCGCACGACCAACGCCGGTCCACAGATTCGGTTCGATATAACCTTCAAGATCGGCCAGTTCGCGGTTGCGCGCCTGACGGCTGACCCCAAGCGAGGTCGCATCCAGCGCCCGTTCGCGAATCAGCTTGCCCTGTTCGTCATCCAGCTTGGACACGATATGTCGGGCATATTCGCGTGCCTCGGCTTCGGTATCACGGACGATGACATGGGCGCGGAAACCGTAATCCAGCACGCGGCCATGACGTTCGGCGGCGGCATGGGCGGCCTTCATCCGGTCGGCAATATCTTCGGTTTTTTCAGGCCACATCAGGTAAACATCGCAATGTTCCCCGCACAGGTCCAGCGCGGCCGGCGAATAGCCGCCAAAATACAGCATCGGCCCGACCGTCTGATAGGGCTTGACCGGATCTGTGTTCACATCGCTGAAATCATAGACTTGGCCATGGAAGTCGATCTTATCCTGCGTCCATGCCTGCTTCAGGATCTGCACCACTTCGCGCGAGCGCTGGTAACGGTAATCGCTGTCGGCCTTTTCGCCCGGAAAATCCGAGGAGATGATGTTGACCGTCAAACGCCCCTGCATCATGTGATCCAGCGTGGCGATGGTCCGTGCCAGCATGATGGGCTGCATTTCACCGCAACGCACCGCCGCCAGCATGTTGATTTTATCCGTGATCGGCGCACAGCCCGCCACGAAGGACAGGGTATCCTGCCCCACCTGATAGGACGACGGGCACAGGATGTTTCCGAATCCCTGCTGTTCGGCGGTTTTCACGATGTTCGAACAATGCGCCCAAGAGGACTTCAGATCGGGGTCCGGAACGCCCAGAAACTGGTAATCATCGGAACAAAGTGCCGAAAACCAGGATATTTCGACCTTGTCCAGATCGGCCGATGTCACGGGTACGACGGTCATGCTTTCCTCCCCAGGTTCGCTAAATTTCTACTTGCATAGCCGTGTCCATGATGTAGATCAATGGTGTATCAATTGTTTCGGAGGGGAGGCCGGAAGGATGGATGAAAATCATCTCGCATTGCCGCAGCGCCCCGACGCGTTACCCATCCACCTGCAGATCGAGGAATTGGTGATCCGCGATATCGCGGCGGGCCGATTGGTCGATGGACAGCGCCTGCCCCCCGAACGCGACATGGCGCATGCCCATGGAACCACCGTGCGAACCCTTCGTAAAGCCTTGGCAGAGCTGGAAAAAAAGGATCTGATCGAGCGGCGGCAAGGGTCGGGGAACTATATCCGCGCGGGTCAGCAGGTCACCTCGGTCTATTCGATGTTCCGGCTGGAACATGCCGTGAGTGGTGGTGGTCTGCCGAATGCACATCTGCTGTCGGTTGATTATCTGCCGAAAGATGCCGAACAACCCGATTACGGCGCATCCGACTGTGCAACACGCTTCCGCCGGCTGCGCTTTCTGGATGATGTCCCCATCGCACTGGAAGAAATCTGGCTGGACGGCAGCGCGGGTCAGGTGCCCCGCGACAAGGTGCAGGATTCTCTGTACCTGACCTATAAACGCGCTCTGCGCCTGTGGATCACACGGGCCGAGGATCGCGTCGGCATTGCCCCTGTCCCCGATTGGACCGCCCCCCGTTTCGCCCCCGCCGCAGGGACCGTTACCGCCTATATCGAACGGCTGTCATGGGCACAAACCGCGCGCGCAGTCGAATTTTCCCGTACCTGGTACGACACCGACAAGGCGCTGTATGTACAGCGCCTGATCTGAGGAGGATCACATGACGACCGACACGCTGGTGCGCAACACCACCCGGACGTTGAATTATGGCATCATCGGCTGCGGCATGATGGGCCAGGAACACCTGCGCAATATCGCCTTGCTGAAAGACACCGTCATCGGCGCGATCTTTGAACCGGACGCCACCATGCGCGCCCACGCCCTTGTTTTGGCCCCAAGCGCGCAATTCGTCGACAGTGTCGAAGAGTTGCTGGCGATCGAGGATCTTGATTGTCTGGTGATTGTCAGCCCGAACTTCCGTCATCTGGAACAACTGCAAACCATCGCAGCACATCGCCCCCTGCCCGTCTTGGTCGAAAAGCCGCTGTTTACCGATGTGTCGCAAATGGCCGAACTGAAAGAGTTTGCTGCCAGCTATCCGGCGCCTGTCTGGGTCGCGATGGAATACCGCTACATGCCGCCAGTCGCAAAGTTTCTGGCCGAAGCGCAGGCAGCCACGGGCGGCATCAAGATGCTGACCATCCGCGAACACCGCTTTCCGTTCCTGAATAAGGTCGGCGACTGGAACCGCTTTAACAACCAGACCGGCGGCACTTTCGTCGAGAAGTGCTGCCATTTCTTCGACCTGATGCGCCTTGCACTGGGATCTAATCCGGTTCGCGTGATGGCGATGGGCGGTCAGGCTGTTAACCATCTGAACGAAGTCGTCGATGGCAACCAGCCTGATATTTTTGACCATGGTTATGTCATGGTCGAATTCGAAAACGGTGCCAGCGCCATGTTGGAACTGTGCATGTTTGCGGAAGGTGCGCGTTATCAGGAAGAAATCTCGGCAGTCGGCGAAAACGGCAAGATCGAAGCTTTCGTGCCTGGTCCCGGGCGTTTCTGGCCTGCTGATCTTGGCCCTGCACCCGTGCCAGAGGTGATCATTTCACCCCGTTCGCCCAAAGGCCCCCGCGTCGAGGAGATCCCTGTCGATCCTGCACTGCTAGCTGCGGGGGATCACAACGGCTCGACCTATTACCAGCATGTCTTTTTCCGTGATCTGGTTCTTGGCAACCGTAAGGAGGCGGCAGTTACCTTGGCAGACGGGATGTGGTCAGTCCTTCTGGGGCACTGCAGTCAGGTTTCGATGCTTGAGTCCCGATGTGTTTCTGTATCGGAGTTCATGTAGGTTTAGATGCCCTGTTTGATCGGGGCATTTCCGGTTTTTTTGTGGATTTGTTTGGAATGCAAGAAG